>NZ_JABUZG010000070.1 GCF_014897815.1 Psychrobacter sp. PG1
TAGGGCGTGTTGAACATTGGGAATAAAACGATGGCAAAAAAATAGCAAACGGTTAGTCTTTAAGTTCTCACACAAAAAAGACCTCGTTTGCTATGCCTCGTACAATGCTCAAAGATCAACACTGGACAAGACTAAGACCTATATTACTAGAACTTAATATCTATGACAAAGGGAATCTTAGACAAACAGTCGAAGGCGTATTATATCGTATGCGTGTTGGCTGTCCTTGGCGTGATCTGCCACCTTACTTTGGTAAGCCTAATACCGTCTACAAGGCTTATCAGCGCTGGTTTCGTAGCAATAAACTGATTGCACTGTTCGCTTTATTAATTAAAGACTCAGACTGTGAATGGGTATTTATCGATGGCACACACATTAAAGCGCATCAGCACAGTAATGGTAGCAATGAGGTGGAACAAGCTATTAGTAAAAGTGTGGCAGGACGCGCCACCAAGATTCATTTAGCGGTTGATGCTCACGGTAACCCTATTACTTTTATCTTATCAGATGG
>NZ_JABUZG010000072.1 GCF_014897815.1 Psychrobacter sp. PG1
GATTCGGGTGCGTTGCACTTCGATGTTGAATCCAAGGACGAATAAAAACGCTTAAAAGTAAATTAGCTTATCATATAACAGATTGCGCACAAAAATTTAGTAAAAAATAAGCCCCTATCATAGGAGCTTATTTTTAGCATGATGGATTGTTTTGTTAATTGACTAGATTGTCAATCCAAGTGCTTATCGCAGTGCTTACTTTTGCTAGCACTGATGGCTCTTCTTTACTGTCCATACTTAATGAACGCGTTTGCATATCATCCGTCGATACTGGCTGTTTTTGCAGACTATCTACGATTAACGGTAGATTATTACCAGTGGTTGCTAAGATAAAGCTTGGGTTTTTGGTTAACGTCGCCCACTTCTGATTCCAGCCACCACTACAATTGTAAGTAATTAAGCTTCCGCGATTATCTACTAAATTACCAGTACGCAAATCAAAGCATTTGCCACCTTGTTTGATTTGGTCAGTACCGTTCATCTCCCAAACTTGCGCTGGCGAGTCCAAGCTACAAGCACCCAAAACCACCCAAGAACCTTGTTCTGTTAAGCACTGATCTAATGCCATTTTGCTGTGAATTTTACCTTTAAGATCGTAAATCCACTGTTCAGAGTCGTCACCAGTACAGCCACTTGGGCCACTAATAAAGCTATTTAACTTACCACCTTCTAGAGTTTCAACTTTAAGGCAGTTGTTGCCATTACGGATAGTAGTCACATTATCTAAAGGTTTATCATCTTGTAGCTCTAAATCTACAACAAACTTTTGAAATTCGGTAAGTGCTTCAGGCTCTTTTTTGATTAAATCCGTACGATAGACATTGACCCAACGGTTTAGACGATTTAGAGTTTCTTGCTGCTTCTCATAACGCTCTAATGTTTGGAGTGCTAAAGGGCTAAGCTCATCACGATACTCTTTATAAGAATCATATAACAACTGACCGTTGGCGTCTAAACTAATAGTCGAATGTTCTGCTTGAGCAAGAAGTTTCTGCTCTAAGATTGGCAATTCTACCTTTCTTAGTGCCGTATAGCCCTGTTCTTTACCAAAGGTAACCGCCGGTTTAATCGCATCACTATATTGACGAATATCAATGGTTGAGAGCTGTACTTGTGCTTCATTGACCTTTTTACAGTACAAATCTACTTTTTTCGGGTTGTCTGCAATCGCTAAATTAACATGGAACTTATTGGCATTACCATTCATCCGATTAGGAGCCAACGCAATATCATTAATCGTGTTATTACTATAAGTAACGCTTAACCAGCAGCTTGCTGATTCAAGCGAGTTATTTGGTGTCGGCAACTCAAAAACGTTGCCCCAGTTACCACGTGCTTCTGGATAAATAATACCTTTTTGCGCGACAGGGTCATAACCGCCTAAAATGGTAAATATTGGCACGCCCTGCAAACGTGGTTTTAAGTAATTACCATCCGCGCTGTTGTACCAAACGTTTTTAGAACCTTGCCATACCTTAGGTTGGATGACTTCCATCTTTCTGAGATCGGCATTCCATTTCTTATAGCCAGTTGGTGAGTCAGCGTCAAATACTGCTTTATCAAATGCTGGCTGGATCTTAATTTTTGTACTATAACCCGTATAGTGAGTATAGTTTGAATAAGCGCCACTCTGTGATCCACCAGACATCGCATCGCGACCATAGCCATAGGTGGCTAAGAAAAGAGGTTTACCAGTGAGACCATCACCCTCGACCTGTCGTGGCCAGTCTAAGTTGCTGCGCATTTTGTTTCTGACGCCATTATAGCCCCAGCCACTATTGGCATGATGCTCGGCCCAAAAGAAATCGCCGTTCTGTTCACCAGGATAATGACCCAAGCCATAATGATGACCGATTTCGTGGCTGAACTCATTACCTTGAGAGTCGATTAGGGTCAACATACCATTACCGCCGCTTAAGCCGTGGTTATATTCACCATTCTTATATTTACCGCGAGCGTGATGCGCATTGACGTTCTGGGTCAATTGCGGTTGCTCTTGACTTTGCATTGACGCACTGGTGACGCCCCAATTGGCTAAATTAATGCCAACACCAAAGGTTGATTTCGCGGTGTTTTCGCGCATATCACCAGCATAAACGCCAGCATCATTTGAGTCACTGACTGAGTCATAAATAGTGCCATTGGCGACCATTACTCGTTCGAGCTTCATGTCATCATAGCTAGCAACGGTCATTTGTGCTGCTGGAATGGTCTGGAAGTAGTCTGAACCTGCTCTTTCTGGATCGCGTAGCATATAATGACCCCAAGATTGAGGTGCATCCGTTAACATGCCCAGACGGATATTGGTCAATACCAACTCACCAGGGGCGGCAAAATCTATGTTATCTTCTGACAATTCACCGCTACGATTTTGGTCATCCACAATGCGAATTTTGAGACCACCTTGTACCTCATCCCAGTTGAGTTTGGTTGACCATGCGCGCTTACTGTAAGCAACGCGAGGACGTTGGTCAGTGTTAGTCTGATCCGTGTCTGGGATTTGAGTCGGATCGGCTAAATTGATAGTTCGTAATAAAACCCCGTCTTTGTAAATTTCAGCCGCTAATTTATTAATATCACCCATTTCAAGCGTAGGCGTCACCAATAATAGCGCCTCTTTTTCTGCCGTCAGGCGCGGCATGTTTTTTGCTTCGTTACCCTGTGGATCAACGGTATGATTCTGCCCAAACTGTATCATCGCTTGAAAATCGCCAACCAAGTCTGGACGAATAGCACGAATTTCTCCCGCTCTACCATCGTGGTCAAAAAACCCTAATAAATAAAAATCAGCAATATCCTTTTTTGGTTCTGGATATTTAATAGGCGTACTTGGTTCGAGTGGCGTAGCAGGAATGCTCGTTACTGGCGGCTTAATAGGCGTACTTGGTTCAAGTGGCGTAGCAGGAATGCTCGTTATTGGTGGCTTAATAGGTGTACTTGGTTCAAGTGGCGTAGCAGGAATACTCGTTATTGGCGGCTTAACAGGCGTACTTGGCCCAATTGGCGTAGCAGGAATACTCGTTATTGGCGGCTTAACAGGCGTAGTGACGGGTGGTTTAACAGGCGGCGTTTCTACTGGTAGATTAACGGTTGGTGGTACAAGTGATGATGTGCTGCCATCACCTTCACCACAAGCAGAAAGCATAATGGATACGACACAAATGCTTAGCGCTTTTACTGGAAATGCTATTGTGTTTTTCAATTTATTGCCCTAATAATAGTTTAAGGCAATATAACAGCTGTGTTAGCATCTCGTACGACTTTTGTTCGATTTATAATAATAAGTTATATTACAACCTCTAGTGAAAACTAATTTTTATTATTCAATATGCCTCATTCGTTACTAACGCTTTTCTTAATTCGTCTTTGGGTTATCTGATTCAGTAATGATATCGCCTCTATAATTAAAGAGATTACCATTGGTTTTAATTTGAGAATCATTCAAATCTTTAGGGATAAGAATCTCATTGTCCCGCTCATCGCATTCAATATCACTGTCTTTATCATAAGCTATTGGGTCAAAGTGCGGGGTGTCTTTGATCGGCTCATTCTTGTCTAATGCTGCAGTGGTCGCCGAGGTTTTTCTAAATAAATTTGATTGACCGCCTTTGATGCTTTTTCCATTAGAATCAGCTTTTTTACGTGGCTCACTATTGGCAAAAATAGCATTTAACGGTAGATCTAACTGTTGCTTGGCATAAGCTTCCGTATTTTCAAAACGATTGACTAGCAAGCTAAGCCAAGGTTTTTGATCCTCTGGCCCCATCTCGTCTAGCTCATCTTTGATAGGCAAGGGGTAAGGTAGGGTGCGATAAAAATCCCATAATGTCATTTTGCTCAAATCTCTCTTAAGCACATAATCATTATCTTCAGTCATGGTGATTAGATTGCTGTCTTGCAGATAATTAATATAGGTATACCATTTTGGTAGCTCTTTGCGTCCTAGCACGTTACGTAGCGCTTGTTCGCTTACCGCTTCACCTTTTAAATGATGGGTATAAACTAAATTTAACATGTCCAGCAAACTTAGCAGAGGGTGGCGTGGATAGACCTCTTCAGTCTCAAAAATCGTCAAGGTATAGCTAATTTCAACACCCAATAAAATGAGATTCCATGATAGATAAATCCATAATAAAAATATTGGCAATGCAGCGAACGCGCCATAGATCGCTTCATAACTGGTGAAATTTGCCATTACTGTACCAAACAGGTGCTTCATCAGCTCGAATACGATAGCGACGAAGAGACCAGCAATGGCTGCATTTTTCGCGGGTACGCGTGCTTTTGGAATGAACCAGTACATACCAATAAAGCCTGCGACAGTGATACCAATGGATACGGCTTGTACCCAAAAAGACCAGTCAATGCCATAACCAGCGATTTGTCGATTTAAAAAACTCAAGCTTTGGACCGCGCTTGAAGCAAGAAATGCTGTACCCAGTACTAACGGTCCTAACGTGACGATGGTCCAATAGCGCAGCATACTTTTCATACCGCCAGAGCGATTTTCTACCCGCCAGATTTGGTTAAATGCGCGCTCGATGGTTGTTAATGTCATAATGGTCGTAAAAAATAACACCATCGCCCCAATGATGGTTAGATTTGAGGATTTTTCAGCGAAGCTATTGATATACTCACTGACCTGCATGCTTGATTGTGGTAGCAAGTTACTATAAATCACTTCATATATCTGTGCTCTAACGGATGCAAGTGCTGGTACAGAAGATAGGATCATCAATAAGACGGTTAGGACGGGTACAATTGACAACATAGTCGTGTAGGTCAGCGATGCCGCTTTTTGCTGGCAATTGTCTTCAAAAAAGTGCCGAGTCAAGAATCGTAAAAATTGAAACCAGCGTTGATGTAAAAACGGGATTTTTTTTGATAAATTTTCCATATCGACCATTTAGCAGGTGTTTGAGTGACAGTAGTGTAACAAAGATATGCTGTTATCATCTGCGGTTTAATTGTGTCAAAATGCACAGCAGCAACCTCTCTAGCAGGTTATTAGCGACAATGTGTACCAAGGCTATTTGCATGTCGGTGAATGACTGGGGCATAATATATGCCTATATTGCGGTATCTGTCACAGATTATGTATATAGTCATTCCACTATAAAAGTATTACAGCGTTAACCTCGCTTGAAGTATTTAATATACATCTACACTCGATTGCCTTGTACTAGTACTATTTTTAAATTGAATCGACTATAGCTACATAATAAGTAAGGTTTTATGCTAAAGAAATAGACTGCATAGAAGCTGTTGTAGATGATTAGAATCAACAATAACATTAATGGTTTTATGAGGAAGTATTGCTAATGAGTCAGACCGCCCCTTATGTCTTGGTGCTCTATTATTCAAATTACGGTACGACTAAGACATTGGCTTATGCTATCGCTCAAGGTATTGAGGATGCTGGTATGACAGCCCGTATCCGTACTGTACCAACGGTTGCACCCGAGACCACATCGAGCAAGCCTGCAATACCTGATGAAGGTGACTTGTATTGCACTATGGACGATCTAAAAGACTGTATGGGTTTGGCGCTTGGTAGCCCGACGCACTTCGGTAATATGGCTGCCCCCATGAAATATTTTTGGGACAATACGGTCACTATTTGGCTGGCAGGTAATTTACAGAACAAACCTGCTGCTGTATTTACTGCGACCGGTTCGATGCATGGCGGTCAAGAGACGACATTGCTGACCATGATGTTGCCGTTGATGCATCACGGCATGATCCTTGTTGGTGTGCCTTATGCTGAGCCTGCGCTTAATCGTACTCATCGTGGCGGCTCGCCTTATGGTGCCAGCCACGTGAGTGGGGCGTTGCATGATCAACCTGTCTCAGCTGATGAGCGCGAATTGGCTATCGCCCAAGGTCGGCGCTTGGCTATTAGTGCTACTGCATTGGCGCAAGCTAACTGGACACGCTAAGCGGATTTTTATAGCATGCAACGTCTTATATAACGCTATTAATTAGGAAATAAATATATCTAATGGTCACAAACCGCTCCGATAGTGAGATAAGCGCACCAGCCAAAAAATCTGCCAAACCTGCCAAACTTAAAAAGCCAATTACGCCCATTCGTCAGCGCTTGATGGTAACTTGGCTGATTTGGTTGGTTTATAGACTGCTTGGGCTACCTATTTTTATCAATGTTTTTAACCCCAGTAGTCCTGATGTCATTGGCGGTATCGCTTGGCAAGCATTATGGCTAGTGCCAGCATTTATTTTGACGCCCGCGATACTACGGGGTCGTTCGCCATATGTGCTATTGATAGGCAGTATGCTTACCTTGGTTTATTTGGGGGCGAGTGGTGTGGTGCTGTTTACCCGCGTTTACGGCAGCAGCTGGGCAGAGATAGTGGTTTATCTGCTTGATTTTGTCTTATTACTGGCAATCAATATTTGGTTATTTATTCTACTAAAGCGTCTTCCTTCAATGAACAACGTCGTTAAGCAGCCACGTTAGTTGATTTCGCTAAATTTAAGACATAAAAAAGCGGCGCTCTATTTAGAGCGCCGCTTTTTTTATGTTATTTCTGCTTATTTAATAAAAAGCTTAATTTACTTTGGTTAATTCTAAATCCATCTTTTTGCCATCATTAATTTGGCTAACTTTTACTGGTAGGTAATCTAAGCTTGGTGCCAGCCAAAAACTGGTAGAACGACTATTGTCATCGTGGATACGGTCGACACGTACGGTATCAAATGTGCCAGCTGGAACGGTAATCTTGGTGTTACCAGATTTTTTGAAAGGGGTTTTCTCTATTTTGTCTTTTTTCGCCATGTAATAGTTGCCAGAGAATTTACCGTTCAATAAATCTTGGCGAATTTGCACTTCCAAACTTAAATCATCAAAAGCTTGTTGTGCCATGTTCATGGTCGTCGATTTGCCTTTATAGTTACTCACCACCTTTTTACTGCTTGGATTGAAGTCTAATTTGTGCGTACGACCAACGCCTAATAGCTTATAAGTGGTGCTGGCTTGAGTCGGAATGACATTATTACCGTTGATGGTAAAAGTGCTGTTTTGCGAAGCACTTGCAACACCTGCCACCCGAGCATTGACATTATATTTCCAAGTATTGCCAGATTTGTTAAGCGTGCGAGTAGCCGTGCCTTTATATTTTTCCTCAACGGTGAAGCTGTAGTTGGCGCTTGAAGGTTCGATATTCTTTGCGCTGGCAAGGGTTGGTGCAGTCATACTTATCGCTCCAATCGTAGCAATACTGGCCCCAGTGGTTAGGGCGGTTAAAAACTTAGACTTGCTACGTTTAGTATTATTAGTATCGGTTGTTAACGACTTTTGATCGTTTGATAAAAAACTCATGGACATTCCTTAATCGCTATTTATGGCATTGCTTATAACTATCGTTATTTTCTCAAGGACTATAATGGTCATGTTCTGCTATCTTTTCAAGAGTGCCAGCTGTCCCAGTGGTGTTGCTATTGTAGTCAAGGTTGCTGGTATCGAGCGCGATATCATAAGGCGTCACTTGCTGTAAGTTTCGTAAAAAGAGGTAAGTTAATCGGTCAGTGGCAAAAGATATGGTGTCACTTAACTAACTCCATTCAGTATTGAAATTTACCCCTCATATCGCTGCTTTTATAATCTTGCTAAAGCCTTTCATACTGTGCAATCCAATCAAATGACTGTTCATAAACGTCATTACCAACTAAATAATCCATGATATGCAAAATTCTTGTAAATTTTTGGGCTTTACACTTGAAGCTAACTCACTTTGCCCCCACTTTTTGATACAAGCTCAAAGCTTATCTTTAGAATGCTGTTTTAAGCAGTAGTGCCTATAGATATTGGTATTGAGACCATTAATTCAAATAAACCCTTATTGCAAATAACCAAATTATTGGAGACATATTGATGAATATTCGTCCTTTACATGATCGCATCGTTGTCCGCCGCATAGAAGAAGAAACAAAAACGGCTGGTGGTATCTTGCTTCCTGGTTCTGCTCAAGAAAAACCTTCACAAGGTGAAGTGCTAGCAACTGGTAACGGTCAGATTCGTGACAACGGCGAAACTCGCGCGTTAGATGTAAAAACTGGCGACAAAGTCTTGTTCGGTCAATATGCTGGTCAAACCGTGAAAGTTGACGGCGAAGAACTATTGATTATGAAAGAATCTGATGTATTGGGTGTGTTAGAAGGCTAGTCCTTTTTGAGTATTTTTATACTAAACGCATTTTGACAACATTATTTAAAAATTATTGAAACATTTAATTGCATTCTCATACTTATAATAGTGGAGTAATTTAACATGGCAAAAGACGTAAAATTCGGCATTGATGCCCGTAAACAAATGATGGATGGCGTAAACATCCTAGCAAATGCAGTACGCGTAACCCTAGGCCCTAAAGGTCGTAACGTGGTTATCGATAAATCATTTGGCGCGCCTACCATCACTAAAGATGGTGTTTCGGTTGCTAAAGAAATCGAGCTTGAAAACAAATTCGAAAACATGGGCGCTCAATTGGTCCGTGAAGTGGCTAGCCGCACAAATGATGTCGCTGGTGATGGTACGACGACTGCGACTGTATTGGCGCAATCTATCTTGCAAGAAGGCATGAAGTCAGTTGCCGCTGGCATGAACCCAATGGATCTAAAACGCGGTATCGATAAAGCGGTTCGTGCTGCTGTTGAGCAAATTCATTTGCTGGCTACACCAGCTGACGATTCAAAAGCGATTGCTCAAGTGGGCTCTATCTCTGCCAACTCAGACACCAAAATCGGTGAGCTAATTGCTCAAGCGATGGAAAAAGTCGGTAAGCAAGGCGTGATCACCGTTGAAGAAGGTTCAAGCTTTGAAGATACCTTAGAAGTTGTCGAAGGTATGCAGTTTGACCGTGGTTATATCAGCCCGTACTTTGCTAACAAGCAAGACAGCTTAACTGCTGAATTTGAAAACCCATATATCTTGTTGGTTGATAAAAAAATCAGCAATATCCGTGAAATCGTGCCATTACTTGAGCAAGTGATGCAGCAGAGCAAGCCATTGCTAATCATCGCTGAAGACGTAGAAAACGAAGCATTGGCGACATTGGTTGTCAACAACATGCGTGGCGGCTTGAAAACTTGTGCCGTAAAAGCACCAGGTTTCGGCGATCGTCGTAAAGCCATGCTTGAAGATATCGCAACGCTAACTGGCGGTACTGTGATTTCTGAAGAGATTGGTCTAAGTTTAGAGACTGCTACTCTTGAGCAACTTGGTACCGCTAAGAAAGTCACTGTCGGTAAAGAAAATACCGTGATCGTTGATGGCGCTGGTAACTCTGCTGACATCGAAAATCGCGTTGAATCTATTAAGCGTCAAGTTGAAGAATCAACGTCTGACTACGATAAAGAAAAGCTACAAGAGCGTATGGCGAAACTGGCTGGCGGCGTTGCCGTTATCAAAGTTGGCGCTGCGACTGAAACTGAAATGAAAGAGAAGAAAGACCGTGTTGACGATGCGCTACATGCGACTCGTGCAGCGGTTGAAGAAGGCGTTGTCCCTGGCGGCGGTGTTGCCTTAGTTCGTGCAATGAATGCATTGTCTGAGCTACGTGGCGATAACGATGACCAAAACGCGGGTATCAATATCTTACGTCGCGCAATGGAAGCACCATTACGTCAAATCGTAACCAACGCTGGCGAAGAAGCATCAGTGGTAGTCAACGAAGTGAAGAGTGGCAGCGGTAACTACGGTTACAACGCAGCTTCTAGCGAATACGGCGATATGCTAGAGATGGGTATTCTTGATCCAGCTAAAGTAGCTCGTTCAGCACTAGAAAATGCAGCATCTGTTGCAGGCCTAATGCTAACTACCGAAGTCATGATTACTGATTTGCCACAAGGTGATGACGGTATGGCTGGCATGGGCGGTGCTGGTGGAATGGGCGGCATGGGCGGCATGATGTAATTTTACTTCTGCTACAAAGCGATTTCTTTTCGTCAGATGCGCTCAATGTACAACAGGTACTATTTTTGCGCATCTTCCTCGACAAATCGCTTTTGCTAGAAGTATGACTTTGTCATAACGTTTATTTGCTCATTAGAAGCTCTGTTATCGGAAGATAGCAGGGCTTTTTTTTTGCCTAATTTTTATAGCGCTACTCATTGATATATGAGGTAATCACGGTTTTATATACATTCATTCGATAGTGTTGGATTAGTGTTTTATGCTTGGAAAGGTTGCCAATTGACAGACATAGTGAGGGCGTTGTTGTTTCCCAGACTTAGTGGTGACACTTTCCCTGCTATTTACTCATGGTCTTTGATGCATTTCTAAAAACTTCAATAAATAAAATACCAATTAGATCGACAAAATCGACCTCACATTATCAAGAGGATTGAATATATAAAGTTTTTTATATATGTTATTATTTAAATATAATCAATGGACTGATACTTTATCAAAGGACAATTGAACATGTGTTATGGCTGCCCAGCCACAAACTCTTGTGCAATTCAAGGTGATGATGATGAAAAAAATTAGGCTTGGGATTCTCATCGAAGAGGAAACATTGGCATGGTATAAGTTCAAACCATTAAAGTCTCTCGTCGATGAAGGCAAGGTTGAGGTTTGTATTGCTGTCCAACGGGATAAAAAACAAGCATCTCACATGTCTCGTCTGTCCAAAGTTATTCCTTCCATTAATCAAAAGTTATTTTCTTTTCTTTCTCGAAATAAGAGTAATACCAAGTGTTATTCTATTCATGACTTGGTGGCTAATGGTACGATGCCCATCGTAATATCAGTAGTAAATCAGGATAAAATTTATGATGAGATTGAGGATTCAGTGATTGAGAAACTTGAAGCCGCCAATCTAGATTATCTGATCAAATTTGGCTTTCGAACCTTAGCAGGGAGAATTCTGAGTGTTTCAAAAAAAGGTATTCTGTTATTTCGTTACGGCGATGAAACCAAACAAAGACACGGATCAGCATTATATTGGCAGTTTGCCGAACAATGGGAGAATAGCGTAGTCACGCTACATCTGTTAAATGAGCGGCTTAATGGTGATAAAGTCGTTGGGAGAGGGTATGGTTCTTTATTTTACTGGGACTATAATTTAACCGAGCATAAATTAAATGGTGTCACAGCATCGATATTGTATTGGTATTTCCATAAAAATAAAATTGGCGTTAAAACTGGAAATTCGACGAATTTAATGCTTGACGATGCAATTTATGAAGAGCCCCAGCAACTGACTGCCATACGGCATTTGATGAGTTTTTTTAAAAACTATACGATAAAGACTTTCTATAAGAGTCTTTATCACAATAACTGGAGTATTTTGATTGGTTCTATTGATCGGTCGATGCAAACATACACTGAGCTATTGCCTGAAAAAGGATGTTTTTGGGCTGACCCTTTTTATATTGAGCGAGATTCAAGGCGTTATATATTTTTTGAGAGCTTAAATTATAAAGAAGGTATCGGCCGTATAGAGTGGGTGGAACTGGATGAGCACCATCAAGTTATCAATTCTGGACCAGTCGATTTAGGTATTCGCTCTCATTTAAGCTTTCCTAATGTATTCGAGCATGAAAACGCTGTATATATGATTCCAGAAGCCGCCAAGACCAATTGTATTAACCTATTAAAAGCGACGGATTTTCCGCAGAAGTGGGAAAAAGTTCATGAGTTGGTGTCTGGGGTTCAGGCAGCAGATAGTGCCGTTATTGAGCACAATGGCTTATGGTATCTTTTTACCACGCATGGTTCAATTTCAGTCCTTACGATGGATTTGGAATTGCATATTTATACGTCTGATAAGTTGGAGTCAGATAACTGGAGCATTCATCCCTCGGCGCCTTTAAAAATTGATGTGCGTGGATCACGATTAGCAGGTGCATTATTCCGAAAAAATAGTCAGCTGTTTCGTACGGCTCAAGATGGCACTATTAGGTATGGACGTAGAGTGGCTTTGTATCTGGTAGAAGAGTTGACACCGACATCTTACAAAGAAACCTTTGTGCGTTATATCGAACCCAATTGGGAAAACGATATCGATCGTCTCCATACCTATAACGTATATGATCAAACTGTCGTGCTTGATGTCTCAAGAGATAAATTGCGTTTTACCGTATAATCATTAAGAATCTTTACGGCAACTGGTGATAATATTCTGTCGAAAAACCCCGATAGGCGAGCCTTTCCTAAAAACTGTGTAACTGCTTATAATCCACTAACAGGAGAATAAGCAATGACTACTCAATCTGACATTAAAAAACTGGCCGAGCAAATGGCTGGTAGCATGAAAAGCTTTGATAACATCAAAGACTTCCAAAAGCAGCTCATGCAATCCTTTATCGATACTGCCTTAGAGGCTGAGATGGAAGAGCATCTCGGCTACCCCAAGCATGAGAAAGCAGATAAACCAAACAAGCGCAACGGACACACTAAAAAGACCGTCCGCAGTGATACAGGCGATCTTGAGATATCTACTCCAAGAGACCGCGGTGGCAGCTTTGAGCCTGTATTGGTTGCTAAGCATCAGACCCGTATCTCAGGTCTTGACGATAAAATCATCTTCTTTTACGCCAAAGGTCAAACCACCACCGAGATTGTAGAGAGCATCAAAGAGCTCTACGATGTCGACATCTCAAGCACACTGGTTTCAAGAGTCACTGACAACATCTTAGAGGACATCACCGCTTGGCAGAACCGGCCGTTAAGCAGTGTCTATCCTATCGTCTATCTAGACTGTATTGTCGTGAAGATACGTCAAGATAAACAGATTATCAACAAGGCTATCTATCTGGCACTAGGTGTGGGACTTAATGGTAAAAAAGAGCTGCTTGGTATGTGGCTATCAGAGAATGAGGGCGCTAAGTTCTGGCTAGGCGTACTCACTGAACTACAAAACCGCGGGGTGCAAGATATCCTCATTGCCTGTGTCGATGGTTTAAAGGGCTTCCCTGATGCCATCAATACCGTTTATCCCAACGCTCAGGTTCAGCTGTGTATCGTACACATGGTGCGCTATTCGATGAAGTTTGTACCTTGGACAAATAAAAAGGCAGTAGCGGCTGATCTAAAGGCTATCTACGGCGCTGATACGCTTGAGATAGCAGAGGCTAACCTTGAACACTTTGATGAGGTATGGGGCACTGAGTACCCGCATGTGGTTAAGTCTTGGCGCAATAACTGGGAGGGCTTAACGGTGTTCTTTAACTACCCTAAAGACATCAGAAAAGTCATCTATACCACCAATGCCATTGAATCATTAAACAGCGTGATTCGGACAGCGGTGAATAAGCGTAAGGTGTTCCCCTCTGATCAGGCAGCATTTAAAGTGGTGTACTTAGCCACCCAGCAGGCCTCTAAAAAGTGGTCTATGCCCATCCGTAACTGGACGTCTGCTTTAAATCGCTTTATGATTATGTTTGATGATCGTATAAGCAGGCATTTAATCTAAATGGCAGTTACACAGAATCTGAGATGGGCTCCGATAGGCTGAGCTTATCGGGGTTTATTTATACAAATTAGATATGTTTTTAAAAACTACTGACTGGCTGCATCCCGTCTAAACGTCCACGTTTTATCATCAGAAGTCTCTTCACAGTAATAATATCCCGCCAAATCAAACTGCTTTAGCTGCTCAGCATTGGTCAGCTTATTATCAGCAGCATACTTCACCATTAGTCCGCGTGCTTTTTTGGCATAGAAGCTAATCACTTTGTATTGACCATTCTTTTCATCTTCAAATCGTGGCGTGATAACTTCCGCATTCAGCGCTTTCTTCTTGACCACTTTGAAATATTCATTTGACGCCAGATTAATCAAAATCTTATCATCACTATCTGCCATACGTGCATTAATAATGGCAGTTACTTTCTCGCCCCAAAACTCATAAAGGTTATCACCACGTTCATTTTTCAGTTTGGTACCCATCTCTAAACGATAGGGTTGAATTAAATCGAGCGGTTTCAGTACGCCATATAATCCAGACAAGATACCCAGATGCTTATTGACGTAAATGGCGCTGTCTTTATCCATATGATACATATCAAGTCCAGTATAAACATCGCCATCGAATAAATAACCTGTAGGTTTGGCATTGCCTAAAGTAAATGGCTTATCGTTGCTCCAACGCCACTCTTGATTGCGCTTGGCATTGAGCTGTGCCAAATCATCAGAGATTCCCATCAGTTCTTGTAAATCAATCGGTTCTTTCGATTTTAAGTTTTTCATCAATGCTTGCGCATGTTCGATGAGCTCTGGCTGACTATAATATTTGTCTAAGTTCACTGGCACCGCATCTTTCTCATTTAAAGATTTGGCAGGGGAAAGTAAAAAATACATCGTCATTCCTTATTATAGTGAGTCAATGGGTATTCTATTTATGTATCAAGTTTTCTTATTATACGATAAGCAGCAATGTATCTTGACCTACCCATCGTTATTTCGTGTTTTTTAACGTTACCCTTAAAAAGGACAGATATTTGAGTGATATAAGCCGATAGCTTGTCAAGTCTAGTGTTTAATTGAAAAGGAAAAATTTTTAATATAACAATAAAAGTTATGCAGATGGTGTAAATGCCTAACTTTTTATTTTACTTGTGGGTCATCATTAGGCAATGAAAGTTGGCAGATGATGTCTCTATAATAAAAAGGCATGATGGCAAAGTCGCTATCATTTATTAAATTGATAATCTTTGGTGGTGATGTTGAACCAACCATGACCAAAGGTTTTTTGTCCCCTGTGCTTTTTAAATGTGCGTTGAGGGTGTTAAAGGTAGTCGTGAGACGTAAGTAAGGAGACGGTATGAAAATCGGTGTAATCAGTGCAGATATCGCGAGCGAGAGCCGTGTAGCGATAACCCCAGACGCAGTCAAAAAATTGCGTAAGCTTGGGTTTGAAGTCGTCATACAGTCAGGTGCAGGTCAAGCGGCATATTATGCTGATGAGTTATATCAGGCTGCAGGTGCCGATATTGCTAGCAGCAGCGCCGAGGTAATCACACAGTCTCAAATTATTACCACCGTCAATGACTTACCTGCTGCAGCTATTGAAGGCTTAACGTTAGGTCAGATTGTCATTGGCATGCTCGACCCATATCGTAATACTCAGCTTGATACTTATGCGACCAAAGGTGTTACTGCCTTTGCGATGGAACTTTTACCTCGTACATTGTCACGCGCACAGAATATGGATGTACTGTCATCGCAGGCCAACCTTGCTGGTTACAAAGCAGTATTGCTCGCGGCAAATGAATACTCACGTCCTTTCCCGATGTTTATGACCTCAGCCGGTACAGTTAAGCCTGCTAAAGTGGTCATCTTAGGCGTTGGGGTTGCTGGCTTGCAAGCGATTGCGACAGCCAAGCGTTTGGGTGCAGTGGTAGAAGCGAGTGATTTACGTCCAACTGCTCGTGAGCAAGTAGAGTCATTGGGTGGTAAGTGGCTGGATGTACCAATGAGTGCAGAGGAGGCTGAGACAGCTAAGTCTACAGGTGGCTATGCGTGGACGCCATCAGAGCAATATGTCAAAGATCAAGCCGCTGTCGTAGACAAAGCCTTGAGCAATGCGGATATCGTCATTACCACAGCGCAGATTCCTGGTCGTAACGCTCCTCGTCTGGTGCACGGCGCAACCCTTGCTAAAATGAAGGCAGGTTCTGTGCTGATTGATATGGCTGCTGGTACAGGTGGCAACGTCGAAGGCAGCGTGCCTAATGAGACCATCAGCACAGACAATGGCGTACGTATCGTTGGTGCCGCCAACATCCCATCGATGCTTGCAGCGCAGTCTTCAGATTTGTATGCCAACAATTTGGTTAACTTTATCACCACATTAATTGCGCCTGCTAGCGATAACGCTTCAGCAAATGACTTATCGCTTAACTTAGACATGGAAGACGAGATTCAAGGCGCACTGGCAGTGACACATGACAGTCAGGTACGACTAGCCAAACGCTAAGTTTTGACTGCCTTTCACTACACATTTGCCAGTAACGAATAAATTTTTAGGAGGATTAGATGATTGCCACTATTTTAGCGGCAGCGCCAGCTGGTGCGGCCATGAGTAGCACACCATTTGTAGCGATTTTTACCGTATTTGTACTTGCTATTTTTGTCGGATATTACGTCGTTTGGGGCGTTACCCCGGCACTACATACACCATTGATGGCAGTTACCAACGCCTTATCAAGTATTGTCATCGTTGGAGCGATGCTGCAAACCGTCACGATTGATGGTTCTGTCTTTACACCGACCAGTATCCTTGGTGCTTTTGCCGTGTTTTTAGCCAGTATCAATATCTTCGGTGGTTTTGCCGTGACTGAGCGTATGCTTGCGATGTTTAAACCGAAAGTAAAAAAAGCACCAGTAGCAACCACTGATGTAGGAGGTGACGCATGAATGATTTCTCAGCAATGATTGCGGCAAATGCAGATTGGTTTTATTTAGTAGGCGCTATCCTCTTTGTATTGACCTTACGTGGTTTATCCAGCCCTAAGACCGCTATCCGTGGTAACCGCTTTGGTATGGTAGCGATGGCGATTGCGGTCGTCACGACATTCTTCTTAGCAGAAGGCCCTGTGCTGTGGTTAATTATCGGTGCGATGATTTTGGGTGCCCTCGTCGGCATGTGGAAGGCAAAAACGGTCGCGATGACGCAAATGCCAGAAACCGTTGCTTTGATGCACTCGTTTGTCGGTTTGGCAGCAGTAGCGATTGCACTGGCAACCGTATTGCATACTGAACAACAGCATGGCGCCGTTGCCCGTGTCGAACTATTTATCGGTTGCTTTATTGGTGCGATTACCTTTTCAGCTTCGGTTTTTGCTTTTGGTAAATTAGCAGCCAAAAGCTGGGCGAAAACATTGGTTGGCGGTTGGGTAAAACCGATGCAAGCGTTACTGTTCATTGCGATGATTGCTTTCGGTGGCGTGTACTTCGTTACTGACTCGTTACCAGCGTTTTATGCGATGGCAGTGATTGCGGTTATCTTTGGCTGGATGTGGATTGCCCCAATCGGTGGCGGTGATATGCCAGTGGTTGTATCGCTATTGAACTCGTTCTCTGGTTGGGCAGCAGCAGGTATTGGTTTCACCCTTGGTAACTCGATGCTGATTATCGCAGGGTCGCTCGTTGGTTCATCAGGTGCGATTTTGTCTTACATCATGTGTAAAGCCATGAACCGTTCATTACTCAACGTCTTATTTGGCGGTATGGGTACATCAGCCGTAGCGGCAGGCGGCGATGACGGTGCACCGAAGAATTACAAAGCGGGTTCAGCAGAAGATGCAGGGTTCCTCATGTCTAATGCTAGCAGCGTGGTCATCGTACCAGGTTATGGTATGGCACAGGGCCGTGCACAGAATGCGGTAAAAGAATTGTATGAGTTGCTAAAAGAAGAAGGCGTGAATGTCCGCTTTGCCATTCATCCAGTGGCGGGTCGTATGCCAGGTCATATGAACGTCCTATTGGCGGAAGCGGATGTACCTTATGATGATATCCTTGAGATGGATGAGATTAACTCAGACTTCGCGAGTACCGATGTGGTCTTAGTTATCGGTGCAAATGACGTGGTCAACCCTTCTGCAAAAGATGATCCAACGTCGCCAATCTTTGGTATGCCGATTCTAGAAGTCACTAAAGCTCAAACCGTTATGGTCATCAAGCGCTCAATGAATACGGGTTATGCAGGGCTTGATAACAGTCTGTTCTATATGGATAAGACAATGATGATCTTTGGTGATGCGAAGAAAATGGTCGAAGAGATGGTACGTAGTATCAATGGTGCAGGTCATTAATCTCTAAAGTTAGTTTCTAAATATAAGCTTTTAAATATCCGCTTTTAAATAAAAAAGTCACTTAGGTGGCTTTTTTTGCATTAAGGTACGCTGCATTTATAGCCAGTCACTGTTTATATATATAAATTTATACCCAATAAATTTACACAAAATAAGCGTTAAGAGAGTCATTTATGAACATGTTGATACGTTTTTTTATTATGGTCAGTTTGCTAAAACAACAACTTAAGCAGCAATCAGTAAGCGAGCGCCTTAGTATTGAGCTCTTGATTGCACCGACGGTTCGTCATTATCGAGTGTTGCCGCATGATATGGGCTTTCGGAATCATCTGCCTAATTATCGTTATTTGTCTTTTATCGAGCTAAACATTACTCGCTGGCTGATGGCGTGCTGTCATCAAAAAGGTATTAAACCATTAAATTGGGTTATCGCCATGCAAGAGATGGTTTATCTAAAAGAAATTAAATTTTTAGATAAAATGATGGTAAGTAGCACGCTTGTTGGCTGGGATAAAAAATACGTTTATTTTGAAACGCGCTTTTTTGTAAAAAACCAGCTGATGGGCGTTGGTATGACTAAGTTTGTATTGACCAATAAAAAAGGCAAATGTGCGCCAGAGATATTGGATATGATAGGCGAGCGGCTGAATGAGGTCATTGATTCTTGGAGTCAGCATCAAGTGGCGATTAAATCTGCCAACTCTGCTGAAACGAGTAAAACAACAAGTGCGACATAACGAACTTGTCTATAATCAGCAGGCGAATTTTGGTAGGATAGCGGTTATTAAGTTGCCAATCAAATCACCAGTCAAATTGATCACTGATTTGATGACGTGTATAAAAATGATTAAAAGTTAAGGAGCTACCATGACCCCGCAAAAATTAAAATGGACAGACAGCTTAGATATCGCTATTGAGCTGTATGAGAAGTTTCCAGAGACCGATCCGCAGTACATCCGTTTTACTGATTTACATCGCTGGGTGACTGAGCTTGAAGGTTTTGATGATGATCCACAAAAATCAAACGAAGGCATCTTGGAAGCGATTCAAATGAATTGGATTGATGAAGCAGATTAGATTTATACCCTGAAGCGCTATTTTTAATACTATCTCAAATAGAAAACTGAATAAATATATAGGACTTACAGATCATGACTTCACAAATTAAAGAGTTACCTGAAGCAATAACTTGTAAAGGTATTAGCGTTCGTACGACCAATAACGCTGAGATTAGCGAAGACACGGCGAAACTGGGTCGTTTATGGCAAAAGTTTTACCAAAACCATGCCAGTGATCTGCCTAAAGGCGAAGACATTTATGGTGTCTATCATAACTATGAGAGCGATGATTTGGTCGGCGCTTTTGATGTGGTTGCCAGTTGGAAAGTAGCCAGTGAGCAAGAGCCATCAGATAGTGAAAATATGTCTAAGGCTGCAAACCTAGTAACAGTAGATATTCCTGCAGGAAAGTATATAGTATTCTCTGAGCAGGGTAGAATGCCATACACGGTGATGAATGCTTGGGAAAAAGCTTGGACCTATTTTAATGATCGCAGCTGTGAGCATACCCGAACTTTTGATGTCGATTTTGAGCATTATATCGGTGGTAATCTAGAGTATGGTCAAGTTGATCTCTATATTGGTATTGAGTAAAATTAGTATTGAATAAATTAGGGCGTGTCTTCATTTCAAAAATGGTGATAAAAATGAGATAAATTGCCGTCAAAC
>NZ_JABUZG010000073.1 GCF_014897815.1 Psychrobacter sp. PG1
CTCTATATTGTTTTATCTCTTCGCCTGTGGCTGGCGGCTTGATTGCAAGTGGCGTTTTCAAATCACTATTACTTATGACTTTTTTGTCTATCAATTGGTAACTTGGATGTTCGCCACAAACGAGTAAAAAAAGTGAGTAAGTTCTATCATCTAGTCTCATGTCACCACTCTCAATATCTCCAACCATATCTAAGTCATTCAAACCAATGGCTTTCGCTAGCACCAAAATTTTATCTGAAGGAAAATGTTTTTTTCTTAGCTTCGTAAAGTTATCCCTATCTGCTTTTAATACCACGCCCTTGAAAACCGTTGTACTGTTATTATTCACTTGTCTAACTCCTTCTTCGTATATACATATACCCATTTTGGAAACCCTCGTTCAATAAGTGGAAGCCCTATAGCAGACCTGTTTAACCTTCCTTCTTTATACATTGCTCCCAAGTCTTTACTTAATTGGGAACACTTAGGCGCTCCTAACAAACGAACCTTATAATCAGGTTTAAATTCATTAATGTAGCCTATTACAAATTCTTCGTTCAATACATCTACCGCTATATATTGATCTAAATAGTCTTGTATCCTGTAAAGTCTAATATTAAACAATAACTACTAAATTATTTGATAATCTCAGGGAATTCTAAAAACCTCTCGTCATAATCGTCTTGTGTTAAAGGGTCTGCCTTTTGAAAATATCTTTGCGCCCTTTCATCTGATTTTTCTACTCCTTCGCCAAATTTATACATCCAAGCGATGGCTAAAGCAGCGTCTGGATGACCCTGTTCATATGCTTTTTGGTAATATCGCATTGCAGTTTCATACGATTTTTCTACCCCTTTGCCATTAAAGTAGTTTTCAGCCAATTGAAAGTTAGTATTGGCATCATTAACATCTATATCATTCACATTGAATCTCCATTGTCTTATACCGTAAAAATTAAAAAAATTATCATTTAATACTGTAGGTTTGGTGGTTGACATCAAATTATCATCTATTTTTGTTTAACTTTACCTCACATCTCCTTCATATTATCAACTGAAATTGTAGTTGTCATATCCAGCTATACCTTTGCTCTAACATTTCTAACAAATCGCCACCTCTAATACCATGAATACAAGAATAGACCGATAGCAAACCATACAAAAATAATGAATGCTGCGGCCAAACTGATCCAGCCCATCAACACTCCTATAACCAACAAAGCAACAGATGCTATTTTGCATATTAATATTAAGCCTTTATTATCTGTAGTAAACATAATACCTCGAAATCGGTTATATTACTAATATATAAATATTAGCATAGAAAGATAATCATTTATATTATATTATTAATATATTACATAAAATTTATCTATGTTATAATACTAACTATAAAATATGGATTAGCTATTATGAGAAAAACTAGAGTTCCAAATGCAGATAATCGTTTTATAGACAAAAGAAGTAAATTAACAGACTCTTCTTTTGAGCTTGCTCTCAATATGCGCTATCCAATAGAGGGTAAGATAGCCAGTTGGAATACGATCAGTCAGCGCATTGGTGAGGAATACGGCATATCTGTATCTGAACAAGCAGTGTCACAACTACTTAAACGTTACCAAGATATATTTATTATTAATAAGCTGTCAGATAAGTTACTACAGAAGAGAAAAAGCAAAATACAAAATTATTATATTAAATCTTTGAATAAGCCTGATATTAAATTTAGGGGTGCATTGATTTTAGAGAAGAGTGCTGGTGATACCACATTCAAAATATACTCTACAGAAAACTGTAATATGGTTTTGTCTAAAACCGTAAATGGCCAAACAGACGCTATAAACGCTTTATTGGTTGAAGACCTAACAGATTTTTTTGGGTGGTCAGATTTAGCTAAAGATATATATGATTCTATTGGTGTTCAAAGATATATTGAAGTAGAGTAAGTTTATTCTAAACTTACTCATTTCACTCTAAATTCAGTCTTAGATCTACCCTGTTCCTCGTACTCACGTAACCATTTAGGTGTTTTACCTCTTCCAGCCCATACATTCTTAGGGTTTTCAGGGTCTTTGTATTTTATCCTTAACACTCTACTGGCCTTACTTTCTTTAGCCTTGCAAATATCTAAAGCTTCATCAATATCCATACCCAACCCTAAGACAGTAACCTCAAACTTACGCCAAGCTTCTTTAAGATCTTTTTCCTTCTTTTCCTGCCTCAATTTATCAAGTTTAATTATGAGGTTATCAATATCACTGACCTTCAAGCCGTCAACATCTAAGCCGCTAATAGTTGGTATATCTTCACTATGATAATCTTGCGCTTCGTCTAATTTTTCCACTGAAACCTCTTTAATATTTATTCAACTTCCAAATTGAGCCTTGCGTTTTCAATTTCTTCGTCTGTTAAATTAGATAAAAAATCTCTAAATAACTCTGCTACCAACCCTTTTTCTTTCTTCAGCTCACTAAGTTTCTCTGCCTCATAGGGATAGCTTTCGTTGGATATTTTAACGCTCCACCCTACAGTTTTCCCTAACCACTTGTCATTTGCATTTTTTGCCGCTTCACTGATCACTTATTCAACCCTCCTTCACTCAACATTTTTTTCATTTGCTCCAAGAAATTATTCGCCACCTCGTCACTAACTGGTAGCTCTTCTCTCTGTATCGTTGTTGGTATCGTTACACACATCAGTTTTGCAATATTACTAACATAAGGTTTTCGTTTACCTGCAAGGTGGTTTACAGCCATTTCAACCGCGCCCCTTCCTCTAATCTTAACAAGATACTCGTATCCTGCTCTGTCACGCTCACTCATTATTAGAACATTATCACTAATGCCTTCAAATGATTTTGGAAAATCCTTGCTAGGATTTTCAATTGATTTACTTATTTTATTAATTTCCATTATATAAACTCCTATATACTATCATCATTCTATTATATTAATAATATAATTTCAATAAAATAATAGGTATATAATACATTTAGTATTAATGGAAATATATTAATATTATATTAGTATTAATCCTTTTCTTTCAGATCCTCTTCTTTATATCCCTCTTTCAATCTAGCCTTATACCATAAAGGTGTTCTACCTCTTCCAGCCCAAACATTTGAGCTGTCAAGTGGATCACGAAACTTGATAGGTGCTTTTCTCATACCTTCCCCTAACCCAGCTATCCGCAATCCCATCTTTAGTGGAATATCGTTATCCTCACAATATTTGATAATATCCTCACCCATGTTTTTTAATGCTGTCTTTATTTTGGCCTGTCTTGTCTCCTCCAACCGCTTGCTTAGATTCTTATAATCATTAGCAGATAAATTTTCATTAAGTAGCATCTTCTCAATCTCAGCTATTTCATCAGTCACATTGCACCCCTATGTTAAATTAAACATTATTATTCAGTTTCTTAAATATTTTACACAACTTTATATTTATTTACTATAATAATAGAAAATAAATAACTGGTATTCATAAATGTTTAAAGAATCTAAAGATAAACTAAAGCGTATAATGGCTGCTGAAATGGCTATAAATCCTGATAATTATAGTTATATAAGCTATATAAATAATAATGTTAATCCTGTTATTAATGATATATCTGAAACCATCAAACCTTTTTGTCAGAAAGTATCTATTAGCAACTCTATTAATAGCGTAACCCTGCAATTCTCGACCAGCTTATTGACAAACAATATAATTGTCGTTGAGATAACGCCTGATTGCCGCTTGATTAACTTTGACATGTCATCAGGCGATGACTTTTATTACGATAAAACTTTTGAGATACATAATCCTGATAGTGATGATCGTAGTCTTGTATGGTCTGTTTTGATGAAGTTTTTAGAACTCAGATTAGGGCACTTAGAGACGGCACTTAATGAAAGCCCTGAAATACAAAGCGTTGAGCTATTACAAACACATGATAGTATGTTTGGTCAAGATACTACCACACCACCCATAACAAACAATGCTCTGTAAAAAATTGCGTCAACGCAAATTATAAAGGATGTTTTCTTGCTATCTCATGGGCTTGTTCTTCCTCAATACCTAGATAACTAGCAGTGTTTTGGATATTGCTATGGCCAAGCAGTAATTGACAAGCCCTTAGATTCCCTGTTTCTTTATATAGGTGAGAAGTCCTAGATCGCCTTAGTGAATGTGAAGCGAACATTTTATAATTAAGCCCTACACTTTTAAGCCACTTCTTAATCAAATCTCTGTAATGATCGGGCGTTATGTGCTTACCTGTTCCCTCTTTATCATATAACGAAGTAAATAAATAACTATCATTACTCAGACTTCTCTTAGTAATATAATCTGCTAAATACCTTTTCGTTTCATTAGTTAAAATACAGCTAATCCCCCTTCCTGTCTTACTCTGTATGACTTGAAAAGGATCTTTAACGCCATTCTCTTTATCAAAAACATCTTTCACCTTAATCTTGACAAGATCCACACCCCTTAAACTGCTATCAAGCCCCATGCAGAAAAGCAACAAATCCCTCTCTTCACCTCTTGCCTTTAAACTTAGTTTAATTAATTGCACTTGCTCACTGGTGAAAGGTGGCTTCCTGCCAATGTATCTACCCTCATTCCAAACTTTTTTAGTCATTGCGGCTTCTATCCCACTTTTCATTAAACCTACGGTTTTA
This sequence comes from Psychrobacter sp. PG1, assembly GCF_014897815.1. Taxonomy (GTDB): domain Bacteria; phylum Pseudomonadota; class Gammaproteobacteria; order Pseudomonadales; family Moraxellaceae; genus Psychrobacter. Next base: position 4,645 of record NZ_JABUZG010000073.1, read on the forward strand.
TGATTATATCACCAATTTAGTAGATTTTATTATAGCTAATCGCGTAAATCCCTTATATTTCATAGGCTTCAGTCTGCAAACAAATCTACGCTTCTAAATAGAAGCGTAGATTATCATTTAAATAATAATTAAGTTTTACTTAATAAAATAATCTTATGTATTAATATTAAAAATATATTATTAAACATTAATAAAATATTAAAGATAATGCTTGATAATATTATATTAATGTTTTATTATAAAGATGCTTAACAACAATTCAATTGGAGTCCTTTATGGATCAGTCACCAGTAAGAGAAGGACACAGCGTAGGCCAACTATCAAAACAAGATTTTGATAACGCTGTTAGTAACACTCGTATGAAGAAAAAAACGGTTGATATTGCTCGTGAAGTCATCGTTGACGGCTTATCTCCCAATGAGGTATCTAAGAAATATGATGTTTCTGTACAATGGGTAAATAACTCTTGTGACAGAATGCTAGCGGCAACTAAGCTTGATTTTCTCACTGTTTCTTTTCAAGTACCTTTAGCTATACGCCACGATGTATCGAAAATTGTCGATTCATGCGTTAAAATTTACCAAGCATCTGAAAAATTGGGGGAATAATGAAAACTGTAGTTATTTCAAATCAAAAAGGCGGGGTTGGAAAGTCAACCATAGCAACTCATTTAGCTATGCAAGCTCATTCAATGAACTTGAAAGTGCTGTTTGTTGACTTTGACATTCAAGGTAATTCTTCTAAATTTTTATCTAGCCGTTTTAAGGGTGACAAAACCTTTGAGCAAAACTCTACCTACAATTTGTTTTCTGAAGCCTCTTCAGATATCAATTCTGACGTAGAGTTTTATCTTGCATCAGGCACTTCTAAGCTTGCAAATATCAGTGAAGAGAACCTGCAAACTTGGGTGAATAATCATAACTTTCTATCTGATCATTTTGATATTTGCATCGTTGATACGCCACCAACTATAGGCTTGCCACAAATTGCACCTATGCTTGTTTGCAACTATGTCTTATCCCCTATTGAGCTAAGCGCATTCTCTATTGATGGTGCTACGAATATGCTTAAAACCTTAACCAACATTAAGAAAAATTATAACTCTAAGATCGAATTTCTAGGGCTACTACCTTCGCGGTTCAATAAAAACAATAACCGTCAAAAGACCATTTACCATGATCTTACTAACAAATTTAGTAGCTATATGTACCCAAACGATATGGTTGTTCCTGAACGTCAAGCTTTTGCTGACTCGTCATATTTAAACCTTCCTATTTGGGAAATTAAAGATCATGTTGCACCAAAAGTAAGCACTAAGACACGTCCAGTATTCTTAGATATTATCTCTAAAATTGTAAACAAATAAGGATTTACTATGTCAGGTTTAGACTCTTTATCAAAATTGAACATCAGCGGCTTACTTGATGATGGTGAAGTAGTAAGCGCCATTACTGAAGTAGAAATAAATATTATTCATGAAGACCCAAACAATCCACGTAAGGTTTTTAATGATAAAAACCTTGCTGAGCTTTCTGAAAGCATCGCTAAATTTGGGGTTTTATGTCCGATCTCAATCAAACCACATCCTGAAATTGAAAACGAATACATGATCAATCATGGTCATAGACGTTTTCGTGCTGCTCAAACTGCTGGACTTAACCTGATTCCTGCTTTTTTAGACAATAACATTAATGAGGTTGGCCAGTTTCTTGAAAACATACAACGTGAAGACTTAACCCCTCTTGATATCGCTAACTGGCTTTCACATGCTAAAGAAACGCAAGGTTTAAAAAGTAATGAATTGGCTGCTATGCTTTCTAAAAGTAGCACTTGGGTATCACGTCACTTGTCAATAATGGATGCCTCAGAAGACATTCAGAATGCTTTAAAACAAGGTTTAATCACCTCTGTTGAGTCTGCTGTATCGTTATCCAAAGCTTCTAAAGATCACCCTGAAGCAGTGGCTAAATTTATTGAAGACTCCAAGGATGGGGATGTTACTCAAAAAGCCGTTCGTGAATTTATTAAATCATTGAATAATTCAGATGACCTTAGTGCTGATACCAACGCATCAAATGATGACTTTGAAAGCAGTGATGATAACTTCGATGATGACGGCCTTGATGATGACCTAGATAGCGATACTAACGTCACTGAT
>NZ_JABUZG010000074.1 GCF_014897815.1 Psychrobacter sp. PG1
TTGTTCTGCGATAATTATTTGCCCTTCTGTGTATTGCTTGCGATGACTCCACCAAGCTTGCTGCTCTTTCGTGTGCTTGCTCAGTGAAGTCTCTAATGCATCGAACATACTTGGTAACGCTTTGAGTTCCTTGTCTTGCGTTTCTGCCAATGCCGTCAATAATCGCTTCAATCTCTCGATGCTCTGCTCTTGGTGGTCGATAATCTCTTTCTGCCGCGCTATCGTGTCTGCGTTCGCTTGCATGGCTTTGCTGACTTGCTGTATCAGTTGTTTTTGCATGGTCTGTTATCCTAATTTCATTCCGAGCATGACGCCAAATCCCATCATCACTAAAGCGACAATCGCGCAGCCAATCACCACTACCCATGCTCGGCGGTAAACAAAGTCGAGCGCATTTTCTTGATGAGCTTGCATTGTTTGGCTTAACTCTTGTGAATACTCGTTCATCATTTCCACTATCTCTAGCTTTTGCTTTTCTAGGCTTTCTGTCGTAAGGGCTTGGACGTTGAAAAGGTGTCTGACCAATACGCCCTCGATCGCTTGGTGATGCTGTTCTAGCATGGTCTTTAACTGGCTTTGCTTCTCGTCTAGGCTCTCCGTGCCTTGCTTGATGATACTCTCGCTTTCGATCAAGCTCTTCATAAAGGACGCGTGTAGCTTCCCTAAGTCGTCCTGTAGCGTTGTCTCTATAAGCGCTGCTGTCTCGTTCGACTGTTTCTTGAAGTTCTGGGCTAAACTTAAAATCTCGCTCATATAATCCGCCTGTTAATCTAATGTTTCTGCCACCACTGGGGTTTTTGATAGATATTGCTTTGTCCGTCTCGCGTGCGATTTCAAACCCTGCGTCTTGCAGCGTTTTTATGACCTCATGGCGGTTGGTTATCAGCCCATTAGCCACCATGCTTTCTAAGCCCTCTGTAATGGCTTCACGCGCTTCTTTGGTCGCTCGGGGTAAGTTATCACGCTGCGCCATTAATCGCTTGCGTATGGGGTCATTTGGGTCTGATAAATCATAGTAAATGTTCTGTAGATCTTTCCACGCATTGACCCTCGTTTTGTCTTGGCTGTGAATATAGGGCTGGAACAGTCGCCCATGCTCAAGATCAACATTAGCGATGACAAAGTTCAGCTCAAGCCGCCCTTTGTCCCTGTGCTCAATCCATGCAAAGCTCACCCTATCAGCGTCTAACCCTGCGGTAATCGTTTCTTCAAAGCCATCCATAATGTCATTTTTTTGCTTAAGCGTTAGATGGTCAGGAGCTTCCTCGAAACTCAAGCAACCACTGGTGTACTGGCGTTTAAAATCTAATGAGTCAATGAGTAGCTTTTGCTGTTCTACGTCACCGCGCAATATTTCGGCATCAGGGCGATCACCGTCTTTGCCAAGCAAGTAATCAAAGACGGCACTGCCACCACCTGTGCCATGACGAAAGAATTTAACGATCATCGCTCATAATCCTTTGTAGCTCTGTATCAAGATCGGCTTGTATCTTCACCAAAGTCATAAGTACCTCATTGTCTACTTGGTTGCCTTGGTTTAGGTGCTTGGCAATTTGGTTCATGTTATTGCCAATCCATGCCACGTGACGCACCAATTCGGGATCAGCTGCGTGAATGATTTTCTTAGCCTTTGCTTTTGGCTGTTCGATCTTTTGATTGAGTGCCAACTGGCGCAAGAAGGTTGATGTGCCAAGCTCACCTGCTCGGATTTTTATCTCCGAAAATTCGGCATCAGTGAGGCGTATTTGAATATGCCTGTCTCTGATTTTCTTAGTGGGTTTTTCATCGCTCATGGGTGACGTCCGTAAGGTTTTTGGGGTTAAGGGGTTTCCCCTTACCGGCATGCCAGAATGAAAAGAAACGAAGTAGATTGTAATGACGGCATATGCTGGCTTAATGTCATAATAACATTGAAAGGTAACTATTTAGAGTTATCTTGTTTATTTATCAGCAATGTCATTCAATACAAATACTAAATAATTTCACTAAAGTTCTTAGTCTTAGTATTTGTTACATGTTTATTGCTGATAGAATGTTGTTTTTGTCTGATCTATGTTGGAGAAGTTTATGGGCAGTTATATCGATTCAAACCTTACTAGCAGTGAACGTGTTATCCAAGAAGCGACGGTATCTTGGTGGTCACAATGGCCATTTCTTTTGATTGGCGGCCTCCTGCTACTTAGTGGCTTAGGCGCTGCTCTAGGAGGGGGTAACGGTTTTGTTATATTGCTCCTTGCTGCATTTTTTATAGGCGTTGCTGTTCTTAGAGTTCTTACAACTGAGCTGGCTTTGACTAATAAACGTGTTATTGCTAAAACTGGTTTCATTCGTCGCAATACTATTGAGTTGCGCTTGGAGAAAGTTGAAGGACTGATGGTTAACCAAGGTATCTTCGGAAGGATCTTGAACTATGGCTCTGTCTTAATTTCTGGTACTGGAGGAATTAAAACGCCTATTCCTTTTATCGCACACCCAACGCAGTTCCGTATGGTCGTTAACGAGTTTCTAGAGAACCCTTCTCAATTTGATTAGTCATAAATAAAGTAGAGCAAAACGAACAATAGTGAGCCATAATCAGATAGCCTAAGCAATAAAACAAGAGCCAGTCAAAAGGCTGTTATCTGATTTAGGCTTATCCACTGTCAAATTTTGCCGAGTCTTTTTCTTCTTTGGTATGTGCTCTCAGAAATACCTAACTCTAACCATGGTTTTAATGATTGCTCTGACGTAGCTACAGGCTTACGTTTAGATACCTTGCCGCCTTTACTACCCTTAATAGCCTGACGATAAATAAACTCGTTATAGTGATATGAGTCACGCTTCCAACAGTATTTTGCGATACTTTTGGCAGTGGCTTTGATTTCTGAGTACGGTAACGGCTCTGAAAACATCATATTGACGCTTTGAGCGTGTTTAAGCACTGAGTTATACCATTGTTCCCAAGTCTTACCTCGGTGCTCTCTAATCGCAGAATACGCCCAATGGCGAACGGTATCGAACAGGGAACAGTTCCTACCAAGCCCATATTCTTTCTCGGTATTCGTTAAAGGTCTTAAATCAACAAACTCCGCTAGATAATTTAGCTCGTAGGCTTCTTTTGTCCATACTTCGGTACGCCAATGCTCGTGCATGGGGTTTTTGGTGATGAAGTTGGTATAGCCGACGTCTGCTCTTGTCTCTCTGACAAGCCCTGCTTGTATTTTAGCGAGATACTCTAGGGCTTTACGGCTACCATGCTCACTGGTGCAAACGGGCGTTTTTAGCTCATAGACGATATGAGCGTGTCCGTTTTCAGGATTTTGGCTTGTCCACCGTGGCGGTGGTAGGTATTCTTCCGCCCAACGCATTGCGCCATGCTCATGATCAATGTCTAGGCAGATAAAGTGGGTCATGCAAGGAGGGTTGTGCTGAATATACCGCATCTTTACGGCAGTTTGCCTAGGACGAATGACAAGACCACCTAGATCATCGGTGCAATAAGGCTTTAAGGGGAGATTTTCGTATATTTCCGGTAGTATTAACATCACGCACACTTGTGTTGGTGCGCCTGCTGATATAAAATGTCCGTATCGAAAAAATGGGTTTTATATCTGCTGACACAGATTAAAATTCATCTAACCCCTAGTGTTGGTAGCACTGGGGGTTAGTCGTTTCTAGCACTTGAGTTTACGCGCTCATTTCTATTACGTCAATTAAGAATTTTCTTGTAAGCCACGCCATTTAAGGCGTACATCGCTATAAAAAGTTGTACCTACTTCACGTTATCTGCCCATACTGGGACCCGAATAAGTCCTCTTAGGGCGTTGTTTTTCAAGCTCTTGCGTCATTTGTTTATTAATTTCGCGACAGTCTCTAACTCGCTGGTCAATTTGCTCTGTGACTGCTTGATTGCGTTCTGTGAACTCTTTAGCTGCTCCGTGATACCTTTCAGCATCGTCTCTAATGCGCTCATATCGCTCGTTAACTCGTCTGCTGGTACTAGTGTACTCTGATACTCGCTCAAGGCTGCTGTGAGCTGCATCTGTATGGTCGCGAGTTTGCTCAGTTGTTCTGCGATAATTATTTGCCCTTCTGTGTATTGCT
>NZ_JABUZG010000076.1 GCF_014897815.1 Psychrobacter sp. PG1
CCCTGGTAAACGCTTTAACAAAGAGTACACCATTGAGATAAAAGCTAATAAATAGTTGGGCTAATCAAACACCTCTGAATGGCTGCCTAGCCTAACGAAATCTACCGTATCGCTCTGAACACGGTAGATAAGCACCAAATCAGGTTTGATGTGGCAATCTCTAAATCCCTTATGATTGCCGGTCAACGCATGGTCTTTATACTTAGCCGGTAGCGGTACATCATTAGTCAAACAATTAAGCACCTCGCCCCATGCAGGAGTGAGCAAGCTTAGATAATTCTTTTTAGCATCTCTCTTAAACTGGCTTGATACTTCAATGGATCTCATCAGCCTCGCCTTCTAGCTCATCCATCAAATTACCAAAGCTGTTGTACTTACTCCCGTTACCGTTGGCAACCTCTGCAATGGCCGCGATAGTTTGCGCGTTGAGCTTCGGCTGATAGTCAAAAGACAAGGGAACCGCATTGGTATCGGCTACTTGGTTTAAGAACAGTCTGATGGCTTGTGAAGGCGTTAGTCCATAGCTTTCTAGAACAGAAAAAGACCTATCCTTTAGATCCTGGTCAAGCCGTATATTATAATTAGTCGTAGTCATAGTAATCACCTTTCGCTTATATTCGTACCCCCAATATAAGCGAAAGGTGATTAAACCTCAATGACTTTAGCGTTCCATCTTCTCGCTAATCTAAGCGAGAACAGTCTGCTCATTCAATCCAGTAAGAAAATCATCAACCGTTTTCTCAATGCTTTTTTGCATGACATACAGATCAGAAGTGGAGTACTTCCCCAGCTCATTTCTTTCATCCATGACTTCAAATAGCTTGCTTCTGACCACTTCTTCGTGCGTTTTATCGTCAATCAACAGCAAATTAAGCTTCACGACAGCTCTATTGTAGGCTTCAAGTTGAAGGCTTTTACTACTGGCTACTGATACACCGATCATACTCATAAATAACTCCGCTACTAGAATCATCTGTAGCTACAGATGATTTTTTTAGGTGAATAAATTATTGTTACCAGCCTAAGATTATGCCAGTGAAAAACGAGAAGTAACGCTCTTATACCCCTTTTTTTGTAGCAGATTTTACGACAGATAGAAAATCCGTTATTTCCCACCTCATTTGATGACTACACCATACGCACCCTAAAGGGACTGCCAAATAGCTGATATTGTTAGGTTTATTGAAATTCAGGTGTATACAAAGTGCAAACAAAATCGCTCTTAGTTATTGATTTAAAAAGAAAAAAGGTGTTTACAATCTGTAAACAGCCTAGCTTCAAAAAAGTGAAAAATAGCCCTTTTTTACCGCCTTTTGCTGCAAAAATCACGCTTTCCTAACAGGCGAATTTATGGTGTAGTAAGTACACTTTAGTGAAATAACACCCAATTATAGGAAAAAGTGGCGATGAACTATGCAATTTTGAGGACAGCAAAATTAAAGACGATGGGCAACATTGGTAGCAGTCTTGCGCACAGCTACCGAACGATAGAAACGCCAAATGCTGACCCCAACCTGACCCCTAAAAATCATCATAGCGTTGAGACCCCTGAAGCCGTCAAACAAGCAATAAAAGATCGACTTCCTGAAAAAAGACGTTCTGATGCGGTGCTCTGTATTGAGTATTTAATAACCGCCAGTCCTGAATGGGAAGGTTGGGGAACCAGCAAGGAAACTGATTTTTTTAAGCGTTCTGCTCAGTGGCTCATTGATCAGCATGAGGAAGAAAACATTGCAGGTATGAGTATTCATCGAGACATAAGCACACCGCAGCTGGTCGCTTATGTCGTTCCTATTAACCAAAAGGGGAAGCTCAACTGTAAGAATTTTCTAGGCGGCAGGGCTAAATTAAATCAGATGCAAACCGATTTTGCCAATGCGGTCGCTGATTTGGGACTAACAAGAGGTAAGGAAGGCTCTAAAGCCAAGCATACCAGTATCAAAGCCTATTACCACGACATCAACCATGCGAGGGATTTTAGTATTACAACCGTAGCACCTAAGCCTGAAATGTTTGAAAGCAAGGCTCGGTATGGGGAAAAGGTCTCAGCAGCCGTTATTGAGCAAATAGAACCGACTGTGAAGGCTGCTAACAGCATCCTGATGGACTATGAGAAGGCTAGGACTGATAAAAGCGTTGCTGAAGCGAGCTATGACACCCTCAAAAAGCGTGTTGAGCCTTACTTAGTGGCTATTCAAGGACTAAATCAAGAGGAGATTGCTAGGGTAAACGGGGCAATGCAGCTAGAACGCCGTATAATCGTCGTAGAGAGAAATAATACTAGATAGGCTAGGAATGTATCAGAATAGAGGAATAAGGCTGTTAAATCTCATTCTGTGGGCATACAGAGTGGTTTCTATAGCTCATTACTAAGGTTAAAAACAAACTAATGAATAAGTTAGAAATAAATAATTGATCGATTACCTGATCCAAGAGAGTATAAAAAAACCCTAATATTTTGTGGTAACTAGCGCTTTTTTCTTTTGTTTTTTTCATTAGTAAAAAATAAAAAAAATGCTTTTTATGCTTTTAAATGCTTTTAACAGCTTTTAAGCCCTCTGTATCCATTGGTATTAAAGGGCTGTAACCTCCATTTAATTACGTTTACTTACCCATAAGCTTACGTTTACTTACCCATAAGCTTACGTTTACTTACCTTTTAATTACTAATATATTTAAGGTATTTAATTACTAATATATTTATGTTATTTTAATTGCAGATCTTAATAAAGTAATTAAAAGGTAGCAGGAATGGCTAAATCTAATCTAGTGGTAAAAACTCACCATCTAAATACAGTTTTACAGAATCTGAAGCTTGCTGAAATACGTATCGTTCAACTCGCGGTCGTTGATGCTAGGGAAACAGGCAAAGGTTTGACAGCAGAAACGCCCTTACGTATTGATGCTCTTAGGTATGCAGAGGTTTTCGATACGACAAGACAGAATGGCTACTTGATGATGAAAGAAGCTGAAGATACGTTATTTAATAGACGTTTCAGTTATATTGATGATGAAGGTAAGTTGGTTAAGTCTCGTTGGTTGTCGCAAGTTAGATACCTAGATGATGAAGGAGCAATTGAAGTTGTATTTACTCCAGCTGTAGTACAAGGGATTACTCGTATTGATGGTGCTGAAGAGTTTTTCACTAAATACTTATTAGAGCAGACGGCTACGATGACCAGTAATTACTCGGTAAGACTTTATGAGCTGCTAGTTCAATGGAAACAAGCTAAAAAAACCCCTATGTTTGAATTGCAAGAGTTTAGGGGGCAGCTTGGAGTTGAAGATGATGAATACAAAGCAATGAGTAACTTTAAAATACGAGTGCTAGACCTTGCAGTTGATGAGATAAACGAAAAATCAGACCTCAATATTAACTATACTCAAAAGAAAAAAGGTCGCAAGATTGTAGGTTTTACTTTCACTGTTCATGAAAAGCCAAAAGCTAAGACTGATGTAGTTAGTGAAGAGCGTGACGCTAGTACAGCAGATATGTTCACGGTAGAAGGATTAAACGACAATCAGCTAGGGCGTATTGCTCGTAATCCTAGCTTTGTTGCCGATTACAACCATTTGGTTAGCTCTACCAGTCCAGCAGGTCAAGACCCTAAGATGTGGGAGTTTGAAATGATTAACCGTCTTAAAAAAGATGCTTCACAGTTTAAGAAGCGTCCTATCAGAGAGTATCTTGAATACTAGGGCTTACAAATTATTAGGAAAATGCAATTTCCTAATAGGGATTTGAGTAGCGAAAACTCCCTTATGATTTATGCAAACTTATGTCTGCTTACCATGTTAGAATTTCAGCAATATGATAATAATATTTAGGAAGACACTATGGCAGCTTATATCACCGTAGGCGCGACAACGACGCATGGTGGTGAAGTTATTAGTGGCTCGCCACACAGCACTCATAACGGTATTCCTATCTCGCGTAAAGGCGATAAAGTCATTTGTAAGAAATGTAAAAAACTGACGACTATTTTGACTGGGGACGCCTCGTTTATTGTCGATGGCGCAGCCATTGCCCGCGCAGGAGATGTGACTAGCTGCGGTGCGAAGCTTATTGCTAATCAGCAGTCGTTTTGTGAAGGCGATTTTGAAGTGATGGGCGTTGAGGAGGCGGAGCAAATTAAAAAAGAAGCTCAGAACTACGCTAATAAAGTAATGAGTAGATACAATACAGCTTTTCAGTTTGTAGCTGACGATGATACGCCTTATGCTAATTTTAATTATACAGCTACAAACAAGCAGAGCGGTCAAACCTATCAAGGGGTTACGGATGAAGACGGCTGGACGGAGCGCTTTTATTCTGACAACGATGATGAGGTTGAGGTTAAGCTGGATTTAGAATGGCAAAACGGTTTAGGAGCGTTTGAATGAGTAATAGCACAAGTGGCAATATGAAGGGTGGAGATACCTCTACCAAGATCAAACCAAGACCGTTTATATCGAGACAGCATCCTTTAAATGACCCTAAAGACCCTTTCACCGCGGCGAAAGTGAATGAAGAATTTGCTGATAGAGTGGCGCTTAAGACTTATCCTGCTCAAGGCGCATCTTCATTATGCGGACCCGCTGCCCTCTTTTATTGTTTACTAATTGATCATCCAAAATTATACAAACAGGCTATCGCAGAGCTTTGGAAGGATGGTAAGACAACAATCAATGATTTAAAAATTGAGCCAAGTGCCCGTGCAAAAAACCCTCAAGATTTATTTGATGAAGAAGATAAGGTGAGAATTTCAGCGCTCGATTGGATGACTTTAGCAAGTCTACGAGACTCAGCTAATAATATTATGACTTACGGCTCACCGTTTAGCCAAGCAGCAGGTATTACCTTGCCAGTAGACATCATCGACTGGTTTAAAAAAGCAGGCTATCGACATGTTGATACGTTGATTTTCGATAACCCAACAAACATTATAAAAATAAACGGCTATCAAGATAACTCTAATTATCATGTCATCTCTCTAATAAACTCTGGATTTATTTCAAGGCAAAGTTTACCGACTGTCAACCTCCCTAATCATTGGGTAGTCTGGACTGACAAGCTACGTAATAGTGACGGTAGTCCCATAAGAAGTGATATAAAACCCTCTGATACTATCAAGCTAAAATTATTTACATGGGGAGAAATAGCTAGGCCTCTTAAGTCAGACTTAACTTTTTCAGAGTTTCAAAAGTATCATTTCCAAGCGATTGTGGTTGGAAAATAAAATGATAAAAAAATATATCCTATTTGCGACAAGCCTACTAATTTTAGGATGCAGCGATCCTGTGAAGGTGTCGCCTGATAAATTACCTGAAGCTTACCTTAATCAATCTTATCAAGCCAATATAGAGATTACAGGAGGTACTGTCGTCGATCTCAACTTCCACTCTAAAGTATCTGATACCAGCTTCAAAATTATTCCAAGTATTGCAGAGGGAGGTTATAAAGATTATAACCTGTTGACTGTTACAGGCACACCTACAACATTAGAGCCTGTTAATATCTATATCGCTGGGGATACATATGGCACTAACTTCCCTGGTAAACGCTTTAACAAAGAGTACACCATTGAGA
>NZ_JABUZG010000006.1 GCF_014897815.1 Psychrobacter sp. PG1
CGTTCATTGTAAGATGAATTGAAGACACGCCCTAATAATAGTTGGTGGTGTTATTGATAAGTTTTGCTGATAATATACGACCTGCTTGGAAAAAATACATGTCAACTAGCAAACATCAACTCCTACAAAATGCCAGTTTCTATTAAGCATAAACCTTCAAACCAATAAAAATCTTAAAGGATCAGACCCATGAAAAAAATCTTAATATCAACGGCTATGCTCGCTACCCTCGCTCTATCTGGATGCACGACGACTGGTGGCATGAATAATAACGCAGGTACTGCTATCGGTACTGCAAATGAGATTGGTATGAATGTCTTTAAATCAGCGATTGATAACCAATGCCGCAGTCAGATTGAAAAGCAAACTGCTTGGCGTGTGGCTAGCGTGGCTATGACCGACACACAACAAGAAGCTGTAAAAAGCAATGTTTGTGGCTGCGTCAGTGAGCAAGCGCCGCAACAAGTGACACTCGTTGAATTGGGCAATGCTGCTATCGATTCGCAATATCGCACACAGTTGGTCACGAAAGTCGTCGCAAAATCTCTACAAAGTTGCTATACCAGGTTTATGAAATAAAATATAAGTATCGTTAACTGCACTAGATATTTAAAGCATCAAAGTAATGTTCATTGAGAATAAAAAGTAAAAAGGGTGCGTTATAAATAACGCACCCTTTTTATTGCTAAGTCTTTGTACCATCACTTATCTTATTAACTTGGCTTAGAACTTGTTTTTGTCAACTGGATTCTGTGACAAAGCTGCTGTAAAGGGCAGTATTTTACTGCGGCTAAAATACTTAGAAGAGCCATCGATAATCTTGTCTACTTCTTTGATCAAATCATTAATAACGTCATCATAAACGCCATGATATAGTTCAGTTTCGAATGCCGTAAAGGGATGCTTACGTGATGCCGAGCCGACCTCTGTCACGCCTTGCTTACTATAAAAAATATCGACTCGTCCATCACTGTTGAGTACACAATTTAATACTCCGCCCTCCAGCTCCATCTCTACTCGCTCAGGCATAAAAATATAATCGTCTACATTGATGAGTTTTTTTTCTACTTCTCTCTTAAAAAATGATTTGATATCAAACATGGATATATCCCTGACCTTAAAATTATAATATACGTTAGCACGCCTGATTTTATGACTATTACCAAGCATTCGACTGCATGCTTGTTAGTTCGTGCCTTATAAATCAATACTATAAGATGACGTGATATTTTTTAAGACAGGATATGTAAAACTGCGTTTGATGTTGGTAAAAATAGAATGTTAGCTATGGCTTCTTTATCCTATTGCAATAAACAAAGGAAATGGCAAACTAGGCAACTCCCCTTTTCTAATGATGAAACTACTCTATCTGGCTTAATCACACCCAGCCTTTCTCACGAAACGATTTCAACACCTCAACAAACACTGCCATCTCATCAGGTCTGCCAAGCGTCAAACGATTAAAGCCAGTGATAGGCGCAAACTCGCGACCAACAGCGATGCCATGGTCGCACATTCTATCGATATAGGTTTGTACATCGCCTTTGATTTCGTGAAATATAAAGCTGGCTTGTGATGGTAAGTAGCGTAGTCCAAGCTCATCCAACGTCTGCTCAACCAGCTGACGCGATTGATTGGCAGTATGCAAACTCAACGCCAAAAACGCCTCATCATCCAAAGTTGCTATCGCGGCGACAGCACCAGACAGATTGGTATTATCCACTGAGATAAACGCCTCTAGCTCAGTGATCATTTGCGGACTGGCAATTGCATAGCCGACACGCATACCCGCTAGCGCACACAGTTTAGAGAAAGTCCGAACCACGATAATATTGTCTGAGCGCTGCTCTCTTATCCACGCAATCCCACTCTCAAAACTTGGGTCAGTGACATATTCTGAGTAGGCTTCATCTAGCAAGAAATAATGATGGTCTGGTGCCGTTCCTACCCACGCTTTTAACTCATCTGTGTCAGTAATCGTCGCTGTAGGATTGTTGGGATTGCAGAGATAAAATAAGCTTATACCATCAAAATCATCAGCCACTTTTTGCATATTTTGTAAATCAAAAGAATAGCTTTCAGGCATCAGTGCTACTTTTACCACGGGCACATTGATAGAGGTTGCATATAGTTCCGCATAAGCAAAGGTTGGGTGCGGCACAATTACTTGAAAATTCCTGCCTTCCCTTAACGCTTTGTTTTGCAGCATTTGTACGACCGTGCGGATATTCTCACTGGAGCCGCTGCCTAGAGATATTTGATTTTCAGTCACGTCATTAATTTTCGCAACTTTAATAATTAAGGCTGCACGCTGGTCATCTGGATAACGAAAGCCGATGTCTAAAGCATCGATAACCGCTTTTTTGGCAGAGTTTGCCATGCCTAGTGAGTTTTCGTTAGAGTTTAATTCTATTAATGGATTGGTAAGCACAATAGTAATACGCCTAATTGATACCCATACCAAATATGCAATTAGCAATGTCAAGCTCGCTCAGCCAGCGGATGTAGCACTTGCACTCGTCTTTTTTGCTACTCTGATTATTTAGTAGGGTTTATATATGGATGGTGAGATGCATTCGGATAATAATGGTTATGGTAAGTGGCATTTACCCTGATTACAAGCGCTCTGAGCGATGAAACTCTTTAGCAGCTGTTATGAGTAAGATGCTCACTTATTGATAGCATCCATTAAATAAAAAAGAGCTACCCTATAGGCAACTCACTTTGTAAAATTCTTAACATTTTTGCTAATACTAGGGCGTGTCCTCATTTTAAAAATGGTGATAAACATGAGATAAATTGCCGTTAAACAAGGAAAGTAGCGCAAATAATATCGAGATATTAAGAAACTATTTGACGATTTTTGGCAAAATTTAGCCATTTTTAGCCATTTTTA
>NZ_JABUZG010000015.1 GCF_014897815.1 Psychrobacter sp. PG1
TTCTTTTAAAACGTTGCACTTCTTATTTGAATCTAGGAGATAATAAAGCACACCATCTTACAATAAAGTAAAAGGATAATGGCATGAGCCAAGAGAAGGGTAACAACAGTTTTGACAACCATGATACAAATGAGCGTGCTGGCGATGATGCCAGTTTGGCAGCACTTGATATCAGTGCCACCAGTAGTATTGATGATGACATACTAGACACTTTTTATGATCGTAAGCACTTACAGTCTGTGATGATGGCAGCGTTGGATTATATCGATGAGCGCATTAAAGAAGGTCTAACGCTACCCTATTTTGTAGATATCGACCCTGAGCTATGGCAAGAAAAATCTAAAGTATTAGACATATACATTACCGATGAAATCGAGGGTCAGGCATTAAATTTGGAAGCACGCGGTAAGGATTATGCGACCAACATTTTATCTTATCCAAGTGATCTGCCAGCCGCAATTATTGAGCTGATGCCAACGCTACCTCTCGGTGAGCTGGTCATCTGTCATGGCGTCATAGTACGTGAGGCTGCAGAGCAAGAAAAGACAACCGCACAGCACATTAGCCATTTACTGATACATGGTGTGCTGCACTTATTGGGTTTTGATCATGAGCTTGGACAAGCCGAGCAAGATGAGATGGAACGGTTTGAAATTGAGGTTTTAGCCGGTCTCAGCCTTCCAAACCCTTATACTTAATTCATATTTTTTAGCGACTAGTCTTTGGTCATCGGTAGCTTTTGTGCTTGACTCATCTGATTAATCATCTGATCCAGTCCTTTAACATGGACATTACGCTGCGGGAATGGAATGTCGATTTTTTCATCATCTAAGGCGTATTTGAATTGCTCCAGCAAATCACACTGCATTGTCCACCAGTCAGCATTGGTTGTCCAAATATTTAGCGTCAAGTCTACCGAGTTATCACCCAAATTGGTGACGCGTACGATAGGTTCAGGGTCAGTAAAGGCCAACGGATTATTTTTTGCCAAATTCAGCATCACATTTTTGGCAGTTTTGATATCGGCATCATAGCCAATACCAACCGTGATATCGACACGGCGGTTGGGTAGCGCCGTATAGTTCGTCACGGCTGAAGTCGTAATATCACTATTTGGGATGATAATATCGTGATTGTTTATCGTCGTTAGGTGGGTATTGACCAAAGTGATTTCTGTTACGGTCCCTGTGTAGCTGCTGATTTGCACATAATCGCCGCGCACAAAGGGGCGAAACGTCACAATCATGATGCCAGCAGCAAAGTTAGACAACTGATCTTTTAGTGACAGACCAATGGCTACTGCAGCACCGCCCAATATAGCGACGACTGAGGTGGTCTGTACGCCAACCTTACTCAAGGCAGCCAACGCAACCACGACCAGTAGCACCCCATAAATTAGGCGACCTAAAAAGTTCGCAACGGTGTCATCTAAGCGACTACGCAACATCATTTTGTGAGCAACGGTAACTGCCTTTTTGGCAAGCCAGCGACCTACGACGAATATTAATATCGCTAGCGCAACTTTAATGACCAAGCTTAATGCGTTACTGGTTAAGTTGGCAACATCTATTGTAAAACCTAAAAATTCCATACTGACTCTTTATTTTATAGCGGTGTGTGGTATTCGTTTGTTATAAATATTGGTATCTTATCTGTTTGCAGCGTAGCTAACGCTCATCATCTATATATTGAATTCGCCCTAATAAGTAACATCCACTTTATCGCTGTAACGATAGGTACGTATCAAACGCAGCTCAACAATATCTTCCATGTCTTTGGTGAATTTACCAAAGGGCGCTGCTTGGCGTACTGATTGCTTTGCTGCTTCATCTAGTAATGTGGAGTTGGAGCTTTCAAGCAGACGTATGGCTTTAATATTACCATCACTACTGATGATGACCATAAGGCGCACTTCGCCCGTGATACCTTGAGCCCGTGCCTGCATGGGATAATGCAAATTCCCAATGCGTTCGACATGCTCACGGAAAGTATTAATATAATCAGCCGCGGCACCACGCGTCGTCGAGTTGCTATCGACCGTCACGACTTTTGATTTGGTTGCATAGACTTGCTGACGTTGAGACAGCTGTGTCTCTAAAGTAGCAATTTGTTTGCGCAGACGCTCTTCTTGCGCCATCATATCATCTTGTGCTTGCTTGCTATCATTATCAGACTCCACGCTCGCTTGACGCCAGCTTAAGGTGGTACGCAGATAGCTTTCTTGGTAATGCTGCTGGCGGACTTGACGCTGCAGGCTAATCACATCTTGCGTCTCACTTATTTGCTCAGCAGACAATGGGCTGATTTGGTCGTTCTCTTGTCTTAATTGCTCCTCCACTGTGCCGCCACCTTCTTGGGAAGCATTAGCAATAAAGTGAGCGTCTTCATTTGGCTGCATATTGTCAGTTAGCGCTTTTGCCACATCTTGCATCATTGCTGCAGGATCTTTGCCCATCGAAAAGCCAATACCAAAAATAATAATGGCGTGTACGGCCACAGCGATAACGATGGCCACCGGTAAACTAACATCCCGCTTAGGTGCTTGCGCGGAAAAATGATAGCTTTGTGAATCTTTGATATAGGCCACAATGGGTCTCAGCTTATGAATATGAGCTTATAAATACAAGACAGCAAGTAATAAGCGTTATGATAATGGGCAGGATTTATGCTGGCGCTATCATAACATGACATAGAATTCTGTCGCTAGCACAACCGTTGCCGACTCATTTTAATCCACTCACACATTATTTATCTCCTTTGGTCAATTTATTGACAAGCGGAACCAGCAAAAATGATATAACACTAATGCCGGTATGTCATCGCTAGACCGTATTTTGAACATATAAGCATTGCCAATTAAATGATTTGCGACAAAACCCATGTGTCCATTTTGAAGCCATCATATTTGTTATATACTGTTTTATAATTTTTGTGTCATTAGGGCAGGTTAAACAGGCGTAAATAGACAGAGCTGAAGGGCAGGTTAAACAGGCGTAAATAGACAGAGCTGATTTAGCAAAAACGCATGTAATGACCACTCGCCAGCTTTCATTAGAGAACAGTCTGTCTGTCATTTTTTAATCAGTCGCTCTTTATGCCATTGAGTCAGCTACCTCCCCTATAATTATAAGGATAATAAGTTTGAGTGATTTTGATAACAGGGATAATTCAGACAATTTTGATGAATTTTTTGAAAATATGGGCTATCGTTTCGACGAATCATTTAGCGATGGTTGGGAGCGCCTTACCCAATCAATCAAACAGATATATCATAGAACAACTGATAAATTCGAAGATGAGTTGTCGCTGCCAGTAGCACAGATCTATGTCAATGATGCGCTGCAGAAGTTCGTCACTGATAATGTAAAAGCCATCTTAGAGTTACGTGTTGAGATGCATGATGACTGGTTTCGCTTATACTGTACGGTCGACGCTGGTGGCATTTATGCAGAGGTGGCGAGTAATTTTAGTTTGATTCATGTACAGCTCGATCGTAACGTCCAGCGATTTGTCTTTGGTCAACAGACTTATACTGATGTGCTAAATCTACGTTGTGAGTCGTTTATTAAGCGCCAAGGTATCAAACTGTTTATTTGGTTTTATCACACTATTCTGAAAAAAGACCCTTTAGGCTTTATTCTCTCTTATATCAATATCGCCCGTGCAAAAGACGAGGTTATCTACCTTGATATCAATCGCTGGTTAAAAAAGAACAAAAAAATCATGAGCACTTTGCATAAAGTTCAAGTCAACTATGGCGAGCTTGAAGAAGAGCAAATGATTTTAAAAACTCAAATCAATTATCGTGATTTATTGGCTGCCAGCAGTAGCGAAGATATTATCGGCGATGATGATGAGCCTGAGCTGATGCAAGGCCCTATTAACCCAATAGATGATGCGACCGAGCCGAGTCAGGTATAAACCCCTCAGTATACAAATGACGTTTTTTACTTAGCAAAAAAGCGCTGACACTTAGAGACTATTATTGTCTTTTAGCGTCAGCGCTTTTTTATCAAGAAAATTTTCAATGGCTTCTAAAGCGTGCCGTCATCAATCATGCAACTACCAGTAATTTTCTACCGCAATATTGCCCTCGCCGCGACGATTCATCACCAAACCTAAAGTCTTGAGCGCTTCTTTGGTATCTTCCACCATGTCTGGATTGCCACATAACATGACGTGCGTGCTATCAACATCCAAGGCGATGCCCGCTCGCGCTTGCAGCGTACCATCTAGCAGCAGCTTGGGCAGACGCTCTGTCAGGGCGCCTTCGACAGGTTCACGGGTAACGATAGGAATAAAGATTAGTTTTGCAGGATTTTCAACCAAAGAACCAAAGTCTTCTTGCAAACTTTCAATCTTGTCGATATAGGCAAGCTCTTCTATCGAGCGCGCACTATAAGCCAAGATGATGTGCTCGTAATCTTCCCACGTCTGCAAATCTTGTAACATTGATAAAAATGGTGCCAAGCCCGTTCCAGTCGCGAGCAGCCATAAATCTTTTGGTAAAGGCTTTTGATAACGTGCTAACGTCAAAAAACCAAACGGCATGGTATTAAGCAGCAGCTCATCGCCCACTTCTAAATGCTGCAACTGCGACGTAAATGCGCCATCAGGAATTACGATAGAGAAGAACTCTAGCACCTCATCAAAAGGTGAAGAAACGATGGAATAAGCCCGAAAGATGTCTTCGTTTAGTTTTTCATTCTGTTCTTCATTAGCAATGGCATTACCTGCTGCACGCTGCTGTTTATAATATTTTAATTGACTGGGATTGACGCCCAAACGCACAAATTGACCCGCAGTAAACTTAAAGCTATCAGGACGGCTGACAGTGAAGCTAAATAGATTTGGCGTCCACGTGGTCTTACTAAGCACGGTTACTGCCTGAATATTATCACTCATAAGAATTATCGACTCACTTTTTAGTAATCATTATTTTTATCAAAACTTTGAACGACACACAATAAAAGATGCGCCAAGCTTATCATAAAGCTGGCGCATCTTGGGTTTCTGACCGTAATAACAGATAAGCAGCGGTATCAGTATACCCCTACTTACCCTTTTGCTATTTACCAAATACGTGCCAGACTTGCCCATTCAATCATGCTGTTTGGCAAAATACCAAAGAAGATAATCATCGCAGTTACCGCAATAACCATAATCCCGCCAGTACGCATCGCCCATTGGCTAGAAACGTCAAACTCAATGAACTGTTTAGGACGTTTAAAGAGGGTGAGCATCACACGTAAATAATAGAATAAGCCGATCGCACTACCCAAGATAATCATCGCTGCCAAGAACCAGTTGGTTCCTTGTACCGCTGCCAATATCGCAAATAGCTTGGTAATAAAGCCAGCCGTCAACGGAATGCCTGCCAATGACAACATCATAATAGTCATAACTGCAGTCAATACGGGACGACGCCAAAACAGACCTTGATAGTGAGTCAACTCATCAGCCTCACCAGATAAACGATAAGGGCTCGACATCAAGGTTACAACGCCAAAGGCACCGATAGAGGTTAATGCATAAACCGCCATATACATACTAGAGATACTATCCGCTGCCGCGCCGATACTGACGATGACAATCAACACATAACCCATATGGGCAATGGATGAATAACCCAATAGGCGTTTGAGGCTGGTTTGACGTACTGCTAATAAGTTACCGACTAAGATAGATAAAGTTGCCATGACCATTAACAGCATTTGCACCGATGGTAAGGCCAATAAAGACGTATCGATTAAGAAACGAACCGCCAAGCCCATCATAGCTACTTTTGATACCGATGCTAAAAAGGTAGCGATTGGTGCTGGAGCGCCTTCGTAAACATCTGGTGTCCACATATGAAACGGCGCAGCAGAGAGTTTGAAGGCGATACCAAACATCATCATCGCCGCACCAAGTATCAGTAGTGGCGACTCAAAAACATCACCTAATACCATACTGATTGGCTTAAAGGCGAGCGAGCCTACTTCGGCGTAGATAAATGCCATACCCATGAGCAATGTCGCCGATGCCGTCGCTGACAGCACCAAGTATTTCAGACCCGATTCGAGCGAGCGGTTGCGCATATAGGTATATGACAGCATGCCGTATAGCGGTATAGACAGCATCTCTAAGCTCATAAAGAATGACGCTAAATGCTGAGCACTGACCATCAGTAAAGCACCAATCGTCGATAGCAACATGAGCAAATATAGCTCTTCTTTATTATCCTTGAGGTTGGCTAAATACGCATAAGAGAGCGTACAGCAAGCCAATGCACAGATAAAAATAATCACCATATTAAACTGAGCAAAGTTATCAATAACGAATAACTGCTCAGCATTTGGCACGAGAGTACCGCTATTCACCATACCTGTCATTTGCCCAATGAGGGTAAACAGACCAATATTTAAGCCGACGACCGTTATCGTACCAGTCACCATATGTGAGCGTTTAATTGCGATGGCAATCATGACCACCAATACCGTAATAACAACGGCAATGATTGGCGCATAAGGCAACAATCCCATCAAATCATTCATCGTAATATCATTCATGACTTAACGTGCCTCCATTGCATCAAGCAGTTGCGACGCATCTACTTGTGTGACTTGACTGTATATATATGCATTATTGATCCACTGCATCGCATGACTTGAAGTATCAAGGAACGGCTGTGGATATAGACCAAGCCATACTAAGCCTGCAGCGAGCATCAATAACAATGACAGCTCACGCTTGCCCAAGTCTTTTAATGGACGCGTAGGCAAACCATGTGCTTTGGTTTCTTGCATGGCGACTGCTTCGATATTGTTTTTGCCAAATAGTGCACGGTGAATCAAAATAAGCGAGTATAGCCCTGCTAGTACCAGACTGAATGTTGCAAAGACCACAAACACTGGATACTGAGCAAAGGCACCAAATAAAATCATGAACTCGCCGATGAAGTTACCTGTCCCCGGAATACCGAGCAATGCCGCACAGAAGAACATCAGTATCGGTGCGTAGTAACGGAACTGACCCCACATACCACCCATCAAGGTTAAATCACGCGTATGTAGACGCTCATATAACTGCCCTGCCATGATGAATAGCGCTGCTGAGCTTAAACCATGCGCTAACATCTGAATCATCAGACCTTGCAAGCTGAGTAAGGTTCCAGCATAAATTGCTAATACCACAAAGCCCATGTGCGAAATACTGGTATAAGCGAGCAAACGCTTCATATCGGTCTGCATAAAGGCTAGCCATGCACCGTAGAAGATACCAATGGTACCCAAGGTCATCGCAATCGGCGCAAAATCTTGTGATGCTGCTGGAAATAATGGCAAGACAAAACGAATCAAGCCATAAGCGGCGGTTTTAATCAAAACCCCTGCCAAATCCACCGAACCTGCCGTTGGTGCTTGCGCATGCGCATCTGGCAACCAGCCGTGGAACGGAATAATGGGCAACTTAACGGCAAAGCCAATAAAGAAGCACAACATGATCGGATATTCCCAGCCGCCAAGTGACGTACCGAGTAAATCATTATAGTTAAAGCTCACCACCCCTTTTTGAGCGTAGCTGATAATGACCAATATCAAAATACCGACCAGCATAATAAGCCCAGACGCTTGAGTATAAATAAAGAACTTAGTCGCTGCGTATTCCTTGGTTTTGCCAACCACATCATGACCCCAAATAGCGATCAAGAAGTAGATAGGAACCAGCATCATCTCCCAAAAGAAGAAGAACAAGAACAGATCAATGGCTAAGAACACACCAATGACGCCGCCCAAGCTCCACAAAAGGTTGAGATGGAAAAAGCCGACTCGACGCTGAATCTCATTCCACGAACAAGCCACTGCAGCAATACCAAGCAACCCTGTTAACGCCACCATCATCAGTGACAAGCCATCCATCGCTAAATGGAAGCTAATGCCAAAGCTCGGTATCCATGGCACACTAAATTCAGCGACCCAAGGCACAGCAGCGTCTGGCGCAATGACTTGTTTACTCATGCCACTAAAGTCACCGTATTGCCACAGCACTAGCGACAATACAAAGGTCAACGTCATACCGATTAGAGCAATCCATCGCGGCAGACGTTTATTAAAGCGCTCGACCAACCAACATAACAACCCAGCAATAAAGGGAATTGCAATTAATACTGGTAGCATCCACGTTTGTTGTAACTCAATCATCTTATACCACCGTCATCATTACCAGCACTAGTAATACAGCCATGCCCAAGCCAAAGCTTGCAGCGTAACCTCGAAGTGACCCAGTTTGCGTCGCAGACAATACCTTATTACCAGCAGATGCCAGCTTAGGTAAGACGAGCCACGCTTTATCGATAGGGTCGGCTTTAAATAAGCGGCCGATGAACAAAAAGGGTTTTACAAAAATTATATCGTATAGCGCATCAAAACCTAGACCATGATAACACCAGTGATATAGCGCCCCACCAACACGTGAGCGCTTAAAGCGGGTGAGCATGCGACCTTTATCCACCACATATAATAGCGCCGCTATTATTAGACCAGCCAGCATCGCACCCATGGCGATAAACTCAGCCGTATGCTTACCATGCGCTTGACCAGCGACTTCCAATAAATGCCCAACACTCTCTGGCAAGACGCCTTGTAATGGCGGAGTGATAAATGCACCCACTGCCGTTGATAATACGAGCAATACACTAAGTGGCAGCCAATACGACACACCAGATAACTTATGCGCGTGCGTCTTTTCTTCACCAAAGAAGATAATCCAAATCATACGGAAAGTATAAAGTGCGGTTAAGAAAGCACCGAATACACCCATATAGAATAAGACCATATGACCGGTGGCATAACTCTCCCAAAGAATCGCTTCTTTAGAATAAAAGCCAACGGTAACCCAAGGTATCGCTGCCAATGCACCGCCACCGACGATATAACACCAGAATACCAACGGTATCTTTTTACGTAGACCGCCCATCTTAAAGATGTTTTGCTCATGGTGTACCGCAAGAATGACTGCACCTGATGATAAGAATAACAAGGCTTTAAAGAAAGCATGGGTCATCAGATGGAAGATTGCGCCTTGCCACGCGCCAACGCCGAGTGCTAAGAACATATAGCCAATTTGGCTCATGGTTGAGTATGCAAGAATACGTTTGATGTCGGTTTGTGCCAGTGCACAGAATCCAGCAACAACTAAGGTCAACGCCCCTACGCCGCCGACCCAATATAATAAAATACCAGGCGTCAGCTCAAACAATGGATGTAAGCGCGCAATTAAATAAACCCCTGCCGTGACCATCGTTGCCGCGTGAATAAGCGCTGATACTGGCGTCGGACCTGCCATCGCATCAGCAAGCCATGTATGTAGTGGTAGTTGCGCTGATTTACCCATTGCGCCGCCAACCAACATCATGGTGGTCAACATCATCGTTGGATTGTTGATATCGAATACTTCTGGCGCGCGCGTAATAATCTCTTGAATATTAAGCGTGCCGAATTCACGGAATAATAAAAACAAACCAAACGCTAAGAATACATCACCCACGCGCGTCACCGTAAAGGCTTTCATCGCTGCAAGACCATTGGCGCGGTCATGGTAATAAAAACCGATCAGTAAGTACGAACAGATACCAACGCCTTCCCAGCCAAGATAAAGCAAGAACAAGTTATCTGCCAAGACTAGCAATAACATGCTGGCGACGAACAAGTTCATATAGCTAAAGAAGCGGGCAAATCCAGTGTCGCCTTTCATATACCAAGCGGCAAAGAGATGGATTAAAAAGCCAATCCCAGTGATGACACCCGTCATCGTCAGTGCCAAACCATCAAAGCTCAGACCGAAACTTGGGGCAAAATCCCCGACTTGGAACCATGTCCAAAGCGGAATCTCTATGACCGTTCCTGCTGGATTATTGGTTAAAAAAGTATAACTAACGATTAGCGTGCATAGTGCTGATAACAGCATACTACCGACACCGACAATCGCTGCCACCTGCTCTGTTAGCTTGTCGCGCATAAAGGCCAAAATCAAAAAGCCAACGAGCGGGAATATAAAGGTTAATGGTAATAAACTCATGACATCATCCTTTCATCTCATTGGCGCTATCGACATCGAGATGCCCACGCTGATGATAAAACCGCAATAATATTGCCAAACCAATGGCGGCCTCTGCTGCTGCCAAGGTCAAAATAAAGATAAACATAATCTGTCCATCTGGATCGACCCAACGACTACCTGCCACCACAAATGCTAATGCTGTTGCATTCATCATGATCTCAAGGCTCATTAGCGTAAATAGGAAATTACGTCGTACCATGACGCCGCACAGACCAATGGCAAATAAGATACCTGCCAAAATCAGTCCATGGCTCATGGGTATCATGCCCAGTACATTCTGCGCCTCAGCAACTGGCTGTACTAAGCCTGCTACCTCGTGGGCAAACGGCACGTTTGACACATCTTGTGCCACGCTCGCTGCTAGTACCATTAGTCTGACTCCTTGCGCGTGACTTTATTCACACCCAGCTGCGTACCTGCATTCATACTTACATAGTCATGCGGGTCAACATCTTTATATTCGTAAGGTTCTGCCATTTTCGCCGCGTCAGCATCTATAGGCATGCCGTGATTATCGTAGTGTTTGATACTTGCGACATTAGCATTAGATGCTTGACTATCATTACTGTGGTTTGCATTAACAGTAACCTCATCAGCGATAGACTCTTTACCCAAATGATAAGCGGCGACTAAGGCTGCCAATAGTAGCAATGCAGCCACTTCTATCAACATCACATATTTAGTAAATAGCACCGTACCCACTGCTTTGGCAGATATTGTCGAGCCACCAATCATTGCCGCTTCGTCATGACCCATACCAATCATCGCATACAGCACAACCGCGATAATAATCGTCAATCCTGTCGGTAGCGCCCAAGTGCCCGCATCAAGCCAGCGCTCTTCACGCTCATCATTGCTCATACCTAAGTTCAGCATCATGATGACAAAAACAAACAGCACCATAATGGCGCCGGCATAGACGACAATCTCTAACGCACCAGCAAATGGCGCGCCTAGTACAAAAAATATCCCTGCGATTGCCAGTAATGACACAATCATCGATAAGATAGCATGCACTGGATTGGCTTGAGTCACGACGCGCAGACTGGCAAATATGGCCACTGCTGCAAGCGAATAAAATCCAGCCAGTTCAGGATGGTTCAAAATATTCATCATGGTAGCAAGCTCCTTAGATCAATCGGTGCAGCTTCGTTTTGTGCTGCGCCTTTTGGTTTGTCCGCTACCGCCATACCCGTCACACGATAATAGTTATAATCAGGATATTTACCCGGCCCTGAAATGAGCAAATGCTCTTTTTCATAGACCAAATCTTGGCGCTTATATTCACCCAACTCAAAGTCAGGCGTCATTTGAATGGCTGTCGTTGGACACGCCTCTTCACACAATCCACAAAAAATACAGCGCGAAAAGTTAATTCGAAAGAACTCTGGATACCAACGACCGTCTTCACGTTCCGCTTTTTGTAAGGAGATACACCCTACCGGGCATGCCACCGCACACA
This sequence comes from Psychrobacter sp. PG1, assembly GCF_014897815.1. GTDB lineage: Bacteria > Pseudomonadota > Gammaproteobacteria > Pseudomonadales > Moraxellaceae > Psychrobacter. The sequence continues at coordinate 11,561 of NZ_JABUZG010000015.1, forward strand.
AGTTACAAGCCACACAGCGCTCGTCTCCATCAGGGTCACGCGTTAGAACAATACGTCCACGAAAACGCGGCGGCACAGGTACCGGCACCTCAGGATAAAGGATGGTGTCACGCGGTCTGAGCGCATGACTATTGACCATCCACATGCTGCGGACAATGGTAAATAGTCCAATGACGGTCTTTTTTATGGTAGTAAACATGGGATTATTATCCTTATCAGCTTTACCCTAGTTCATCAATGATGGCTAGTGATGACTACAACGTTGGGGAAAAGATCAAAATGACCGCAGCAGTAACCAACAGATTAATCAGCGTTACTGGCAGACAAACTTTCCAGCCAAAGTTCATCACTTGATCATAACGCGGACGCATGAGTGAGCCTCGAGCCAAAATAAACATGGTCATAAAGAACAGCGTTTTAATCATGAACCAAAAAGCTGGTGGAATAAATGGAATATCTAAATTAAAAGGTGCAAGCCAACCACCAAAGAATAAGCACGTCATCAAGGCAGAAATCAGTACAACGTTGACATATTCTCCGATAAAGAACATACCGAATTTCATGCCAGAATATTCAACATGATAGCCTTCAGCCAGCTCTTGCTCTGCTTCTGGCTGATCAAATGGATGTCTGTGCGTTACTGCCACGCCAGCTACCACAAATGTCAAAAAGCCAAAAAACTGCGGAATGATATACCAGCCGTCGATTTGCGCCTCAACAATGGCGCGCAAGTTAAATGAGCCTGTCAATGCGACTACGCCCATCAGTGATAAGCCCAAGAAGACTTCATAACTGATCGTTTGTGCAGCAGAGCGCAAACCACCCAGTAGCGAGAATTTGTTAGCAGAGGCCCAACCACCGAACATCACTGCATAGACGGCAATACCTGCCATCGCAAAGAAGAACAGAATACCGATATCCCAATCAGCCACGCCAAGCGTCGGCGAGATAGGAATAATGGCAAATGAGGCCAATGCGGTAAACATAGCGACCGCAGGTGCCAACGTAAACATAAACTTATCGGTAAAGTTTGGTGTCCAATCTTCTTTAAAGAAGATTTTGAGCATATCCGCGACTAGTTGCAACGAACCAAAGGGTCCGACGCGGTTTGGACCGTAACGATCCTGCCACAAAGCTAGCATACGGCGCTCATAGACAATCATCATAGCGGCAACCATAACCACGACCAAGAAGATGACCAGTGATTGCCCGACCATAAATAAAATGGACCAAGCATCAAAGCTCATGCTACCAGCCAAGAAGCTTGGCACATCAGGGATAATACGGGTAACTTGCATATTACACCTCCTGTGTGGTGGTCGGTGCTGTGTTCATTTGCGCAGCATCGTTATTGTTCATCATATCGTTAGCCATGCTACCCATCATCGTCACTGGTGCATCCACTTTGCGAACCGACGCTGGCATTGATGGATGAATAATACTCACCTGCCCAACTGGGTAACCGATACAGCCTTCTGCCAAATAACCGACAATCTGTACTGGCAAGGTGATTTGTTGCTTATCGATTTCAATCGCTAAGTAATCGCCATTAGCGATGTTCCAGTCCTTAGCATCATCCATCCCGATACGCCATGCAGCAACAGGCAGTTGCTCCGCAACCACTGGGCTACGTGACGCCATCATAGAGCTGGCATAAATATTATGGATAGGCACCAGTTTCGCTTGACCTTGCTGCAAGTCAGTTGTATTCGAAGACATCGCTTCTGGCGCCACATATTGACGAGTAGCTAGGCGCTCTAGCTGATCGAACAAACGCACACCTGGATCACCATTTTTCAGATGACCACCGACTTTGTCTTGGTATTTGTTCCATGCTTGCGGTGAGTTCCAACCTGCCGCATTGGCAAAAGGAATCATCGAGCTTGGCGTTTCTTTACCGCTATAACCTTCCATTGAGAAAGTTAGACCAGTGTCCAAATCTTTTGGCTGCATTGGCTCGTGCACTGAGATTGGCGCACGCATAGCAGTACGACCTGAATAACGACGCGGTTGACGCGCGATTTTCAGACCCGTTATACGGTAATCAGCATCAGGCGCAGCGCCTTTGATACCTGCAAGTTTAGGATGCGTGGCGATCAATGCATTGATAACGTCATCTAGCTGCGTCCAATCAACATCACGACCCTCGATGCTGCTATGCACTGCATGTAACCAGCGCCAGCCCTCTTTAATACTGCTCATTGGATGGTAGTATTCGTTGTCGTAAACTTGGAAGAAACGCTGTGCACGACCTTCAGCCGATATCAACGTACCGTCTGCTTCTGCAAAGCTTGCCGCAGGTAACACAATATCGACGTCTTTATGCCAATCAAGCAACTGATGATCTAGCGCAATGACGGTTTTGTCGGCTAATAGTTGAGTCAACTTACTGGCATCAATGGCATCAGTCAGCTGATTTTCAGCGACAATCACCACATCGAAATCAGTCGCCAGTAGCTCTTCGACTGATTGACCGCCAAGCATGCAAACACCCATGCTATTGGCATCGGTAACCGTTAGGTAAATACCTGCTTGTGCCTGATATTTATTATTTACTTCTTTCAGTTCAAGTTTTTTAGCAGGAGCGCGTTCTACATTGTCTTGCGTTTCTGTATCAACACCAGTTTCAGGTTTGTTTGGTTTAGCGGATAGCTCTTTATCTTCTATTTGCGCTTGCTCATCACGGACTTGAGCATTATACGTGTCCACTTGCTGCTGTTCAGTCGATTTAATGGCTGAGCGTTTTTGGGTCAATGCTTGAGTAATCTGCGCCGCTGCTTCGATCAATGCGGTAGAAGATAAGCTACTACCCGAGATAACCAATGGCTTGTCCGCTTGAATCAAGTCATAAGCAATTTGCTTCGCTAATGCTTGCATACCGTCAGTCTCAGTACTGGCATTAGTACTAGTAGCAGTATCGACATCTTGCTCAGCTGCTTGTGGATCTGCGATTTCTGATAAATCATCAGCGAAATTGGTAATCTCATCAGCGACTTTAAAGCCAAGTTTAGTGATGTCTTCAGGCGTTGCAACCACACTCACTTTACTGATGTCTTCTAGCTTAGTTTGCACCACGTCGATGACATAAACTGGGCTTAACGCATCTTGAGCAATACGTTTAACCGGTTCTGCAAGCCAAGACTGCGTTTGCAATGCCGCTGCCATTTTCAGGCCTTCGTTTTTTGCGGCTTGACGTACTGACAGCGCGACACGTGATGAGGTTTGAGTGATATCTTCACCCAATACCAATACCGCATCATAACTTTCGATATCAGTCATGCTTGGGTTATAAATGCCATCAGTACTCAATACTTCGATGCATTTATTAACCAATGCTTGCTGCTGATGATTGAGACCTGTTGAAAACTTATCAAAGCCAACGAGGTTTTTTAGTGCAAAGTTGGTTTCTAAACTGGCACGCGGTGAGCCAATACCGATGACTTTTTTGTCTTTGATACGCTTAATAGTTTCATCGAGTGCGTAGTCAATATTGATTTTGACATGCTTATCGTTGATACGCTCAAGCGCTTGCGTTGGGCGATCGTCACGATTGACATAGCCATAACCAAAGCGGCCACGATCACATAAGAAATAGCGGTTTACTTCACCGTTATAGCGGTTTTCAATACGGCGTAATTCACCATAACGCTCACCCGGTGAGATGTTACAACCTGCTGAGCAACCATGACAGATGCTTGGCGCATACTGCATGTCCCATTTACGGTTGTAGCGCTCAGAGTGCGTTTTATCGGTAAAGACACCCGTTGGGCATACTTCCGTTAAGTTGCCTGAGAATTCGCTTTCGAACTGACCATCTTTGTCACGGCCAAAATAAACACGGTTGTTTGAGCCATAAACACCCAAATCTTCGCCGCCTGCATAGTCTTTATAAAAACGGACACAGCGATAGCAAGCGATACAGCGGTTCATCTCATGCGCGATGAATGGGCCAAGCTCTTGGTTATGATGCGTGCGTTTGGTAAAGCGATAACGACGACGGCTATGACCTGACATATACGTCATATCTTGCAAATGGCAATGTCCGCCCTCTTCACAGGTTGGACAATCATGTGGATGGTTGGTCATCAGTAGCTCAACCATCGACTTGCGAAACGCTTTGGCTTCATCGTCAGTGACAGAGATATACATGTCATCGCCAGGAGCGACCATACATGACATCACAAGACGGCCGCGACCTGCTTCCATATCTTCTTTGTTTTGGAATTGCTTGACCGCGCACTGGCGGCACGACCCTACTGAGCCAAGGGCTGGATGATAACAAAAATACGGCACATCAATGCCGAGTGATAAGCAGGCTTGTAGCAAGTTATCTGCGCTATCTACTTCGACAGTGGTTCCATCGATATGTATGACTGCCATGCCGCTCTCCTTATTTCACTTCTGGCTGTTGATTGGCTGCCGCATCAATGACATCGACACCAACCGCCTGCGCGATTTTTTGATCAAACTCTGGACGGAAATATTTAATCGCACTCATCAGTGGTTCCATCGCACCCGGCGCATGTGCACAGAAAGTTTTACCAATCCATAAGTCACGCGTAAGGCCCTCTAGTTTTTCTACATCGCCCACTTGCCCTTCGCCATCGTTGATAGCGGTAAGCAATTTGACACCCCAAGGCAGACCGTCACGGCATGGCGTACACCAACCGCAGGATTCGCGTTGGAAGAAAATCTCGAGATTACGAACGAGTGGCACCATATCTTGTGCTTCATCCACCACCATAATTAGCCCAGTACCCATACGGCTACCTGCTTTTTGAATGGTGTCAAAATCCACCACCACATCTAAATGTTCAGTGGTTAAAAAGTCAGTAGAGGCACCGCCCGGTAGCCAAGCTTTCAGTGTTTTGCCTGCTTGCATACCACCCGCTAAATCTTCAATGATTTCGCGTGCCGTATAACCAAACGGTAACTCCCACAGACCTGGGTCATTGACTAAACCTGAGCAGCCAAACAGTTTGGTACCCGGTGTCTGGCTCTTGCCTTTGATGTTAGATAATGACTGATACCATTCAACACCATGGTTTAGGATGGCTGGCATGTTACACAAGGTTTCAACGTTGTTGACAACGGTTGGACGACCCCATGCACCAGAAATTTGTGGAAACGGTGGTTTGGTACGTGGATTAGCACGGCGACCTTCTAAGCAATTAATCAATGCGGTTTCTTCACCGCAAATATAACGTCCAGCGCCAGTATGCACATGCAGATTAAAACTAAAATCTGAGCCTAAAATATTCTTGCCCATGAGATTGTTAGCCAAGCATTCTTCGATGGCAGTGACCAGACGCTGGGCGGCTAAGATATATTCACCACGGATAAAGATATACCCGTCAGTTGCACCAATCGCATGAGCGGTAATCAACATACCTTCAATCAGCTGAAACGGTAGGCGCTCCATTAATAGACGGTCTTTAAAGGTGCCCGGCTCCATTTCATCTGCATTACAGATGAGATAACGTGGTAGACCATCTGGCGGTGACATAAATGTCCACTTGAGACCAGCATTGAAACCTGCACCGCCGCGACCTCTGACGTTGGCAGCTTTAATCATGTCACCGACTGCTTTAGGCGATTGACCCAAAGCTTGCTTTAAGCCATCAAAGCCTTTTAAAGACTCATAGGTGGTCAAATCTAGTACGGCATCATGATGTGCTAGACGCCATGTTAATGGTTTGGTTTCGCTAGTCGCTGTGGCTTTATCGCCATAAATTGGAATGCGCTGCTCATTAAGCTGGCTAGGTGCTTTGCCTTGACTACGTTGAGCAATCTGCTCTGAAAGCGTTAATCTCATGCGTATAGCTCCAATAATTGCGTGACTTCTTCAGGCTGAACAGGACCATACGTGTCTTCGTCAATCAACACAGCAGGGCCTTTGTCACAGTTACCTAAGCAGCAAATTGGCAATAGCGTAAAACGACCATCAGCCGTTGTCTGACCATACTCAATACCCAGCTGCGATCTGATTTCAGACGATAACGCCTCATAGCCTGTCAAAAAACAAGCCACTGAATCACAGATAAGGATGACGTGGCGACCGACAGGCTGACGATAAATACGGTTAAAGAAAGTAGCAACCCCGTCCATATCTGACATCGGAATGTCTAGAATATTGGCAATGGCATTCACTTGTGCGTCATCGACCCAGCCGTTGCGCTTTTGCACAATCTTTAGCGCATCGAGCGAAGCAGCACGTGCTTGTGGGTAATGGTGCATAAACTCATGAATAGCCGCAATTTCCTCGCTAGTGAGAATGCTTGCCACATCTACTTTTGGCATTTTGTCGGAAACAATTTTCATAGTCTTCTATCTGTCCTCACTCATCACGCTTTATCAGCTAATAGCGACAGTCTTATAAGTGTCGCTATATGGCAAGATATCAGCATTTTGGTGTGCCATTTGGCAATGATATATTGATAAACGTATTTCTTTAATAACGATAATTTTCTGATCAAAGCATTAGACTAAAGTGCTAGCGATCACAGTACTAACGATCACAGTCAGCCATTACAATATCAATCGATGCCAAATACATGATGGCATCAGAGACGAGCGAGCCATTAATCACCGATGGCATCTGCTGCAAATGCGCAAATGTCGGCGTACGAATACGGGTACGATAGCTCATCGTTGCCTTATCTGAGGTGATGTAATAGCTGTTCAAACCTTTGGTCGCTTCTACAATCGTCGTACACTCGCCCGCTGGCATCACCGGACCCCAAGATACTGAGATAAAGTGATTAATCAAGGTTTCAATATCGTTTAAGGTACGGTCTTTTGGCGGTGGTACCGCTAGTGGATGATCGGCTTTGTAAGGGCCTTGTGGCATGTTATCCATGCACTGGCGAATAATACGTAGCGACTGACGCATCTCTTCGACTTTGACCATACAGCGATCATAAGCGTCACCGTTATAACCGACTGGCACTTCAAAATCGTAATTTTCATAGCCCATGTATGGACGTGCTTTACGCAAATCAAAGTCAACGCCTGTCGCGCGCAGACCAGCGCCCGTCACGCCCCAAGCAAGTGCTTGCTTAGCATTATATTGTGCAACACCTTGGGTACGACCTTTGAGCACGCTATTTTGCAATGCCGCTTTGACATATTCGTCCAAGCGTTTTGGCATCCAATCCAAGAACTCACGAACCAGACGCTGCCAGCCACGTGGTAGATCAGCAGCAGTACCGCCGATACGGAACCAAGCGGGATGCATACGATAGCCAGTCACGGCTTCGATGACGTCATAGGCTTTTTGGCGATCGGTAAACATATAGAATACCGGGGTCATGCCGCCCGCATCCTGAATAAACGTACCGACGAACAGTAAGTTATTGGTAATACGGAAAAACTCGCTCATCATCACGCGAATGGTCTCAGCGCGCGGTGGAATCGTAATCCCAGCCAGCTTTTCGACCGACATGATGTACGGCAGCTCATTCATCACACCACCGAGATAATCGATACGGTCGGTATACGGAATAAATGAGTGCCAAGTTTGACGCTCAGCCATCTTCTCTGCGCCGCGATGGTGATAGCCGATATCAGGGATACAATCGACAACTTCTTCACCATCAAGCTGCAGCACAAGTCTAAAAGCACCGTGAGCAGAGGGATGGTTAGGACCGATGTTCAAGAACATAAAGTCTTCATCACGACCTGAGCGTTTCATGCCCCATTCTTCTGGGACAAAACGCAAGTTTTCTTGCTCGTATTGTTGCTTGGCGGTGTTCAAGAAATACGGAGTAAATTCAGTCGCACGCGCATGATACTCTTTGCGCAATGGATGACCTTCCCAGTATTTTGGCAATAAGATACGGGTCAAATGCGGATGACCGGTAAAGACAATACCGAACATGTCCCACACTTCACGTTCATACCAGTTGGCATTTGGCCAAATATTGGTGGCGCTCGGCACATTGACATCGTCTTCACTCAGCGCGACTTTAATACGCACATCACTATTACGCTCAAGCGACATTAGGTGATAAAACACCGTAAAGTCACTGTCAGGCAACCCTTGGCGATGTTGGCGTAAGCGCTCATCTATCGCTGACAAGTCAAATAGCATGACGTATGGCTGGGGTAATTTACGCAGGTATAGAAGAATATCCAGCAAATCAGCACGTGCCACCCAAACCGTTGGAATCTCATCCACAGTGTGCTGCACGACAAACTTACCGGCATACTTCTGCTCCAGCTCGGTGATAACCGCTGGAATAGGCTTAATATTAGGATCTATGTTTTCAACTACCGTGACCATGAATGATGTATTCCTTCATTAATAATCATTGAGCTATGTTGAGCCTAACCGAGCTATGTTAATCATAACTGAACCATGTTAATCATAACTGAACTACGCTAAACATAAGCGAACTACGATGAATATATGCGTACTGAGCACTTTTACGGATTGTGTATGATTGAGCCAAACTAAAACATGATATAGCCAAATAATTTATGCCTAATATGCTGTTTCTCACATGCAGCTTGGCTACAGGCTCGCTGATTAAATACTGTCTGGGCTACGCAAGTTTTTCACAGCGATACGATCTGCTTGCTTACGGTCACGCTCAGGCGTCATTTGTGGCTGATAGATACCCTGATCATTGACATGAATACCTAGCGGGCGACGCTCTTTAGTAATCGACTCTTGCAGCAACATTAAGCCTTGGATCAACGCTTCTGGACGCGGCGGACAACCGGGCACATAGACATCAACAGGAATAATTTTATCCACGCCTTGCACGACCGAATAGATATCATACATACCGCCCGAATTGGCACAGGCACCCATCGAGATAACCCATTTTGGCTCAAGCATTTGCTCATAAAGGCGCTGAATGACCGGTGCCATTTTAACAAAGCAAGTACCAGCAACGATCATCACGTCTGCCTGACGGGGCGACGCGCGAATAACTTCGGCACCAAAACGTGACAAATCATGAACGGCAGTTAGGGTGGTGGCATATTCGACATAACAGCAAGAGGTACCAAAGTTAAATGGCCACAGTGAGTGCTTGCGCCCCCAGTTTGCTGTTGAATGGACGAGGTCTTCGAGACGACCCATAAAGACGTTTTTATTCACTTCGTCTTCGATTGGATCATTGACCGTTTGACTGGTCTGTGCAGGATAGACATCTGCATCAGGGTTGGCTTTTGTTAATGTGTATTTCATAACATACAACCTTTATATTAGGCGAAGCGCAGCAATCATCTTGCTTCCGCTATCGCCTGAACTTCTATTATTAATAGGCGACCATTTTACAGTAACGTGCCACAAGACAGTCAAAAGCGATTAGCATTTGACTTTGTCTTGTTGCGCAGGTGTGGCAAAATCCATGGAAGTCACATTACCAGTAGTATTAATATGATCGATATTTTGCAAATGACGACGGTTGGTCTCGATATTGTTCGAGACATTAATCTGCCCTGAAGACTGGGCTGGTATCTTGCCAGTTGGATCGACCATCAGCTCATCGACGCCATCAAACTGCGTAATATCTGCCAAATTAAAACCTGCCGGAGCTGCATATAGACGTGGTTGCTTGCGGCGCTTGTCCGATGGTGCCCAATTCATCGCACCCAGACTGAGCTCGTATACCAAGCCTATAATCAAGATGGTAATGAATATCGCGGCAGCGGCAAAGCCTAGCCAGCCTGCTTCACGTACTGAAACGGCATAAGCGTACAAATATAGTGCTTCTAAATCAAAGATAACGAAGAAGATTGCCACCAAATAGAATTTGGCAGACAAACGAATACGGGCGTTGCCAGCTCCGACAACACCCGCTTCAAATACTTCTTCTTTTTGTGAGCCCTGAGAGCGACCGCCAAGCAAACGCGGCACAACCAGCATAAAGACCACTAGCCCAATGGCGGCTAAGATAAAAGCAATGGCTGACCAATTAAAAGCAGACATGATAATACGTGCTCCTCACCCAATCGAGTGTCAAGCGCAGCGCGCATACTCACAAACTATAGAGTGGTAATAGCGACTGGCATAACGCAGACGAAAACACAAAGTAACTGCCATTGGGTCTTAATAACTCAATGGCTCATATAGATACTGTGCTGGTAATAACCAATTATCAAGCTTATTGACGACGATGTCAGACATGACCAACTATAGATACTCCGATATATAACGGAGAAAGGCTGGTCGCCTAACGCATCTTCTAACAACGTAAGATCAACGTATTAAATCAATATCATATTCGATAGTTTATTTAATTGATTTAATAGCTCATTACACGTGGTCAACAATGACGAGACAACTGGCATAAATTATTTACGTACTATACGCATATCAGTGCCTAAAAGCTAGTTTTTAACTGTATTGAACGGTCACTTTATAGGTGAAAGAAACATGTTTTTTTTACCATGAATTATGATATAGACGTTACCTTATATTAAGCCCAAATCCACATTTTTGAATGGACGCTAGTATATATAGTATAAGTCACGAAAAATTAACGCTTTTTTACTGGGTGCCGATCCTTGAACTCCTCCCCAATGTGACGGTTTTTGCTTTATAATAACCCGCCTAATTGCATGCTAGTATCAGCGGCTGTTTTAACGATGGCTCTCTTGATTAATTGTCACAAAATATTAATGGTCATGAGCGTGATTAGCGGATAGGTTGATTAACCTTATCGACGCTATGTTTTGATATCGATATGATGCAACAAGCTATAATGCTATGTTGCCGTCTTGCGCTATCGATCTGCCTCATACGTGCCGTTTTTATCTCACTGAGCAACGCTTGATATCAACACTCGCCTTTTTTGCTTTCTTTTTGCTTTTGTCTTACAGGTCACCTTATGAGTCAACTTAATCCCAAACAACAAGAAGCGATGCTCTACGTATCCGGTCCATTGCTTGTGCTAGCAGGTGCCGGCTCCGGTAAGACATCGGTGATTACCCGCAAGATTGCGTATCTAATCGAAGAATGCAACATGCCAGCCGAGCGCATTACCGCAGTGACCTTTACCAATAAAGCGGCGCGCGAGATGAAAGCCCGTGTCAGTAAATTGCTGCCGAGTGAAAAAACTCGCGGGCTGACGGTGTCTACCTTTCACCAATTTGGGCTACAGTTTTTGCGTTATGAGCTGATTCATACCCCGCTCAAAGGTAACTTCTCCATCATGGACAGCGACGACAGTAAGCGTTTACTGATGGAGCTGATGATGCGTGACAATTTAAGCGGCGCTGAAAGTCGTGAATTGGTCGGTAAAGCCATTAAAATGATTTCTGACTGGAAAAACGATCTGATTGAACCTGATAAGGCGATGGAAACCTTAGACGATCCAGAAGACATGATCTTCGCGACCTTGTATGCATTATACGAGCGCAATCTGCGTGCTTATAACGCCGTTGATTTCGATGATTTGATTGTCCTGCCAACCAAGATATTACGTGAAAACAGAGAGCTGCGTGATAAATGGCAAAACCGTATTCGTTACTTGCTCGTCGATGAATATCAAGATACCAACACCGCCCAGTATGAGATGATTAAATACTTAGTCGGACCGCAAGGGCGTTTTACCGTCGTGGGCGATGACGATCAATCAATCTATGCGTGGCGCGGTGCAAAACCTGAAAACATGGCGCTACTCAAAGAAGATTTCCCAAAACTCAAAATCGTCATGCTTGAGCAAAACTATCGCTCGACCACGCGTATTTTGACCTCTGCCAATGCCGTTATTACCAATAACGAGCATTTATTTGAAAAGAAACTCTGGTCAGATAAAGGTCAAGGTGAAAAAATTCGTATTATTAACTGCCGCAATGATGATGATGAGTCTGAGCGTGTGGCAAAAGAGATTGTCACTCATAAACTGCGTTTCGGTAATGAGTGGGAGCAATATGCCGTTCTTTATCGCAGTAACTTTCAGGCGCGCATGCTAGAAGCGCAGTTGCGTCAACTGCAAGTGCCTTATAAATTATCGGGTGGTCAGTCGTTCTTTGCGCGTAGTGAAATTAAAGACATCATGGGCTATCTGCGTTTGATTCTGAACCCTGAAGACGACAGTGCGTTTTTACGTATTATCAATACGCCTAAGCGTGGAATGGGGCCAGCAACGCTAGAGAAGTTAGGCTTATTTTCACAAGAGCATAGCATCTCGCTACTCGCTTCTTGTACACACGCAGGGCTCGCGCATGTTTTACCGTCGAAGGCTTATGGTACGATAAAAGAGTTCGGTGAATTTATTGAACATTATACGCGTGAGCTGGATCAGCATCCTGACCCTGTACCTATCGTCCGCCAAATGATTGATGAAACGGGTTATATCGACTTTGTGCGTAGCGACGCCAAAACCCCGCAACAAGAAAAAAACCGTATCGATAATATTGATATGCTCTACACTAGTATTCAATCACTGATTAATCGGGCCGAAGAAGACGAAGATCGCACCATTGATACCATCATTCGTAAGCTGGTGTTGCTGGATATGCTCGAGCAACAGCAAGAAGAAGAAAACACCAACAAGGTTAACTTGATGACCTTGCATGCAGCAAAAGGTTTGGAATTTGATTTTGTGTATATCATGGGTCTTGAGGAAGAAATGCTACCGCACCGCAACTCTATCCTAAGCGAGACGGTCGAAGAAGAACGGCGCTTGATGTATGTCGGCATTACTCGTGCGCGTCGAGAGCTGACATTGACGTTAGCGACTCAGCGCCGTGCGGGCGGTCAGATGCGTGTCACTTCTGAATCGCGCTTCTTAGATGAGTTACCAGAAGAGCATATCGACTGGCCAGCCAAGGCGAAAAAGAAAAAAGCGACTAAAGACCCAGAAGCCGTTGCTGATGAATACTTGGCTAATATTCGCGCTTTATTGGGTAATCGTTAGCGTTAGGCTCAACGCTTGATAGCATCAGCAGTTAGCGACATGAGAAATTAGCACTTATTCGACATCTTAGTGTTTGTTATTATTTATACTTTCTAAAAACTTTGGAACCTTTATGCCTACCCCTATGCCTGATCAGGAACGACCATCTACGCTACAGGGAGATTACAATCCAGCAGAGTATAGCGGCGAATATAAGCTTCTATACCTGCAAAGTTTGGTTGCTGACAAGGCATACGAGGCGATTACTGAGTTTTTAGAAAAGCAGTCCAAATATGAGATTGCGAGCCTATTAGAATCGTTCCCTAGCCAAAATCGCTTATTGATTTGGGCACAAGTACCAGAAAACATCAAAGGCGAAGTGCTTGCCGAGTTAGAGTTTGATACACGCCAACCGCTGTTAGAAAACGTCTCATCGAAAGATATTTCCTTATTTACCCAAGACCTTGATGCGCAAGACATCTCTGAGATTTTAGACACCGTCACCGAAAGTGTGCGTACCTCGGTGATGGCAACCTTGGATGAAGACATCCGAGTACAGGTCAATAAGCTCGATACCTATGCTGACTGGGAAGTCGGTCGTTATATGGATCCTGACCTCATTCAGATCAGGGATGATATCACCCTTGCAGAAGTACAGAACTGGCTACGAGAAAATGACGATTTGCTCGATGATGAAAGCCAAGAGCTGCTGGTCGTCGATCAAAGCCAACAATTACTCGGGCTGCTCAGTTTGGTCGATTTGATTAAACATGATCAAACTACTTTAGTCTCAGAATTGATTGATAACGCCATCACCATTAATGATCGCTTAGACATCCAAGATGCCGCGGCGATTTTCCGCTCAGAGGACATTCGTTTTGCCCCCGTTATTAATAGCCATGGTGAGTTGGTCGGTCAGTTAAATGGCGAGGACATCATGGAAATTATCCAAGATGATGTCGATAGCACCATGAAAAACCTCGCGGGTGTCAGCCAAGATGAAGAGCTGTTTGCGCCTATTTTAACCAGTGCCAAAAGCCGCAGTATTTGGCTAGGCATTAACCTGTGTACCGCCTTACTGGCTGCGGCTGTGATTGGTCAGTTTGAGGCGGTACTGGCAAAAGTGGTGGCGCTGGCGATACTCATGCCTGTGGTTGCGAGTATGGGCGGTATTGCTGGGTCGCAAACTCTGACAGTGGTTATTCGCGGTATGGCGATGGGTCAAATCGGTGGTTCCAACCGTTTGTGGTTATTAAATAAAGAGCTGTGGGTTGGCGCGATAAACGGTATCATATGGGCGATAATCATGGCGATTATTGCCCAACTATGGTTTCATGACATTAAAATTAGCGCCGTCATTGGTTTTGCCATTGCCATCAATATGACTGCTGCTAACGTTTCAGGTATTAGTATTCCACTGCTCCTAAAACGCATGAATATTGACCCTGCCCTATCCGCCTCGGTTATCTTAACCACCGTGACGGATATCGTCGGCTTTATGTCATTCTTGGGTTTGGCGAGTGTGTTGATACTATAATCACATAGCCAACGTTCAAACAATATTATTTAGAAACTATCCAACCGTTAAGTGAGTGCGTTATGCAAGCTGTACAAGTTAAAGTATTAAACCCTAAAATTACTGAAGATAAAGCGTTCTCGTTACCGACACGCGCCACTGATGGCAGCGCTGGTATCGACTTGCGCGCTTGTATTGATGAGCCATTGACGATTAAAGCAGGTGCCACACATTTAATTGGTACTGGTTTGGCGGTTTATATCCAAGACCCTAACTTTGCAGGGATGATTTTACCGCGCTCAGGTCTTGGTCATAAGCACGGTATCGTCTTGGGTAATTTAGTTGGCTTAATTGATGCCGATTATCAAGGTGAGCTGATGGTCAGTATTTGGAATCGTAGTAATGAAGACTTTGTGTTGAATCCTGCGGAACGTATGGCACAATATGTCGTCGTACCCGTTGCCCGCCCTGAGTTTGAAGTGGTGTCAGAGTTTAGTGATACCAGTGCACGCGGTGCAGGCGGCTTTGGACATTCAGGCCGCCAGTAATTAGTTATCATTACTGATTTGCCATTTTAATTGTATTTTAGTCATCACAAAATCACCAGCACGTGAATCACGCCATAAGGAGAATAAGCGATGCCGTCTTTTGCTGCGCAGCAATGCTTATTTCGTGCTTATGATATTCGTGGTTCACGCCAGCATTTTACCACTGACTTTATTCAGGCATTGGGCAAGGCATTTGCTCAGCTTTATAGTGTCGCAGATTGCAACTCAACCGCAGCTCCTGCCAAAGCCTGCCTAACAAAACCAAGTATCGACCTTAAAAGAACCATCATTGTGCTTGGTTATGATGTGCGTCTCGGTAGTGATATTATCGCTCAGAGATTGGCTAATATACTGACTGGATATGGCTTACAAGTCATTCAATTAGGTCTTGTTACTACGCCCATGATGGTTTTTTGGGCAGAGCAATACTCGGGTCATGGCATTATCGTCACCGCCAGTCATTCTGCTAAAGACATTTTAGGTATCAAATGGTTGGTCAACCATCAATCTCCGAGCCATGCAGAGATTCAGTTGCTTTGGCAAAAAACACGGGCTAACTATGCTTGCCACCTCAATCACGCTCAAACACAGGTTGATGCTCAAAATACGCTGAAAAATACAACTGCTAAGTCTATTTGCAATCAACCGTTCAATTTATCCGATGCACAAGTTGAGGCGACTTATATTGAGGCTATCGCTCAAGTCTTTAAGCAAATCCATCCCTGTAATAAACCACTTCTCAAAAATAACCAACAACCATCTGGCACCCTTGATGTGGTGGTCGTCATAGACTGCATGCATGGGGCGACCAGTAATATCGCCCAGCGTTTATTTGAGCATTTTTGCCAGCAGGTCATCATGATTAATGACATCGCAGATGGCAGTTTTCCCTCTGGCAATCCTGATCCCACTGAACCACACCGTCTTAAACAATTACAGCGAAGTGTGCGTCAACATCAAGCAGATATAGGTCTCGCTTTTGATGGCGATGGCGATCGCTTAATGATCGTCGATAATAGCGGTAAAGTTGTCACGCCCGATCACTTGCTATATTTATTGGCGCAAGTGGCGCTGACTGAACACCCTGAAACGCTGTGTTCTAAAGGCCCAGTCCATTCACAACTGCCCTCTCAAATCCTTTTTGATATCAAATGCTCCCATCATCTACCGAATCTCTTGTCTGAGCTTGGCGCAACACCTGTGCTCAGTAAAACGGGCAGCAGCTTTATGCGCCGACAGATGCAGCATTCTGCTGGTCAAATTGTCTTTGCAGGTGAATTGTCAGGGCATTTCATATTTAACGATAGCCGTTTTATTATTTATGATGACGCCATGTACGCGGCCTTGCGATTGCTGCATTGGCTAGCGGCTTACGATGCTCAGGGTAAGAAATCTCTGACTGATATTACAGAGCAATTGCCTGCTATGGTCAGTACGGCGGATCATTATTTGCCGATGCCTAAAACCCTTAAGAAAGACGATGCTATCGTCGTACAGCTGACTAAATTTTGTCAGTATTTACGCCAACTCGTAGAAGCGACTGTAGCAGAAGATTCTGCTGATCATTGGATAGCTACTAGCCAGCCATCGCTTTGCCGTTATTCGATGAGTCGGCAATATATGACGTCCAAGCAAGCCAAATGCTTATTGCCAGTGGGGACAAAGCTGAGCTGTATTGATGGCGTGCGTTTGGATTTCGACCATGGTTTTGGGGTGCTCCGCCAATCAAATACCAGTCACAATCTTACCGCACGCTTTGCTGGTGATAGCATAGAAGACTTACGTGACATTCAAGCAAAATTTGCCGCTTTATGTCTCCCATTTGATAAAAAACTGGCGGAACAAATTGTCGCTATTCCTGCCGAATAGTTTTGAGCAAAATAGTTACCGTTAAAGTAGTTGCTGTCAAATAAAAATATGACTTTTTAATACCATAACTTAGGAGTTTATAATGACGCTTAATTTAGATGATGCCAAAAACACTGCTGAAGTATTGACCACAGCGCTGCCTTATATCCAGCGCTTTGTCGATAAGCTTATCGTGGTCAAATACGGCGGCAATGCGATGACGGATCCTGCGCTTGAGAGCTCATTTGCCCGCGACATCGTTTTGTTAAAAACCGTTGGCATTCATCCCGTGGTCGTGCATGGCGGTGGTCCACAAGTGGATAATTTATTAAAAGAGTTGGGGCGTCAGTCAGACCGTATCGATGGTATGCGTGTCACCGATAAAAGCACCATGGATATCGTCGAGATGGTCTTGGGTGGTAGCGTCAACAAATCTATTGTTAGCTTAATCAACAAGCACGGTGGCCGCGCTATCGGTTTGACGGGTAAAGATGCCAATTTAATCCTAGCCAAAAAACTGATGATGGAAAAAATTGGCGCAGATGGAATTGCTGTGCCTGTCGATTTAGGGTTTGTCGGTGATGTGGTCAGTGTCAACAAAGACGTGATTAACATGCTCATTGCCTCTGACTTCATTCCCGTCATCGCGCCGCTTGGGGTCGATAGCGAAGGCAATACGTACAATATCAATGCCGACTTGGTTGCAGGTAAAGTAGCGGAATTTTTACAAGCTGAAAAGCTCATGCTTCTAACCAATATCAAAGGTGTGCTGGGTCGTGACGGCGAAGTCGTGACTGGACTCACGCCAAAGAAAGTCGACAGCCTCATTGAAGATGGCACTATCTCAGGCGGTATGATTCCCAAAATCCAATGTGCACTTGATGCGGTACGTAGCGGCGTAAAAAGCGCGGTGATCGTCGATGGTCGCGTGCCTCATGCCACACTGTTAGAGATTTTCACCAACGAAGGGGTTGGTACATTAATCAGTCGTGATTTAGGCTCATCATTGGCCGAGTAGCAGGAGTAAATCATGGCATTGTGGCTCTGGTGTCTACTTTTTATCTTAGAAAGCTTGTATTGCTGGTGGATTATTGGCTATGGTGGCGCAAAATGGATAGAAGGGTGGAAGTCATTTTTCCTCATTGAATGGTTTGCACTAGATTGGAATGCTGAACAAATTCGCTTTTACGTCTTGCTTATATGGCTCGCAAGTGTGATTTGGTTTCTTTTAGGTGTTATAAAGCCCGAGCTAAGAGGTTTTTAGCTCGGGCTTCATTGATGGTAGCCGTATTCTTTTACGAAAAAACTTTATCAAACTCGGCTTCGTCAAAGCCGCATAGTAATATATTCTTATTTTTATCAGTCAGCTCACCTTCAACTATCGGACGCTTAATCATACTGGTATTTTCTACGAGCAAATCAATGGCGTTATCTAGACTAGCATCAGCCGCTTGCTTTTGACTGTCGTCTAGTTTTCGCCATGTCGTACCGCGTTTATTAAGCACTTTATCGATGCCTAATTTATCTACCCAACGCTGAACGCTATCTTTATCGATACCTTGTTTTTTATAATCATGAAATTCATAACTGACACCTAGCTCGTCTAGTTTGGTAAAGGCTTTTTTCATGGTGCTGCACGATTTGATACCGTAAATAGTGATGGTCATAAAAACTCCAAATCAATGATCATTATTCTGTTTATTATACCTAAGCCTATGGGTATTTGGTTTAAGATAACCAAAACATTAAAAACCCGCTCAAATTTTCGAATTTGTATTCTTCGTCATGCGTAAACGCCCTATCATATCGTCGCAATTTTTGCCAAATTACGCTATGCTATGGCATTGTGAAATTTCACCCAATTTATTCGTATTAATCAATCTCGAGCCAACTATGAGCAATACTGTGACATCTGACCAAGCTGAAAACAATCATTATAACCCACAAGCGATAGAAGCGGCGCAGCAAGCCAAATGGGCAACTGACAAACGCTTTGAAGTGAGCAATGAGCCAAGCGATAAGCCAAGTCGCTATATGCTGTCGATGTTCCCTTACCCAAGCGGTAAGCTGCATATGGGTCACGTGCGTAACTATACGATTTCTGATGTACTGAGCCGTTACTATCGCCTCAAGGGCTATGAAGTCATGCAGCCTATGGGCTGGGATGGTTTTGGCTTGCCAGCAGAAAATGCGGCGATTGCCAATCAGACGCCACCTGCTAAATGGACGTTTGCCAATATTGACAGCATGCGCGCGCAGCTTAAATTACTGGGTTTGTCTATTGACTGGTCACGTGAATTCGCCACTTGCAGCCCTGAGTATTATCAGTGGGAGCAATGGTTGTTTTTACAGCTATACAAAAAAGGCTTGGTCTACAAAAAACTGTCAACAGTCAACTGGGATCCTGTTGATAATACCGTCTTAGCTAACGAGCAAGTCATCGATGGTAAAGGCTGGCGTAGTGGCGCTGCGGTCGAAAAGCGCGACATTCCGATGTATTACTTCAACATCACTGACTATGCTGACGAATTGCTCGATGACTTAGACCAATTAGAAGGTCACTGGCCATCAGAAGTATTGACCATGCAGCGCAACTGGATTGGTCGTAGCGCAGGCATGGAAGTACACTTCCCTTATGAGCTTGCTGGCGAGACCAATACGTTAGATGTGTTCACTACTCGCCCTGATACTTTGATGGGTGTGACTTATGTGGCGGTCGCAGCCGAACATCCGCTAGCGCAGTATGCGGCTGAGCATGATGAAGCGATTGCGCAATTCTGTGCGCTTTGCAAAAAAGGCTCAGTTGCAGAAGCAGACCTAGCTAAAGCTGAAAAAATCGGCATGGCTACTGGTCTTACGGTCACGCATCCACTCACTGGCGAAGAAGTGCCAGTATGGGTTGCCAACTATGTGCTTATGAGCTACGGCTCAGGCGCGGTGATGGCTGTCCCTGCTCATGATGAGCGTGATTATGAATTTGCGATTAAATACAGCTTACCCATCAAACAAGTCATCGATATCCCTGTCGGCTATTTCGATGCGTTAGAAGCAGATGCAAAGGCGAACGATACTGAGATTAATCGTGCTTATGCCGAACGCAATACTTTGATCAATTCAGGCGAATTTGATGGGTTAGACTTTGAGCAAGCATTTGAAGCGATGCTGACCAAACTAGAACCACAAGAGCTTGCTAAGAAAAAAATCCAATACCGTCTCCGTGATTGGGGTGTTTCTCGCCAGCGTTATTGGGGCTGTCCTATCCCAATGGTTAACTGTGAGCATTGCGGTACCGTACCTGTCGAAGAGCAAGATTTGCCCGTTGTCTTGCCGACTGATGTCGTTCCTGATGGTCGCGGAAATCCGTTAAAAAACATTCCAGAGTTTGTCAATACGACATGTCCTAAATGCGGTAATCCTGCTGAGCGCGAAACCGATACCTTTGACACCTTTGTGGAGTCAAGCTGGTACTATGCACGCTTTGCAAGCCCAAATGATGCGCAAAGCATGGTCAATAAATCTGCCGCCAATAAGTGGCTGCCTGTCGATCAATACATCGGCGGTGTTGAGCATGCGGTGATGCATCTACTTTATGCACGCTTCTTCCATAAACTGATGCGTGATGAAGACTTGGTGTCAGGAAATGAGCCGTTTGCTAATTTGATGACGCAAGGCATGGTATTGGCAGGGACATTCTATCGCCTAAATGCGGATGGCAGTACCACGTACTACTTTGCAGAAGACATTGATATCGACTATGACGAACGTGGTCAACCGATTAAAGCCATCTTAAAATCTGATGGGCAGCCCGTGACCATTGGCAAAATCGAAAAAATGTCTAAGTCAAAAAATAACGGTGTCGATCCGCAAATTACCATCGATAAATACGGCGCTGATACCGTTCGTCTCTATACGCTCTTCACCGCGCCTGCGGATCAAACGCTAGAATGGTCAGATGATGCGCTCAAAGGCCCTTATAACTTCGTCAAAAAAGTATGGCGTATTGCTACTGAACACATGCATGCGCTTACTGCCGCGAACCTAAGTATCGAGACGCTGAACAATGAAGCTTTGAGCACTGAGGGCTTAAGCAAAGAAGCCAAAAACTTGCGCCGTAAAACTCATGAAACCATTGCTAAAATCGATAGTGATTTGGGTGATCGTTTGGCATTGAACACGCCTGTATCAAGTTTGATGGAGCTTGCCAACGAGCTGACTGGCTTTAAGGCCAATAGCAAGCAAGACCTACAGGTACAGCATGAGGCATTGACGGATCTGCTGATTATGCTATCCGTATATGCGCCGCACATTGGTGAACATTTACTTGAGCAATTGGGTTTAGATACCATTACCTTGAATTATCCAGAAGTTGATAAAAGCGCTCTGGTACAAGATATGATCACGATGGTGGTACAGGTCAATGGTAAAATGCGCGGTAAAATGGACGTAGCCCCAAATAGCGATCCAGAACAGCTAAAAGCACAAGCACGTTCAATGGAAAGTGTGGCAAAATTCTTGACTGGCGACATCAAAAAAGAAATCGTCGTCCCTAATAAGCTGGTAAACATCGTGGTGGTAGGCTAGATTTTTTAGGCTCAGTACTTTTTATTAGTTTAATGATTAGTCTGAGCCTTTTTATAATATTAGGATAGCGATTATGTCGTATAAATATCGAGCAGGTCAGTCACCCAAAGCCAGCTTAAGCAAAAAAGACGCTTTTGCCAAAAAATCAAGCGGACAAAAACTGGCGGCGGCTTTTCTGACCGCCCTGCCACTGTTTGCGCTACTAGGTGCAACGGCAGCTATTAGTGGCTGCGGCTTTCAATTACGTGGCTATGACGCACCAATGCTGCTTGATGTCGCCAAAACAGCCGTGATTCTCGAAGACAATCGCACTTCATTTCCGCTTAAGCTGCCATTGACAAGACGCCTAAAAACTTTAGGTGTTGATGTCATTGACAACATGACAGCAGCTGATGTTGCGAACAATAACAAACAAGCAAGTGCTGAACCCATTGCCGCTATCACCATCAATAATGTCCGTTTTAAGCGTTATGAGCTGGTCGGTGTCTTGACAGAGATACGCTTGGTACTTTCAGCAGATGTCAGCTATCAGACGATGGAAAATGGCAAACCAATTACGCTAAGCAACCCTATCCAAGTCGAGCGTAGCTATCAATATAATGAAGCATCGGTGAGCACTGATGATCAGCAAGGCGATCAAATTCGTGACTGGCTCTATGATAGTTTGGCACGCCGAATTACTGATCAATATGTCGCCATCTCCCTACCTAAGGTCAGCTCTTCTGGAGTCAGACAATCTGTGCAAAGCGGTAATGGCTCAACGTCGATCGCGGTGGTGGTGCCAAACCCATAATTTATAATGCGCAACATATTCCACGTTTATTTTCATCAATCTGTGTACTTATTACCCTATGCAAGATACCTTTATACAAGCCTATCCAAAGCTACTACAGCCTTCCGTTGCAGTCGCGGGCTTGTGGCTGGCGCATGGTGATGAGCCACTACTCAGTCAATGGCTCATCGATGCCCTGCGACCACATTGGCGCGCGCAGAATTACGCGATTAAGCGTATTGAGCTGATATCAGTCAAGAGCTGGCAAGAAGTATTGTCAGAGCTTGGTAGCCAGTCTTTATTTGATGATGCCAGTGCACTCATCGTGACGGGTAACCATAAGCCTGACAAGGCCGTTATCACTGAGCTTGAGCGCTTTGCCGTTGAAGCTCAAACAGGGACGCACAGTCATAGTTTATTATGGCTCACGCCCAAGCAAGACAAACGAGCGCAAAGCAGCAAGTGGTTTGCGCCATTTGCTCAATATGGTCATGTCATTGATTGCAATTTATATAATGAGCAGCAACGACAGCAGCTATTGCAAATACAAGCTCAGCAGTTTGGCTTACGGCTATCGCAAGAAGCCTGGCAGCTGCTTATGTCGCATACTGAGCACCATCTGCTAAGCGCTTATCAGACCTTATGGCGGCTCTCCTACTTATTTGCGCCGCAGCTAGTCGCTAAGAATATTGAGGCTAGTCAACAGGCAGATCACTCTACACAACTGCCAAACAATGTTGCCTTAGACATTAAGGATCTACAAGCCGCGTTGGTCAGTGACGCACAATTTAGCGTCTTTGATTTATCGGATGCCATGCTTGCCGGTAACAGTACGCAAGTCGCCAAAATCATGTTTCAGCTGAAAGCCACCGACGAGCCAACCACCTTGGTATTATGGGCGGTTAGTAAAGACATGCGGCAAATTATGCAATTGATGGATGGGCAAGACCCACAAAGCCTAGGCATTTGGCGTAGCAAACAAGGGTTGTACCAGCAAGCATGCCGTCGCCAGTCAAAAACTCAAACGGCTGAATGGCCTGCCCTGCTTTATAAATGTGACCAAGCCATCAAAGGACTCGTGCGTCAGCCAGCGTGGGAGTTATTATTGCAGGCAGCGCTTGAGTTATCAGGTAAGCGGCTGTTTGCCGTTTGATTGGTTGAAAAAATTCAATAACTTATTTAGCCAAGTTTTCTTATCGTAAGTTCTGTTATTAACTGAATAAGGAAAGTTTTTTAAAGTTTCTGCTATATCAGCCTCTTTTCTTTTACCCCACTCATCGCTTAATTTAGTCATAAGTTCGATTTGTTTATGAAAGCAAATTATTCTTTGATCCTCACCGATGACAGTGTTTTGCTGTTGATACTCACTCGCTATCATAGAAGTTGTAGTCTCAAAAAACCTATAGATAAAATCATCTACGTCCCAAGAAGACTTTCTAGTGAGTTCGCTACCTCGTTCACATACTACATAATGGTAATAGTCATCACTTATCTCTAAATGTGGTTCCCCGAATCCAGATGGCTTTTTTCTTAAGATCACATCATTGGTACTCTACCCTATTTTTCTACCATAATCATTAACTATATCTTGAACTTGCTGATGATTTAGCATCATAAAATCCTTGTTTCAATATGAATAACTTTACTATCCTAACTTACGTTCAGATGATTATTTTTTTTACAAAACCACCTTAACCTTTCTTAAACTAATTACCATTCCCTTTTGGACTTCAAGCCTCTACTATATGTACACTTGATTTCATTGTGACTGGATTGTTGTTATGCGCAAAATAAGCAAAAAGTCTGCTATCAAATGGGGTGTCATCGCCTTAATCATCGTAGCATTAGGGGCTTTGGCCTATACTTTTTTAAAACCAGAGGAAGAAAAACCCAGTTATTTAACCGCACCTGTTGAGGTTGGTGATATCGAAAACAATGTCATGGCATCTGGTAAAGTAAAAGCGTTAAATACCGTCGATGTAGGGGCACAGGTATCTGGTGAAGTAAAACGCCTGTACGTTGAAGTCGGTGACGAAGTCAAGCAAGGCGATTTGATTGCGCAGATTGATCAAGTGACTCAGAAGAACAGCCTGAGCAATGAACAAGCCAGTCTTGAGCAAAGCGAAGCCGCGCTACAAAGTGCGCAAGCAGAATCGTTGAGCAAACAAGCCAGTCTAAAAAGTGCCTATGCTGATCTTGCCAGCCGTCAGTCTGAGCTCAAACAAGCACAGTCTGACTTTGCGCGTTTGCAAGACTTAGTCGCTATCGATGCTATCTCACAACAAGAATATGACACGCAGGCGACCAGTGTCGAGACAGCAAAAGCAGCCGTTGCCAATGCACGCGCTGCTATTGATACGGCACAAGCCGCCATTGCAACAGCCACTGCAAACATTAATAGCCAACAAGCAGCATTACGAAAGTCTCAAACCAATGTCGCAACGGCTCAAGAAGACCTTAGCTATACAACGATTCGCGCGCCAATATCAGGTACTGTCGTCTCAGTGACCACAGAGCAAGGCACGACGGTCAATGCCAATCAAACAGCCCCGACCATCGTAACCTTAGCAGATTTGTCTACTGTTAGAATCAACGCACAAATCTCCGAAGCCGATGTTATCAATGTCAATGCTGGTATGCCCGCCTACTTTAATATCATCGGTAATCCAGACAAGCAGTATGATGCGACACTGACAGCTATTGAGCCGGCACCTGAGGAAATTAGCAAGACCAGCTCAACCGATTCTGCAATCTACTATGTTGGCTACGTAGAAGTAGCTAACCCTGAGCGATTATTTCGTATTGATATGACCGCCCAGATTTATATCATCATCGATCAAGCCAAAGACGCGTTGCTTGTGCCATCAGCAGCCATACAAGAAAGACCCGCGAAAAATCAAACTGAAGGTCAAGCAAAAACCAGCAAGGTTGTACGCGTACTAAATGATGACGGCACAGTAGAACCTCGCACAGTAGAAGTGGGCATTGATAACCGAGTAAATGCGCAAATTTTGAGTGGTGTGAAGGAAGGTGAGCAAGTCATCATCGGCGAAGGTAGTGCCAATGCTTCAGGTAAAGGTGGTGGTCGTACTCGTATACCTGGTGGTACTCCAAGGATGTAATTAATTCTTTGACTATGTTAACGATGGAGGGGCTGAAAAACCTTGGCCCTTTCATCATGACACTCACTATCTTTGATTAAAGACATTGCTATGACTATATCTCAATCTACTAAACAGCCGACTGACAGCAGTAGCGCTTCGATAGAAAACGACTCACCGAATAATATCAATACTGCAGCTACCGCTGACAAGCCCATTATGGAGCTGTCGGGTATTATTCGAGAGTTTGCTGCCGGCGAGCAAACCATTCGCGTATTGCACGAAGTTAATTTAACGATTAATCAAGGTGAAATGGTCGCGATTATCGGGCAATCTGGCTCTGGTAAGTCTACATTAATGAATATCTTGGGTTGCTTAGATCAGGCGACAGCAGGTGACTATAAGATTTATGGCCAATCAGCAAACAAGCTAGAGGCAGATGAATTGGCTGAGTTACGCCGAGAGCATTTTGGCTTTATCTTTCAGCGTTATCATCTGCTTGGTGATATCAGTGCTAAGGACAATGTCGCTGTCCCTGCCGTATATGCTGGTATGAATACTGAGGCACGAATCAATCGCGCAGAAAAGCTCTTGACCGATCTAGGTCTTGGTGAAAAGGTAAATAATCGTCCTAGCCAGCTCTCAGGCGGCCAACAGCAGCGTGTTTCTGTTGCTCGCGCTCTGATGAATGGTGGCGATGTCATCTTAGCTGATGAGCCAACTGGTGCACTAGATAGCAAATCTGGCGAAGACGTGATGGCGATCTTACATGATCTAAATGCTAAGGGTCATACCATCATTATGGTCACTCATGATCCCAAACTTGCTGCCCAAGCCGAACGAGTTATTGAGTTAAAAGATGGCTACGTCATTGCTGATTACAAAACTGAGCATTATAAACCGACAACTCAACACCCAGCATCTATCCTCGGTGGACATCGTAAAAGTGCCTTCGGAAGCTTTGTGGATCGTTTGCTCGAAGCTTTTAAAATGTCCTTACTTGCCATGCGTGCACACAAGATGCGCACCTTGCTGACTATGTTAGGTATTATCATCGGTATCGCTGCGGTTGTGTCTATCGTTGGTCTTGGTCAAGGCTCTCAGCAGCAAATTCTCGCAAATATTAGCTCGCTAGGAACCAATACTATAACAGTGAATGACGGCTACCCTAGAGGCGACCCGCGACGTAAATATAATGACGACAACCTCACACCAGAAGATGCAGAAGCGGTCAGCAGTCAACCGTATGTTATCAATGTGAGCCCTCAAGTCAATACCAGCTCTAGTGTACGCTATCGCAGCGTGCAGGAAGACTCGACCATCAATGGTGTTGGTGAGTATTATCTAGAGGTCACTGGTGAGACGCTGGCATTAGGTCAAGGTTTCGATTCGCAAAGTATCGACCTTCGCAGTCAAGATATTATTATCGATGACAATGCCAAGAGTGCTTTTTTTGCAGATATAGATAACCCTATCGGAGAAGTCATACTCATCGGTAGTGTGCCTGGACGAGTGGTTGGCGTCCTTGAGGAAAGCGACAGTGGCTTTGGACCAAGTAGCACGACACCCGTCATATATATGCCTTATACCACTGTGATGTCACGTATAACTGGTAGTGCAAATATTGATAGTTTTATAGCACTGTTAGATGATAGTGTCTCATCTAGTGTAGCTGAGTCAGCTATTTCCGACATAATAGAAGGTCGCCATGGTAAAGATGATTTTAATATTATTAACTCAGATTCTATTCGTCAGACCATTGAATCAACGACAGGTACTATGACACTGCTCATCTCATCGGTTGCTGTTATCTCATTGATCGTTGGTGGTATTGGTGTGATGAATATTATGCTAGTATCGGTCACGGAACGCACTAATGAAATTGGGGTACGTATGGCAGTTGGGGCTCGTCAAAACGATATCATGCAGCAGTTTTTGATAGAAGCCGTACTCGTCTGTATTTTGGGCGGCTTATTAGGTATTGGACTGGCCTTTGCTATTGGTGAAATCATTAATAATTTTGCTGGTGATAGCTTTAAAGTAATTTACTCACCAACTTCTATTATTGCTGCATTTATATGTTCAACACTGATTGGTGTCGTATTTGGATTCTTGCCAGCGCGTAATGCTGCTAAATTAGATCCTGTTGAAGCACTGTCTAGGGACTAAAACATCGCGACTGACGTTTTAAATAGGCATTTACTGCCATGAAACAGCCACCAATAAGCCAAATTATATAAAAAAATGCATTTTTTCTCATTAATTGCACTTTTTTTATATTACGGGGTTGTAATTGTCCTGATAGTGTATATAATGTGCTCTCACGTTTAGGGATAGAAATTCTTTAAACGTTGAAACAAACTTAATGCCTCTTTTAATGTTGATTGAACTAATATTAAAAATTAAGTTTAAAGACATTTTTTAGATGTCTAGTTTTAATAAGTTTGCCTTTAAGGAAATTTATCTTGCAGAGTTAAAAAAGCCATGCTTTTTTTATACACTCTTCAGGGCCGATAGCTCAGTTGGTAGAGCAGTTGACTTTTAATCAATTGGTCCCGCGTTCGAGTCGCGGTCGGCCCACCATATTTAGAAAGCCCAGTCATTATATTAATAATGACTGGGCTTTTTTTTGCTTAAAATTTCACTTTATTTTTTACGGTTTCGTTTAAAAATAGTGAAGTCAGTGTCTTTTCGCCACAGTAGCTTATGCTTAATCGTGTCTTTGATCGTCCGTGGATGCTTAGGTGCTTGCGTAATCAGCATATCAAACGTTTCTGCGTCGATTGCTAGCTCACGCCCATGTGCCATCATAACCATAGAAGGTTTTAACGCCTTTATTCTTTGTAGTGACTGAATATAGACTTTAGGATCATAAATAGGAAAAGGCGCCACAAACTTATGACGCAGTTTGATAATGAGATCGGCCGTATAGACTTGCCGACTTGGTACATGAAATAGAGACAAGTCACGATCTGTATGTCCGGGTGTTTCCAGTACTTGCCATTCATCAAATTTCGGCACACTATCCCCATCTTTAACGGTCATATCAGGCGTAAGATGGGCAGGATAATACAGGTTCTTAAGGGAGCGACCTTGACGTCTCGCCACATAATGCGCAAGATTTATATCCACAAAATGCATGGCATGCCCACCGATACCGCTATACCATTGACGCTTTTTTTCTGCCGAAACAATGATACAGCCCGTCTCTTTTCTGAATTGATGAGCGCCGCCTGCATGATCAGGATGCATATGGGTCACCACGACGACTTTTAGATCGCTGATTGGTCGCTGTAGCCTCGTTCTAATATAATCTAATACCATCGCTACATCAGGGCGGCAACCACCGTCCAGCAGCATGATTTTATCTGGATATACCGCAAGATAAGTACTTTGGATATATCCTTCTAAACGTACAATTTCACATAAACTCATTTGCGTTCCCTGCTACATGATTGCTCACTGTTATAGTATCCCTACTATAGGAGACGCTTTTAACGCGCCTTAATAGGATTTAGTATAACGCCCACCATTCAACTTGTAATGACTTTGAGTGAACGCTTGTGGCTATTTTTTTGAGATGAGCTTTTGTCTGAAATAGGTTTGCTTCTTAACTCTTTTTTTGGCTTAATCATCATTGGCTAAAAAGCAAAAACCTAACATTAATGTTAGGTTTTTATTTGAGTTTTTACTGCCTATTAATTCATGCTGTTTTTAAATTAGAATGGTAAAACCAATGCCTCTTTATCGTCACTGGTGATTTCCATATACTGATAAATCCCTTTTCTATCATAAATCTGGGTTTCTAAAGAGTAGCCAAACCCTGGTTGATATGCTCGGCCCATTTGAGCAACTCCATCACTACCCAATGCAATTGCCATCAGATACTGCTGCTCACTGGTATTTTTAGAGGCCTCTAATGACATATCAGTGGGGTTATTTAGATAAATTACTTTTTTCCCAGCTACTGTTTTGACGCCTTCTTCTAGTATTTGAGGTGAAACATTATAATTGATGGCATAAGTACAAACTGGTTGTATATTATACAAAGTAGCACCAAGAGTGTCTTTGTTAAAGACCAGTCCACTGTTACTCAATTTAAGCGCACAAACCAAATCTTCAATTTTTGAGTGAGCGTCACGATACGCTTTTAATGTTGAATACTTGTTGGCATCTCCTGATTGATTATTTCCTGAGAAAAAATCCACATCTTCAAGCGTTATTACCTCACCTTGCGTTAAAATAAAGTCGATATTGTATCTTTTAGCCCCGCCCGGAAGACCTACCGCTTTAATAATAACGTCATATTTTGAGCTGCCTTTATCAAAAATCAGCTTACCCGCGCCTACCTTGAAATCACTTCTATAATCAGGAAACGTAAGTTCGTCGCGGCTGCCCCATTTGCCATTGTAGCTTAGAGTATCTCCAGTAAAGTATCTATTATAAAAAAAGTCTTCCGTAATACCATCACTGACTGAGAGCCATTGCTTTAATGCAGGCTCATACATCCAATGGCGTTCAACAACTTTATTTAAACTTTCGTCCAGCTTGTACTGTTTAACAAAAGTACAATATGTTCGATTCTTGTCCGTACAGCTATAACCCTGCGGGTTATTATCCTCGTAGCGACCAATGTCAATATCAAATATTCCTGTTTTAAGGTCATTCAATCCGTCATTATTAGCTTCGATATCTAATGGCTTATTATTGAGAGGTAATGAAGGTAGGGTCAAAGTATCTTTTAGCTCTACTGCTTCAGGTTTCGGTATTTCAGGCCTGGGTTTTGAAGTTTCTGGCTTGGGTTTTTCGGGTTTCGGTTTTTCAGTATTTATCTGTTCGTTAGAAGTAGCATTATCGCTGCCACTTGATCCGCCACAACCTACTAGACTGCCTGTCAGTAGAATCAACAAACTAAGTGATAAATTCTTATTAAGTATTTTCACGATAAAAATTCCGGACGAATAGTATTGTTAGATAATTTAAACTTTATTTAACAAAAAAACAACTAAAATACACATTGAGTTTTTATTCTATTTTCAAATATTTGGGCGCTACCAAGCACTCTGAAATTAGCTTTAAAAATTCAATAAAAAACCCAGCACAATGGCTGAGTTCTTTATTAAAGGTCTAAAAAAACTACGCCAAATCACGAACCTTTGGCTCACGTTCCCACAGACGAGATTTGGCATTCTCAATAAAAGTATCCAATTCAGCCAGTGGCGTGACAAAGGCGTCTTTTTCAATGGGTAGCTTACTTAAGATAAACTCATCGGTCGCCCCGCAATAAGCAATGGCTTTGCAATGTCCATAGGCATCATTGAACCAATCTAGTGCTGAGCTGTCTTTTGCTAGCTTTTTAGCTTGCTCTGGCATAATGATACTAACGACCGCATCAAATATCACTGATGGACCGCCAGCGAGACGCTCATCTGCTTGTATGCGAGTGTTGTCATCTAAAACAACTTCTTTATTGGGCGCAACGATTTTCACGCTAGCACCCTGCTCTTTTGCTGCCTCTTCGAACTTTTTGATTTCACTATGCTTTGAGCCTTCTGCGACCAAGATACCAATCAAACGCCCTTGTAGACTTTTCGGCGTTAGACCTATCGTCTGTACTGCTTTCGATGTCGCCATATCCTGTACAGGAGCAGCGGCATCAGCAGGCGCTGGCAGTTCCATACCTAGCGCTGTTGACACACGATTTGCCAAGTCTTCATCGATATGTGGCAGATGACTCAGCATACGCGTACGTACATGCGCCGTATCTACTTTACCTAGCTCAAAGGCATAAGCAGAAGCAATGTGTGCTTGTTCAGCTGGTGTTTGGCTACGATAGAACATACGCGGTTGACTATAATGATCGGCAAAGCTCTCTGCACGCACGCGACCTTTCACACCATCATCCAACTGCTCATGGAATGATTCAAAGCCACGTTGGGCACTTTCGCGCGGTCTAGTCGGATCTAAGCTTTGTGGTTCATAGAGCACACGAGTCTTAGGTACT
Organism: Psychrobacter sp. PG1; assembly: GCF_014897815.1. GTDB lineage: Bacteria > Pseudomonadota > Gammaproteobacteria > Pseudomonadales > Moraxellaceae > Psychrobacter. The sequence goes on from NZ_JABUZG010000015.1 coordinate 42,788, forward strand.
TGCATCTGCATATGACCATCTTGCTGATTATTAGCAAACGGGCATTTCGGCGCATTGATTGGAATTTGGGCAAAGTTAGGCGAACCTAAACGTGATAACTGGGTGTCTAGATAACTGAACAAACGACCTTGTAATAATGGATCGTTACTGAAATCAATGCCCGGTGGCAGATGCGATGGACAGAACGCCACTTGCTCCGTTTCTGCAAAAAAGTTATCGGGATAGCGGTTCAGCACCATTTTACCCACGACTTTCACTGGCACCATCTCTTCTGGAATCAATTTGGTGGCATCTAGATGATCAAACGGGAATTTATCAGCCTCTTCTTCAGTAAATAACTGGACGCCAAACTCCCATTCAGGATAGTCGCCATTATTAATGGCTTCAAATAAATCACGGCGATGATAATCAGGGTCAGCGCCTGAGATTTTTACCGCCTCATCCCACGTGGTTGACTGCACACCGAGTACAGGTTTCCAATGGAAACGGACAAAGGTGCTCTTGCCCGCTTCATTGATGAGACGATAGCTGTGGATACCAAAGCCTTCCATCATGCGTAAACTGCGTGGTAGTGCACGATCACTCATCAGCCAAATTAAATTATGCATGGTCTCAGGACTCAATGACACAAAGTCCCAAAAAGTATCGTGCGCCGAAGCGGCTTGCGGAAATCCACGATCTGGCTCTGGTTTGACCGCGTGAATCAAATCTGGAAACTTCATCGCATCTTGAATAAAGAAAATTGGCATGTTGTTACCAACGATGTCCCAATTGCCTTCTTCGGTATAAATTTTCACAGCAAAACCACGCACATCACGTGGCGTATCTTTTGAGCCTTTATTACCAGCAACCGTAGAAAAACGGGTAAATAAAGGCGTCTGCTTATCCGTCTCGGTCAAAATTTTCGCCGTGGTATATTTTTCGAGCGACTCAGTGAGTTCAAAATAACCGTGAGCAGCACTACCACGCGCATGAACGATACGCTCAGGAATACGCTCATGGTCAAAATGATGAATTTTTTCTCTTAATACAAAGTCCTCTAATAAGGTTGGCCCACGTGCGCCTGCTTTTAGAGAGTTTTGATTGTCAGAGATGACGACACCTTGTTGGGTCGTTAGCACTTTAGTGTCATCCCCTGCGCGCTGGTGAGTCTCACCGCCATTGCCACGTTCCGTATTCATATCTTTAGCGGGGTCAGTATGATCAATATTATTTTTCATTATGCATCCTAGCTAGTAATTAAAAGTAGGCTCTATTTCTTTAGAACCTTTGTATAGAGCTGTCTTTAATATTAGCCAAAAAATATGACTAATTCATGGCACTCCTTGTTGATATTTGGTTAAAGTTTGCAGCCGTGATAAAGCCGTAATTTCAGCGTATTTAAAGAGAGCTTCAACGTTGACGATAGATTCTTGTCATGTAGTGATTTTTTAAGGTATGCTCTTAGGAAGCATTAAAACAGTTGATAAATAAAATGGGCATGGTTTTAGCCAACTATTTATCTTTTTTATACGATTATAAGGCGACCTACCATGTTATCAACTTCAAATACTCCGTCCAAAAAACCTTATCACTCATTGCTAATGGGTGCGTCAATCGGACTAATGGCACTGACTTTCAGCCAAACAGCTGCCGCTATTACGACCAAAAACATTACCTATACCGTGGATGATCAAGCATACGAAGGCTATTACGCCAAAGCCGACAAAGCGAATGCGCCTTTTATCTTACTCATTCATGATTGGGATGGATTGACAGACTATGAGCGTAAACGTGCTGACATGTTAGCAGGCGAGGGCTACAATGTATTGGCGGCAGACATGTTCGGGCAAGGCGTTCGTCCTACTTCTATTGAAGAAAACAAACGCTTAACTGGGGAATTATACGATGATCGCAATAAAATGCGCCGCATACTTCAAGGTGCGTTGAATGCTGGAAGACTACAAGGTAATGATGTGCGTAAAGGCACTACCATGGGATATTGTTTTGGCGGTACCGTTGCTCTGGAGCTGGCGCGCTCAGGATTTGAGCAAAAAGCATTTGTACCCTTCCATGGTGCCTTTGATATTCCAACGGGTCAAAGTTATGACAAGACAACTGGAGAAATCTTAGTATTCCATGGCTCTGCTGATGAATCTGTCTCTCTAGAGAGCTTCGCAACTTTGGGTAAGACATTAGAAGCCGCCAACATACCGCATGAGATGGTGACATATAGTGGTGCACCACATGCCTTTAGCGTATTTGGCATTGATAGATATGATGCACGTGCAGATGAGCGCTCGTGGAAACGCTATTTGGATTTTTTAGCAAATGAATATAAATAACTTTAATTCATATTTTATAGGAACAGCGACCCTTAATTATTAACCAGCCTATCTCATTGATAAATGAGTCGATTAGAAGCCAAGGAAGCCAATTATGTTATTGAAGAACGACGTATTGCGTGCGCGTGTTAGATTGTTAGGCGCATTTTTAGGTGAGGCCATTTCTCGCCAATCTGGGGAGGATACCCTACGTACTATCGAAACATTGCGCAAGGGCTTTATTCGGGAGCGCCGTGAGCATAATCCAGCACACAAACAGCAGCTGATCGATCTTATTGCCTCATTAGACAATCAAACCTTAAAAAACGTCATTCGGGCATTCTCTATTTACTTTTTCCTCGCCAATTTAACGGAAGAAAACTATCTGCGTGAGCAACGCCGTACTATGCGTGCCCAGTCCAATCAAAGCTGGGAAGGATCCTTTCGCCGCACCTTGTTAGAATGCCGTGAGCGGCAAATCGAACCTGCGCAAATCAAAGAGCTTATTGATCACCTTAAATTTATTCCTGTTTTTACGGCTCATCCTACCGAAGCCCGTAGACGCACCACCATGAATATCTTGCAAACCCTCTATGAGCATACTGATGCCATGAGCGACTATCCCGAAGGCAGCCTAGCCTTTATGCAAGCTAAGCAAAAGACGGCAGAAACCATTGACTTGCTGTGGTCATCAGACGAAGTTCGCAGCCGAAAACCTTTGGTTTATGATGAAATAAACAACGGCTTACACTATTTTGATGCCAGCTTATTCACTGCCATTCCCAAAGTATATCGTAATATAAAAGACGCTATCGTCGATATCTATCCTGAGTTAATCGACTACCCTTTACCCGCCTTTGTCAGTTTTGGCTCTTGGATTGGCGGCGATAGAGATGGCAATCCATTCGTCACCCATGAAACCACTGAAATGGCGGTATTGATGCATGCCAATACCGTGCTACGCCATTACCAAGTGTTGATCAGAAAATTGCGTCGTGAGCTGATTCATAGCGATACTATCGTCGATATCGCGCCAGAGATTTATACCCGTATCAAAGACTACAGCACACTCGATCAAAAAGTCTTTTGCTACAATCCTGATGATTACAATAATGAGCCGTACCGAAGACTGCTGTCCATTATTCTGGCTAAAATAAAAGCGACTAACCAGCATATCCAAAGCCAAGGCACAGATGAGGAGGCTGCAAAAGAGGCTTATTCAACACCGACTGCGTTGTTAGATGATTTACGCCTTATTCGCAAAAGCGTCAATACTCATGACAAAGCGCATGGCGAAGGCTTACTGCTTGATACCATTCGCCTAGTCAAAACCTGTGGATTTCATTTGGCTGCGCTAGATATTCGCCAAGATTCAGGATATCACGGCGAAGTTATTGCAGATATTTTTGCTAGCGCCTCGAATCTGCCCGACTATCGCACCCTCAGCGAAACAGAGCGCCAAGAATGGCTAACGCGTTTGCTAGAAAAGCCAGGTGCACCGCTGATTTATACCGACAACTTAAGCGCGCAAACACACGAACAGCTTGCTCTGATGAATTCTGTCGCTAAACTGCGCAAACTGGTCGGCGACGATACTTTTGGTAGCTATGTAATTTCGATGACCAATAACGCCAGTCAGCTGTTAGAAGTGCTGCTACTGATGCGTTTTGCAGGCTTATCGGGTATTGATAAGAACGGGCATTTATTTTCTGCCCTACCAGTTGCGCCACTGTTTGAAACCATCGAAGATTTAAAAAATATCGATAAGATTATGCCAATGGTGTTGGACAATCCGCTATATCGGGAGTTACTTGAGCACTCAGGAAACATTCAAGAGATTATGCTTGGCTACTCAGACTCCTCTAAAGATGGCGGCATTATTACCTCCGCTTGGCAGTTATATAGTGCCCAGCAAACCATCACCGATATCGCCAATCAATATGGTATCACCACCCGCCTGTTCCATGGTCGTGGTGGTTCCGTCAGTCGTGGTGGTGGCTCAACCCATCAAGCCATTGCCGCGCAGCCTGCTGGCACTTTACATGGACAGATCAAGTTCACTGAACAAGGCGAAGTACTTTACGCCAAGTATGCCAATCCAGATACCGCCGTGTTTGAATTAACCATGGGAATCACGGGGGCGCTAAAAGCCAGCTCGTCACGATTTGTTGAACAACCCAAACAGCTACATAGCTATGAAGCCTTGTTTGCTGATTTGGCAGATGCAGGCGAACAGCAATATCGAGAGCTGACGGATAATACAGAGGGCTTCTATCAGTTTTATTCTGAGGCCACACCAGTACAAGAGATTTCATTGCTCAATATTGGCTCGCGTCCTGCTCACCGTAAAAAAGGACTGCCGAGCAAATCGACGATTCGGGCGATACCGTGGGTATTTGGCTGGTCATTGGCACGCTTTACCCTTCCCGCTTGGTATGGCGTGGGCAGTGCTTTAGATAGCGTCAAAAAAGACGAAGCGTTAATGAAGGAGATGAATAAAAACTGGCCATTTTTCAATGTCTTTATCAGTAATATTGAAATGGCTTTTACAAAATCCGAGATGAATATCGCCCGTGCATACAGTCAACTGTGTAAAGACGAAAGCTTGCGTGAGCAAGTCATGCAGGCAGTGATTGATGAGCATGAACTGACGCACGCAGGTCTCAACTCCTTGCTAGAGCAGGCGTCTTTACTCTCAAACCAACAAGAATTGGCTCATTCATTGGAATGGCGTAACGCCTATTTAGATCCCATCAACTACATCCAGATTGAGCTACTCAAGCGTATGCGCCAGCCTGATAACGCTAGTGATGATAAATTGGAAAATAACGAGAGACTGGCTGTCGAAGATGCATTAATTCGTAGCATCAATGCTTTGGCAGCAGGGCTACGCAATACGGGTTAGTATTAATATATTGATAGATACTTACTCAATCAAAATCGTATCAAAGCTGAGTTGATTCATGGTGTTATCACAGTGACTCAACTCAGCGTTTTACGTTAATAGAGTTTTTCGAATACTAATATTTGATTGTTAGATGGCATCTCATAACGCTTATTTAACGTTAAATGATGTGTATTTGCCAAATCTATAACGTCTTCTAAATGACGGATGCCGCTGTTAGCATCGCGCTGGCGCAAGCTATGGTCAAACTGACGATTGCTTGCGCTGCTATAAATGCCATTTTCGTTAAATGGTCCATAAACGATGAATTTACCATTTAAAGGTAGCATATCACCGACCAATTGGAATAATTTAGCCACTAAAGTCCACGACATAATATGCAAGGTATTGGCGGTAAATACTGCATCATAAGACGCAGTGGCAACCTCATTGACTGGCACTGAATCACGCGATACATCAAAAGTAAGCGGTGCATATAAATTAGGGGCAGGATAAGCAGCATGCCAAGCATTGATAGTGGCGTGATTGACAAACACATCACTGGTCTGCCATGTTAAATAGGTCAATCTAGGGGCAAAATATACGCTATGCTGACCGGTTCCAGAACCCACTTCTAATATATAAGTAGAATCTTGCAACTCTTGCTGTAAAACCTCTAAAATCGGCTGTTTATTATTTTCACACGCTTGAGAAAATGCTATTCCAGCAGGAGCAATCGATTGGCTATTATCTGAATCATCATTCAACACTGCTAATATCCTTATATGTCTTCATTACTGTAGCTTTGATATTAATAATGGCGACAAGCAAAGCGTCGAAAAAACTAATAAATACCCGCTTCTACCCCAGCGGCTAGCGTCATCGCAAGCTCTTCGACTTGCTCAGTAAAGATTTCTTGCCAATCACCTTGTAGTATCAGCGCCTCTTGAATCCATGACCAGCGCAACCCAGTAGTAATCGTCTTGATAGCAAGCTTAGTACCCGTACCATCATGTCCTGCACGAATGTATAGTGCAAATGGCATGCCTTGCTTCTCTTCTAGCACAGGATAATAACAACGATCAAAGAAGTCTTTGGTCAGCCCTGCCATATAAGCCAAGTTCTCAGTCGTCCCTAATAATACTGCATCAGCTGCCAATACATTCTCGGGTTGGGTGTCCTGTGGGGACTTTAATATGATATTGATATCTAAGTCAGGATGATTGGCACCATCGTAAGCCGCTTGTGCCAATTTTTTGGTATTGGTAGACGGTGTATGCGCGACGATAAGTAAGGTTTTGGTAGCCATATTAATCACCGTTATAGAGGTTAATAGTTCTTGGAATCAATAACTATTAGAATGAATAGTCACTTTTTGAATAATATCAGGATGGATGCTTTTCGCAACCGGACAAGTCAGCGCGGTGTTATAGAATATCTTTTGCGTTTTCTCATCTAGCTGCTTATTAAAGGTGATAGCAACATGCACTTCACTGACTCGTCTTGGGTCAGCTGCCATCACTTTCGTAACTTCAGCTGTAGTACTTGCAATATCGATATCCATATCGCGAGCTTTAATCCCAATAATGGTCAGCATACAACTGGCTAAACTCGTCGCCAATAAATCAGTTGGTGAAAATGCCTCGCCCTTACCGTGATTGTCCGTTGGCGCATCGGTGATAATCTTGTTATTTGATTGTAGGTGTATCGCTGTAGTACGTAGATCGCCTTGATAAGTTACTTTTGAGGTTGTCATATTTTGCCTTTTGTAGTTATCGCTATTAAATTACTATTTGAAAAATTTTTTCTTTCATCATGCAAAAATATATCTTCTTTGTAGCATCGAGTTATGGTGGTTCATAATATTTCTCACTACTATCATAAAGCGGATTTATGAAATGGTTTATGGAATAAAGAAGGCATTTGATCCTGTTTTAAATAGAACTTAGGCATTTGATCTTTTTCAATCCAAGCATATCCATTTAAGCGATCTTTTAATGCACCATATTGTGAAGGCATTGACAACTCATTCATAACCTTTCTCACGAATGAGCGATATCTCTTTCCAAGAAAATATTGTTTATATAAATAAGGAGGAATTGGAAGCTCTATTTTAGCGTCATCTCCAGAGACAGAAATACCAAGCATTTTCGTTGGAGGAGCTAATTTAATAAACCTAGGATCTACGCCTTTAGCCTTTAGCCTTTAGCCTTTAGAAGATTATCTCCAACACACTTGATTTCACTAACCATTTTAGAATGCTTCTGATATCGTCCCTGTTCCATATCTTTTTCTATTTCAGTAAGTCTCTCTCGTATTTCCTTCACTTCCGAATTATTCCGATAATACGAAAGTGCTTCAAGGTATTCTTGTCCATCAGTACATTCTTTTACTAGCATAGGTATAAAATTAGGAAGATGGAGTTCGTCTGAGCTAGGAACTAAATCTAAGTCGTTATATGTTTGAAGCATGCTTTTCTTAAATCCTCTCATACCAACATTGAAAGATTTAGCAAAATCAGTAGAATTATTTGACCCAGAATTCAAACGATCGAGGAAGTCATACGAAAAAAAGTCTCTTAGTGGATGAGACATGTAGGTTACATTTAGTTTTGCAGCATATACTTGATGCCATATATACTGAGTCCCTAACCACGCCATAACTGCGAGCATTCGCTTAACATGTGGCGATAATCTTCTCCAGTCGACATGTCTCCCGTCAATACCGTGAATTTTAAAATCTTCTCCTAACTTATAATCAGCTGGACTCGCTAAAAAAGCTTCAATTAAAGGGTTTTCCTTTTCAATACCCATAGTCCGAAAAACTAAATAAAACTCTGAACTTGAATGCTCCCAAATGAATTCACTAAAAGCATTAGCTTGTTCAAAATATTGTGAAAATAGACTTCTGTCAGATCCACTCTTAAACGCTGTAGTCCATGCTTCAGAAAGAGACTTAGAGATAGTCAATAAATCATTGTCTTCTTCTTTTAAAACCGTTTTAAAAGAAAATACAGGATCAGATAACATCTTCTTTCTAGCAGGTGTTAAAGATGCTTTATAAGTATCTGGAACAACTATACTATCACTTAATAAAAAAGCCTCACTAAAGCGTTCAAGAGCAACATGTTCTATATCAAGTAAAGCTGGTTCTTTAGTTGGAGCTTTACCCAATGCACGTTGTACGCTTGAGATTGTTGCATTATCCAATAAAACAGAAGACATTAAAGTTATCCCTAGAAAAGTATGTAACTCTTTCTCTGTAATACTATCATTAAAACAAAAAAATAAATAAAGAAAACCCCCTTCTGCATAAGCAGAAGGGGGTTTTACTTTTAGAATAGAGAGCTGACGATGACCTACTCTCACATGGGCGAACCCACACTACCATTGGCGCAATGATGTTTCACTTCTGAG
>NZ_JABUZG010000075.1 GCF_014897815.1 Psychrobacter sp. PG1
TGAGATGCCCATAGACGAATTTATCATCAATATCTATTTAATGGTAGAGCAATATTACAAAATAGTCGTCACCAAACCCTTGCGAGGGGCAGGTTATGCGCCAAAGCTGAGTGATCCTGAGATTATTTGCATGGAACTGGTCGGTGAGTTTTTACACCTTGATCAAGACAAACAGATTTGGCAATACTTTACCCAGCACTGGCAATCTTGGTTTCCAGCCATCGGCTCATATCCTAACTTCGCAAAGCATTGCGCGAATTTGTGGCAGGTCAAACAGCGGATACAAGATACAGTCAGTCAACTTGAAGGCCGTGACAACATCCATTTTATGGATGGTTTTCCGATACCCGTCTGTCATTATGGACGCGCGTATCGGCATAAAAACTATCAAGACTTAGCGGCTTTTAGCTACTGTGCGGCTAAGCAAGAGAGGTATTATGGCTTTGAGGGACATTTGCTGGTTAACTTATCGGGCATGATTAAAGGCTTTACCGTTGCCCCTGCCAATGTTGATGAAAGAGCGGTTGCGCCTGATATTACTGACAATATCCATGGTTTGCTCGGCGCTGATAAAGGCTATATCAGCCCTAGTCTGACATCGTACTACGACGCTCAAGGAGTGGATTTACAAACGCCACTCAGAGCCAATATGAAAGAGGATAGACCCAAACCTGTGGTAAGGCGGCTAATGAAAGCCCGCCGTATCGTTGAAACAGTCATTGGTCAGCTATCAGAACGATTTAATATACAAAGGGTACGGGCAAGAGATTTATGGCATTTGTCTCATCGATTGATTCGTAAGATTCTGTCACATAATCTATGCTTTGTACTCAACAAAAAACTTGGTAACCCGCCTCTTCAGTTTGAGTTGCTTATTTCAAGTTGAGAGTGGGGT
>NZ_JABUZG010000077.1 GCF_014897815.1 Psychrobacter sp. PG1
GTTAGTCATATTATATATAATATTAGGTACAAGGTCGGCAAGGTGCTGGCCACCAGCCGTTAGGGTGTTAGCGGCAAAGTTGGAAGGATGAAAAAAATGGAAGAGTTTTATTTTCTTGGGGTTTCAAATCTTGCTGGTGATTGGGAGTTATTGATTGAGCGTTTAGGTCATAAAAAAGAGTTGGACGACATGAGCGAGCAAATTTGGTCAATTGCTAAAGCGTCAGAAGAAGTGCCACACATGGGTAATATCTATCAAACAATATTGCAAAAAAAGTTGGAAGCTATACTCATTGGTATGGGGGTTGCTTCAGAGAATATTGATTATTACGCAAATGGGGCAGATGCTAACTTTTTTATCTTCAATGAAAGCGTTTATGATATCAGAACGCTAAAAGCAGTTTTGAGAAGCAATGTAGATGAAGATACATTTTACGATATTTTTGATTGATACTTATTAAAAAAGGTCGGCAAGGTGCTGACCTTACTTGCAAAACTAGAAAGGATAGTTTTATGTTTAATCTTAAAAATGCTACGCATGTTAAAACACCAAACCATGACCAAGCGATGTTTAAAAATTATCGTGATTCTGATAATGTTCGCGGTATTTTATGTGGGGATACTGATATAAAACATGCTGCACAGGTTTTCTACGATGGCAGACCACAAGGAGCTAAGATTTGGGGTAGAAATGATAAAGAAATTGAAGATATGGCTAATAAAATTGTTAAAGAGCTGATAGCAGAATGCGATTTTTGTTATCAGGATAAAAAAGTTTGGGAGCTTAGGGTTTACGACTAGGGTTGTTTTTTTAGTATTTGGTGTCAATAGTTATTTGGCTGTCGGACGGGCTTTACGTTTCAATGCCGCATCATAGAGACCAAGTGTAGCTAAGCATAAAACTGTCTCATTCGAGCCAATTTTATGCAAGCTACACTAGGCCTCAACGATACGTCATTTACACTGCAATCCCTGACAGAAAAGAAAAAAGCGGATCAGAGAGATTAGATAGTTTAAGTAGTAATTAGAGCTAATGGCCACCACCACCTAGCCAAGATTATAAATACAGGTCACTACTTACTGTCAATGGCCGTTTGTCAGATTTTTAATA
>NZ_JABUZG010000078.1 GCF_014897815.1 Psychrobacter sp. PG1
TTCTTTTAAAACGTTGCACTTCTTATTTGAATCTAGGAAGACAAATATCAAGAAATGGGCTACAAACGCACGACACTCACACGCTCTATTGAAGATACCGGAACCCTGTTATCTCCACTTATTCCTTGGAACATGGGCGGTAGTTTCGTCGCGGCAACATTAGGTATTGCAACCCTTACTTATGCACCATTCGCCTTTGCCTGTTGGTTATCACCGCTATTTGGTTTGTTATGGGTATTCTTAGACAAATTTATTCCCCGTGAAGAACCTATTGTTAATAACGACACAAGCACGCTCTCCACTATAGACAACGTGTAATTTAGAAGGAATATGAGATGTTGCAAGAGCAATGTTTGTGGAATACGACTGCACCTATTATTGATACCTACAGCCAGATGAATAGCGATACTGAAGCGACTATTTGTATCATAGGCGGCGGTTATACAGGATTATCTGCGGCGATTCATTTGGCAGAAAAAGGCGTCAAGGTTATTTTGCTTGAGAGTCATACGATAGGCAGTGGCGGCTCCGGTAAAAGCGTAGGGCTCGTCAATGCAGGTACTTGGGCGCGCCCTGATGATTTGAATATTGCGCTAGGTGAAGCGGCAGGTGAGCGTCTAACTGAAGCCCTCGGACAAGCGCCAAGCTTAGTATTCGACTTAATCAAACGTTATAATATCGACGCCCAAGCCACTCAAGCCGGTAATATCCACATGGCACATAACGCCAAAGGTGAAGTCGATGTCGATATTAGATACGAGCAACTTATCCGCCGCGGCGCGAACGTTGAAGTACTAACCGGCAGCAAATGCCATGAATATTGCGGTACCAAAAGTATCAATAAAGCATTACTAGATCATCGGGCTGGTACGATAAACCCACTGGCTTATGTTAGAGGACTCGCAAAAGTAGCAACCAGTCTTGGTGTCACTATTTATGAGCATTCCGCTGTTGAAGCCTTAGAAAAGGTAGATGGCGATTGGTATGCAAGGACTTCTAAAGCGCGCGTCAAGTCCGAGCGCGTCATTATTGCAACCAACGCTTATACCGAAGGCGAATGGACAGAAATTAAAAAGACCTTTTATTTGGTTTATTACTATCAGATTGCATCTGAGCCGCTTAGCGGCGAGGCGGCAGATCGTATCTTACCTTACAAAACAGGGGCATGGGATACACGCTTGGCCTTGTCTAGCTTTCGCCGTGATGACGACGATCGCCTATTATTGGGAACGGTGGGTGGTACACAGTTTAAACCAAAATCCTTTTATCAATCATGGGCCAATGCGGTGCAAAAGAGCTATTATCCAGATTTGCCAGCATTTAAGTGGCAGTATGAGTGGACTGGTAGTTTTGGCTTCACGCAAGATCATATTTTTCGAGTCATGGAGCCCGACGAGGGCTTGCTGACAGCAACGGCTTATAATGGTCGCGGCATTACCACAGGCACGCTAATGGGTAAGTGCTTCGCAGACTATATAATGACGGGTAATAGAGACAGTATTCCCTTACCATTTAAGACCTTAGAAGAGGCAAAAGTTTCTTTTGGCGGGATGAAATCTGGCTTTACTGAGCTAGGACTGACTTTATATCATGCAGGACAATGTCTAAAAATAATTAGATAGCTTTGCTGAGTCATCGTCTGATTTTTTCTACCGTTTTTAAATATAAAGGTATTCAGACTTTGACGGCGATAAAGAGACCGTAACAATCGTGTGATTACCAAAGCATATTAATATCAGTATTTATTTTCTATTATCTGATATGCTATCATCTTTAAGTCATTATCGTGGGTTTAACAGTTTTGTCATTGCCAGCCATTATCGTTATAAATGGTGGCGTACAAACCTTGCAACTTCCAGCACGATATAAAATAATTCTGGTAAAGCGCATGAGCCTGTACTCCGACATCCTCATTTGTGCCTGATTTTATTTGCCTATTTGGGCGTATTTCACCCTTTTTCGTCGGAGTTACAGGAGTCTAAGGTGTTCAATATCATGAGCCACATTGCTAACCAATCCAAATATACCCGTCATTACCACCCACGTCATCTTCTCGCCCAGTATGCGATCAATCAGATAGCGACGCTTGAGCTGCGTTCGCAAGATATTGTCAAAGCCATGGGCTATCCTTTGAAACACACTATGCCTGCTTGTGAGCGCCTGCGTCACGTATTATCAAACAAATACCTTGGGCTTGATGGCAGCTATATGGATAAATATTTTACCGCTGATGAATTTTTAGCCACGCTATTTTCTGTGCTGGATATCCCTCATACGCCGTTTGCAGAAGACATTGCCCAGATCAAAGATGCTGCTGTGCACGCTCAGCATGATAATAAAAATTCATGCTATGGTAGTGTGAGCAATGGCTATCAACAGATGAGTGAACAAGATTATGAAATGGTTGATAGAGTAGAAGAATATAAGCTAAAAAAATCTAAGGAATGTTGATTTTTAAGCATTAGTTTTTAAGCATTAAGTAAAGCCTCACTACAAAGTGAGGCTTTTTTCGTTGTGATCTTTAATGATGAAATTGAAAATTGGCTGGTATGAATATTTCATAATATCGTACAAGTGATTGTATATCAAACTGATTATATGTCAGGCTTTGATATGGCTCGCCATAAAATCACGAATAACGCATCAAACTCTGCATTAATGGGTGTATCGGTCTGACGAATAATGTGCATCAATCCAAGGCGACTAATGAATCCCATAAACACATCAAAAAGTATATAAAGGGGCACGGTGTCATTCAGTACGCCACGTTTTTGACCATCTTCCAACACATTCAAAAATGCCCCAATCAGCTCTTTATTTTCATAAATCGCAATGTTACGTATACGCGATGCCGATACCGAAGACAGCACCATGACCGCATCGGGATGTGAATCTACAAAGTCAAAACAAACCCATAATGTCTTGCGTAGCCTATCTTGCACGCTATCAATGCCTTGCAAATGATCCATGATGCGCGCTGCCAACCTGCCTAATACAATATCCATGATGGTATAAAACAGTGTTTGCTTATCACCAAAATATTTATACAGCGTCTGTAGTGAGACATTGGCAGACTTTGCAATTTGTGCCATGGTCACCTCATTAGAGTCAAAACCTGCAAACACTTTACGAACGGCTTTTTCAATTTTTTCTAAAGTAGCAGGGCGCATATCGGATAAGGGTGCCAAAGCTCGGGCTGTATTCATACTAGATATCTGACTCGTAGATTGCATGCTTGATGATTCCTGTGCGGTGAGAATTTTTATACTGTGCTACAGCGTCTTATTTATCGGCTTGATAAGCTAGAGTTGAAATAGGTAATATAAATTACTATTGTTTGTTAATAGGTTGCGCATTGTCTTTTACTGTCCTAGTATAAGTCTTGCATGATATTAAATATAAAGAATACTAAGATTGTATATAACGGTAATTAAAATTACCATAAGTAATATGTTTACACTCAATAGTATTTTATATTAGGGCGTGTCCTCGTTTGAATTGAGGACACGCCCTAGCCATTATCAACTTCCCATCGTCAAGGACAGACAATATGAGTATTGAAAAATTCACCCCGAACTGGATGACCGAAGAGCACCAGATGGTGCATGACAGCGCGCTTAAAATGTTTCAATCGTGGGAGCCAAAGGACGAGCAGTGGCGTAAAAACGGCATGATTGACCGCGCTGCGTGGGAAGAGGCTGGCGCGATGGGATTCTTATGTGCATCGATACCAGAAGAATATGGCGGCGGCGGCGGTGACTTTGGTCATGAAGCGGCGCTTCTTTATGCGCAAGCTGAGGCTAATCAATCCGGATTCGGCGGCATGGTGCATTCAGGTATTGTCGCGCCTTATATCTTGAGTCATGGTACGGAAGCGCAGAAAAAAGAATGGCTACCTAAGATGGCGACGGGTGAGTATGTGGCTGCGATTGCTATGACCGAACCGGGTACAGGCTCAGACTTGCAGAACATCAAAACCTATGCGGTAAAAGATGGCGATGATTACATTATCAATGGTTCAAAAACCTTTATTACCAATGGTCAGCATGCCAACCTGATTTTGCTCGCCTGCAAAACCGATCGTGAAAAAGGGGCGCAAGGTGTTTCGCTTATCGTGGTAGAAACGGACAAAGTAGAAGGGTTTGAGCGTGGTCGTAATCTCGATAAGATTGGTCTGACCTCACAAGATACTTCGGAGTTATTTTTCAGCAATGTACGTGTGCCGCAAAAGAATTTGCTTGGCACAGTAGAGGGCATGGGTTTTATTCAAATGATGCAAGAGCTGCCACGTGAGCGTTTAATTATTGCCTTAACGGGCGTTGGTGCGATGAAGCTCGCGATTAATTTGACCCTAGATTATGTCAAAGGTCGGGAAGCCTTTGGTAAGCCTATTTGGAAGTTTCAAAATACGCGCTTCAAAATGGCAGAATGCTACGCTGATTATCTCGCTGCCAGCACGATGTGTGATGCCGCTGTCGATGCCATGTTAGAGGGCAAATTAACCGTACCGCAGGCATCTTTGATTAAATACTGGGTGACGCAAAAGCAGTGTGATGTGATAGACGAATGCGTCCAGCTGTTTGGCGGTTATGGCTACATGACAGAATACCCGATTGCTCGCCTATATGCTGATGCGCGAGTACAAAAAATCTACGGCGGCACCAATGAAATCATGAAAGAGCTGGCGTCACGCTTTATGTAAGCGGCTGATTTGCTTTTTGGTTCTACTTCTGATTCTAAGAAATAGATTATATTGCCATCATCCATCATGGTTATTTATTCAAAAAAGAAAAAGGGATTTTTATGACTGAGACTGCTTACATTTATGATGCTATCCGTACCCCACGTGGTAAAGGCAAAAAGGATGGCTCCTTGTATCAGGCGTCACCAATTTGGCTTGCCCGTACCTTATTAAAGGAAATGCAACAGCGCCATCATTTGGATACCAGTTTGGTCGATGATGTGGTGCTTGGTTGCGTGACGCCCGTTGGTGAGCAGGGTTCTGATATTGCCCGTATAGCCGTCATTGATGCTGGCTGGGCGCAAAGTGTGGCGGGTGTCACTTTATCTCGATTTTGTGCCTCAGGTCTGGAGTCTATCAATCTGGCCGCTGCCAAAATCATGTCAGGTATGGAGGACATGGTGGTTGCAGGCGGCGTAGAATCGATGAGCCGCGTACCGATGGGCTCTGACGGCGGGGCATGGTATATGGATCCACGGGTTAATGAAGCGACGCATTTTGTCCCGCAAGGCGTTGGTGCAGACACTATAGCGACGCTAAAAGGCTTTAGTCGCACCGATGTCGATGCGTTTGCTACCGAGTCGCATCGCCGCGCTGCGTATGCTTGGGAGCAGGGCTATTATGACAAATCGGTCGTTCCCGTCACCGATATCAATGGCATGACATTATTGGATAAAGACGAAACCATTCGTCCTAACACCAATGTCGAAACCTTAGCTGGTCTCAATCCCTCCTTTATTATGCCGGGCAAGATGGGCTTTGATAGCGTTATCTTGGACAGATATACCACCATTGAAAAAGTGAATCACGTACATCATGCGGGCAATTCATCAGGCATCGTCGATGGTGCCGCAATTTGCTTAGTGGGTAGTGCTGCTGGTCAAAAAGCAGGTCTAAAACCACGCGCCAAAATCACCATGGCCTCAGTCATTGGCTCAGAACCTGCCATTATGCTGACAGGGCCAACGCCTGCCTGCCAAAAAGCGCTCAAAAAAGCGGGCATGCAAGCTTCAGATATAGATCTATGGGAAATCAATGAAGCCTTTGCTGCCGTTCCGTTAAATACTGCCGATGACTTCGGACTCTCTCTTGATATCGTCAACGTCAATGGCGGCGCTATTGCTATGGGTCATCCACTTGGCGCCACGGGCGCGATGCTCATGACGACTGTGCTTGACGAGTTAGAACGTCGCGATCTAAAAACCGCGATGATTACGCTGTGTGTGGGCGGCGGTATGGGCATCGCCACTATCATTGAGCGCGTGTAGTGCTGATAGTGCTAATAGATTTTAGTGATTGTCATTAGTTTCTAGTGACTGATATCGACATAGAATAATATAAAAAGGACTTGAAATGAGCATAAACAGCGTAGACGCCATCAATGCATTGAACCACTTTTCTGCCGAATCTGATAATGGCATTATCACCGTTACGATTGACCAAAGTAGTCGCAAAATGAATGTCATCGGCGACGGTTTCACCGATAGTTTTGCAGTGATGACTGACAACTTTATTAACGATGCGTCCGCCAAAGGTTTGATTTTAACCTCTGGCAAAGAGACCTTTGTGGTCGGTGCTGATATTGATCAGTTGGCTAATATTAAAACTGCTGAACAAGCCTTTGAGCTGGTCGAAGACCTGAAAGCTAGCTTACGCAAACTAGAGAAATCTGGTAAACCTGTCGTTGCTGCTATGACTGGAACGGCACTTGGCGGTGGTTTGGAGTTGGCATTGGCCTGTCATTATCGTATCGCGATTGATTCGCCTAAAACCGAACTGGGTCTACCTGAAGTCAAATTGGGCTTGCTACCGGGCGGCGGAGGTACTCAGCGTTTACCTCGATTGGTTGGCATTCAATCAGCACTCGAGCTGATGACCCAAGGTAAAGAGCTGCGTCCAGCTGCTGCTAAAGACATGGGTTTGATTGATGCTGTTGCTACTGACAAAGCAGATATGTTCAAGCAGGCGAAAGACTGGATTAACGCCAATCCCAGTGCCCAGCAACCATGGGATAAAAAAGGTTTTAAAATTCCCGGCGGTGATAGTAAGCATCCTAGTATTGTGCCGATATTTTCTATCGCGCCTGCCATGGCCAACCAAAAGTCACACGGCAATTATCCAGCCATTACTCACATCATGTCTTGCGTTTTCGAGGGCTGCTTAGTGGATATCGATACGGGACTTGAGCTTGAGTCGCGTTACTTCGCCGCTTGTGTGCTGTCTGCTGAATCTAGAAATATGATTAATACGCTATGGACTCAGCTGAATAGTATTAAAAAAGGTCAATCTCGTCCTGATGGTTTTGAGCGCTATAAAACCAAAAAAGTTGGTATTTTAGGTGCAGGCATGATGGGTGCGGGCATTGCTTATGTCACCGCAAAGGCGGGGATCGACGTTGTACTCCTCGACACTGAAATGGCAGGCGCTGAAAAAGGCAAATCATATTCTGCCACCATTTTGGACAAAGCCATTAGCCGTAAACGCTCCACTGAAGAGAAAAAGCAAGCGTTACTCAATCGCATCAAGCCAACAGTGTTTTATGAGGATTTGGCAGAATGTGATCTGATTATCGAAGCGGTGTTTGAAAATCGTGAGATTAAAGCCAAGTGTACTCAGCAATCTGAGGCGGTGATTCCTAACACGGCTGTCTATGCATCTAATACTTCGACACTTCCTATCACTGGATTGGCAAAAGCCAGCACCCGACCCAATCAATTTATCGGGCTGCATTTCTTCTCGCCAGTCGATAAGATGCCGTTGGTTGAGATTATCATGGGCGAGCAAACGGATGACGCCACTTTAGCAAAAGCCTTTGATTATGTGCTACAAATCGGTAAAACACCTATCGTCGTTAATGACAGTCGGGGGTTTTACACCTCACGGGTATTTGGCACTTACGTGTCAGAAGGGGTTGCGATGTTAGGCGAGGGCGTCCATCCGCGCAGCATCGAAGTTGCTGGCATGAAAACGGGCATGCCCATGCCGCCACTGGCATTGCAAGATGAGGTGTCATTAAGTTTGGCGTTGCATGTGAGCGAACAGCAGCAGCTGGATATGAAGGCTGAAGGTAAACCCATTGCTGTTCGTCCCTCGTACGAGATACTGAAAACGCTGGTCAAAGAACACAATCGCGAGGGCAAAAAAAATGGTAAAGGCTTTTATGAGTATGCCGATAATGGTGACAAATACTTGTGGCCTGAGCTGATGGATTTATACCCAGCAAAAGCAGAGCAGCCATCACAGCAAGATTTAATCGATCGTTTGATGTTTATCCAAGCCAACGAATCTGCTAAATGTTATCAAGAAAACGTCGTGCGCTCTGTCGCTGATACCAATATCGGCTCCATTTTTGGTTGGGGCTTTGCGCCGCATCAAGGCGGTACGCTACAGTTTATTAATGCGATGGGGTTAGAGGCGTTCATCACCCGTAGCCGTGAACTCGTGACTCAATACGGTGAGCGTTTTGAGCCAGCACAAATTCTGCTAGACATGGCAGATAAAGGTGAGGTGTTTGCTGATGACTGAGCTGATGGTTAATTCTATGCTTGATTCTGCGATTAATACGAGCACTGGTTCAATGATAGATTTAATGGCAGATTGCTTACAAGGGCTGCGCGTCATTGATTTGACTCGTAATTTACCGGGACCCTTTGCGACGCGTTTGCTTGCAGATTTGGGCGCAGAAATCATTAAGATTGAACCTAAAAATGGTGATCCTGCCAGAGCCTTTGGCGAATTGTTTAAAGCACTAAATCATGGCAAAACCACCGAGAAACACGACTTTCTTGATCCTCAAGGTATTGCTGCTATCAAAGCGCACCTCAAAGATGCTGATGTTATGTTGGATAGCTTTCGCCCTGGCGTCCTAAAAGGCATGGGACTAGATGCTACAACGCTGCATGCGATTAATCCAAAATTGGTCATGGTATCGATTACTGGTTACGGTTTGGCATCTAGCGATTCGAAAATTGATATTAATCATGACTGGGCTGATAAAGCCGGTCATGATATTAACTTTATGGCGATGAGCGGTGTTTTAGACCAATTAAAGACGGCGGATGGCGAGCAGGCAATGCCTAACGTTCAATTTGCAGATTTGGCAGGCGGCAGTGATACCGCTGTGATTGCACTGCTTGCTGCTGTATTCGCCGCCCAGCGGACGGGCAAAGGTCGTCATGTTGCCGTTAGTATGACGCACAGCTTGTACCAGCATATGGTCATGCCAAAGGCAACGGGAGCGCTAGTGAAAAGTTTCTCAGGGCAACAACCAGCACCGCATCATGATTTTTTGGGTGGATTATTACCTTGTTATCGCCTATACAAAACTTCGGACGAGCGCTATATGGCCGTTGGTTCGCTAGAGCTGAAATTCTGGCAGGGCTTGTGTGAGGCATTGGATTTGTCTGCGCTCAAAAATAGCCATTGGCAACTTGGGGTTATGCCAAATACCTCTGAAAGCCAAGCGGCGGCTAAGGCGATAAGCGATAAATTTGCCAGTCAAACGCTTGAGCATTGGCAGCAAGTTTTTGCGTCTGTTGATGTCTGTGTCACCCCTGTGCTTAGCCTCAGTGAAGCAAAAGCACATCCCTTATTTGCCCATCAAGATGAGTATGATGCAACGTCAGGATGGCAGCAGGTTCAGTAGTTATGTTTTTTATGAGAAATGCTTCAAAGCCATTGAGTTTTTCATAAGTTGATTACCAAGGAAGGTAAGTTATGGATCAGTTTTGGACGCAGCATTATCCTAAAGGGATAAATGCACAGATAGCGCCGCCACATAATACATTGATTGACATGTTTGATGACAAATTAACAGAATATGCCAGCCATGAATTTATCACCAACATGGGTGTTACTTATACTTATGGGCAAGTGGATAGCCTGTCATTGGCTATTGCGGCTTGGATTCAAAGTCTGGGTCTAGCAAAGGGTTCGGTCATAGGCATCATGATGCCCAATGTCAACCAGTACCTGCCTATTGTCATAGGGATAATTCGCGCTGGTATGGTCACAACGCTCATCAATCCACTGTATAGTCCTCGTGAATTGAGGCATCAATTGGCTGATTCAGATACTGCTGTATTATTTATATTAGAACCATTTTGCAAAACGTTAGAGAAAATTATCAAAGACACGCCTGTCAAAACCGTGGTCATCAGCAAGATTGGCGATATGTTAGGAGTAGTGAAAGGTGCGCTTGTTAATATCGCTGCCAAATATGTCAAAAAAGCCATTCCCCGTTATCAGTTGAAATCCAATTCTCGTTATACCGTGACTCGCTATAAAGCGGTTTTAAAACGCGCCAAAAAATTAAGTTATTCTCGTCCTACCATTCAAGCGGACGACTTATTAATGCTGCAATATACTGGCGGTACGACAGGCGTTGCCAAAGGTATTTTGATTACCAATCAAAATGTTGTGACCGCCACTTACCAGTTTGTCGAATGGTTCAAGCCAGTCTATGACGCCATGTCTGATAGTACTCAAATAAATACCATTGTCGCTTTACCGCTGTATCATATTTATGCGTTTATCTGCTCAATAGTTGGGTTGAGTGTGGGTCAGCATCTCACACTGGTTACCAATCCACGTGATATTGAAGGGTTTATCAAGATATTGCGCAAGCGTCCTTTTCATCTATTGCCTGGTGTCAATACTTTGTTCCAAGCCCTGCTGATGAATCCCAAATTTAAGGAGCTGGATTTTTCCGCATGCAAGTTAACCCTAGTCGGTGGTATGGCAGCGACCCCTGAAACTGCTAAGCGCTGGCGTGAAGTCACAGGTCTGCCTATCCTCGAAGGCTGGGGTATGTCTGAGACGCTAGGCGTGGGTACCGCTAATCCATTTAATGGCACTGAATATAGTGGCAATGTAGGGCTGCCACTGCCTAGTGTCGATATCAGTATCCGTGATGATGATGAAAATATTCTCGCCATAAATGAAGTTGGTGAGATGTGTATCAAAGGTGACAACGTCATTACTCATTATCATAATATTGACAATACGACGTTTTTTACCGCTGATGGTTACTTAAAAACAGGTGATATTGCGTCTATGAACGAGCAGGGTGCTATTAAGATATATGACCGTAAAAAAGACATGATTATCGTCAGTGGTTTCAACGTTTATCCTAACGAAGTAGAAAACATCATTGAGGAGCACCCTAAGGTTGCCGAATGTTCAGTGGTGGGTATCGATGATAAGTTGCAGGGTCAGTCGGTCAAAGCCTATGTTGTAAAATCTGATGATAGCTTAAATGAGGATGATATTAGAGCGCTGTGCCAAGCAAATTTGGCCGCCTATAAATGCCCGCGTCATATCGAATTCATAGACGAGTTACCCAAATCAACTGTCGGAAAAATACTGCGTCACAAGCTGAGAAAATTGGCTCAGGAAGCGTAACAACTATTCAAGAGAAACATTGCATGGCCATTTTACCACTACAGCATGACCATCATCAGTCGCAATAATTAATCACCAATAACCATTATTTATACCGATATTCAATGAGAGTAAAAGCTCTTGATACAATTTACCGCCTCCAATCAATGACGCTCACGGTTAGTTTGTTCCGTCTGAAAATGTAAATGATCGATTCGCCAGCTATTTCTGTAAGGGCTCATTTAGCCATTAGCGATATACTCAATGAAGTATGCAAAAATGACAATACCGCGACCGCTGATAGTGAAAAATGGACGGATGCTGCCTTTAATACCTTTAAATCAGCGTTGGCATCAGCCTATACCAAGGACACGGTAGCAACCTTCGATGGCATGCTAGATTTTTTCACTCAGTTAAAGCAGTCAGGTAGAAAAGTCGTGCTAAATACGGGCTACGATATTCAGACTGCCAATAAGATATTGACTCTTTTAGGATGGTCAGTGGGTCGTGATATTGACGCTTTGATTACAGCGGATGATGTGCATAATGGTCGTCCTGCGCCAGATATGATTACCCTTGCTATGGAAAAGTTTGGGATTGAGCATTCGCAACAGGTATTGAAAGCAGGGGACAGCGGCATCGATATCGAAGAAGGCAAAAATGCCCATTGTGGTCTATGTGTTGGGGTGCTGACTGGTGCTCAAACCCATGTGCAACTGGAAAAATATTCACCAGATATTGTGCTTGAGCAGCTCACGGATCTAGCGGCATTGATCTAGAGTATGTCCTCAATTTAATTGAGGCATCTGCATGGACTACTTTAATGGCGCATTTTAGAAGGAGAGAAATCATTACATGGTTTCTCTCCTTCTTATTTTATAGAAGTAACGATAAACATAAGAACAGGCAGGCTTATCGATTGTTGAACAGCCTAATATGTGGAATATTTATCTTAAAATTTTAGCGCGCTCTACTGCTGCTCTAATGCTTTTAGACCTGCTTTGGCGATGTGTACATCTTCGCTACCATGTGCGCCGCCCACCCCGATACCACCAACTACGATACCATCGATATAAATGGGCACGCCGCCATCTAAGATAAGGATGTTTTCATCCAGATAGCGTAGGTCTTCAGGAATCGTGCCGTCTTTGATGCCTTTGGCGATGACCGCCGTTTCTCTTTTTTGTGAGTTTGCGGTATAGGCTTTTTTGTAACTGGCACGCACGGTATGCACGCCTGCGCGGTGATCTCTGAGCACTGCTAAGGTTTGTCCAGAGGCGTCAACGACGGTCACAGATACCATCAAATTGTTGTTTTTGGCTTCTAATGCGGCGGCATTCACCATGTTTTGTGCCATCTCGCCAGTCAATAATGGAATGGTTGCCATCTCTGCTCCTTGGGTTATTATGTTTGGTTTGATCACTTGTACTTGATACTGTGAGGTGTTGGCACACGCGGAGATGGACAACAGCGAGGTTGCAAGCGCGGCATAGATAACGAGTTTTTTCATAATCAGTCCTTTTATAGTTAATCCTTGAGGTTGTTTTGAATATTGCATGACGTGACTCAATACGCCTGAATCAAAGCTTAGACAAGTTAATTGCCTGATGATAACTTGCTGGGGCAAACTTGATGGTGACAAACAGCATACCGATAAGGCTGATCAATAGCATCCACCAAACCGCCTGAAAACTGCCAGTCGACTCGCGAAGCACACCTGCGACATAAGGCGCGATGGCGGTAATAATAAAGCCGATGCCTTGGACAAATGCTGCTAGTGCCCCAGCGAGTTTGGGTTTTGACAAATGATCTAACGCGACGGTCAATGTCAATGAAAAGCAGGCACCAAGACCACAGCCAATCAAGGCAATCCACAAGATGAGCAAAGCTGTCGGCATGGTAATCAAACCTATAAATCCAGCGATTTGTATGCCTACGGCAAAAAACAACCAAGGTCGGCGGTCGAGACGATGGGCGGACAACATTGGAATAACCAGCGCACCAATGACCTGAAAAATCGTCATGATACCGATCAGCTCGCCACTACTTTGCGCGCTCCAGCCCAAAGTCTGCGCATAGCTTGGCAACCATGCAATCATACAAGCATATCCAGCGTTTGCCAGACCAAAATAACTTGCCAGCAGCCAAGCACGGCGATTGCCAAAAAAGTTGATTTTTACCCCGTCGTCTCGATTTTCCATCTGCTCGGAGGGGCGCCGCCACCACAGCACGAGGGCAAAAACTGGCACTACCAGCCAGATACCCAAACCGGATTGCCAACTGCCGTAATGTTGAGCGACCACTGGACTCAAGATAGCGGCAACCCCGCCACCAGTCATCAGTGCGGCAGAGTAAACGCCCATAGCAAGTAGTACGCGTGCAGGATACCAACGCTTGACCACACCAGGTGCCATTGCTTGCACGATGGCGATACCCGTACCGCCTACTAAGGCACTGGCTATCAGCGTACCTCCAGTATCTAACCACAAGCGCCATAAACCCGCGAAGGCAATTGCAAACAGTCCGCCTGTGATCCACGCGCTTTCACTAAATCGTCGCCCAATCCAAGGCAACAGTAGCGGAAATATACCCATACACAGCATCGGCAGCACCACCAATAAAGAGGCGGCTTGTAAACCTATCGCTGTGCTTAGGCGAATTTCTGTCAGCAACGGACCAGTAGAAGTGATCGTTGGGCGCAGCGTTATCGCCAACCCAGCAATCACCAGCATAGGAGACAACAAGGTCAGTATCGACGAAGGCGCCGTGGAGGAGATATGATCGGTACTCATGAATAATATAAAATCCGTATTAAGAAAGGCAGTACCAAAAAATCACCGCCTGAGTCGCCAAAAAAGCCGACGTCACTATATGCCGAACGTCGACTTTTTCAATAAGTACTACTTTTACAAACCGCTGATTAAACTGCTATTTAAAGCATCATTTAAAAAGGTTTGAACGGTAGGAACTTACCATCTAGAGTGATCACTGCGCGATCACCACCTTCTGGGTCAGCTACTTTTTTGATATCCATTTTGAAATTAATGGCACTGATGATACCATCACCAAATTGCTCATGAACCAAGGCTTTTAGCGTGGTGCCATATACCTGCATCATCTCATAAAAACGGTAGATTGTCGGGTCAGTAGGAATCTCACTACCAACGCTGCCTCGTGATGGAATGCATCGTAGTAACGCGATGGCGTCCTCATCAAGTCCTAAAGTTTCACCAACTTTTTGGGCGGCATCAGCAGGTAGCGGATGCTGACCTAGCAAAGCGGCAGTGACAAAGACATCACTCAAGCCTGTTCCTGAAGCGATTTGCTCGAATGATAGGTTCTTTGCCGCTTTGGCAGCAATGATGGTGTCCGTTAATGTTTGACGTGCGGTGTTGCTTACTTGAGACTGAATCATAATAATACCTTTTGAGGTTGGTAGTCGTTATTGGGTTAATGATGCTTATGAATCACTTGGGTTAATTGATTTTCTGATTATGCATAGTCATTGATAATGACAGTTATGTAACGCTAAACGGCGACTGCCAGTGGCGATATCGGATAAGCGCGAACCTCAGTGTGCGTGGCCAATGAGACAAATTCATTGGTCACGCCATCTAAGGCATCGATGTCACCGGACTCGATATCGTAAACCCAGCCATGTAGTGCCAAACGATTTTCACTTAGCGCCAAACGTATAGACGGATGGGTTTTGATATTTTCGATTTGGGCGATGACATTTTCACGAACCATAGAGGCGACTCGCTCGCTATCACTGGCATGTTTATGGGCTTCATTGACCACCCGTGCTGAGTCAGCGTAGCGTAGCCAGCTGCCTACCGCTGGCATATGATCCATGCAGGTGCAGTTGGCAATTGCAGTCATCGCGCCGCAGTCTGAGTGCCCGCAAATGACCACATCCGTGACTTTTAAAGCGGTAATAGCGTACTCAACTGACGCCGATACACCGCCAGGCTCAGGACCATAAGATGGGACGATATTACCCGCATTGCGAATCACAAACAGACCACCGGGTTCGTGTTGAGTAACAAGCTCGGGCACTAAGCGGCTGTCTGAACAAGAAATAAACAGCGTGCGCGGGTTTTGTTTGGTCGCCAAATTTTTGAATAAATCGGCGCGCTTAGGATAGGCGTCACTGTGAAATTTTAGAAAACCTTCAATAATACCTTTCATCGCGTTGGCCTCTGTGTAGTTGATGAAAGGAATGATACGCCGCTATCGTTATAAGGTAAAATACTGGTATATTATGATGTTGATAATAATTGCTTATGACCAAACCTTGATCAATCCTTAATCCACACGAGATGACCCATGATTCTTCGGCACATTAAGTATTTTTTGGCAGTGGCAGAGTACCAAAGCTTTACCCAAGCAGCAGCGTCTTTATACGTGTCACAGCCAGCGTTATCACAGCAGATTAAACAGTTGGAGGAGGGTCTAGGCGCGACTTTATTTGATCGCTCTGGTCGCCGTGTCACATTGACCGATGCCGGTGACGTCTATGCGCGCTATGCCCATAGAGCCTTGCAGGATTTGGAGGAAGGACGGCGCGCCATCCACGACGTGCAGGATCTCAGTCGCGGTGCGTTGCGGATTGCGATTACGCCTACCTTTACCACGTATTTGCTTGGACCTTTAATCAAAGCGTTTCATACTCGTTATCCGAGCCTCACGCTAAGCGTGAAGGAGATGTCACAGGAGCAGATGGAAAAGCAAATACTCGATGATGAGTTTGATGTGGGTATTGCTTTTGAAGATGTACAGTCTGCCGATATCGATACACAAACCTTGCTGATAGAGACGCTTGCACTGGTTGTTAGTAAACATCACCCTCTTGCTAAGCAAATGGCGATTGACTTGCCAACGCTAAACGCGCAGTCACTGGTATTGCTGAGCCGCGAATTTGCCACGCGCGAACAGATTGAGCATTATTGTCGCCAGCATGACATTGCGCCAAACGTACTGATGGAGGCAAACTCGCTAAGCGCAGTGATCGAAATGGTTCGCCATACCCAACTGACCACCTTATTACCGTCCAACATCGCTCATAATTATGATGAGCTGGTGGCGATTACCTTAGCGCCGTCTTTGCTCCAGCGTACAGCGGTATTACTACAACGAAAAGGCGCGTATCAGAGCGCTGCTACCAATGCATTTGTTGCGTTGGCACATGAGGTCTGTTCGAACACGGTTGAATCCAAGGCACTGTTTTTCAAATAGAATAAACTTAGAAAACGAACGGTCACGATGAGATAGGCAAAAGGCCAATGATGCAAACCTTAATTCACTACTTTTTTCACTTCGGCATGCCTTTAATAGTTGCCTATGTGTTTTTTCGCAATGATTATAAAAGGGTTTATCTGATACTGCTCGCCACTATGTTGGTTGATTTGGATCATCTGCTAGCAACGCCTATCTTCTCGCCCAATCGCTGTAGTATTAACTTTCACCCGCTGCACAGTTACTATGAAATGATAGTATATGTGGCTATGTTAGTGCTGCCTAAGCCATATAGAGTCATAGGTTTGGGCTTACTGTTGCATATGCTGACGGATCTGAATGACTGTGTTATGACGTATACCCAAATCCCTCAAGCGTTGGATGATGCGCCAGCTCGTGAGCTGGTCATATGGCTAGCAAATAGGTTTAAGTAGTATTTTTAACTTTCCATCGCATGCTCATTAATTCCGTATTTATTATAGGAACCTTATATTTTCTAAAGAATCGGATTATTTACTGAGGATTTAGTTCTGCACTAGGCCTAAATTCAGTATTCAGACAATAAATATAGACAAAAAAAGCCTCACTTATTAATAAGTGAGGCTTTTTTATTGAGTGGCTAGTTTAGCACTCTATATGGCAATGATTATTTGGCAACCGCTTTAAAATTCGCTACTTGGTTTGCATTGGTAATGGTCAAGACAGGCACGTTATTGGCGTTTTTGCTCATGCTATATTTACCATTTACGGTTGCTAGCGCAGCGCTATCAAAGCTTGCTTGTGGGGCAGGGCAAGCCATTCTTGTGCTTCTTACTGGACCCAATGTTACCTCGCCATTTGCTACCTTATATTCAGCACTCATATTGTTACAAGTATTCATCAAAGTAACGATATTGCTCCCATTCGCCGTCACAAAATCGAGGGTTAATGGTTTGGCTGGATTAAAGAATAATGGAGTAATGGTCTCGCCCTTGGTGTTTTTGGCATCCACGAGTTGCCAATGATAGGCTTGCAAGGCATCCGAGGTAATAGGCTGGGTAACGGGTGCACTTGGCGTAGATGTGGTTTGACAACCTGCTGCCAATGTTCCCACTGCTAAAACGCTTACCATCATTACCTTGGTCATATTTTTCATATAAAGTCCTTTATTGCTTCAATTATTATATAGAGACATTTATCTCAAAATTATTATGCTCGCTGCCCCAATAACTGACATGAGACACTAGCAGATGCAGGCATTATTACAAAGCAATGATAGCGATACAAGCGCCAGTAACCATTTAAATACCAAGTTGTTTTTATGTTGATATAGTTGGTTCAATATAATTTGGATACAAGGAAGGCAAGCGAAAGTACTACAAATAGTAGACTAAGCGAGCCTGACACCGTATCTGATTTATATAGGATTGACTATAAATCCTTAGCACGCCATATTGCTATTAGGCGACCACATCATTACGTTGAGATAGCAGATGGTTTGCTGGAATAGGAAACACATTGTCATAAATCCAGTTATAAACAAAAGCATGTACTAAATAGAAAGTAGCCATTGTAATATCCATGAGAAAGGCTTGCCAGAGGCTGATGCCTAAGTGCCACGCAATTATTGGTAGGAATAATAACAGCAAACCACCTTCAAATAAAAAGGCATGTAACATCCGTAGTGGAACCGTCTTATGTACATTGCCGCGTAGCTTCAGCATGCTGTGGTCAAATAACAGGTTATAAAAGTAGTTCCACAACGTCGCGATAATCGAAGCAGCCACGGCGATAAGACCTATCGACTGAATATCAAAGCCAAATAACCAGCTTGCCAACGGTACAAATATAATTAAACCTATTATCTCAAAACCCAAGGTATGACGAATACGATCTTTCACGGTGCGCATGAAGCTTCCTAGTTGAATCAGTTATTTTCGCGCCTATTGTATCTGTTAAACTATTATAACCAAGTTAGAACCTATAGGATTTTTAGATAGATGAGCCTTTCATTAGAGCAATTGCAAGCCTTTGTTGCCACGGTAGAGACCGGTTCTTTCTCAGCCGCCGCCCGTTATCTAGGCAAGGCGCAGTCTGCTATTAGCACGGCGGTATCAAATTTAGAAATTGATTTGGACAACAGCTTATTTGTCCGCAGTGGCCGCTATCCAGTCCTAACGCCAGCTGGAGAGCGCTTACTGGTAGAGGCGCGAGTGATATTAGAGCGTTGTGAACATTTTCGCGGGGTGGCCAAAAGTCTGGGCGAAGGAGTAGAGAGCCGATTGGTACTGGCGGTTGATGAGCTGTATCCCGAAGCAACGTTGGGCGGTTTGATGGAAGAGTTTTCGCGCCGATTTCCTAGTGTGGAGCTGGAACTATTGTTTCCGCTGATGGAAGATGTCAGCCGCTTGGTGTTAGAAGATCGCGCCGATTTAGGCATTATGTGGCGTCAAGAGATACTACCTTCAGCGCTGAATTTTCATGGGCTTGGTTGGGTGTCGATGAAAATGGTGTGTGCGCCGAACCATGAGCTAGCTCGTCAGCCAGTAGGGTGGGAGGAGTTGAAACGCTATCGGCAATTGATGGTGGCAACACGCAATCATAGCGAAGAAAAAGCACGGTTGCGAATAGCATCTGATGTCTGGTGGGTCGAGAGCCAGTGGGTCATTGTTGAGCTGGTACAGCGCAATTTAGGCTGGGCATTCGTGCCTGAACATGTGGTAGCCAGTGCATTGGATAATGGTTTTTTAGTCGAGCCAATATTGGACTTTAACGATCATGATTGGCCAGTGGCTTTAGAAATTGTATGGCACAAGCAGCGTCCTCTAGGTAAAGCGGCTGCTTGGTTGAAGTCGGCTGCGATTGCGCTAAATAAGTAATATTAAGCGGTCAATAATAGCGAGTTTTAAAGGGTCGTCCATTTATTGCGGCTGTACTATCTATAAAATTTATAATGTTGTCGATAGATTTGAGTAGGTTATAATTTTGAACGGTTTTTAATACAAACGCTTTAGTGGTCAAGTTATACTCTGCTTCAATCCAAATTATATTTTTAACTTAAATATGCGATACAGCTGAGCGACAGCAGTTGTCGCCCGCTTTAATTAGACGCTTTATCTTTCTCAATTTTTATATTATAGTTACTGAGTTAGGACGTAATTCAGTCAGGAAAACAGCAACATAGAGTTAACCCTCGAGGCGCAACGCTTCACCCTATAACTTCGCTATTGCTGTTAACTATCAACACTCTGACTGGCATTAATCATTATTTTTCTAATCAACTAAACCCAAGCTACTCATAAATCATAGGCTGTCATATCGATGATGGCACAGATTTCATATTGTTAAAAATAAGTTTAAATAACTTCTAAAATAATCAGTGAAACACTCATTTTACTTTTTAACGTTGCTCTAAAAGCGGCGGACAAGCTCGGCTGACTTAAATTTGCTCTGAGAATCACCCAAAATTAAAAATACTACAAG
The DNA here is from genome assembly GCF_014897815.1 of Psychrobacter sp. PG1. Lineage (GTDB taxonomy): Bacteria > Pseudomonadota > Gammaproteobacteria > Pseudomonadales > Moraxellaceae > Psychrobacter. The sequence goes on from NZ_JABUZG010000078.1 coordinate 19,823, forward strand.
CTACTGATATTTAAAATAAATTAAAAAATAAGGAAAATATTATGACAAACACAACTAACACTTTTGGGCAAAAACGTATCGATAATTTAAATTGGTCAAGTGGATCAAAACTGCCTAAATCCATTCAAGATAAGGTGCAAACTAAACCAAAGATACCGTTGTTTTATCTGCATAACGAGTCTATCGATAACTATGAAGATGATATCTACTTTGTGAATAATAGCGATGAGACATTGAGCTTTGTTGCTCCCTATGAGCTGATGAAGAGAGATTTAGATTGTCCTGAGGTAGTGGTTGCTGCCGAACCAAGTGAACGTGACATATCCCTCACTTATACGGATATCTTGCCCAAGCAAGGCGTGAGAATTGATCGTCAACATATCATCTATGATAGTGATTATCTCAATCAGATTATTATTTATACCATGAGTCGTGCTAGCAAGGAGATGTGGGGAATATGGCGTTTGAATGTGTGCGAAAAAGGCATGTTTTCGTCATCCTATCCATTGCTCTGGGAGGAGGGTACTAAGCCCTCACACGTTGTAAGTGCCGAGAAACTGAATGATCCCAAAGATCGTCCTATTTTGCCTTGTGTATTGCCCATACGTCAGCAGTTATACCAGCAATGGGCGGAACATTATGACCACGCGAGTGCAAGCTTGATGAGGTCTATCACCGATATGATCTATCGTTATGACTTTGGTATTGTGGGATGTTATTACAATGATACTTGGGATGAGTACAGCAGTGAGGCAGAGCAAATCGCTAACATGCTGATTAAGGAGGGTGCTGATAGCGCCGATGAGGTTCTCGCGATGATGACTAGGGTCTATGACGTGTCATTTGGTGCTGGATATACGAGGATTCCTATGGATGTCGCTGAGCGCATTTATGGTCTATGGTTGAATTATAAAAGTAATGCTAATAAATAAAAGACACAATGATAAAAGGAAAAGGAAAAAGCCATGATGTTTCCCATTGAAAATAATGACACATTTTTACTATTCTTTCACGGTCTTGATTCAAGCAATGAAACCACTAAATATACTTGTATTAGCCGTGAGCCCAAAACCTGCCAAACCGTCAATTATGGAGATAATTTCAACGAGATTTTCGATATTTATGAGGCGTTAATTTTAGAAAAAATGCGCGAGTATCCTCGAGTCGTCTTGGCAGGGCACTCACTTGGTGGCTGGTTCGCCAATCATTTCGCCCACAAATACAATTTGCGTGCGCTATTAATAGCACCTTGCATTTATCCCAGTGAGGTTTTAGCAGACCGCATACCAGACGTGGCTGATATGAAACTGTCATTTCCGACCTCGAATACTGAGATGGTAAGAGTCATGGTTGAGGTTGATGATGAATGCTTAGATGTAGCCGTCGCCAGACGCACGTTGGTCAACTTACCTGATAGCTGGGAAGTAGAGTATTTTGAGCGTGGTCATCACCGTATCGCCCGTAGCGAAGATATTTGGTATCACTTGGTTCATCTGTGCGAAGACCCCATTGTCTGGATGGATGACGCGACATATCATGGTGAAGATTAAATACCATCAGCCTTGAAGTAAGGCATTATTAATTACTATTATAAAGAACTAAAAAACTATCGTGGGTTTAACGGTTTGCCAAGTTTTTCAAAAATCACTCAGCAAACATTGCAACTTCCAGCACGATATAAAACCACTCTGGTAAAGCGCATGAGCCTGTACTCCGACAAGGTTACCCATGCCTGATTTGACTTGCCTATTTGGGCTTATTCTTATTGTCGGAGTTCAGGAGTCACTGATGTCTCATATCAATAGCCAAAATCTCACGCCTTCCAAATATACTCATCGTTATACGCCGCGGCATCCTTTGGCAAAAGAGGCGGTTAGCCAAATAGAGAAATGTGAACGACGTTCGCAAGATATTGTCCAAGCCATGGGTTATCCGCCAAAACACATCATATCTGCCTGTGATCGTCTGCGTCATGTATTGTCTAGCGACATACTAGGACTTAATGCGACAGATATTGATAGCTACTTTACTGCTCATGAATTCTTAAAAACACTATTATCCGTGCTCGATATAAAGTACGACACCTTTGCAAAGGATATTGCGCAAATCCAATATGACTTGGCACATTATCCTTATCCGCTACCGCAATATCACTTGCGAGCAGTCATCAACTTTACATGGAGTGAAGGCGCTAACTGGATGTCGCGCGGCGTGGCTAGCAGTAAAGCTGTTGCGTATTTACCGCAAAATATTGCCAAAATGAATGCGGCAAAGCGTGAGTTGGTGATTCAACAATGTCTGGCTGCGCATTATGCAGAATATAACGGTCACTTGCCGTATAATGGCGTGATTAACGGTTATCAACTTATCATTGAACAGCGTCATGAGATGGTTGATAGCATCGCGTATGATCTACCGCAGTGTGAGTAAGATGTGATACATCACTCATCAATTGGTAGCATTAACATTTAACACAGCATACCCAAATAAAAAGGCCGTCCCAAATGACCGATACTAATCCGTATAATTTTGCACCTTTGCAACCAACTGGTAGAAACGAGACCGATACTGCCAACACTTATGCGCCTGAAGACATGATTAAAATATATGAGCAGCAGTTTTTGATACCAGTACCTGAAGAAAAGCTGACCGAGTTTTTACCCGCGCTAAAGAGTTTTTATGATATTGACAATCATACGTTAGACGTCAGTGCCATTATTTTTGACGCAATCGCAGAGTCCGCTATCATTTACAACCATAAGGTCAAAGTGGGCGACTATCAAATATTAGGTGGATTGATAGAGGAAGCAATTGAATACGATGAAGACAGTGATGAAAACAATAAAGATGACCAAGCCACTGAAGACAAAGACATTCAAGCCTATACACTAGAATGTAAGCGCACTTTTTTCATTAATGAGGTAGAGATACCTTATCATTTCAACTTGTTTATTTATGGTGACGGTTATTCTACTTTAACCAAAAAAGAAACCGTGCTAGAAAAAATGTACTGGTTCGTTAGAGGAAGATTTGAAGAAAATCTATTAGACGACACTGAAGATAATGACAGTTTAGACTCGATCAATGAGCAGCTAGCCAGTTTGGGTATTCGGGAAATGGATTTGACCACCATAGACGAAGTAATAAGCTATGTGGAAGACAGTATCATAGATGATGCCATGGTAGAGGCGCTTAACAAGTTATTAGATGCGGCTGAGTAGGTAGCTATCCGTAAAATTGATGTCAGGACAACACGTTTTAACGTCAGTTTTTATGAGAGCCGTTGTAAAAGAATATTTATATAAGATCAGCTATAAAAGACTATTGATATAAGGCACATTGCTATGCAACAAACACAGAATTCTGTGGATCAAAGACAAGATATTGTAGAACACAGACCCGTATTTATGCCGAGAACCAACAGTGATAATCTGGTAAAAACAGACATGGTTAGGTTTGAGCGGCATGTGGGATTTGCCAGTCGCCAAAAGAAAAAATCCATCAATGATATGCATCAAGTCATTCGCAAAAAGTATGGCTTTAGTCATGTCCTTGAGCTATCGAGCAAGTCTGGCAATAAATTGAGTTTTCCGCTGAGTCCATTGAGCTTGAAGCTAACAAATGAACAAGATGGGCAGCAGTACAGTGTCGAAAATGCCTTTCAAAGCAGTATGGTTTTTGAGGATGGTGGTCCCTATACTGACTTGTTAAGTGCGCCGCCAAGACAAGCCAGAAAGGACGAGCGCTTAATAACCTCGGGTGAACTGATTGGCTATAATTATTTTGGCATGGAGTGGAGCGTAGAGCCATTAACCACATTTTATGACTGGCTCTATGTGAATGCCTTAAAGCAAAACCCGCATTTGCATGAAGAAGTTATGCAGTATCAAGCCTTTACGGATCGTGAGTTTAATCCTAAAAAGTCTATCCATTGTGCGGCTTATGCACTGGCAATGTTTGTAGCGCTCAATAAACGCGAGTTGCTCGATAACATTGAAGACCCCGCAGTATTTTTTAATTTATATCATGAATTCAAAATAAGTAATACTGAGCAGCTTTTGGAAGCGGGTTGGGTTTGATCGTTAAAGCGGTAATTTATGTAGTAAAAATTATCAAGATAAACTTATGCTAACCAAGTGACTTTATGATATATGAGAATAGCCAAGCTTGTCTTGGCTTTTTCATGCCTAAAAATTTTCATACCTAAAAAATCAAGCACCTTAGTCTGGTTGATTTTAGCGTTATATATTTCAACAGAACGCTTATTACTCTTAATTATGTAGATGCGATGTAAACTTACGAATACTAGGGCATGTCCTCATTTTAAAAATGGCGATAAAAATGAGATAAATTGCAGTCAAACAAGGAAAATAGCGCAGATAATATCGAGATATTAAGAAGCTATTTGACGCCGTTTGGCAAAGTTTAGCCATTTTTAACCCATTTAGATAACTATCGATTGAATTGAGGACACGCCCTAAATATGACTATAACTCTAGAAAATTAGACAAAAAAATCCCCACTTATTATTTAAGAAATACGCGTTTTAGAAATATAGAAGAGGCGCGACAAGTGACCTATCCCGTCAAATCCGTAGACCTCAATTTGGGAAACTTTAGCTACATGATATGAAGATAGGTGTAGTGGTTAACTGACTTAGTATACATAAAAATAATGCAAATACTAATGATAACTATTATCATTAGTATTTGCATTATTTTTATAATGTTGCTAAAGTGTGCACTCTTTATTAATAAGCATCGATCAGTTCTTTGCGTGCTCTATTTTCAAGGTCTTATCGATATCAATGCTTCATTTATTCTGTTGTTATAACACTTGGATTCAACATCGAAGTGCAACGCACCCGAATCT
>NZ_JABUZG010000010.1 GCF_014897815.1 Psychrobacter sp. PG1
ATGTTGAGTCTCCGACAATCCCGGGGCGGTTCAGTATCTGCGTGAGTAGTAATCTTGAAGCTTTTATTCCCCAAGCTAAGCGTTCTTTCTATTTGCTTTATTTGAGGAGCTAGTTCCTTATAGCTTCCAGCTCTCCATGCACTTTTACACGTTGTTTTGGCCTTATCGAGATATGTCTTTACTTGTGCCACTCCTCTTTTATAACGCACCTTGGTATCTTGCAACCAAGATATAGGTTTTAACTCCTAAACCGTTCCAGTAAAAGGTTTTTTAGCCAATTCTAACCTTATATTAACCTCATCTACAAAATATGCATCAGTTCTAATATTACCAAACGTTCCATCACGCCCCTTATCAGCTCCATAACCAAGTAAAAGTCGACTGTTTAGTACGTTTGCCAAATCTCTATGTACTACCATTCCAATAATAGCTTTTTCCAAAAAGGGCCTTTTTTTGTACATGTCTTCATACATCTCAGGCGCAAGCCCCCACAAATCAACAAACTCATGCGGTCTATCATTAGCAAAGGCATACAGATCCTCTCCTGCTACTAAACCTACAGGATCAGGGGTCAGATACTGATTACGAGTCGGACTAAAGTAGCGATGAATATTGTAGTGCAGACTGGTTTCAGCATCATAGTACTGATTAGAACCGCGTAGATTTATCGCTATTTGTGAGCCATTAAAGACTGTAGCTTGCCCATTATCTGTTAGATAAGCTTGCCAAACTATGTTTGCATCTTCATCTGTCACTGTCATCACAGAGCCGCGATGATCCGTCTTCAAGTAAAAAGGCTCTAGCTTATTAAATTGTAGCAACGGACGATTATCATGATAGACATAGTCTGTAAATTGTGGTTTGTCCTCAGTTGCGGTTTGCGTCAACTCACTGATTAGGATGCCATTGTCATATAAGTAATAAGTGGTTTGCTGCGCTTGGTTGGCTTGGCTGCTGTCAAGTACTGATTTTTTGTAGCGCTCACCAGTGATAAGATAGTCGTAAGTGACTGTAGAACTTTTATTATCAGTAACTTGTGTTAAGCGTCCTAAGCTATCGTAACTGTATTGACGTCCTGACTCTTGTAGTAGTTGACCCATTGGATTGTATTGATCGGCGGTAGTGGTTGTTTGAGCCACTACTTTTGAAGGCTCATTAGGCACAGCATTATTACTGCTTTGAGTACTTTGACTATTCTGACTTGTTGAGTCTGTGCTAACGCTGGTATCGTTGCTAACACTAGGATAAGCATAATCAATCGCGTAGCCACCTTGGTATGGTGTGCTATAGCTATAAGCAATATCTTTATTACCTGTCCACTCTACAACCTCATTATCTCTATAAGCTTGTGATTGACTAACGCCATTGCCAAAATTAAACGCTAATTGATTATCATAAGAGTTTTTGTCACTAAGGTTCGAGACTAAGACTTTATCTTTAAGCCAGCTTTTTTGCGCGATTTGATCTAACTGACCCTTTTCATCGTAGCTATAATTTAGAGTTAAACCGCTAGGATAATCAGTCTGTATCAACTGCTGGTTGGCATTGTATTTATAATACGCAGTAAATCTACTATCTGTAAACTGCCATGTCTTTTGAGTGATATTACCGAGCTGATCATAAGCATAGTGAAGCTGATATAGTCAGTTCAAAATAAAAGTGTTATGGCTAGGGCAAATATCATAAAACAATTTAGATGAGTTATTTTGCATCCAGCCCTGGCGTAGAAACTTCACCTGTGCCCATTTTTTCTCGATAAGGTTCAGGTCAGGACTGTACGGCGGCAGCCATAAAATACGATGGCCATGTCTGTTCAGTAGCTTTTGCATGCATTTGTTCTTATGAAATCGAGCACTATCCATGACTATCACGCATTTGGTTTTAAGACTTGGGATCAGCGTGTGTTTGCACCAGTAGTAGAATGTGATGCTGTTAATATTGTGCTCAAAGTAATCTAGGGCAAACAGCATCTTTTCATAGAGAGCACCGATGACGTTAGTTCGCTTTTTTGCTTGCCAGTTGTAGCGATCAATACAAGGTTTGCCTATCGGTGCATAGCCGTAAGGACGAATGGTTTCAGC
>NZ_JABUZG010000081.1 GCF_014897815.1 Psychrobacter sp. PG1
ATGTCTGATGTCAGCATACTTTTTAGAACACCACCAAATACTTTATGTTGTAGCAATAGCTTTTCAACTTCGCTACTGTACTCTATAAAGGTCACTTGTTCATGCAGCTCATAGCGAGCAACCAAATCATGTACTTCTCTTTGGTAACGCTTGCGCCCACTACCAACTAAGGTAAGAGTGGGATTGATGCCTTTTTGCTTTAACTGATTCAGTGCTTCAATTAAAGTAACGTGATCCTTACTTTTAGCATATCTTCCCACCATAATCAGATCATGCGACCTTTCATTAACAGGTGCAAGATTCACACCGCCAAATCGAGTGGTATCAATACCATTTGGGATGGCTTGAATGGGTGCGTGAAGACCCTGCTCAGATAAGACTTGGGCTACGCCTTCAGAGACAGCCACAATTCTAGCAGTTGATTTACTTAGTTTACGCGTTTGGTATATCTTCCAAGGTGTATAGCGCTCTTTAGAGTTGTGTTCCACTTGTACCAAGCAAGGTACTTGTGCCAATAGCCCTGCCCGTCTTCCCAGTAAATGCTCAGGAAACCCATGCGCAACCAATATATCAGGTCGCCATTGCACACATAGTTTTTTTAATTCGTGAAGGGTCGCAAGATGGTTAGTACTTGTGACAAGCTTGTAATCGATATCTTTACCTTCAAGTTCAGCAAGCTTTTCTGGTACGGTCGTTTTTTTGCGACGCAGTACTAACAGGTTTTCAGTCGATTCTATTTGATTGTGTGCCTCAACCAAATCAATAGCAACTTTCGTGGCTCCTGAAAAGCCACCAGTGACAAAATGTAAGACTCTCAACGGCTTCTCCATTAATCTATTCAAAGTAAAGCCAGACTTAGCTAAAAATAATGTTTTGTGACGCTCTCAATTTGAACGCACCTGCTTTAAGAATCGATATGCTAAGCAGCCGTGTTTGTAGATGGACACCATAGCTAGATATAGCTTGAAACTAAGCGACGTTATGATACCGCATCCATAAATTATGTGCGAGCGTATAGTTATAGTGTATGAACTTTACTTTAGAATACCGATTAATACCACTCAACAAAAAAGCTAAGACTTAAAACAGTCTTAGCTTTTTTATCTCATACAACATAATTCTAAATATTAATCAATAAAACTTAACCAATCCATATATTGCTCATTGCGACCATGTACTACATCAAAGTACAAGGTTTGTAGCTGCTCAGTCAAAGGTCCACGTCCACCATTGCCGATAGTACGGTCATCATATTCACGAATAGGTGTGACTTCAGCCGCCGTACCCGTCATGAATATCTCATCCGCCAAATAAAACTCATCACGAGTGATACGGCGTTCAACGACTTTGATGCCTAGATCATCGGCAAATTGAATGATAGTACGACGCGTGATTCCGTCAAGTGCACCACCTGCTAAGTCCGGTGTATGCAATACACCATCTTTTACTAAGAATAAGTTTTCGCCTGCACCTTGGCAAACGTAACCCTGCGGATCCATCAAGATAGCTTCGTCATAGCCATTACGAGTGACTTCTTGGTTTGCCATGATGGACACTGGATAGTTGCTCGAGGCTTTTGCCTTACACATGGTCACATTGGTCATATGATGAGTAAATGAAGAGGTTTTTACACGGATGCCGTTCTTGATACCCTCTTCACCCAGATAAGCGCCCCAATGCCAAGCAGCAACCATCGCATTGATACTATTATCACGTGACGATAAACCAAGCTTTTCTGCACCGACCCAAATGAGCGGACGAATATAGGCTTCTGCCAAGTTGTTTTGCTTGACCACATCTTTGTGCGCCTGCTCCAGAGTCGCTGCATCAAACGGTACATTCATTTGAAAGATTTTTGCAGAGCCTAACAGACGCTCTGTGTGTTCTTTCAGACGAAAAATAGCGGTGCGATTGTCAGCAGTTTGGTACGCGCGCACACCTTCAAACACAGCCATGCCATAATGCAAGCTATGCGTCAGCACATGGACTTTGGCATCTGGCTGCTCAATCATTGTGCCATTCATCCAAAGCTTACCATCTTGTGTTGCCATATTCATTTTATAATCCTTATGTTAGCACTAACGGCTATTTTTTTAGGTATAGTCGACGCACGTATAAATGCTTCGACTAGAGGTTTTGTTTAATCATATTTATCAACATCATATGATAACACCGCAGCGTCAAATTTTATTGCTAAAATATAGTATTATCCTTACTAAGAAACAACCAACAACTGACAGCTTTATCGTAATGTGTCGCCGATTATATCACTGGCGGTGCTAGCAAATGAAATCTTTTATTTTGAGTATCACAGGCTATTATTTATAAGCAAAAACCTTCTTAAGAATGAGGCGAATCGTCATCTGCCAAATTAACACCCATCAAATGTTGCCATTGCGCTTGTACTAATGCTCGTGTTTCTTTCCACAGTGACTCATCCACCAATAGCGATTGCTCTGATAGTGCCAATTGATGAGTAGCAGCACGAATTCTGAGGTAAGCATCCGTTAAATCTTGGCAAACTTGCTCCTCCCAAATACCCAGTGATGCCACTTCTTCAAAAATACGAACGTTGTCGCTCCATTTGGTCAGGCTCGGATGCTCATGCGAATAAGCCAATACTGCAAATTGCGCTAAGAATTCAATGTCAATGATCCCACCTGCATCTTGTTTAAGATGAAACTTACCTGCTTGTTGTTGCCATTGACTGGTGCCCAGATGTTTTTGCATCTTAATACGCATACTGGTGACTTCTGTACGCACCTGCTCTATCGTGCGCGGTAATGATAATACGTCTCGGCGAATATCACAAAAGCGTGCCGTCACTCGTTTATCACCGCAAATCGCTCGCGCCCGTACCAAGGCTTGATGCTCCCACGACCATGCCTTTTCTAGCTGATAGGTTTCAAAAGCATGACAAGACACCACCATCATGCCAGCATTACCTGAAGGGCGCAAACGCATATCAATCTCATAAGCGCGGCCATCTCGAGTTTGGGTATTGAGATAGTTCATCAGCTTTTGTACCAAACGGGCAGCAAACTTCATACCGCTGACTGATTTTTCACCCGTGGTCATGCCCTGCTCTTTTATCTTGTGTAAAAACACCAGATCCAAATCTGAAGAATACGACAACTCCAGTCCGCCAAGCTTGCCATAACCAATAATGGCAAAACCGCAGTCTGCCTCGGTCACTGGATCGCCATCTTGACCAATAGGATAGCCGTAGCGTTTGACAATTTCTGCAAAAGCCCGTTCTAATGCGGCTTCTAGTACTACCGCTGCGATATAAGTGAGAGAATCCGACACCTTCATAATCGGACGCTCAGCCAATACATCACTGGCGGCGACCGCCAACACTTGGTTCTTCTTAAATAGTCTTAATACGCTGAGCAGCTCTTCTTCGTCATTAGGCTCTACGCGCAATAGTTGTTGACGCAAAATATCACGCAACTCTGGCTTGTCCGGCAAGTGGCGATAGCGCTGCTGTAAAAAAGTATCTAAAAGCACAGGATAATGTGCCAACTCTTTGGCAATCCAAGGACTCGCCGACAGCATGGGTATCAGCTCAATCGTTGCATTGGGATTTTCTGCAATCATCACCAAATAGATAGAACGACGACAAATCGCTTCGAGCAATGTAATGAGACGCGGCAAAGCGGTATTGGCCAATTGCTGCTGCTCTTGATGAGCGAGTAACGCATGGATAATCACAGGATAAGCGTCATCCAACCGCTCGCGAGCCTCATCGCTTAAGTTAGCGACCATCTTTGACTGCCAAAAATCTTGTAATAGCACTCGGTTTTCTGCCGTTAACACATCATTCAATCGTGCAATCTGTTCATCAAGATGTTCGGGCTCAAGATCTGTGTCTTCATGATCCGGTACCTGACGTTCGGTCACCATACGCTCAAAGGGAACATTGACATTGTCTCGGTGGTGGTTAAGGGTATCTAACAGTGCGTTCCAATCGTCAAACCCAAGGGTAACTGCCAAGTTATACTGCCACTGCGGATCATGTGGCAAACGCTGAGTCTGTTGATCATTGATCGCTTGAATGGCGTGTTCAAGCCGACGTAAAAAACGATACGCGGCTTGGAGCTCCTGATAAGTAGTCCTCTCTAAATACTCAAGCTTATGTAATACCTGCATTGCTTGTAAACAAGATTTCACCTGTAATTGAGGATGCCTGCCACCATAAATCAACTGAAAGGCCTGCACAATAAACTCAATGTCTCTGATACCACCAGCACCCAGCTTGATGTTATCCAAATCCTCCCGCTGAGCGACTTGGTTTTGGATAAGGGATTTCATCTCCCTGAGCGCTGAAAAAGCACTATAATCCACATAATAACGGAAAACAAAGGGCTTGATGAGCGCTTGTATCTCATCATAAAACGGCTGTTCTATCTGCCCGACTACTCGCGCTTTTAACCATGCAAAACGCTCCCATGCACGTCCATGTTGAGAGAAGTACTTCTGTAATGCAGATAGATGAATGGCCAAATCACTACCGTCACCCCAAGGGCGCAGACGCATATCGACCCGAAAAACAAAGCCATCAGCCGTCTTTTGATCCAGTAATTTAATAATACCTTGACCAAGCCTTGTCATAAACCGCTTATTATCTATGCTGCGCGTGCCTTTTGATTTATCACCGCTGGTTACACCGCGAGCCTTATGAACAAAGATAAGGTCTATATCACTCGATAGGTTCAGCTCATGAGCGCCAAGCTTGCCCATCGCCATAATCGCCATATCATCAATTTGCACGTTACCTTTAGCATTGACAAACGTTGGTTCGCCGTACTGTTTAATCAAATGCTGGTAGGTATAATCTTTGGCAAATGAGATACAACCATCTGCAAACTCAGACAGCTCGTCGGTCAATTGCTCAAGTGCTATCAGTTGTAAGGCATCTTGCCAAATCCAGCGCATCATCAGCAGTGTACGTAGATGACGCAGGCCACTCATCACCTTCACTTCATCAGCAAGTTGGTAATTATCATCTAACGTATAATCTTGAATCAAATCATCGATTTGCTGCCGAGTTAAGGTTCGATCTAACGGGTAGCTACGTAAAAACGTTTGGCATGAAACCGTTCGACTCTCCCAAATTTGATAAGCGAACTCGCTTGCCGTCTGCAATATTTGCAGCTGTTCGGTTGTATACTGACAATCTGTACCATGGGTCGCACGTGAAGGCATAGCGGGTGACATAGGGAACATAACTCCTTGCATAGAGTGATAAGACTACGTGAACTTAGCGCATAAGTTTATCGTTTTTTCTTACGAAGCAGTCACAGCATCAACTAACGATACGCAATATGTCAGTATTTAATATAAAACTACGTTTAATGACAGTGACCCTATTTGCTTTTGAGCGCTTTATGGTAGCATAAACAACTTTAGCGCAGATGATTGAAAAGAGCTCTTATGACAACCATGACCCCATTGCTTCTGATTACTGCTGATCCTAGCCACCCACTTGCCCATTTAGCGCTACGCTATGCACGCGCTTATCTCAAAAATGCCGCCAATAATAAAGATACCAATGATAATATCACCTTAAACGTGTTTTTTTATGGCGATGCGGCGCATACAGCCAACGGTTTACGCTGGCAGTCGGCAGATCAAATTAATTTGACCAAAGAGTGGCAAACGCTCGCTGAGCAGTTCCGGTTAGCGCTGCCTGTCTGTGTCAGTACTGCACTCAGTCGCGGCATTAGCGACACGGATAACAGCAAACGCCATCAACTTAATGGTGACAACCTTGCTACTGGCTTTTCACTGGTCGGACTGAGTGAGCTGGCGATGATGATGCAAGGCGACTGTCGTTTGATGCAATTTTGACGACTTGCCGTGCAGACAGATTACATCTTATGATAATAACTGTCAGCGACCAATTAGATTAGGAATTAACCATGAAATTATTAATTCAGCTGCTCACGCCGACTGAAATGGCGAGTTATGAAGGCTGTGCGCTTGCATTAACGCTAGCGACCTTTGGTCATGAAGTACAGCTGTATTTGGATGCGCCTGTTTTTGGCTTGTTGATGCAGCCTGCGTCGCGTTTGCATGGTATGATTCAGTCGCTTGAGCTATATGACATGCCAGCCGCTTGGCTACCTGACGATGTCTTTAGCGGGTGGGTCACAGGTATGCTGCCTATTGATTTGGCTTCACAATTGACATTGATACCTGAAGTGGTGAACGCTTCAGACTTTGAGCAAATACTACGCTTTTAGCCTCGCAATTTTATTTGTAATACTTTAAATACTAGGGCGTGTCCTCATTTTAAAAATAGAGATGAAAATGAGGACACGCCTTATCCTAAATCTAGCAAAAAATCGGACACTGTTATGGCAACTTTATATCAAATACACAGCACAATGGATACGCTCAGGCGCAGTGTCGATGAGATGTCACGGACATGGCGCACTGGTGACAGCATTCTCTTGCTCGGTAGAACCGTGGCTTTTATCAGTTGGCTTGATGCCTATTTGAGTGACAGTGAAATACAAGGCATCACTGATATCTATGCCTTAGCCGATGATGTGGCGCAGCTAAGTACCAATACCAGCGCGAAGCTCAATCTAGAAACCAAGTTGAGTGGGCTGTTAACGGATGAAGAGTGGGTCAATCTAACTCAGAGTACTAGTGTTAGTAATACCAGTACTAGTAATACCGATGCTAATAATGCGGGGTTTGACAAAGTAGTGACCATCGCCCTATGAATAACGACAATACGATCAATCATGATATAACAGCGGCAAACAACGTTGAATTAGATCAAGACGGTCATTTATGTGACCATAACTTCTGGACCCCTGATATCGCTCAGCAATTGGCCAACACTCTAGAGGTGCATCTAGAAACTGAGCATTTACAAATTTTACAACAGGTACGGGCATTTTTTACTCAGTTTAATCACGCACCAGCCACGCGCCCACTGATTAAATGGTTACAGAAAACCTTGCCAGAGCATGATATCAGCAATCAGAAACTACAGCAGTTATTCAACACTGGCTTGGTTGCCCGCCATGTCAATCGCCTTGCTGGTCTGCCCAAACCACCCAACTGTTTGTAAGATATATGGCTTATATGATTGATAAGGGCTCATGAATGGCGATGAATACCTGAATGTTGGATCATCGCCTGCAATCAGTAAAAAATGCACGGCTATTTTGGATCATATACCGTTAAGGTTTCATAACCGATACTACGACCTTCATCACCAGTGAAGCCTTGCTGACGCCATACCTCATACAGACATATCGCCACACTATTCGATAAGTTCAAACTGCGTGAATCAGCCAGCATAGGCAATCGCAACCAGTGATCAGCGCCGATATCTTCACGTATATCATCTGCCAAACCTGCTGTTTCAGAGCCAAATACTAAGGCGACATTAGGTATCTGCTCAGGCATCAGAGCACGATCAGATTCGGCAGCCATCTGTTGCCCACCAAAGTCATAGTCATAAAAAGGCTTGCTCAGTTTGGTGGTCAATGCTGTGACAATATGACAATCCGCTGCCTGTAGCGCCAGTTTTGCTGTCGCCCAATCATCATGTACTTGTAGGTGCGCGTATTCATGATAATCCAAACCTGCACGCCGCAGCTTTTTATCATCAAGCTCAAACCCTAATGGCCTTACCAAATGTAGCTGCGCGCCCGTGTTGGCACATAAGCGGATAATATTGCCCGTGTTACTAGGCATTTTTGGCGCTACCAACACAATATGAGTGGTCATATCGACTCCTTAAGTCGTCAAATCTGCATATTATCGTCGATCCGAGATAACGTAGACAGACTCTACTAAAATGATGGTTATTTGAATTTCTGAGCAAAAGGTAATTAAAAGTTACAGTTTACTGCCAATAATTACATTTTGATACTTTGCACAGTTTTTAACTTTCACTATGATGTCTCTAACGGATATCGAGATAGTATTTATCAATTATTATCTTATCCAATAACCCCTCAGTGAGGCTCAAGCCTAATGCTTAGCATCACTGTTATTATTTATAACGACCCATTTTTGAGGATTCTATTATGAAAAAATTAATCATCGCATCTTTAACTGCTATGTTTGTTCTAACTGGTTGCAACACTTTTAAAGGTTTGGGCCAAGACGTATCAAGCGCTGGCGAAGCTGTTACTGGCGGCGCACAAGACGTACAAAATAAAATCTAAGTATTGATTTTTTTGCGTATTTGAAAGGCTTATCATTTATGTGATAAGCCTTTTTTATGACTTTATTTTTCGATAGTAAAGACTGACATTAAAGAACAGTAAATATCTCTAATTATAAGAAAGCTCGCAATATCTGATTGAGATAACGTTGACCCAATAGCGTTGGCTGTAGCCGCTCGGTATTGTCTACTAGCAATCCCTGAGTAATCAATTGCGCCACTTGTACAGCAATATCATCGTAACTCAGCCCTGTCCTTGCAGTAAACATAGACCAAGCGACGCCATCATGTAGACGTAGCGCATTCAGCATAAACTCACTGACCAATTCATCACTGTCAATTTCCTGCCAACCCACCATTTTTGGTGAATTTCGTTTAACAGAAGAGTCAGTGTTATCTTGATAATCCACATAATCTTTAGGCAGTCGTGACTTACTAAAACGATAAATACCAGAGTCTGCTAGCAAGTCATTCTTTAAGCCATTCTCTGTCAATGCTGATGCTTCATGAGCAATCGTTACTTTGCCATGCGCGCCCGCACCAATCGCTAGGTAGTCACCAAATTGCCAGTAATTAACATTGTGACAGCATGCCTCATCTGACGCGCCTGCCCACGCGGATACTTCGTAATTGCGGTAGCCCAACTGCTGCAACAACGCTTGACCTGCCTGCTCAATATCTGCCAAGTTATCCTCATCTGGTAAAATCGGCTGGCTACGGTAAAATACGGTATTGGGCTCAATCGTTAATTGATACCAAGAGATATGCGTCGCCCCAGCATCATGCGCCATCTGGATATCGTTCAGCGCCTCATTCATCGTTTGCTGCGGTAGCCCATGCATCAAATCGACATTGACTCGCTCAAACCCAGCTGCGCAAGCTGCACGAATCGCTGACAATGCTTGTGCAGGGTCATGTATGCGACCAAGGGTTTTGAGCTTATCAGCAGCAAAACTTTGTACACCTATCGACAAACGATTGATACCCACCTCTAAATATTGGGAAAAAGGCGCATGCTCAAGCGTGCCCGGATTGGCTTCCATCGTCACTTCAATGCCATCAGCAAACTTAAAAATGTTGCGTAAGCCAGTAAACAATCGCTGGTATTGCGCAATGGGTAGCAGTGAAGGCGTACCACCACCGATAAAAATCGAACTGATTTCACGCGCTTGGGTTAACGACTGCTGCATGGCGGCATCTGACAGCAGCGCATCCACATATTCGTCATACATAGATAGCTGCATATCCATCGGCAGCTCATGCGAATTAAAATCACAATAAGGGCATTTTTTGACACACCACGGGATATGAATATAAAGCGCCAGTGGAATGGCGCTTACCTGTATCCCACTCGCAGTATTATTAAAAGCGCTGAGATTATCAGAAAAATGAGCAGGTGTAATATTTGACATAAACGAAGGTATCTATAAAAAAGGTTACATAAATGGATGACTGCTGTCACTAGCAGAAAGTAGCGCTAGGATAACGGCTAATGTGATTAAAAAAAAGGCTATCTTAAAGAAAAGCCGATCAATAACAAAACCAATCACAAACATTCATGTTAACCCTGTACTTTTATAGGCAAAATAGTGAAGAATGATGGCATAAAGTGACATTGTATTAAATGATATTGTATTAAATGACATTGCATACAGTGATATTGCAAATAATGAATGGCTGATAATGATAAATAGGATAAAGATATGGCTTATTGGTTGATGAAATCCAACCCCCAGTTTTTTGGTATTGATGATTTGCAACGCCTAGAGACCGACAGTTGGGATGGTGTGCGCAATTACCGTGCTCGTAACTTCATGCGTGACGAGATGCAGGTCGGCGACAAGGTATTCTTTTATCACTCTAGCGCTAAGCCGTCTGGCGTCGCTGGCATCATGACGGTAAGCAAAGCAGGCTACCCTGACCCTTGCCAGTTCCATCCTGAGCACCGTCATTACGATCCTATTGCCACCGAAGATGAGCCACGCTGGTATATGGTAGACGTCACTTTTGAGCAAGTATTTATTGATATTCTACCACTATCAGCCCTTAAATTTTTACCCGCACTTGAGGATTCACTATTAATGAGAAAAGGCTGTGAGCAACTTACCGTGATTCCACTAGACGCCAAACACTGGTACGCCATTATGGATATGGCAGAAACACTTAATCTACTATCTGAGCAACCAGTGGTTAGATAGTAACGATTGAGTAAGGTTTTTAGTGTTATCAACGAACACTTATTGATGCGCTGTCTGCAAAAAATTTGCTATATTTGCCATTTATGCTCAACAATTCATTTCTCGATTTTCTTTATCACACCTTTATCCCCATTATCAGGACCCGCTTATGAGCGCACCCAAACTGCTATTATCTGTATTAACTGTCAGCATGTTCAGTCTTACCCTTAGCGCCTGTGGCAGTGACGGGGACAAGGTCAAAGAGGAATATGACCGAATAGAAGATCAGGTGAACAATGAATATGATCGTGTGGAAGACAAGGTCAAAGAGAAGTATAAAGAAGTCGAAGATAAGCTGAGCGATGATGAAAAATCCATGGCCGAGATTCTGGAGTCGGTATTTTTACCAGAAGAATCGCTCGATAATTTCTTGGATAAAATAACCCCAGAAGGCGGTCGCGGCGGTTTATATGTCGGACACTTTATTGAGATTGACGATGGTGACAGCGACGATATCGATATCGGTGCCGTTTACTTTGACATCAGCAAAGATGGCGCTGGCAGCGTAGATGGTAGCGTTAGTTATCAGCAGCAAGCCTGCCAAGAAAATAACACTCTGGGCATCAACTCAGCCATTAAGGTTGACAACTATATCGCGGGTAAAATAACAGGCAGTCTCGATACGTTAGCGTTTTTAGACATTAAGTATATCAATGATTTGGGCGTAGAAACACCGAACTTATTAACCACCTTTGCGGGGAGCTTTGAGGAAAAAGAAGCAGGATCACCTTGGAGAGGTAGCTTTGAGTATCAGGATGGCATCGGCGGTAAAAAACTAACCAGTAGCGAAAAAAATTGCAACGTCACCTACACCATCAGCGATCGCTCTAATTTTAAGACGTACCCACTTGATTATAGTCTGGGCAAAATGACTCTTGATGTCATCGGTAATGGCAGTCAAAAGACCGTCACTTGGCAAAATCCTGCCAATACCAAGCATTTACTGGTCAGCCAAATTGATGTCAACAAGGCCGAGTCTGGTGCCAACGGCTATGTGCAGAACGTGATATTAAGTAATCTTGAAACGCAGTTTGCCCCTGTCATTCCAGCCATGTTCACCAATTACGTGATTGTCGTGCAAGCATTTGATGCCAATAATACCTTGATTGGCTATCAAGCAGTGGTGCAAGATTTGCCTGAGTCGCTATAAATGCCTGCTGATGTGCCTATAAGTTAGAATGGTTATCGTCCAGTGCACACTCTATTGAATCGATTACCTTTCACAGTCAGTTTTTAAGATCAATACAACGCTTTTAAAGCGTTGACATCATAGCGTGGCTTCTTTACCATTCTATTTATTTATGACCTGTCAATCCACTGCTTGGATTGACAGGTTATTTTTATTTTTGTGCCTGACTTTTTTTGCATACTCTGTCTATATGGGCTTGCTCATATTATTTATCGGAGTATTATCGTCGGCACGACTCCCCCTTTTACATCCAGCCAAAAAACTGGATTGGCTTGGTTAAACTTGCTTAGGGCGTGTCCTCATTTGCTTTTCTGCTCAAATTTTTGGTCATGGTATGACCGTCTCGCTATTGTTTTGTTGATGGCAATATTTGCTCATCTATCATAATTACCGCAAAGAATAAAAAGTTGCTCACTATGGTTTTCCCATTATCTTTTAGAGATTTTAAAAGCTACAGCTTACGCTTAGGCGTGCTCGCGCTTCCTATTTTAATTACTCAGTTTTGCCAAGCAGCACTTGGTGTGGTCGATGCTATCATGGCAGGTCAAGTCTCCGCGCTTGATTTAGCAGCCGTCGCCGTTGGCTCTGGTATTTGGCTGCCGCTGTTTTTATTAGCCACTGGTATTTTAATCGCCACCACCCCTCTTATTGGTGAGGCGATTGGTCAAAATAAGCACCATCAAGTACCGCATATCACGCAGCAGTCTTTATGGACCGCAAGTGTCATTGGTATTATGGGCTTTATCATCGTTAATTTAGCACCCAATGTACTTGGGGTCATGGGTGTGCCTGAAAACATCCAACCGATAGCAACGCAGTATTTGCATGGCGTGTCGTTTGGTTTTCCCGCACTGGCTGTCTATGCGGTGCTACGCAGTTATTGCGAAGCACTTGGGCGACCTGAGCCGGTGACAGTGATTAGTATTATCGGGCTACTTGCCGATATTCCCCTTAACTATATATTTATCCACGGTCTGTTTGGCATGCCCGAAATGGGCGGCGCAGGCTGCGGGGTCGCAACAGCAATAGTGTTATGGATAAATGTTTTATTACTGGCGGCTTATACCAGCTTTACTAAGCGACAGCAGTTTGCCAGCACGCGCTTCTTTTATGCCTTTGCCAGCCCTAACCGTGCACAGATTAAAAAGCTCCTTAAACTTGGTATTCCGATTGGTATCTCTATCTTTTTTGAAGCCAGTTTGTTCAGCTTGGGCGCTCTTGTTATCAGTCCATTAGGTGAGCTAGCAACCGCATCGCATCAAGTGGCATTAGCGGTAACCTCCCAGCTGTTTATGATTCCGATATCAGTCGCTATGGCACTGACAATCATGGTATCCAATCGTTTTGGCGAAAAAAACCTCATGGCGTTACGTCAAGTGCAAGCCACTGGTCTTATCTGGACAGTATTGATTGCACTCACGTGTATGCTTGGTATTTGGCTATTTAGGCCACAATTGGCAGCTGCATTCTCTGATAACCCAGCCGTTATCACGCAATCTATGCATTTACTTATTTTTGCCCTTGGTTATCAGCTGTTCGATGGCTGGCAAGTCAACGTCGCTGGTATATTGCGCGGCATGCAAGACACCACGATACCAATGTGGGTCACGTTGTTTTGTTACTGGCTGGTGGCATTGCCACTCGGTGTTTATTTGGTGCGCTTCACCGATATAGGCGCACAAGGGTTTTGGATGGCATTAATCACAGGTTTATTCTTATCGTCTATTCTACTCACCCTACGCCTGCGCTATCAACAAAAGCGTCTGACGGCGATGTGGGGTTAATGCAGCAGCGATACTGATGTAAATGCAGTATCTACTAACCATGACTAGCGCTACATGGTCACATAGACTATGATAAATCATTAAGCATTTCTTACTCGTAAGAAATGCTTACGTCATAATATGTAAAAAAACTCAGTTAACAACTGTACATCGATTGCTCATTGCCATGAATATAGGTATCATTAGCAATTACCTACACAATATTTAGTTACACTATTTCTTGAAATTAGTAGAAGGCAAAATTAAAACTATGGATATTGAAAAAATACGCACCCTAATCGCCCTCATGGAAGAAAGTGAACTGGTTAATTTAGAAATCAGCTCAGATGATGAACACATCAGCTTAACTCGTCACTATGATGCGCCTGCACCGACCATGATGGCCGCACCTGCTGCTGGCATTGCCCCTATCACTGCTGAAGCAAAGCCAGCGGTAAAAGCGGGTAGCGTTGAGACATCGCCGATGGTTGGTGTTTATTACTCAGCCCCTAGCCCTAATGATCCGCCATTCGTAAAGGTCGGACAAAAGGTGCAAGCTGGTGACACATTGGGCATCATCGAAGCCATGAAAATTATGAATCCTCTTGAGGCAACGCAAAGTGGTGTCGTTGACGAAATCTTAGTCGATAACTCCGAAGTGGTACAGTTTGGTCAACCCGTCATACGCTATAAAGCTTAACGACACTATTTACCAACCTTTACCTCATTATGATAGAGATTTCGTTATCATTTGGCATTTTAGCTTGAGTTATTTTATCTTTATCGTAGCTCAATTTAATAGTGCCTAAAATAACGACTCTATCAATGACCGCCGCTTCGACAAGGATGACCCCATGATAAAAAAACTGCTCATCGCCAATAGAGGTGAGATTGCCCTACGTATCGTTCGAGCCTGCAAAGCCCTTGGCATAGAGACCGTCGGTGTCTACTCTACAGCTGATGCAAACTTGATGCACCTGCGCTTTGTTGATGAGGCAATCTGTATTGGCAAACCCAATGCCAATCAAAGCTATCTTGATATCAATACTATTTTAACCGCAGCTGAAATCACTGGTGCCGATGCTATCCATCCGGGTTATGGTTTTTTGGCTGAAAATGCTGAATTCGCTGAACGCGTCGAAGAAGCAGGTCTCACTTTCGTCGGTCCTAATGCTGACCACATCCGATTAATGGGTAACAAAGTCTCTGCTATTAATGCGATGAAAAAGGCTGGCGTACCCACCGTCCCTGGCTCAGTAGGCGCGGTGACATTGCATAATGCTGAAGAACAAGCACGCAATATCGGCTTTCCTTTATTGATCAAAGCCGCTTCTGGCGGCGGCGGTCGCGGTATGCGTGTGGTTGAACGCTTCGAAGAAGTCATCGGTCAAGTACAGGCAGCTAAGCAAGAAGCTGAGCTGTGGTTTGGCGATGATACCGTGTATATGGAACGTTACCTACAAAATCCGCGCCACGTAGAGATACAAGTGCTTGGCGATGGTAACGGTAATGCCATTCACTTATACGATCGAGACTGTTCATTGCAACGTCGTCACCAAAAAGTATTAGAAGAAGCCCCTGCGCCTGATATTCCTGACGATGTGCGTCAGCCTATCTTAGATGCTTGCGTTAAAGCATGTGAGTTGGTGAAATATCGCGGTGCGGGTACTTTTGAGTTTTTATTTGAAAATAATGAATACTTTTTTATTGAGATGAATACTCGTGTGCAAGTTGAGCATCCAGTGACTGAGATGATTACTGGCATCGACGTGGTCGTCGAGCAGCTAAAAATCGCAGCCGGTTACGGTTTGTCTTATCGTCAAAGTGAGATTGAGATTCAAGGTCATGCGATTGAATGTCGTATCAATGCTGAAGATCCAGCCACCTTTATGCCTTGTCCTGGTACAGTCACTCAGCTGTTTGCACCCAGTGGCGCTGGTGTACGCTTTGACTCGCACCTCTACCCTGGCTACGAGATTCCAAGCTATTATGACTCATTAATTGGCAAGCTGATCTGCCATGGTCAAACGCGGCAGCAAGCCGTATCTAAGACGCTACATGCACTCGATGAATTGGTAATTGAGGGTATTAAAACCAATATCCCACTACATCGTGATGTAATTTTGGCAGATGACAATTTCATCAATGAAGCACAAAATATTCATTACCTTGAAAGAGAGCTTCTGACTGGCAATAAAACGAAGACGGATGTATAACCTATTTTATTGTTGAGCATAAAAAAAACCGCTATCGATCATTGATAGCGGTTTTTTTATGTTTCTATTTTAGAAAAAAACGGTCTTAAGTCTTATAATTAACGATAAAGTGCTATGGCAACACTCTATTAAAATTCATAAAGCATTCATTACCATCAGGATCCGCACACCATTGCATTTGGTTGCCATCGTGGTTTAAAAACGCAATCAACGCTTCGTCAGTTTGGTCGATTTGGTTACCTGAACAATCTACCTCATTGTTGTCATAGACTGTTTTTAGCGCAATAATGGGCAACCCTTCTTCGCGGTGCGTGATTAGGTAACGACCATATGTCCACTCTTTGCCACTCACTGCCCACATCTCATTATCGGCCGCAAAATTATACAGCTCGCGGCACTGGTTTGCTTTTTTAGCAGAGACCTTTAACTGGTTGTTGGTATTTGGCTTAATATTAAGGACGCGCTTTTCACTCTGCACAAGGACACCGCCTTCTGTGCCAGCAGTCACTTCTGGCTCATCACTTTTTGTCTGTTTCAGCTCTTTTGCTACAGCTTGTCTGGCTTTGGCTTCTTTGGTCATCGTGATACTACTGTCTAAGTCGATTTCCCATTGTCCTGCGATAGCTGGGCTGATATGAGTGGTAATAGTTGGTTTAGTGACCACTTCGCCATTTACTGGCAATGACGCCAAAATAGCAGCCAATGAAAATGAAGCAAGTGAGATAGGTTCCATAATTAACCTTTTGTTTATAATAATATAATAGTATGAGTTATGTACATTAGCGTAAGTCTTAGACATCAAAAACACAAGTAACATTATGCTATTAGTCGTGATGCTTTAGCCAACTGCAAGATAGGCGATAGTCATAAATGTCTACTTTCTGCATATAGACTGTCTTTTTTCATGCAAAAAATAACGCCATCGCTTTACTTGCCAAAGACAAGAAGCGACAGCGTTATAGCTACAAGTTATCAAAACGATCATAAAAATATTAAGCAGTGGCAGTACTAACTGCTTGAGCAAACGCTGATAATGCGCCTTTAAGCATCGCTGATACAGTACTGCTACAAGTGCCAATGCCAGAATAAACTTCACCATCTACATTTAGTTGGATATAAGCCGCCGCATTTGCATTAGTTTTGTTGTCATTATTGGTATCATCATCGATGCCATCACCGCTATTGTGCTGCGGATTAATCGCATGCTCAGCGTAGTTGATGACATGGATAGATTTACCAGTGTGCTGGGCAAGGCCGTCTATAAACGATGATAATGGACCATTACCAGTGCCATCAATATTAATGATGTCCCCATTCATTTGTACTTGACCAGTAAAGTAGACTTCACCGCCTTTATTATTGACCGTATAATCTAATAGCTCAAAACTGCCTTGCTGTAGATACGTGTCTTCAAAGGTTTGTAAGATTTCATCATTCTGCAATTCGCGAGCAGCTGATTCAGCTTGCTTCTGTACTACGCCGCTGAAGTCAATTTGCATCCAGCGCGGCAAATTAAAGCCATAGTTGCGCTGCAAGATATAAGCCACACCGCCTTTACCAGACTGGCTATTGATACGTACCACATCCTGATAACTACGACCGATATGCGCCGGATCAATTGGCAAGTAAGCCACATCCCAAACGTTATCCGTCTCGTTTTGATGCTTTTCGTTATAATCGAGAGATTTTTTGATGGCATCCTGATGTGAGCCGCTAAAGGCCGTAAAGACCAATTCGCCGACGTATGGATGACGCGGATGTAAGGGCAAATTGTTACATTCGCTGACCACTTGTACAATTTCACTCATATTACTAAAATCAAGCTCTGGATCGATACCTTGACTAAACAAGTTCATCGCCATGACCATGATATCCATATTACCCGTACGCTCACCATTACCCAATAGCGTACCTTCGATACGATCGGCGCCCGCTAATACCCCAAGCTCTGCTGCTGCAACCGCACAGCCACGGTCATTATGTGTATGCAAGCTGATAATGACATGCTCGCGCCGGGCAAGATGACGGCAAAAATACTCCACTTGATCGGCAAAAACATTGGGCATAGACGCTTCAACCGTCGCTGGCAAGTTTAAAATCACTTCCTGCCCTTGTTGTGGTTGCCATACTTCACAGACCGCATCACAGACTTCTACTGCATATTCAGTTTCTGTTTGACTAAAGCTCTCTGGTGAATACTGGAATACCCACTCTGTTTCTGGGTATTTAGCCGCATATTCAACCAATAATTTAGCACCAGTAACAGCAATTTCTTTAATCTCAGCTTTGTCTTTACCGTAGACCTTTTCACGTTGGATACGGCAGGTTGAATTATAAACATGGACAATCGCACGCTTCGCGCCTTTCAATGACTCAAACGTACGGGCGATCAAATGCTCACGAGCCTGCACCAATACCTGCAAAGTCACATCGTCTGGGACGTGATTTTCTTCGATAAGTTTACGAGCAAAATCAAATTCAACCTGCGCCGCTGATGGAAAGCCAATTTCAATCTCTTTAAAACCAACCTCAACCAACGTTTTAAAAAAACGCATTTTTTGTTCGATCGTCATCGGATCAATCAGTGCTTGATTGCCATCACGCAGATCCACACTTGCCCAGATTGGTGACTTTTCAATCGTTTTGCTCGGCCAAGTACGATCTGACAGCGAGGGCGCAAAAGCAAATGGACGATACTTTTTATAATCAAAAGCAGCATTTTTGGGTGTAATCTTTGCAGTCGTTGAGGCTACAGTGCGTTTGGCTTGGTCAGACATAATCAATCCTTAGATGATATGGGAATTTATGTTTTTAGCTGGACGGCTGGTGATTAGATCAATGTTTATCATACGAGATAACCAATGTTTATACCATAATAATATCAGAGTTTATGCAATAGAAATCAGCTTTCTTCTATAATATATCGCGCTATTTTAGTGAAAAAATACAATTTAATCAGTATAATTAGCTGAATTCACTAATAAAGTAACAGATCATGACAAACAGTCATCTGGATAGTCCACATTTAGCCGATATTGATGAGATCGATCGACAGCTCTTGCGCGTATTGCAAACTCAGGCACGTATGAGTATCACCGAGCTTGCCGAACGCGTCAACCTGTCAGCCACGCCTTGTGCGCGCCGTATTAAACGCTTAGAAGATGCTGGTATTATCACAGGTTATCACACCAAAACGGATGCGCAAAAACTTGGCTACCCGCTCGCCGTCTTTATTGCGATTAGTATGGATCGCCATACGGCTGAACGCTTTGAGCAATTTGAGCGTAAGATTCAGAGCTTTGATGAAGTCATTAGCTGTAGCATTGTCACGGGTCGTACGGAAGACTACCTTATAAAGGTAAGAGTACGCGATATGGCACATTATGAGGAGTTTTTATTACACAGGCTCAATCGTATCGAAGGTGTCGCTCAAGTGCATACCAGTTTTGAGCTGCGAGAAATATTTAATCGTAGTGTGGTTTAAATGGTAGTCGGTGGCTGTCGACGAAACAATAGCAACAGCACCAATCCAACCATCAATCCAGCGGCGGCAACGAGTAGCCCTGCATTGAAATTGTCGTCCTGCCCTGCCAATGCTACCGTCACCAATGGCCCCAAGAATTGACCCAATGCATAAGCCAAAGTTGCCAATCCTATCAGCAAATTTGAGTAAGCAGGATTGATGTTTTTAATCAAAGTGAGCGTCATCGATACCATACCCACAAAGGTCAAACCTAAAATAGCAGCATTGCCGTACAAACCAATAGCGCCATCGAACCATATGGGCAGGCACATCCCAAATGCTTGTAATATCGTTAAGCCTATTAACGTTTTAATTTCACCAATTCGCTTGGCAAGTGCGCCCCACAGTGGATTTGATAACATCGCAAATACACCAACGACTAGCCAAATGAGCAATCCAGCATACGTCTGCGTCGTGAGGCGCTGTGCTGCCATGACTGGCAAAAATGTTGCAGAGGTAATATAACCAAAGCCTGCCAGTACATAGCTCGCTGACAGCAAAGCAATAGCCTTACGATGACCAGCAATGGCCTCATACAAAGCGCGCTTAAAGCTCAAATAGGTTTGATGCACTGACACGTGCTGTGTAGGATCAGTCTGCAGCGAGTCGGAACCCTGTGCTTGTCTTGGTTTTACCGCATAGAGTAGCCATAACAGAGGTAAACTTGTAAAGCCTGCTACCAACCAAATGACATTAAAATGATAGCCCAATATTAACAACCACCACGTCAGTATGGCAGAGGCACTGATGCCTACACCAATACCTGCGTAGTGTACTGCCGACAGTACAGAGCGGCGTTCAGGACTTAAGCTTTGAATGACAAACGATGAGCTTAAAATCATCGCTACCCCGCTTGCAATACCTGCGATTAGACGAATGAGATACCATAGAGTTAATGACATATCAGGTACGACAAGTAGCATCGTTGTGACGACACTTATCATTGCCCACAGTGTCAGCGCTTGCCACGTCGAACGCTGAGGCACAAACATGGCGATGAGGGCACCGATAAAATAACCGATGTAATTGATAGAGGCAAGCCAGCCTGCAATCGTCGTTGAAATCGACAGTTGCACCATAATATCGGGCAAGGTGGCAGTAAAGAGGAAGCGTCCATAGCCCATGACGACTGCCATGCAGTACATACCGATACAGGCAATGGCAGCTTCATTGGTAATATGAGGAAAAGCACGGCTTTTGAGAGCAGTCATCATGACAGAGCCATTTTTGCGGCAATTAGCACACAATCCTTTGTGTTAGAGCATTCAAGAGCAGCGGCAGATTAATAATCAAACATACAAGCGAAAACTACGATACGTTTACTGTTGGCGGCATGGTCACATCTGTTTCTGTGTGTCCTAGCATTTGTACGCGTTGATCACTAAACATATCCATATCAGGTGCCAGCGTACGCATAAAGCGATCAAAATAGAGCATCTGCTTGGTCAATAAAGCAAAGTCACGTGGGAAATGTATGCCATGGCGCTTACCGACTTCTACAATCTCAAGCATCATTTTATTTAACTCATCGGCTTGCTCTTTACTATTAAAAGGCACACCACTGGTAAAGGATTTGTCCTCCGCCATAATAGTCTTCATCATACGCTGCAAATCATTACCCAACGCCACTACATCGACTTTATTGCCACCATGGGTCATTTCCATATCAATCATATGGCGCGCCATCGCTTGATAGTCACTGTCCTGCATGGCTTGCATCATACCCATGCACGCACGCCAACTCTCAGCTTTTAGCTTACCGACAATACCAAAATCCAAGAAGCCAATACGACCATCGGTTAATAGCATCAAATTGCCCGCATGCAGGTCAGCATGGAAACTGTTGCACAGCATGAGACTGGCAAACCACGTATTCAAGGTATCCGCCATGACTTGCGCAGGATCAGCACAATACTGACGCATGAGCGACTCATCGACCATAGAGACGCCGTACAAGCGGCTCATGGTTAGTACACGTTTGGTCGTCAGCTCTTCATATACTTTGGGTGCTACCACGCGCGTATTGCCTGATACGGCTAAGAACTGCTGAAAATCGCGGATGTTTTGTGCCTCAGCGATAAAGTCAGTCTCGGCAAGCATACGCAGGCGAATCTCATCGATAATCGGCGCAATACTGGCAAACTTCATCGACGGCATCAGAATCTCAAGTAACTTAGTCACCCCATGCAATACGCCCAAATCGGTCCGCATAATGGTCTCGACGTCAGGCTTTTGTACCTTTAATACGACTTCATCGCCATTATGCAACCGTGCCGCATGCACTTGCGCAATAGAGGCTGACGCTAGTGGCTTTGAGTCGATATGGGCGAACTTATCAGCGAGCGTCATACCATCAACCGCTAACTCTTCTTTCAATACCTGCTCGATATAAGCATAGGACAATGGCGTGGTTTGATCCAAACAGCTCTGAAAAGCTTTTACATATTCGCGTGGAAACAGTGACGGCGTACTGGCGATAAACTGACCAATCTTGATATAAGTCGTGCCCAACTGCTCAAACGTTTCTTTTAATAATGTGGCATCAGGCTTTTCACCTTTTGCCACTCTCAGCGCAGATAAACCTGCCACGCTGGCTGTTTGGCGAACACGGTTCATGACATTGAAGGTATGCTTTAATAAATGCGGACGATGAATTTTCATAAAAAACAACTATGGCCATAAGAAAGGTTTTTGAGAATAGGCGATTATAAATAATGACAAGTTACACAGCTACTAATGAACAATCACTAATGACTACTACAGACAGGACACTGCGCATCTTGGCGATAGCCCATCAGCCGTTGCTGCATCTGGCTACCATCCCATATTAATAGTTTATTTGTCAGTGGATTTTTGGTTAATCCCAAATACTGCAAGGCAGCATTCGCTTGCAAATTACCCATGATAGCAGTGGTACTCGCTAGCACACCTGAGTTAGCACACGTACGCTCATCAGCCGCTGCATCAAGTACTACCGAACCAAACACGCAGTGATAACAACCAGTGTTTAGTTGCGGCTCAAACAGCGCCAACTGACCTTGCATCGCAATTGCTGAGGCAGATAATAGCGGGATTTTATAGCGCACGCTAATACGATTGATGACATCACGCGTCGCAAAATTGTCAGTGCAATCTAAAAGCAAGTCAGGCTTGCCTGTCGCCATATCGAGCAATTCATAAGCATTGTCTTCGCTTAATCTTGCCACTGTACCGCGAGCGGTAATTAAAGGATTAATACGCTCTAACATTTGCGCAGCTGTTAGCGCCTTAGGTTTACCGATATCCTCAGGTAAAAACAGCGTTTGGCGCTGCAAGTTGCTGGCTTCAATGACGTCATCATCTATCAGATGAATTTGCCCAAGTCCTGCACGCACCAGCGTCTCAGAAGCAGGACAACCAAGCCCGCCTGCCCCTATCATGACCACACGAGCTGACTTTAAGCGTAATTGAGCGTCAATATCCCAACCGTCTAATAATATTTGCCTTGCATAACGCAGCAGCTCTTCATCCAACAACTGCCCTTCATCTGATGTGTGCGCCATATTTATTACCAATAACCTATTATTAAAGAAGTCTACTAACAAAAATCTGATGACTTAATTTGACCTAGCGTAACACGATCATTACCACCATAATCTTGTACGGTACGCACAGATTCAAAGTCACTATCTACAAACAACTTGCGAACGGCATCACCTTGGTCAAAACCATGTTCGATAGCCAGTAGCCCACCGACACGCAAGTATTTCGGTGCCTGTCCTACGATATGCTCTATATCGGCAAGCCCATGATTGGGGGCACTTAAGGCACTAATAGGTTCGGCTACAAGGCGTGCTAAATGCTCATCTTCCTCATCGATATAAGGAGGGTTGGATACAATCACATCAAATAATAGCTCGTCATGACTGGGCAGCTCGTCATACCAACTGCTTTGTATAAACTCAATATCAGCAACATCATTGATAGCTGCATTGTGCTGAGCAACCTTGAGCGCTGCTGGCGACATATCCACCGCAACGACTTGCCAGCTTTCTGCCTCACTGTCTGAACGCTGCGTATTTAACTCGTGAGCGAGACTAATCGCAATACAGCCTGAACCTGTCCCTAAATCCAGTAACCGTTTTGGGCTGCTGACACTGTTTGGCTGAGATTTTATCCAAGTTAATACTTGCTCAATCAGTATCTCAGTATCAGGTCGCGGAATTAAAGTGTGCTCATTGACAGTAAATATCAGCGACCAGAACTCTTGCTGACCCGTCAAATACGCAAGTGGCATTCCTTGCTGCATCTTCGTTACACCTGCATTGAATTGCTCAAATTCGCTGTCTGTTAGCTGATAACCTTCATCTGTCATCAACGCTATCGCAGGCTTATCAACGACATACAACAGCCAGTCCGTTAGCCAAAATGACGGTAGCTTGCTGTTCTCAGCCTCATTCATCCATTGCTGGATGTGCTGCTTTATCTGACGAATATTTGATGCGGTCATATATAGTTCTTAAAAATAACGTACATAGCGAATAATAAGATAAAAACCAGATACAACCACCGCTCTGAAACACGTGGCCGCTCTTTGGTATCACTTAAGTTTGGATTAGACTTGGATAACTTATCCCCCATACCATTACTACTGTTTCCATCACTGTTGTCATCATCACCATAAATGTCGTCGTTGTCACCAATGACGATATGCTTATCGACATAGTAAATCAGCGCTAGAATCGGAATACCAATCGCAAAGGTAAAAATGAAGAAAAATGGATAGCCCATATTATCGACGATAGCGCCTGAATATCCGCCCATTACTTTAGGAATCAACGTCATGAGTGATGAGAAAATAGCGTACTGTACTGCCGTAAAACGAATGGAGGTCAACGCTGATAAAAAAGCAATAAATACCGCACTGGCCAGCCCTGCTGCTAAGTTATCAAATATGACCGCAACATACATAAACGGCAAACTGCCTGGGTTGTAAGTTAGTAGCACAAATAGCAAGTTAGTAGCACACGCAAGAATTGCGCCGATCATCATGGCATGCATCATACGGAAACGCTGTGCCAATAGCCCACCTAAAAACCCACCCGCAATCGCCATAATCACGCCGACGAGTTTCACTGCATTGGCGATATCTGTTTTACTAAAGCCCATATCCTGATAAAAGACGTTGGAGATCACGCCTGCCACAATGTCTGAAATACGATACAGGCCAATGAGTGCCAGTAATAAAAATGCCTTTTTACCATAGCGTCTAAAGAAATCTAAAATTGGCTCAACCCAAGTGGACATTGCCACTTCTTTTTTGACCAAACCTACTTGTACGAGTGCATAACCTGCAGCCATCGCCACACCCAAGCTTATCAGCAGATGTAATGTTTCTACAAAGAAGCTAGAAAACGCGCCTTCAAACTCTGGCAGTACTGGTCCCATCAATATATAAGCAGCGATAAATGCGATCACTGAAAACACAAACAATGCTACTAATCTCACGTAGTCTTCGCGAGTTTCCGCAACCAATGGCGCTTTATTGATAATTTTTGGTTGATTGATAATGAAGTACAACAGCAGTAAAGGAGCACAAGCGACCAGCGCCAAAAAGTAAAACTTAATCGCTGGCATGACCATTAACGGTATCATCGCCAATGTGCTATCGAACACTGTATTAATCAAAATATTGATCAGATAAATAATGCCAAAAATCAGACCTGGGATAAGTAGTAAAGCAGAATAAATAAGAAATACTTTTAAATTGCCCTTTTGCTTTTTACTTTGCAACGTTTCAGCCGTTGGCTCATAGCTGGCAAACGTGGTTAATACTCCTAAGGTCATGACACCTGCCATAATGTAGTAAGTATTTCGCCATGCCTCATAACTATAAAAAGTCTCATTCGAGCCAAAAAAATCTGCCAAATATAACGCGCCTGCCCCCGCAACGATCATGCCGATACGATAACCCGACACATAAATAGAGGATAGAATAGATTGCATCGATGGCGGCGCAAGCTCGATGCGGTAAGCATCAATCACGATATCTTGGGTGGCAGAAGAAAAGCCAAGCAAAACCGCAGCGCCTGCCATGTAGACTAAAACGTCTTCACTAACTGGATTAACATTTGCCATCAAAAAGATAGCCAATATGATAAGCATCTGTGATACCACCATCCAACTGCGACGACGACCCAACCATTTGGTCAAAAATGGCACAGGAAGCGCATCTATTAATGGCGCCCAAATAAACTTAAACGAATAACCCAGTGCCGCCCAACTAAACATGGTCACAACACTACGATCAATGCCTGCCTCTCTAAGCCAAAGTGATAAACTTGAAAAAATAAGCAGTATAGGAATACCCGCTGAAAAGCCCAAAAACAACATGATAATGACACGAGGGTCTAAATAAGCCTTTGCAGCCTCTCCCCATGATTTTTTGACAGCTGGTTGATTGGGTGGCACAGATTTGACAGCAGACATAATCGCTCACTAGCACTTAAGAAAAAAAACACAACCGCGCACAATTTTTATCAATCATTAGCATCATCTATCGGTAATTGACACTGATAAATAGCACTGATAAACGGGATCGATAAAAATTGCTTAACGTTGCACAAATACAGCCATTACAACAAAATTGAATTATGGTACTTGAGAACGCTGACCTTGACTAGACATTCTAACGATATTTTTGCATTAACCTTTCTTTCCACTGGTTAATAAAACCTAGCTGATAGACTAGGGTTTACTTTCATATTAAGAATAGCTATAAAAATAAGGAAAATATCGTATTTTGCATCATAACCGTTTTATATAAACCCCTTTCTCTTGTGATTAGCCAATCATCATCCTGATAAGTTATTAATAATTAATGCTTTAATAACCAGAAATTCTTGCTACATTCTTACTTTTATATATTTATAAATTAAAATGTTATTTGACATACCATTTATTTTATAAAACAACGCGTTTGTATAAATTGCTTCCCTAAATCAATCATTATTCTATATGCTAGGGATGACAAATAATTTTTGCGAACAATAGTAGATAACACACTCGATTGCCATTTATCTGATTACTGCCTAGGAGCCACATGATGACTAACTCAAACTCAACATCAGATGCTGCAAGTAACACCACTTATGATAAAGGAGATGGAGATGGACATGGACCAACCATTCATAGTGAAAATATAGATACTTCGCACGAGCCACAACGTCCAAGCATGGGTGGCTGTCCTGTCATGCACCAAGCACATACTACGAACGCCTCGGCAGCAACCGATTGGTGGCCGAATAGCTTAAACTTAGATATCTTGCATCAGCAGGATCACAAAACCAATCCAATGGATCCTGACTTTGATTATGCAGAAGCCTTTAAGCAATTAGATTTAGAAGCCGTCAAGCAAGATTTAAAAGATCTAATGACTGAGTCACAAGCATGGTGGCCAGCAGATTGGGGTCATTATGGTGGGTTGATGATTCGTATGGCTTGGCATTCTGCCGGTACTTATCGACGCTCCGACGGCCGCGGTGGTTCTAACACTGGTAATCAACGCTTTGCGCCATTAAACAGTTGGCCGGACAATGTCAACTTGGACAAAGCACGTCGTCTATTATGGCCAATCAAGAAAAAATATGGTAACAAACTTTCTTGGGCAGATTTGATGATACTAGCGGGCAATATGGCTTATGAATCTATGGGCTTTAAGACGTTAGGTTTCGCTGGTGGACGTACCGATATTTGGCATCCAGAAAAGGATATCTATTGGGGTTCTGAGCGTGAATGGCTGGCGGCTACCAAAAATCGTTATGAAAATGATAATCAGCGTGAATCACTAGAAAACCCTTTAGCAGCGGTAC
Organism: Psychrobacter sp. PG1; assembly: GCF_014897815.1. Taxonomy (GTDB): domain Bacteria; phylum Pseudomonadota; class Gammaproteobacteria; order Pseudomonadales; family Moraxellaceae; genus Psychrobacter. Next base: position 26,976 of record NZ_JABUZG010000081.1, read on the forward strand.
AGATGGGCTTGATTTATGTCAACCCTGAAGGCGTCGACGGCAACCCCGATCCTATTAAAACGGCACAAGATATTCGTACCACTTTTGCGCGTATGTCAATGAATGATGAAGAAACGGTCGCCTTGACTGCTGGCGGTCACACGGTTGGTAAATGTCATGGTAATGGTGACGCTACCTTATTAGAAGATGAGCCAGAAGCTGCTGATATCAAAGAGCAAGGTCTAGGTTGGCGCAACCCTAAAGGCACAGGCAATGCTGGCGACACCGTCTCAAGTGGTATCGAGGGCGCATGGACCACGCATCCAACCCAATGGGATTATGAATATTTTGAGTTATTGCTAAATCATGAGTGGGCACTGACTAAGAGTCCTGCTGGTGCTTGGCAATGGGAACCTATCGATATCAAGGAAGAGGATCGTCCTTTAGATGCACATGATCCAAGTGTACGCCGCAACCCTATCATGACCGACGCTGATATGGCAATGATTAAAGACCCTGCTTACCGTAAAATTTCAGAGAACTTTCATCAAAATCCAGAATATTTCGATGAGGTATTTGCAAAAGCTTGGTTTAAGCTTACCCATCGTGATTTGGGGCCAAAATCTCGCTATTTAGGAGCGGATGTGCCAAGCGAGGACTTCACTTGGCAGGATCCAATTCCACAAGGCAATGTTGATCTGAGCGCTGATGATATTGCGATCTTAAAAGCACAGATACTAGGCAGTGGTATCGACCATCGCGAATTTATTATTACCGCTTGGGATAGCGCTCGTACATTCCGCGCCTCAGACTATCGCGGCGGCGCCAATGGTGCACGCATTCGTTTAGCCCCGCAAAAAGACTGGCTAGGTAATGAGCCTGAGCAATTGGCTCGCGTACTTGAGGCGCTCACTGCCATCCAGACGAACTTTGATAAAGACGTCAGCATCGCGGATTTAGTGGTACTCGCTGGTAACACCGCCATTGAAAAAGCAGCAGCTAATGCAGGTGTGCAAATTGAAGTACCATTCGATGCGGGTCGTGGCGATGCGAGCGATGAGATGACTGAAACAGAGAGCTTCTCTGATTTAGAGCCACGACATGATGGCTACCGTAACTGGATCAAAGGCAGCTATGCCATATCACCTGAAGAGATGCTATTAGATCGTACTCAGCTGATGGGCTTGACTGCACCCGAAATGGTCGTTTTAATCGGTGGTATGCGTGTCTTGGATACCAACTACGCTCAGAGCCAACAAGGCGTCTTTACTGAGCGTGCGGGGACACTTAGCAATGACTTCTTTGTGAACTTAACAGACATGAGATATTCTTGGCATCCCGTTAAGACAGACAGTAATGATGCCCCTGCCCTCTATGAAGTGCGTGAGCGTACTACTGGCAATGTAAAATGGCAAGCCAGCCGCGTAGACCTAGTATTTGGCTCAAACTCCATACTACGCGCTTACGCTGAGCTTTACGCACAGGACGATAACCTAGAAAAATTCGTTCTTGACTTTGTAAAGGCTTGGAATAAAGTGATGAATACGGATCGTTTTCGCTAGAGGCAGCCGCAAATCGTATCATTATTGAAGTTGTAAGCTAAGACAGTCATCGGAAGATGGCTGTTTTTTTATGTTTGTATCACATCTAATTCAAAGTAAATATTATAATGAATACGCCCTATTTATTAGAGAATTAAATTATGAATATAGCCTTATTTGACTTTGACGGCACCATAACGAACACAGACACCTTTACCAAATTTATATTATTCGCAGCAAATAAAAGAAAAATTAATGTAGGTAAAATCATTTTATTACCAACTATCGTTAAATATAAGCTAGGTAGATTACACGGTAGCGAGATTCGAAAAAAAGTTTATAACTTCGCTTTTAAAGGGACAAATGAGGGACAGCTTAGAATAAAAGGTGAAGCATTTTCTGAGCTGATGATACCTAATTATATAAGAGCTAATGCTTTCGAAAAAATAAAATGGCATCAACAAAGAGGAGACATCGTCGTTATCGTCTCTGCATCTTTGGATTTATATCTCAATCCATGGTGTATAAAATATGGACTAGACTTGATATGTACTAAGGTAGATGTCGTTGATGGTATATTGACGGGTAACTATCTGAATGATGACTGTAGCGGAATAACGAAAAAGCAGTTGGTTGAACAAAAATATAATCTAAGTAATTTTGACACTATATATGCTTATGGAGACACATTAGAAGATGAAGAGTTGCTGAGTCTAGCAGATGAAAGATTCTATCAGTACTTCTGAGTACTCAAAAACAATTTCAATGTATACTTTTAATCACATATTCCAAATACGTATAAATAGATAACCATTAAGTATATACAAGAATAAACACTTTGTTTTACACTACTTGCTTACTGCATATTGGTACATTTTCACTTTTGTATACAGACAGGGTTTGTATATTTATACAATAGGATTTAGTTATGGCAATCGACGTAGTGGTCAATCAGCGGCATTTACAGATTCACCTCAAGCAGTTGGAGACAGTATGGCATACGGTGATTAATGGCTATAACTTAAGTCAGGCGGCGACCGTACTGCACACCAGTCAATCTAGCCTATCAAAACATATTGCGGCACTTGAAAATCAGCTCAAAACGGAAGTATTCGTCCGTCAAGGCAAACGCCTAACGGGTCTTACCACCATGGGCACAGCACTAATGCCGCATATCGAATCTATCTTCGCTGAAATTCGTACCATTGAAAATCTTAGTCTTGATTTTAATAATCCGAATATTGGCACGCTGACGATTGCCACCACTCACACGCAAGCGCGATATGTATTGCCGCAAGTCGTCAAAGAGTTTAAAGAGCGTTTCCCCAAAGTCAACCTAATACTACAACAAGCAGATCCAGAGACCATCGCGCAGATGGTCATTCGCGGGCAGGCAGATATTGGCATTGCAACCGAGTCTTTACTTCATAACAATTATTTACGCTGCTATCGCTATTATGACTGGACGCATCGCGTCATTGTGCCAAGCGATCACGAACTGGCCAATCACGAGTCTGTGGATTTGCCGACCCTCGCCAGCTATCCGATTGTGACCTATCACGGTGGCTTTACGGGGCGCGGTGCGATTGACAAAACTTTTGAAGAAGCAGGATTGGAACCAGATATCGTGCTAGCAGCACTCGATGCTGATGTAATTAGTACTTATGTAGGTTTGGGCTTGGGTATCGGCATTATCGCAGAGATGGCGTTTGAACCAAGTCACTATCAAAATTTAACCGCGATACCAGTGGATCACTTTGGGCGCTTTACCAGTTGGATGGCGGTACGTGATGATGCAGAAATTCGTCAGTATGGTCGAGCATTTATGGAACTGTGTCAAAAACAATTTAGCCAGTAAAGAACCATTCATTCATATTTTCACTAAACATCAATGGCATCGTTATCAACAGATAATGATGCCATTTTCTATTCTTATTTCTACTCAAAATCGACTGGCGCGCATGTGATTCTTATAACGCTACCCCATTATTAAGATTTGTTATCGTCTTAACTTATAACCTTTATATTCAATAGAACCGCCCCATTATATGAACTATTGAGCGACTAGTTACAGCAATATTGAATTAGCACTAGATTCTTGAGGTGCTAGTTCATCATTGCTGTCGCTAGTCTCTTTTATAACTAGAATCAAATACCAATATAACCATATAACCATGTCGCTGAAAGGCGGCATCATAAAAACAGGTGATTTATGAGTAACGCTATTCCCTTATCCTTTTTAGACCTAGCACCCGTGCCTGAAGGTAAAACCATCGCTGAGGGCATTGCCCAAACGGTTGAGACAGCACAGCAAGCAGAAAAAGTTGGTTTAAACCGTTATTGGATGGCAGAGCATCACAATATGCCGGGCATCGCTAGTGCAGCGACGTCAGTACTACTAGCGCATATCGGTAGCCAAACCAAGCATATACGTATTGGTGCTGGTGGTGTGATGCTTCCGAACCATGCACCGCTCGTCATCGCTGAGCAATTCGGCACTTTGCAGGCATTATATGGTGATCGCGTAGATTTAGGGCTGGGTCGTGCGCCGGGTACTGATGGCGCAACCTTTCAGGCACTACGCCGTCAGATGCAAGATGCTGATCGCTTTCCGCAAGACGTCCAAGAATTGATGTACTTTTTAGGGAACGGTACAGATAATAGCCCAGTACAAGCATTTCCTGGGGCAAAGTCAAACGTTCCTATCTGGATATTAGGCTCTTCTCTTTTTGGGGCTACGTTAGCGGCGCATTTGGGACTTCCTTATGTGTTTGCCTCACACTTTGCACCGCAAATGCTTGGGCAAGCGATTACAGCTTATCGTGAACAGTTCAGACCATCAGCCTATTTGGACAAGCCTTATGTCATGCTGGCGGCTAATTTATTACTCGCCGATGACGATGCTACTGCACAGTATCATTTTACCTCTGCGCAGCAAAGCTTCGTACGCTTGCGCCGTGGTGAAACAGGTCAAATGCCGAAACCTACTCACGATATGGACAGTATCTGGAGCCCTGCTGAAAAAATGATGGTGGATAGCGCATTATCGGTGTCATTCATCGGCTCTGTAGAAACTGTCAAACCGAGACTGGCGGCATTCCTTGCCCAGTATGAGCCAGACGAGCTGATTGTGACGGCTAACGTTTACGATCAGGCAGCGCGCATGCGTTCACTGGAACTTACACCTGAGTTAAATTTATTTACTTTACAATGAAATCAGACACTTGCATAATTATTGATAAACCTTAGCTGGATGTTTGACATGGACGCAACTCCTATTATCGGTGCCTCACTGCTTATCGGCTCATCAATATTTATGTACATTGTGGCTTTTCTGGCGGTGATGGCTGTCGGTGGTTATTTGACCTACCGCAGCGGCGCGAAGACCAACGTAATAAAGACAATCCAAATTAATAACCGCTCTCGAAACATGCTGAGACGTATTAATTTAACGTTTAAAGCAATATAAAAAGCCCTCTTTCTTATTTAGAAAGAGGGCTTTTTTTGGCTTGCTACATAAGAAAAACACAGCAATCTTTACGTACGGTCACTATAAATGGCATTACCATTCAACTGACGAGCCAAGATTTTTTTGTGCGGCTTGTTGTGCGACATATAGAGCGACTGCTGCATCAAAACTGGCTGCACCAACCGATTTAAATAACGTAACACCATTATTAGACCTAGCGGTTTTTTCTTGTAGCGCCCCTGTGACTAGCGCTTGTAAGTCACCACTGAGGTCGTCCCATGTCCATGCACAATCGACACTATCGTGAGCTTGGATTAAATCGCCCGCTTCATGACGACTGCCAACCAAATCATCGACAACGACCATGCGACTGTTTGCAATGACATCATTGCTTATCTCTTTCATTGAAGGCTGATAGGCGCCGACTGCGTTGATGTGTACATCAAGTTTAATATGGTTGAGATCAAACAAGCCTTCTGTTGCGCGGGTTGCGACATTGATAACATCTGCATTACGGATAGCATCATTGATATTTTCGCAAACCGTTATAGTAACGTCCCATTGCGGATAATCACGAGTAAATTTCACTTTGAAAATCTCAGCGCCTTCCCTGCTTCTATTCCATAAATATACTGTTTCAATCTCAGGACGTACAGTCATTACCGCATGTAATTGCTCATAAGCCATGCCACCACAACCGACCACCGCCACGCTTTGACAGTCAGCGTTTGCCATATATTTGGTCGCAATGCCTGACAATGCCGCCGTACGCACTTGGGTAATATAAACCCCATCCATAATTGCCAATATCTCACCAGTATCATTGTTTGACACGGTAATAATCGCCGTTGTGGTTGGTAAATTTCGGCTCGGATTATCAGGACAAATGGTGACCAATTTTACGGCTGTATACTCATTCTTACCATCATAAATCGTCGCGGGCATTGATAAATGCGAACCTGAACGATGGGCGTCATCTTCACTAAAAGTTTCAATGACCAAACGTTCAGGCGCTTTGATCCAATTGGGGTGCGCTGCCTGTTGATGCAACAATGCTTCTATAGCCCCAATGGCAGATTGCATATTGAGATGTTCGGTCACGATTGCTTTATTTAGTAATTGCAATTTGAGTACTCCTATTTATAGATTTACTATTAGAACATGTTTTATCACGCCAAAACGGCTACTACATTAATCCTAACCCGCGTAATATTGCCGCACCAATCGCCATTCCAAACATACCTACCACGGTGGTAAAAGCCAAAATATTAGCAGCTAACACATCATTGCCACCCATGGCTTTTGCCATTACGTAGCTGGCGGCGGCTGTTGGTGAGGCTGCCATCAAAAACAACACACCCATATGCACACCTGATAGACCAAATCCCAATCCAATAGCGATGGCAATCAATGGCGCAACAATAATACGTCCGATACTCGCCTGCATGGACAGCCCTGAAGGGTGCAACATCGACTTCAAATCAATACTGGCACCGGCGCAAATCAATGCTAAGGGCAATGCCACTGCGGCCAGTAGATCGCCAGTCGTATGAATCACACCTGTAATAGGCGGCAGCGGTGACGCCTTATAAGCAAATGCTGCTACCAATGCGATAATCAGTGGGTTGGTAAATAGTTTTTTGATAATCATGGTACTGCGACTGAGCCAAGTATCATCCACACTTTTGGACACACGGCTGAGAGTGATAACCGCTAAGATATTAAACAGTATCGTCACCACACCCATATAGACAGCACCGATGCTTAAGCCACGTTCTCCGTAGGCATTAGCAACCGTTGCCAGTCCAATAATAGCCATATTACTTCGAAATATCCCTTGTACAAACACCCCTTGATCAGCCGGTTTGCTCACAAAATATTTGGCGTAAATCTCTGCACCTATAAACAACATGAATGTCACCAGAATACCAGCCACTATCAGCGTGATTTGTTTGCTGTAATCGACATCACTATCAACGACGCTAAAAAAAAGCAAACAGGGTAAACAGTAATTAAAGACAAAGCTCGATGCTTGGTCAATAAAAGTCTGGCTCGCCTCACCGCGTCTCTGCATAAAAAAACCCAACCACATTAAGGCAAGGTTGGGCAAGACAATGGTAATAGCAAAGACAATAGCATCAATCATAAATAGGCTCAGTTCGTTGACAAGCCCATCATGATATGGACATCAGCGAGTTAAATTAACAAGTAATCATTAAATTTTCTAGCCTAGTATAGAGACAAAATAGCAAGTAAGACAAGCACCTGCTCTATTTTCTTTTAACAGCAATTGTATTATTAATACACAAAAGCCCATAACGATATACCGTTATGGGCTTTTGTTATACTAGTTATACTACTATTACGAATCTAGCGCGGCCTTCGCTTTTTTATGTTTCTTCACTGTCATGGCTAGCAATTGAACGGCGGCAGGCGTCACACCGCTCACGCGTCCTGCTTGAGCAAGCGTCGCAGGACGTATTTGCGTCAATTTCTGTACAATCTCATTTGATAAGCCTGATACCACACTATAATCAAAGTCCAGTGGCAGCGCTGTATTTTCTAGACGCTTCATCTGATCAATGTCTTCTTGCTGACGATCAATATAGCCTGCGTACTTCACAGAGATTTCTATCTGCTCGCCTACTTGGGCATCGACTTGCGAATCAGTGATGACAGCGATATCAGCAAAATGAATCTGCGGACGCTTGAGCAAATCAAAAGCAGTCGATTCTTTTGACAGCACCTCGCCCGTTTGCTCTGTGACTTTTTTGCCTAACGTATTGGCAGGGGTTGCCCACATATCTTTGAGACGTGAGGTCTCTGTGGCAATGGCTTCCATTTTTTGTTGGTAAGCCTGCCAGCGCACATCATCTACTAGACCAAGCTTGCGACCCGTCTCAGTTAGGCGTTGATCGGCATTGTCTTCACGTAATAATAGACGATATTCTGCGCGGCTCGTAAACATACGATATGGCTCAGTCGTACCATGGGTAATCAAATCATCAACGAGCACGCCAAGATAAGCTTCATCGCGCCGCGGTGTCCACACGTCAAACTCACTATTATTAGTCGTAACCAATGCCGCATTAGTACCTGCTAGCAAACCCTGTACGCCAGCTTCTTCGTAGCCAGTCGTACCATTGATCTGACCAGCAAAATATAAGCGATCGATGGACTTAGTTTCGAGCGTTGGCTTTAGGTTTTGCGGATCAAAATAATCATACTCAATCGCATAACCGGGACGAGTAATGTGCGCGTTTTCTAAGCCTTTCATACTATGAATAAACTCTAACTGCACATCAAACGGCAAACTCGTTGAGATGCCATTTGGATATAGCTCATGTGTCGTCAGACCTTCTGGCTCGATAAAGATTTGATGACTGTCTTTATCCGCAAAACGATGAATCTTATCTTCAATCGATGGACAATAACGTGGACCCACGCCTTCGATTTTTCCAGAGAACATCGGCGAACGGTCTAAATTCTCACGGATGATGTCATGGGTGCGCGCATTGGTGTGCGTGATGTAGCAATTGACCTGCTCTGGATGCATAGACACATCACCCATATAACTCATCACTGGTAGCGGCGTGTCGCCCGGCTGTACGGTCATCACACTAAAATCAACGCTACGCGCATCAATACGCGCGGGCGTACCTGTTTTCAAACGCCCGACTGGCAGCTTAAGCTCACGCAAACGATCAGCAAGCTTGATAGATGGCTGATCGCCTGCGCGACCACCTTTTGAGCTCTCGAGACCAATATGAATCACACCGCCCAAGAAGGTTCCTGAGGTCAGTACCACCGTTTGCGTATTAAAGATAATACCCGTTGCAGTAACCACTGCCGTCGCACGACCATTTTCAACTAAGATATCATCAGCCGCTTGTTGAAATATATCAAGATTTGGCTGATTCTCAAGCGTATGGCGAATGGCTGCTTTATATAAAATACGATCTGCTTGCGCACGCGTAGCACGAACGGCAGCACCTTTACGACTATTAAGCACTCGAAACTGAATGCCTGACTTATCCGTTGCCAATGCCATTGCACCGCCAAGCGCATCAATCTCACGCACCAGATGCGATTTACCGATACCACCAATTGCTGGATTACAGCTCATTTGCCCAAGCGTCTCAATATTATGTGTCAACAGCAAGGTCTGCGCGCCCATACGTGCGGCTGCCAAAGCAGCTTCTGTGCCAGCATGACCACCACCGATCACTACCACGTCGTAATTTTTTGGGTATTGCATATACGCCTCACTTGACTCATAACGCTGCTTTTAGCCAAAAACTATCATTACCAGAATTTTATGGCTAAATAGCATGGTCATCAGCAAATAAACGTCAGTCGGATTTAAAAAGTTAACGACTTGGAAAAGCCGCTAGATATTGGATTGCTAACCCATCATTATAACAATTTTTTGATGCTTAAAAAACGCCGCAGTAGAAACTATTTACATTAAGTGTTAAGCATCATTTTTAAACTTAGTAACTAGTAACTTAATAATTAGCGCCTAGTTACCAGGGCTCAGCGGTACGATTTGATCTGATTGACCACTGCTCAGCATATGCTGACTGCCATAACCTTCTGGATTGATCTGCAAATAAGTATTCATCAAGCCAATGGCATCGCCATCATTACTGGCCAGAATTTGCTCTTTAATCATGTCCACTGGCGGTAGCAGCAAGTTTTTTAGCAATGCCAAACGCTGCTGGTTATCGCCTTTATTAACGACCATCTCGATAAGTTGACGCGCATCGATGGGTAAATCTGGCGTATTCTGTGCCAATAATGCCAAATGATAAGCGCCCGCAGAATCTTGATCCGCAACGATACGCTGCTCAATCGCAATATAAGTGGCTTCTGTTGCGCCGCCTGCCACGCTAAGCTGATGAATACATTTCAGCGCTGAATGTGGCTCATTGCCAGCAATTTCAATGATGCGCGTGGATTCATTTTTTAAATGCTCACGGCGTTTTTCGATTACCGCTTGCTCAGCAGCTTCTTTTTGCACGTTCGGCTGTTCCGTTGCTTGACTATTCATAAAGCTCTCTCACTCGTATGATAATTATTATCTATATCGCTGATATCTTGCACACTATATGGGGGTAAATTCGATAAAAACAACGAAGCCTAAAGACACTAAAGCTTAAAGACAATAAAAAACCCAAATAGCCATTAACTGACCATTTGGGTTTACTGTGCTTTATCTTATCAAGTTTATTTGGATATCAAAGACATCCAAAGCATACTCTCAAGTATTAAGCAGCAGGGCTGTTTGCTTCAACCAATGGCTTAAGCTCTCCTGATTGATACATTTGCAAAATAATGTCTGATCCGCCCATCAATTCACCATCAATCCACAACTGTGGAAAAGTCGGCCAATTAGCCACTTTAGGTAACGTCGCACGGATTTCTGGGTTTTCTAAAATATTTACAAACGCAAATGGACGACCGATTTGAGTAAGAACTTCAATCGATTTAGCAGAAAAACCGCACTGCGGAAATTGCGGCGTTCCTTTCATATAAATAATAACTTTATTGTCACGGATTTGATCACGGATCAATTGTTCAACGTCGTTTGCAGCAGTATTTGGGGTTTGCTCACTCATAAAAGCTCCTATTGATAAAGCGGTTCATTGAAAACAGTGATTGATATTACAAAATGATTGAAAAAAGAGATAGCTGATAAATGGGGCAAGCGCCACGGTATTACAAGTACAACTCTATAGACTCTATATATAAAATCTACGCGCAACTCACCAAGTCAATATGACTCGGAGTGCTCAAGCAGCGATGACACCCGATCCAAGCTATCTAGATTCGACAACATTAGGGACTAATAATACCACGGCATTGGCCATAATGCCCTCTTGCCGACCGGTAAAGCCTAACTTTTCAGTGGTAGTGGCTTTAACGCTAATATTATTGACCGCCGTCTGCAAATCACTGGCAATATTATCACGCATGGCTTGACTGTGCGGTGCCAGCTTTGGACGCTCACACATCACAGTGATATCAGCGTTGCCTAGACTATAGCCAGCCTCTTGCACCTTACTGTAGACATAACGTAGCAGCACCCGCGAGTCCAACCCTGCATGGGCGGCATCTGTATCAGGAAAATGCTGACCGATATCGCCAAGCGCCAATGCGCCAAGCAGTGCATCAGCAAGCGCATGCAGCACCACATCTCCATCAGAGTGTGCCAGCAAACTGTGCGTGTGTTCAATAGGCACACCTGCTAGCACCACATATTGCTGCTGCTGACCATTATTATGAAAAGCGTGAACATCGATACCTTGACCAATTTTTATCATTATTATTCCAAGATGAGTGAAACGTGATTAAAATAATTCAAAACCCCTATCTAAATTTCTAAAGCGATTTTACCAATGCCTAGACATCATCGGTCGCCACCAGTTTCAATTAACTGGTATAATATGACGTTTATTTTATCATAATACCAGATCCAAAAGATAAGCTGACGTCGTTCTGCTGATACTACCTATTGTAGCAATGGCATGATTTTTGGCGTCAATATCTATTTTGGAGAACGTACAAATAGTTGAGCCGCTTTATGTCAGCCATACAAGATACCTCAAGCATAGCCGTTTCTGAGTCTTTTACGACTCATCGTCCATTAACACTTGCCGATATCGAAAATCCTAGCGCCAAACACGTGATTGTCGGTATGTCAGGTGGCGTTGATTCTTCTGTATCAGCCGTTTTACTTCAACAAGCAGGCTTTAAAGTCGAAGGTCTGTTTATGAAGAACTGGGAAGAAGATGACGGCACCGAATACTGTACGGCAATGGATGATTTAGCGGACGCACAAGCGGTATGTGACAAAATTGGTATGAAGCTACATACGGCCAATTTTGCCATGGAATATTGGGATCGGGTTTTTGAGCATTTCTTAGCAGAATACAAAGCGGGTCGTACGCCCAATCCAGATATTTTGTGCAACAAAGAAATCAAGTTTAAAGCGTTTTTAGACTATGCTTTGACGCTGGGTGCAGATTATATCGCCACCGGTCACTACACGCGCCGTAGTATGAACTATACGAATGCTAATGGCACTGAGGTTGCGCAGCTATTACGCGGGCTTGATAACAATAAAGACCAAAGTTACTTTTTACATGCGGTTGGCGGCGATAAAATCGCTAAGACGCTGTTCCCAGTCGGTGAGCTTGAAAAGCCAGTGGTTCGTCAAATCGCTGAAGAACATGATCTTATTACTGCCAATAAAAAAGATTCAACGGGTATTTGCTTTATTGGTGAGCGCCGTTTTAAAGACTTTTTACAACAGTACTTGCCGGCACAAAAAGGCGATATCGTCACTGACGATGGTCATACCATTGGTACGCATGACGGGCTAATGTATTATACGTTAGGTCAGCGCGGTGGTATTGGCATTGGCGGTGTCAAAGATCGCCCAGAAGAGCCGTGGTTTGTATTGGCAAAAGACTTGGACAACAACCGTTTGATCGTTGGACAAGGTCACGAGCATCCCATGATGCTGAGTAATGAGCTGCAAGCTTATAAGCTCGATTGGGTCGATGGTTTACCGCCTGCAGATATATTTAGCGAAGACGGCTTACGTTGTATGGCAAAATCGCGCTACCGTCAGCCAGACCAAGCGTGCCGAGTGTTTGCTGTTGATGATAAAGGTTTAGAGGTACGAGTGATATTTGATGCGCCGCAACGGGCAGTGACGCCAGGTCAATCAGCAGTATTTTATATCGATGAGGTTTGTTTGGGCGGCGGTGTCATTGCCTCTATTGACGCGCCTTGCGGGATTTGACATCTCATTTAACATTAATTAATACAATGATTTGTCTTTTTTTAGGATACTGAATGCCCGCTCGCCTTTTAGCCTTACTGAATATCTCATTTTCTTGTTCGATATGGGTAAAGAGAGGTCTTACGCTTACTTTCATTGCTGCGTCATTTAGTGCACAGTCAGCACCAGCAGAGATGGGTAGTATTACGGTTATCAGCTCTAATGCTTCGACTGGTAGTGCTTCTGGCACCTATATCGCAGCAGGTTCTGGTGCTACTGGTCGTTTTACTTTGGTTCGCAATGAAAATATTGGTTATAACAGTAATGCTGAGATAACACCATCTAGTGGTACGCGTATCAATGGTATTGAGATCAGGAATGATTCTAATACTAGTGTTGATAGAGATAAATTTAAGTACACTTTTACTATTACTCCTGACGATAAGGCCTCTATACATACTATAAAAATTGCTCAAGCCAGCTATTCAATGGGTGGTAACTCAGAAATTGCACGTCAAACGCTAAGTTTTACCCAAAATAGTCAAATTAGTCTACCTGCGCAAGCTACTATCAAAAACAACCCAGATGTCCCTTATTACTATAATGCAATGGGCGACTACTTTATGGGCAGCAAAGTCAATAGTACCCAGCTGAATTCACAAGACCCGAGGCCTGCTTTTAGTTCTGGCTCGCAGCTGCGTACCGATAGCTCAAATATGAATGGTAGTGGTTTATATTATTATAATATTACTAATCTAGCGGGTGCTACTGGTAGCCAAAATCCATATAGCCCTACTTTAACTGACAATCTAGTCGCCCTTAGCTCAAATAACGGGGTTTTACCATCGACGCCAACTTTTGAAAATATTATTAAAAGTATCAATAATGGCAGCACGTATTCTGCACTATCACCTAATACCGCTATTTCCAATGGCGGTACTTATGTCAGTTATGGTATTGAAAACAGTCAAAGCAATTATGTGGTCGCGGTAAGAAACGCGAACGCCGTGACTTTGACTTATGAAGGTATTATGAATGGTAATATCGGCATTGCGCGTAACGTAATCGGTGAAACCTATAACGAATGGATCAGCTTTGGGGTAGAAAGTGAACCGTTGAATTACGTCTTTTCAGGCACTGTATTCAATGATAATGGCGGTATAAACGATAGCGACGCCAATGTCAAAAAAGATAACGCTACGATAGGCAGCGGTATATATAACAATACCAACTTCTTCAGTGGTACTTTTGACTCTGCTGAAAGTGGTATTGCAGGTAGCACAGTCAAGCTGGTTGACTGTACAACCAATGCTCCTCTTGAAACTATCAATATTCCTACTAATATTGTCGGTAAATATGAGATTAAAATACCTATCGCTTCTCTAACTGGCAAAATTACTGTCTGCCTGATTGAAGAAAATAGTGGTAGCACTTATCCCATTCGTACTACTAATGAAAAAACTGTTATTTCCTTGACTACTAACCAGTATAACTATGAAAATAATAACTTTGGCAGAGTGATTGATAAAAATGCAGCTTTAGTCCTTGAAAAAGAACAAGCACTTAACGATTGCAAAACTGCCTCATTGTTACCAAATCTAGAAAACAAGCTTGCCTATAGTAAAGCCTCCCTATCTGAAGTAACTCCAGGACAATGTATTGCCTACAAAATTACTGCGACCAATCGAGCCAACCTTAGTATCAATAATTTTGTTCTACAAGACGTCTTGCAAGAAAAAAATGTGAATGGCGCGATAGTGACGTCAAAACTTGCGAATCCAATCCATCAAACAAGCGAATATGCCGCAGACAGTGTCGCTATCGGCAATAACGGTACTGTTAAAACGGTAACCTCAATTTTAGATCCAAGGACAAAACGTAGTTTTTACTTTAATACTAAGTATGGCTCGACACACTCTAATACACCCGATACCCCTTAATAATAGCGTTATATGCATATTTTGATTTTATCAACGGCTACATTTGCTACACTACCCGTATTTTTTTGACCACAGTCTTATATGATGTGTTCATTTGTGGGATTTCACAGTTTTCATCACTTTTACTTTTTTAATTTAAAGGCATTATTATGAACTTACTTACCGCACTCTCCCCAATCGATGGTCGTTACGCCTCCAAAGCTGACAGCTTGCGTCCTTATTTATCTGAATTTGGTCTCATTAAAGCCCGCGTCACTGTCGAGATTCGCTGGTTACAGTCATTGGCTGATAACAACGCGATTGGTGAATTGGCAGCATTTGATACCGATACCAATGCCTTTTTAAACAGTATCGTTGATGACTTTAGTGAAGCAGATGCCCAAGCCATCAAAGACATCGAAGCGACGACCAATCATGATGTAAAAGCCGTTGAGTACTTTATCAAAGACAAGTTCCGTGGTCAGGCAGCACTTGAAGATTCATTAGAATTTATTCATTTTGCGTGTACTAGTGAAGATATTAACAACTTGTCTTATGCGTTAATGCTAAAAGACAGCCGCAAGATTGTGGTTGCGAAAATGCAGCAATTGACTGATAGCATCGTTGATTTGGCGATTGCTCATGCCGACCAACCGATGCTATCACGCACCCATGGTCAAACCGCCAGCCCAACGACGCTAGGCAAAGAAATGGCAAACGTCGCTTATCGCCTAGCCCGTCAAATCAAACAAGTCGGTCAAGTTGAACTATTGGGCAAAATTAATGGCGCGGTTGGTAACTATAACGCTCATTACGCCTCATACCCTGACGTCGATTGGCAAGCACATGCAGAACGCTTCATTGATGAAAGTCTTGAGCTGACTTTTAACCCTTATACCACGCAAATTGAGCCGCATGATTATATCGCTGAGCTATTTGATGCTGTCAAACGTTTTAATACTATCTTAATCGATTTTAACCGTGATATTTGGCAATATATTAGCTTAGGCTATTTTAAACAGCGCCTAAAAGATGGTGAAGTTGGTTCTTCTACCATGCCGCATAAAGTCAACCCGATTGATTTTGAAAACTCTGAAGGCAACTTGGGCGTTGCGAACGCCATGCTGGCTCATTTGGGTGAAAAACTGCCAATTTCGCGTATGCAGCGTGATTTATCAGACTCTACCGTACTTCGTAATATCGGTGTTGGTCTGGCACAAAGCATGATTGCTTATGATGCTTGTTTAAAAGGTGTCAGCAAACTTGAATTGAATGCCCAGCGCTTAAATGACGATTTGGATAATGCACAAGAAGTATTGGCAGAGCCGATTCAAACCGTCATGCGTCGCTATCGTGTTGAGAACCCATATGAGAAGCTTAAAGCTCTGACTCGTGGCAATGCCATGACTCGCGAAGCCATGCTGACATTCGTTGAAAGTGATGAGCTATCTGCGGTGAGCGATGCGGATAAAGCGCGACTACGTGAGATGACGCCAGCCACTTATATCGGTAATGCGGCGGAGCAAGCACGTACCATTAAAGAGTGGATTGCTAAGATTTAACTGGTAACAATCTTATCTTTATAAAATGTAAAAAAGATATAAACGAGCATTCATTTATATCTTTTTAAAAAAACCTTACTCTAAACACTATGATTTGTTAAATACATAGTTAATGGGTGAGGTTTTATTCTTTATCGTCTTCATCTTTTTTATCACTGCTATCACCCGGTATGATCGCTTTGGTAACAGCAACAGTACCTTTGACGACACCTTTAGTGGTTTTGTAGGCGACTTTTACAGGTACAGTGACGATTTTATGCACACAAGCTTGCAGCATAAACATACTGGCGATAATGACGATAAACTGTAATTTTTTCATAAATTTCCTACGGATAATGAGAGGCACTGATGGCTATAATTTGACCATCAGCTAGACGCTAATCATAAACCAATACACGTCAGCTATAAAGCACTGTTCTAGTTTTATATTCTGTCTACCTTGATATCCTTTCTACTTAAACACACGGATCTACCCATGACTTCTATACCGCTTTGTTTACCCGACTCTATCACGCCTGAGCAATTTTTAAGCGAATACTGGCAAAAAAAGCCACTCTTAATTAAACAAGGCTTACCACAGCTAATTGGCATGTTTGAACCTGACGACATGCTTGGTCTAGCACTAGAAGAAGATGCCGCAGCGCGCCTGCTGACTCAAGCAGCAAGTAAAAAAGAAGGTCAGGCGCAGTGGCAACTCAAGAAAAACCCATTGACTGAAACTGATTTCGATAACTTACCTGAGCAATGGACGGTATTGGTGCAGAATATGGAACAGTGGTCGCCTGAGCTTGGTCAATTGTGGCAAGCCTTTGACTTTATTCCACAATGGCAACGTGATGACATCATGGTTTCTTATGCGCCAAAAGGTGGCTCAGTCGGCAAACACTATGACGATTATGATGTGTTTTTAGCACAAGGCTACGGCACTAGACGTTGGCAACTGGGCAAATTCTGTGATAAAAATACCGAGTTTGTCGCCGATGAGCCGATTCGCCTCTTTGATGACATGGGTGAAATTATTTTTGATGAAATATTAGAAGCCGGTGACGTACTTTACGTACCGCCGAAGCTGTCGCATTTTGGTGTGGCACAAGACGATTGCTTAACCTTTTCATTTGGCTGCCGTCGTCCTAACTTGATGCAAATCATCGACAACTTAGCTGATATCGCTACCAACGATAGCGATTTATTTATCCCAATGCTGTTGCCACAAGCGCTGCAAGCGTCAGGTGAATTGCAAGCGAGCAGCATTAATGCGATCAAAGATCAGCTATTACAAATGCTACAGTCTGAGCGTGGTGATGATATCATTCGTCAAGCAGTTTCTGAAGTCGTCAGCAAACGCCAGTATGATGCGCTGATGCCAGAGGATACACTAGATACGGATGAGCTCATGCAAGCTCTAGCAGAAGGTGCCACCTTGCAAGCGGATTATAGCAATCGTTTGCTCTATAGCCAGACTAATGATGGCATTGTGCTATATGCCAATGGTCAGCGCATTGACGGCCTTGATGATACAGCAGTAGCGGTATTGGTGCGTTTGGCTAATGGCGAACACCTAAATAGTCAAGATGTCACCGATGTTGATGCAGATGATTTGAGCGAATGGCTAGAGAACGGCTGGGTGTGGATTGATATTGCTGAATAATATCTATTAATCAGACATTAATCAAATAACGCAAATAAAAAAACCGCTATCCGACAATTACTCAGATAGCGGTTTTTTCTTATAAATCGTATTCGGTATTTATAGCTATACCAAACACTGCTTAGCACTTATCAAAACGGATATAAGAGCCAAGCGGGTTTGTAATTAATACGGTTATTCTGTACCAAGTTCAAGCAAGCTAGCATTACCACCGATCGCTGTGGTATTGATTGTTTTGACACGCTCAGTGACAAAACGATGCAAATAATCAGGCGTTAGCATCTCTGATAAGCCTTCCATATCGGTGACGCTAATGACTTGCGTTAAGATACCGTCTGTATTGGCAAGCTCTTGACTGATAGTCTGCACTTCGCTTCGATTGCCAGAGACTGCCACCTGTGCCAGACGATCGATATATAAAAGCGTGACGGTTTGCGAGTCATTCGCCACACTCAACACATCTTCGCTGATACCTGTATCGTATAGTATCTTGGCAGCTTCATTGCACATCTCATCTTGGCTTGGGCAATGCAGAATGACTTCATTACCTGTCAATAGTGCCGCTATGAGCTGTCCTAATACCGCCATGGCTCTAGCAGATTCACCACCAATAACCATGGTCTTACCACGACCAGTGACATATAGATCGTTGGATTCACCAGTTGCACCAGTCATGCGATGCACCTCATCCAAGCTAGGCGCGGCGCTCAATAGATGATTGAACAAACGCTTTGCTTTATTGGCATCACCAGTCAGCAGCGCCAACTTCGGAATAGCCGCTTGCAGATATGTTGCGCGATTCACTGCGCCAAGTAATCGCCAAGATTCACAAACCTGGGCATGATTTTTTTTGAATTCAGTCGCCATGTTGCTACTCCTTATGCGAGTTCTGTTTGAGTGGTGGTATTAGCAGTTGTCTGGTTGCCGCTATTTGACTCTAAGCTAAGCTGCATCAAACGTGCGACATAATGCGGGCCACCAGCTTTAGGACCCGTGCCAGACAGACCACAACCACCGAATGGTTGTACGTTTACGACGGCACCGATTTGGTTGCGGTTGATATAAGTATTACCAACAAACGCACGGCGCTCGATGTGCTCAACGGTATTTTCGATACGACTATGAATACCTAGGGTCAAACCAAAGCCTGTCGCGTTGATGGCATCAATCAGCTTATTCAGATCACGTGCTTGATAGCGCAGTACGTGCAAAATTGGACCAAAATGCTCGCCACCTATCACGTCGATACTTTTCACTTCGATCGCTGTTGGCAATACAAAGGTAGACTGTTCTTGACTGACAACTGAGCTTGAGCTCATTGGCGTCTGTGCCAAGATAGTCGCCGTTGGCTCAGCGTCCATACGCTCGATATGTGCTTCAAGACTACGTTTGGCATCCGCATCAATCACTGGACCCACATCTGTAGCAGCATATAAAGGATTGCCGACCGATAGCTCAGCCATATTACCTTGTAATAGCTCAATTAAATTATCGGCCATTTCTTCTTGCACGCACAATATACGACAAGCTGAGCAACGCTGACCTGCTGAACCAAATGCAGATAAGACAGCGTCTCTAACCACTTGTTCTGGCAATGCCGTTGAATCGACAATCATAGCATTCTGACCACCAGTTTCGGCGATAAAAACAGGTAGCTCACCACTGGCTTGGGCATGATCATTTAGGCTTTGGTTAATACGTTGAGCCGTTTGGGTTGAACCCGTAAATATCACACCTGCTATATTGTCAGCCGCTGTCAATGCACCACCAACATCGCCAGCACCGATCACTAACTGTAAGGCTTGTGTTGGTACGCCTGCTTGGTACATTAGCTGAGCACCAAAATGGGCAATCAAGCTGGTTTGTTCGGCAGGTTTCGCCACCACCGTATTACCTGCTGCTAGCGCCGCTACGATTTGACCGGTATAGATAGCCAATGGGAAGTTCCATGGGCTAATACAGACAAAGGTACCACGTGCTTTATAAACTTGACGAGATTGCTTGCCAGCCAAATCAGTGAATTCATGCACGACGTCGTCTAAACGCTCTGCTTCATCGGCATAAAAACGGCAGAAATCAACCGCTTCTTTGATTTCATCAATACCGTCTTGAAGGGTTTTGCCCGCTTCGATTTGGCATAGCGCCATTAGCTCAGCGTAGTTTTCTTCATAGAGATCCGCTATCTTACGCAATATTTCAGCACGCTTAGCAGCTGATACTGCTTGCCAGACACTTTGCCCTGCCACTGCCGCATCGATCGCTTGACCAGCTATTTCAGCATTGGCATAAGTGACTTTACCAGCACTTACTTCGTGGTTCCAAGGTGCACGTACGGTTTGAGTCTCAAGCTTATGCGTTACGCCCTCTACTTCATATTCATCAATTGCTTTGCCATTGACGATGGACGTCGCTGACCAAGTTTTATGCAAATGGCTATCGATAGCAGATTTAAAGGGCAACCATTGTGACTCTACGAATATATTAGGGCCAAAACTGGCACGGCGCGCACCATAAATCTCTAACGGCAACGGAATCTCTGGATTGTGTAACGTCGCATTGGCCAGTAGCTTGTCATAGGGATGTACTGTCAGCTTTTCAATCGGATAAGACTTGTCTAGCAGCTGATGGACAAACGAGCTGTTGGCACCGTTTTCGAGCAAGCGACGTACCAAATACGGCAGCAAGTCTTTATGCGCGCCAACTGGGGCATAGATACGTACCGGAATTTTATACGCTTGTAAGATATGATCATAAAGCGCATCGCCCATACCATGTAGACGCTGAAACTCAAAGTCTCTATGCTTACTCATGGTCATAATTGACGCTAGGGTGTGCGCATTGTGTGTCGCAAACTGTGGCCAAATCAAGCCGCGCAGATGATCTGATAATAAGAAACGCGCACAGGCAAGGTAAGCAGTATCCGTGCCTTCTTTGCGTGTCCAAACAGGATAGCCTGACAGACCTTTTTGCTGGGCAAGCTTGATCTCGGTATCCCAGTAGGCACCCTTTACCAGACGTACTGGAATACGATCTCCCACCTCAGTCGATAGACGAGCCAGCCACACCAAAATAGCGATGGCGCGCTTAGAGTAACCTTGCACGACCAAGCCAAGACCATCCCAGTCAGCCGTCAAATTGTCACGGTACAAAGACTCAAACAGTTTTAAAGAAATTTCAAGGCGGTCGGCTTCTTCGGCATCGATACTAAGATCCACATTGACTTCACGTGCCGCTTCGATGAGCAGTAAGCAGCGTTGACGCAATAAACCCATGACTTGGGCTTCTTGCGTGGCTTCATAGCGAGGGTGCAATGCTGACAGCTTAATAGATACTGATGGCTTAGGCATGCCTTCTTTGACTTTGATACTGGCAGTGGCTCTGATCGCATGCAGGTAGTCATTGAAGTATTTTTCAGCATCTTTATGCGCAATAGCCGCTTCACCGAGCATATCAAACGAATAGGTATAGCCTTTATTACGATAAGGTTGGCTATTTTTATTGGCGTCCTCGATGGTCTCGCCCAATACAAACTGATGACCCATGATACGCATGGCTTTTTGCATGGCACTACGAATAACAGGCTCGCCCATCTTTTTAGTCATGCGATCCAAAAAGCCTGATGCTGTGGTACTACTATCAATACTGACGACACGACCTGTCATCATCATTCCCCATGTCGAGGCATTGACCATAAAACCGTTGTCATTTTTGATGTGCTTTTTCCAATCAGCCACACTCATTTTGTCATGAATCAAGGCATCAGCAGTATAATTGTCTGGCACTCGAATCAAGGCTTCTGCCAAGCTCATCAGCAAGATACCTTCTTGGGTATCAAGACTATATTCAAGCAGTAACGAGTCGACCATCTTGACCGCTTTGCCATCATTACGTACATGCTCAACCAGCTGGCGCGTTTGCTCAGCAGCGGCGTCACGTTCTTCTGTGCTAGGTTTAGCAAGTGGCAATAATTTGGACAACCAGCGCTCTTCATCAACGCTATACAACGGCGAAATACGGGCGTGCAGAGTTTCTGCCGACTGGGCAATATAATCTGGCGATAGCAAATCGACAGGATTAAACAAAATCGGCTCTTGCGGGGTAAACTGGTCTACTGGGTTCATAACAACTCCATAACTATCGTTTAAAAACCATCATAAATAGTGCTTTAGGAAGTCTGATCGTCTGGTATAACTAGCCATCACCATCATTCATTTAGATGATGGCTATCGATAGATACTTATAACAATAATCAAAAGTCCAAACGGCGCCATCACAAAACGAGAAAATCCAGCGTAGGCTGGAAGCGGTTAAGTAGGTCGTTCGACTGTTAAACGGGCTACGTTAACAATACAAAGGCAACAACGAACAGCTAAGCGGCATTAGTGCCTTCTTCTTGTTTGTAGTGAAAGGAGTGTGATGATCAGATATCGCTACATTAAAACGAAATAATCGCTTTAGCAAAAAAATCTGCCATCTTGGGTGCTGCTAATTCACTGTAAGAAAAACCTCTACGGCGTTGATTGAGGCGATGCGCTTAACTCGGCTATAATATCATGAAAAAAATTTTCAAACTAACGATATTGCTTATTTTCACAAATTAATATATTTCTAAAAAACAATCAGTTACCAGCACTTTATCCCTTATGACGCACTGGTTATACTTTTCTATTTACTATTGGCGATTAATTGTTTTATTAAATCAAACACTTGAATAAATTTAGGGAAATTTGAGCCATTTTAAATCAAAAAAAACCCCTTTATCGTTTCCGAATAAAGAGGAATTTAACGTAACAAAACTCAAAAGCAGTAAAGTAATATCGAAAGCAGTAAAGTAGTATCGAACGCTCACCGCATCCTAGTAAAACTTATAAAACCACCAACTTGGTCAGCAAAATAACGGTCAATACCCAAACTGGGATCGTAATTTCAGAGAATTTACCGGTCATCAGTTTTACCGCGGTAAAGGTGATAAAACCAAGCGCAATACCATCAGCGATAGAGTACGTCAGCGGGGTCAATAACAGAACAACCGCTACAGGAGCCGCCTCTGTCAAATCTTCCCAGTTGATTTCTTTTAGGGTAAATAACATCAGTACCGACACATAGAAAATCGCGCCAGCTGTGGCGTAAGCAGGAATCATACCAGCCAATGGTGCAAAGAAAATACTTAGCACAAACAATACGCCAACCGTCACTGCCATCAGACCTGTACGACCACCTGATGCCACTCCAGAAGCACTCTCAATATAACTGGTGGTCGATGACGTACCCAACATTGCACCAGCGACCGTAGCAGTAGAATCCGCCAGTAGCGCTTTGTCCATATTAGGAATATTGCCGTCTTTATCAATCAAACCCGCTTTATTGGCAATACCAACCAAACTACCTGTCGTATCAAATAAATCGACGAATAAGAAGGCAAAAATAACGCTGATCATACCAACGTCAAACGCACCGGCAATATCAAGCTCCATCAATGTTGGTGTGATAGATGGCGGCGCAGACATGATGCCAGCAAACTGTGTATGACCTGTCAACAAGCTAATCACGGTGATAACCAAGATACCAATCGTCACGGCACCTGGGACTTTTTTATAGACCAAACCAATAATAATAAAGAAACCCAAAGCAGCCATCATAGGTGCAAATGAGGTCATGTCACCTAGCATTACCAATGTCGCATCACGACCGACAATGATACCTGAGCTCTGTAGCGCAATAAATGCTAAGAAAGCACCAATACCTGCCACAATACCTTGCTTAAGGCTATTTGGAATGGCATTGATAACCCATTCGCGAATCTTAAACAAACTCAAAATGATAAACAAGCAACCTGATAAGAAAACAGCACCTAGCGCAGTTTGCCAAGCGTAGCCCATACCCAATACAACGCCGTAAGTAAAAAAGGCGTTCAAACCCATACCTGGTGCGAGTGCCACCGGCAGTCTGGCATAGATACCCATAATAAAGCAGCCTATTGCCGCTGCTAAACAGGTGGCAACAAATACCGCCCCTTTATCCATACCAGCTTCCGCCAATACGTTGGGGTTGACAAAGATGATATAAGCCATGGTCAAAAAGGTGGTTATACCGGCAAGGATTTCCGTTTTGACTGTGGTGTTTTCACCATTAATCCCAAAATAGCGTTCAATTGCATTCATAAGTGTCGCGCCCAGCTTGCTAGTGAAAGAACAAATTTATTGATGCCTAAAATAAATATGACGTCAGCCAATGGATGGCGACGTCATTATCAAAAGACAGCGGTAACAAGGTGCAACATTTTAGAGAAGTTGCGGTACAAATTCAATCATTACCAGTGCCTTATGGGTACAAACCCACCTTTTCAGTCAATTAAGACATAACAGCCAGACAATATTTCAGACATCCACATATAAATTAACCTTATACTATGAATTGTACAAACAGCTGTTAATTATTTGGTATTTAACACTTTAACAAATGACCTTTTCGACATTTAGCAGTACACTAGGCGGCTGATAGCAATATGCATCATGACTGTCATATTATATTTTCGTTATTAAAGATCCTATCTGGTCTGCGTGTCGCGCCATACCAGCTATTATTAATTACCCATGAGTCCCATACATGCCTGAATCATTAAATATTATCGACCTTATTACCCAAGCCAGTCTCTTGGTGCAGATTGTGATGGCATTATTGTTATTGGCGTCTTTACTCAGCTGGGTAATTATCTTTCGTATGAGCGCGCGGCTTGGTACGGCCAAAAATTTCGATCAACAGTTTGAAACTTGGTTTTGGTCAGGTGAAGACTTAGCCAAGCTTTACCAAGGCGTGCAAGGTTCTCCTGAACGCCAAGGACTTGAGCAAATATTTTATGTGGGATTTTCTGAATACTTAAGAATGCATAAAAAGCGCCAACCCAAAGATGACATCATCGATGGTGTTGAGCGCAAGCTACGAGTCGGTTTAGGACGTCAACAGCAATTATTAGAATCAGGACTGACCACGCTAGCGAGCATTGGCTCAGTCGCGCCTTATGTTGGATTGTTCGGTACAGTTTGGGGCATCATGAACGCCTTTTTAGGGTTGTCACAAACGGAACAAGCGACCCTAGCTTCTGTCGCACCTGGTATTGCCGAAGCACTAATCGCAACCGCTATGGGCTTGTTTGCAGCGATTCCTGCCGTACTGGCGTATAACCACTTTACCGCCAAATCTAGTCGCTTGTACGATTCACGTGCTTTATTTTGTGATGAAATGACGGGCATGCTCCAGCGCGAGACCAGTGCAGAAAGCACTGTTGGTAGAGACAATATCGCTACGAGAGAAACGACATCTACGGCCAATCAGGCACAAGGACTATGAAATCATGAAACAGAGTCCCTATCGCCGTGAAAAAAAAGCGCTAAATGCGGAGATGAATGTCGTTCCTTATATCGACGTGATGTTGGTGCTGCTTGTCATATTTATGGTCACAGCGCCCATGCTGATTACGGGCGTCGATGTTGACTTGCCAAAAGAGCAAACCAATACCATGAGCCAAAGCCAACTACCCGTCATTGTGTCCTTGACCGATAGTGGCGATATTTTTATCAGTTATGAAGACAATGTCGACCTGCCGATTAGTGAACCAGAGCTGATTGATACTCTATCTAACTTACAAAATCAAAGTAACGGCGCTGGGGCGCAGCCCGTACAAGTGATGATTAATGCCGATCAAAACAATCAATATGGCGCTATCATGACACTCATGGCCACCTTACAACAAGCAGGCATTCAAAAGGTGGGATTATTAACAGGCGCACCCTTGCCCACACCATCATTGTAATAAATCCTATTCCTCGCTCAGCTTGCTATAATAAAGTAGATAATTTGATGAACCTCGTCCTTGAGTATCTTTACCATGCATAATGCTCCTGTCGTTTATGTACCGACCCAACCTGAAGGCAATGGGCTAACATTGCCTACGCTACTTAGCGTGCTGGCACATGGTCTCGTGATTGGGATACTCGTTTATACTTATCAACACACTAAAACCGACACTGTGGAAAGTATTGAGACGGTCATGGTCTCCCCTGAGCAATTGGCTGAAATGCAAGGTCAAATCCTTGCCAATCGTGCAGCGGCAGCTAGCGCGATGCAAGCTGAAACTAGTACAAGCAGTGCGTCGAGCACCTCATCGTCAGAAAGTTTTAGCGATAGCGCCAGTCAGCCAAACTCGCAGCGTGTACCTGTCTTTACGCGCTCTAACGATCCTGCCAGTCAACCAATGCTGATGAGTGAAGAGCAGCATCAACGCTTGTTCGAGCAAAACCAAGACTACGAACGTCGAATGGCAGAGTGGGCAGCACAATTAGATGAGTCGGTGACAGAAGAGCATGGTCAGGTGGAGCAAAACAAAAAAGAACAGCTAATAGAAGAACAAAATCAGCTTAAAGATCTCCGTATTAAACAAAACAATCCGCCTAAGATTACACGCCCGATTGCGACTGATAAAAATTTAAAGATTAATACAGGTGATTCTGGTAGCGCAGGTCAGAGATATGATCTACAAGCAGACGGCAACTCAACAACATCTAATGGTGGTAGTAGCAGTACCTCTCGTTCTACTGGTGAGTTCAAAAGTGCTATATTAAGTAAAATACAAAGCAAACTTGATACCCCAATCGAAACACAGGGTCTAACCACGTCATTGTCGCTCAAATTAGATACCAGAGGCAACGTGAAATCTGCAAAGGCTAGTGGTCCAAATGCTGTCGTCAACCAAGCAGTTGAACAAGCTGCACGCGCTGCTAGCCCATTGCCAATTGATTTAGACAATCCTGAAAGTTTTGCAAATTTGACAATCAACGTTACTATTAATTGATTTTGCATAGCCTCTAATTCTATATCATTAATGATTTTCTACTATCTTAAGGTTCTGGTTTATGAGTTTAAGCAAGTGTCATATATTACGTAATACCTCAACTTTGCTGCTATTGCTATCTTTCTCTATACTACCTAGCTACTCTGTCGCTGGCACATTACCAGAAAGCCATAATGTCCAAAATGAGTTTATGGATCAAAAAGCCTTGTTTGCCGCTATTACTACTAGAAAAAATGATTTAAGTAATGAGAGTCATGTAACAACAGCTATATTAGAAAAAATTAAACGTAATATTACTCTACCCACTGCTACCCCAGAATCAACAACTACTTTATACTTTAAGTTGGATGAAAAAGGTAATGTGTTATCTGTTAAGGCTCAAGGTGCAAATCCTGCTGTAAATCAGGCAGTGGAAAAAGCTGCTCTATCTGCTAGTCCATTACCCATTGGCTTAAATAAACCTGAAAGCTTTAAAGACTTGATAATTAAAATTAACGTTCAATAAAAAACACCTAACGTTGTACAGTTAATCTCACTATAAATAATAATTAAGCCTGTATGATGAACCAATTATTTCTATTTTAGGATATTACTTCATGAAGCTATCTACACATTCTATCCTTCGTGCCACTTCAAGCCTGTTGTTAATCACTCCCTTGTTATCAGTGCCTGCTTATGCCGCTGAATCAATGGTGCTCGATATGACTGTCACCGCGCCAAGACAACAAAATCAAGTCGCCTTTGTGCCATTTGCTGGTGATTCTGTATTATCGCCGATTATTCTAAATGATTTAAGCAAAACAGAGCTAAAAGTGACTAGCAAAGATCTACCACAGCAGCCGCGCAGTAGCAGCGAGCTGGCAGGCACATTGCCGGTATGGCAAAGCATGGGGATTCCTTATCTAGTGGTCGGCAGCACCCGCAGCAATCGCGGTAAAATAGTAACCGATTACGAAGTGATTGACGTTAAATCTGGTAGAGTAATCGAAGGCAAACAAAGTTTAACGGCTGACAATAACAAAGAAAGTATGCGCTATGCTGGTCACGTCATCGCTGATAAAGTATATGAGCTAATTACTGGTACGCCAGGTGACTTTTCAGGGCGTATTGCTTATATTGAAGAGACTGGTACTGGTAAAGAAAAAGTCTCACGTTTAAAAGTGATGGATGCCGATGGCGAAAATGCCAAAACCATTACTGAAGTAACTGGTTCTATCTTTTCACCAACATGGTCACCAGATGGCAATCGTATTGCTTATTCCGTACAACGTGATAAATCTTATCCCGTTATTTATGTACAAAGTGTGAGCGGTGGCGGTGCAACTCCGTTAACCCCCTTCCCTGGCAGCAATCTCAGTCCATCATTCTCTCCTGATGGCAGCAAGATATTATTCTCTAGTAGCTTTGAAGGCAGTGCCGATATTTATGAGATGAGTGCCAGTGGTGGTCAACCTAGAAGGCTTATCAATTGGCCAAGCAGCGAAGTGCAACCAAGTTATGCGCCTGATGGCAAATCCTTTGTTTTTGTATCAGACAAAACTGGATTTAACAAACCACAGATTTATCGTTATGAGTTTGGTTCAGGACGTACTACTAAGGTATCAAGTAGCGGCTATGCCACCAGCCCGCAATTTAGTAACGATGGCTCACAAATTGCCTTTTTAAGTGGTCGCTCAGCGGCGATCATGAATAGCGGCGGCGCGGTCACTACTAACTTGGGCAATACGGGTATCGATGAAGCGCCAAGCTTTTCGCCTAATGGTAAGCGTGTCGTTTACGCTTCAAAGCAAGGTGGCAAAGGCGTATTAACCATCAAATCATTGAATGGTGGCGAGTCGTTTGGTAAGTCTGGTCAAGGCACGATTCGCTCACCAGTCTGGTCATCTAGTCCTAAATAAACCCTCTCTCTCATTATCTTTCTTAATCCATAAAGCCTTGCTCATAAAAAAGCGCCTAATTATTTATTAGGCGCTTTTTTATGAGCAAGGTACGGTTAAATCATTTCGCTACTAGCATGTATTGGACAATTATTGACTAAATTAGTAAACACCATTAATCATCACTCGGATCACCCGCTGATGGATTTGGATGCCGCAGTTTTGCCACATCTTCAGCAGTCACGGTATCGGTAAAACCATTTAGGTCACTGACCACATATTGAGTAACCGCCGCCATCTGTGCATCGTTCATCATTCCATGGAATGAGGGCATGCCACGAAAGCCATTAATCAAGATATCGATGATGTAATACTTTGATTGCATCTTACTGTTATTCGCCAGTGGCGGATAATAGCCTGCACCGTAAGCACCCTCGCCTTTGTGCATGTGACAAGCCGCACAAGAGTCGTGATACAGCTTTTTGCCATCTGTCGTCACAAAGCCATTTGTGCCTTCAAACTTTGCATCCCATTCAGTAATACTTGGGTCGTCTTCCATATTGGGCAACGAGCTGTCATCGACAATATTGATAGCAGGTGCAGTAAGCTCCTCACGGCTCATATAAACGCCGCCCCACGCACCCGTATTTCGGCTTGCTTGATAGTCATTGGTTGTTAAGGAATCCTGATCTTGTACACTGGAAACCGTCACTTCATCATCTGGCTGTTGACTACAGCCCAACAGTGCTGCACTGCTTATCCCACTCAGCAGCATCACCGTCAGCAGTTTGAGTGTCATGTTTTTCATGACTTTTTTCTTCAAGATTGCTTTCTCCACGATTGCCTTCTTCACAATTGCATTGTCCATGATAGCCTCTGAATCTTATAGTTATTTATATAACCCAAGCGTTATTAAACCAGCATTTTTGCTTTTTTATGTAGGCGCTTGGCGGCATCCATACCAGATAAAATAGCGCCTTCTTGCCATGCCGGAATATGTGAGCAATGCTCGCCCGCCAGCACAATACGATTATCAATACTGCACAAGGTGTCGTAATGCTGACGACGGGTCGACTCATTCCAAATACCGTAACAGCCGAGCGTCCATGGGATGCGGTGCCAGACAACTGATGTCCCTGCGCGGAATTCTTTTGGATACTGAGGATGGATGTATTTACCATAAGCAAGGGCAACATTAATACGTTCTTGCGGCGTTAAGGTATTAAACTTATAAGACGTCGGACCATAACCATACGCACCGAGTAGCACGCCCGTACCATCTTTAAACATATTTTGTGAAGGATAAGCAATTTGCGCAATGGGCATGTCGGTATAAGTCAGACCACCAAATATCCATTCATCTTCTTCCCAAAAGCGGCGGTTGAACTCTAGACCAACTTTATAAGAGGTTTCATAAGGCACGGCGGCCATCGCCTGCTTCATTGGTTTTGAGACATTGATATCCATCTGCGTTAATACAGTTAATGGAATATTGCACACGCACCAATCTGCACGAATGGTCTTGGTGGCACCATCTGGGCTGTTGCTGTCTACATAATCGACAGTGACGCCACTGTCATCTTGATGAATTTTAGTAACTTTTGCATTAAACTCAATCATATCGCGGCATTCACGGGTGAACGCATCACCAATTTTCCCCATACCACCTACTGGCTGAAACATCGTCGGTTGATGACCATAAGTCATATGGTTGCCATAAATATCTGCCCACATACCTGAATCTAGTATCTCACTAATCGGCAAAGGTTTTGATGGCGTCGCATCAGGCATCAAGCCACCACCCGGAAACACACTAAAGCCTCGATGTTTACTGGTTTCATTACTGGCGCGGTAACGATAATCTTTATCTAGCACCCCCCAGCCTTTTAAGCCTTCTAATAGCTTTTCTTTGTCCTCAGTATTGACCGAGCGATCAAGACCACCGACATTAACTGATTTCGATAGCAGCTCTGCAACATGACCTTGGATGTCGTTTTTCACATCACCCAAGCGCTGCGGCACACCGTCGAAATGAGTACTGCGATGCAAATAAGCACGATCATTGGTTTGAATAAAGGGCTGCATTTCAACGCCAAACTGTTTGCAATAATGGAAGACGGCATAATGATGGCTTGGCAGACGCCACGGTCCACCATTAAAATAATTGCCCTCTTCAAAATCACAGGTGACTTCTTCGCCGCCAAGCTCGGTATATTTATCACCGCTGTTCAATGTCCAGCTACGACCGCCGCCACGATTTTGATATTCGAGCACTTTGACATCGTAACCCGCTTTACGTAACTCATAAGCTGCAGTCAGCCCGCCAAGACCCGCACCAAGAATGACGATACTAGCGCCAGGAGGTGCACCTTTAAGATCCATGGTCTCTTTAAAACTCGACTCTGACGCGAATCCTAATGTCGTCATCGCCTGATACATCGCAGTCGCGCCCGCTGTTTTACCAATCATCGAGAGCAGTTGGCGCCGCGTTGGTGATTGAAGCATGTCTTTCATAATAGTGTCCTTAAAGTAGACGTTCCTGCAAGATGGTAGGCATATGTATTATTAATCAGCTCGGATTAGTTCTACGTCTGTTTTTCGAGCTGTTGTGCCTTACCATATTGCCTGTAGATCTTGTCCTATAATAAATATGTAAATCGTCTTTATAAAATCAATGAGTTAACGACGGCGCCTAGACCGCAAGATGGCTCGTATAATAAACACAATGATAATAATAGCCACGATGATACCGATTACTGCCAGTAAGCCCGCATATTTGATTAAGAAGGGCTTGTCAGTACCTGTCGTTGCGATACGGTCAACATCACTAGCACTCACCTCACTACTGTTGAGACCACCAAAATTCACACGCACATAATTGGTAATACCAGCGATTTGCTCGCTATTTAGCTCATCTGAGAACCCTGGCATGATAGGTGATGTGTTAGTCGCGCCTTCTACCCCATGAAGGATCATATTGACCAGCGCATCAGGTTTCTCACGGCGAATACTGCTGAGTCCAACGATAGGAGCGTAACGCGCATCAGGCTGACCATAACCGTCAACGCCGTGACAGCTACCACAAGCTGCCAAATATAGCGATTCTGGTGAATTGCTGCCATTACTCACCTGTACTTTGGCTTGGGCTAAATAATCTTTTTGCGCCAGTAAATCATGAGTGATAGATTCGCTAATGGGTGTTGGTAAACGCGAGACATCAACGGCTGCGACCTTATCATCTGTTTGGATAGCAGGCACCGCTTTTAGATAAGAAGCAATGGCATTCAAATCTTCATTTTTTAAGTAGCGCGTACTATGTGCAACCGCCTCGCCCATAGGATCACCCGCATAGGCACGCTGGTCAAGCTCACCAGTACGCAGATAAGTGACGATATCTTGTTCACTCCAACTACCGATACCGCTCGACTCGTCAGACGTGATATTTGGTGCATGCCAATGACCAAGCTGAGCACCTGATAGATACATTTTTTTATTGAAACCCATAGTGCTATTACGCGGGGTATGGCAAGTGCCGCAGTGCTCTAAGTTATTGACAATATATTCACCACGTTGCTGCGTCTCGGTGAGACCATCACGGTTTTCAGTAGACGGGACATTGAGAAAATTCCAGCCAATCATTAAGCTGCGAATGTTAAAGGGAAATGGCAGGTCAGTTTTATATTTCGGTGCTTCATCGACAGCAGGTACGGTTTGCAGATAAGCAAACAACGCACTGATATCTTCTTCTTTCATGCCACTATAAGAAGGATATGGCATGGCAGGGTAAAGCATATGGCTTGGCGTACGACCTTTTTGCAACGCAGCCTTTAAATCCTTTTCGGTATAATCGCCGATACCATAACGTTTAGACGGGGTAATATTGGTTGAGTAGATATCTCCCATCGGCGTTTCGATCGCTTTACCGCCAGTATAATCTTCGCCATGACATGCCATGCAATCGGCCGCACGGGCAATGTAAGCACCGCGATTGACAAGCTCGCTATTGGCTGGACTAATATTAGGTAAACTGGCATTAGGCAAGCTAGCATTGGCTAGGCTGGTATTGACGACGCTTGCGCCTTCAGCCATCGCAGCGCTGGAGGTCATACCAATGACGAGCATCGATAACATCACAGAAAGTGGCTTCATAATATCCTCATATAGCGGGCACCTAGGGTGTTGTAATTATTATTAGGATGAATGATTGAGATGAAACATTTTATATTGAGCAAGCCTTAATGAGTGACGACTTGTTATACTCAATTGATAGTCCATTAAGTGAGGTAGCAAATCATCCAGTAAAATAGCGTGACAAAAGTAATTTCATAAGCGTAGTTACTAAGCATGGTTACTAAATGATGTCTACTCACTCTACTAATGTAAGACTATTTCGCTACTATTACTTAATGAGTAACGTATTGGTCTCAAATTTTTACAAAACGTAAAGAACCGCATTGTCATTATCAGTTTTTGATAACGTAATATATTTTTTTATATTGTAATAATAGGTCATTTAAATAATACCTTTAAAATCAGTAACTAAAGTTCTATTTTTTGGGTGCATATCTTTTATAAAAAACCTATCATTATAGATAATTGTCATATATGCGCTTCATTTTTTGTCATCATCGATTTTAGTTGTACATAATAGATACATAGACTTAAGTTAGCACTCGCTTTTTTTACCAGTCAGATTTTTATAATGCTACGAAACAAACTATTGCACCGCACCATATTTTGTTTATGATAGGCGCTATTTCCACATTGCCGATCGCCGCCTGAGACACCACTATGAAGTTACCAATCCTTGCTTATATACTTACATCAGCCCTGTTAATGACAGGCTGCCAATCATTTCAGTTTGTCGACAGCCCTATCCCTGTGAATACCACCCCTACCAATAGCATCTTGGTCAAAAATACGCCTGCCACCACTGTGCAAGTTCAAAATAATACCAGTACAAAAAATCAAAAATAGTGCCATCACACTCATAAAATAAGCAGAAAAAAGGCAGATATCGGTTTGATATCTGCCTTTAATGTTTAATAAATTACCTTGAATGATCCAATAGCCATTCATTTCAAGGGCGTGCCGCCGGCTGATGCTTGATAATTGTCTTGGCCAAATGATCGCCGAACCAAATAGCCGTATCAATATCTCCACGTCCTGGCGTTTCCTCAGGGGGACCATCAAGCGACTGGGTCATCAAGCCCAAAAAGCTAGATAAACGGTTTAAATCATGAGCCTCATGACCTGTCGGCATCAGCGGTAATCCAATCCAGTTCATGCCATGCTGCATCGCATACAAAGAAATCTGCTGCAATACCGCCAGCTTATCACCGCTCAGCCCACCAGAGTTGGCAAAAGCGGCTGCCCACTTGCCTTCCCATTTACGATGATACCAGCGCTTTGAGGTTTCATCCATAAAAGTCTTAAATTCAGCAGTGACACTACCCATATATACGGCACTACCGAAAACCAGCAAATCCGCCTGATCCAAATAATCCCAGTCAACCTTGTGGACATCAACGGCTTTGGCCTGTGCTGCTGGCAATTGCTGGCGCGCCCCTTCGACGATCGCTTCAGCGACGCGCTTGGTATGACCGTAGTTGCTATGATAAATAACAGCAATAGCTACAGTCGGTATGCTATCAGTAATGGACGGTTTGGCAGGTGTATTCATACAAACTCTAATAATAGCTATAAATGGTTAAATAAAAACAATATAAGTTCAACAGTTAATCGCGCGCAACAGCAAATAGCGTAATCCTAAGCAGCGCCACGTACAATGCCCAGCGCCATTCGACCTGTAGCAGGCTGCTGCAAATGCGTTTGACGCCGATAAGAGTAATAGTGGTCATCAGCATAACTACAGCTGCTAGATAATGTGTCATCTACTATAACGCCCGCCGCACTAAGCTGATCCGCTGCCAACTTTGGTAAGTTTAGCTTGATTTTCATTGCGTCAACTTTGTCACAGCTTGACAGCTTATCAACCGTATCCTGTACATGTTGAGTATTGCTATCGCCTTTAATAGTAGCCACAGAATCTATGACATATAACGAATCAAAATGTTCAATACTGGCTGTGTTCAATAACTTATTTTCTGTGCAACCTTTCAATAATTGATTGCGAACTTGAGCGCCAACTTCATAGCTGTCTTGACTGATACAAACACCAATCCAAGCTTCGATTTGTCCCGATTGCGTAAAACAGTGCACAGTCGCTTGAATAACCCCGCAAGCCAGACCTTGCCAACCCGCGTGAATCGCTGCCATTTGACCACTGGCTGGCTGATATAAGACTATCGGTACGCAGTCAGCCGTCATTATTGCCAGCCCAAGCCCTTGTTGCCGACTGACCATCGCGTCAGCAGACATTGGCATCATACCTAGCGCTGTGCCATCAATATCATGAATTTGCTTACCATGAACTTGGTTAACCCAGTGTAAGCGTTTGATGGGTACCTGTTGGCATGTCGACGATGAGGGTACAAGCTGCTCATTGATGGCAGATAATAAACGCATGCGATTGCTCAGTACTTTTGCAGCATCGTCATTGACATGCAAACCTAAATTTAGTTCACCATAATTCGCTTGACGTTGCTGTCGTACTAGCTGTTCTGTGGGCTGGTCTTGTGCGTCAACGTCATCGCTTGAAAAGGCAGCTGTTTGAAAAACAGCCACATCATCAATCTGTGCAAGCAATGTCATAGGAAACTGATGAGTCATGGCTAATTTACCGTCTTAATGAGTCATTTTTATGTCACGGATCGCTATTTACTACTAGGCTCTGTTTTTTACAAGCGACTTTACGCTCTCGCCTACAAGGAGCGGTCTACTCGTCATCATAGCCATCACTTAGCACAGCCATTAACTGCTGCATATCTTCAGGCAGTGGTGTGGTAACTTCAATATCTTCACCTGTCGTTGGATGTACGAAACCCAGTGTGTAGGCATGCAAGGCTTGACGTGGAAAATTATTAATCGCTTGACGTTGTGCTTCTGTCAGTCCTGCCCGCAATTGACGACGACCACCATAGACACGATCACCCACTATCGGATAAGTAACATGACTTAAATGCACACGAATTTGGTGAGTGCGTCCCGTTTCAAGACCTACATCCAACAGGCAATAATTGCCATTAAGCGCGGTCACATTCAGTAAATGTGTCACAGCTTCGCGTCCTGCCGTCATTACCGTCATTTTAGTACGCTGATTACGGTGACGACCGATTGGGGCGTCAATACGGCGATGGCGCGATAGACTCGCTGCGTCCCCTGCTACCACACATTGATAATGACGATAGACCGATTTGTCCTTTAGTTGCTCCATCAGCGCAAGCTGTGCTGGCTTGGTTTTACCAATCAACAATAACCCTGAGGTATCTTTATCAATACGGTGCACCAGACCTGCACGCGGCAAATGGTGCTGCTGCGGATAGTGATACAGCAGTGCATTAACCAAGGTGCCGGTTTGGTTGCCCGCACCAGGATGCACTACCATGCCAACAGGTTTATTGATGACCAATACGTCATCATCTTCATAGACCACATCGATGTCTATATTTTCTGGTTGATCTTCACTATGCTGCTCTAATGTGGTCGTTAACTGCATCACATCACCCGCTCTGACACGAATTTTCGGTTTTTGCACGCCACCGTTATACAGTAGGCTGCCATCACTGATCCAACCTTGTAATTGAACACGTGAGAAATCGGTAAATATTTTTGAAGCCAATTTATCAATACGTAAACCTGCTTCGTCTTCTATAACCGTATGCGTCATATTAATAATTACTGGCACCACTTGACCGGCGGCTGACGCTTCATCATCGTCGCTATCATCAATGTCGTCAGCATCTTCATCGCTGCTATCTATCATATCGTCGTCAAGCACATCACTATCTTTTAGCATAGCTTCTTCTAAAACATGATCGCTATGGCTTTGCTCATCAAGCATCGACTGATTATTGTCAGGTAATTCACTATTATTTAAAATGTCATTTGGCATCGGTGACTCTTGTGCTGATGAATCAGTCTGTCGTGATTGATTCGGTGGTAAATGGGTAGTCATAGCATTATTATTCATAGCAGATTTATATATGGCAAAGCGCCTAACATGGTTTTGAAAGGTAGCTTTTGAGAAAATTTCTAATAAAGTGTTAAGCGTAACGCTATAAAAAACAAAAGGCCATTCGCTATCAATCACTTATCATAAAAGCGATCGTCGTCGAAAAAAGCGGAGGCAATACCGTGCTAGTGTATCACGCCAAGCGCCTAAGCCCTATAGAAGCTGTGTGTTATCTGTCATTTTTTGATTATACCGCAGCGAGCGTCAGCGCCGTACTTAACTCTCTAAAATATGACATTGCTGTAATTTACTGTATATTTGTCAGTGTCAGCGACATTCGATATCGCTCGTGACAGCAGCTCATGTTAAAATGCCAAACTGACATGCGCTGGTGTACAGCTCATTGCGAGCAGCAGCATATCGTATATGCGTTGCAGTAGACTAATAACTGTACGATACTGACTCAAATTCGATGAGCACGATTGGATTAAGTACAATATAGATGGCGAAAAAATAGACGAAGCAAACGTTATTCTATAAAGTATAGCCATATTTTGCTGTATGCTATGCCACTGTATGCTTATCGAATTTTTATTAAAAGCATTTGGTTTGATATAAACCCTATGCCATCAAGCGTTTTTTAATAACGATAACTGGTATGTCCGATGATTGACATAGTAGATGACAGACCACTATTGATGCCTACGCATCGTTTTTTATCATTAACCTAATATCTAGTATGATAGCGTCGCTGCTATTATACGTCTTGTGTCGGAGAAGAAGTATGCAAGCTGTTGGCAATACGTTTATCAAACTGTCCTCAATAACCCTACTTGCGCTAAGCGTAAACTTAGTGGGCTGTCAGACTTTCAAAAATCTGACTGGCGGTAAAGACGTCGATGCGGTAGAAACTGCCGAAAAATCAGAGCAGAATTATTATAACGACGCCATTACCCAGATTGATAAAGGCCGCTATACACAAGCCATCGAAGATTTGACCAATCTGCGCACTTTTTATCCTACTGGACAATACGCTGAGCAAGCATTACTCGACATGATGTACGCACAATATTCCAGTGGTAAGTATGAAATGGCAGCCGCCAGCGCTGAGCAATTTATTAACCTATATCCTTCTAATCCGCAAGTCAGCTACGCTTACTATGTGCGCGGCGTCGCCAATATGCAAGGCTCATCAGAAGGTCTGAAACTGTTTAAGCTCAATCAAGCTGAGCGTGATACCGCCTATTTACGTATTGCCTTCGCTAACTTTCAAGAGCTTATTAACAAGTACCCTAACAGCCCTTACGCGCCAGATGCCGCTCAGCGCATGACTTTCATTTATAATCAGTTTGCTGAAAGTGAGATGAGTGCAGCCAACTGGTATATCGAGCGCGAAGCTTATGTCGCTGCTGTTAACCGTGCCAAATGGGTGTTTCAATACTATCCACTTAGTGAATCCATCCCTGACGCAATCGCGGTCTTAGCTTATAGCTATGACAAATTGGGTATGTCTGATTTGGCAGCAGAATACAAAACTCTATTGCAGATTAATTATCCCAACATGTTAAGTGCTGATGGACGCGTTAAACTCGACACCAAACGTGAGCGTTCTTTCATCAACAAATTGACTTTTGGACAGTTAAGTCGTTTTAACAAAGATACTTCATCAGTTGCGACAGGCGACTATAACGGCGCGACCAAAACTCAGGTTATTCGTAACGCCAGTCAATTGAGACTGCCAAGCGATAATGCAGCAGCAGCCAGTGCAGCGCAAGGTACTTCACCTGTGCGCGCCAATACTGGCATCAATGTCGGCTTGGGTCTGCCTGAAGCCTCCGCTGAGCGCATTACTAGCCAATCGAGCACTGGCTCTACGGCAAGAGAAGCCAATGTCGATCCGCAAAACACCAATCCTGTACGCCGTACGACATTGCCTGTTCAAGGGATTGATATCCTGCCAGCAGATGTCGATATGAATGATGAATAAATACGCTAGATTTGAGGCAACCTCTCTCTTTTAATTAAGAGAACGTCTCTTCTTTTTAGTACATCAACGCACATCATGAAAAAAATAAGGTCAACGACAGAGTTGGCCTTATTTTTTCTGTTTCTGTTTCATTATCTATGCCCAATATTGTTTGCGCCCAATATTGCCTATGCTTAAGATAATACACCTATGGTAAACTGTTTTTTGCATGAGTATTCCAAATCACATTCTCGACCAATTAAATAGCCAAGCTGACTTAATCAGTATCATTGGGCGTCATACGACGCTTAAACGTGCTGGTAGTGAGTTTAAAGGCTGCTGTCCATTTCATGGTGAAAAGTCGCCCTCTTTTTATGTCAATCCACAAAAAAACATCTATCATTGCTTTGGCTGTAGCGTCGGCGGTAATGCCATCAGTTTTTTACGCGATTATGAAAACTTAACTTTTATTGAAGCGGTTAATGAGCTATCAAAGCAGACGGGCATCGAAGTCCCAAAAGAAGAGCAACAAAACGTCAGCTACCAGCGCCGTGCACCAAAGCCGATTGCACCACCGTCAATACCTAGTCCGACTATCGACGCTAAAAGTCCTGCTCAAGCAATTGATGTACCTTCTATTAACGCTACTTCGGCTATTCAGCAACAAAACCAGTACGGCGATACCGATCAACCCGTTTATCACGATAGTAGCAACGGCTACGATGAGTATCCACCGCTAAATGCTTACGACTCAGCGTCTTATCCAGAAGATTCTTATGGCACAGACTACCAAGATGATAATAGCTATCCGCCAGCATGGTTGACAGGTGGCGATACTGACGCTGCGGCATTGTACGATGATCATAGCGTTTCCGATAAAGACGGTAACCTGTATGAGCTGTTAGAGCAAATCCAGCAGTTTTATCAGCATAATCTCACCATTCATCCGCATGCTAAGCACTATTTTTTATCGCGTGGTATTACAGAAGACATCTTTGAGACCTTTGGCTTAGGCTATGCGCCCTTTGGGTGGCAGCATCTTGAGCATCAGTTTCCACAAGATATTGAAGGCTTAAAGGCGCTTGGTTTGGTGCGCCAATCAGAGTCAGGGCGCGATTATGATCTACTCCGTGATCGGGTCATTTTCCCGATTCGAGACAATCAAGGACGCACCATTGGTTTTGGTGGGCGGGCGCTCGATGATGAAGTCAAACCTAAATATATCAACTCATCTGACTCGCCCGTTTTTCATAAACAGCATGTGCTGTATGGCTATTACGAATCACGCCAACAACGTGCCGACAGCTGGCTAGTGGTCGAAGGCTATATGGATGTGATTGCCCTCTATCAAGCGGGTATTTATGGTGCTATCGCTTCGATGGGTACGGCGATCAATGAAAGCCAAATCTCGCGGCTATTGACACTCAATCCAACGCTAATTTTAAGCTTTGATGGCGATAGCGCAGGACAAAAAGCGGCTTGGCGTACCCTTGAAGTGGCTTTGCCAGTACTGGCCGATGATAAAGAACTGCGGTTTTTGACCCTACCAAATAATCATGATCCTGATACGTTTATTAAGAGTCAGGGCGGCGATGCCATGCGTGAGCAAATCGCGAATGCCATGCCATTGTCACAGTATATTTTTGCCTATTTAAGCGAGCGTTACGATTTAACCTTGGCAGAAGGCAAAGCCAAGCTCATGTCGCAAGTACGTGCCTTGACCACTGCATTACCTAAAGGCAGTAGCTTTCGCTATTTGCTGAACAATGACGTCTATCAGAAGCTGGGTGGTAAACGTAGCCAAAATATCGAAGCCAAAGATGCGCTGCTAGATTTTGATGGTGACATGACCATCAGTCAGCAATTGCAACTTTGTTTTTTGTTTCAGCCACGTGCCTTAATTGAAGACCCTATCGAAGCCATTTGGCAGCAGGCAGGTATTAATGATTTACAGCTGCCAGCACACATCAAGCAAAAAGCCGCGCCTGACATCTTGCGTCCGCTTGCTTGGGAAGATCTGCAAGATACCGACCTGCTGGATATCGTTAGCACCATCAAACGCTGCCTGAATCATTTACCCAAAGATGCCAACGCCGCCGCACACTTTATATTGTCTAATGTCAAACCAATCACCCAAGACACACTTAGCCGTAGCTGGGGCGGATTTTATAAGACATTAATTGGCAGAAATATTTTGAGCTTGGATGAGTTGATCGAAAACTTGGTGATGCAGTTGCTCAAGTTACATCTGCAAAAAAAGATGCAAGAGCTTATCAAAAATCCTGATCATATCAAGCTGGCGATTGTCCGTAAGCAGTCGCAATTATTAAATGATTGGCTACGCGCGCAGCAAGCTGAGCAGTCAGCGCAGATGGCGACGGTGAAATCTTAACGTTTGCCATTATTTTTGCTAAAAAATCTCTAACCCTTTAAAAGTATAGCGGCTGCCCCCACTACTAATGATTATGCCCAATAGCATGTATTGCCATTTAATCATTTGGCTGATATAAAATAATCGGTAAAAAATGGTCGGTAGATATCACTACTTCGTGCTTGATTACGCTGGTGTGTGTTAAACTGTGTCGCTAACTATTTATAGCCCGATTTAATAGATGACGATAAATCCGCCTCATTAAGCACAAATTTTAGATATTATTTTGAAGTATCCGTTTTTAGGTACCGTTATTTTTATATATTATTTAGATAATGTTATCTTGAAGAGTTTTTAGCGTTACTAATTTCTAGCAGTTTTTTAGCATTGTAATTGTAGTATTTTGAGCCTTTATTCATATCAACTCATTTTTGATATTATTGACAACCTCTACGCCATATTTTGATGAATCGATTGATTATATCAACGCACTGAGCGACCGATAGCGCGTCACAATATAAAAATGTCCGATGCAAGTAAGCGAGTATTTATGAACGATAAGTCAGTTTCTAAGTCCACATCTCAACTGGCCACCTTAATCCAAATGGGTAAAGAGCAAGGGTATCTCACCTATGCTGAGGTGAATGACCAACTGCCCGACTCTATTACCGAAAGCGATCAGATCGAAGATATTGTGCAAATGCTGACCGACGTTGGTATCAAAATCTTTGAATCTGCGCCTGATGCCGATGACATCTTGATGAACGACGATTCAAGCGATGATGACATGGCAGCGGATGAGGCAGCGGCGGTATTGGCCTCTGTTGAGACTGAGCCGGGTCGCACCACTGACCCTGTGCGTATGTATATGCGTGAAATGGGTACGGTTGATCTATTGACCCGTGAAGGTGAGATCGCCATTGCCAAGCGTATCGAAGAAGGCATTCGTGACGTACAGCATGCGATGTCTTACTGGCCGGGCACCGTACAGTTCGTCCTTGATGAGTATCAAAAAGTACAAGATGGCGAAAAAAAGCTTTCTGACGTCATTACTGGCTTTTTAGATCCTGAGACCGAAGCAGACAAAATCGCTGCCCAAGAAGCAAAAGAGGCAGCAAAAGAAGAACGTGAACGCATAAAAGAAGAGAAAGAAAATCCGCCTGTGATCAAAGCAAAAGCCAAAGCAGCGGCGCTTGATGATGAGGACGAGGATGAAGACGACGTTGAAGAGGAAGCTGAAGAAGAAACCAGCGGTATCGATCCTGAAGAAGTACGTCTGCGTCTAGAAGAAATCGAACACTTATTTATTAAAGCCAAGCAAGCCTTGCTAGATTATGGCCGTGGTAGCACAGAAGCAGATACTGCTTATGCCTTACTTGCCGAACGCTTTATGATGCTAAAGTTGAACAATCGCTTGTCAGACCAAGTCATGGCTATCATGCATGATGTCTATGATGATGTGCGTAAGCAAGAACGTCAAATCATGCGTTTGGTCATTCGCCGTGGACGTATGCCACGTGAAGAGTTCCGTAAGACTTTCCCTAGCAACGAAACCAACGTTGATTGGTTGATTGAGCGCATCAAAGGTAAGCCTGCGTTTGCTGGTACGCTAGAAAAAGTCACTGATGATGTTATTTTATTGCAACGTCGCATTCGTGACTACGAGCAACAGCTCGACATGAAAATCCACGATATGAAAGATGTCGCGCGCCGTATGGCAGTCGGTGAAGCAAAAGCTCGCCGCGCCAAAAAAGAAATGGTCGAAGCTAACCTGCGTCTGGTTATTTCTATCGCGAAGAAATATACCAACCGCGGTCTACAATTCTTGGATTTAATCCAAGAAGGTAACATCGGTCTGATGAAAGCCGTCGATAAATTTGAATACCGCCGTGGTTATAAGTTCTCGACCTATGCGACATGGTGGATTCGTCAGGCAATTACCCGCTCTATCGCTGACCAAGCACGTACCATCCGTATCCCTGTGCATATGATTGAGACGATTAATAAAATAAACCGTGTCTCACGTCAATTGCTACAAGAAATGGGACGCGAGCCAACGCCTGAGGAGTTAGGTGAACGCTTAGAGATGGACGAAGTTAAAGTCCGTAAAGTACTGAAAATCGCCAAAGAACCTATCTCTATGGAGACACCAATCGGTGATGATGA
This sequence comes from Psychrobacter sp. PG1, assembly GCF_014897815.1. GTDB lineage: Bacteria > Pseudomonadota > Gammaproteobacteria > Pseudomonadales > Moraxellaceae > Psychrobacter. The sequence continues at coordinate 70,188 of NZ_JABUZG010000081.1, forward strand.
AGACTCGCATCTAGGTGATTTCATCGAAGATGGTACGATCTCAAGCCCTGTTGATGATGCGACCGCAGCTGGTCTGCGTGAAGCGACTCGTGATGTATTGGGCAATCTGACTGAGCGTGAAGCACGCGTGCTAAAAATGCGCTTCGGTATCGACATGCCAACCGACCATACCTTGGAAGAAGTGGGTAAGCAGTTTGACGTAACACGTGAGCGTATTCGTCAGATTGAGGCAAAAGCACTGCGTAAATTGCGTCATCCGTCACGCTCTGAGCATCTGCGTTCGTTCTTAGAGAATGATTAATCATAAAGCAAACTAAGCACCAATAAAAAAGCCGAGTTTATCTCGGCTTTTTTTATACTTTAAAAGCTCTAGTTAATTATTTAGCATATTGAAGAATGCAAAAATCACGGTTTGATATCTGACCGCTTACGTATTAGAAACCAGTGCTCGTTTATTCATATTAATAACTATCACATCTATTTCTTCGACACCGGTATATCCATGGGAAATATCTTTCCAATATTCCTTTAGGGCTGGTGCTAGACCTTCAATACTGACTTTTTTACCTTCAACCATCCAGTTTTTTTCAGTATTTAAGGAAATCAAAAGAAATATACCGCATCCTGCTGATTCTTCTCTTAAATAGTCGCCAGCCAGCTGGTTTCTTAGTCGCTCACATAACTTTCTACCGCTCCAGTTTTTATCAAGTAACTTTAACTCAATAGGCACTGGGGATTGGACATTTGGATTAGCAAGCCTGATATCCATTCGCTGGTCATTAGCCAATTCAGGCTCTTCAGCAATGGTATAGTGATTCTTACTGTTCTGATTTAGGTAGCCCGCTATGAGGGTTCTGACTTCATTCTCTTCTGCCGCTTTTTGCCAAGTTCGCCACGGACTGTCATTACCATTCTCTATCCAACCTTTAAGCGCATTTAACTGTTGTACAGCCAACTCGAAAAGCTGTCTATGTGTTCGAGGAGGTAATACTTTGGATTTATGAAATTCTTTAAACTGCTCGGCAGACCACGGTATTAAGTTTCCATATCTCTCCGCCATTTCGTAAGCTCGTCTTTGAACTAACAGCTTTTGAGATCCATCTTTATATTCTTCAGAAATTTGCTTTAAAGCATAATAATTCGCTTTGCTTGGTATCTCTACCAAATAGTGTAATAATTTATCTCTAGCATCTTGAGCATCATCACGAATGGTCGGCGAATATACGCCTTTGCCAGCTCTCTGTATATCATCGCTTGGCTTAATATATTTATGCATCAGCATATAAAGAGTTTTCAAATGAGGGGCTGTCTTAAATTTTCCTGCGTAATACACTGTTTTCTGAGTATAAGTTCCACCTAATAATGCTGTGATAAATATCGCAGCAACTTGCTGAGCATCTTCTTCGTTCAGCAGTAGTAGCCAGCTCTTCAGCCTTGAGATACCACTATTTGCATCATTATCAACCAATAGTGCAAACCACCAAGCCACTTCTTTATAGTTATCCGCATTAAGTGCTATATATTTATCAGCTAGTATGGCTAGCTTTCCAGATTCAACACCGCCCTCAATCAATATCTTTACACAGTATTCTTTACGAATAATAAGTGGACTGGTACGACTCATCAAATATTTTAATACTCTGCCAGCCATCAATTCATGAAGCCAAGGAGCATGACGAATCAAGTCCTGCAAAATATGACTCAAAGAACCCTCAGAACTACAGGTTTTTAACTCCCAAAGTAGCTCTTTCCATATAGCATCTTCTGTGGCTTTTGGAAACGCTCTATGCACTCTTTCAAACCAACTGGGAAAACCGTTAATATCCCAAGTAATGTAACGCAATGCTGTATTAAGGTCGTTAGTGTCTAAATAGTTGGGGAAACCACTGATTTCATTGGCTTCAATTTCTAGACCAGATAAAGCAATTAATAAAGCGGCAGGAATTGAATTATCAAAATTCTGTTCTGATTTTAATGGGGGTCTATGACTTCGCCAATAATTCATACAAAAGTCTTTGTATGCTAGAGCAACCTCTTTACCAAACTTGGGAGTAAGACTTCTCCAGTCACTATAATGCTGACGAGTAATATTCGGGCTATCTTTTTCTAGCTCTCTTAATAGCCATAAATGATGATCTGTAATATTGTTTTTCCCTTCTGGAGGGCTACTAATCTCCGATGGATTATTGCTTAAATGTGTTATCCATTCTTTGTCATTTTTTTCTCGATCTTCTTGTATTTTCTTAAACTTTTCACGACTTATCTTTAATTCTTCTTCATACTTTTTCATTGTTTCACTACTTTCAGGATTCAGTAATCTTTCTAATTTATCCTCAAGTACACTATTTCCTGATACAGCTTTACGCAAATCTTCCAACATATTAATGGGACAGTCGCTCTGATGATATATTCGATAAGCATTACCAAGTGCGACTAGCTTATCATTATCTAGAGTTCGTGACCCGATATACGCTAACATTCTTGAAAAGTCAGACGTTTCAAACCTCCAGTAATTTTGCCTATAGAATAGATGTAAGTCATGATTAAATGACTTATCGTTCCTACCAAATTTTTTTCTTGCGTCTTCTACGCTATGCCAGTACAAAGCATCATTCATTTCAACCCATTGAGGTAATATACTGTGCAGATTATTCTTACACGTATCGACATATATTCCCTGATGAAACTCTAATAAGACTGCCTTAATCAACATTGAAAACGATACCTCTGATAAAGCGTATCTATTCCTTGTCAAAACCAATCTTTCTATACACTTCAATGACACGCTCATCAGCCAAGCATCTTTTTTTGACACCTCACACTCTTCTTTTTGAAAAAAATCATTTACATTCAAGTAGTGATATAACTTATTTAATAGATAATAAACAACTTCACCATCTGCATGATCAATAAATCTAGACATAGATCTAGTCAAACCTGTTGGCATAAAATCATTCGGTTCGGCTAACTTAGCAATTCCATCAATAATAAAATCAATAGTTGCGGTATTTGGTTCAGCATCAACAACTAACTCTGATAGCAACCATCTTGGAATCTCTTTATCAGAATTATTGACACCTTGCCATACAGCATTCTTCTGTTCTCGACTTCCGCAAGACATAACCGCTTTGGCTGACATGGTTCTCGTATACTTATCTTTATTATTATCGATAATTATAGGTATCAATGCATCGACACATTTAGCCATTCCACCTTGAAGCACTAATCGGCTGAGAAATAAGATAATATTGTCGTTGCTTTTATGATTGTTAATAAGTTCGAGCACATTACTTTCTAGATCAGATTGGGCAACATTGGCGATAGCTATATCGCTACCCGTATAAGCTTTGTAGCGATCTTTATCGATATTGTCGATAAGCTTTAAAATTGCGTCTTGCCTTGTATATACAGATAGTTTAGAAGGGTCACCACCTTCGATGATAACTTCTGGTGTAATATTCAGAGTCTTAGCACAGATATTGTCATCAAATAAAATAAGCCACGGAAGTACTGGGCGAAGTAAAGGGGTGACAATACTTTCATCAAGAGAGTCTTTGAAAAAATAGGATTCAATATTTAAACGATTATAATTATCTTTAATTAGCGAACTAAAAAATTCTGCTGCCAATAGCTCACGTATATCCCTATGCCTAAACCGTACTGCGCCATATAAAATGTCGTTAAACAGTCCACTTTCTAATAACTTTTTTACATCACTTTTATCCCAGTCGTACAGTATGGTGTCTGCATCTATGCCCTTTTTATTACGCTCCGAGTCAGGTACATTAATTTCTGCATTTCCTGTTAATACTACAGCTGCCGCCAAGCGCTGTGCCCCGCTGCGCGCCAAATCTGTATTTAATGCGGTACGAGAGCCAGCGCTATGACTCTCCTTGAGCCGTAGATCAATATTATGCTGTATAAGCTCTAGGCGTCCATCAAGTGACTTATCCTCTTTCCATTTATCGATTATTGCATCTAAGTCAAAAGGTCTTTCAGCTAGGCTCCAAAGGTCAATCCTTTCAACCTCATCTAATAATTGATCAGTATCTTTAACTCCCTTTTCTTGACAGTATGCAGCGATTTTTTCTCTATCCAGAGGACGTAAGCTATAAACTTTAAGCGTACTAGGAGGTTTTTTATCCTTACTAGTAGACCCTTCTTGACAATCACTGCCCTTTAGTGGCAAAACCTCATCCATTAATTCTTGATCAGTCTTTGCTCTCCAGCTATAAGGTCGACTAGAAATATATATGTGTGCTCTAAGTTGACCTCTCTTAATCGCTTTGGCAAAATACCGTATTGCTCTTTCGAATGCTCTTGGACTGGTAAGTAAGGCTTCATCTACAGAGTCTAGAAAAAACCATGCTTCTTCATCTGAATCTAACCAACTATCGAACGCCTCCTCATCGCCAACTTCAAAGCTTTCATAAAAATGACGATCAATATCTTCAATTCTAATAAAAAATGCATACTCCCCTTTACTCTTCATCAAAGAAGCTCTTTCCCTGAACTCAATCGTTTTTCCTGCGCCTGCTTCAGCGAGTACAACACAACGATACTCACTTAAAATTAAATCCCATGATTCAGACTGTCCAGTATTAAATTTGAGGTAATTTTCAATATCTTGCAAATCATCTTTATCTTTAGAAACAGCTGAAAACTGTCTATCCACTTCAATATAATTCAACATATAAGTTCCAAATTTTTTATAAGGAAGTACCCTTCATTAGCCTGACCATGATGTATAGATAAAACCATATACGTTCTATCTATTTTTTATCAAGAGCTACAAAACCATCAAATTCTGACACATTCATCAGAGTGAAAAATTATACCAATCCCAATAATTAAAGTTGCGCCCAAG
>NZ_JABUZG010000013.1 GCF_014897815.1 Psychrobacter sp. PG1
TTCCTTTATTACCCCAGCATACTTTTTGATACACCACCCAATTTTTAACGCCAAGCTGTTATACACAACACTTTCTTTTTTGTATTTCCAACCCATTCATTCTTTAACTCCAATTATTTTAATCCTTATATTTTTTTACCGAGTATGTCATGAGTTTGCTAACTGCTAGTATCTTTCTTCTGTTATTGCTTGCCCTAAGCGCCTTTGTATCCGCTGCCGAGATTGCCATCGCTGCTGGTCGCAAAATCAAGCTACAAATCATGGCAAAAGAAGGGGATGTCCGCGCATTTGACGTCCTTAAAATGCAAGAGCACCCTGGCAGTTTTATTACTGTCGTACAAGTGGTTTTGAATGCCGTCGCTATCTCAGCTGGTGCGGTAGGTGAGTCAGCTATTAGCCCTTATCTAGAGCTTTTGGTGAAGAATGAAGCAGTGTCATCCGTCATATCATTTGTGCTGATCACCAGTTTGTTTTCTCTGCTCGCTGATTTAATGCCTAGACGATTGGCGATGTCAAACACTGAAGCTATCGCTGTACGTCTCGTACGACCAATGATGCTATTGATTTTTATATTCAAACCCGTGATTTGGATATTTGATGGTGCAGCAAATGTCATCTTTGAATTACTGGGTATTTCAACCATACGACAAGACGATATGACGCCAGAAGATATTTATGCTGTCATGGATGCTGGTGCTGAAGCTGGTGTGCTCAAAAAACAAGAACATCATTTGATAGAAAATATCTTTGACATGCAAGAGCGCACCGTAACGTCGGTGATGAATCCACGTGAAAATATTGTTTATTTTGATACCAAAACGAGCACTGAAAAAGTCGTTGAAGTGATGATTGAACAACCACATAACAAATTTTTGGTCTGTCAGGAAGATGATCTAGAGCATATTATTGGTTATGTAGAGTCGCGCAGTTTTTTGGCATTGGTTCTTAACCAGCAAGAGGTCAGCTTAACAGACAAAGCCCTACTAAAACCTGCACTCTTCGTTCCTGATACCTTGTCCTTGTTTGAAGTATTAGAGATGTTTAAATCTACAGGCGCTGACTTTGCCGTCATCGTGAATGAGTATGGATTGGTAGTGGGTGTCATCACGCTTAAAGATGTGATGAGTATCGTCATGGGCGAGCTTGTCACCTTGGAGGAGCAACCCATTGTTCAACGTACTGACAACTCGTGGCTAATCGATGGCATGACTCCTATCGAAGACGTCGTACGCGCTTTAGATATCGTTGATCTGCCACGCAGTCAGAACTATGAAACCATTAGTGGCTTTATGATGTACATGCTACGCAAGATTCCAAAGAAAACCGATACTATCGAGTATGCCAATTATCGATTTGAGATTATCGCAACGGACAATCTCAAAATCACTCAGATGCTGGTGACTAGAATGAATGAGACTGTCTGATAAATAAAAACTTAAGCTCGTGCGCCAAATATGGCGCTACCAACGCGCACCATCGTTGAACCACTGGCTATCGCCTCTGTCATATCACCGCTCATGCCCATGCTCAGTGTATCCCAAGCATTTAGCTCTGCATGAGTCTCTTTAATCTCATCAAATAACTGCTTGGTACGGGTAAAAGCATCCGTACCTCCCTTAGCAGGAATAATCATCAAACCACGCAGCTGTAACCTGTCATACCCCTTGATAGCAGTTATCAAATCAGGTAGCTGTGCTGGCAGGCAGCCTGATTTGCTTTCTTCGTTATCGATATTCAACTGAATCAATACATTCAGTGGGGGTAGCTCAGCTGGGCGCTGGTCGTTTAGGCGTTGAGCAATAATGTCACGCTCAACCGTTTGTACCCAATCGAAATGCTCAGCAATATCGCGGGTCTTATTGCGCTGGATACTACCAATATAATGCCAAACAATGCCTTTAGTTTCTGGCTGTCGTTTTAGCGTATCGATTTTTTCGATGGCTTCTTGCAGATAATTTTCACCAAAGTGCTGCTGTCCTTGCTGAGCCAAAGTAGCAATCATATCAGCTGGTTTGGTCTTGGAAACTGCCAGCAACGTCACACTATCTGCTTGTCGTGCCGCATGCTCACACGCTTGAGTCATTTGCTTGCTCACTTGCTGCCAGCTCGCCATAAGATTTTGGCTATCCATGTTATTTTCTATTTCTTTCATATATTACTCACGAGAATAATTTAATCCATTTTTTAATCAGTCACTTTTAATGACTTATATTTTTAATGACTTATATAATGAACTTTTATTAGCTATGGTTAAACTTTTTATAAATGTCTTCTAATATAAAAAACTCAATAAGCATCAATCTATAAATCGACACTCATAATGACTAATTTTACATTTTATTGGTGTAGTAGATGGTTAATTGTCAGTAGTCTTGTTATTATATTGTTACATGGTTTAACATATGCTACTGAATATAATAGTAATGGTAAAGACCATCGCTACTCCTTTATTAACGTGACCGACTTTAATCAGATCGTTTATCGATTGAGAATCACTCCCCTTTTTTGCTCTTTTGTCCTACCCTTATTGATTGATAGGAATATCCGATTATGGCTGAAAAAAACAATTTAAGCATCGAAGACTTGCTGCGCTTTACGGTTAAGCATAAAGCATCAGATTTACATATTTCAGCCGGTATGCCAGCAATGATACGTGTTGATGGTGAAATGACCCGTATTAATATGCCAGAGATGACTCATCAGGTTGTGCATCAGCTTATTTATGACATCATGAATGATAAGCAGCGCGCTGACTTTGAAGAGTTTTATGAGACGGATTTCTCTTTTGAGATTCCTAACCTAGCACGTTTTCGGGTAAACGCATTCAATCAAAACCGTGGGGCGGGCGCTGTCTTTCGTACTATTCCGTCCAAAGTCTTAACGATGGAAGACCTCGGTATGGGTGATGTATTCAAGCGCGTGTCAGACTTTAAACGTGGCGTAGTATTGGTCACGGGTCCGACAGGTTCTGGTAAGTCCACAACGCTGGCTGCCATGATTGACTATATCAACGAGAGCCGTAAAGAGCATATTTTAACTATTGAAGATCCGATCGAATTTGTTCACGATTCCAAGAAAAGCCTGATTAACCAACGTGAGGTGCACCGCGATACCTTGGGTTTCGAACCTGCATTGCGCTCGGCCCTACGTGAGGATCCCGATGTTATTTTGGTCGGTGAGCTACGTGACCTTGAGACCATTCGCTTGGCATTGACAGCAGCAGAGACTGGTCACTTAGTCTTTGGCACTTTGCATACCAGTTCTGCCGCCAAGACCATTGACCGTGTCATTGATGTATTCCCCGCCGCAGAAAAAGACATGATTCGGGCGATGCTATCAGAGTCACTACAAGCCGTTATTTCACAAACACTTTTGCGTCGTCAAGCAGGCGGACGTGTAGCAGCACATGAAATCATGCTCGGCACACCCGCTATCCGTAACTTGATACGTGAGAATAAAATCGCTCAAATGTACTCTGCTATCCAAACAGGTGCAGGTGAAGGTATGATTACGCTGGATCAAACGCTCAAAAACCTAGTAGCAAAAGGCACCATTAGTAAAGACGTAGCCCGTCCTTATGCCAAACAGCCTGAGGCATTCTTGTAATATTATTAATCGTGCGTCACTGGCTTATAATGATTGACGATTGATGTGTGAGTCCATAATACAAGCATTCATGAGCCATGATATGCCTTACTTTTATTGCTACTGGCGATTTTTAAAACATGATTTTAAATACTTTTTTAATCGATTTACATCGAATGCAGGTACGATATGGACATTGATAAACTATTGCAGTTAATGATCAATAAAAATGGCTCGGACCTTTTTATTACCGCTGATGTAGCGCCTTCCATGAAAGTGAATGGCAAAATTTTGCCTGTTGGTAAAACGCCTTTAACCGCTGAGCAAACCATGCGATTGGTCAAAGGCGTCATGACACCAAACCAGCAAAAAGAGTTTGAAGAGACCAACGAGTGCCAATTTGCCATTGCTGATGAAGCACAGCAAGCACGTTTTCGGGTCAGTGCCTTTATACAGCGTGATATGGCAGGGATGATTTTACGGAAAATTGAAAATAAAATTCCAACTGTCGAAGAGCTACGTTTGCCGCCCGCGTTAAAAGAGTTGGCAATGAAAAAACGCGGTATCATTCTGCTAGTGGGTGCAACGGGTACAGGTAAATCAACGACCCTTGCTTCTATGATCGGACACCGTAATCAAAACTCGCATGGTCACATCATTACCATTGAAGATCCTATCGAGTTTGTTCATAAACATCGTGGTTGTATTATTACCCAGCGTGAAGTTGGTATCGATACCCATTCATTTGAGGCAGGGCTAAAGAACACGTTACGCCAAGCACCTGATGTTATTTTGATTGGTGAGATTCGTAACCGTGAAGTCATGAGCTACGCGATCCAGTACGCTGAGACAGGGCATTTGGTGTTTGCAACCTTACACGCCAACAACGCCAACCAAGCGATTGACCGTATCATTCACTTTTTTGAAACCAGTCGCCACAATCAGTTATTCATGGATTTGTCGCTCAACTTGCAAGCCATTATTGCGCAGCAGCTCATCCCAACTCCTGATGGTAAAGGACGCCGTGCGGCTATCGAAATTTTATTGAACTCACAGCTGATTAGTGACTATATCCGTAAAGGTGAGGTTCATGAAATCAAAGATGTCATGACACGATCGCGGGATAGCGGTATGCAAACCTTTGATCAGGCTCTTTTTGACTTATATGAGCAAGGAGAAATCACCTATAAAGAAGCGATTCTTCATGCTGACTCTCCTAATGATTTGCGCCTAAAAATCAAACTCAGCAGTAAAAATGGCACAGCCAATCTGGATGAAGGTGCGGATAACTTATCATTAGATATCAGTTAAGCATGGCTTTTGAGCGTTGTTATTCGTTTTTTCCATAAAAAATTATAAGAAAGCCCTCATATTATTATGAGGGCTTTTCTTATTTTATACATGGCGATAATGTACTAAAAACGATATCAAAGGTAGATCATGCTCACCTATTAAAAAATTACTTGATGCTATCCCGACACTCTTGGTCATTACAAATACCGTATAGCACCAATGAATGACCTGATAACTTAAATCCGTGCTTTTCTGCGACTTTAAGTTGCTCTTCTTCGATGACTTCGTTATGAAACTCTATAATCTTGCCACAAACGTCACAAACCAAATGGTCATGATGGCCTTCTTGGGTAATCTCAAACACCGATAAATTATTTTCGAAGTTATGACGCTCGACGATACCAGCTTGTTCAAACTGTGTCAGTACTCGGTAGACAGTCGCTAAACCCACATCCTCACCTTGCTCTATCAGTGCCTTATAAACCTCCTCAGCACTCATATGATGCAACTCTGCACTCTCTAGTAGCTCTAAAATCTTGATGCGAGGTAACGTGACTTTTAATCCCGCTTTACGTAAATCTTGATTGGTAAAAGAAGCCATAATATCCCTTCTGACTGTGACAGTCTTAGCAAATAAAGAACCAAAAATATGAGATAAATAATCGTTAATGATTATTTTTTATAGTATATGAAACATTTTAATAACAGCAGACTGGCTGATTTGACCTGATTTCCAAGTCTGTTATTTTCTATAATAATCCTAACGCAAGTCTATGAATTTAAAATATAAATAATAAAATGACTCAGGTAGCATTTGGTAAATAATGTCGTAAGTGGTAGGAAATTGCAAGTAAATGACGTATCATTTGTCCAAGATTGTCGGCCAGACTCGCATTAACAACCTCTGGCTGCGCCTAATTCATTTCTTATGAGTCATCTTACCATGATAAAGACATTAACTTTTCGTCCGTTAAGCCCTGCAAGCGTATTACGCAAGATTGTCATAACCAGTATGCTTAGCGCTACTGTCGCTATGTCTGGCTGCTCATTATTGAGTGTTTATAAGATTGATTTGCCACAAGGCACTGCCATCACTCAAGCGCAAGCGCAAAAACTGCAAGTGGGTATGAATCAAAACCAAGTCCTTTATATCCTTGGTAGCCCAGCTATTAGAGACACCTTAGAACCTAAGCGTTGGGATTATATTTACGATTACAAAGCAGGGACAGAAGGTAGCCGCAAAGGTATTGCTGATGTCAAAAATGCCAGTCAGCACTTAATTATCTACTTTGATAATAATGGTTTGGTCAATCGTATTGAAGGTATCGAAAGCCTACCTGTCTCATAATCAAGAACGGCAACTGGCTTTGATGATAGATGGCGCAACATCGCTTAAACTCGAGATTTATTTTTGCGCTGAGACATGGGATCAGCGCTTAAGCTGCGATATACTTCAATACGATCAAAAGGCTGCAAGCGATAGCTGAGCGGCTGTTTTTGTGCATAGATACCCACATGCCAACGCTTCGCCGTTGGCGTGGTAATATCTGCCACTTGCTCACACCAACGTGCTAACGCTGGAAATTTCACCAACCATCCTGCCTGCCTCAATGCCTCATACAAACTTGTTTCATTATTAACCTGTAAGGTTAAATAATGCTGACATTTTGCATCTTCAGCATATGCCAAATAAACAGTCATTAGCATGGTCTGCTCAGATGATGGCGCACAATTGTTATCAGATTGAATGCCATTAGCGGTTAACTCAACCACTGCATCACCCAACCTATCAATGCCAATAACAGTGCTAGTGGCACAATCAAACGAATCGCTATTCGCCATAAGTTATAAAACGCTTCATTGCCAAAATTTAATGACTTACGCAGATGACTAATTTTCATCTGCCAACCCGCAAAGATAGACAGCAATAATACCGCTATGCTGCTAATAATCACTAACAGTCCGACCAGCCAAACAGTTGGTATGATAACGACTAACAAAAGCGCCAAGACAAAGGTTAATACCAAACTGACCAGTAGCCCAAACTTATGCGCTAATTGCTGGGTACTATAATGCAGCAAATAGCTGGCGACAAATAACACCCCTATCCAATACGATAGCTGTCCAATCGGTGGCAATGCCATGCCACTAATAGATAACGCCACAACCCCAACGATCAATTGCAATATCCAAATCGGGAGTACCAATTTGGTTGCCCGATACTCACTCGGCGCACGGCTGCGAGCAGGTTTTTGTGCATTGATATTGTCTGTGTCTACCGCTGTTGCCACTTGCTTAGTTACCAAGTTTTGACCAAACCAGTATAAGCCTGTGCCTGCACCCACACTAACCAACGCTAACGCGACTGCACGCGCCCATTCATTTAAGCTGATATTAGTCATCGCAAAGTCAATATTGGGTATGCCATTTGCCACGCCGAGCAACAAGCCTATCATCATTAATCCCAGGCCAATCGGTAACGGCACAACGCCCAATAAACTGAGTAACACAGCAATGACCATCAGGCCAGCAGCGATCGCAAAATCTGGTATAGCAGGAGCGCTATTAAGCTCCGTCAATGCCGCCAAAATACCTGTGCTCGCGCCTGAGATCACTAACGCCGCAATCAGAATGGAGACCAGCGCGGCGAGCCACCCAAAACTACGCCATATTGGGCTGGCATCTGCTTCGCGAGTAAGCTTTTGCATCCCTGCTAATGGCGCATCAACACTACGGTAGGCTAAGGCAATTTCCGCATAAACAACGGGCAAGGATACCAATACCATAGCCAATAGCCAGAGTAACCAAAAGTCAATCTCACCAATGGATGCTGGTGCAAACCAACGAAACAGCAGTAGCGGTAGCAGTGCCGCGATAAAATAAGAAGCATAACGGATCATCATAATCTAAATCCAAACGATCTAATACCTTTCACAAAAATGAGAATAGCTAGGAAAACGAGTGTCCGTACTACGCATTGTAGACGAAACAAGTTTGACACTGCCAATCATACTCTGTGGGTTTGGTATAAAGTGAATAACGATAATTTATCATGATACAGAGCAACGATAGGCCTCTGTAAGCAGTTTTATTTTATAATAGTCGATTCAATTTAAAAGAAGCACAAGGTAACCAGAAGCAAATATATATTCAATACTTCAAGCGAGGTTAATGCAGCGACTCTTTTATAATGAAATAACTATAAGGTCTCTATAATATAAGGGATGAACAGTTATAAAAAAACCCCGAAATCGGGGTTTAATAATGAAACAATGGCGGATATATGGTCAAGTACTTATTAATTTCAGCGAGGTAACGTGCATTAGCCACTCGTAGCTGATATCAATGAATTAGTGAACAGCACTGATATAATCTGACAAGATACGAATATCACGATCCGACAGTTTCGATGCGACTGTCTGCATCATACCCATATCGCCTTCTTTCGCAGCATCATTGACACGTTTTTGCTCATCACTATCAACATCATCAACACGGCCAGCCGCACGGAATAGTTTTAGCTGAGTTGCGATGTACTGTGCATGCTGACCACCTAAGCGTGGAAATGCCGCCCAAGTATTACCAGCAGCATCTGGACCATGACAGCCTGCACAACCGATGACACCGCGTGACTTATCACCACCTAAGAATAGCTTAGTGGCTTCTTGATTGGTCGCAGGATTACCAAATCCAACACCCCAAGGCGCTTGGCTAGCATAATAACCAGCCACGTTGGCTAAATCTTGCTGCGATAAATTTGCAACTTGTGATTGCATAATACCGTTCTTGCGATAACCTGCTTTAAAGTTGACCAACTGTTTGTAAAGATATTTTACGTTTTGGCCACCCAAGTTAGGCTGCGCAGGGACAACACTGACACCATCAACACCATGACAAGCAGCACAAACCGTTTCTGCAATTTGCTTACCGGCATTGACGTCGTACTCAGGAACAATAATAGCAGCTTGTACGCTGAAACTTGCAACGCATAAGCTGGCAGCAGCGATTAACTTTTTCATTGATACAAATCCTACTAGCTCGGCGTAAGCATTATTTAGAGTGATTGCACTGATAAGATACCTCATATAAACCACCCTACTATTAGTTAATAGGTATATGTTTTAAGGTCTTGGCCACAAGCAGTCTGAAAGTACTTACTAACATCAGGGTTTATTTTCGATTATTATAGCAAGACTTTGTAGCATTTGCCTACTTAATCGTCACATCCATCAGTTTTTCTAACACATAGACAGGTATGCCAACAAAAAACAAAAAGCGCTTACAGGCTAAAAAACCCAGCGCTTTTTTAAGTTGTTTTATAATGTGTCGTATTGTGTTGCTTTATCGGTCAGCGTCTCACTTACTCATGTACTCAATCAACTTACGATAATCATCGTCGCTACAACTGTTACAAAGACCACCAGCAGGCATCTGCGTCATACCACTTTTGACGGAATTAATAAGTGTCGGCATGCTTTTTTGTTTGATAAGCTGTTGCCATTTGGCACTATCACCTTTTTTGATGGCGTTCAGCGCCCCACTATCGTGACAGGCAGCACATGAGTTATCATAGGTAGCTGCAATATCAGCAGCATTAGCGCTAGTCATGATGGCACTACTGAGCAGTAATGCCGCTCCGCTACCTACTAAAACTCGGTAGGTCTGGCTAAAAAGTGCATTGATTGAAACCATAGAACACCTCCTTTTGATGCTTCTCTCGTTTAATCAATTTTGCTATTAAACGTCGTTCGTTCAGTATATCTTATTAAACATTGTAACAATGTATGTCGTATAAATATAGATAAATATAGTTTGGCTTTGGTAACGCATGAATAAAAGCGGCAACTTGCTCTAATGAGCGCTTATTTTAATGGTATTCTGTCATTTATGTGATGCTAATCATAGTTATTTCAATAAGTAAGATAAGTAATAGTATAGAATAGTCGATAACTTGAAATGACTGTGTTTATGACCAATAAACATTGAAAGTTATGATGAATAACTTCGTAACGATTTTTTGTCTAATGCACTGTCTTCTCGACAACCAGTTGATTAAAATTTTATAACCGTATCCAATTTCTTAAAGATTAATGAGCCATTTATGAGTACCCCGTTTACTGATGTCGCCGCCGAACATGCATTGTTCAACACTAAATCTCGTCAAAAAATTCAGCAAACTGAGTTTATGATGTCAGCACCTACTTTTCGTCTCTGCCCACCCGATATGGGCTTAGAAGTTGCCTTTGCAGGACGCTCAAACGCAGGTAAATCCTCTGCTATTAATGCCTTAACCAACCAACGCCAACTGGCACGCTCATCTAAAACGCCTGGTCGTACGCAGATGATTAACTTTTTTAGTATTGGTGATGCTGATAGACGTTTGGTGGATTTGCCAGGTTATGGCTATGCAGCCGTACCGCTTGAGATGAAAAAAGAATGGCAGGTTGAGCTAGAAGAATACTTGGTGGCGCGCTCAAGCCTTGCAGGTTTGGTACTCATGACTGATATTCGTCATCCATTGAAATTCTTTGACGAGCAAATGCTACGTTGGGCAAATGATGGTGAACTGCCGGTGCATATCTTGCTAACCAAAGCGGATAAGCTAAAGTATGGCGCATCTAAAAATGCGTTACTTAATACTCGTAAAAGACTAAAAGAACTGGGATTGAACTGTAGCATTCAGCTATTTTCAGCATTAAGAAAAGAAGGTCTTGATGAGCTGGCTGGTGTCATGGGCAATTGGTATGAGTATCAGCTTGAGGCAGACAAAATCATTGAATCCTCTTTTGCGTTACTAGAAGGCGCTGAGTTGGAAGAAGCGATTGAAAAAGACAACATCGAAAAAGGCTCTATTGAAAAGGACAGTGCTCAGAAGGATAGCACTCAAAAATAAAGAAAATAAACATTATCGCCTCCAAGTAAAAAGGGTTTATCGTTATTATCGATAACCCTTTTTTTTATTATCATTTTCAGCATCTAAAAAGATTTTTATTTAAGCACCTTTATTGAAGTGCTTTTATTGAAGTGCATAGTAGCTCAGCCAACGCTTGTGGCGTGTCAACCTGATAAGTGGGTTGCTGTGCGACGAGCTCTGCAGGTGATGCTGTACCATAATTCACCGCAATACTGGTCATGCCTAGTTCCTTTGCCATTTGGATATCGTAGATACTGTCACCTATGAAAACAGCATCGGCGATTTGCTGCTGCGTATAATCCAAAATATCGGTCAACATCTGCGGGTCAGGTTTTGAGCCTGCCTCATCGGCACAGCGGGTCATCACAAAATAATGGTGGCTCTCTGAAGCATCTAATACGCGGTCTAAGCCCTTTCGCTTTTTACCAGTTGCAACCGCGAGACTTTTACCTTGGGCTTGTAGGGTCTGCAACATCCCTTCTATCGGTGCAAAAAGCGGTGTACTGTGGCTGTTGGCAATATAGTGGTCTGCATAGCTTTGCTGAATCGCAAGCTTTTGCGTGTCATTGGCTTGCGGATACAAAATCTCAATGCCATTCATTAAGCTCAGCCCAATGATGTCTTGTACAGCTTTATCGGTGGTCTGGAACCCATGCGCCTCTCCTGCCACATGCATTGACTCAACGATTAATCCAATGGAATCCATCAGCGTCCCATCCCAATCAAAAATAATCAGCGTCTTATCCGCTAAACGATGGCTGGCTGATAACTGAGTTCCTTTGGAAGCGCTAGAGATACTAGCGACAGATTGATTGCTCATAAATAGACCTTAACGAATATCAATAATAAATGGTAGATACGAAAACGTCACGGCGACTTATTAAGAAAAATAAGCGTTTGTGACGTTTAAAGTTAATGCTTAAAAATTTTATTTGGCGACTTATTCAGGCAATTTAACTTGCTCTGGCAACCAATCTGCCATGTCATCTGGTAGCGGTGCAGTAATAGTTTCATAGCCTGGAATGTCTAAACGCCACGCATGCAGACACAGGCGATGGACGCCTGATTTATCATGCACATTATATTTATCATCACCCAAGATAGCGTGACCAATATGAGCCAAATGCACACGGATTTGATGAGTGCGACCGGTCAGTGGTTTGGCTTCAATTAAACTAACTGGCTGATCAGCAATCATAAAACGACCATGAACGACGATATCCGTCTGGCTTTCTTTAGATTGTGGGTCTTGCGCATCTACTTTGACGCGGCGTTCACCACTAGCAACTGTATAGCGTAGCAATGATGCATCAATGCGTTGCTCATTTAATGCTGGCTGACCTTTAGCGATACATAAGTAATGCTTTTGGATAGTTTTATCGACGAGATGCTGTTGCAACGCTTTTAACGCTGAGCGTTTTTTAGAAATCATCAATAAACCTGAGGTGTCTTTATCAATGCGATGTATCAGCTCTAGGTATTTTTTACCTGTCACTTCACGCATGGCTTCGATAACACCAAAGTCTAAGCCACTACCACCGTGAACGGCGATGCCAGAAGGCTTATTCAGTACTAGCATTCCTTCGTCTTCATACACTACGCGCGCTAACAAGCTTTTAGCAAACTCGGCACTGATAATTGGTTTTTCGCGGGTAGCAAGTACCACTGGCGCGATACGTACCACGTCTTCACGCTGTACTCTATCGTGCGCTTTGCAGCGTTTATTATTGACCCGAATCTCATCTGAGCGAATCATTTTATAGATATGCGGTTTTGGCAAACCTTTTAAACGGTTCAACAAAAAGTTATCCAAGCGCTGATCGTGTTGATGGCGGGTTACTTCAAGATAATTTACCTTACCAAAGTTGCTGATTTCATCATCAGCGCTTTGCGGGCGTGTTTTACTATTAAAAATAGCAGGGGCTTCATGGGTAGGTGCGTCGTCAGTCATTTTTGGCTTCGTCATTTTTAGTTAGGTATTTACAGAAAGATTTGCTATAGTTTAGCATGTTGAGCGACAATTAAGCAGAGACTGCCGCAATAATCATTGTTGTTGTTCTAAATAGCGCATTACCATTTTTACGAACTTTTAGTGAAAAGGTATTAGCGGTATACCCTGCCAACATTGTATGTTTAATCGAATTTTAGGGCGCAGTATCTGTTTAGAAATATCACTTGTAGATATTTATAGATATGTCCCCATAAATTGTAAAATGAAAGTATCGTACTGACTTTACTCAGTACCATAGAATAAATAGTGACACTAAATACCTTTGTGTTCATAAATTCAGCGTTGATAAGTTTGGCTAAGCGCCTGTTTATTGACCGATAATGACACTACATTGACTCACAACCTGCATGACAACGACTTTATTTGATAATTATTCATGATTTAATGACTGGTTATCTGGCGGTCCTTTACGCAAGTGTAGTTGAGCAAGTATGGGTTGTTTAGCATTAGGATCGAGAAGTATATCGATAGCTGCCTACGTATTGGTGGTCAAACAGATAACGATAAAAAAGATATGAATACAACACCACACCGATAGTTTGGTCATTTATTCTGTTTGCCAAGTACGCCCCGCTGATCACCGGAGCCGCGACACCTAACCGTAAAACACCCAAGATATTATTGACGTTATACCAGAAAGAACGATAAATAAAGAGTGACCAATTGCTTTACCTAAACAAATAATTGCTGAATATCACCATTTCATATAATGGTATTTATAACAGCGATATTATTGCTAGACTTTGATGGATGGATTGCAGCAGCACAACGCATTTTGAATATCAGTATATTGAATCTCGTCACTGCCCGTCGCCTGCTCTTACAAAGTAAGCTGGCATGACTACCAATAAAGCTTGCTGATAGTAAAACTGAATCGCATGCTGACGCATTAATATTTGTACCAAACCTATCAATAATAGGATATAAATAGATAGCCTTACACCCTATAAATTTTATATTTACGTTAGTTTTGCTAACACACTTTAGGTAAAAAACAAGCCATTGACAAAGCCCAAGTGCTTTATTAACCCATGATTTACGTTCTATCGTTGATTAACATCTGCCCATGCTAATTTAAATATTAGCCATACTTGCCATTGCGCTCTAAAGCCCGTCTCGTCGTTGTTATGCGTACTCATAGGATACAAATATGAAACGCATTTTGATCAACGCTACTCAAAACGAAGAAATTCGTGTCGCCTTATGTAAAGGCAATCATCTTTACGATTTCGATCTTGAAAACCGTACTCGTGAACAAAAAAAATCCAATATATATAAAGGTCATGTGACCCGTGTCGAGCCATCGCTTGAAGCGGTGTTTGTCGAATATGGCTCACAGCGCCAAGGTTTTTTACCCATTCGTGAAATCTCTGCTGAATACTTAAGCGGTAATCCACGTGACGAAAATATCAAAAAACTGATCAAAGAAGGCGATGAATTAATCGTCCAAGTCGAAAAAGAGGAGCGCGGTAACAAAGGCGCTGCCCTATCGACGTATGTCTCATTAGCTGGTCGTTATCTGGTATTGATGCCAAACAACCCTCGTGGCGGCGGTATTTCACGTCAAATTTCAGGCAAACTTCGTGAAGACATGAAGCGTATGCTAAGCAATCTTGATTTACCAAAAGGTATGAGTGTCATTATTCGTACCGCGGGTATTGGTAAAACTCAAGAAGACTTGCAGCATGATTTAAACCACTTACTGAATATCTGGCAAGCCATTCAAGAACAAAACCAGAAATATCCTTCGCCGCGCTTGGTTCACCAAGAAGCGGGCGTTGTAACCCGTGCCGTTCGTGATTATCTACGTGATGATATCGCTGAGATTTGGATTGATAATGAAAACGCTTACATTGAAGCGGCAGGATTTATCGATGCAGTGATGCCAAAACAAGCAGAAAAGCTACGCAAATATACCGATTATGAGCCCATGTTTTCGCGCTTTAATATCGAAAAGCAAATCGAAACCGCGTATCAGCGTGAAGTGCGTTTGCCATCAGGCGGCTCAATCGTTATTGATCAAACGGAAGCACTAGTCTCTATCGATATCAACTCAGCCAAGTCGACCAAAGGTTCAGACGTTGCCGAAACTGCGTATCATACCAACCTAGAAGCAGCCGATGAAATTGCCCGTCAGCTACGTTTGCGTGATATGGGTGGTTTGATTGTCATTGATTTTATTGATATGAATGACAATAAGCATCAAAAAGAAGTCGAAAAACGTCTGATCGATGCCACCAAATATGACCGTGCACGTGTGCAATTTGGTGATATTTCTAAGTTTGGTTTGATGGAGATGAGCCGTCAGCGTCTGCGTCCATCACTAGAAGAGTCAACCGGTTATATCTGCCCACGCTGCCATGGTAATGGCATGATTCGTGACTTGCGCTCATTGTCACTGTCAATTATGCGTCAGATCGAACAAATCGCGCTAAAAGAACGTCAAGGCGAAGTACAAGCAGAAGTTCCAACAGATATCGCCGCTTTCTTGTTAAATGAAAAACGTGATGCCTTAGTTTATCTTGAGCAAGACAGTGGCACGCGTATCACGATTTTGCCACACGCGCATTTAGAGTCGCCTAACTTTAAACTACACTTTAACCGTGATGGCTTTGCGCCTTCAAGCTATGAGCGTATTACGGATACAGCGCAAGAACATAGCGATTTGGGTTATGAAGTTGACTGGCAAACGGCTGAAAAAGAGCGTCCAGAGCAACAGCCAACGCGCCAGCCACGTCAGGTAGCGAGCAATGATACTAATACTGCTAGCCAATCAAACAAACCGACCAGTACAGCTGAGCATAGTAAACACAGCAACGACCATCGTAATAATAAAAATACGACCAACGTTTCATCGGCGCGCGCGCCACAAGCAAACAACAACCAGAGTGTAGCAGCCCCTGCCCCTGTTGCTCCAGTAGCAGCAACTACAGCTCCTGCACATGTTGAGACAGCAGCTCAGCCACAAGCAGTGGCGTGGTTATCAAACCTATTTGCGCAAGCACCACAAGCCTCAACGACGCCTAGCGTCAGTAGTCGTGATGCAGCACAAGCCATTGAAGCACTAGTAAATAATGGCGCACAAAGCTTAGGCTCATTTGGACAAGTGGATAGCAGTGCTCTGAGTAATCCATCAACGGGTGCATCGAACAATGTACCAGCAAATCAGCAGAACAGTCAGGAAAATAACGAACAACCATCCGACAACAATGCTAATCGTCAACAAGCGCGTCGTAACTCAGACAGCGACACCGATGATGATAGCAGTAATGAAGATAGAAGAAGACGTAAGCCGCGTAAATCTAGATCTTCTAAACCTCGTCAAAGAAAAGATCAGGCAGAAGAGTCAAGCAATGAAGTAAGCGGCGATACCGAGAACAATACCTCAAATAATGCGGCAAATAACGCTGATGACAAGCAGGCTGACAATCAAAACAAACGTCAGCAGGATACCAGACGCACGAATGAGCGCAACCGCAACAATCGTCAAGATAATAACCAGCAAAACAGCAGTCGTCAAGACAGTAGCCACCATGCAAACGAGCGCAATGATGATGCTGATAAAGACAGTAATACGGCAGATGAGCAAACTCGTGCGAAGCGTAAATCGCATAGCCAACGCGGCTCACGTGGCAAGTTAGAGCGCGGCGAGACACTAACAGCTGAAAACATTAAGCAACCCAATCAGCAAGCGACGACAGGTGCAAACGGCCGAAAAAATCACTCTAACACGCGTCGAAATCAAGATCCTAATGAAGTCGTGCTACAGGTCAATGAAGCAGCCGTTGAGCTGAAATCGCCAGAAGTCGTGCACTTGTCTCTAGATGACAGTAAGTCTATACAGACAAAACCTCAGTCTACTGAAAAGCAAAAGTCAGTAAATGATGTTAATAAAGAAAGCATTACAAAAAAAGCTAATACACAGCAAAGTGATAATCAGCAGAGCAATGACAAAAAAATTGCTCCTGAAACAGCTGCTGTGAAGGGTAACGACGAAGGCACTGTAGCAACACATGATGTTAATGTTGATGATGTTAACGTTAGCACCACTGAGGACAAGGGACAAAATAATGCCCCGAAAACAGACAGTAATACTACTGACAAAAAACCTGCTGTAGATGAGCAACCAACATCTAACAGCGTTACCAAAGACCAAGCTGACCATTCAAAATCTGTGGATACTGACGTGGACAGCGTAGCAATAACGCCAAAGCAGCCAGAATCAGAATCGACAGAAAAAGCGCATAGTGACACTGTTGACGTCATCGACAGTGATGCCGATGTTAGCAATGCCAATGACAGTCATAGCGCAAGTGGTCATAGCGCAAATGATAAGAACAACTCAGCACTGGCACTAACGCACGAAGCATTATTTGCCAAACGCTACGTGACTGCTGAGAAGTTTGGTCAGGCTAGTAATGATCCACGTGTGGTTCGTAGTCAGCAAGTGCAAGCAACTGAACAACCACCAGTAGCTGAGCCTGCAGTAGCAAGCCCATCGACTATTCGTGGCACCGTTGGTGATTTTGTTCGTCAAGCATTGGCAGATGCAGAAAGTCGTTTGAAAAATGACGGTGTCATTAGTTGCTTTATTGCTGCTATCGATGCACATACGCAGCAAGCAAAATCAGCTAACAAATCAGCCAACATTGAGACGAACGTCACACTGACTGCTGATACTAAAGTTGAGGACAGCAATTTCGACTTTAGCAACTATGGCTATCAGCCATTGGCGGCAGATTACCTGACGCGCTTTAAAACGATGACACAAGCGGTCAGTCAATTTGCGGCAACGCAAGGTAAAACAGACGTCGAACCACGCGCCATTGGTAAGCGTGCTGGCAACGATCCACGTGGTCAACATCCTAGTTATCAGGAGCCCGCAGTGTTGAGTCTACCGACCGAACAAGCGGCTGATACTGAGCAAGCGGTTATTGAACATGATGATAACAATGTGGATGCTCATGATGTTGAGGCAAATGCGCTAGCCAATCAAGCTCAGGCTGATAATATCAGTGTTCACAGCGAACAATTACTAGAAGCAGATCAAGCGCTAGTAGAAGCAACTAACGAGCCGTCGAATGAAGACACTATGATTGCTGAGCGCGTAGCAGCTGAAAAGATTGACGGGGCACATGACGATAGCGAAGCTGCTGACATTGAAGAGGCTAATACTCAAGAAGCTGACGTTGAAAAAATTAAGCCAGCAGATGAGCCTAAGGTAGAGCAACCTATCAATACCAAAGAAGCAGGCAAAGACGACAGTCAGGCTGCTAAATCAAAAACCACGATTGCCAGTTATAAAAACATGATTGAAAATGTGGCTGAACAACTGCTGCCACAGACTGGTATGTTTAATTTGACCACGCCAAAAGTACCAAAGGCACGTAGCCGTAAGCCTAAAACGGAGCATAAAAAGCCCACGCAAGCTGAAAAACTAGAGGCTGATGACTCAGATAGCGAAAGCTAATCGTATAACGCCCAATGCAAAAGCCCCAAAGTTGTCAGCAACTTTGGGGCTTTTTTACGAAAAAAAATTACAAAAAATATAAAGCTAAAGCACAGGTAACTGACTTAGTGTGCAGATGACGCTGTGTCGTCCTTTCCACGAATTTTACTAATAACTGTTAAGATAGCCACAACCGCAGCACCAATAATAAAACCAATGACGCCATTTAATACCGTTGTCGTTAAGCTTTCAAAGATACCCGTTAAATCAGCGATATCCTCTACTCCATGATGTAAGAAGCCGATACCATGCACTAAGATACCACCGCCTACTAAAAACATCGCCAACGTGCCAGCGATAGATAGAAACTTCATCAGTTTTGGTGCCGCTGCAAACATTAACTTGCCCAATTTTTGCTTGAACGCCCCTTCTTGTTCCATTAAATGCAGACCTGCATCGTCTATTTTCACGATACCAGCGACCAAGCCATAAATACCAATCGTAATACCGATGGCTAAAATAGACAGCACCAAGCTTCGTTCTAATAAAGTGGCGCTTGCCGTTGATCCCAAGGCAATCACGATAATCTCAGCTGACAGAATAAAATCCGTACGTACTGCACCTTTGATCTTTTCCTTTTCAAAAGCGACCAAATCTATAGTCTCATCAGCATTGGCTTGCCGACGAGCATTTTGCTCCTCATCATGCGGCAAAGCATGCGGCCAAAATCGATGAATGACTTTTTCAGCACCTTCATAAACCAAAAACAAACCACCACACATTAGTAAAAAAGTGACCAGCGGTGGATAAACAGCACTAATCAAGAGTGCCGCTGGTACTAGAATAAGTTTATTAATAAATGAGCCTTTGGCGACCGCCCAGACCACTGGAAGCTCACGATTGGCTTTGACACCCGTGACCTGTTCTGCGTTGAGCGCCAAATCATCGCCCAATACACCAGCGGTTTTTTTAGCAGCGACTTTGGTCATGACGGAAACATCATCCAATATCACACTGATATCATCAAGTAGGGTTAATAAACTGGCACCTGCCATGTGTGCTCCTTAGCAAAAATTTATTGAAATAAAGGGTTAAAAATAACTGATACCAATAGTTTTATATGAATTTTTATAAAAACACTGTTATTAGCCGTAGACTACAAGGGCAAGCGTCGATATTAAATAGTACAAATGTATCTTATTTTTTTGAATTGACGTTTATGCCTACTACTATTATTGCTACCCTCACCTCCCTATATCACCTCATAGCCTGTGGCTGTTATTTGCCATAAATATGTTAATATAGGCGACATGATTACTCACCTTTTATAATTATTAAATTGTAAAAAAACCTTTTAATTTTAAACCTTTAAGACAATATCGATACGTATTGCTTTATATAGAAATTTAGTATCATTTTCTTAAAACGACTTCACGATTAGGCACGATGCCTACAGGACACCTATATATGTCATCCCCGATTGCAAAAAACACCTTTGCTCAAAACCGCTTTTCTCGAAATAATTTATCTCGCTTTATGATGAGTGCACTGCTTGTTGTGGTTGCTGCGGGCTGCTCAAACAATGCAGCAGATGCGACCAGCAACACCAGTATCGTCAATAATACCGATGCTAAAACCAGTACAAGTAACGTATCCGCTGATAGCGATGCTGCCGTGGTAAAGGCGTTGCAGGCGAATTTAAATACGTCCGGTATTGAAGAAAATATCATTTCAGCCGTACCAACAGATATGGATGGTATTTATTGGGTCACAGCGGAAGGACTGCCTTCTTTCTTTACTGATAAGTCTGGCAAACACATTATCCAAGGTCAGATTATTGCTGTTGGCGAGGCTGCGCCTATCGATATCAGTGCGGCATTGGTTGCTAGTACCGCACAAGAAGCCCTAAAAGCCGTCGATAAAAAAGACATGGTGATTTATCCAGCAATAGGCGAAACGAAGTCAGTGGTCTATGCCTTTACCGATGCAGACTGTGGTTATTGTCGCAAATTGCATGAAGAGATGGATGATATCAATGCACGTGGTATCGAAGTACGTTATTTGGCATGGCCGCGCAGTCAGGAATCGGTGCCAAAAATGGAAGCCATTTGGTGTAGTCAAGATCGTAAGGCGGCCATGAATCAAGGAAAAATGGGCGCTGATGTGCAAGCGCCTAGCTGTGCCAGCCCTGTACAAGAACACATGGCATTGGGTGCAAAACTTGGTGTGCGTGGTACTCCCGCTATCTTTACAGAATCTGGTCAGCAAGTAGGCGGCTATCTACCTGCGGCGGAGTTGGCTCAAGCTGTCGGTGCTAGCTAAAATCTGTTATTGTTTCAGGTATTTGTGATATCTATGACGATGGTGACATTGTGTAGACGTCACAACTGCTTGTCGGTATGATACGATAAAGCGCTATGAAAAATCAGCAGCATACTTTTTATTTGAGTATTTTTTATTCAACTGTAATGAAAAATCGATAAAGCTGCGACTGTCAAAATGCACGCAAATACTACAGCTAGTAGCGCATGTGCATTTGACTCTGTGACAGCGTTATCATTGGTTCATTATATTTAACCTCTTGAGGATACTGTGAGTAATTCCATCAAACTAGCGATACTTGGTCTGGGCACCGTCGGAACGGGCGTGATCAATCTAATCAATGACAACTTAAATGAGCTAAAACGCCGTAGCGGACGCGACATTATCATTACCGAAGTTGGTACGCGCCGTCATCGTGATGATATTGATCCCAATATTGTGCAAAACAGTGACTTGATGGCAACTGCTGCAAGCGACAATGTCGATATCGTTGTCGAGGTGATTGGCGGTACGACCCTTGCCAAAGACGTAATTATGCACGCCATTAAAAACGGTAAGCATGTGGTGACTGCAAATAAGGCGCTATTAGCAGAACATGGCAACGAAATCTTTGCCTTTGCTGAAGAGCATAACGTCCATGTCGCTTATGAAGCAGCAGTCGCAGGCGGTATCCCCATTATCAAAGTCATGCGTGAAGCGCTCGCTGCCAATAAAATCGATTGGCTAGCAGGTATCATCAACGGTACTGGCAACTTTATCATGACCGAAATGCGTGACAAAGGTCGCCCGTTTGCCGACGTGTTGAGCGAAGCGCAAGAATTGGGTTATGCGGAAGCAGATCCGACTTTTGATGTCGAAGGTATTGATGCGGCTCATAAACTGGCATTACTCGCCTCTATCGCCTTTGGTATTCCGCTGCAATTTGACAAGGTCTACTGTGAAGGTATCACTGGCATCACCTTACAAGACGTTAACTATGCAGAAGAGCTTGGCTACCGTATCAAGCATTTGGGCTTTGCCGTACGCCGTGATGGTCAAGGTAATGATGAGGCTTCTGGTATCGAGCTGCGCGTACACCCAACGCTTATTCCGCAGGATGCGTTACTCGCCAACGTCAATGGCGTAAAAAATGCGGTATTGGTAAACTCCCATCCGCTTGGACAGACGTTATATTGCGGTGATGGTGCTGGCGCTGGTGCGACGGCTTCTGCGGTGATGGCCGATGTGATGGACTTGGTGCGTGTTCTAGGTAGCAAAGACAGTCACGATGAAAGCAACAGTAATCAAAACAATCACGGTCACCATGTGCCGCATTTAGCATTTATCCCTGAGCAGCTATCAGACACGCCCATATTGCGCGCTGAGCAGATGATTACCGGTTATTATTTACGCGTACACGCTTATGACAGCCCTGGTGTGTTGGCAGATATTACTCGCATTCTAAGTGATGCTGGTATTAATATCGACGCAATTTTACAAAAACCTGCGCACAAAGTTGGTCAAGTTCCAGTTATTATTTTGACGCTGCCCGTGGTCGAAAGTCAGATGAATCTAGCCATCGAAAAAATTGAAAAATTAGAGACCATTACTGATAAAGTAGTACGCATTCGCTTAGATGAGCTAGCATAAAGCCCGCAGTTATTGAGCCTAAAAGATGCTATCTAGTCCGCGTTTGGTTTTAATTAAAACAAACTCATTTAAAATACGTAAAAGGAATAATAACGATGTCAAATGATGCAATTGTAATTTTAAACGGCGCACGTACCCCAATGGGTGGCTTCCAAGGCGCACTAAAAGATATGAGCGCAACTGAACTTGGTGGTGCTGCTATTAAAGCCGCTGTCGAACGCTCAGGTGTGGCAGTCGATAGTATTGACGAGGTCATTATGGGCTGTATCTTGACCGCAGGCTTGGGTCAAGGTCCTGCGCGTCAAGCGATGCGTAATGCAGGTTTATCTGATGCAACTGGCGCTGTCACTATTAACAAGCTTTGTGGTTCAGGGCTAAAAGCAGTCATGCAAGCACATGACGGCATCAAGGCTGGTAGTTTCAATGTGGCAGTCGCTGGTGGCATGGAATCAATGACCAATGCGCCATACATCATGCCAGGGTCACGTGGCGGCTACCGTATGGGACATAAAGAAGTCAAAGATCACATGTTCTTAGACGGTTTAGAAGATGCTGAAACTGGCAAACTGATGGGTATGTTCGCACAGGAAATGGCCGACGAAAAGGGCTATACCCGTGAGAAAATGGATGCGTTTGCTATCGAATCGCTAAATCGTGCGCTCACTGCTATCAAAGATGACCACTTCAAAGATGAAATCACACCAGTGACTTTTAAAACCCGTAAAGGTGAGCAAACCGTCGATACCGATGAGCAACCAGCGCTTGCTAATGCCGAGCGTATCCCTACTCTACGTCCAGCCTTCACTAAAGACGGCACCATCACGGCAGCAAACGCCAGCTCAATCTCAGACGGTGCGGCAGCGGTTGTGGTTATGAAAGAATCGCAAGCAAAAGCTGAAGGCCTTGATTATCAAGCGCGTATCGTTGCAACCGCATCAAACTCTCGTCACCCAAGCGAATTTACCATTGCTCCGATTGGTGCAATTGAAAAAGTATTGGCTAGTGCTGGTTGGTCAGTCGCTGATGTTGACTTATGGGAAATCAACGAAGCGTTTGCAATGGTAACCATGGCGGCGATGGACGAGCTAAAAATCGACCATGCTAAAGTAAACATCGAAGGCGGCGCTTGTGCACTCGGTCATCCAGTAGGCTGTTCAGGTGCTCGTATCTTGCTCACGCTTATCAACTCTCTCAAGCGTACTGGCGGCAAAAAAGGCGTTGCGACACTTTGTATTGGTGGCGGTGAAGCCGTGGCTGTTGCTATTGAACTTGCTTGATACTCAAGCAGATTAATTAATCGATTGATACGTTAAATTAGCTTCTATCATTATCGTTTATTATAAAACTTTCAAAATATCAGGAACCGCATCGCTATTTGCTTTGCGGTTTTTCTGTGTCTATGACTCTTAAATAAGCTAGAAATATTGCTCTGTGTAAAGACACGTTAATCTTTGACCCCAGCTATGTTATGCCACTTACAGCCTATTACACGCAATTACTTCAAGCGCACACTTTGCTACCTTGCTCATATATCTCATCGAAAATCATGATGTTAAGATTCTTACAAGTCGATGTAGAGGCTACTCACATGGCTTGCTACACCTTTTATTATAAAAATATTTTTACTAGAAATTTAACTTTTCCAAAACAACGATTGTTTTTAAAATAATTAATAATGATTAACTCATAAAAAAGGAAGACAACAATGAGCCAACTAATTCGTTTAAAAGATATCCAAGCTACTCATAAAGATTTAATCGGTGATGATTATTATGACCCAACAGGTAAGACTGCTTATGGCGTCAATGAAGAAAAAATCGGTAAAATTGAAGGTGCATTAGTAGAAGACACTACTGGTCGCATTCGTTATTTGATCGTTGATGCTGGTGGCTGGTTCAGCTCAAAAGAAGTATTAGTACCAGCAGGTCTGGCACGTATCGTTGGTGATGACGTATTCTTTGACAGCTTGACCAAGTCTCAAGTCGATGCCATGGAAGTATATGACCACGATTATCAATATAGCTATAAAGATCAGTATCAAAAGGATCGTCAAGCATTTGTCGCTGATACTGTTCCAGTTGCAGAGCGTATGGAGATTGCAGACCATGCCTAT
Organism: Psychrobacter sp. PG1; assembly: GCF_014897815.1. GTDB lineage: Bacteria > Pseudomonadota > Gammaproteobacteria > Pseudomonadales > Moraxellaceae > Psychrobacter. Next base: position 24,317 of record NZ_JABUZG010000013.1, read on the forward strand.
GACGCACCAAACACACTAGAGCTACTAGAAGAGCGCTTGACCGTCAATAAAGATCGTATCGTGGCAGGTTTGGTTAAAGTTGGTAAGCATATAGTGACCGAAGAGCGCAATGTCGATGTTGAGCTAGAAGAAGAGCATGCTAATATCCAGCGTACTAACGTAGATCGTCCAACAGATCGCCGTATCGGTGACATTGATGGCAATCAAACCATTGAAGTTGAACTAGAGGCTGAACGTGCCCGCGTTGGCAAAGACACTTACGTATCTGAAGAAGTGAACGTCGGTAAAACCACTGAACGTCATACTGAAACTATCGTTGAGACTATCCAACGTGAAGAACTAGATATCGATCGCGATGGCAACGTAGTAGACCGCGAAGGCAACATAATCGACCGTGATGGTATTACTGCAGAAGACGTACGCCGCGCTCGTGGTATGTAATACGCTAAACCGTCATACTGTTTGGCTGTCATTAAGAAATAAGATCGCCAAGCAATACATGACCGTAATAAGCAGCTAAGTATTTTTACTTAGTGAATTAAGACCAGAGCATGCCTCTGGTCTTTTTTTGCTTATTATACTCAAAAATATTTAGGAATTAAAAATACTTAGTGACATCTGATAAGGCTAACCTTGCAAAATCTGCAAAAATGGCTCTAAAATATTGTATAACGATTATTTGATAAAGATAAGGACATTATGATGACTAGCAATCACGACGACAGCATCCCGAACGATAGCTTTCTACAAGAGAGTTTACATAAGAAGCAAGTGACACCAAACGCTATAACGGTCCCAATTGATACTCATAATGGCACATTAGCTAATGACATAGAAAGTAATGATATAAGTAGCAACAACATAGATAAGAGCAATCATAATGTTGGACACTTGGAACTATTAGAAGAGCGTCCTGTCATCAATAAAGAGCGTTTAGATGTCGGTAAAGTAACGGTGACCAAGCACGCTCGCACTAAGACCATTGACGTGCCTATTGAGTTGGTAGAAGAATATATTACTATTCGCACTGAACACCACGATGCGAAAAGTCAGGACTTATTGTCAGGCAATTATGATGAAAAGGATATATTGCGCCATGTCGAGCCATCGTTAGATAGCAAGGCAGTCGTTACCGTGAATGGCAAACAGATCGAAATTGGTGATGAGCCGATTGAAATTATCCTATCACGTCAAGTGGCTACCATTACTAAAGACACTTATGCTATCCAAGAAATCGATATCAATAAAACCACTCATACCCATACAGATAGTATCCAAGTAGTGCTTAAGCATGAAGAATTAGATGTGAAGGAAGAAGGATTTTTGGCACATGAGTCTAGCGCTAATCCTCATAAATAATTTTGCTGACTCATTAAAACTAGACATAAAAAAAGCAACGTTATCGTTGCTTTTTTCCTGATTGCTTACTTATTATGAGGTTTTTTTACATTCATAAGTGCTGACATTCGCCGCATCTGTACCTGCTGTGCGCATCACACCCGTCTCACGCGCTTCGTGTGCTACACGCCACTGGGTAAAGCCCTGACTGCCATCAATAGCGGTTGCTACTTCGAACACTTCTGGATTACTGGCATCATTGGTTTTATTTAATGTCACTGTACCCGTATCAGTCGCGATGACTACTTGCTTGGCATCTTCTTTATAAGTTGCATTAACTTTCAGCTCAGGTGAGCACAGATAGGCTATTTGACTGACTCCACTATTGACGGAAGCTACGGTATCATCCTGTACTTCACTGAGCGATGCATCCGCTGTATCGACAACCACCTCATTAGGCTCAGCAGGTTCAGCGGACATTGGAACCGTTTCTTCGGTATGGGCACCATCATCTATACCCGCCTCTGTGTCGGACTGTTGCTGACAAGCACTAATCGTCAGGACGCCAGCAAGTAGGCCAGTCAGCGCCACAGAGGTACGCAACTGTTTTAATAATTCTATAGTCATAACACTCTCCCAAATAAATATGTTAAACACTATAGCGTGTCCATAAATTCACGCCTATGTTGAATTTGTAAGCAATCAATACAAAATATAGCCAACACGTTTGTGAGGAGTCAACTTTACTGTCTACAAATAATATAGGGCGTGTTGAACATTCATAATTTCAGCCAGATATA
>NZ_JABUZG010000079.1 GCF_014897815.1 Psychrobacter sp. PG1
CGCACCAAACTAGGCATAAATACACGCGCGCCATAGTCAGACATAGCCAGACGAAATACTCGCTTCGCACTGAGAGGATTGAATTCTGGGGTCTCAATCAACGCACCGAGCTGCTCTAGAACATCAGTCAAGGGCAGGATTAACTCGCTCGCTCGCGAAGTCAATTCCAATTTTCCTGAACGTCGCACCAATAGAGGGTCATCAAATAGGGTACGCAAATGGGCCAGCGCGTGGCTAACTGCCGGCTGACTTTTATGTAACCGGAGAGCGGCTCGTGATACGTGCTTTTCTACTAATAATGCGTGCAACGTCACGAGCAAATTAAGGTCAATACGTCTTAAGTTATTCATATGACGAATAGTGAAGTAAAAAAACAATAATTTCAATTCAAATTTTTAATATGAAATAATTATTCCAGAAAATTAAATAAATCTGGAGCAAACGTATGAATCTATCACTTACTGGCATCTCTTTTGCCATTATAGCCTTAGTTGCTGGCGCTTTAGTCCCTCTCCAAGCTGCAAGTAACGCTGAATTAGGCCGTGCTCTTGGACATCCTCTTTGGGCAACGGTAGTGTCGTTATTGGTGAGTGTATTTATAGCGATACCTGTCATTCTTTCTATGCGTGTCCCTACGCCCATATTGAGTGAAATCAGACAATTACCAATGTGGGTCTGGTTTGGTGGCATAGCTGGCGTCATCTATATTACGTCCGCATTAATTCTAGTCCCTCGTTTAGGCGCAACTCGCTTTATTGTTTGCGTGATCGCGGGTCAAATGCTTATTTCATTAATATTAGATCAATACGGTCTTATGAATTTACCAGTGAAAGAAATAAATGCTGGCCGTTTAGTAGGTGTTACTTTTGTTCTACTAGGCATGATCATGGTGCTGTGGCTCACGCCTTCATCTACCAATTCAAGTAACGTTAAAGCTAGCATAGCTGGCAATTTAAATACCATAGAAAGTACGTCGACAAGTAGTGCTAAGTCTGTTTCTCATTTTGAAAGCTAGTCATATCTATATCAATGCGTAAACAATGAGAATTAATTATTCAAATACTATTTGGTGATCTTGTTAAGCCTGTATTTGAAAAAAGATAACTGGGGTATGCTATTAAGTCCCTAGAACCAAACTTGGGAGATTTTAATCAAGCGGCGTTGCAATAAAACTCATGATAAACCTGTCTAGGTGATTTTATCCCCAAATCCTTTTGAATTATAGTTTGATTGTATTCAAGCTCAATATAGAGCTTGTAAGATTTGACTAAACCTTATCAGGTTATGATTTTAATAAGTAATTTTAGAAAAAATTATTTAACTTAATTGATGTAGAATTAAACAAATGTACTTACCGTACCATAATTTCCGTTTTCTGTACTGACCGCTATTAAAAAAGGAATTCTTATGAAAAATCTTGCGGCTTATCTTTGTTTTGCCTTGGCTTGCATCTCTACTTCTCATGCTGAAACCATCGCTGGTTACAGCTTTGAAAAATACCCTGCTAAAATCTATAACGCTAAACAAGCACCCTTAAAATTAGGTGACTGGAGCTCTTTTCGTACTCGACTGAAAGCAGCTCATAAAGATGGTGAAATTAACTTCGCGGGTAACTATATCGTAACAACCTGGGGCTGTGGTACAAGCTGTGTATCAGGGGCTATGATTGATAAACGTACTGGTAAAGTATACGGTATCCCACTGGGTGAAACTGAGGATAGTGTCACCCCTTATGAAAGTGGCGCAGAATGCTTCGCAGACGGCGCAGAACTTGATGACAACGAGCGTTTGGCTTTCTATCCCAATAGCCGCTTATTTATCAGTCGCAATTGTGAAGGCGAGCAAGTCAACGAAACCACAGGTAAACAACTTATCACCTATTATGTCAACATTTGGGATGAAAAGACCAAGACATTCAAACTAAAAAAGGTTCAGCAATCTAAACTCGTTAAAGTGGACTACAGTCAATTTTAAACTAACTTTTTTCCTGTATTTACCTTTTAAAGCCAAGTTTTTAGCCTAAACTTGGCTCATACTACCCTCTACCTTTTTTAGAGGTCTTAGCTTGGGCTATCTTGACCAAAAAAATAAACCATCTCGACGTTGTAGTGGCACACTAAATTTAAGCTGTATTTAAGAGAAGATCTGCTGCCCACAAAAAAGCCAGGCAACTCAAGCTGCATGGCTTTAAAATTTCTAATAATTTATCTATGATTATGTTCCCGCCATACAGCATGCTCACATACTTCACAGCACCAACGCTCTTTTGAGCGCATATACGGAATGTCTGCTGGTATCTGTAAAGGGCACACATAACCACAGTACTCACATACAACATCATCTAAGCAGACATAACACTGAGCGACTGCCTCAAAGAGTACTTGAGGACTTACCTCATACTTTTCACAAAGCGTTTTCACATGTTTAATAAAGCCGCTCTGATTATCATATGCCCAGTAATCCTCACATATTTTGATATCATATGGGCTCTGCGTCATATTAGGCTGAAGTTTTACACTCATTACATTCTCCTTAGTAGCCGACATAGTCAGAGTGCGGTAGTAGCTCATAAAGCTCGCTTTGAAGCTGACAACGCATATCCTCAATCAACATAGTCAAGATCCACCTCCAAGCGCTTCTGAACCCATACACGCATTGCCATATCGTTATTGAAGCAGGACTTCACTCCTAAGAAACGTGCAAGTTGATGACCAGATGAAATATACAACTCACGCATCAATGCATTAGCGATAAGATTTGCATCCTCACTGATTGCACCATCAGGTTTAAACTCACCAAACAGCTCTTCATAATTGATGATTTTCATTGTGACGTCTCCTTGTCAGTCTGTGAATTCGTGATGAGTGCTTCAGCTCCAGAGCTATTCGATGCACTTGTTAACTTCTCTTTGCTTGCTAAGAGCAAGTTATCCATTGCTGAGCCATCCTGACGGGTAAT
>NZ_JABUZG010000011.1 GCF_014897815.1 Psychrobacter sp. PG1
TAAATAAAAGGGCTGTGAGAGGGCGTAGGGTCGCGCAAGTGAAGCCTAAAGGGTTTAGGCTGGTGAAAGTAGCAGAGAGTTAATGAGGGGCTAACATGGCGTTGTTAGCCCCTTTTTTTGTTATTATATATAATATAACTAACTTACGAAAGCGTTAAATTGTAATTAGATTGATGGTAAATATCCAAGTAGCTAGGCATGGCGACCTCAAAGTTTGATGACAAGTTTAAATATAACTCACTATCTAAAAGGTTATTGATTGCCATATCAATAGCAATATGCTTTTCAAACCCCTTTATCTTTATAAATTCAAGGCTTCTTACGCAAACATCATAATTATAAATGATGCCGTTTTTTCTAGGATGGTCAAAGGCTGAGGCATAGAGAACTGAGAAAAATTCAAGGCTAGTATTTTTTTCAAAAATGCTTTTTAGCTTTGATTGTGCCAATTGCTTTGCCATTTCAGGGCTGCCAGCTATAACAACAACAGGAATTGTAACTAACAAAGGGATGCAAACAGTGATACAAAGTTTTGAAACTGGCGTTTTTTCAAAATAGTTAGCCATTTTTTCATCTTGCGCTTCATTGGCAGAAATAGTGTAAAGGTCATCGTTAATGACTTGCGGCTGAATATCATCTAACGTTTTAACGTTCTGTTTTTTACCCATAAGTTTTTTAAGAAGGGTTAGGGCGGTAGTTAAGTTGGTCATGATTTTCTCCGTTGATTAGGTCAGTACCCTACCGACCTTATAAAACCTATTATATATAATATGACTAACTTTTACAA
>NZ_JABUZG010000080.1 GCF_014897815.1 Psychrobacter sp. PG1
CTAGATAGCGATACTAACGTCACTGATAGCTCAGATGAATTTGATCCATCAACCGCCTCTTTGAGTCAGGGTTTTTTAGTAGAAATTGACGATGTTATCAATATCTTAGACTCGATTGATATTGATTCTGACTTATCTAAAAAGATTGCTGATTACATTGATGACAACCACAGCACCTACAATGATAACTATGATGCTCTTCGCACTTTCCTAAACAGACGGATTTAAAATTCAACAGTTAAGTGTGACCAACGGTAGCTAAACACAGCTACCGTTTTAACCTTATAGGCAACTTATGATCGACTTAGATAATGATTGCAATATCAATCTTAAACAAGCTATTTTTTTTGCTTGTCTTTTTTTTGTTACTGGCCTCATATCTCTAATCTTATACCTTTTTTATCATGATTCTATTTCTGAGAATCAAAAAATTCTTTGGCTACTCTCTCAAATATTAGTCTGTATTAGGCCTATATTTATTTTCAAAAACCTATAGGAAAAACCACTATGTTATTTAATTTTTTGAACAGTAAGCCTTTATACTTACTTGTTGTTTTATCGCCTTTACTTGCTTCAAACGCCTATTCTGCTAATAGCTTCTCTACATTCGATGTTCGTGTCATTGATGGTGACACTATAGAGGTTTTGCCTAAAAACAAAAGGAGTGAACGCATTCGCTTGTTAGGTATTGATGCCCCTGAAAGCTCACAAGCTTATGGCCAGCATTCTAAGCAATCCTTACAGCAATGTATAAATAATAAAGAAGTCACTATAGAATGGAATCAACGTGACCGTTATTCTCGGATGATAGGAAAAGTGTTAGCTGAAGGTGTCGATTGCAATTTACAACAAGTAAAAAATGGTATGGCTTGGCACTATAAATATTATGCTAATCAGCAATCAGTTAATGATCGTAAAACTTATAGCTCTTCGGAAAAAACTGCTCAACGTAAGAAACTTGGTCTTTGGGCTGACCCTAACCCAATCAATCCTTATCATTACAGAAAATCAAATAGACGATAAATCAATTAATCACTAATAATTTGAATCAACCAAGCAAAAAAACCAGTAATCTCTTACTGGTTTTTAATCAAATACCTTTTAATTTATTAGCTTATTGCTTGTAAATCCAACCGCCACGTAAAAATATAGGTGTATTCCATACTTCCCTAACTTCCAAGCTAAGTGAGTTTCCTACTATTATTTGTGCTGGCACTCCCCATAAGGATAATTGAATATAACACATCAATGCCGCAACCCTACTGATATCTGTGGCTTGAACCCAAATATTTGATGATGGATTAAACCCTTTTTCCAACATTCCTTTTATTACCGCTAAAATCATCCCTCCTGATCCTGAAGCTGGGTCACTTAAAGATATATAGTCCTTATTTTTCAAATCGTTATAAATATCGCCTAAATGAAATTGTGCCATTAAATAGCTAACATTATCAGGCGTAAAATACTGACCGTTCCTGCTATCACCTAGCTCCATGCTCATATAAATACTACCTAGAACATCTTTAGGCTCTACCCCTAGCTCCATGACCAATAACCCAAAAGCCTCTGTAAACGCTTCCTGATCGCTCTTATGGTAACTGTTAAAGACCTTTAGGTACTCTTCTTCTCTTTTCTTATCAAACCAAGCTTTTTGATTGTGTAAGCATACTGCTACTATCGTAATAAAATCCTCGAAAACCCTATGCCTATTCTTATGTTGCGCTACACCTTGTAGCAGTCCTATAATTCTCTTTTGCATATTAACAGTCCTATTACCACATTAAACGCTTGTGATTAGCGAGGTCAGCACCTTGCCGACCTTGTAGGACAATTATATATAATATGACTAACTTTTACAAGTGTTTTTTGCGTCAACGCAACTGGTTTCTTCATTCAAAAAAATGCGGCCATTACTTTCATGTAACGACTGCATTCTTAAATCATTTCACATTCTGAAATACTACATATTGTGCGCTGCGGTGGCCAAACTAACACTACATGTAGTATGTCGATCAGCTGCGGTCGCTACTATATGTAGTGTATCTATTACCAATTATCTGTAAAGTTACATGAAGGTCGAGTTATTAAGCTTGATAACATCTTTTCGTTATCAAGCTTAATAACTGACCCAACAACCGAAGGGCGTTAGTAGCAAACTTGTTTTTTGAAATCACTACTATCTAGTAGCACAACTATACTTCTTGTACCATCTTCAATGTATGACACACAAACGCTTCCATTCTTGCTAGATTCTAGCAGTGCATTTATAGCTACCTGTTTATTTTTAAAAACTAAAGCACTTTCAAAGTTACTATCAAACTCTTTTTCCTTACCTTTTTTTGGTTGGGAAAAATACCCCAGTTTATCATTACACCAAACCACGAAACCCAAAAACTCTATGTCTTTTGACTTGACTTTTTCAACTCCAAATTCATGATTTAAAGCTGTCTCCATGCTGCTGCTATTTATATCATTTTTATATATTGTTAGTTTCATATCCAGCAATCCCTATTTAGGTGGGTTTTCATAGTCAGGTGTCTTACTTTCTTTGCTTTTGAAATATCTCTGCCTACAATCTTGATTCATACATTCAAAGTAATAAGACTTTTTCCCTTTCTTGTAACCCAACTTACCATCACAAGCTTTGCAATCAAACTTTGTTCTTTTGGCTGGTTTATCGTTTGCCTTGGGCTTTCTAGCAATCGGTTTTCCGTCCTCGTCATCCATTGAATGTGTACACTGGTTTTCTTTATCGTTGTAACCACTGCACCCCCAAAAAGTACCTTTTACACCTACATGTCTTACCATGTTTCTATCACATTTCGGGCATTTGTAGTATTTAATGCTACCTTTGATTTTTTTGATCTCAGGTATAACCACCTCTTTCATCATTTGCTTAGAGAAATTTATAACGTCATTTCTGTCTTTAATATTGAGTTGCCTTTCAGCCCATATTGCACTCATATCAGGGTATTTTATTTTATCATCAAGCTTGTCATAAAACGCTTGGCCTTTATTTGTACTGACAACTTTCTTACCCTCTTCTACTAAAAAACCTCTTTCAAATAAGGTGTCTAATGCTACGTGTCTTGTAGCAGAAGTGCCAATCCCACCATTTTCACTATCTTTATCTTTATCCTTTTCTATTAGCACTTTTGCAAGCCTTGGATCTTTCACATACTTTGCTACGCGAGTCAGATCAGACAGTAGCGTTTTAACAGTATAATGTGGTGGTGGCCTAGTCTCTTTGTTATTAAGCTTCAGCCCTACGCATTCACAAGACAGCCCTTTACTAATACCGTCTAAGCCTGTCATATACTCTTCATCTTCGTCTTTGGGGTCGCTATTTTTTTCTTTGGAAAAAAGTGCTTCCCATCCATCACTAACCCTAGTGCTTGATGAAGCGTTGAACAAAAAACCATCAATATTGACTACTGCTTTTTTCTTTATGTACACTGAGCTTGGGTAAAATTGAGCTATATAAAGCTTTGCTATCATCAAATAGATGTTTCTTTGTTGCTCTGTGAGCTTACTTAAATTTGCAGTGGTATGAGTGGGTACAATAGCATGGTGCGCGCCCACCTTTGCGCTATTAAACACTCTTCCTTTAAGTTGGGGATTTGCCTTTTTCACCTGTTCTTGAAATAACCCTTCTACATTTTGAGCCACAGCCTTAATGATCTCATCTGCATTCTCATATTGCTCATCGCTAAGATATTGGCAATCGCTTCTATTGTAAGTTATCAGTTGATGGGTATCTTTTAATTCTTGCGTTATCTTTACAACATCTTTTGGTTTATACCCCCATTTTTGGTTAGCGTCCTGCTGCAACTTATTTAGGTTATAAGGAAGAGGCGCTGACTTTTCTTCCTTTTTTTCTAAAAAATCACTTATGATACCCACTTTATTTTTACATGCCTTGCCTATTTTTACTAATTGCGCCTTATCAACAAACCTACCTTTGTCATCCTTTATTAATTCTGAATACTCTGATTGATTATTAGCTATTTTTTCATTTAACTCATTACTATAGCCCTTAAAAGACGATATAAAATCGTAGCCGTTCGCACTTATTTTAGATAACAAATCGTAGTAATATTGCTTTTTATGACCACTATTTAGCCTATCTCTTCTCACCACCAAACCTAAAATTGGCGTTTGCACACGCCCTACAGATATAACCCCTTCACCACCTTCAGCCTGTGATTTTAGAGTGTACGCCCTTGTTAAGTTGAAACCAAAAAGAAGATCAGATAGTGACCTTGCTTCAGCTCGCCACCCCAAATGTTCAAACTTTTCATTAGATTCTTTTTTCGCAATAGCCTTTTTAACAACAGACTTAGTATTGTCGTTAATCAAAACTCGATAAACAGGGTTTTTATAACCATAGAACCTTAATATTTCATCAACTAGCAACTGGCCTTCATCGTCCGTATCACCAGCATGTATCACCGTCTCTGCTTTTTTCAGAAGACCTTCAATAACATCAAGGTTTTCTTTAAGTTTTGGATTAGGTTTATGTCTATAGTCACTGAAAAATAATGGCAAGCTATCAAAAGACCACGCCTTCAATTTTCTGTCATAGTCTTCAGGCTCTAATAATTGCAACATGTGGCCAATACACCACGCTACAGCCACACCATTGTCATCTACATAATAACCGTGATGCTTACTAAATTTACCTTCCAAAGCCTCAACCACAGCCCTAGCTACCGCCGGCTTCTCAGTAATGTACAACTCCTTGATACTCATAAATCAATCCCCACACTCAGATAAAAAGCCACCAAAACAGCACCAATAAGTTTGTAGCAAAAAGCGATACGATAACTGTAACCGCCCTCGCTTATCGAATGTGCTTGGTAATAGATCAAAAAACCTATACCACAGCATAAAAATATTGAAACCACTTTGCCATAAGAAAACTCATTCCTAGCAAGAAACGCTAAAAGCAACACCACCACAAGCTCAAGTAAAATTAAAAATCTTAAACGCACTGGCCACCACCAATAAATAATCACCATCAAGAAGAGTCAAGGATTTGGCTATACCGCTGCCCTGCTGGGCAAGCGGCTTTATTTTTTGATTTGTTTAAGGGGAGGAAGCGAAGCCACGCATACTGAAGGCAACCCACCGCATAAGCCACACTGACACTCACAAAAAGCTCAGGGCTTCGCCCACTATACAAAGAAACGGACTTTGACCCCTGATTTTTATCGCGTGCCCCTACTTCTTTTGTGGTTGGTTTTGCTATAACTTTTCTTAGATAATTTTTAACGGTCGATAGTGATACGCCTAATTTTTCTGCTATTGTAGATTTGGTCATTCCACGCTTTGCAAGTTTTTCAGCTTCACGTTTGCGCTTTTCTATGTTGGACTGGTACTCTGAACGACTTACAGCCCCTCTATTTTGCCTATAGGCGCGTTGTGCGGCTGCTTTCTTATCTTTACGCATACTGGATGACACAAGCGCTCTCATGTGGCTTCTAAGCTCACTGGGAATCAAGTCTTGCAGTTCATCGTATAGGGTTTCGCTTTTGTATTTATATCTAAGCTCCCCTTCCTCACCTGCTTTTGTGTTCGATGCGCGTTTTAATACGCTACTACAGTAAGCCAAGCATTTTGATAATTCTAATGATCCAAAATATTTTGCTGCAAGATCTTTAACCTCGCTCTCTAGCGCTTCTTTATGAGTAAACCAACTAAGGGCGTTTGCTGCATGGAATAATAACCTGTCTCTCATACCCTCTGGCACTGATTCACTTTTATTTTTGGTGAAGTGCCAAACGATCAACTTCTGAACATCTTGATAAACTAGATACCAACGCTCGTATATACTCCCTCTACCGCGCTGACCTGCTGTTTTTTTCTTTATCTCTAAGCCGCGCTTCGCCCTAGCTGCTCTAAAGTCTCTAATCTCAGATCTTGTGTGCGGTAAAATCTGATTGCACAAATCATCAAACGTGTAATAATCATCACATAAAAAACCGATATCACTAAGCGCCCCATTTTTGCTGTTATACGTGTTTGGTAGTCGCATCATCCTAGTGGCATCTGTACACGCTGGATCAGCGTTATCTATTACCTCGATCAAACGCTTCATAACCGCTTTCCATCTAGGTAAGCATTTAGCCCCTACTGGCTCAAATCTCCAATATAAATGATATCCTCTGCCTGTATAAACCACACAATTAGGACTAGGAATATTAAGATCATCAATTTTTTTGAGTGTGTCTTGAAGTACATTAATAATATAATCGTTATAATCGCTACTGCTAAGATTATCTAAATTCCTACAATCAACATCTATATAAAAGCTGGTTAATCTTCTAAGGTTTTTCCCTAGTCTCCATTTGTAAAATTCATTAGGAGAAAAGTAAATATCTGTCATATAATTCAGACTATCAAGAAAATTCGTAATATCTTCCTTTGGATCAACACATGTCCAAGCCCCTTTACTACGGGTCTTATCCCATAGTATCACTGTTTCCATGCGTTTCGTGGGGTGTATGAAGTTATAGAAATCGTTTGTAGCACTGATTCGTTCTTGAGGGAAGGCACTCATAACAATCATTAGTCCATTATTTATCAGTAAATAATCATTTATTCTCTTAAAATGATTTACGAAAATACTTGATAAACGGCTAATAACTCATTTTATAAATAAGTACACAGTTGCATTGATTAGATAATTATAATAGAATTGCAATTATCAGTAATGGCATACTAACTAACTAACTATTAAGCCTCTGACTAAGGCATTATCTTAATAGTGAATTTAGTGAACTGTGTTTAGCCGTTTATACTGTGTTCAGCCGTTTATGCTGGTTGTTTAGAATAAATTTTGGTTGGCACTGCAATTTATTCTACAGATTGAATGTTAAGCAACAAGCCCATTGGTATTCGTATCAGTGGGCTTGTTTTTTATTAAGTTAATCATACACGATCAAGCTTAAATCCACAACATAAAACCTTTTAAATTATTAAAAACTTTTTGAGCTTAAATATCTAAATGACTTGTTGCCGCTGCGTCATTATCAACCTCAACTGCTAACGCCCTTTCATTCTCACGATATCTATTGTACTCACTCTCAGTTATGGCCTTTTCTTTATCTCCAACCATTACCACCGCCACACGTTCATTGATTTCATGACCTTCCATAACTTCTGCATCAAATCTATAGCCTACATTTTTACTGGTTTGTACGATGCCATTACTTCGGTCTTTATAGACTATTTGCCCTACCACCTCTTTACCATCGCCCTCTTTGAGCATGATATTATGTAGTATCTTTTGTTCAGGTTCTCGGCTCTCAATAGACTCTAATGCTGCTTTTGCTTCGCCATGCTCCGTCAAACTTTGATCTAATGCGTTTTTCGGTGCTGGCTCTTTTACTACAGCTTCTATATTGTCGTTTTCCATAATTTCCTCTTTTTACTAGATTATTCAATTAGATTATGCTATATAATATTTATTATAAAACATTATATATTTATATTACTTCTATCAAACATTAAGGAATAAAAATGCTTTCTAAAAAAATTATGTCTGCCCTTGTCGCTCTACCAGTTTTACTTGCCCTATCTACGCCTTCTCAGGCCGCTTTACAGGGCGATGCTTGTATTGCTGGTGACTATGGCACGAAGGCTCAATATCGCTGCTCTGTTGTCGGTAATGGTCAGTACATGTCTATCAGTGAGATATATCAACTAGGCTATCGTGTTGTTTCTGCATACGCCTATGAAAAAACTGGTAATACTGTATTAATTATAGAGAAACAATCTTAAGAAGGTTGCTATGCGTATTCAAAATCCAGTCACACACCATCCTTTTTTATCGGGTATTAAGATTGCAATTTTATTTTTCTTGATACCCTTCTACAATAACAGCATGTCTTTTGGCAATGCTGATTTTTGGTCATGGTATGGCTGGGTTGTCGCGGTCTTTTATCCTATCGAAATTTTATGCTGCATTCTGTTTGTCACTGGCAATAAAAACAAAATTGACAACACTAGGGATTATGGGGATCAACCTCTTTTGTACGCTCCTTATAATGGTAACTGCGGCTCTCCATACATTTATGATATAACCAATCCAAACACACCACCTTTTAACCATCATCGTTAGTTACTCAACACAACATCTTGTGTGCTGCGGTGGCCAAAATAACACTACATGTAGTATGTTGATCAGCTGCGGTCGCTACTACATGTAGTATTCTTAGTTTATTTTTGGCTCTTCATGTCTCTATAGTAAAAAACACCTCCACTGGCTGCATGACCCCAAGGTAAATGAGTTTTTTGTCTAAAATCTGATACCCATTGTTTGCCATCATACATTTGGATATGGCCTGAGTTATGACCTCTTGATTTACCATATACAACAACATCGCCCCTTTTTGGGTTCTTCATTGCATCAGCACTTGGTACTTGGGTGAAACCCATTTTTTTCATCTGCCCTGTTGTATGGTACTGATAAGCATGTCTCTGTTGATCAAACTTATAACCAGCAGATTGCAGCCCTTTTCTAACATACCTTGCACAATAGCCTGAAGAACTTCCTAATGAATTTCTTGTGATATAACTTGCCGCCTTATCTGCTTGACTTCCTTGTGATGCGCCACCGCCTCTTGACGCACCACCTACGGCTTTTTTGCTTCATCACTCCCACTGAGATCTCCCCAGTTTTGATTTGAGCCAATCCAGCCGCTACCACTTTTTTGGCTTTCTTTAGCTGTATCTATAACACTATCAGCCATACCTCTTCCAGCATCCGCTATGTTTTGACCAGTTTCAGCAATGTTTTTAGGCGCATTTTCTATAGCATTAAATACGTTTCCTGTACGTTCATTTACTAAGTAAGCCGCTTCAGTAGTTGTTTGATTCCCTCTGTTTTGTAGTGATTTATTTTCTTCTAATATCCCATCTGCTCTACCTGACCTTGCATCACTTAAAGCACCTACACCGTCTCTTTTTTGCTGCATACCGCCAGTAATATTGTTTTGGGCTGCTTGCGCTCCTGCCCCAAAACTTAATTGCTGAAAGCTACTCCCTTTTGATTGATTTTGCCCTATAGACTGGTTCACAGCATCGCCACCTGTACTGATCAATCTATCCCCTTCATTGCTATACTGCCCCATTGAGTTATTAGCACTACTACTCAATGGACTACCGCCAACTGACGGTGAGGTATTTCCTGAAGCTGCGCCCAGCGCTGCACTCTGATCTGAGAAGTAAAATTGTCTTACTTCATCTTGAACAGCCAAGGCATCTGTAGGACTTGTACTTAAGCGACGCTCATAATCTTCACGGCTATCAAAACCATTGTCTGCAAGGATTTGATTTAGGTAAGCTTCATTATCTCTATTAACAGATAACTGATCCATCGCTCTTGATATTTGTTCAGGGTTATTAAGGTTCTGAATCCGCGACATACTATCTTGGCTTGATACTCTTGAACTTGCCGCATGTTCACTGCTCATACTTGAATTGGCTGAAGTCGTCTCTTGACTACCAACCTCTTTTCTCCATCCTGAGCTATCTGTAAGTCTCTGAGAATTGCCTGTTTGATCGCTATCTGAGCTTGATGTTCCTCTTCTCGCTGATTGTTCGTAACTACTTCCCTGAGATCTTGAATCAGTTTGAGTAGTGCCTAGGCTTCTTTCATCGCTCTCACCTACACTTGTATTACCAAATGCAGTTGCCGTGACACCAGTGTTTAGATTTCCACTCATTCCTAAGTTAACACCGCCTCTGCCACGACCGCCACCGCCGCCAGCCACAGGCGAAGAGATAAAACAATATAGAG
>NZ_JABUZG010000012.1 GCF_014897815.1 Psychrobacter sp. PG1
ATATAATACTATATACAAGGTCGGCAAGGTGCTGACCTAACCAACGGAGAAAATCATGACATTAGCCACCGAAACAACATTAGTTATCAATACCGCCCCTATCGCCATTAAAGATAACGTTATGCGTGTTAATATCCCTGTATTGCTGTCTAAAAATATTCACGTTTCTGCCCCTAACCTTGACCGCGCTTTTCTTCTAGCGCGTAACACTCTACGAAAAACCTTAAAAAGCCATAATTTATCTGATAAATTCCCTGTTGCTGATAACTCAATAGATTTCTTAGGGCAACATGATAATGTTTATTCGTTTACGGTTGCTCTCTATGGTAATTTTTATCAAACGATGCGCGGTTATGAATTTATGATTGATGCTATTAAAAATGCCAATGCCGCTTTTTTAGGAAGTAGTGAGCATGATGCTTTGTCTGCAACTCCCTTTAATGTTCATACTATAGTTTGCGGTGACACTAACCATCTAAGCAAGTTTAAATAGATAAAAAAAAGGGGGCTAACATCGCCATGTTAGCCCCTCATTGCTCTG
>NZ_JABUZG010000082.1 GCF_014897815.1 Psychrobacter sp. PG1
AGATTCGGGTGCGTTGCACTTCGATGTTGAATCCAAGCTTTTAATAAACGGCCTGGCAATACCAGTGTGGTATAGACGTCACCGATGAGCGTACCGACACCAAGCGTGCTGGCATAAGTGGTCATTACTAAACCAAATCTCGATTTCACCATCTTATTAATTTTTGCCATGATGGCTTTTAGCGTACCGTAATGCTCAATTGAGCCGACGAATGCTAAAGCAAAGATGGTCAAAGTCACGACCCACGTCATTGACATAATGCCGCCTTTAGACAGCAGTTGATCCACGACAGCAAAGCCCGTTTCACTGACAAAGCCATTTTGTAAGACCGTAAAAATGTCATGCACACCCACGCCTTGCATAAAAAACGCAACCAATCCTGCAACCACCACACCTGATAATACCGTTGGAATAGCAGGCATTTTCATTACCGCTGCGATGACAACGACAACAGCCGGTAATAACGTAATAATACTGAGGTTATAATTGGCCGCTAGCGAAGTTTGAATTTCTTTAATTGAGGTTAAATCGACATTTTCTGCGCCGTAACCCATACCAATCCACGCATAGATAATCAATGCAGTTACCATGGCAGGTACCGTGGTGGGCAACATACCGCGGATGTGCTCCCAAAGATCAACACCAGCCGCTGCTGGCGTTAAGTTGGTGGTGTCAGATAATGGAGACATTTTGTCACCGAAAAAAGCGCCAGAAACAATAGCACCGCCCGTTAGTGACGGCGGAATACCCAATCCTAGCCCAATACCCATCATGGCAAGACCGACCGTACCAACCGTGCCCCACGAAGTGCCTGTAGCGACAGAAATAATGGCACAGATGATACAGACAGAGACTAGGAATGATGAAGGAGAGAAAACGCTAAAACCATAGTATAAAATCGTGGGAACCGTACCAGCGATAATCCAAGCGCCGATGAGCATACCAACGCCCATCAAGATAATCATGGCCGGTAGACCAATTTTGACAACCTTTAAAAAGCGTTGTTCCATGCCATCCCAGTCACGGCCACGCAGCTTCATAAACAAGCCAGTGATTAAAATACCGCAAGCTAAGGGAATGTGAGGGGTAAAATCTTTGAATACGAAAAACTGCACCATCAGAATAATGGCAGTCAACACCAGAGGTGCAATATCTAATAAAAAACTAGAAGACGGACCGTAGCCATCTTTAGCTTCGTCATAAGGTTTATCATCCATCATAAGACACCTACCTTCCTTAGTAGTGGATACTGCTGTCATAGATATAACAGTAGTAGAAACAACCAATCCATGGCTGCTGATAATGCTGAAAAAAGTGCGAAAAGGTTACGGCAAAGGGTGTAAAAAGCCTGTTTTGAAATCATGAATAGTTATTCATCACTTCCGCAGGCTTTCATACTAAAACAATAAATACTTAATAATTGGCGACCAAAATAGCGAATAATTGGCTTGCTAAATAAGCGCTGAGCCTACTTAACAAGCATCACGTCACGTCATATTGTTATTAGCCAAAGTTGATGCCTTGCGCTAGTGGTAGCTCGGTTGAATAGTTGACTGTATTGGTCTGACGGCGCATATAAGCTTTCCATGCGTCTGAACCTGATTCACGACCACCGCCGGTTTCTTTTTCGCCGCCAAATGCGCCGCCAATCTCAGCGCCACTGGTGCCGATGTTGACGTTGGCGATACCGCAATCACTGCCGCGGTCGCTGAGGAAAGTTTCAGCTTCACGTAAGTCATTGGTAAAGATACAAGATGACAGCCCTTGTGGCACATCGTTTTGCATCGCTAGCGCATCGTCAAATTCTTTATAAGGCATGACGTATAAAATCGGCGCAAACGTCTCACTACGTGCCACGTCATTTTGCTCATCAAGCTCAACAATCGCCGGAATCACATAATAAGCATCGGGGAATTTATCCATCAGAACTCGGTCGCCGCCTGTGACTTTACCGCCAGTATTGCGAGCCTTTTCTAACGCCGCTTGCATGTTATTAAAGCTGTCTTCATCAATCAGTGGACCGACCAAATTACCTTCAAGCGGATGACCGATGCTCACCGTCTCGTAAGCAGACTTAACGCGCGGTAAGATATCGTCTTTGACCGACTCATGAACGAACAGACGGCGTAAGGTGGTGCAGCGCTGACCTGCCGTTCCTACTGCTGAGAATAGAATGCCACGTAGCGCCAAATCCAAATCGGCGGTGGGTGCCAAAATCATGGCGTTATTACCGCCAAGCTCAAGCAAGCATTTACCAAAACGCTCAGCGACTTTGGGTCCTACTTCTCGGCCCATGCGCGTACTGCCGGTGGCACTGACTAAAGCGATGTCTTTATTTTCAACCAGCGCATTACCGATATCGGTTTTGCCCAATATGATTTGCGATAAATGTGCTGGTGCTTCACCAAATTTTGCCAAGGCTTTTTCAAATAACGCTTGGCAAGCTAAGGCGACGAGCGGGGTTTTTTCTGAAGGTTTCCAGATGACAGGGTTGCCACAGACGATGGCCAGTGCCGTATTCCAAGACCAAACGGCGACTGGGAAGTTAAAGGCAGAGATGACGCCGATGACACCAAGTGGATGCCATGTCTCACGCATGTGGTGACCCGGGCGTTCTGAGGCGATGGTTAGACCATAAAGCTGACGTGATACGCCCACGGCAAAGTCACAGATATCAATCATTTCTTGGACTTCGCCAAGGCCTTCTTCTTTAATTTTTCCGGCTTCTAATGATACTAAGATACCTAGGTCTTCTTTGTGCTCACGCAGGACTTCACCCAACAGACGAATCAACTCACCACGTTTAGGGGCAGGAACGACACGCCATTCTTGAAAGGCTTGTTTGGCGTTTTGAATTTTAGTATCGACGTCAGCCACTGTATCTAACGTGACTTTACCGATGACTGAGCCATCAATTGGGGTGGTGACTTCAAAGTCGCCATTTTGATAGTGTGCTTCTTCTACGCCCATTGCAGACATATATTGCTTAATCATAATCAATCCCTTGCATATTGGTATAATGGTTTACTACGTCCTTGACTGACTTATAAAATTACCCTGCTACCTACTAAGTTGCAAAATAATAAATTTCTTGCAGGCATTCCTTTTTGGAATGACGTGCTAATAAGTCGGCTATAAGCTGGCTATTTTTAGCCTAAATCTTACTAAACACTGACACTAGACAGGCACTGCTCAAGGCTTTGCGCCTGCATCGCTTCATACAATGCCATTTCATCATAAATGGCTGCCCCCAAATCACGCTCAAAATTTTGTTGGCTTGAGTAACCGTCATATTGGCTTGGCTGCGCCTCTTGCAGATTTGATTGAAAGATACCGGCGGCACTGACGGGCAAAAAATCCTCATAAACGATGGGTTCAATGCGAAGCACCTCGTCATTAATCAGAGCAGTCAGCTTCGCATTAGGCAGTTTATTCAAATCATCGCGTGTTAAGATCGCGGCTAACAACGCTTGACCGTCCTCAGAATCAAGGGTGCTATCCGTCAACTGGTAATAAAAATACGCTAGCTCCTCTTCGTGTAGAGTTTGATAATCATCAGGAAAAGCGGTAAATACTTCGGCTAAAATTTGATTGTATTGAGCCGCATTGTCCTCATTTGGGGTAGCACCAAGCTGGCGGCGAGCTGCGGCCAATAATTCATCATAAAGCACGCGGCCCTTTTGCGTTAACGCCACACCGCGTTGCTCAATCTCTCCAAAGCGCGCGGTATGATGCCCTTGCTCGTACTCTTCATGGCTAGCGTCTGAATTATTAGCAACTTTAAAGCCAACCGCTTCTTGTAGCGCCTTAAAACTGGTTTGCCTTAATAAGATAGGACACGCTCTACGCGGTGGCCCTTCGATGATGGCTTTTGAGGGTATGCCGCGGGCTTGCATGCCTTGTTGTACGGCATCAATATCCAAGGTTCTAGGCGTTAAATGATTGATATGCGGACCCTTAAAGCCAACCACATCAGCGACCAGCGGATGCTGATTTAATAGACGCTGATAGAGCGCTTTTGCCACCGGCGTTTTATCATGCCAACGAAATGTCTCTAGCGCTTCTTGGACAAATTGCTCTGCTTGCTCAGTAGTCAAGCCACCTTGCGCCTCAAAAATCTCAATGAGCTCAATAACGCCAGCAGTGAATATCTGACGCTGCGCCAGTGTGGCCGTGGCTTCTTGTTGTAAATTTTCATCGGCAATCAAATCTAAACGCAATAACGAGGTAAAGACGCGAAAGGGGCTTTTATGCAATGAATGCGAGTCAAGTGCGCGAAAAGCTGTTGAATGTACCGGCACGCCAGCAGGCGCTAAATCGTAGTAGCCGACAGGGTGCATACCCATCACGGCAAAAAGTCTACGCATCATGCTCAGCTCTGCTGCGGTACCCAGTCGAATCGCCCCGTGCCGCTCCATGCTTAGACGCTCAATCTCTCCCGTATGCAGCAGTTGTGATTTAATATCGGGATGTGTGGTTAATACCTCGGCATTCACATCACTGACCAAATCAACCAAGTCTCCGTATAGCGGCACCTCGTTCTGATACATGGCTGACATCGCCATAGAAAAATGATGACGGATATCATCGCTGCAGATAAAATCCTTATCTGGACTGACGCTAGTATTGTTCACAAATAAACATCCTTGTAATAGGGTTAAGAAATTTTTAAGTAATCGATATTTGGTTTTGAGCATTTGCTTATGACGATGCGCTATCTATCCTAAGCACTCCTAAACATTAAGCGGCAGGCAATCCATCAGGAAGCGCGATGAGCACCTCTTTTAGAATATCTAGCCCTTCTTTTAGGGTGTCAGGTTCTATGGTTAGTGGCGGCAATAACCGAATGATATGGCGATATTGGCCACTTGGCATAAGCAATAGACCACGCTCACGTGCTTTGGTTAATACTTGCGCCATCACACTCAGATGCACATCATGCTCAGGATGACGCAGCTCAATACCGCGCATCGCACCGATACCCGTAAGACCAAATAACCAAGGCGAGATACCTTCTTGCTGCCATTGGCTGATGGTCGTCTCAATCGTCTGGGCATAATGCTTGGCTGACTGCCAAACGTCATTAGCTTGCATGATATCGAGCGTGGCATTGGCAGCGGCGCAAGCAACTGGGTTACCAGAATAAGTACCGCCCAAACTGCCTTTAGGCAAACCATTGACCACACTAGCCTTGCCGATGACTGCACCTAATGGCAAGCCGCCCGCGATACTCTTGCCAAGTAAAATAAGATCAGGCTCAACTTCTAAATGGGTAAAAGCAAACGGTGTACCAGTACGGCCGTAGCCAGATTGGATTTCGTCCATGATAAGTAACATGCCATGCTCATCACAAAACTGGCGCAGATACTGCGCAAAGGTGGGCGACATCAATTGAAAACCGCCTTCCCCTTGTACAGGTTCGACGATGATGGCACCGATATTGTCGATATCGGTTTCTACCATAAATAAACGCTGGAGCGCGTCAATCGCTTGCTGATCGCTCACGTCGTTATCTGGGCTAGGAAAAGGAATGTGATAAACGCTACCTGCCAAGGGTCCGAGCCCGCGCTTATAAGGCGCAACTTTACCGTTTAGATTGACAGCAGCCAATGTGCGCCCATGAAATCCACCATCAAAAGCGATAACCCCAGTGCGACCCGTTTTAAGGCGTGCTATCTTGATGGCGTTTTCGGTTGCTTCTGCGCCGCAGTTGGTGAGCATCCCTGCCAGCTCGCCGCTAATAGGCACAAGCTCACACAATCGCGGCATAAAGCTTTGATACGGCTGATGCGCTGCCGCATTGTAGGCATAGTGAATCAGCGCCTGGGCTTGCTGGATGATGGCGTCAACGATGTGAGGGTGGCAGTGACCAAAGTTTAAAACACCAATTCCGCCGACAAAATCGATATAGCTTTGGTCATTGTCGTCCCAAACTCTGGCGTTTTTGCCTTTGACGAGCGTGAGCGGATGCACCATCGTAAAGGCATCGGTCACGTTATAAAGCTTGTCCATGATGAATCTCTATCTCTTCCTTGAGTTAGACTCATTTCAACAAAACATCATTCCGGCAGCAAACGAATAATAGTTGTGGTGGCATTCCTTTTTGTCATTACCAGTAAATTAGCTCCCTAAACGAATCCTTTAAAAACAAAAAAACTGCGTATCAAGGCAGTTTTTTTGTTTAGCTTGTTAAATTCTTACGGCAGATAACTTTGTAGAATAAAATAATAAAATATAAATTATAAAGCAAGCCCTAACGCTTTTTCACGCTGATCTGAGATTGTTAAATAATCCGTAATCCATTCTAAAACTGCTTTTACCTTATGCGATTGTCCCGAAGAAACAGGATAAGTCACATAATAGCTGCCGCGACCCTTTGCCGCATAATCCCACGCCATCACTAAAGCGCCTGATTGTAGCTCAGGCTCGACCAAACGTAACGGCACCAAAGCAATGCCATAACCCAGTAAGGCGGCAGAAATGCAGGCATGAAAAGTCTCAAAACGTGGACCTACAAAGGTGCCATCAACGCTGATATCTTGTTGCTTAAAGTACTCATACCACGCACTTAAGCGTGAACTTATTTGCAATAACACATAGTCATCCAAACAATCAGTACTCAGTGTTTTATCTCGCAAATACTGCGGCTGACAGACCGCAACGCAATATTCATCGAACAATTTTATGGCCTCCATATTGCCCCACATGCCATCGCCATATAAAAAAGCAATATCAACATTTTGGTCTTCAGAAAAAAACGGCCCCACCAGCTCTTTAATATCCAAGTTAATAAGGGAATATTCTTGACAAAAGCCACTGAGTGCTGGAATCAACCAACGGGCACAAAATGTCGGATGCGAGACGATTTTTAGCAGCTCAGTATTACTGCTATGCGACATCAAATTGGTGGTCGCCACCTCAATATGTTTTAAAATCTCTAATACTTCAAGATAATATGACTTGCCAGCAGGGGTCAATGAAATCCGGTGCGGCGTCCTATAAAACAAAGACAGGTTTAGCATCTCCTCCAACTGCGCCACTTGCTTACTTATGGCGCTTTGGGTCATGTGCATCTCTTGCGCGGCATTGGTAAAACTCAAATGACGAGCAGCGGTCTCAAAACATTGCAGCGCCGTCGTTGAAGGATATCGTCTAAAGGCTAATGGTTTATTGGTGTCTGTTTTCATAGATTGTTTTTCTTTTATCCCATATTAGGGCGTGTCCTTAATTCACTCGATAGTCATCTAAATGGGTTAAAAATGGCTAAATCTTGCCAAACATCGTCAAATAGCTTGTTAATATCTCGATATTATCTACGCTATTTTTCTTGTTTGACGGCAATTTATCTCATTTTTATCGCCATTTTTGAAATGAAGACACGCCCTAGTAAAATATCAATGATTATTTAAAATCACGTTATCAGGCATTCCTAGCCTATGGCGTCATCATACCTATATTCAAGCGTAAATAGCGATACCTCACTATAATCACTGTGTAACTGACACTGATGTCATTATCGGATTTACTTAACCATTCAACCAATTATTCGGTTGCTAATTTTAAAGACTCTCCTACAAAAAACACCGTCGATTCCTGATAAAATAGCAAGGTCTGATGATAGGCTCTGACATACCGCAACCGATTTGCTATCTTGCCCTCCTCTTTTTCATCATTACGACCTATGCCGCCGTTATTCTTAAACTCATGAATTATTTTTCAGCTAATTTGCACTATTAGCGCCTTCTTTATTTGTATTGGATCATATGAAACATAACCTTGAGGTGAGCGCAAATGCTCGCCGAACTCAGTATTTCCAAGTATTCTTAATGGGCGTCAGCGCCTTTATTATGAATACCACCGAATTTGTCCCCGTTGCCCTATTAAGTGACATTGCCCAAGATTTTTCCATCACTACAGCAGAAACTGGCTGGATGTTGACGCTGTATGCGTGGATTGTCGCGGCGATGTCATTGCCATTGATGCTACTTACCAGCCGTTTTGAGCGTAAAAGCTTACTCTTGGGCTTGTTTGTGGTTTTTATTGCCAGCCATGTGTTGTCAGTATTTGCTTGGAGCTTTGATGTATTGCTGATTAGCCGAGTGGGTATTGCGCTATCACACGCGATATTTTGGTCAATCACCGCGGCGATTGCGATACGCGTAGCACCAGAAGGCAAAAAAGCACTGGCACTTAGTGTGCTTGCGACCGGCACTTCATTGGCGATGGTACTTGGCGTGCCATTAGGGCGCTTGGTCGGTCAATGGTTTGGCTGGCGGGCAACATTTGGTGGTATTGGCGTGATTGCTTTCATCGTATTTATTCTACAAGCAAGGCTATTGCCAACGCTACCAAGTATGTTTGAAGGCTCGTTTAGAAAGATTCCAGAATTGCTTAGAAACCCCTTATTGGTCTGTTTGTATCTACTCATTTTACTGGTCTTTACCGCCCACTATACCGCTTATTCTTATATCGAACCTTTTATGCGTCAAGTCGGCGCTATCAGTGAAAACGCCGCAACTGTTGTCTTGCTATTGTTTGGGGTGGCAGGAATTGCGGGCAGTGTGATATTCAGCCGCTGGGGCGATCGTTTTAATACCAGATTGATGCTGATATCGATCATATTAATGCTGCTATCTATGCTGGTGCTATTGTTTGCCGTGACCTCTATCTGGGCACTAAGTTTCATTGCATTACTGTGGGGCGCCGCGCTGATGCTGCTGATTATCTCTATGCAAGCCAAAGTCATCATGGTTGATGTCACAGCCCAAGACATGCTGATGTCAATGTTCTCAGGGATTATTAACTTAGGCATTGGCGCCGGTGCGCTGTTTGGTGGTTATGCAGTGACGCATATTTCCATATCGAGTGTGGGCTATGTTGGCGCGGCTATCGCCAGTGTGGCACTGCTCTTGATGTTATTTATGATAAAGCGCTTTCCCGAGTTAAGTAGAAGACTTGGTTAAGCAAAAGACTTGGATAGCTAAAGACCTAATAGTAAATAAGACTATAAAAAATGCCAGCCTCTTAAATGGGCTGGCATCTGGCTTTCTCGTTCATTTAAAAATAGGAAATAAGCCACCCATTAGAAATCCACCTTACCGCGCAACACTTTTGTTTTACCGCGCTGGGTCTTTTGATCCACCCGTTTGCGCTTAGCATTTCTGCTAGGTTTAGTTGGCTTTCTGGTTTGATTGACATAAGTGGCTTTTATAATAAAGCTTTGCAGCCGCTCAAAGGCATCTATCTTATTGCGCTCTTGCGTACGAAACTGCTGCGCTTTGAGCACAAACACGCCTTCTTTGGTGATTCGGCTGTCTTTACTGTCTAATAAACGCTGCTTATGCACATCACTCAGGCTTGAGGCATGGATATCAAAACGCAAATGAATCGCAGACGAGACTTTATTGACGTTTTGCCCGCCTGCCCCTTGCGCGCGTATGGCGCTAATATCTACTTCACTGTCATTCAGGCTAATGGTATTACTAATAAAAATCATAGAGCTCTTTTTAAATCATAAATAAGTATGATGAATAATAAACCATTATTTGCTTCCCTGCTACTTCGTCAATAACTAATCTAATAGCTGAAGACTACGCTCAATCACTGGCGCGTCTACCATTTGACCATCTATCTCAAACACTGCCTGCCCGCTTCGCTCATATTCTTCGACCACACGC
Organism: Psychrobacter sp. PG1; assembly: GCF_014897815.1. GTDB lineage: Bacteria > Pseudomonadota > Gammaproteobacteria > Pseudomonadales > Moraxellaceae > Psychrobacter. The sequence continues at coordinate 9,678 of NZ_JABUZG010000082.1, forward strand.
TTAGCAAATGATAGCTCACTCTCTGTCGGCTTAAGGGCGTGCTGCACAACAGCCACTTGTTTGGGATGAATACACAGCATTCCTAACATACCCATTTGTGACCATAGTTGCACTCGGGCATTTAGCCCTACTTCATCATTGAAATCAGGATAAACGGTATCTATGGGCGCTGCTAGCTCATGTACTTTAGAGGTCAACACCAACTGATAGCGGATTTGATTGGCGATGACATCCGCAGCAGGCGTACCTACTTGTACCCGCAAATCATTGCACAAATCTAGAAAACCATAACTGAATCCGACCAAGCCTGACACTTTAGCCATCGCATCAATGTTATACAACCCAACCGCACTTTCTATGAGTGCAATAATAGGTAAGCCAGTACCTTGATAGGCTTGATCAACATCTGATGCTTGTTCAGCCTTGGCCAGTACGATTCCTGCAAGATTAGGCATCTGCTGGCAAAGCGCGATATCTTTTATAAATGCCTCACTGCCTGCTCTATTAATACGTAGCCAAATCGGCTGATAACTTGCACTGTCATGATATTGTTGCAATGCTTTGCGGGCGTCTGCTTTATCTTCTGGTGCAACGGCATCTTCTAAATCGACAATGACCGCATCTGCGCCACTAGCAAAGGCTTTCGCTACTCTGTCGATGCGAGTCGCTGGCACGAATAGCCATGTTTTATTTTTAGAGATTATATTTATTTTATGATTGGTCACTGAATCCATGCGTAACTCCCATATTATTCAAGTAGCTGTTAATACCTTTATTATGCCATTGCACAGCCTATTTTTACTTTAAATTAATAATCTATCAATGCAATGACACTAAGAAAATTTAGACACTCGATCAAAAATAAAATCAAAAAAAACCGCATGGAAATAAATCTCATGCAGCTCTTCATAGTAAATTGTTCTTGAACTTGTATTATAAGTCTTCTGACTGGCTGGCTACCTAAGCCAACATACCACCATCGACAACGATAGTCGCCCCCGTAGTATAACTTGAGGCATCAGACACCAGATATAATACCGTGCCAGCCATCTCATCAGGATTCGCAACACGTCCTAGTGGAATAGCATGTAGCGCCATTTTTAACACTTTATCATTGGTGGTTAAGGCCGAGGCAAACTTGGTATCAGTTAGACCTGGCAGTAAAGCATTGACGCGGATATTAAGTGGGCCACACTCTTTGGCGAAAGCTTTAGTCATACTAATGACCGCCGCTTTGGTGATCGAGTAGATACCTTGCTTGTCGCCTGCAACCAAGCCATTGACCGATGCGGTATTTAAAATCACGCCGCCGCCCTGCTCGCGCATCATTTTGCCAGCTGCCGTCGACATAAAGAAGTAACCACGAATGTTTACCTCAACCGTCTTATCGAAAGCGGCTAAATCCGTATCTAAGATATGGCCGTAGTATGGGTTGGCTGCGGCGTTATTGACCAAGATATCGATTTGACCAAACTCGCTTTTGATATGCTCAAAAATTGCTGCAATCTGCTCCATGTCTCCCACATGACAAGCAAAGGCACTGGCTTTATGACCGTCAGCTTTGATGCTATCAGCCACTGCTTGGCAAGCATCGATTTTGCGGCTAGAGACAATCACGTGCGCGCCTCTTGATGCCAATAAACGAGCAATAGATTCGCCAATACCGCGGCTTGCGCCAGTAACCAAAGCGACCTTACCGGTTAAATCAAATAAATCTTTCATCATGATTCCTTATATTTTTATCAACTTTATATTTTCTATCATTCTTGAGCGCTGAATTCATGTATCTAGAACATGTATCTAGAACATGTATCTAAAACAGGCGTCTAAAATTGGATAACTAAACGCAGATAATCGCTGTCATGTCTAACAGCGATTATCGAGCACTAACGAGTTAATAATGAGCGCTCAACAGTCGCAGTTACGCTAGCATACCACCATCTAAGGTAAAGGCATGACCGTTCATAAAACTGCTTTCATCACTAGCCAGCCAAGCAATCGCGCCTGACACTTCGTTAACGTCTCCCAAACGCCGCATTGGGCTGGCTTTGATGGTTGCTTGCTGGGCACGCTCGTTCATATTTGCCATGGTATTTCGTACCATTGGCGTATCAATAAAACTTGGACATACTGCATTAAAGCGAATATTGACACGGGCATATTCATGAGCAGCAGATTTGGTCAGCCCCATGACGCCATGCTTGGCAGCGCTATAAGCTGTCAGCAGTGGTGCTGAACGCAAACCAGCAATGGAGGCTACATTAATCACATGACCGCCGCCATTGGGCGCCATACAAGTAACAGCAGCGCGCATACAATGCCAGACGCCTTTTAGATTAACGGCGATATTACGATCAAAATCATCATCGCTTAGCTCATGCATCGGTGCCGGTTTATGGTCGATACCCGCATTATTTATCACCACATCAAGGCCGCCAAGCGTCTCTACTGCGAAGTCAAACAAAGCACGTACTTCATCACCACTGGTCACGTCTACTTTTTTGAAGACGATACTGTTGCCAGCGTCTTGACCTTGCTTAGCAACCGCAGCACCCATCTCTTCTGCTAAATCGCCTATGACGACTTTCGCACCGCGACTTGCCAGTAATAGCGCGCTAGCCGCACCGATGCCAGAGGCGCCGCCCGTGATTAAAATTCGTTTACCAGCCACATTACTAGCTACATCTGATGCAATTCCGTTTGTATTCAGTGTCATGATCTATCCCTCTACCTTAAGTACCAGTTTGCCGAAGTTTTCACCTTTGAAGAGCATCATCAAAGTATCAGGGAACGTCTCGATGCCCTCAACAATATGATCTTTCACTTTCATCTCACCTGACTGAATCCAGCCAGCGATATCTTTCATGGCGACTGGATATTCTTTGATATTATCAAATACCACAATGCCTTCCATACGAGCACGATTGACCAATAATGATAAATAGTTCGATGGGCCTTTGACTTCTGTGGTGTTGTTATATTGACTAATAGCTCCGCAAATAACGATACGCGCATGCAGATTTATTTGTGTGAGCACGTCATTTAAAATATCGCCGCCTACGTTGTCAAAGAATACATCAACCCCATTTTGACAAGCTTGCTTTAAGCCTTTTTTGACATCTTCATTTTTATAATCTACAGCGGCATCAAAGCCCAGCTCATCGACTAAGAATTTGCATTTCTCAGCACCGCCTGCAATACCAACGACGCGGCAGCCTTTGATCTTGGCAATTTGACCAACCAAGCTACCAACGGCACCAGCAGCGCCAGAGACAACCACGGTCTCGCCGGCTTTTGGCTGACCTGTTTTTAACAGACCGAAATACCCTGTCATACCCGGCATACCGAGTACGCCCAAGTAATAAGACAATGGTGCCAGTTTTGGATCAACTTTATACAGATTAGCACCATCACTGACGGCATAAGACTGCACGCCATCATGACCTGCTACATAGTCACCAACGGCAAACTTCTTATGCTTGCTTTCTATCACTTCGCCCACAGTACCGGCGCGCATGACATCACCAATCTGTACTGGTGCGATATAAGATTTGGCATCGTTGAGCCAGCCACGCATCGCCGGATCGATAGAGATGTATTCAACTTTAATCAGTAACTGACCATCGGTGATAGTCGGAATTTCTGTCTCGGTATAATCCCAAGTCTCGGCACTAGGCTCGCCAACAGGTCTTGCTTTTAAGCGCCATTGTTTATTCATTTTTGTCATGTCTCTTTCCTTAGAGTTGTCTTTAGAACCATTCTGTTTGCATATCAGTGCAAACAGAGTTGGTGTTGGTTAATAATTCGATGTCGCGTTTAACTAATGGTAATTCCCAATCAATGAAGTATTTGGCCGCTTGTATCTTGCCTTTATAAAAATTCTGTTGCTCAGCATCTTGCGTGGTACTTAATAGCTGTTCAGCTTTACTCGCTTGACGAATCCAAATCCAGCTCAGCACAATTGAGGCAAAGATATTCATCAGTGCTTGCGCGTTGCCCGTTAATGTCACGGCTTCTTCAGTTTGTAAAACTTTGCTGAGATGCACCAATACTTCATGCAGGTGACCCATGTAAGGCATCAGCTTACCTGCAAGCTGGGCGCTCTCAGGTGTAGTGATACTTTCCAAATCTTGTGTGATTTCACGTTTGAGGATTTGAATACCCAGACCACCTTTTTGCCACAACTTACGAAATGACAAATCCAATGCCTGCACGCCATTCGTGCCTTCATGAATAGGATTTAGACGATTGTCACGCCAGAACTGCTCAGCCTGATACTCACGCGTATAGCCTGCACCGCCCAATACTTGGATACCTAAATCATTGGCTTTTGGCCCATACTCAGATGGCCATGCTTTTAGTACTGGCGTGAGCAGGTCTAATAATTCTGTCAGCTCATTCTTTAGCGTTTCGTCTTCACAAGTGTTGATACGGTCAATCAAGTTTGAGCCGTATAGGCATAATGAGATGCCGCCTTCAGAGTAGGCTTTTTGCGCCAGTAGCATGCGCTTTACGTCACCATGATTAATGATAGCTGTTGCCGCATCTTCAGGTTTGTTGTTTGGAGCGATTCTGCCTTGCGTTCTGTCTTTGGCATAATCAAGTGAGTACTGATAACCACGATATCCCACCATCGATGCGCCAAAACCAACAGCGATGCGTGCCTCGTTCATCATTTTGAACATATAGCGCAGGCCAAAATGCTCTTCACCGATCAGATAACCATAACACTCGCCTTCGTCACCGAAGCTCAATGCCGTCGACGTCGTGCCTCTATAGCCCAGTTTATGAATGAGTCCTGTTAAATGTACGTCGTTGCGCTCGCCGACAGATGCATCTTCGTTTAAGCGATACTTGGGCACAGCAAATAAGGAGATACCTTTGACGCCACCTGGACCACCTGGCACTTTGGCCAACACTAAATGGACGATATTATCAGACAATTCGTGATCGCCGCCTGAGATATAAATTTTGCTGCCTTTGACGCGGTAAGAGCCATCATCTTGTTTTACTGCAGTGGTTTTGATGTCAGCAAGTGATGAACCTGCATGTGGCTCTGTCAATGCCATCGTTCCAGTGAATTCACCTGTCAGCATGCGCGGCATAAAGGCAGCTTTAATCTCATCACTAGCAAAGTGTGAAATCACATTAATTGCAGCAGTGGTCAAAAATGGATAAGCAGTGGTTGAAGGATTAGCGGCCATAAAATAACCTGCCACAGCTGTCATTACCGTTTCAGGCAGCTGCATACCGCCGTCTTCAAAACTATAGCGACCTGCGATAAACCCTGACTCGCGGAATGCATCAAAAGCGACTTTTACATCACTTATCATGCTGACTTTTTTGCCATCAAACTGTGGCTCGTTCTTGTCTGCTACGTGGTTGTGCGGCAAAAATAACTGGGTCGCAATTTTATTGGCCGTATCCAATACTGCATCGAATGTTTCGCGGCTATGCTCTGCAAACTTGGCATGCTTGGTTAAATTTTCAGTGCCCAATACATCATATAATTGGAACGGTAACTCAAAGTCATTGATTAGCGTATCTGCTGCCATAGTATTCTCGTTAACTGATTAAATTTGGTTATCAATCGATATTAATCTAATTTAACGCCTTACCGTATTGTCATTTATGACATAATTATGGTCAAATACGACATAAATAGCGTTTATATTTCGAGAATTCATATAAAAAATTGATATTTTTGGTCAGAAAATTAAATTTTGCTCAGCACCGCGAAAGGAGAATAGGCATCTATGCCTTATTTCAAACCCTTTAAAGTCATCATCATTGGATTCGATGGTGTGCTCGGCAGCGCATTGACAGGCGCATTAGATTTATTCTCATTTACGGGTGTCAGTTGGCAACGATTTTTAGATGAGCCAGTAGAGCCAAGATTCAACGTTCAGATAGCAAGCGTTGGTGGCGTAGATATCAGATGTAGCAACCGCTTAATCATGCAAGCGCATTGCGATATTCAGGACGTGGCCGAGTGCGACTTGCTATTGATTCCGACGATTGGTGATTCAATCGATAAGGTACTGAGCCGAAATGCAGGGTTAATACCCCATCTAACGCGGTTGGCAGACACCAAATCAGATATAGCCAGCAACTGTAGCGGTGCTTTCTTTTTGGCAAAGGCAGGATTATTAGATAATAGAATCGCTACCACACACTGGGGTTACGCCAGTAAATTCAAAGCGGACTTTCCACTCGTTGACTTACAAGAAAATCAGTTTGTCACTCACTCAAAAAGCAAATCAGACAGCCAATCCGGTAATATATTTTGTGCGGCAGGTGGCAGCGCCTTTTATGACTTAGGACTGTTATTGATAGAGCGTTACTGCGGACGTGAGATTTCTACTCAAGTAGCCAAAACCCAAATTATAGATAGCAAGAGAGGCAATCAAAACAGCTATACCAATGTGACCTTGCATAAGCCGCATTCAGACCAACTAATCAAGCAAGTACAAGAATTCATTGAGGAAAATTTTTATCAGACTATTCAGGTAAGCGGGTTGGCTGCCATGGTCAATATCACCCCACGGACGTTAAACAGACGCTTTCAGTCTTGCGTCGCGATGCGCCCGATTGAGTATATTCAGGCCGTCAGAATTGAGCAGGCAAAACGCCTGCTAGAGTTAGGCAATGTGACCATAAAATCGCTTGCCGAACAAGTGGGCTATGATGATATTTCATCGTTCACACGCCTATTCAAACGTGCAACAGAGCTAACCCCCAAAGAGTATCAGGATAAGTTTTCGCGGTTAGCGATTTAGTCATAGCAATGCATAGTAGTTAGAGATTAGTGCTTAATGTTTAACGTTTAAGCAGTTTGCCATAACCCTTCTACTTGGATAGCATCAGCCTTGATGGTTGGGTAATCGCTAAATGCCAACTGATAGCCACCAGCTGTATTGGAACTAATTTGACACTTTGTGCCTAGTGGAAAGCTGTGTTTTTGTCCAATATGACCAAAACGCATGCCGCTATAAATCGGTAATCTTGTCAGCTGATGCAATTGACGAATCACCGTAGCCACATCATAACGCTTGTCATAACTGTCCTCACCTGCACCTGACAATGCCCCAAATACAATCGCTTGCTGACCTTTAAACGCACCAGCCAAATACAAATCATATAACATGCGCTCGATACGATAAGGTTGCTCACCCACGTCTTCTAAGAATACAATACCGCCATCCATGCGCGGCAAATACTCACTACCTGCCAGCGCTGACACCACGCTTAGATTACCACCCCAAATCGTGCCCGTTATTGCTTTGGGCTCAGCACTTGTTAGAATACTGGGTAAATTGGGACTGGTTAAAGACGCGTCTGATATATCAATAACCAGATTGGGATTGGTTAGTGCTTCAACAAACTGTCGACAGCTGACTTGATCAGGGACAGTTTTTCCAAATTCACTATAGAGCATCGGTGCTGCAAGCGAACTCATATCACCTTCTGCCAATAGCGCACACTGAATAGCAGTCACATCACTAAAGCCCGCCAGTATCGTGCCGCGCTCCTGCATAATACGTCCTAGCGTCAACCAATCAATCATCGGTAATATGCGCATTGCACCATAGCCGCCGCGCACGCCGAGTAACAATTTTGGGGCAGCTATTGCACCAGTAGCGAGGTTTTGCAGGTCACTCGCTCGCTGCGAATCCGTACCAGCAAAACGCAGATACTGCCGATTGGTAATCGTAGGATTATTGACGTTAAAACCCGCACAGGCCATACGCTCCAATGCCAATTGATTGCGGTCATCGCTACCCCCAACATTGGAGCTGGCAAACAGCCGCGTCTCAATCGTTGGCGTAATACAGCGTGTTTGCGTGAGTGACGGCTGTGATGATGAACGCTCATCCAATAACGCGGTTGGCAGATCATCCTTGGTAAGTTGCATACTATGATTTTTCTCAATGGCATCGGAGGCCAGCGACTGAGTCATATTTTGGGTTATTAATAACCCTGCCCCTGCGCTGAGACCTACTCGACGTAAAAACTGGCGACGATTCAAGCCGGCTGCCGCTTCAATCGCTGTATGCTCATTGTTGTTTCTATCATCTGTTAATAACTGACTCTTGAAAACCATCTCTCTCTGCCACCTTATCATTTTTATTTTGATATACTTTTGCATCATATTTATTTTTGCAGTCTACTTGCTTAAACCACACAGCAGCATATTGTAAACGCTTTTTTGGCTATGATAGTTGCCCAACCCTTGCCACTATTTAATTTTTCGCCATGATAGCCATGAGACATACCAAAAACCTAGCCCTATTGGCACATTCCGCGACTTTGTTGTAGTATGAGAATACCGATTTCGGTTAAATAAGGATAATAATAATGGCTGAGAAAACGACTGATAAACAGAAAAAAGAGGACATATTGGATACTGATTTAGAGTACCTCATCAACGAAGAAGAAAAACTGCAAGAAAAGCTAAAAGACAGTAGCCATCTTGAGCGTTTTGCCAAAGATTTGATGCTATTCATGAGCTTGATTAAAGACTATTATCAAGGAAACTATCGCGATATTCCTTACAAGACCATTTCAGCAGGTGTGGTTGGACTGCTCTATACTCTCAACCCAATCGATATCATTCCAGATTTCATACCCTTTATCGGTCATATTGACGATGCGCTAGTCCTCACCTTTTGCTTGAAGTTGGTCGAAAAAGATTTGCAAAAATATCAAACTTGGAAGAAAAAACAAACCGCTACTGACTTAAAGAAAAACAGGTAACTTTGTACAAGCTATCATCCTGAAATGATCATTATAAAAAATAATCGTTATAAAAAACCACGACTGACAATCAATGTATCAGCCGTGGCTTTTTTATTCATTAATAGCAATTATTTATGTGAGTTAATCTGGAACATCATAACGCGCTTTTTCTGGATTGAGACCGAACGAATAGACAAAGGTTGCAACGAGGCTATTGATAATAATAAACGGCAAATCGATAGCAGCATGCCCAAGCGCATAGCGACCAATCAGCCACGAAACAATCAGCATAATAATAAAGAAACCGCCTAAGTACGCCAAAATTGCAGGATGCTTTAAATTATAAGTCTGCTTAGGTTCAGGCTTCTTATCAAGTACATAGGTTCTGATTGCCCAACCAGCTGCATAAGAAAATCCGCCCAATACCACGTAACTAAAAAAATTCATATTGCTTAACTCTAATGACATATGGTTTATAGCAAAACACTGTTTAAAATAACACTATCGATCATAAATTATGTTTATGAGCCGTGCTTGCTTAAAGGCTCTCATTAACATTATCAATCACAATATTAGCATGTGGATTGGCTAAAATATCGGTATTAACATCATCACACTCGACATGATAGATGGTATTGGCACCGCGATAAATATAGGATAAGTATTCACTATCTAAGAGTGGATCGATATTGGCATAGGCAGGCTTCACATGAGCCAATACCAGCACGCGATCAGGACGACCAATCACTGCATCGACATTGTCAGGATCAATAGAGAAAAACTGCGGGATTTCGCTATTTTCAATCACTTCTAGCGGCTCAGCGTCATCCCAAACGCGCTTCGCACTTGCCGGCTCTTTCATCTGCATCACCCACGAGCCATCCTGTTGACTGATTTTTATTTGGGCAGGCTCGTCATGACTAACCGTGTAACAACCTTCAAAAACCGATAAGTCTGTCGCCGCTTCGACCATTCCAGTATCAGCTTGAATGTTGCTATCGTTGCAAGCACTTAAAAATAGCGCGCTGCTCACCGCTATGCCGACTGGTAAGCACATCAGCCTTTTATAAAAAATGTTTGAGCGTAAGGACATAATAGAGTTATCCTGCATTCATGCATTAAACTTTTATGAAAAATTGTCTTTAAAAAAACTACCTTTAAACAGTGATGACGACAATCTTGCTATTAGCATTATTTTTTAGGGCGTGTTTTCATCAACTATTGGCACTGTCGAATGATTTGCGCTACTAATTGACGCCTGAAAACCGCTGTTTTTTCTGCTGCGTAGTCAATACCGTTTGATACTGTGTCGCAACACAGCTCATTTTAACAGAAAATAGCAAGGTTACTATTATGATCTGTGCTTTTGGCGACTTTGTGCATTACGATTGCCCACATCAACGATAGATTTGTTATACTCATTCCCAAAATATAACGGAAGCGCTGGTGTAAAAACAACGCGAGCAAAATCCCTCCAACCCTCCCTATCTTTATCAATTTTTAGGTCAATAATTTTTTATGTCAGACAATCGCACCTCAGCGCAGCCATTCAACACCAGTAACGCGATGAATCCGTTGGCCGCCAAATCAAACACCACCGTCGCCTATACGGATGGTGCCTGTAAAGGCAATCCGGGCGCTGGTGGCTGGGGCGCACATCTCATTTTTAGTGATGGACGTACACAAGATTTGTACGGCGGGGATAAAGAGACGACCAATAATCGCATGGAGTTGATGGGCGCGATACAAGCATTGACCCATAGTCCGCATGAGCACAATCTCGAGATTTGGACAGACTCAAGCTATGTCAAAAAAGGCATCACCGAATGGATAGAGGGTTGGAAAAAAAGAGGCTGGAAAACGGCAAGTAAAAAAACCGTCGCCAATCAAGACCTTTGGCAACAATTAGACAAGCTATGCCAGCAGCGCGATGTTGACTGGCATTGGGTAAAAGGTCACGCAGGACATGCGGGTAATGAAAAAGCGGATGAGCTGGCAAACTTGGGCGTGACATCCAGCAGTGAAGAATTATCGAGCATAGAACCGCAAGACACGGCTAAAAAAAAAGGGCAAATAATGCCTAATACAGCACAAAATGCTGCTCACAATGACTGGCTAAGTTTAGATCCACTGGGTCTGGATATGACAGATGATGAGCTTGACGAAGATGTCATAGACACTGATAACGATACAAACCCTGCCGATGATATGATGAGTAAAGATGCTGTAATAGAAGCCGATCGCTATCAGCATAATGCTAGCAAACCAATGAGTAAAATAGAGATGCCGGAAACCCAAACGTCTATGACTGATGCGACGATAAATGATCATGTGCCTGCTAGCGTTACTGGCATAGAAGAAGCTGATACACCAAAATTCGACGGCGACACCAGCCGTGCCAATCCGTATTTCATACCGCTGCTACCCAAACCTATCCATCGTCATGAGTCTGATCGCCAGCTCATTATGGATACTGAAACCACAGGTCTTGATCCGTTAAAAGGCGACCGTATTATCGAAGTCGGTATCGTGGAGATGATCGGGCGTAAATTTACGGGTGAAAAGCTCCACGTTTATATCAATCCACAGCGCGGCATGGATGATGAAGTCATTCGTATCCATGGTATTTCTGAGGCATTTTTGACCGACAAACCTACCTTCGATCAAGTTGCTCAGTCGCTCTATGATTTTATGGACGGCGCAGAAATCATCGCTCATAACGCCACCTTTGATATGAACTTCTTAAACATGGAGTTTGCCAAAGTTGGTATGAACGACTTTGCTGAGCGCGTACAAGTGACTGACTCGCTGGTCATGGCAAAGCAGCAATATCCTGGGCAAAAAAACACCCTAGATGCTTTAGTGCGTCGCCTAAATGTGGGGAAGCAAGATCGTACTTTTCACGGCGCCTTACTTGATTCAGAGATTTTAGCAGAAGTTTATCTGGCGATGACAGGTGGGCAGGTTACACTCGCCATCGAAGAAGACACGCAAACAGATGGCGGGCAGACAGCCCACGCCAGTTTTGCCCATTTAGCGTCTTTGTTGCTAGACTCATCTACGGATGAAAATACCAACCAAGAGTGGTATGCCGCGCTCGCAGAAGCGTATCCTGAGCTAAAAGCCAATATGTAGTCGCCGTATAAGCTGATGATATCAATCTTTGAGCAATAACATTTGTATAATATAGGCTTGATTATTGTTATATTAAGCGTTAAAACATCACCAGCAAGTGCTTTTTCGATCATCATTTAAACCATCGCCATTCTCATCAGTACATTATGGAAAAACACCTATGAACCAGTCTGCGCAAATGAAGTTAACGGCCCCAACGCTTAGTGTTACTGATTTCAATCTACCATCGCTACATTTGTTGCATGATGAGATCATCGTAACCTTAAAAGATACTGAGATTCATCTGAGTGAATTTAATGATGATAATAGTCAAGCCCCTTTATTATTAGATTCTATCACTGTGCTAAAGCAGCTGTCTTGCATCTTTGAGCTGATATCTTTGGTTGGTGCAGAGGCTTTGAATACCGCTATTGTCAATGGTTTACAGCGCCTCTATGATAATGGTGATAATAACGATACCAGCTTGATTATGGACTTATCAGAAGCCATTATGACACTGGATCGCTATATCGAGTTTGTACTTTTGACAGAGTCGGTAGAGCCAACCTTGTTACTGCCTGTTATCAATAAACTCAATGCTCACGGGCAAGAAACCCCTATCACAGCAGACTATTTTGCAGCCTTTGGTAGCAGTAGTGTCATCATTGCCAACCCTGAACAAAACTTCCAACCACTTGACGAGCTTAACCTAGACACTGAACTACTAACTTATGCTTATCGTAGTGGTCTTGGAGTCGCTCTGCTCAATCAAGATGGCAACGTTAGCCCAGACGATCAGCAGAAACTTGACGCCATGAGTGCAGCGTGTGCTTTGATAGCATCGAACACCAGCAGTCTATTTTGGCAAGCGGCCACCGCAGCTGTCACTGACATTGCCACGATATTACCGCTAAATCTGAGTCAAAAACACACACTGATTTATTTAGAGCAGCAATTCCAAAGCTACTTGCCTGTGATGGACAAACGGTTTGCTGATTTGGTCAGTTTTGCTTGCCAGCGTGACAGTGATGCAGCGCAACGGCTGCGTGAGCAATACGCCAGCAACCACTTGGAAAGCGCGCAACTTGAGCAAATGAAACGTTTCTTATTCGGTCCTAATCGCGCCCTGACCGATACTCTGAACACCATCATTCAGACCCAAATTAATACCATCAAAGAAAATGTGGATAGCTACGCACGTGGTGATTCATTGAACCCTGTCGATATGCAAACCGCACAGATTATCGAAGAGCTAACAGAATTGAGCTCAGCGTTACGCTTGCTTGGTTTATCAAATGCAGCCAATAGTCTCAGCGTAGCAGCAGAAGCTGTTAGTCATTGGCAAACGCCCTCGCCTGACGATTTTGATCACTTGCTGTTGGCATTAATGCATGCGGAAAACGCCACCATTGCAATGGCAGAAATGCACACACCAGGGGCCATCTATTTGCCACTGAATAACCCGCATATCTCTTTACATCAGCTCAATACGGCTAATGATACTTTGATACAAGAAAGTCGTTCCGCTATTGCCAGTGCAGAACAAGCCATTAACGATTATTTGGCTGAGCCAGAGCGCGATATGCTCAATATTCAGAACATACCTGAGATGATGCGCCAAGTGGCAGGGGCTGTGCGCTTCTTACAGCTGCCAACACCTGCCAGCATGCTCAGTCAATTGGCCAATTATCTTCAGCAGCGTATCGAAGGTGGACAACGTATTGAAGACAGTACGCTTGCCTGTATCGCTGATGTCATTATGGCCGTCGATCATCATCTAGATGGTTTTGAACACCATCGTCCGGTCAGCAAACAAGCATTAGATGTGGGACAGCAGAGCTTGAGCCATTTACTCGCAGCCTAATTTTTATCACGCTTAAGCACTAAAATGATATTTAAATGGCGGCTTTGCTGCCATAGCCCTTCATTTATATATAGTCGATCCCATATAAGCTAGATACAAGCAAGGTGAGTGAAAACACTACGAATAGTAGTGCTAAGCGAGCCTGACTGACACCGTATCCGAATGATATAGGATTGACTTTACTTCAATTAAAAAAAAGTCTGTATCAACACTGATGCGTACTGACCGTAACCGGTTTGGAATTTTACTTATGACCAGCGCTTTTGTATTTAGTGATGACACCATTTTATGCCGCCAGCAACCTAATGGATGGTGGCCGGTGCAGCTTGAATTACCCCCATCCGCTACACATTCAGATGAGGAGACCCAGCTTGCTTATCAAGTTGGTCATGTCACGCTACTCGAAAGCCTAGCACCGCGTCACTGGTCGCCTGATGTCAATCATACTAACGCGAGTGTAGATACTCTGAAGTATGCCGATATTTTAAAAAGTTCCCATACTCTAGAAAGTGCCGACAGTTCGATTGATACTCCCCACACCTTTACTGCGCAAGCGGCTAGCGCCATTACTTATGACTATGCAATTGCACATCATATTGCATTGCCTATCATCGCTGAGGGCAGTGGCAATGCTTTTGTTCCTTACCGCCAGCTGATTACTCAGTTGCCCGTGGCTTTGTCCGATCAGCTTAGCCAAGCGATGCAGTTATTACGCTGGCAAACAGATACACAGTTTTGTAGTCGCTGTGCTGCCCCAACCATTCATGCCAAACGAGATGAGCGTGCCATGGTCTGTCCAGTGTGCCGATTGCGCCAATACCCACGTGTACAACCCTGTGTCATCACAGCTATTACTCGCCCGAATCCGCAAACCGGTGAAATGCAGATTTTGCTAGCCCATCATCATCGTTATGGACAGCAAAAAACAGCGCCTCATTTATTACAGTCGCCACAACCGTTACTATATGGTTTGATTGCAGGCTTTGTAGAAGTGGGTGAAAGCCTAGAACACGCGGTGGTGCGCGAAGTGGCAGAAGAGGTGAATATCAGCCTATCAGATATTCGGTACGTCAGCAGTCAGCCATGGCCGTTTCCGTCTAATTTAATGCTAGGCTTTCGAGCTTCTTATGCAGCTGGTGAACTTATCATTCAAGAAGATGAGCTGTCGCACGCCGATTTTTTTGATCTGTCAAATTTGCCAAAAATACCCTCAAAAGGTAGCATTGCTTACGAGCTGATCGCACAAATTGCCAATGAGCAAGGTATTTTGCTTTAATCTATAATATCAATGCAGCATTTATCAATATCGTTATTATCCTATTATTCTAATGTCAGCACTCAGAGCACACTTAGCACTGATATTAAGGTTTTAAAGCATATGCAAAGCACCACTAGTAAAAATAGCACCCATATCCGTCTCACCAATTTGCCAATCTTGTTCGACACTTTGGATATAGAGCGCTTACCTGCGGACATACAAGCGAAAATCTCATATATTGATGCTTGTTTACCGCAAACACAATGTGGGCTTTGCGAGCACCCAGATGGCTGCTTACCCTATGCCGCTGCTATCGTGCTAGACAATGAGCCATACAACAAATGTGTACCCGGTGGTCAACCCGTTACCAATGCTATCGCTCAAATTATTAATATAGATAGTCATGAAGCGATACTTAGCGCTGCGCCGTCTCAGTGGCCAATAGATGCGAACTCTGAACGTCCGACTGAGGTACGTGCGGTGATTCGTGAAGATGATTGTATCGGCTGCACCAAATGTATACCTGCCTGCCCAGTCGATGCTATTGTGGGTACTGGTAAGCACATGCATACTATCTTTACGGATTTATGCACCGGCTGCGAGCTTTGCATCGCTCCTTGTCCAGTCGACTGCATCGATTTGGTCACTGTTGAACGGGAGCTGTCTAGCTCTGAACGTACCACAGAGCAAGAAGATTTAAGACAGCGCTATCATACTCATTTAAGACGCGTCACCGAGCAGCTGGCGGATAGTAGCAATAGTAGACCTGTGGTCAGCATGGTTGAAGCAAAACTGAACAATGCCGCTAGTCAATCGTTGAATATTAGCGAAGCGCAGGCAAAAAACACCATTGCCGCAGCGAAGCTACGTAGTAAAATTAAAAAGCTAGAAAAGCAGCTGAGTGTCCGTCCAAATGAGAGCAAACAAGTAGAGCTTGACGCATTGCAAGTGGAGTTAAGTCAACTTTAACAGCGTAATTGTCATTTGTTAAACAGTCTACCCAACATCGCTAAAATAAATTTATTCCGATATCTTGTATCAGTTATTAACTATCAATAGCCAAAAAATAGTAAGAATACTATGAGTAAAACCGTCAAACACAAAACTGCCGATACCCCGCCATCGAGACGAATGCCCAATCGTGACGTGCGTCCATTTTTTGAAAAGCTGGCAGTGACGATTGATGAGCCAGTTACGGAATTGAATTATAAGAGTAATTTTGAGCTGCTGATCGCGGTCATCTTGTCTGCGCAGGCGACGGATGTGAGCGTCAATATTGCTAGCAAGCAATTATATCCCGTAGCAAATACACCTGAAGCAATCTTGGCATTGGGTGAAGACGGTCTAAAATCTTATATCAAAAATATTGGCTTATACAATGCCAAAGCCAAAAACGTCATCAAAACTTGCCATGATTTAATTGAGAAATTTAATAGCACCGTCCCTGATAATCGCAAGGACTTAGAATCTCTCGCTGGCGTTGGTCGTAAAACCGCCAATGTGGTGTTAAATACCGCCTTTGGTCAGCCAACCATGGCGGTCGACACTCATATCTTTCGGGTGGGTAATCGTACGGGGCTGGCTACTGGCAAGAACGTCTTGATCGTTGAAAATAAGTTGGTCGAGCGTATCCCAGAGGACTTCATCGTGGATGCGCATCATTATCTTATCTTACACGGGCGCTATACCTGCCAAGCTCGTACACCCAAATGCGGGGCGTGCCCTGTTTATGACGAATGTATGTTTAAAGACAAAGCCAAGTTTTTGGAGCTATAACTTTTAGAACGATCGCTTTTAGAACGACAACTGCTCTAGGGCGTGTCCTCAATTCAATCAATTACTTTCTAAATGGGCTAAAAATAGCTAAATTTTGCCAAACATCGTCAAATAGCTTCTTAATATCTCGATATTATGTGCGCTATTTTCCTTGTTTGACGGCAATTTATCTCATTTTTATCACCATTTTTAAAATGAGGACACGCCCTAGTTATAGAAGGTTTAATTTATCTACTTTATATAAATAAAACATGAATAGCGTGGTTAAAAAGGCAGTAGACGCCTACTTACTTTTGTAAACATTATTTAAAAATCAGGAAGCCATATGCAGACACTGACCGCGCTATTATTCGATGATTTTGAGACTTTAGATCTATTTGGACCTATCGAGATGTTTGGCTGCTTACCTGAGCATTATCGTCTGCAATTTACCTCCTTAAACGGCGGCATTATCCATAGTAAGCATGGCGTTGCGATGCAAACAGTCGCTGTCACCGAGTTAGCGCATCAGACTGATATTTTATTGATGGTTGGCGGCATGGGTACTCGCCAGCAAATCAATCACCGACCATTTTTGCAGACGTTAATAACCTTGGTTGACCATGCTGATTGGGTACTTAGCGTTTGTACGGGTAGTGCATTGTTGGCTAAGGCTGGCGTCTTAGATGACAAGCGCGCAACGTCTAATAAACTGTCATGGCAATGGGTAATAGCGCAATCTGACAAAGTCCATTGGGCCGAGCAAGCACGCTGGGTTGTTGATGGCAAATTTTATACGTCCTCAGGTGTCAGTGCAGGTATGGACATGGCGCTTGGTTTTATCGCCGACAGACATGACATCGATACGGCGCGCCAGATCGCTCACTATACTGAATATCGCTGGCAAGAAAATAGCGAGATTGATGACTTTTACCATGGTTAATCCATGCCTAGTTACTTCTTAGTATTATCCATCGCTAGAGTTTTACCTCGATACACGGTAAAATGTGCTAATTTTTTTATTCGTTTTCGCCTTTTATTTTTATATACATTTAATAATGACTGAGTTCGTAGAATACAGTCCCTGCAATTAAGCGATCCCATTATGCGTGAATACAACTTATTTACCTCAGAATCTGTGAGCGAAGGTCATCCTGATAAAATGGCTGACCAAATATCAGATGCCATCCTTGACGCCATCTTACGTGAAGATTTGCATGCACGCGTGGCATGCGAAACCTTGGTTAAAACAGGTGCTGTGATACTAGCGGGTGAAGTCACCACGACGGCAAATATCGATGTTGAGCGTATCGTGCGTGATACCGTAAACGGTATTGGTTACCACCACTCAGACTTAGGCTTTGATGGCGAAACATGCGCGGTCATCAATATGCTCGGCAAACAATCTCCTGAAATCGCTCAAGGTGTCGATCGTAGCGACCCTGAAGAGCAAGGCGCAGGTGACCAAGGTCTTATGTTTGGCTATGCCAGCAATGAAACTGACGTGTTGATGCCAGCCCCTATCGAATTTGCTCACCGCTTGATGGAACGCCAATCTGAGCTGCGCCGCGCAGGCGAGTTGCCGTGGTTGCGTCCAGATGCCAAAGCACAAGTGACGTTAAGATATGATGGTAGCAAGCCTGTTGCCATTGATGCCGTGGTGCTATCAACGCAACACGATCCAAGTATCTCGCAAAAAGACCTGCAAGAAGCGATCATGGAATCTATCATCAAACAAGTATTGCCTGCTGAATTATTGCATGCTGGCACGCGCTATCATATCAATCCAACGGGTAAGTTTGTGATTGGCGGTCCTGTTGGTGATGCTGGATTGACAGGTCGTAAAATCATTGTTGATACTTATGGCGGTATGGCGCGTCATGGCGGCGGTGCATTCAGTGGTAAAGATCCATCGAAAGTAGATCGCAGTGCTGCGTACGCCGTGCGTTATGTGGCTAAGAACATCGTTGCGGCAGGACTTGCTGAGCGCTGTGAAATACAGGTTAGTTATGCCATTGGTGTCGCTGAACCAACCTCTATCTCTGTCAATACCTTTGGTACGAATAAAATCAGCAATGATGAAATCATCCGTCTGATTCGCACCCATTTTGACCTGCGCCCTTATGGCATTACCCGTATGCTAAACTTATTGCAGCCAATGTATCAGCAAACGGCGACTTTTGGTCATTTTGGTCGTCCTGGCTCTGAAACTGCATTTACGTGGGAAAAAACAGACAAAGCTGAGATCTTAAAAGCAGACGCTGGTTTGTAAAAATATAACTTTGCACCACCTACAAACCCTCTTTATAAATTTAAAATTACCGACACTTATTAGGAGTCGCTTATGTCTCAAGACAATATGCAAGACAGCAACATTCAAGACAGCAATGTTGACGCTAACATTGAGATTACCCCTGAAATGCAAGCATTTTACCAACGTGCTGATGCCATCATTGGTATCGCAAACAGTCAGTTGGGTTCTGAAGCGCATTCAGGACAAGTAGGCGCATCACTACTTTATGCAGCCGCACGTTATAGCGCATCTGTCGCTTCTATCGGCTTTGTCAAAGGCGATGACTTTGCCAAAGAAAAAGATGATATCGTTGAATTTTATGTCAAACAGTATCGCCAAATGCTGAGCGACAACCTGACTGATTATGCGCAGAACTTTGATAAATATGTTCAGCTTAATCAAGATGACAAAGCAGCCAAATAGTTCTATTGCCTTTAGCTGGCATTTATAAAACGACTGGTATAGTCAGTTCAATTTAAAAGTAGTACAAGGCAACCGAGTGTAGATGTATATTTAATACTTCAAGCGAGATTAACGCAGTAATATTTTTATAGTGGAATGACTATAGTGATGCTCAAACCCAAGCTTAATCATAGGCTTGGGTTTTTTATTAATCATGATTTGGTAGATGACTGCTGATAAATAGGCTACTATCAATTAAAACCACCTTGTTCATCACATGGTTGCAACCAGCTATCGATAACAGGGACTTACCGAACACTATTTATAAGGACATATGATTATGAACCACTTATTCAAATCATGGCGATTATGCCTGTCATTATTAGGGTTATCAGTCACTATTGCCTTAGCTGGCTGCAATAACATCCAAAGCATCGATACGCCTGACACCGCCCCTATTCATAGCACTGGGCACAGCCAACAGAACAGCGACAACCCTTTCATCAAATGCCCACCTTACAACCCTGAGCAAACGATGTGTACCGCGCAATATGATCCTGTGTGTGTCAAAGTAAAAACCAGCTCAGGATTTAGTTATCGCACTGCGGGCAACTCATGTTCGGCATGTGGCACAACGGCAGCAGTAGGTTATGTTAAAGGACAGTGCTCATAACCTTGCTTCATAACCTTGCTTCATAACCTTGCTTCATAACCTTGCTTCATAACTTTGCTTCATAACTTTGTGTAAATGCTTTATATCAAACTAAAAAAGACAATTAAATCATATAAAAAAGCACCCGCTTAATCATAGGCGGGTGCTTTTTTATGATCCTTGGATTCAACATCGAAGTGCAACGCACCCGAATC
>NZ_JABUZG010000014.1 GCF_014897815.1 Psychrobacter sp. PG1
CCGACCTTGTACCTAATATTATATATAATATGACTAACATTTGCAAGCGATAAATCCTTTACTTTTAAATAATATACGTGACGTAAGCCACGTATATTAAGGCTTTAGCTCTATGCTACCAACTCATAAACTCCTTTATCTACGCGCTTAAAATAGCGTTCATCCGCTAACGTTTGGCGAACCTTAGCTTTCCAGTGTTCATTTTCTTTTTGTTCAGCGAACGGTTTAATTTTTTCGTAAACCTCTGCTAAGCTCCAAGTTTTTTTCTGAGTTTGTAGCACTCTTCTAATTGCTGCTTTCCAAGTCAGTTTTAGCCCTTGCTCCAATCTGTTCATAGTCTTTGCTAAAAAATAAAGGGCTGCGGTTGCCTCTTTTTTAAAGACCAATAATTTCTCGTGGGCGATTCTCACCAGTTTGCCGTTATAGCTACGGCTATCACTCATTGTATTATGTTGAACCTTGATAATTTCATCAACCAAACGCGCTGGCGCTACGCGCTCAATCAATGAGCTAAAATTATAATACTTGCCCTGCTTTCGCATATTGCCCATCAAAATCCCATAGTAACCGCCGCTTTTAGTTGCATCATGAATATTCATCATTGCCAATATCAGCGCTTCGGTAAAATCATTAATATTCATTTGTGATAAATCCCAAGGGTTCGCTTCTTCTCCCCATTGATTGCCCGAATATCTAATCATATTCCAGTAAGGGGGATGCCACCAAACACAATCAGCCTCAGCGCCTACAAAGCCGCCTAAATCGTCTGTCAGTAAGTTAAAGCCTTGGCTTAGGTCAGTGCCTACAAAATTGATTCCCATTGCCTGTGCAACGTCCTGTGACGTTCCACCGCCTATGCTGGGGTCAACCAATAGACCGCCAGTTTTTAGATATGACTCGCAAAAATCACGGATGATATGACCTGTGCAATTGCCGCGATAACTGCTTTTGCCATAATTTCCGCGATTTGGGTACGATGCCACAGAATTTTGAAAGCTCATTTTTTATCCTTTTCATTTTGAAAAATGAGGTCAGCACCTTGCCGACCTTGTGTATAATATTATATAACGTATGTATAACTTTTTCAACAAATATTACTATTTATTTTTCTTTGACGCAATAAAAAAAGGCTAACACCACTATGTTAGCCCCTCATCATCCCAGTAAATTTAATGTCGTATATTAGTTGCTCTTAATACGTTAATTCTCCAAGTACAATCAGCACCATTAAACAAATTATTCAATTTTTTTCTCATATCTGCTTCGCATTTTTCTGCTATCTCATTTTTAGATAATCCGTTAACATCAAATATAAAACTCTCACACGATGAATAGTATTTTCGAGGCGTATTAATACTATATAAAAATGTTACTTCTTTTAATTTTACAATCTTTTCGATATTATCTAAACTTAATTGACTCATAATAATCACCTTTCAATAAAAAATGAAAGTCATTAGCAATTAACACTAATGACCGTTTTTAAAATTATGACAATTACCAATTGTCAATATTTTTGTGCCATTCTTCTTGAAATATCTTATTAATATAATTAATGTCTGTTATTCCGTAACCCTCTAGCGCTTCAATAGCATCTTCAAGCTCATGACTATAGTAGCATTCGTAATTTAAAAGTTCATAACGTATGAGATTATCTATCCCGACCTTTTCAATCATATCCTTTTTATTTTCTTCTTGAACAATTTTAAATTCTTTAATAAAACTCACTACTGAATCAGCCTTGCAAATCATGCCGCCACCTAAACTCTGCACTTCTTCACGTTTTTCTACGCCAATTTTTTTCATGCCTTTACTTAGCTGCTCATTGCTAAAAGCAAAGAAAACGCCATGCTTTTCAAAGCATTCGCTCATACGGTCGTCATTTTCTTTTTTAACTGCGCTTACTGATTGAAAGTTACTCATAACTATCACCTTCTAACTTTGCCGCTAATACCCTAACGACTGGGTGGCCAGCACCTTGCCGACCTCATAAAACCTATTATATATAA
>NZ_JABUZG010000016.1 GCF_014897815.1 Psychrobacter sp. PG1
CAGAGCAATGAGGGGCTAACATGGCGATGTTAGCCCCCCTTTTTTTGTTAGTCGTCAAGCTGATTTGCAATAACACAAACTAGGTTATCGTGAAACTGCTCCACTTCACCCTCTACTTCAGCTTCAGGGTCAACATCACGACCAACATCAAATTCATTTGAGCGTACCAATGCTTCTTGTTCTACAGACTTAGCAAAGGCGTATTCAGCTCTATATCTATCATCATCAAGCTCATACTCTTGTTCTTTCATAGCTTCAGCCTTCCAGTCTTGATAACGCTTTTCTTCATCGTCAGCTTGCTTCCACGCCCTATAATCATCCAAATTATCAAATTCAGGTGAGTTCATAAAACCTTCCATTTCAGCTTCAGCCTTGCCAAATGCAATTTCAGCTTCCTCTTCCGCTTTTTGCATTTCTAAACTTTCTTCATGGGCTTGCGCTGCTAAATCATCTAAGCCTTCACGCTTAGCTAATTCAGTTAGCTCATCATAAGAAAATGTTTTATGTGTCATATTAAATTCCTTAGCTTTGCCGCTAATACCCTAGTGGCTGGGTGGTCAGCACCTTGCCGACCTTGTATATAGTATTATATATAATATGACTAACTTCTACAAGGTTTATATAAGGAAAAAACAAATAAAAAATAGCACGACCAGCAGGGAGGGCGTTGAGGCTTAAGAAGGGGGAGAAGGTAGGCGCAGAGAGCTAAGGAGAGGGCGCAGAAGCAGCCTAGAGGGTTTAGATTGTGGTTAGCAGTGTAGAACAAATAAAGGGCTAACACGGTGATGTTAGCCCTTTATTTATTTTGCGTTGACGCAATTATTTTTCGGTTTCAAGGATATTAACTTCTAATGAAACATTTGATAGCTCATTGATTATTTGTGAGCAATCCATAGCATCATATTTATTCGTCATTTCATCTATTTTTGATTGCATATCATCTTCATTATCGCATTCAAATTCTATAATTTCAGATCTCATATATTCAATAATTACTGTAGCTTTCATGCTTTTCTCCGTTGGTTAGGTCAGCACCTTGCCGACCTGATTTATATTAGGTTTTATTTGGTATCTGCTTTTAACTGGTCATACATATTAACAGCATCGTTTGCTAATAAATGAGTGTAGATCAAGAGTGCTACAACAGCCAAACAGGTTAAGATAATTTGTGGCACTGTGTAGCTAGAGCTTGTTATATACCAAGCAATAACGCTTAATGACATGATTATTACTGAGATGCAGGTAACAACCAGTTTAATTAAACTGTTTCTAGTCGCTAGTTTTGAAGTTGTTTGGGTTGTCATAAGTCACCTTTAGTTATTAATGAATTGAAGTATCTTACTAAGATGTCTCATTATATATCTATCTTAGTAAGATAATCAATATATATTTATAAATTAATATTAAAAATATATTATAAAAATATTGACTAAATATTATTATTATAATAAGATATCAATGTTAAAAAACAAAAAACTAAATTAATTAAGGTAGTAATATTATGTTTAAAAGTATTAAAGATCTTTTCTCTAATAATCAAAAATACGATGTAAACTCAGTCAAAAGAATTGTTTTTGACACTGATTGTAAAATAAGAGTGAGTGGGTTTTTCAAAATCAGCCATGAGCTTGTGTCTAATCGAGAAGATAAAGAAAAGGTGCAAGATGCAGTAGGGCAAGAGCTGCTTAGAAAAAAAGATTTTGGGTATATGGTGAGCAGAACGCGACAAGCAGAAGTGAAAGTAATAAGCATTGGTAATGAGGCGAATGGCTTATGTACAGTACATTTCGAGCTTACTACGCATTTTTATAATAGCTATATTGCAATTGATCCATTGTCAGCCAAAGCCAAGGCTAAAGACTATTTTACATACCAAACCGAAGTGCCTTATTATGTAAATAATATTGAGAAATCAGGGTATGATGTAGAAATAGATATAATCACAACTGGAAGTAAAGAAGTGGTTTTCTTTGAAGGTGAAATAGGCTATGAAGATAATGAATAGAAAATAATAGATATAGCTTATATAAATGACTTTTACTTAAAGTTTATATATTATTAATATAATAAATAATAGGTGTAAGATAATGAAAAAAGCACACTCCTTAATCAGTAAGAAACCTTCAAAACGCATGGTAGGACAGGTTAAATCTGTAGGCAGTCTCTTAGTTGAGGTGGGAGAGTGCTTAAAACTAAATAAGAAGATACCGCAAGGCTTATTGACCAAGCGCAATATAGAGAAAGTAAATGAGGCGCTAGGGGTTGTTTTAGAGCCTAAAATCCTAAAGCAGTCACATGGTAGAGGCGGTGATAAGCGAATAGGAGAGGCTTTGACCGTACTGGGGGGCAGTCTCTTAGATGGTAAGCCTTTTATAGATGACAGCGGCTACCTTTTATGCTTGTATAATCACTTGGGTGTTGATGTGTATGGTTCATTACCCACAAAAACAGACTTATTAAAGAACAATGATTTTGCTTTTTTTGAAAATTATGATTATGTTAATAAAGTGTTTTGGGGAACTGGAAGATACGCTAGAGCAAAGTATTTCTATTTTCCATATCAATATGCCTTATTGAATGAAGGGGATAAAAAGCGGTTAGAAGTAGCAGAAAGAAGGTATGAAAGACAAGCCGCTAAAACAAGATCAGAAGCGGCTAAGCAAGCCGCTAAAACAAGACGTATCAGGAAAAACAAAGAGGTTGAACGCCTTGACCGCAGCAAAGAAAGTTTAGCCCAAATAAAAAAGCTAATAACTGCTTATTGTGATGCAGGACATAAAAAACCGCTATTCATTGATACAGAAACAACGGGATTATCTGTAGATGATGAAGTGATTGAGTTAGCAGTATGTGATATTGATGGGTTTATTATTGTAGATACCCTTATTTATGCCGAACAAGCCATTCACCCAAAAGCCAAAAGAGTGCATGGGATTAGTGAAGAGGATATCCAAAATAAACCTAGGCTTTCAGAGTTTACAGATGATCTAAAGCGATTGTTTAAGGATCGGGAGCTTATGATTTATAATGCCGATTTTGATATTGATATGCTCAATCGGTCTTGTAAAGAAAGAGTGTCGAAGGATGCAAAAAGCATTGAATGTGTTATGTTGCAATATGCAGAGTATGCAGGGGAATGGTCAGATTATTTCAATGATTATACTTGGCACTCATTAGATCAGGCTTGTAGGAACTTGGAGATAAAAAGGGTTGGTAGTCATAGGGCTTTAAATGATGTAATGGCTACAATTAAAGTATATAAGAAAATTACAGTATAATGAAGAATACGAATGGACAAGAAAACAATTCTAGTAAAAATACATAAAGATGGGTTTGAAATGGTAAGGGTTGTTAGTGGTCGGTGGGTTAATGAAATTGAATTTGATCGCCAGCTACTAAAAGAGGCTTCAATTGATTTATTATGTATGTTGGTAAAAGATATCATATTTAATACATATGATTGTAATTTTGAATTAATCCGTGGAGGGCAGCACTTAGTGGTTAGAGAAAAAAAATTATCTTTATCAAAGAAAGAGGTTTTGTTCATTGGTGATTATGCGATGCCAAGTGAAACCTGAAATCGGCTTAAAATCGTAAAATAAAAAGGGTTAACACTATAACGTTAGCCCTTTTTTATTGCGTTGACGCAATTATTTTGTATATATACTAATATATTGTTGACATGGTGCGACAAAGGTGCGACAATATCCCTAAGTTAATAAGTTCATTAGCTTATCCTCTTTAATCTTAGTAATTCCAGCAAGGAAACAAGGTAAACATTATGAAAAATTCAGTATATCGTCAGAAGAATAATTGTATTGTCCTTTTAAATAAGAGCAATGCGCCTTTGACTATTCAGATCAATAGTGTTGCTTGTGCTATTGAATTTAGACACTACGCGAAAGAAGTAAATTTTGAGCCTGAAGCTTTTGAAATCGCTTTTGAAGATATTAATGAGGTAGAAGTCAACCTTCAAGACTTCATTGTTTGGTATCTCACTTACTCAGAAGAAGCGCTAGAGGTTGAAGAGCAGTATCAAGAACAGTTGAGTGATTTGCGCGACCTACAGAATAAATGTGCTTATGAAATTCTTATGATGTTTGTAGCATCCTATGTTGTTTTTGAGGATGATAACTTTATTGAAGGTTTTGAGTCAGAAGAAGAAGCAGATGAATACATTAAGTCAAGTAAATATGGCTCAGATTACAGTAAGCATCGTGTTATACCGCATAGCGTAGAATTTGCAATCGGTGAGTTTGGCGAAGGTGATGATATTGACGTTACCATTGATGCAGAGATTGACGGTGAACTGAATCAGGTTGCTTTTAATGTTCAAACTGTAAATGGGCTTCACATGTCTCAAATGGGGTGCTGGATCACAACCAATGGTGGTGATGGTGAATTTAGTCTGATTGAGAAGATAATATTTGAAGCATCGAATGTGGTAGAGATTGCACAAAACTGGTATGCCGAAACCGTTAAGGCTGGGTGGCAATATCATGATGCTGGTTTTAACGCCTCAATCAATAGTCAATCGGTCAGCATCAAAGAAGTGGATGGTGAGTTTGTTACGGCAGTGGTCAATGATGATTTTAATGCCAATGATTATAACGTTCCTGAAACGCTTGGAGAGGCATTTGATAGCTTAGAGCAAGCGCAAGAATATCTTGATCAATTCAAGACAGGTGATTATCAAGATGTGCAAGGCGTATCAAACGCTATCTGCAACATTAAGCGTCATGCTTAATATTTAAAGGGCAAGGGGGCTTGGGTCTGTTTGGTTCAAGCCTTCATTCAAATCATTCACTGATGGGTATAGATATGAAAAAAATCACCGAAAATGCGCTGGTAGCGCAATTTAGACAACATTTTGAAGATAAGACAGGGCAAAAGATTGATTTTAGAAAACATCAATTTTTGCGAAACAGTTATGGGAACACACCAACGTTTTACCATGAATTTGCTGTAGTGGTGGTGGATGAATGGTACGCATGGATCAATCAATTTGTCAAAGACAATCAGCATAAGTTACATGAGTTAAGCGGTATTGAATATAACACCCAAATGTCATGTGACAAGCTAAGAACCGATACCTTAAAAAGGTTGTTGTATTCAGATTGCTCAGACGTGGTAGCGAGACAAATTAAAGGTTAATTTAAGCCTGATTGCTATGAGTAATCAGGCACAGTTTAAAAATATGGAGAAAACCATGAGTCAGTCAGTGAAGAAGTCAGTACGTTTAGCCCCTGAGACTATCGAAGCAATCCGTCAGATCAGTAATTTTGGGGAAATTAATTGGAGTGGATCAATTAATGATATTGCTTCACGTTATCTATTTTTTGTTGAAAAAAGCCTACCTGAGCTGACCGAAAATGAAAAAATGGCGTTGGCGGCTGTGTTTAACGGAAAACTTTTTGATTCAAAAGACTTAGGGCGTGAAGTTCAAACACTTCATTTTTACATTGGCGCTTCAATAGAAAATGATGGTCACTTTGTAGAATGGTTGTGGCGTGATTCAGATCTTGATCTTGAAGCTTTTATAAAATCGGATGCCGCAGAGCAGTTTTATAAGCGCGTGACGGAATGGACGATACCAGAGCGTTTAGCGGTCATTCATTATGTGACAGCGTTTTGGTCGCCTAAGTTGATTAGTCTTGACGATTCTGAGGATGATGATGGCTAAGATATATGAGATCTGTGTGGTGTGTGAGCGCAAAATACCGCTTGAGACACGCAAGTTTAAAAATACCTGTAGCGACCATTGCTCAGATATAAAGCAAAAGCAGATTGATCAACGCGCTTATGCGGCAAAAATGTCACGCGACCCACTGTATGCCACCAAACAAAGCCGAAAGCAGTATGCAAGTATAAAGGCTGATCCTGAGAAATGGATAGAATTTAAAAAAGTTCGTGATGAACGTGTGCAAATGCCAAGCTATAGAGAATCCTTGCGAAAGAGCTGGAAGAAGTATAAGGCCAAAAATAAAGAGAAGATAGCAGAGCATACGCGCAATCACCGAGCAATGTTAGGGGTTGAATGGACTGAAAGCAGGTTGCGTAGTGAGGCTAAGCGTATAGAGAAACGTAAGAAAAAACGGCAGTGGTTAAAAGACAATGATCCTGATGGGTACAAACAGCTTTTAAAAGAAGAGCGAGAATATCAACGCCAGTGGCGCAAAAATAAACGATTGCAAAAAGCGCAAGAGCAAATGGCGCAGGTCATGCAGGGAGATAGTAATGAAGAAAAATGAGATCCAGTTGCTTGAAGCTAATGAGATTATTAGTGCTTCTACAGAGCAGCTAAAACAAGAGTTTGCAAAATCTCTTAAGGTAACAGCAGATAGATTAGCATACATGGCCACCATCTATAGCGAACTTATGGGGCGTGGCGTAGATATGTCAGGGCTTAAAGGTGGGCTTATGGAATACATGCCATTGATCGCCTCAAATCAGTTGGATGCAAGACTGGTTATTGAGTATGCTGGTAACAAAACCTTATTGTCTTATTTAGCAAAATTATCTAAAGATAAGCAGTTAGAGCTTATTGAAAGACCAGTGGTGAAGGTGGTTAGCCTTGATGATGATGTGAAGAGTGTGGAAGATATCAATCTTGATGATATTCGTGCTGGTCAAATATTCCAAGTGTTTGATTCTAATGCTGGGATTATTCGTGATGAAGAAGAACAGTATAAGCAGCTTTTGGTTAAAAACTCAAACAGCAAAACTCGCAAATCTAAGAATAGGCGCGTAAACAAGGTGAAAATTGAAGGGGATTCTATTGTTGTAAAGGGCATGGATATTAGTATAAAAGCAGTGCTACAAGCTTTATCTGAGCGTGATGGTATAGACTATTTTAGTTATCAGCAGAAATAAGTTGTATGAAAGCCCTACTATCTTGATGTGGGTTATTATTTTGAAACAACTAAGCAGTTATGGTTAGAGAGAGTAAAGATATGGATAAGACGGGTTATGTGTTATCAGGGG
>NZ_JABUZG010000018.1 GCF_014897815.1 Psychrobacter sp. PG1
TTTGCCATCGTTTTATTCCCAATGTTCAACACGCCCTAATAGATTATATTTAATAAGTTAAGTTTGATAAGTAATATTTAACTGTTCAATCCTTTGATGACTTTAGATAGTATTTGTTATAAAAAAGCCAGTATGCTTATTGCATGCTGGCTTTTTTATAATCATAATCCGTTAAAACTCAAGAATGTAAGCTTTGTACCCACTGGACAATTTGGTCGCTAGGTAACGCACCTGACTGCCGTGCTATCTCTCTACCATTTTTAAAAGCCACCATGGTTGGCAAACTGCGAATATTATAAGGTGCCGCCGCTTGCTCATATTTATCGGTTTGTATTTTGGCAAACACTACTTGTGGCAGTCGCGCCGCTGCGGCTTTAAACTGCGGTGCCATCATGAGACACGGCTGACACCAACTTGCCCAAAAATCAACGATGGTCAAGACCTCATTTTTTTGAATGACTTTACGAACCGTTTGGGCGTTTAGTTCATGAGGGCTACCGGTTAATAACGGCTGACCACATTTGCCACAATTTGGCGCAGCACTAAGTTTGGCTGCTGGTATGCGGTTGGTTGCCTGACAATGTGGGCAGACCAGATGAGAGTTTTGCTCACTCATTATAAGACTCCTATGCAAGTAGCATGGGTATTGGTCAATCAAAGTATCCAATACCCATGCCTGATTATGTATTTATGACAATAAATCTAGCGACTGTTTAACGCTTGCAGGTATTCATCCCAAGCATTTTATACAAAGGACAAAAGCGGAAGAGTCCTGTGAGTAAAGGCACTAAGCCAATCACGCCCCACCAGCTTTGAAAATACAAACCCAAGCCGATAATCACGACACCCGCGATAATACGTAGTAAACGCTCAGTACTGCCGATATTAATTTCCATGGTTCAATCCTTAAGTGTGAAGGCTCAATGGTAGAGGAGTAATATAGCCATGTGTTTACGGTAAAGACTAGCATTATGATGGCTTATACTCGTATTGTGCTTACGTAACGTGATACATGTTTATAATATTTGCTTATTCTGATGTCTACTTATCCTGATATCTGTCTTATTGCCCAAGTACATTAATCGGTACTTTGAGATAACGGGTACCATTGTCTTCTGGCTCTGGGAAATGACCTGCATCGATGTTTACTTGTACCGATGGAATAATGAGACGCGGCATGTCAAGAGTGGCATCGCGGCGCTCACGCATTTGCACAAACTCTGCTTCATTGATGCCATCTTTGACATGGATATTGCCCAGTTTCTGTGCAGCGACAGTCGTGGTTGGACAGTGCTGGCGACCCTTGCTTGGGTAATCATGGCACAGATATATTATCGTATCTTCAGGGAGCGCAAGGAGCTTCTTGATTGAGTGGTACAGCGTCTTGGCATCCCCACCTGGAAAGTCACAGCGAGCCGTCCCGACATCAGGAGCAAATAAAGTATCACCAACAAAGACCACGGTCTTTTCATCATCAGTAGCAATATAGGCCATATCTGCCGGCGTATGACCCGGTACATACATGACCGTAATAGTAATATTGCCAAGCGCCAAAGTATCGCCCTCATCCGTTAGAATATCGAACTGGCTGGCATCGGTGCGAAAGCTGGTATCAAAGTTGAATATTTGCTTAAATATTTTTTGCACTTCGGTGATATGTTGACCGATTACCAACTGCCCGCCAAGTACGTCTTTGACATGTATCGCGGCGGATATATGGTCAGCATGCGCATGAGTCTCTATGATGTAAACCAGCTCCCAACCATGCTCGCGGACGAACTTAACCACCTCATCGACGCTAGTAGTACTCGTGCGCCCTGACTTAGCATCAAAATCCAATACAGGATCGATGATGGCACAGACTTGTTGCTGAACGTCTGCGAGTACGTGAGTATAAGTTTCTGTGTCGCTATGTAAGAATGAATGAACTTGCATGGCTACCTCTTGGCTTTTAGATGAATATTTTATTTTTTGATAAATTGTTCAGTATAATATGCACTGGCTTCAGCTTATCGTATTGACCGCCACATATTTATCAACGATGCATGCCAATATAGCAACGATTTAACATTTTATCAATTTATATAATGTAAATAACGATAACTTGCTATCCGTGGCAATATCATTGATAATTAATCCTATCTTAGTTATTAATCCTAAATTTTTTATTATGTCTTATATAAGGAGCTTGCTCTGACTACTTCTACTTCAGCATTGAGCACCTCGACTACCAGCATTGATGATGCGTCATCTAGCGTAGCAGACTTTGCCCCTAAAGACCTTGCTGAGCAAATGCAGCAAGCGTCCATGCAAGCCAGCCAACTATTAAAGTCGCTTTCACATCCTGATCGCTTATTACTCTTATGTCAGTTGACTCAAGGAGAATATTGCGTCAGCGAGCTTGAAAGCTTAGTCGGTGTTGGTCAGCCAAGCTTGTCACAGCAGCTTGGTATTCTACGCAAAGATGCGCTGGTGACGACCCGCCGCGAAGGCAAGCAAATCTATTATAGTATTGCCAGTGACGATGCCTTGGCGGTGTTACATTTATTGTATGAACGCTTTTGTGCCAAAACTGATAGCTAGTTTGTTGGCTTGCGTTTTTAGCATCCGTTTTTAGCATCCGTTTTTAGCATCCCTTGTTAGCGTCATTTTTCAGCATAACTTTATAAATTTAGCGCTTGGCTGTATTTAACCTTTTCTTTTCTTTTATTCAATTTTTTCTACTATAGTCGGTTCAATATAGTTTAGATACAAGGAAGGCAAGCGAAAGTACTACCAATAGTAGACTAAGCGAGCCTGACACCGTATCTGATTTATATAAGATTGACTATATATTGTGATGACATATTGCTATGCCTTCTATCGCCGCTCGTCTGATTCCTGCTTGGTTGCGTCAATACCAGCTGTCTGCCTTGCCAACTGACGTTGTTGCTGGGTTGGTGGTTGGGGTGCTCGTCATTCCACAAAGCTTAGGTTATGCGGTATTGGCAGGATTGCCACCCGTCTATGGACTCTACGCGGCCATCGTTCCCGTGCTGGTCTATGCATGGATAGGCTCGAGTAATGTGCAAGCAGTAGGGCCTGTCGCTATTACAGCGATTATGACAGCCAGCAGCCTGCACCCTTATGCTACAGAGGGCTCTCAGCAGTATATATTGATGGCAAGTTTGCTGTCATTGATGGTTGGTACAATGTTATGGCTAGCAGGGCGGCTCAAACTTGGCTGGATTATGCAGTTTATCAGTCGCGGCGTTTCAGCAGGCTTTATCAGTGGTGCAGCCGTATTGATTTTTGTCAGTCAGCTTAAATATCTGACTGCGATTCCTATTGCTGGAAATAACTTAATCGGTTATCTATCAAGCATGCAAATGTATGCACGCCAGCTACATCCGCTAACCTTAGTTATTGGCGTCATTGCTTTTGCACTGTTGGTGGCCAATCGCTACGGTAGCAAATGGGTATGGAAATCTTGGTTATCAGCGTCTTATGCCAAATGGGCTGAGCGACTGTTTCCGCTTATTTTGCTCGGTATTGCGATTGTTTTGAGCATCAGCTTACACTGGACCACGAACGGCGTGGCCACGATTGGTAGTATTCCACAAGGCTTACCAACCTTTACCCTGCCCTATGTACCAGACTTCGGTGAAGCGCTGAATTTATTACCTAGCGCAGGTTTGATGGCATTGATTATCTTTGTCTCTAGCAGCTCCGTCGCCAGCAACTATGCACGCCTGCGCGGTGAGACTTTTAACGCCAATAGTGAGCTGACTGGACTGGGGCTTGCTAATATGGCGGGCGGTTTCTTTCAAAGCTTTACCGTCGCTGGCGGCTTTTCGCGCACCGCTATCAATGCCGACTCAGGGGCCAAAACACCAGTTGCAAGTTTAGTAACCGTGCTGGTCATGATTGCTGCTTTAATCGCTTTTGGCAAGGCACTCGCACCACTGCCCTACGCTTTATTGGGCGCAACCATCATGGCATCAATCATCGGTCTCATTGATATGGCAACCTTGAAGTCGGCATGGCAACGCGACCGCCTAGATGCGGCCAGCTTTTTGGCGGCATTCATCGGCGTATTGATATTTGGATTAAATACTGGCTTGGTGATTGGTTTGATGGTGTCGTTTGCTAGCCTCATTTGGCAATCGAGTAAACCGCACGTCGCTGTGGTTGGTCAGCTAGCTGGCACAGGGCATTTTCGCAATATAAACCGTCACGATGTGGTGACCTTTAGCAACTTATTGATGCTGCGTATCGATGAGAGCTTATTTTTTGGCAATAGTGAATCCGTCCATCGTAGGGTCATACAAGCCACTCAGCAATATCCCGAAGCGCATGAGATTATTCTTATTATGTCAGCGGTCAATCACATTGACTTGACCGGACAAGAGATGCTTATCAGTCTTAATCAAGAGCTGTTGAACCAAAACAAACATTTAAACTTTAGCTTTATTAAAGGGCCAGTAATGGACATCATCGAGCATACTCCGGTCATTACCACCCTCTCAGGTCAAGTTTATTTAAGCACGATGGATGCGGTAAATGCGCTAAAAGATGTCTAATCGGTCTGTGAGACATATGTTGCTCAATCAAGCATACTTATTATTATGCTGTGACAAAATATAGATATGATAAAAGCTGTGTTATGCTAAATTGGTATAAGCCCCTAAAAAATACAGCCTTTAGAAGAGATGCCTAAAGTACAGCCTTTATAAAATAGCGCTTAGCTACAATGCGATACCTCCAAACGTCTTTTAATATACGCGACCAAAGCTACTTATGACCGATAATTTAACCATTTATAAGCAAATTTATCCAAGCCAATGCACCAAGATTGCTGAGCTTGGCTACCGCTCCGTGCTCAATATTCGTCCTGATGCCGAGACAGAAACGCAGCCCAATAGCGGCGACTTTACCAGTGCGACGGCAAAAGCCAACCTTACTTATCATCATTTACCGTTTGATGATGAGCGTTTGAGCATGGCGACTGTCGAGCAATTTGCAGCATTTTATCGCTCGATGCCTAAACCGATATTGATGTTTTGCGGGACAGGTGCACGTGCTAAATTGTTGTATCAAAGCGCATTGATGCAAGGTTTGTTGTAAAAAACCGCTATACCTTATTGAAATATTTTAATCCAAGCGCAAAAGTTTCGTTTTTACGCTAAAAAATAAAAAGGAGCTCTTATGAGCCATCAAATTAGTATTACCGGACAAATCACCCCTGATCAAGTACCTATGATTGCTGAAAATGGTTTTAAAACCATTATTAACAACCGTCCAGATGGTGAAGAGCCGAACCAACCGACCAGCGCTGAGATTGAAGCTGCTGCTAAAAAAGCAGGGCTTGCTTATAAAGAAGTGTCTTTCGCTGGTAGTGAGCTTAATCAAAACCATGTCGAAGAATTTGCTGATTTCTTTAATCAAGCTGAACAGCCAATGCTGATCTTTTGCCGTACTGGCAACCGCTCAACAGGTATTTATGAAGCGGCAAAGCGTATGGATTTATTAGACGATTAATAGTGATTTAAATATAATCGCTACTGCTGAAAAACGCCCGTCCAAATTTTGGAGGGGCGTTTTTTATTGAAATTACTGAACTATAGACTGGTTAATTTTTAATATTGAGCACATAATAAAATACTACTTATACAGCTCAATAGGACTTTTTATGCAAAAACCGCTACTCATCATTGGCAATAAAAACTATTCGTCATGGTCATTACGAGCTTGGCTATTACTCAAAGCTTTCAATATTGACTTCGACGAGCAACTGATTGAGCTGTTTCATCCATCCGCGACAGCCATTCTCGATGAGCATGCGCCAACAGGCAAAGTGCCAGTTTTAGTCTATGGTCAAGATGATGAAAAAGTCACGGTCTGGGATACTTTAGCGATTGCCATTCATGCCAATGATTATTTGACAGAATTAGATCTTTGGACAGGATTGAAGAAGTCTGATACTGATGCTAAGAGTGATACTAGCACCAGAATAAATAGCGCCTATTGCCAAAGTATCGTCGCTGAGATGCACTCAGGTTTAACAGGCATTCGTAGTGAGATGCCGATGAATATTCGAGCGACGGCGAAGATACAACCAAGTAACGCATGCTTAAATGATATCGCTCGGATAGAAGATATTTTTGCGGATTGTTTAAAAAATCGCGCAACAGACAGCTACTTGTTTGGCTCATTTACAGCTGCCGATGCTTTTTTCGCACCAGTTATTCTACGTTTGCAAACGTATGCCGATGCCTCTGGCATAGTATTGAAATCAACGACCAAACAGTATTGTGAGACGATATTAAACGATCCTTATCTACAGGCTTGGCGAGAGGCAGCACTTGAAGAAACTCGCGTAATTAAAGAAGATGAAGCAGGTGAGATACTGTCGGTGGTTGGGGTGTTGGCTGATTAAAAGTGAATCATTGGAAACGAGCTTAGTAGTTATCTTTTAAAGGATAATCATTAGGCTCTATATAACCTTTGTCTTTTTGATAATGAATACGATAAACAAAATCAGCATATACCTTACCTTTTGTCCGCCCATTGATGGTTAGTTCCAAAGGATAAAACCCATTGACTACCCTACTGCTATCAACAGTAAAAGTAGCTTTGACATCATCACACTCTGACATATCGTCTTCGCATTTCCCCGCATTTTCGTTATTAAAATTAATACCTATCCAACTCTGTGTAATACCGCTGCCACTAGGTGTCAATATGACAAGACTATCACTGTAATAACCTTGATGCGTATCACCATGCTCATTTATAAAGCCCCACGTATTTGTCGCAAACTGTTCTAAATCCCAATCACCTAAACCAAGACCATTACTGCCTGCATTCATATAAGGATTGGCCGACTCAACTTGCCAGCCTTCACCCTTAGGCTTTAAAACAAACATACCGACTAAACCACTATCGGCATGACCACGTAAAACTTCTTCACCATCTTCATCAAAGCCAACATCACCTGTAATTAATATATATAAGCGTTTACCTTTATCCGTCTCTATGACCTTTTGCCTATCAATATCTATGCAATAGCCCGTCATATAAGGCCCTTTAGTTAAACCATTCACAGAACCAGAAGGTGCAATGACACCATGACACTGTAATGCTTCGTTATAAAGCGGATAGTACTGCTTGAGGATATCTATCACGCTATCAACAGCAGAGGCTGTACCGCATATTAATGTGACTGTAATAAGGAACGTTAGTTTTCTTAAGCTGAGTAATCCTAAATTAGATTTGAACATCTTAAATACTTCCTTTGAAGCTCTCAAAATTTTTATCGTTCATTTTTATGAAACACGAATATAGTTATGAATATGAATCAAAAGCTTACATCTTTCATTGGATAATCATTAGGTACTTGATACCCTAATCGGGGCTGATACTTAATAAGATAGACTTGATTTTTATATACCTTATCATCTTCAAAACCGTTTAGAGTAATCTCTAATGGATAAAAACCATTAATTATCGTCTTTTTATCAACGCCTAGCTTAGCCTTTAAAAGTGTACAAGTACTGGCATCAGGGTTGCTACAGCCTCCTGCTGACCCAGATCCTCCATTAGAATGTTCATACTTGGCTTCTACCCAGCTTCTTCTAATATTACTCTTGTCTGGCGTAAGTAACACAAAAGCCGAGCCTGAATGAACCCAATGCGAATCACTATGAATGTTAATAAATCCCCATTTATCAGGGGCAACTTGTATCAGCTTCCAGTCTTTTAGACCTTTACCAGAAGCACCTGCATTCATCGCTGGATTGGCAGATTCTACTTCCCAGCCTGAACCTTGTGGCTTTAGAACAAACATGCCTACTAGACCAGAAAATACGTGTGCTCCATACGCTTCGCTACCGTCTTCATTAAAACCGATATCGCCAATGACCGATATATATAGCCTTGTACCCTGCTTGGCTTGTACCTTTAATTGTCTATCAATTTTAATACAGTAACCGTTTTGATAAAGTGTGCCTTCGCCATCTGATGAACCGTTATTAGCCATAATACCTCGACACTGCTTAGCCTCATTATAGATAGGATAGTATTCATTCAGAATCTCATTGACCGTTTGCCCTGCATAAGCATTGGTTACACTAAATATAAACGATATAAAAACCAGACATTTAACCCAATGATTATTTTTGCGAACTGCATATTTATTTTTCACTATTAAGGTTCTCATAAAATATTAACGAACATAAGTTAATTGATAAATTTTTACAAGTAGTATATCAGCACCCATAAAAAAACCACCTCAAAAGAGGTGGCTTGTTAGACTAAATTTAGCGTGAAATAACTTACTGCATAACCAAGTACTCGAACGCTGATAATGCCGCTTTACTACCCTCACCCATCGCAATATTAATTTGCTTAAATGGCACAGTGGTCACGTCACCACAAGCAAAGATACCTTTGCGATCAGTACGGCAGCGCTCATCAATCTCAATCTCGCCAAAACGGTTCAAATCAACAAAGCCTTTGACAAACGCAGAGTTCGGTACTAAACCAATCTGTACAAACACCCCTGCCAAGTCACGCTCATGAGTATCACCTGTACTGCGATCTTGATAAACGATCGAAGTCACTTTACCATCAGTCGCTTTAATTTCTTGCGTCGCTGCGCCAGTGATAAATTCGATATTGGCTTTCTCTTTGGCTTTGTTAATCAATACCTGATCCGCTTTTAAATCATCCGCGAACTCAAGCACGGTCACATGCTTCACGATACCAGCAAGATCTAATGCCGCTTCGATACCAGAGTTACCACCACCGACGACTGCAATGTCTTTACCCTTAAAGAATGGGCCGTCACAGTGAGCACAGAAAGCCACGCCTTTACCGATGTTTTCTTCTTCACCCGGAACACCAAGCTTACGCCACTGAGCACCCGTCGCTAAGATAATACTGCGTGTCTCAAACGTCTCACCCGTGTTTAGATGAATGCGATAATTTTCATCTTCTGTCTCACTGATTTCTTTGACGCTGACGTACTCTTTTAAAGTAATATCGTATTCGCGTAAATGCTTTTCAAAGTTCGCTGATAGCTCAGTACCCGTGGTTAAAGGCACAGAAATTAAGTTTTCGATATCCTGCGTGTCTTTCACCTGTCCGCCGATACGATCAGCAACCATCGTCACTTTTAAGCCTTTACGAGCGGTATAAATCGCAGCGGCAACGCCAGCTGGACCTGCACCAATAATCGTCACATCTTGCTGCTCTAACTGCTCAGCATCGTCATCAGCTTCTGCTAACAAGTCAGGAAATTGCTCTTGCAACTTTCCAATCAATTTTGCCGTGTCGAGGAGGCCATTGGCAAACGGTTTACCATTTAAGAATACCGCTGGTACACCTTGGATGTTATTAGCATCAACCTGCTCTTGGAATAGAGCACCATCAATCATCTCGTTGCTAATGCCATCGTTCAATAGTGCAAACTGGTTGAGCGCTTGTACCACTTCTGGGCAACTGTGGCAAGATAGCGACACGTAAGTTTGAAACTGTAGTGGCTTATTAAAACGCTTAATCAGCTTTTGAATACTTTCATCCAATTTTAGCGTATGACCACCGGCTTGCAAAATGGCCAAAATCAGCGAAGTAAACTCATGACCACCGGGGATACCACTAAAAACAATACCCGTATCAGTCAATGCACCATCGACATGACTAACCACTTTAAAGCTAATTGGACTTGGTAAGCTATCATCAGTTGCTGTTGCATCAAAATTGATTTTATCTGTGGTGCCAGCGATTTTAGTCAAAAAATCAATCAACTCAGCACGCTTACTATGTTCGCCACTACCCAATACGAAGGTAATTGGACGAGTCATCTTTTCACTATAACTTTTGATGGCATCTAATAAACTTTTATCTATCATGTTTGTTCCTCATCATTACTGGATATGTAACGGCAACTGTCATGTTGCTCGTTCAAATATAGACTATTTGGTATTAATAATTTTATCTAAAATATTATAGGCCATAAGTTTATGCCCTTTGATGTCTCTATTATCATAGGTTCTGAGGGTTTCGGCAAGCTGAGAAACTCAAACCTTATGTTTTATAAAACCAATCATTAAT
>NZ_JABUZG010000004.1 GCF_014897815.1 Psychrobacter sp. PG1
AATAATAATATGCGTTTGCTGATAGTGAAAACTTACAAGTTAAATCTATCTCTAGTCAAGAGATGGAAGCAACTGAAGGAGCATGGTTCCCAGTTGCGCTAAATTTGGCAGGTCGTGTTGTAACCAGTCAAGTAGCTAAACACCATATGTCCAATGCTGGATTGGTTTATGGTACATACCAAACTGGCAAGGCATGGAGTGGTAAGAGTAGCAACCAACGACGTAATGGTGGTGCTGGAGGCAGATGGTAGTAAGTACAAAAGATAAGAAGCCACACTTTAAGTATAATCGACTTTAACTGATTGGTATTTCAAATCTTTGAAATACCAATTAACAGAATTTGTGATGCTATGTTTACAAGAGAATGCCCTGGCTGTCATGGTAAAGTAATAAGACCTTTAGATTTTAAAAAATCTAAGACTTATCAGTGTCCAGAATGTTTACATTATGTGGATTCCAACGTTTTTTTATCCGGACTTTTATCCATTGGCTTAGCTTTATATGTTGGTTACCTATACAGTTTAGATATGTTTTATGGTGGGTTAGGCATGTTTCTAGTATTGTTCTTACGTTGGCTATTTTTAGACAAAATTGATGCAGTATTACTACCTCTTCATATAAAAGAATCTCATGATAGATGAAATCGGTGCGATGATTGTTGGTTTTATATCAGGAAATAGTGCTAACAGAAGTAAAAAAATAAAGCTATGGGCAAGTATAACTATAGGTCTGCTATTTTTTCTGATGAATTTCCTGTTGGATTTATTTAGACGTAATCCAATAACTCTTGACGGTGTTCTAGTGTTAATTGGCTTATCTCTAGGGATAAGTATAGTGGTTTACATTCTTTTAGCGATATCTAGCAAGGAAAATACAGGTTAAAAATTATGTTTGAAATATTAGTCGTACATTTTTTTCTAGGTATAATTGTACTGGCGTATCTCGCCCATATTCCTTACCGAAATCTTCCTTTATATATACTATGGGCGGTTGATATCGTCTTACTTAGTTCGTCTTCAGGGTATATTATTAACTTGTTCAGTACCTCTGAGTTAATTATTTTTATATTATCTGCAATAAGTACTTTTATCTTTTTTGTATTCTTATTTAAAAAGTTTCCTAGTAAGACTATTTAGCCACCTAAATCACATTTTATCCAGTTTGCTTCTGTCTGATCCGTAATGTCAGTATTAAATTTGATAAGCCTTATCTGTCAATCTAATCTATTATGATATAGTTAATTGACGGATGGTTGCGTCCCACTGACTAAGTGCGAGTTTTCGACTTTACAAATGTTTATTCCCTACGGTAATACATTTATAAAATCAAAACATCGGCAGGGGTAAACCCCCACACCCCCAGCACTACGAAAAGACGTAGTGCTAAAAACCAAAAAACTGAGCTTGTAGAAATGGCTATTTTCATCGCATCGACTAAATCAATATCACGAGGCAAGGGACAAAGTGCCGTTGCCAGTGCGAGCTATCGCGCAGGGGTTGAGCTTGAAGATAAGCGCTATGGCAAAACTCATGATTACTCAAAAAAGCATGGCGTGATGAGTGCGGATATTATTTTGCCGACAGCATTGGCTGCTACGGGCGCTGATATTGATCGTAGTGATTTATGGAACAAAGCGGAGTTTGCCGAGAAGCGCAAAGATGCGCGAGTGGCTAGAGAATGGCTAGTCAATCTACCTTATGAATTAAGCGCAGAAGACCGAAAAGAGTTAGCGCATAGCTTCGCCCAAACCCTAGCCGACCGTTACGGCACCATTGCCGATTGCGCCATTCATGAGCCTACTCAAAAAGAGATTGATCGCGGTGCAGATCCGCGCAACTATCACGCCCATATCATGTTTACCACGCGCACCGCAGAGCTTGACGAAAATAATGAAATCATACTAACCGACAAAGCGACTATTGAGCTATCAGACAAAAAGCGGCGTTCACTTAGCATGGAACGCGTGAGCCATGAGATTACAGACGTTCGCCAAATATGGGAGCAGATTGCCAACGAAAAACTGGCTGAGCATGACCATAAACTGATTGATAGTCGCAGCTATGCCGCGCAAGGGATTGATATTGAGCCACAGCTCAAAATGGGGTCAGTCGCTACCAAGCTAGAACGTGACAAATACGAGCGAGAGCTAAGAAAAGCAGAGAAAGCCAAAGAAGAAGGCAAGCACTACGAGATTGATAAAACGCCAGCAACACAGCTCGGCACCATCAACGAAATAATCCACGAGCGTAACGAGCTGGTGTGGGACGTAGCACTTGCCAAAAATCAGAC
This sequence comes from Psychrobacter sp. PG1, assembly GCF_014897815.1. Classification (GTDB taxonomy): domain Bacteria; phylum Pseudomonadota; class Gammaproteobacteria; order Pseudomonadales; family Moraxellaceae; genus Psychrobacter. The sequence goes on from NZ_JABUZG010000004.1 coordinate 2,290, forward strand.
AGTAAATGATGCCGCTGAACAAATTATCTTTAATGGTCATAAAATCAAAGATATTGAGCACACCACACCGCCACCAATACAGGCGATCAGTAGCGATTCGCCCACGCCAAGCATGGCAACCGCAGCAGATGAACCTATTAAAAATCCTGAACCGCCATCTGCGCCAAAGCCTAAAGCCCCCACGTTAGATGCGGTGGCACAAGCGATGGCAATGGCAAAAGGTATTAAGACTAAACGCGAGAATGAGCAAAAACAAAAAGAGGTAGCATTGGAGCAGCAGCGACAGCGCGAGCTTGCCGAACAACAAAAACGTGAACAAGCCGAACGTGAACAAGCCGAACGTGAGCGCGTTGAACAGGCACGAGCCGACAGAGCAAGGCAGCTTGCGCTTGAAAACAAGCAATTCCTTGCCGACAAAAAATCACTGTATGCAGCTGTAATGGCACAATTAGAACAGTATACGCAGAAAGGAATTGATCCAAACAGCAAGACCGGCAAACTTATTTTAGCGATTTCAGTCGCTAATGAAGTCATGCACAGCCTCGATAAATACACAGATAACCCAAACACCACACAAAGACAGCGCGAGCTTGCGTCAAATGAGCGTGGCGCGTTGACGGACTTAGTTAACGACAAATCACAGCAAGCATTGAATGAGATTAAAAATATACACTATACCAGTGAGCGTAAAACGCACACAGCAGCCCTACAAGGTGCTTTAAGTGCATTTACAGACAATCACAGTCAAACTATCGAACAGACGCAACAGATAGCCATTGAGAGCGTAAAAAAAGACATTGCAGACTACAGTAATGAGATTAACCGCAGCCACAGCTATGGATTAGGAAGATAAAAATGTCAGAGACACCCAACCTTGAAGACCTACTTACCGCCATTGCCACATTGACAGAACATAATACCGCCTTGTTAGAAAAAATAGAGGCAACAGATCAAGCCACCAAAGACAGAGACGAAGCAACCGCCAAGCTGGTAAACAATCTAACAGCTCAGCTCAAGGATTATCAAGAACGAGAGAATGTCATCAAATCAGCGATTGCTATTGGTGCGGCTAAAGAGGTTAGCAAAGAAGTGTCTGCGGTACTGAATCACTATCATAACCAGTTAACACAAGGCGTGGCTGGTCATGTTGCTAAGGCCAATCATCACTTAGTACAAACTGTAAACCTAGCCACCACCAGTATTAATGATTTATCCATATTGTCTACAAGAATGAATAAAACGTTTGATGCTAACTTTAAGAGTTTGAGCTTCTTTGCGACTGAGTTTCAAGATCAAAATCGGCAGTTAGCTAATGATGCCAAAAACACATTAACCAACGTTAGAAAGGAAGCTCAAGAAGGCGCTAAACAATATACCAAAGCGTTATCAGAGGAGTTTGCTAGATCGCTAAGCTGGAAGGCTTCTGCTCTCGTAGGGGGTATCTGTGCTTGCATATTTGCCCTTACGTTATTGTCTGTTTTACTACTTGTACCTAGCAAAACAGAAATAGCTCAACGTAAGGCTGATTATCAGCGTTTAGAGAAGGCTGTTGTTGTTAATAATGTCGTCAAAGGTCAAGATGGTTACTATGCGAGAGTTAAGCCAAAATCTTGTTTTATAGGTACAGATAGATACCAATACTGCAAATTTAGATAGATCAAAGCGCTTATCTTCTTAGTTAATAAAAAAAAGAAAAAATGCTTTTAATGCTTTTAATGCTTTTAATAGCTTTTAAGTCCGCTACAGCCCTTGTTAATAAAGGCACTCACGACCCATAGAACGTAGTTTACTTACCCATAGAACGTAGT
>NZ_JABUZG010000017.1 GCF_014897815.1 Psychrobacter sp. PG1
GACCGCTGACTAAAATCATGATTCACTTCATCGACGACAATAAACACCTTTATGGGGTCGAGCTGATCTGTAGAGTCCTACCGATTGCCCCGTCAACTTATTATCGTGTTCAAGCCTTAAGCGACAACCCACACAAGCGTTCACTGCGCAGTCAGCATGACGCCTATTACATCGGTGAGATTAAACGTATTTGGCGGGACAGCAAGTGCCGTTACGGTGCGCGCAAAGTCTGGCAGCAGATGAAAGCTGACGGGTTAAAGGTTGCTCGGTGTACCGTAGAGCGTTTAATGAAGCAGTATGGTATGCAAGGTGTCTGGCGTGGCAAAAGCAAGATTACCACCAACAGCCGTGACGACCAAAAGCGCGCTGATGACCTAGTCAATCGTAACTTTAATGCACGTCAACCCAATCAGCTTTGGGTAGCTGACTTCACCTATATAAAAACAACTAGCGGCTGGGTATATACCGCTTTTATTATTGACGTGTTTGCCCGTAGTATTGTCGGTTGGAAAGTATCTAATCGCATGAATACCGATATGGTTATGGCTGCGCTAAATCAGGCGATAGCAGATAGGAACCATCCCAAAGATGTGATTCATCACAGCGATCGAGGGGTTCAGTACTTATCCATTCGCTATACTGACAAAATGTGTGACTCTGGTATCATCGCTTCTGTCGGCACGACTGGTGATTCATACGATAATGCACTGGCTGAAACGGTCAATGGACTCTATAAATCTGAGGTAATTGACTATTTAAAGGAGAACTGGACTGGTATCAATGATGTTGAACTGGCAACCCTTGAATGGGTGGATTGGTTTAATAAAATACGACTGCATAGCACGATTGGTTATGTGTCACCCTTTGAGTTTGAAAAGCGGTATTATGA
>NZ_JABUZG010000024.1 GCF_014897815.1 Psychrobacter sp. PG1
TCAAGTAAATCACTCTCCGATAAAGTCGGGGCGGTTCAAAAAGTAGTCAAGTAGAGTTTGAACCTATCATTGCCAAGCTGTCAGAAGATAAGATAAAACAATACTTGGCTGTGGCTTTGTCTGACGTGATCAAGCCTTTGGGTATTAAGCCACTTCCCTTTTCAAGGTTTTTATATTACGCCAGTTACTACTGGGAGGAGCTGGAGGGCGCTGATATTGATCATGCTTCAGTTGGGGTGCTGCGAGGTATGCATAACACGGCTGGACTGAGCACGCAGGACTTTGGTCGGTTTTTGAACCAAAAACATCAGCATAAAGAGGAGCCGTATGTTCTAGAACATATTTTGACGCTGTCTATCAGCAAAAACTCTGTTAATCAAAACGAGACATCTAGTAGTAGTTCTACCAAAAAGATAGAGGTTAGAAAGTCTGATTTAATTATGAACCTGACTAAAGACTTCAAAATGGATAAAAAACAGAAAAAGAAAAAAACCAGCAAAAAGCCACCTACTCTTATCGAAAGAGTACAAAAACGCTATGAATAATACGATGACTTAAGTGAAAAAATTTTATTAGATTGGGTGCTAAGTTTACTCAATCGAAAAGAGTCAAAATCACTTAGTAATGAGTCTATTTTGAAATATATTAGGACCATAGGCTATGAATGGTTATATTTCACAACAGCGCAGCCGCTTGATATTTGGTCAGAAGAAGAGTTTGAAGAGCTCTATGAAGACATCTTAGAATACAAAGCTGTCGTACGAAACAATACTGATATTGGATATTCTGCCAATTTATTAAAGAGTATGCACAACTTTGCCAAAAGCAAATACAACCTTCCCTCTGTGAATTTCCAGCAGTCCAAAAATGGTCGGCGTGTACGTGCGGAGCTGATATCACCGCAAGCGTACCAAGCCATTATTACGCAGATACTGGGTTCTGTAGATATATTGGAGCGGGAGATGTTCGCGCTTTTATTTATCTTAGTCTATCGTACTGGGATGCGCAAAAAAGAGCTGTTGGGTCTTAAGTATAATGACATCGAAGGCTTAAAAACAGCTGTACCATCAGTGGTGATAAGGCCCAATAGCTACCGTCCAACTAAGACTCAAAGTAGTATTCGCCGCGTTCCCTTATTTGCTCTCCTCAAACCTAATGAGCTGAATTTTTTTATTAATTTTGTGCAGAGTAATATTGGCGACAGTTCAAACAAATTTATCTTTACCTTATCATCGGATCAGCGCCCTATTGATGACCATGTTCCGTTGCAGTTACTCAAACGAGTCTTAAAAGACATATCGGTAGATGATAATGTAGCAGAGCATACTTTTCATGGGTTTAGGCATACGGCAGTGAGCAACCTATCTTTAGCGCTAGTAGGCCATTCAGATCTCGTAGAAGCACTCACCGATTATGACGAAAGCGACGTATTGCGTATAAAAGAAGGCCTACTCGGGGAGCATACCAAGGGACAAGATCGCTGGTACGCTCTATCAGGTATAATGGGACACTTATCGCCTGAGCGGAGCTTTGAGTATTACAATCACTTTGCTACTCTGATGGCTACTTATGCGTTGAGTGTTGCTGACATCGGACTACCCAAACAAACACTGTGTAACATTACCAAATCTACTAAAATTAGCCCAAGACAGATCAGTGATAATGCTGACATTGATGATAACGGTATGATCAATATGCCTAGTATACGTAAGCTGTTATTTAAAAATATCATAGAAGGCAAACGCAAGTCACCGAAATTTACGATCGAAAGCCGTGCTAAGCAATTTCTCTTGAGTACCAATACGCCAGCCAATAATGAGCTGTTTGGTCGTTATGGTCTAAACCGAGTACAACTGCTACTACAGACCTATGATAAAAAGATGCCTTTAAGTAAAGCGGCCCAGTTGGCAAATATGTCTATTCACGATGCAAATATTTTAATAAAACGTGCCAGCGAGATTACCGATATCACTACCAAACGCGGCAAACCTCGCTTTGTTAAGCTATCAGATTCAAACACCCCTGTACTGAGTCCACTGAACATTCAATACCAAAGTGATTTAAGATTGCTATCGCTTTTGTTAAATAATGCCTACCGTCTACGAGAAAAGTCAGGGACTGACTGGACTTGGTTTATTGAGATATGTCGTGAAAAACTGTCTGTTAGCAGAGCATACCTACCATTTAGAACAGAAGATGAGAAGGCGTTGCAGCGTTTCATTGATATCGCTGAGAAGCTGTTACCTTTGAAGCGTTGGCTAATGAGTAGCAACGAAGCTTTATTGATGAAAACTATTTCATCTACTGACTATCAAGACATTAAGCGGCAGTCTAACTGCTCATTAGAAGCTATTCATATCGGTATTGCTAGCCGAGATCCTAGAGCTCAAACGAACAAATGGCAGTACTCGCCGCTAATAAGGTTTTTTGTACATATGATGCTGATTACAGATGAAAATTTATCTATTAGGGATAGTAAATTATAGGTATTTTGTTGACTTGAGAATTAAATTTAGTAAATATATTTTAAAACGTATATCTTACTAAGCTTACTTGATTCTAAATCTCTTTTCATTAAACATAATAAAGCCGACTGAATTCAGTCGGCTTTATTATGTTTAATATTAGCATAATCATATTCACTTCAATTTCTCTCATCTATACCAATACTATTATTAGGAGTTCATGCGAGTCAAAACTCTTTACTTCCTATTTCTTACTAAAATATAAAGATTCTTTCCAAAATATGAATTATGTATATACTTATGTAATGTTATATTATAACATTACAATTAATCTCAGTACTGATTTGTATTCATGTAACTTTTAATTTTGGTAAAACTATGTCTAAGTCATTCAATATCAATGAGTTAAGAGGTATTCATTACACTCCTACACCACCCTCCAATTTTAGTATCAAACATACAACGGTTATATTCTCAGTGACTGCTGCTCTAAGCATGGCAGGCTTACCTGTCATGGCGGCAGAAATTCAGTCAACAAACAGTGAGCTTACTACCTCTGCTGATAACGGGTTATCCGATATGACGATGCCCTCAACCACTTTAGATACGATTGTTGTTACCTCAAACCCTTTACTCCCGCAAGCAAATGAGATGGCTACAGCAACCAGCATTGTTACTGGTGAGGCGCTAGATTCTCAGGTCAACAGTACGCTTGGCGATGCATTGGCAAACGAGATAGGCGTATCTACTGACAGTTTTGGACAAGGCGCGAGTCGACCAATTATTCGCGGACAGAGCGCACCGCGTGTTCAAGTCATGCAAAACGGCTTGACTGTACAGGATGCTTCACAGATTTCTCCAGACCATCAAATATCTGTGCCCATATTGGGTGCAAGACAAATTGAGGTCATAAAAGGCACATCAGCGTTGATGTACGGTGGCGGCGCTATAGGCGGAGTGGTCAATATCGTTGACAACACCATTCCAAACCCGTCGTCACAGAAAAACCTAAACGGCAAAGTGTCGCTAATCGGTCAACAAGCCACCGATGGGTATCTTGGGTATGCAGAGCTCAATGGCGGTATCGGCGATAATTGGCTTTGGAGTGGGCGTTATCAAAAAACGGACAAAGGTAATATTCAAGTACCGCATTGGGACACGGATGAGATTAGCAACAGTTGGTATACTCAAGATAATGGCAGTATTGGGCTATCGTATGTGACTGATTTGGGTTATATCGGTGGTTCATACCAACGTCAGTCTTCAGAATATGGTCTGCCATTCCACGTCCATAGCGAATGCTCGCCTGATAGCAATAATCCTAACAGTCTTAGCTGCGCAGGTGAGCACGACCATGACCACGCTCATGGAGAGGCGCCTTATGTTGATTTGACTTCAGACGTCTATCAGCTCTATGCCGAGCGGCAGATACCTATGATAGGGGTTGATAATATCAATGCCAAGATTAGTTATACCGATTATCGCCATGATGAAATAGATGAAGGCGTGGCTGGCACTACTTTCAAAAACAGTGCCATCAGTGCGCGTACCCAAGCAACCCATGCAACTTATAAAACAGGCAATTTAGGGTTTATGAAAGGGGTGGTTGGCTTAGATTACACCAACAGTGAGTTTTCAGCGGTGGGACTAGAAGGTTACCTTCCAAAAACGGATCGTACTCAAGTGGGACTATTTTTTATTGAGCGACTCACGCCGAATTACCTTGGTGCAAAAATAGAAAATGTCGATAAATTTGCTGACAATACGTTTTCATCATCTGATGAACATGCAGGTCACAATCATGGTGGTAGAGCAGATTCTACTGATGAAAGCACTAACGCCATCGTCAGCAAGCAAGGAAGAAGTCCTTGGTACATCGAATTTGGCGGTCGTCAAGATTTTCAAAACCTGACTGATACCGAAAATAATATTGACAAAGCACATACTGGTACTTCTGTCAGCTTAGAGGGTGGTAAGTACCTTACGCCCAACACACAACTGTCTGCAAGAATCAGTCATTCTGAAAGACTACCCTCCTCACAAGAGTTATTCTCTAATGGTGCCCATCTGGCAACCAATACTTGGGAGCGCGGTAATGATCAATTAAAAGAAGAGTCAACCAATGGTGTAGAACTTACATTGCGCTTTGACAATGGCGATAGCTTTGAGACCAGTATTTCTGCTTTTTATAATGACAGCAAGGACTATATCTACGCTAAAACACAAGATGTCGTTACAGAAGGAGAGTCGGCAGGTTTTAGATTGGTTGACTACGTTCAAAGCGATGCCAAACATTATGGCGGTGAAATTCAATCACGCTATTATCTGAACAACAGAATCAGTATCGGCAGCTTCGCTGATATCGCATTGATAACGCTAGACAGTAATGATCTTACCAGTAAATATGCCCCAAGATTGGTGGCCCCTCGAATTGGTGGTGACATTACAACTCAATTTGGTCAGTTCGATTTGGTACTCTCTGGCTATCATCGCTTTGAGCAAGACCACATTGCTGACTTTGAGACCAATACGCCAAGCTACAACATGGTTGACGCCAAGCTTGTCTATCACAGTCCTAGCGCTTATGACTATACCGCCTTCCTTCAGGTTAATAACCTTTTAAATGAGCTGGCATACAATCATGCCTCCTATTTGGTTGAACACGTGCCTATGCCGGAGCGTTCATTGAATGCTGGGGTGACCTATCGTTTTTAACCGTCAGTTCTCTAAGTACTGGCTTGTCTGACTTCTTGACAATAATTAGTAAAAAATCATACCCATGAATGGAGCACCTTTATGATTCAGTTTCACCCACTAAGTAAATCTATTGCACTAGCTTTATCTACTTTGTTAACGGTTACAGCGCTTAGCGGTTGTGGCTCAGATGATGATCGCAAAACACCAACAACGCAACCAGGCCACGATCACGATCACGATCATGATCATGATCATGATGAAGAGTCAGAGGTAACCGCTGAGCTAAGGCAAGGGCGGATAATGATTACCGAAAAAAACAGTAATAAAGCTTATGTTTATAGTCTTGCTCAAAACAAAGTTATTCAAAATTTGGATTTAACAGGTCAAGCTGATGCGCTTCAAACCAGTCCAGATGGTAATTATATTCTAGTACTCGACCGTACCAACCAAGGGGTGAATTTTTACCATAGTGGACTGGAAATTGAAGACCATGGCGACCACGATCACCCCTACGCTCGAGACGTCAGTAAGATGCCACTACAGTTAAATTACACCCGTCCTGTACATTATCAAACGTATGGCGAGCAAGCTGGATTGTTTTTTGATGGCTTAGGTGCGGCAGGTAATCCAATAGATAACCCTACACAGGCAGCTGGATTTGCCCTAGTAACAGATAAAGATATTGCAAATGGCAAACTTCTTTATCAAAAATTAAACACCAACATGCATGGCACAGCAGAGCCTCGCGGGAATTATGTTATCAGTACAGGACGTTATGATACAGTGGGTAGTCCACTCGCTGATACAATCAGCGTCTTTGAACGTCACAATGATCATTATCATTTAAACCAGACGTTTGATACCAAATGTCAGGGTCTGCATGGCAGTGGCAGCGTGACTGACTTTAGTGTTTTTGCTTGTAGTGATGGTATTTTGAGTGTGAAGCAAACTGATGATGCGTTTAGTGCTGAAAAAATCACCTACCCTGCCAGCTTGATCAATAACCAGTGCATCAATGAAGATGGTAGCAGTAGTGCCGCTCGAATCGGTTCGTTTGTAACCAACCATCATCACAACTATTTAGTTGGCACGGCCTGTGGTCAACCATACCGTATTGATCCTGCTAGTAAGAATGTTGCTCCTATTGTTTGGACGTCCAATAACAGTCGCCGAGTTGTCAGCTATGATTTTGATGCTCATGGAGAACATTTAATGCTACTTGACGACGCAGGAACCTTACATCTGCTTGATGTGACGCAGAACTATAAACAAGTAGCCGCATTGAATATTATACCGAATGGAATCAAGAACTATAGTCATGGTGGCCCATCTTTGATCGTTAATCCGAATACTGAGATGGTTTACGTGATGGACAGTGAGAGTCAGCAAATCATTACCATCAATCCTGATGCTAAAAAAATTGAGTCAAAAATGAAATTGGCCTTTGCACCATCGCAGTTGGCTTGGTTCGGGGTGAAAACTGTACACGACGATGAGCATCATCACGAGTCCTAACCTACTTTTTATAGAAACTTAAATTTTTAGACTGAACCCCATGAGTTAATTGTCGCTCATGGGGTTCAGTTTTTAGTAGAATAGACAGTTGTTAAGTAACAATTATATTAGCGTAGATGTAGATGCTCCCCTTTTCATACTTGACTGCTAATGAATAGATTGAGACAAATCTGAGAGCTGTTATAGTCATTCGAAGCTTAATCAATTGAGTTCAGACTGTATGCCGTCGTTTTATACGGGTTAGACAGCTTTAGTGATAATAAAGCCACTATTGGCATAAACAAACTGGGTATCCAAAGACAAGCCTCTAAACCAAATTCTTAATACACCCACCCTGATAACACCATTCCAATCAGCTAGCCTGCGCACTTAGCCAGAGTTATGCCTTAAAAGGGAGTGTGTTCGCGCTCCCTTTTTTAAATTCGAAAATACTTATTTGGATTCCATTCCCGCCAAGGTCATACCGAAGCGTATAATGGTCGCGACCACCAAAAGCGAGCCAACGCCAAGTGCCCAAAAAATCAGTAACCATTTGAACTGGTGAAGACTTTTTTTCATCGTACTTTCCTCCAAACTAACTTACTTACATAAAAGGCTGGCTCTCTGTAAACACCAATCTTTTTGCTATCTGCTTTCTAATGATAACCATCGGTATCTACGACTTTTCCACGGAACACTCGATAAGACCAAAAGGTATAAATCAAGATGACAGGCACAATAAACACAACGCCGACTAAGGTAAATTTAAGGCTAGACGTTGGTGCTGCGGCCTGATAAATCGTAATACTCGGTGGAATAATGTTTGGCCAAAGACTAATACATAACCCTAAATATCCTAAAAACAACATGCATAAAGCACAAATAAAAGCACGATCTTCTTGTTTAGAATGCGCCGCGCCCATAAGAAACAGTGCAAAAATAGCCGTAAAAATCGGTAAAGGCGCCAAATACATAATATTGGATACGTTAAACCATAAGTCCCGTACACTGTCGTTAATCATTGGCGTATAGATGCTGATAATGAACATACAGGCTACGAGCAGTAAGGTTAATGGTTTAATGAATGTGCGCATTTTTTTCTGCAAACCATGCTCTGTTTTAACAACCAACCAAGTGACGCCAAGTAGTCCATAAGCAAATAGCAAACTAAAACCCGTGAACAGGCTAAATGGACTCAACCAATCCAATCCACCGCCAGCGAACTCGCCATTGTCTACTTGAAAACCAATGATCACAGCGCCCATCGCCACGCCTTGAGCAAAGGTGGCCATTAGGGAACCAACAAAAAATAGCTTGTCCCAAATTGGACGATGAGACTCTGTCGCCTTAAAGCGAAACTCAAAGGCGACGCCACGCAAAATCAAACCAAATAACATCAGTAAAATCGGTCCATATAAGGCTGACAAAATCACCGAATACGCCATAGGAAATGCAGCCAATAAGCCCGCGCCACCCAATACAAGCCAAGTTTCGTTACCATCCCAAACAGGAGCAACCGAATTCACCATAATATCTCGCTCATGTTCGTCTTTAATAAAAGGAAACAGCAGACCAATCCCCAAATCAAAGCCATCTAAGAACACGTACATCATCAAACCAAAGCCGATAACAAAAGCCCAAATCGTCGGTAAATCAAAATACATGACACTGTCTCCTAAATTTCTACGCCATCAGCGGCAGATAGCGGACGGGCTGGGCGTTTGCTCAAATCATCATCATCTTCAAACAAATAATCGACGGTTGGACCTTTATGAATCAGCGCCAGCATATAACTCACGCCTAAACCAAACACACACAGATACACCACGACGAAAGCGAGCAATGATAAACTCATGGCAGTCACACTATTGGGCGAGCCTGCATCTATAGTGCGCTGCAAACCATATACCACCCAAGGCTGGCGACCTGTTTCAGTGACAAACCAGCCTGTCAGCATGGCAATCAGACCAGCTGGCCCCATCGCAACACAAAAGCGCAAAAACCATTTTTTCTCGTAGATTCTGCCCTTTTTGCGAAGTATCAATGCAGTTACCGCCAGTACAATCATCAAGATGCCAAGCGCCACCATGATACGAAAGCTAAAGAAAACCACAGGCACGTAAGGACGATCTTCTGCTGCAACAGACGTAAGCGGTGGAATATCCCCATCCACAGAGTGCGTCAAAATCAAACTGGCAAGATTCGGAATCTCAATCGCAAAATCGTTTCTTTCTTCGTCCATATTTGGCCAACCAAACAAGACCAGCGGTACGCCTTCACCTTTTTCCGTTTGATGCCAGTGCCCTTCCATCGCGGCTACCTTGATTGGCTGATGCTCTAGCGTGTTTAGGCCATGCTGATCACCGACCATCACTTGCAAAGGTGCCGAAATCAGCAGCATCCACATTGCCATGGACAACATTTTTTTCGCAACTTGTATATGAGAGCCTTTTAGCAAATGCCATGCACCAGAAGCCCCAACTAATAACGCCGTTGCCAAGAAGGCCGCCAAGCCCATGTGAACTAAACGATAAGGAAAAGAAGGGTTAAAAATAATCTCAAACCAATTGACAGGTACAACGCGACCATCAACGATGTCGTAGCCTTGAGGGGTTTGCATCCAGCTGTTAGATGCCAAAATCCAGGTCATCGAAATTAAGGTTCCAATAGCGACCAAAATAGTAGAGGCAAAATGTAGCTTTTCACCGACTTTTTTCCAGCCAAACAACATAACCCCTAAGAAGCCAGCTTCAAGGAAGAAAGCCGTCATCACTTCATAACTAAGTAGCGGACCAGTAATGGCTCCTGCGAAGTTAGAAAACTGGCTCCAGTTGGTACCAAATTGGTACGCCATCACAATGCCAGAAACAACACCCATGGCAAAATTGACAGCAAATATTTTCATCCAAAATCGGCATAAGGTCATGTAAATCGGCTTTCTTGTACAAAGCCAAAAACCTTCTAATACGGCCAGATAACTGGCAAGACCGATTGTAATAGCGGGAAAAATAATATGGAACGAGACGGTGAACGCGAATTGTATTCGCGCCAAATCAATAGCATTTAAGTCAATCATTGTGCCCTGCCTACCCTCTACACTGTCAGAAAGTAAAAAATAATTACTTTGTTAAGTGTAAAACTTTAAAAAATATAGAACAGGCACAATAAATTAATTTAGAATAGGTACAGATTCATTAACAAAGGCTCAGTTATGAGTCAGTTTAAATACCTAGAGCTGGAACATTTATTACGCAAAGATATAAAAGCCAATCATTTTTTGCCAAGCGGAAAACTTCCTTCTGTCCGAGAAATGTGCCAGAACTTGGGCTTTTCTAAAGCCACGGTGCTACATGCCTTGCATCGACTTGAAGCAGAGGGATTGATCTTTTCTAAACCAAGATCAGGTTACTTTGTCACAGCAGAGACACAAAATGACCGGCTCTCGCCAAAGTGCATTAACCCACCCGCCGCTCCCAGAGAAGTAACCGTACCAGCCATCTTAAAAGACATCATGACACGCAGTGCCGCTTTTGATATTTTGCCAACGGCTGGTGCTACCAATGATGCGAATCACCTCATCACTTTAAACCGGCACTTAAGTAAAGCATTGCGTTCCAGACCCACTCAAAAAGCTCTCTACTACAACGACTCAAGCGGCGATATGCGCTTAAAAGACTCCATTGTGAGTCACTACCGCCACCGTAGTTTGAACCAAGATCCATCACAGGTTTGCATTACCGGTGGTTGCCAACACGCCTTATTCATTTCCCTCATGGCAACGTGCTCACCCGGTGATACTGTAGCAGTAGAATCTCCAGCATTTTATGGTGTACTGCAAATCATGGAACAACTCAAACTGAAAATTATCGAGGTCGCTGCTGATCCTGAAGAAGGTTTGAGCGTTGAAGATTTGGTCGAAAAAATAACAGATTGGCCGATTAAAGCCTGTATTGTGTCGCCAAATTACGCCACTCCCACTGGGGCATTTATGCCTGAAAAAGCACGCCGAGCATTAATCAATCTAGCGGTTGAAAAAAATTTTTGTATCATAGAGGACGATATTTATGGGGATTTGGCTTTTCCGCCTTTTACAGCGGAACCATTGAAGAAATTCGATCCTAAGGGACAAGTTATTCTGTGCAGCTCTTTCTCGAAAAGTTTATCGCGAGATTTAAGGATTGGTTGGGTGTTTGGTGGTAAGTGGCACGACAAGATTACTCAATTGAAACTGATTACCCAGCTCTCCTCTAGCGAATCCACTCAGCAGGGGCTGGCAACATTTTTAGAAGAAGGTCATTACCGACGTTACCTTGCTCAACAGGTCAATACGCTAAAGCAACAACAAAGGGAGCTGATGACTTTATTAGATACTCATTGGAGTGACAAAATTCGCTATACCCACGCCCAAGGCGGCATTTCTATGTGGGTAGAGTTAGATGAAACCATCAACGTACAGCGCAGTTATAATAAAGTATTAGAGCAAGGCGTGATCATGACACCCGGCTCACTTTTCTCGGCATCGGGTCAATATAAAAATTTTTTACGTTTAAGTTATATCCACCCGTTAACCGAACAAAGACAAGCCGCTGTTAAAAAGCTGTTTGACGTACTACTTGGATAGGCTTTTTTAACATTAATCCTAGCGACGAACCCGTTTATCGATTGGGTTCGGTTGCGATACGCTACTATTATAAGTGACGAACAAGCCTTTGATGCCTTTCGCCGGATCATATAGTAAAACTGTCGAAACCAACTTGGTGTATTAGACTCAATTGATCTCTTAGTACATCACCAAAGACACGTAAATTCCCTTGAAAATTTAACCCCTTACGCAGTAAATATGCCGTCGAGTAGCCCTGCCCATTTTTAAGATCAGCGAAGAAAACACAGGCAAACGATAGCTTATCGATCTCACCTTTCAATTCCATTGGGTCATCAACGTCAATCCAAATGTCCGCCGAGGTATTATCACCTCGTTCGACACACACTAACCAAGCCTTCATCGGTAAAATTTGATGGAACTCGAGTGAGTCAAAATCCTCTTCTAAAATGACCTAATCATAGACTTGACTGATCGTCATATCATTAGACTGAATACAGATAATCTTCTTCATACTAAGCTCTTGTAATCCCTCCTAATGCAGTATAAGCCGCCACTCGATAAATGCTGCCTTCATTCTATTTGATCAGAGATATGAGAAACCTCATCTGTCTTCACTTTAATTCACCATGGCTTGTCTAAGAAATTTTTCTAATTCATCCATTTGTAATAATCCCAAGTCTGTACCTTTACTGGTGCGGACTCTAACGCTAGATTCCTCCAACTCTTTTCCTCCAATAAGTAAAAGAAACGGTATTTTTTGCAAGGTATGCTTGCGAATTTTATAACCAAGTTTATCCTTACCAAAGTCACACTCTACTCGCAATGATAAACTCTGTAGTCGCTTCAAGACTTGCTGGGCATAAATCTGTTGGTGTTCAGAAATAGTTATTATCATAACTTGGACAGGCGCAAGCCAAAAAGGTAGGTGACCTGCGTAGTGCTCAATCAAAATGCCGATAAACCGTTCAAGTGAACCGAATATAGCGCGGTGTAGCATGACCGGTTTCTGTTTCTGATTATCTTCGTTAATATAGCTGAGATCAAAGCGCTCTGGGAGGTTTAAATCTACTTGAATGGTGCCACATTGCCATTCTCTACCGATCGCATCTTTTAGCGTAAATTCAATTTTAGGTCCATAAAATGCACCTTCTCCTTCACTGACCTCATAGGCGATATCAATGTCTTGCAAAGATTGAATGAGCGTCTGTTCTAAAAAATCCCATGTTTGCTCAGACCCTATTCTATTTTTTGGACGAGTAGATACTTTGATAGAAATATTGTCAAACCCAAAATGCTGGTAGATTTTATAAATCAAGCGGATGGTACTGACACACTCTGATAGGAGCTGGTCTTTGGTACAAAATATGTGCGCATCGTCCTGAGTAAAATGTCGAACTCGCATTAAGCCGTGCAGTGATCCTGAAGGCTCATAACGGTGAACTTTACCAAATTCCGCCATTTTAAGTGGTAACTCTCTATAGCTTTTTAAATCATGACCGTAGAGACAAACAGCACCAGGACAGCTCATTGGTTTTAACGCGTAGGTTTTTTCATCAGGTGTCTCTACCGCAAACATTTGCTGTTTATAGTTTTGCCAATGTCCTGAAATCTCCCATAGCTCTCTATCCATAACGTCTGGTGTATTGACCTCAATATACCCTGCCTCTTCCTGCTGATGGCGTAAATATCCCGTCAGTAATTGAAATATTTTCCAACCTTTCGCATGCCAAAAAACAGCTCCTGGTGCTCGTTCGTCAAAATGTAACAGGTCCAGTTGCTGTGATAATTTTCTGTGATCTCTTTTTGCTGCTTCTTCTTGTTGCTTCAGATAATCGGTCAGTTGTTTTCGAGTAGCCCAGCAAGTGACATAGATTCGTTGCAACATAGGCTGACTTGCATCACCTTGCCAATAGGCACCTGATACATGAGTGATTTTGAAGTTTGGCAAAAATGAGGTGTTAGCAACCAAAGGGAATATATAGATATCATTCACACTATCATCAAGTGGTTGAAATAAGGTCGTTATTGACTCGCTTTGTTCTCTATACTGTTTTAAATGTTCTGATTTAAGTGGGTTTTCTGAGCCGAAGTAAGCAATAGCATCAGTTAGAGAGACGTCACGACCTACTATGGGCTGCTTTTGTTGAACAATATTTTGCATGCCGTTTGATATGTCATTGAGGTGATCTTCGTTAAAATTAGGCGTCTCTGCAAAATCATAATAAAAACCAGTATCTGTGGTTTGATACTGTATGGGCTTGGCATTTGGGTGTAAGTTTAAAACTGATTTCACAAGAAGATAAGCAAATGAATCACGTTGAAGCATTGAAGCCTCGTCATCTTGAGACGTGATAAGCTGGATGTGGCAGTCTTCAGTTATGAGATGTTGCAAATCAACATATCGGCTACCAACTTTCGCCAAAAACACTTTTTTATAACCAGGCGGTTTATAGGTTTCTAATAAGGTAGCGATCGATATAGGGTCTTCAATTGAAAGTTGCTGAGCATTTTGGTGACTAATTATTTGGATATTCATAAGTAATCTGGCAATTAATAATTATGGTGATTAACGGTCGATTTCAAGAGATTGACCACGGCAGTTTGGGAACAGCTGGTTTTTATGCCATGCAAGTTGCCCTGAGATGATGGTGGTGTCTACAGAATATCGAAAAGCTTTATGTGCAAAAGGCGTCCAGTTACAGTGCATATAATTACGAGTGTCACTGACCATGACTTTTTCTTTATTTTCTTTGAGTAATACCAAATCAGCCCAATATCCTTCGCGTATATAGCCTCGGTCTTTAATGCGAAACAAGTCTGCCACTTGATGCGATGTCTTGCGTACCATGGTTTCGATGTTCATCTGTTTGTCCTCAACCAATTCCATCAACGCAGGCAAGGCATGTTGTACAAGGGGCAATCCAGCTGGGGCATTGAAGTAACTTTGCTGCTTTTCCTGCCAAGTATGCGGTGCGTGGTCAGTACCAATAATATCCAAACGGTTAGACTCTGAGATCGCTTGAATCAATGCTTGACGGTCCTGTACTGTTTTGATGGCTGGATTACATTTGATGAGATGTCCTAGCATTTCATAATCAGTATCATCAAAACTTAAATGATGCACACAAACTTCAGCGGTAATATACTTTTTATCGAGTGGTAGGTTTTTAAACAGACAAATCTCTTTAGCTGTGGTGATATGTAATACGTGTAGCTGAGTACCATATTTTTCAGCCAGTGCAACCGCCATACTTGAGCTTTCAAAGCAGGCTTGTTTATCACGAATACGGCCATGCATGACGGCAGGAATGTCGGCACCGTATTTTTCTTTATACTGTTGCTCGCGCATTTTGATACGAGGCGTTGATTCACAATGCGTCAACAAAATAGTAGGCACATTCGAAAATAGGCGTTCTAGGGTTTGCGGGTCGTCGACCAGCATATTGCCTGTAGACGCTCCCATAAAAACTTTAACGCCACTAACAAGCTTAGGGTCTAGGTTTTCGACAATATCAATATTATCGGCACTGACACCGAAGTGAAAGGCGTAATTTGCCATGCTATGTGTTGCGGCATTTAACTTCTTTTGCTGTAATGCTTGCAAATCTAGTGTCGCAGGCTGCGTATTGGGCATATCCATATAGCTTGTGATACCACCAATCGCCGCCGCCATCGACTCTGATTTTACAGTGCCTTTTTGCGGTGCCCCTGGATCTCTAAAATGCACTTGATCATCAATCATACCTGGAATGAGCCAGCCACCTTCTGCATCGATATTTTCTGCACGAGAAACACCGGTAATACTAGGCTGTATTTTTTCGATACGACCATTTTCTATCAGTACATCAGCCATTTCCCGAATGCCTTCATTCACAATGACAGCATTGCGGATGATGATTTTTGGAAGGTTGCTAAAATTCATTTTGTAAGGCCTTGTATCCTTGCACCAGCTCGATATTGGCATTTACCACACTTTCTGAAAACTCATTAAGCGATACATCCATAGGTGGAAAGTCACTTAAGTTAGTGGTGGGGTGAATATGACTGATAGCAGGAACATAAAAGTTATCAGGTAAGTCTTGTCCATCCACAACGGCATTGTGTCTCACTGCACTTCTATTACCGACTCTGCAATTGAACAAGACACTATTGAATCCTATAAAGACATGATGTCCAATCTTACAAGGCCCATGAATGATAGAGCGATGAGCAATAGAAGAGTTTTCTCCAATGGTGACAGCGGCCCCAGCTTTGGAGTGAATAACTACTCCATCTTGAATGTTTGAATTAGCACCGATAATAATAGGTTCCATTTCACCTTGTGCATCCACTTCATCAGCGCGGATAACAGCATAAGGCCCAATGAAGACATTGGCATGAATAATAACTTTGCCGCAAATAATAGCCGTTTGATCGACATAGGCCGTTTGATCGATGATAGGAAGGTCGCCGGATGGGTTTTTACGAATCATAAGATATCTTATTGGTATTGGATAAAGGATTGCTTAAGATTGATACTTGTGTCAATTCTAAGCCTAGATAAAAACAACTGGGTCGCAAGGTGTGACAGGCGGGGCCATGTTGCTGAACTGAAAATAAAACAGCATCTCCATCACAATCTAATTTGGCATCGATAAGCTGCTGGTGATAACCAGAGCTTTCTCCTTTGCGCCATAAAGTTTGTCTCGAACGCGACCAGTAGCAGACTCTTTTAGTGGTTAAGGTTTCTATGAGCGTTTCGGCATTGACCCAAGCCAACATTAATACTTCTTTAGTTTGGGCATCTTGTGCAATCGCTGCTATCAAGCCTTGCTCATTCCAAGGAATCTGCTTCATCACCTTATCAAAGCAGTACTTTTGACCTTTTTTGCCATGTTCCATTGCTAAGAAAATAGACGTGCTTGCGTTCACCATTGCCATGAACCTTCTGCAACAGCGTCATGTGCATGCAGGCTTTCTGCATGAATGACTTTGAATTTAAATCCTAAAATATTGGCATAGTCTAAGAATGTATGACGTAACCGCCGTACGGCATCTTCACAGAACATCAAGTTTTGTCCATTTGCCAGTGCAAAAGCTTGTTCATCTACCCGTTTTACCGCTGTTTGCACAGGTGTCGCAAGGGCGTGTTCTGCTTGGTCAATGATTGCGATGAGTGGCAGTTCAGCTAACTCAGTTGAGACCTTAAACCTTAATTGGGCCACGCTACGCTGACTATGCGGGGTTGCAACAATCGCCTCGGTAGTCCCTAACCAATCGATAACTTCTTCTGAATTGGTCAGATCAAATCGTTTCTCTGACAATGCTTTTTGAAACTGCTGCTGAATCAAACTACGTGATAAGGCAGCCGAACAAGGACAAGTAGATGAATACGGGATCTCAACTTGAACCTCAAAGAAAAATTGCTGATCAATGAGCTGGCAGACCAGCTCAAAAGGGTAGCTTTTCCAGCCAGTCAGCGGACTGATCAATGCGGGACGCTCGACATATAGCTGACTTTTTATATGTAGTTTTGCATTGCTAGATAAGCCTTCGTGACTCTTGAGGAAATCTTGCAATGTGTCTTTGAGGTGCGAAAAATTGAGTATTTTTAATTTGACTAATTCTAGTAGGCGAATGTATAGCCTAGACATGTGAATCCCTTTGACAGCAGGGTCATCTAAGCTCACGAAAGCATTGACTTGACTTGGGCAAAGCGTATTTTCTATGTAAATAGGTAAGGCAATATTCTCCATGCCAACCCAGTCTAAACAAGAAGAATGTGGTGCTACATTTAGGTTTTCAGAGATATCAGGAAGATCGTTAATCATTAATATTTAGAACTCAGTTGAATTATTTATTGTTATGTTATAACATTACAAAATGTTTGGCAACTATAGTGATGTTTACTGTTTCACCTATACAAATTTCCGTATAGGTAGTGAGGTGCTAGATACATTAGAAGCAATATAAATTTTAGAAGCTAAAAAAAGATTTTGTACGTTCTGGTAGGAGAAAGGAGCGGCGTTAAACATGTGACTTAAGGTTTATAGTTTTAAGCAAATTCATACCGCTAGTGCTGGTTACCAAACTTGGGGTCCTGACCACCTTAGTAAATCCTTACCTTGTTTGTCTCGCACCATTTAAGACAAAAACGCAACCAATCGATATGCTTTTTATTTTTCATAATCTTACGTACCTATATTTTTCAAGTATTTTTTATAACCCTTATATAAATTGATAGAGAAGAGAGAGCCAATGAGTAATTCCTTAGCCATCGAAAAAAAACTGCCTGTGACTGTGTTGTCCGGGTTTTTGGGCGCAGGTAAAACTACGCTACTCAATCATATTTTGAATAATCGTGAAGGTAGACGCATTGCCGTTATCGTAAATGATATGTCTGAGGTAAATATTGACGCAGCATTGGTTAGAGAAGGTGGAGCTGAGTTGTCCAGAACCGATGAAAAACTCGTAGAAATGAGTAATGGCTGTATTTGCTGCACTTTACGAGAAGATTTATTGATAGAAGTGCGACGTCTGGCAGAAGATAATCGTTTTGATCAACTGGTTATCGAATCAACTGGCATTTCTGAACCATTACCTGTTGCGGAAACCTTTACTTTTGAAGATGATGATGGTTTTTCTCTCAGTGAGTTTGCCCGTCTAGACACCATGGTGACCGTCGTTGATGCCTTTAATTTTTTAAAGGACTATAGCTCTTATGACAGTATACAGTCTCGAGGCGAATCATTGGGTGAGGAGGACCAACGCACCGTGGTCGACTTATTGATTGATCAAATCGAATTTTGTGACGTCATTGTGTTGAATAAAATTGATTTGATTTCAGATGCTGAAAAAGAAAGATTGCTGGCAATTATTCACTCGTTAAATCCGCGGGCTAACATTGAAATTTCTCAATTTGGTCAAGTAGATTTAGATAAGTTATTGAACACAAATTTATTCGATTTTGATGAAGCCTCTGAAGCACCAGGTTGGCTAAAAGAGCTTAGAGGGGAGCATACACCTGAAACAGAAGAGTATGGCATCAGTAGTTTTGTTTATCGTGCTAGACGCCCCTTTCATCCGCAGCGGTTTTACGATTTTATTAATACAGAGTGGAAAGGTGTGATTCGATCTAAAGGTTTTTTTTGGCTAGCATCTCATCCCAAACTGGCAGGTTCTTGGTCACAAGCGGGTGCGATGGCTAGACATGGTCTAGCTGGATATTGGTGGGCAACCATTCCTGAAGAGCAATGGCCACAAGATCAGCAAAACCGTGACATCATAGAAAGTAATTGGCACGCGAGTACAGGCGATGCGCGTCAAGAGATTGTGCTAATAGGCATGGAGATGGATGAGTCAAATCTTATTGATAAGTTCAATAATTGCTTGCTTAATGATGAAGAAATGGCAGAAGGTCCTGAACATTGGAAATTGATGGATAATCCATTTATAGAGTGGACTGACTTAATAGCTTAATTTTTTAAGTCTTCGTAGTATTTAGACATGTTCAAGCAAGTCATGAACAAAGCGTTGGCATGGCAGGCAGATTTTTGCGTCCTTAATGAGTTTAAAAGGCGTATCAATTATTTCCTAAGGAAGCGTATGGGTTTATAATTAGACACGTAAATTTACATTAATCGAACTTCGGGGCGGGGCGAAATTCCCCACCGGCGGTATTTTTTCTTGGATGATATCATCCAGTTAAACAGCCCGCGAGCGCCTTGTTCCTTGTGAACAAGGGTCAGCAGATCTGGTGAGATGCCAGAGCCGACGGTTACAGTCCGGATGATAGAAGATCGACCAAGCTTTTAATGCGCTTAGTAATAGGGGCTTTATATATGCTTTTTTAAACGTGGAGCTTGGTACTATTTATTCTCATCACCCCTGTACATCTTATTGATTGGAGAAAATCAAGATGGCAGGAACATTCTTTATCATGATCGCGTGTTTTACGTGGGCATTGGATACTTTAATCCGCTATCCGTTGTTAGGCGCCGGTTATTCAACCTTACAAATCGTTCTTATCGAACACGTTACGTTGGTATTATTTGTCAGCCCCATGTTGTGGCGTTACCGCCATGTTTATCGTCATATGTCGATCAGCGGATTTTCAAGCTTGTTTTTTATCGGTGGCATTGGCTCGGCTATGGGTACCTTAGCGTTTACCGAAGCTTTTTGTTACTTGAATCCTACTATCGTTATTTTGCTGCAAAAACTTCAGCCTATCGTTGCTATTTTGCTGGCCTATTGGTTACTAAAAGAGCATATTGAAGGGCGTTTTTTACAATGGGCGGCAGTCATTTTACTGGGCAGCTTTGTGATGATGTGGCCAGATCTACACGCATTGGGCAACGCTCAATGGCACTATTCAAGCGATACAATAAGTCTCTTCAAAGGCTACGGTTACACGCTGATTGCGGTGATCGCATGGGGCGCTGCCACTGTATGCGGTAAGTATTTGTCCCATCAGAATATACCAGCAAATGCCATTATGTCGGGTCGATTTTTTGCTGCGCTGTTAGTGCTCTTGCCCATGGCCTTGACGCAGTCAAATGAGTTATCCGTGATGACGTCGGTGGATCTGAGCCTTATCGTCGTCATGGCCTTACTGAGTGGCTTCATTGGTATGTGGTTTTACTACCAAGGCTTGAAAACCATCCCCGCGCAATTAGCTACCTTGGCCGAATTGTCTTTTCCCGTCTTCGCAGCCGTGATCAACTGGGTCTTCCTCGATATGGGGTTAACTGGCTACCAAATCATTGGTGGCATGATGCTGATACTTGGCAACATCGGCCTGCGCATGAAAAAAACGAGAAGAAATGACCTAAGCCCTGTGATGCAATAAAAACTGCGACATATGAGCCACGTACAGCACAAAAAACTAGGTTGACTGATTTTTTTGTGCTGTTTAGCTATGCTAAACAAACCGTAGAGGTATACTTGGTAAACTAACGATTCGATGAGAGGTTTATTATGATTAAGAGAATCATGATTTATAGTTACAAATCAATAAAATAAATATATACGAGAGAAAATAATCCTAGGCACTTTCTTCAGCCTACTTTGACGTGATTTTATTTGCAACCGTGCATATGCAGTCCCTGGATTGCTATAATCTAGTGTTATAACCCTTGTAAATATCTGATTAACTGTCATAAAATAGCGTTCTTTGTGTTTATGTTAGAATATTTTGCTAGAAAACATCTGTTCTCTCTATGAATGTTACCTGTGTAAAAATATCTGGTGACAGATGATAATCCCATGCTTATTAAGTGGCGAACGCTCACTCTACGACACTCATCACCAGTAACGTTATGGTTTGGCATGCTGCTTGCGTGCTTTGCCTGGATCATGCATGTCTCAATGTTGCTGACGCCTCTATGGGATGATAATGCCCATTTAGGTCACGGCATTTGTATTCAGCTTGCACCTGTTGTATCAACCGCTAAGCAGTATGAGCAAATACAGGCTGATATTACTTATACCGCACACAATATGCCTGATGATAGCGCAGCTTATCATCTGCACCATCATACCGTTTCGAATTCCTTATCATCGACTTCAACAGTAAATACCCACACAGAACTGTCGTCAAAACAATTACATAGCAAGCATCACGCTGAAAGCTCTGATCCAGATACTGTAAAACATTCTAGCTGTGATATTTGTCTTTCTATGACGGCGGTGCTTACACCAAAAGTGTTTGCACACACTGACTCTGCTTTGTTTGAGTTGCCCGCCGTATTAGTCGCGTTTTTATATCACTCAACCACTCACTATCCTAGTCATTTTCTACGGCCTCTCACCCGCGCTCCCCCTCAAGTCATATTTCAATAACCTTAAACATTCATAGTTCAATACTTTATTGGTGCATTGATAACTTGCTATCAATCAATAAGCTTACTTATTGCTTTGATTGATTGGCTTGTACTCGTTTGCCCAAAATATTGGGCTTGAAATGCTATTTATTTATATCAGTACCTATTCAGTAAGTATCTCATCTAAGCTCGTAAGTGGCTTGGATTGTATGTTGTTGCAAAAAACTGAATAACTGATTCAATTATGTTTTAGGAGTCATGTTTATGACTATGGCATTGTTAACAGCAGCGTTGTTAATGGGATTTTTTGGTTCACCGCATTGCTTGGGTATGTGTGGTGGGATTGTCGCAGCATTTGGGCTGTCTATGAAAGACGTTAGCCCAGCAAAAAAGCGCGGTCTTATAGCCACTTATCATTTAGGTCGATTACTCAGTTATGCGCTATTAGGATTGGTCGCTGGTCTGATTGGTACGGCTGTATTAGCCCCACTGATGGTTGGTAATAGTACGCCTCGCATCTTACTGGGGCTGGTTTTGGTGTTTGTAGGACTGACGATGCTCGGTCTACCTTTTTTGAACAAGCTTGAGCGATTTGGTATGCGCTTATGGCAAGCACTAGCACCGCTACGCACAAAAGTGTTTCCCTTAAATACGGTTCCTCGCGCACTAGCAGCGGGTTTGCTCTGGGGCTTTTTACCATGCGGTCTTGTATATGGTGCATTACTCATTGCCGTTGTAGGTCATGATCCCCTAACAGGCGCTGTTTTGATATTTGCTTTCGGGCTTGGGACTATTCCTATGCTGGTTGCTACTCATGAAACAGTCAATTGGGTACGCCATCATATTGGGCGTCTACGTCTACGGCAATTGAATGGTGCGATTATGATGATATCGGGATTGGCCGTTGTCGCTGTACCAATGGTCATGGCAAATATGCATGGACATATGGATCATGGGCAAATGAATCATGAACAAATGAATCACGAGCAAATGAATCACGAGCAAATGAATCACGACCAAATGAATCACGACCACTGAAAACTAAATAGTCTGACTCTGCTTCTAGCGCTTGTCATCATTTAGATAGCGAGACTTAAAATGATGCGTGTCGCTTTAAAAGCAGAGCCATATAGCCAATTATTATTTAAGGATCTACTAATGAGTAGACAAAGTCAGAAACCAAAAAATTCTCAGCATTACTTTACTGTATGGCGTTGGCATTTTTATTCAGGGATTTTTATTGCCCCTTTTTTAATCATTCTTGCTTGTTCTGCGCTCGGCATGCTATTGATGTCGAATACGACGGGCCGAGATTACGATCGCTTGACGGTTACGCCACAAACCACGGTACAAGCGCCTGTTTCCACTCAAGCCAAAGCGGCGCTTGAAAGCACGCCTGGTAGTACACTTGTCAAATACATCGCGCCACGAGAGCCTGATACCGTTGCGCTGTTTCAAGTAAGATCAGACAGTCAAGATAATATGGTGGCTATTGATCCTTATACGGCAGACATCGTCAAAAGCATTCCGACGCAAAGTAATTTATATCACACTTTTGATGCCATTCATGGAGAACTGCTTTTAGGAACGGTCGGGGATTATATCCAAGAAACCACGGCGGCGTTGACCATTCTAATGATCCTAACGGGTTGGTATTTGTGGTGGCAAAAACGCAAATCGGTCAAAGCCATGCTAGTCCCTGATGGGGATACGAGCTTGAAACAAAAACGCTCGTTCTTTCGTACGATTCACGCCACATTAGGAAGTTGGATATCGATTGTCTTACTGTTTTTTTGTATTTCTGGTATGGCATGGGCAGGTATTTGGGGTGGCAAAGTGGTACAGGCATGGAGTCAATTTCCTGCGGGCAAATGGGGCGTAGCTCCTGTACCTATTTCAATCAATCCCGATGATCCTCATGCGGGTATGGACATGAGCGAAGCAACCCCTCATGTTCATGGCTCAAGCAGCACGCCAACACATGGTAGCGTCTTAAATACAGGGAAAACTAAGGAAGTGCCTTGGGTACTTGAGCTAACACCCATGCCAATTTCTGGCACGACCAAAGGTAAGGATGGTATTGCACCCAATATACCTATTAACGTAGATACGGTAAATCAGTATGCACATGAGATAGGGTTTGTAGGCCGTTACCACATGAATGTACCGCAAGATAGTACAGGCGTTTGGACACTCAGCCAAGATTCCATGAGCCATGATATGCACAGTCCCACAGCTGACCGTACTGTACATATCGACCGTTACTCGGGTAAAGTATTGGCAGATATTCGCTATGATGACTACAACGCGTTTGGGAAGTTTATGGCAGCAGGTATTGCCCTACATATGGGAACGCTTGGGTGGTGGAGCATACTCGCTAACGTACTGTTTTGCCTAGCAGTCATCGGTATCTGCATCAGTGGTTATGTGATGTGGTGGCAACGTAGGCCTAATACTCAGGAGGTTATCGGGTTAAACCCACCAGCACGCGGTATTAAGAGATCGATACCAACATGGTTAGCGATTATTCTTATTGTCGTAGCAATAATCTTTCCCACAGCAATCATCGCCATCATCGTTATAGCGTTGTTAGATTTTTTGGTTATTTCGCGTTTTTCTGTTTTAGAGAAATTATTGAAATAAAGTTTTATCGAAAGTAAAGTTATAATAATTGCGATAGTTTAAACTATCGCAATTATTATAATAGCTTTGATTTTATAA
The DNA here is from genome assembly GCF_014897815.1 of Psychrobacter sp. PG1. Classification (GTDB taxonomy): domain Bacteria; phylum Pseudomonadota; class Gammaproteobacteria; order Pseudomonadales; family Moraxellaceae; genus Psychrobacter. The sequence continues at coordinate 23,781 of NZ_JABUZG010000024.1, forward strand.
GAAGTGTATTAAATAAAATAACTATCTATATGAATACTTAGCAGACTGTCATTACCATCAAATCTGTAAGATGAAACTTAGGGAGTCAAGTCCATAAATATTAACTTGGAAGACTATCGTTTTGAAAAAATTCTGATTTGCTGTTTACTTCCATCCAAATATGAAAATATCAAAAAAATGTTAATTAATTAATAGACTACTTAAAATATTCTATTGTAAAAAAAACCGCTCATATTAGATCATTGAGTTGATCGTATTCATTACGGCTTATTCGAATACTTTATTTCTGTCATAACAGACTTGATCAATATAATTTTTATGATAAGACCAACTCATAACTCGTACTACGTCCTGATGCTACAGATTTTTGCATCATATCCTTCTCTATCAAATCATTAATATCTCGTAGTGCCATGTCTATAGAACACTTAGTCATGGTCGCCCATTTTTTAGTAGTGAGCTTGCCATACAAATTAGTCAGCAAAGTATTTAGCATTTTTACTTGCCTATCATTCAAAGCGTGCTGTCGATGCGTTTGCCAAAAGCCTGACTTACTAATAGTTTTATCCGTGGTTTCTTGAGCAGCAATGAGTGCTTGCTCTAATGTTTGTAAAAACCAGACCAACCAATCCGAGATATCAGTATCACCCTTTTGCGTGCGCTCTAGTATTTTATAATAATCATTACGCTGTTTAAGAATTTGCGCTGACATACTATAAAAGCGCTGGGCACTGTTATCGTTTTTTGCCAGCATTCGTTCTGTGATTGCTCGTGTTAGTCGTCCATTTCCATCATCAAATGGATGCAAAGTCACAAACCATAAATGAGCAATACCTGCTTTAATGACTAAATCTATAGCATCTTGCTCATTTGACGAAGTATTAAACCACAATAAGAATCTGTCTAACTCATCTGGCAACCTATCCGCACTCGGGGCAACAAAATGAACCCGCTCGCGACCATACCCACCAGACACTACTTGCATTGGCCCTTTACTATCATCACGGACGCTACCTGCTTCAATGCGATAAAGCCCACTATATCCATTTGGAAATAATGCGCGATGCCATCCGAGTAAGTCATCTAATAATAGTGGCTGTTGATAATGATAGGTGGCCCTTAGCATCATCTCTACCACGGCATCGATTTCACGAGTAGTGGTTGGCATACTGGCATTATCTAACCCTAAATGCCGCGCAACTGAGGAACGAACTTGCTCATTATTTAGCGTCTCACCTTCTATTTCAGAAGTTTTGACAATCTCTAAAGTCACCGCATCTAATTGCGCCTCAACATTTAACTCAAACCCTAGCGTTAGCAGTTTTCCTAATAAACGGCCTTGTAAAATTCGTACACGACTAACCAATGGCAATAGTGCTTTGTCCGACCATTGCCACTCAATCCAATTTGAATGCTCATGAATATAAGTAATAGAAACAATACCTAGAAATTTTAAAACCAGAAAATCGGCTTTAACAATCGAAACATTAAAGATAGATTTTTAATAAAATTACGCGGCTTTTTGCTCTAAGCAGTGATTGAGTGGAGGTAAAAACACTATAAAAATATAGTGCCCAAATACGAGTTAAATTTTATTCGATTACAATTTACATCACGATTATTTAATCTTATAATGCCTATAGGCCATAAATATCAATGTATGTAAGATATTGTCATAATATGTACTTTGGTTGAGCGACTTTGACATGGTAGAGGTCAGCAGTTCGAGTCTGCTTATGCCTACCAAATATTTAGAAAGCCCCAATCTCACGATTGGGGCTTTTTTTGTCCGTAAAATATGGGCTTTCCACCCAATAAAAAGATCACCATGAATAGTATTATATTTTGCAGTAGCGTCATGACGGAACCGCCCTTGACCCATGTAAGCAATCCAACGCCCCACTATTCCCCAGTTGCTCGGTGGAATATTAAATAAATACTTCCTGAGTAATGATCATAAGTCCATTACAGCGGTAGCGCCAATACCGATTAATATTATAAAAACGACGTTATCCATGATGACTCTCTTACTGGTTTCAATATCAATGTGATGATTGCATACAATTTTAAGTCCAGAGGGCATTATAGATATTTCGCAGGTTACTAAACAGTCTGGTCTTCCTACTTCAACGTTACGATTTTATGAGAAAAAATGCCTAATTCGCTCTGTTGGTCGGCAAGGTATCCGCCGAGTTTTCAGCAAAGATATATTAGAGCTTATGTCCTTGATTGCTTTAGGACGTGTTGCAGGATTTTCATTGGATGAGATTGCTGGGATATTAGGGTCTGAAAAAACTCTAGATGTTGATCGATATTTGTTGCTGAACAAAGCCTCTGAACTGGATGAAATGATTCAAAAATTAGTCGCTATCCGTGATGGGATGAAACATGCGGCAACTTACACAGCGCCTAGCCACTTGGAGTGTCCGAGGTTTCGACGTCTAATGAATCTAGCAGCACTGGCGCTATTAAAGGTAACACCTTGCATTAATAAGCAATAGAGCTGATTCTATTAGGTGATTAGGTCACTCAAATAATATTGAACTGCTTAACAAATACACTGCGATTATCCAAAAAATCTAGATTACTGATATTAATAGCCTACAGCCAGCTATTCAATTGCGCCAAACGTATAGAATAGCATTCGTAAATAAAGACAAACCTACTCTAAAGCCTGCCCCTTCATACGATGTTTGTTCTTCGCAACTGCCGTTAAAGCTAAACTAGCTATTTTTTATTCAAGTTATCACTCAAAGTTGGTTTTAAACTTCCAAAATATAACATCTTCAACCATGTGAAATCCTAACCTCTGGTGCTGAATTCCTGCACACTGTCATTAGTCCAGACGATCTATTATTGATTTATTACCTACCGTTCTTATTTCTTCAGAGACTGGCTTACAAAGTGCTCTATATTTCAGACGTGTCAATTCATTGACCAGAGATCTATAAGGCTTTTTATGATTGATATTCTCATGAACCATAGTCCTTAACACATTCATTTTTCTAACTTTCGACATACTCATCATTATCTCAGTACCAACACATTCATTGAACGACTGTGACATTTATCACTCACAAAGAAAGTCAAATATTGAAGTTACCTTGTGTAAGCGTAGCTAATATGCACACCTTACTGAAATATAAAGTTTGTATATCTTTATGTTATATTATAACATAACTAAAATATTTACTCTTATCGTTATTTATCCCTATATAACTTCTTATTTTGGTAATCTCATGTCTCCAATTTTTCATATCAACAGATTAAGAGAACCTGATTATACTTCTGTATCTTCAGTTAATTTTAGTATTCGCCGGGTAACGACTGTATTCTCAGTAACGACAGCTTTAGGTATGGCAAGTTTGTCGGTCAATGCACAGGATACGATAGTAGACATCAAACCTATGACACCCTCATCTTTTAACCTAAACTCTCCTGATATGACCCACCCTTCGGTAACTCTAGACACCATAGTGGTAACGTCTAACCCTTTATTGCCACAAGCGAATGAAATGGCAACCGCAACCAGTATTGTTACTGGCGATGCGCTCACTACTCAGACAAGCAGTACGCTTGGTGATGCACTAGCAAATGAAGTGGGCGTGTCTACTGATAGTTTTGGGCAAGGTGCGAGCCGACCCATTATTCGAGGGCAAAGCGCACCGCGTGTCCAAGTCATGCAAAATGGTTTGAGCGTACAAGATGCGTCACAAATCTCACCAGACCATCAAGTGGCGGTACCTGTACTAGGTGCCAAACAAGTTGAAGTAATCAAAGGCACGTCAGCGTTGATGTATGGTGGCGGTGCTATCGGTGGTGTGGTCAATATTGTTAATGACACTATTCCTAAAGAAAAGCCTAAAAACAACATCAACGGAAAATTGGCATTGATTGGTCAACAAGCCACAGACGGTTATTTAGGTTATGCAGAACTCAATGGTAGTATCGGTGAAAATTGGCTATGGAGTGGGTATTACCAAAAGACGGATAAAGGCAATATCCAAGTACCACATTTGGATACCGATGAGATTGCCAACAGTTGGTACACGCAAGACAATGGTAGCATTGGCTTGTCTTATGTGACTGATATGGGCTATATCGGTGCATCATATCAGCGCCTATCCTCAGAATATGGCTTGCCCTTTCATGTGCATAATGAATGCTCACCTGATAGCGTACTGACTAACCAACTGAGCTGTGAGGCGGATCATGAACATGACCACGATCATGGTGAAGCGCCCTATGTCGATATGACGTCAAACGTCTATCAGCTCCATGCAGAGCGAAAATTACCCATGATAGGCGTCGATAGCATCAATACGAAACTCAGCTATACCGATTATCGTCACGATGAAATAGATGAAGGTGCGGTGGGCACAACTTTTGAAAACAAAGCCATTAGTGCTCAAGCTCAAGCCACACATAGCACGTATAAAACAGGTAATCTAGGTTTTATGAAAGGTGTGGTCGGTCTAGATTACACAAACAGCCGGTTTTCTGCTGTTGGGCTAGAAGGCTATTTGCCGCAAACCGATCGTACACAGGTCGGTTTGTTTTTCATTGAACGACTCACGCCAGATTATTTTGGCGCAAAAATACAGAATGCTGATAAATTTGCAGGTCAGTCATTATCTACAATTGATGCCCATGCTGGTCATAATCATGGTGAGACGACGAAAGACGCTCCTCTCGATACGTCTAGTATTTTAAGAAAACAAGGCAAAAGTCCTTGGTATATTGAGTTTGGCGGTCGTCAAGATTTTCAAAGCCTAATAGATAACGACAATAACATCGAAAAAACACATGCTGGAACGTCTGTCAGTTTAGAAGGTGGCAAATATCTTACGCCTAATACGCAGTTGTCAGCCAGAATCAGTCATTCTGAAAGATTGCCTTCTCCACAAGAGTTATTTTCTAATGGCGCCCATCTTGCAACCAATACTTGGGAGCGTGGCAATGGGCAATTAGAAGAAGAATCTACTGATGGCGTAGAATTCACTTTGCGTTACGACAATGGCAATCGTTTTGATAGTAGTATTTCTGTCTTTTATAACGACAGCGCAAATTATATTTATGCAAAAACTCAAGACATTGCTACTGAAGGAGAGTCTGCAGATTTTCGTTTAGTGGATTATGTCCAAAGCGATGCCAAGCATTATGGTGGTGAAATTCAATCACGCTATTATCTTAATGACAATATTAGTATTGGCAGCTTTGCCGATATTGCACTCATCACGCTAGATGATAGAAGCCTTACACGGAAATACGCGCCAAGATTGGTAGCGCCTCGTATTGGTGGTGATATTACCTCTCAATTTGGTCAATTTGACTTGGTGCTGTCTGGGTATCATCGTTTTGAGCAAGATCACATTGCTGATTTTGAAACCAATACACCGAGCTACAACATGGTTGATGCCAAGCTTGTCTATCACAGTTCGAGCGCTCATGATTACACCGCTTTTTTTCAAGTCGAAAATATTCTAAACGAGCTTGCCTATAATCATGCCTCTTATTTGGCTGAACAAGTACCAATGCCAGAGCGCTCTTTCAATGCGGGTATCACCTATAACTTCTAACAGCCTACTCTCTTTTCATTAGTCACCAGTAACTAGCAATCCGTAATCAATTGTCATAAGCCTCATAACTTATGACTGGAGTCCTTTATGAATCAAATAAATGCTTTGAGCCGTGCCATCACGCTCGCCTTCTCTTCTTTAATCGCCGTTTCAGCACTTAGCGGCTGCGGGTCATCAGATGATAGGAAAACACCAATCATAGATTCAGAACATGACCACGACCATGGAGACGATCATGACCATGATGATGAATCTGCTGTCAGCACTGAAATGGAACAAGGTCGTTTATTTATCACTGCAAAAGATGGCAGTCAAGCTTACATTTATAGCCTTGCTCAAGATAAAGTGATACAAACCTTACCTTTGACAGGTCAAGCCGATGCCGTACAAAGTAGTCCAGATGGTCATTACGCCGTCGTCATGGATCGTACTAACAACACGGTCAATTTTTATCATAGTGGGCTTGAGATTGAAAATCATGGCGATCATGATCACCCATATGCTCGTGATACGGCAAAAATGCCATTACAGCTCAACTATACCCGTCCTGTACATTTTCAAACGTTTGGTGAGCAAGCTGGATTATTTTTTGATGGTTTGGGTGCCACAGGCAACCCCATAGAAAACCCTGTAAAAGAAGCTGGATTTGTACTCGTAACAGATACCGGTATTGCCGATGGTACACTGCCTTATCAAAAGCTTAATACCAGCATGCACGGTACAGCGGAACCTAGAGGCAATTATGTGATTGCCTCGCAGCGTTATCAGACAACTGGTAGCTCACTGGCTGATACGCTCTCTGTATTTGAACAGCATGGTGATCACTATCATATAAGCCAAACCTTTGAGACAAAATGCATGGGGTTGCATGGCAGTGGCAGCGTCACAGATTACAGTGTCTTTGCTTGTAGCGATGGCGTTTTAAGCGTCAAACAAACCGGAGACACATTCAGCGCCGAAAAAATTTCCTATCCCAGCAGCCTAACCAATATTCAATGTGATGGTACAAGCAGTAGTCCTGCTCGAATTGGCTCATTCATCACTAACCACCATCATAACTATGCCATTGGCAGCGCTTGCGGTCAGCCTTACCGTGTTGATCCTATCAGTAAAAACATGACACCGATTGTCTGGACAACAGACAGCCGTCGCCGTGTTGTCAGCTATGATTTTGATGCCCACGGAGAGCATTTAATGCTACTCGATGATACTGGCAAGTTATACATACTGGATGTCGCACAAAATTATAAGCAAACTGCCGTATTAAATGTTTTCCCTAATGGCATCGAAGGCAAAGCGGTTCCCTCATTTATTGTTAACCCAAACACGAAAATGGTTTATATGATGGATGACTCAAACCAGCAAATCATCGAAATTGATGCTGAAGATGGTGAAATCGAGTCAAAAATAACACTGAATTTCACACCCTCTCATGTGACTTGGTTTGGTGTGAAAGCTGGGCATGATGATGAACATAGCCATTAGCGCTTAGCACCTCATCTAATAAAGATAGTTTAATGACTGCTGACAGTAATTGGCTATTAAATATATTTATAAACGCTAGTATTCAAGATAACCCTTAATCCGACGCTTCTTAAATTCCGAAGCATCCGATTAAAGCGCTCGATGATCTTGAATTCTTCTATAGGCATATCTTAAACAACTGGGCTAGTAGGATTTACTACATTAGTTATAGTCTGCTATAACATCATATTACCCCAGTTTATAATTATAAAAAAACCAATGAAACCGCTACGATATTTTCATAGCAGTTTCATTGGTTATACGGTCTTTAACGCTAAAAATTATTTACTGAATACTTTCATACGTTCATCAATTGGCTGAAACGCTTTATCGCCTGCTGGCTGCTCAATAGCGCCGAACACCATTTGCGCATTTAATTCCCAATCATCAGCGATGTCCCAAGCATCGGCAACTCTCTGATCGATGACAGGATTATAATGCTGCAAGTTAGCACCGATATCTAAACTCGCCAATGCCGTCCAAATTACATATTGATGCATCGCGCTGGTTTGATGTGCCCAGATTGGGAATTTATCCGCATATAAAGAGGCGGCTTCTTGCATGTTTCTCACGACGCCTTTGTCCTCGAAAAACAATACTGTACCCGCACCCGCTCTAAAGCCTGCAATTTTATCTTTAGTACCTTGGAACTTCTCGTCATCGCCAACAATCACTTTGAGTGTCTCTTCAGTAATATCCCATAATTTTTCATGATCTTCACCGAATAACACCACGATACGCGTCGATTGTGAGTTAAAAGCGGATGGCGTATGCAAAACCGCATGCTCAACTAACTTAACGATTTCGTCATTTGATACTGGCAATTGATTGCTCAATGCATAGATAGAACGGCGCTTTTCTGCCAATTGTTGTAAGTCTTTTAGGTTTGACATTGTTTTCTCCAGTGATTATTGATGAGTTTACGTGATTAAGAACTAAGTTATAAATTTAAATACTAACCAACCTTTAACCTTTAAAACCTTGAAGTAATTCAGGTGCTGGCAAACGTTTCATATCAGAGTCGACATTACCGAAACGCTCATGACCATTATTCCAGTCGATGATGGATTGCTCAATCTCTGCTTTATTGTCAGCAACAAAATTCCACCAGAGTAGGACTTGGTTATTTAATGGTTCACCGCCGATAAACATCACACGTGTGCCTTTTTTAGCAACCAATTTAATGCTTTCGTTATTAGCAACATCACTATCGTGGAAACGAAAGAGTTGATCCTGCTTACATACCTTTCCTTCAGATTCTATCTCACCCTCTGAGACTAAGATGCCGTATTCAAAGCTTGGTTCTAAAGTGAGCGTCACCTCGCCATCCTCGGTAAAGTACACGTCGATACCGACCAGCTTGGAGTATTGGATAGTAGGCGCTTCAAAGTGCTGACCTGACACATTGGTATAGCTACCGGTGGTCAGAATCATCTCAACACTATCTTCCGTCCACGTTGGTAGCTCTGGATAATGATGAAAACCGCGCTCAATCTCTTGATCCGTTGGTAGTGCAATCCAGAGCTGTACCATGCTGATAGCACGCGCCGCATCCGACGAACCACCAGTGTCTGGAAACACGCTTTGTTCCGTATGACTGATGCCTTGGCTTAGACCCGTACCGGCTGTCATGACGTTGACTTGGTTCTTAGTAATGACTTGCTCGTTACCTAAGCTATCTTTATGCAGTACTTCGCCATTTAACATCCAGCTAAAAGTTTGCAGATTGGTGTGCGGATGACGACCCACTTGCATGCCTAATTCATCTTCACCAAAGTCAGCAGGACCAGCGTGATCTAAAAAGCACCAGGCTCCGATAGGTTTTTTGCCAGTGTTAGGTAGCAGACGAGCAATAGGAATACCGCCAACATCGGCCATTCTTGGCTCTAGGGTTTGAATACTCATCATTCACCTCTTATTATAGATAGTTATAGATTCTTGAATACATGATTATGAATTACTACTATTTTTTGTATCAATTAATACATAGGTACTTCCATTAGCAATACTCTAGCGTCCTCATCAGCATCCATCGTGAAGCTTTTGGTGTCTGAGATACCAAGACCATCTCGAGTATCAAGTACGTTACCGTTGATAGTCACTTTACCCTCTAGTACCAAGACATAAACACCGTTATTGACATCTTTTAAATCATAAGTCTGAGTCACGCCTTTGTCAAAATGACCCATATGGAACCAAGCGTTTTGGTGAATCCAAACCCCAGCGTCGTCCGCGTTTGGCGAGAGCACTTGGTTAAACTCATTAGCTTTCATGTGCTCATCCATACGTACTTGCTGATAGCGCGGCGTCACACCCATTTTATTGGGAATCACCCAAATTTGTAAAAACTTGACAGGTTCATTGGCATCGCCATTCATCTCACTATGAGTAATACCCGTACCCGCTGACATGACCTGAATCTCACCCGTTTCGATGATACCTTCGTTACCGATATTATCGCCATGAGCTAGCTTCCCACTTAGAGGAATACTGATAATTTCCATATCGCGGTGTGAGTGTTTGCCGAAACCTTGACCACCAATAACAAAGTCATCATTGATGACCCGTAGCGCGCCAAAACCCATACGCTCTGGATTATGATAATTGGCAAAGCTAAAAGTATGACGGCTTTTGAGCCAGCCATGATTAGCATCGCCACGAGAATCTGCTGCATGATAGATCGTTTTCATAAGTTATCCTTTATTTTTAATTGGCTTGTTTAAGCTATGGTCCTATTATAATTGTTGAGCAGATATAGATAAACAGTGATTATTGCAAATAACTATTCTTATTTATAGAACAATAGGTGCTTAGAATTAACGTAATATAATAGTCACGCCATCATTCGCGCCACCCGTTAGTACCAATAAACGGGTGCAAAAAATATTAACGATAAGGAGAGGTAAACCATGTCAAATCTACATACATTGAATAATGAAGTTATCGACAACAAAGCTCAAAAACGTTTCGAAATTCATATCGATGATCAAGTTGCGTTTGAAGAGTATGAGTTTTTTACCACATCCACAGGTGAGGAAGGTATTGAGTATAAGCACACATTCGTACCTGAGTCGCTCAGTGGTCGTGGTATTGCTGGTTACTTAGTTAAGGTTATCTTAGATTGTGCAGCCGTTAGAAAACTGCGCGTTAAACCAACCTGTCCTTATGTGAAATCCTATATTGATAAGCATCTACAATACCAAGACAATTCGGTGTTTCATGGTGCGAAAGCCTAAGAAAATATGAACCAAAAAAAAGCCATGACAAATCATCATGGCTTTTTACGATTAATGGCATTACTCAATAATGGTAAAACTTTTATTAGCTAATATGCTGTAAGAACTCTGGATTACGCGCTAGTAGTGATAGGTACAGCACAGGAATGACAAACAAACCGACTGCCCAATAACTGAGATTGACGTACAGCACCGCCCCAAGGAGCGCGCCAATCACAAAGCTGATAACCAATGCCGCGCTATGCCCCAATTTTTTGGCATTATCAGCGCTACGGTTGGCAATATAATCTGACAGACCAATGCCCAATTGGGTCGTATTACCCGTCATTAATACCGTAGGACTCATATGTTTGATGACTGTTTTACTAGCCGTATTACGAATAGCAAGTGCCGTTAAGCCCAAACCACCAGTAATGGCGACCGATATATCGCCTGCTTCAGTGAAAGGTTGAAAGGACAATCCTGCTATCATAAATGCGCTCAAAAATAGCGCTTCTGCTAAAAACAAATGACTGAGTACTAACGTTTGCTTTCGGCTTTTATCAATGTATATTTTGGTAATAACCACCGTTATTATAAAAAGTGGCACCGATGCCAGCTTGATCCACAAGCCATCTTCACCTTTAACCAAACCGCTACCAGCCAGTACTAAGTTACCCGTGACATGAGCGGTAAAAAAGCCAAATAAAGTGATAAAGCCAATGGTATCAATCGCCCCACCAACTATCGTTAATAGTATAGGCGCTTGATAGCGTTGCCAAAAGCTTGGTGTCTTACGATCTAGAGTATTGTTATCAGCGACAGCTTTAGGCACTGGTATGTCCTGCAAAATCCACGAAATCAGTCACAAAGCGCTGTAAGAATTTCTGTGTGCGCGGGCTAACACTGCCATCGTCATTTAAGCTGTCAGTTGCACGACTTAAATGAATTTCAGGATCAATCATCATTTGTGCCGACAGCATTTGCAGGCTTTTTCTGAAATCAAGGCCACTATTGATACCGCCAAAACTGCCTGGCGAGGCCGTCACTACCGCAACTTTTTTATGGGTCCAAACGCTTTCTTTATACGGACGAGAGCCGATATCGATGACGTTTTTTAGGGCAGCAGGCATGGTTCGATTATGCTCTGGCGTGACAATCAATACCCCATCGGCGTTCTTAAGCTGTTTACGGACACGCTCATAGCTGTCAATGGTCGTGTCATCATAATCTTGATTATAAACAGGCAAATCGGAAATGTGTACTTCTTCTATCACTACGTTCTCAGGCATTTGCGATACCATAAGCTCTGCAAATTTACGATTGATAGATTCTTTTCGCAAGCTGCCAATAATTAAGGCGATGTTTAGGGATGCGCTCATAGCGGCTCCTTGATTATGATGATAAGACGATATTTTCTACGCCATTTACTCTACTATATTCTGCGATGATTACTGTTATCAATTGAATAAGCACCTGCTCCATGAGCAAATATCATCAAGAAACCACCCGCCATCGCAATGTTTTTCATGAAAGGGTTCATCTGTGATTCATCTATCCAAAATTGATGAAAAAGCAGCGCTGAGACTACGCTAAAACCAGCCATTAAAATCGCTACTAAGCGCGCTTTGAAACCAAAGAGAATAGCAAGGCCGCCGAAAAGTTCAACAGCAATAACCAAAGGCAATAGCATCCCAGGCACACCCATTGCTTCCATATAACCTTGAGTAGCGGCATAACCGGTAATTTTGGTAAAGCCTGAAAAGATAAAAATCATTGATAAAAACAGGCGTCCGATAGGAGCGCTTAGCTCTTGTAGTTTATCCATGGGTTTTCTCCAGTAATAGAATGTTTTTTAAGCTTTTATTTGATTATGTGACAGGACTATTGTATTCGTTGCTTATAACTAGATAAACCGTGATAATTACAAATGTAAGTTCTTATTTAAAGAACAATTAAGAGGTGGTTTACATGGGACAATTAGAAGATATGGCAATGTTTGTGCGTATTGTCGAAGCAGGTAGTATTACCAAGGCTGCCGAGCAACTGAACATCGCAAAATCTGCGGTAAGCCGGCGTTTAAAGGAGTTAGAGACGCGCTTGGGCAGTCAACTGATTAGCCGAACCACGCGTCAATCAAACTTAACCCAAGCTGGTGAACAGTATTATCAAAAGGTGCACCATATACTCAGCGAAGTGGATGCGCTGAATGAAGAGACGAGTGGTACTCCGACGCGTATCGAAGGGACATTAAAGATGACAGCACCATTGTCCTTTGGTTTGATGCATTTAAACGATGTTATTGATGAATACGCCAATCAGCATCCTGAGTTAAAGTTTGAGCTGGATTTTTCTGATCGGCATACTGATTTGATTGAGGAAGGGTTTGAGTTAGCGATTCGTATTAGAGAGTTGCAAGATTACAGTTATCAAGCCAAACGTCTAGCACTGATTCGTTATGCGTTATGCGCCAGTCCCGAATATTTAGAGAGTATGGGTACGCCAAAGACTTTTGACGATCTGTCAGAACATGAGTTTTTACAATATGGTATGAGCAAATCTAGCACGATAGAACTGATAGATGAGCAAGGTAAGAAGCATCAAGTCGCCGTAAACGGTAAAATAAAAGCCAATAATGGGGACTTTTTGCGGGAGATGGCAGTCAAAGGTCATGGCATTGCTTTTCTGCCAACTTTTATTACGTATCAAGCCTTAATTAGCGGTGAGCTTGTGCCTATCCTGCAGCAATATCAATTACCCACTTTAAATGCTTATGCGGTCTATCCTAAAAATCGATTTTTATCGCAACGTTGTCGTTATTTGATTGATTTTATCGCTGAACGTTTTGGCGATAATCCGTACTGGGATAATTTTTGATAAACACTTACGGCTCAACACTTAACGGACAAGCTTAAATGATCACTATACCTACCATTAATACAATAAGCGCCCGCGATCCCACTGAGCCATATCGACCCTCAACTACGCTAGAGTTATTATTTGATTTAGTTTATGTCATTGCCGTTTCAGCAGCCGCAAGCGGCCTTTACCAGCGCTTGCTTGCGCATGACTTTTTAGGGTTTTTGACCTTTATCATCGCCTTCTTTATTTTATGGAATGCTTGGACGAGCTTCACATGGTTTGCTTCCGGCTACGATCCTGATGATTGGTACTATCGTCTCTCAGTATTGCTGCAAATGTTTGGCTCATTAATGATTGCAGCCAACATCAATCAGTTTTTCGAGCAAGGATTGACATGGATAGGAGTCACTGGTTACGCGATCATGCGATTGGCCAGTTGTAGCCAGTGGTGGCGTGTTTATCAGCAAGTTAAAGGTCACAAACGGGTGGCTGGTCGCAGTATTATTGGCTTATTAACGCTACAAAGTGTTTGGATACTTTGGTTATTTCTACCTGCTTCGATACAAACGCCTGCGTTATTTTTATTTATAGCCGCTGAATTACTGATGCCAATTTGGGCGCGTGCAGCACAGAACATCAATTGGCATCCTCATCATATGGCTGAACGTTATGGCCTGTTGACCATTATTGTTTTAGGCGAAGGCGTGCTAGGAGTTAGTAATAGCATTCGAACCTTTTTAGTCAACTCCGAGTCTGCTGCTAGCGCTATTATATTATTAGGTTCAAGCCTTGTGGCATTGGTTTTTGCCTTATGGTGGCTCTATTTTACGATCCCGTTTGGTACTATTTTGGACAATGAGCGTCGTCGTTATGATTTATTCTTATTTGGCTATGGGCACTTTTTTGTTTTCGCTACGCTTGCAGCGTTAGGCAGCGCGCTTAATTTAGTGACCGATGCTTGGGCAAATACTCTAAATAGTACGGTCACTCAGCCTTATGCTATGGGATTATTGATGATCATGCTATTTGGCTTTTTAGTAACCCTAACCTTACTTCGAGCCTTAATGTGCCGCAAATCAAGTCACAATATGACGGCTCTTATTCTTGCCACCTTTATTATTTTGCTGAGCTATATCACAGTAGCGCAAGGGCTATCGATTACTTATGGTATTTGGCTAAGCCTGCTCGCGCCTATAATAATGACGTGGTACTTTCATCAAGATAACAAGCAATGGCAAGCCTAAGCTCTAATTTAATATTGCACGATAACAATGACTTGCAGAAAAACTCTAGTTTGCATTATCATAATTTTTTTTAATTATTTGACTTCCAACCTAATATTTATCTATAAGGATTATTATGAAAAACTAATGGCTGCGGCTCCTATTGTGCTACTAACGCACCTATGACTAGCACTGATCAAACAACTATTATGTCCTGTCAGGATAATGGTCAAATTGCCAATCTAAATGTGACGTTGCCTAAAGTGGGTATAAATAATAAAAAACTCACCTTGAATCAAGCAGTTTCAGCTTCTGGTGCTCGTTATGTTAATAGCACTGACCCTTAGATGAGCTATGATTGGCACACCAAAGCAAACTATGGTGTCATGAACGTAAACATGGCAAACGGTCAGACATATAGTGTCAACTGTAAAATATAAGTATTGATATTAGTGCTATAGTCAGTCCACAATAAAATTAGTACAGCCCATATCATGAAACAGTTTAGACAGATCGTTCTCCATCCAGCTTTGGCGTAGAAACTTTGCTTGTGCCCATTTTTTCTCGATGGGATTTAAATCAGGGCTGTAAGGTGGCAACCATAGAATACGATGGCCATTTCTGTTTAGTAGCTTTTGAATGCATTTGCTTTTATGAAATCTAGCATTATCCATAATAATCACGCATTTAGTCTTAAGGCTTGGGATAAGCGTGTGTTTGCACCAGTGATAAAATATATTGCTATTGATATTCTGCTCAAAGTAATCAAGCGCAAACAGCATTTTTTCATAGAGCGTACCAATAATATTAGTACGCTTTCTTGCTTGCCAGTTATAGCGATCAATACAAGTTTTACCAATAGGTGCATATCCGTAAGGTCTTATGCTTACAGCCTCAAAGCCACTTTAATCCATATGAATAATGGGGAAGCCTTACTGCGTAAAGCTATCAAGCTTATTCTGATATATCGCACTTTTTATTGGACAAGTTTTTGGATGCTCTAAGGTCTTTTTTTGACTGATTCCAAGACGCTTTAAAGCAGTGTGCATACCTGTCTTACTACCGTTAAAGCGCCTAGCCCGTTCATACAGATAATCATCAGGATATTATTCAACGTCTTTTAAAGAGTGCTTCATTCGGTATTTTAGTTGGTGGTTTATCCCTAGTTTTTTTGAGAGCCAACTTCTGTGCCAGCTACGAATGGTGATGGTACTCAGGTGATAGCCGCTTCTCTTATCGTCATGCTTTTTTTAATGCTATGCATTACTTGCTTGCGAAATTCGATTCAGTAATACATCGTTCCTCTAATTAAATAAAGTTGTTATAAACACTGTATCAGTTTTACATATTATTAATTGCATAATCCCTTTTCAAATAATCTGAATGAGTCGACCACTACTTTGATAAACCGCTAAATAATATTAATCTCATAACTGAATTTTTCTGCCAGTCCATATGATTCTCTATATTCGATAGGATCGCCTTCTAGATTCTTCGCAATGCGGCATACCTTAACTAAGTTTTCTTGCTTATTGTTGCCCAGATAATCATCACTGTGATCGGTTATAAAATACAGCGTCTCTACAGCAGACGATACGAATTGACCACACTTTGTATAGTAAAACGGATAGAGAAGATTCTCGAAATCTTCAGGATTTAGGGTTACAAAGGCTTGGAAGCGACTCTTAGGTAACCAAATCTTTTCACTTAACAAGACTCTGTCTTCAACCATACGCGTACGTTCTATATAAATGAGCGCTTTGTTTTTACCTATATTTAGTTTTTTATTAATGTCATCAATACCGTCTACAACCATGATTTTTTTAATTATGCCCGTCGGTGTGACATAGCGGGCATCTTTATCACGAAACTTAAAAAACCTTAATAATGAGCTTGCAAAATCTGGACGTTTTAAGAAGGTGCCTTTGCCTTGCTGCTTTATTAACACCCCATCTTCTACCAATTTTTCGACAGCTTTTCGGACAGTTCCTACAGATACTTCATACTTATCTGCAAATTCCTGTTCCGTCGGTAAGGGCGTGTTTTCATCCCACTTACTCTCTGTCAGTAACGTCTGTATATGCCATCGCACTTGCTCATAACGTGGCATTTTAAATTCTTTGAAATTATTTAGCATTTTTTTCACCACAGTGGAAAGGTTTTTATTAACTGTTTCAATCTCGTCAAGCACTGCTATTGCTGTAAAACTACGTTATCCCTGATCAATTTCTCTTAAGCTTTCAGCGCATTCGATAGGTATCACATTAATATTAAAGCATTATTATATTTTTATGATTAATCTTTCCTAATTAATGCCAAATTTTTTGCTATCATTCCACTCAATGATACGCTTTTAAAGCTCAGATGAGCTTCTGATATAAAAAGCTATCCGTCAATATTAGCGCAATGCTCTTTACTCTGTAAAAACTGCTATGGTTTTTTATAGAACTCATACAGTTAAGGTCAAGGAGTAGCCGTGACTTTTTATATTCTCGCCGCCATCGTGATATGTATCATTTTGGGCTATACCACTAAGATTAATATTGGCCTATTTGCTATTGCATTTTCATATCTGATCGGTTGTTTCGGTATGGGGATGAAGGCACATGAAATTGTTGAGCTATGGCCTCTCAAAATTTTCTTTGTTATTTTTGCAGTGACGCTTTTCTATAACTTTCCCCTAGCTAACGGTGCTTTAGAGAAGCTATCTAATCATTTAATCTATAAGTGCCGTCACTTTCCCGCATTCTTACCTTTGGTTATTTTCCTTGTTGCCACGATTATTGCAGGCCTAGGAGCCGGCTATTACACCGTCTTAGCGACGATGGCACCAATGATCCTGCTGTTGTCTAAACGCACTAACTTGAATCTTGTCATTGCTACTTTATCGGTGAACTATGGTGCCTTAGCGGGTGCTAACTTTATCACCTCACAAAGCGGTGTTATTTTTAGAGAGCTGATGCGCGGCGCAGGCGTCGCAAATGACAATACCTTTACTTATGTGTTAGGGGTGTTCGCTGTCACTTTTATAATGCCTATGATTGTATTGGGTGCTTATAGCTTTATCAATGCCAAGAACAGCAAAATAGCGATTCAGACGACCATACCAGAGCCCTTTGACAGTAAGCAAAAACAGTCTCTTGTACTGATCTTTATTATGATGGCTATTGTACTTATCGTGCCCATTTTAAATCTACTCATGCCACAAGTATCAGCGATTCAGTTTTTGAACGCTCGGATTGACATCGGTTTTATCGCTATATTTTTTGCTTTAGTGAGCTTATTTTTAAAATTAGGCGATGAAAAAGCAGTGATTGCTCTAATACCTTGGAATACCCTCATTATGATTTGTGGTGTTGGTATGTTAATCAGCCTCGGAGTAGAAATAGGCGTTATTTATGAGCTGACAGAATGGCTAAGTACCAATGTACCTATCTGGATGATACCGATTTTAGTCTTTGTTATTAGCGCCATTATGTCAATATTTGCCAGTACACTCGGGGTAGTCGCCCCTACTTTATTCCCTATGGTGCTACCCCTAGCCGTTGCCTCTGGACTAAGCCCTTTATTATTATTTACCTGTATTGTTGTGGGCGCGCAAAGCTCATCACTCTCGCCTTTCTCATCAGGAGGTAGTCTGATGTTAGGCGCTTCTCAAGTCGTTATAAACAAAGACAAGCTTTTTAATGCGCTACTATTCAAGGCAGTGCCCTTAGATATTGGTATCGGAATACTCGCAATTTTACTTATCCAGCTGATATTTTAACTTCTCATAGGTAAAATATACCGTGATTTTTAAATATTTTTAAATATGCTTGCTATATTTTGATCCCAATATATCTATTTTTCTCACTAAATTCATAACTTCTTAAATCGTTGTCATAGCCTCGTAATGGTACTGATATCAACGTTATTTTTAGGATGTCTCAATAATCTTCGCCATCACCAAATCATCTTATCTATTTGTTTTAATTAATTTAAATATTTTTTTCGAAGAAATCAATATCATTTATTCATCCTGCATATTGCTATAACAGGAGACCTTATGCCGCCTTCAATTTAATATATTACTATAAAATTCATACATACATACATATGTTTCTTGTTATTTTTAAAATATTCTGTTACTTTTGCATAGTAATGAAAAGCATACGTTTATGAAGTTAATGAGACACATTAATCGAATGCTACCTTCACCTGTAATAACTTTATATTTTGGCCAAAATTCTATTGAATTTTTACTGTAAAAATACACACAAGGAGTGTCGTGTGAAAAAACTATCCTATCTGGCTCTTGGCCTGTCTGTCCTATCTTTGACTGCTTGTAACAATGCAAACGAAACTGCCAGTACAGATGCGACTGCCGCAGATGGCTCAACTGAGCTTACTGCCCCTTCACGTCCAGAATGTATTGCGCCTGCCAAACCAGGTGGTGGTTTTGACTTGACGTGTAAGCTTGCTCAAGCTGGCTTAAGAGATACTGGTATCTTAAAAGATCCTATGCGCGTCACCTATATGCCAGGCGGCGTCGGCGCTGTTGCTTATAACAAAATCGTTGCCAATGATCGGGATAATGGCGATGCCATTATTGCCTTCTCTACCGGCTCTATTCTTAATTTGTCGCAAGGTAAATTTGGTAAATTCACTGAAAAAGACGTGAAATGGCTAGCTGGTGTTGGTACTGATTATGGCGCTATTGCAGTCAATGCAGACTCTCCTATTAAAGATCTAGCTGGGTTAGTTGCTGAGCTCAAAAAAGATCCAAAAGCGATCAGCTTTGGTGCTGGCGGTAGTGTTGGTGGTCAAGATTGGATGCAAACCGCTATTTTAGCTAAAGCCGTTGGTGTTAAGCCTAGTGACATGACTTATGTTGCCATGGAAGGCGGCGGCGAGGCGATCACAGCAGTGATGGGCAATCATATTACTGTTGTTAGTGCCGGTATTGCTGAGATTATGCCGCAAGCCAATGCAGGTAAATTACGTGTATTAGCAGTATTTGCAGATGAAAGATTGGGCGGGACGATGACCGATATTCCTACTGCGAAAGAGCAAGGTTATGATGTGACGTGGCCAGTAGTTCGTGGTTACTACATGGGTCCAGACGTAAGCCCTAGTGCTTATAACTGGTGGAAAGAGGCTTTCGATAAGATGCTTGTTGATCCGAAATTCGCTGAGATACGTGAGCAACAAGAATTGCTGCCTTTCTCTATGACTGGCGATGAGCTACAAGCCTACGTTTATAAACGTACGGGCGAACTACGCGAGTTATCTGCTGAATATGGTCTTGTTGAAGCAGCACCAACCAAATAGTTACGTTGAGATTTAATAACCTTTAGCAATTGAATATCAAATATTTTGGTATTTCTCAAAGGGCTGGCAGGATATCTATCTGTCAGCCTTTTGCTCCAAAATTCAAGGAATGCTCCTTATGACAATGGAACGTTTGTTTTCCGGGCTGATGGCACTGGTCAGTATATTCTTAATATACTTAGCCATTGGTTATGTTGCCCCTATTGCTTATGACCCAATTGGTCCTCGTCCTTACCCTATTTTAATCTTTTCCCTGCTTGCCTTTGGCTGCTTAGTCGTTGCTTTTCGTCCCGCCAGTTTTACTAAAGCGATTGAATTGGGTTTAAATAAAACGATCATCCGTAATCTTATTTTATGTGCGCTTGCCTTATTGGTCTATGGTCTCATTTTTGAAGTATTGGGCTTTATTCTTGCCACTATTCTGATGTCTTTCGCCGTAGGTTTACTGTTTGCAGGTAATCCTCTAAAGAGTTTTATCTTTTCAGTGTTAATCAGTATTGGCTTATATGTCTTATTTGACCTATTTTTAGATGTCAAATTACCACTCGGATTGTTGTCAGGGATAATAGGATAGCCAATATGGATACTTTTGATTTTTTGATGCATGGCTTTGCTGTTGCATCTACCCCCCAAAACTTACTGCTGGCACTCATCGGCGCTTTTTTAGGTACGATTGTGGGCATGTTGCCGGGTCTTGGCCCGATTAATGGTGTAGCGATATTACTGCCATTCGCTTTTGCGCTTGGTTTACCGCCTGAGAGTGCGCTCATTTTGCTAGCAGCCGTTTATCTTGGCTGTGAATATGGTGGTCGTATTTCTGCCATTCTTATTAACGTACCCGGTGATGCTGGCGCCATTATGACGACTTTGGATGGCTATCCATTGGCAAAACAAGGCAAGGCTGGTATTGCACTGTCTTTATCTGCTGTCAGCTCTTTCGTCGGTGCCACTATCGCGACAATCGGTGTGGTGCTATTTGCGCCGTTATTAGCCAAATGGGCAATCTCATTTGGACCTGCTGAATACTTTGTACTGATGGTATTTGCTATTACCTGCCTCAGTGGTTTGGTAGGTGATCAGCCAGTTAAAACGGGTATTGCCGCGTTGATTGGTCTTGGTCTAGCAACTGTTGGGGTTGATGCTGTTACTGGTATTTACCGCTTTACCTTTGATTCGGTTAATCTGTCTGATGGCATTCAATTTACCACCATTGTTATTGGTTTCTTTAGTGTGAGTGAAATTCTAATCTTGCTCGAAAAAACAACGACTGGACACAAGGTTATTGAACAAGGTAAGCGCAGTTTATTAAACTTTAAAGAGTTTACTTTTGCTTTTGGAGCCATGCTACGTAGTGGTCTAATGGGCTTTGTCGTTGGTATCTTACCAGGTGCAGGCGCAACGATTGCCAGTGCAATGACTTATGCTAGTGAACGTAAAATCGCTGGTGATACTGGAACCTTTGGTGATGGTGATCTTCGCGGTGTTGCATCGCCAGAAGCAGCTAATAATGCCTCAGCTTGCGGCTCATTTGTGCCAATGTTGACGCTAGGTGTGCCAGGTTCTGGTACGACAGCAGTCATGATGGGTGCGTTGACGTTATATAACATTACACCGGGTCCACAGTTATTTACTGAGCAGCCAGATATCGTATGGGGTCTGATTGCCTCATTATTTATCTGTAACGTGATTTTGCTAATCATGAACATCCCTTTGGTAGGTTTGTTCGCCAAACTGCTTGATGTACCAAACTACATCTTGATACCAGCCATTGCTGCGGTCAGTTTCGTTGGCGTATATTCTATCCATAGCACGACTTTTGACTTGGTCTTTATGGTGGCACTTGGTGTATTTGGTTACTTTTTACGTAAACTAAATTTTCCATTATCAGCGCTTATTTTGGGCTATGTATTGGGTGAGCTCATGGAGTCTAACTTAAGACGAGCCCTATCTATCTCTCAAGGTGAGCTTAGTATCTTATGGAGCAGCCCTATTACAGTAGTGCTATGGTTGTTGGCTATTTTGATGGTATTTATGCCAGTTATACGTAGTATCTACCGTAGAAAATTTAAGCCTGCTATTTAAGTTTTAGTTACTCTGTTCTCAAAATACTCTCCGGTGGTGGTTATACTCTATGTATGACCACCATTTTTTTAGGAAATAGTTACACCCGATACTTTTAATGAACGCGTTGAAATTGCTAGAGGAATGAAAATGCTACTCTAATAAAACCTCTTATCATTTAGACAGATTTAGTTGACTACTACCACTTGATGTCACTCATGAAATAGGATTTTATAGTGCTCCTTGTTTTAGATTTACTACAATCCATCCCAAGTTGGCATTTAGTAGGCTTGTTTTTCGCTGGCATGGCCGCTTTTATTATCTCTACTATATCGGGTGGTGGCGGTGCTATGTTACTGATACCAGCCACTTCTTGGATGATAGGGACAGCGGTTGCACCACCTGTGATCAATTCGGCTACTTTGATTAGTAATACATCTCGACTATATTTATTCTGGAATGATATTGATTGGTCATTGACCAAATATTACGTACCAAGTGCCATTATAGGTGTGTGGCTAGCAGCATTTGTTTTTAGTCATTTAGATGCTGGCTGGATTCAGTTATTGGTTGGCGTGTTTTTGGTATCTACTATATTCCAATATAAGTTTGGTAAGGTAAATAAAACTTTTGATATGCCAAAAGCAGGTTTTATACCTTTGGGCTTTATGATTGCTTTCATGAGCACATTAGTGGGCGGTCTCGGCCCTATACTTAACCCTTTTTATATGAATGCTGGACTAGAAAAAGAAAACCTTATTGCTACCAAAACGGCTAATTCTTTTTTTGTAGGTATGGTACAAATCGGCAGCTATTCTTTTTTTGGTATATTCACCGTCAAGCTCTGGGTATATGGCATTGTCTTAGGATTAGGTGCCGTTATTGGCAATATCATCGGCAAACGCTTTTTGGCCGGTATGAGTATTAGTCAGTTTAGAATAATGCTACTCATGCTAATGGTTATCAGTGGCGTAATAATGATAATAAGAAACCTGAATGTGCTGTTTTAATAAGCCTTTCATTCGATGCTGTGACTATATTACAGCAAATTTACATAGGTAATCGCGGTGAGTTTACATCGCTTATCCTTACCAATTTAGCACATGCACATGATACATTTTTTGAAATGTACTCAGCTTGGTTATCCTTGACCTATGCTGTCAATCCTGTAGAAACTAGCTTGAGAGAGTCTAACTAACCAACTGGACAGTAAAATTCAAACCCCTAGCAAGTTTGTTCACAAGGCAACCTCGTAATTTGTACTACGCTTAGAAGCATCAGATTTTTCCAATATTCCCTTCTCTATCAAGTCATTGATACTTCGTAGTACTGGGTCTATAGAACACTTGGTCATCATTGCCCATTTCTTAGTACTCAGCTTGCGATAAAAATCAGTGCATAAAGTATGACCTCTGCCGTCAAATCCGTAGAAACAAAATTGGGATAATATTGATTTTAATAGGTACAAATACGATACTGGATATATTTCTAAGGTTTTGCCCTTCTCTCCCGAAATGGATATTGAATTTCCTATATAATGTGAGCCATCTCTTTGTTGATAACCCCTTTAATTTAGGCTTTTTTCTTAGTAAAAAAATGCTTCTTATCAGGTAAAACGGTGCTTTATGTTTAACGCTTCCTCAACTCGTTTAAATAAATACATCAGCGAAAGCGGTATTTGCTCCAGGCGAGACGCTGACCGCTTTGTTGAACAAGGTAATGTATACATCAATGGTAAGCGTGCTCAAGTAGGCGATCAAGTGGTTGCTGGAGATACGGTAAAAGTCAACGGGCAACTCATTGAGCCGCGAGAGGCGGATGATTTTGTGTTTATTGTCTTGAATAAACCCGTGGGTATTGTGAGCACTACAGAAGCTTCAGAAAAAGATAATATCGTTGATTTCGTTCGACATAGTACACGTATTTTTCCGATTGGACGTTTGGATAAAGACTCTCAGGGTTTAATCTTTTTGACCAGTAATGGTGATCTGGTTAATAAGGTACTTCGTGCTGGTAATAACCACGAGAAAGAATATTTAGTGACGGTGAACAAGCCGATAACAGATAGTTTTATTGAGGGTTTAGCTGGTGGCGTGCCAATGCTTGGGAAGATGACCAAGAAATGCCCGGTTACTAAGATGGCACCCACCGTGTTTAACATCACGCTAGTGCAGGGTTTAAACCGCCAAATTCGTCGTATGTGTGAGCATTTTGGCTATGAAGTGGTGAAGCTTGAGCGTACGCGGATTATGAATGTCAGTCTTAAAGGTACTCCCGTTGGAGATTGGCGTGATTTAACCGAAAAAGAGTTGTCTGTTTTACTTAAGTCCATAGAAGGTTCTTCTTCAGATGCCAGTAATCCGGGCAAGAAATCTCGTAATGCGCCACGAAAAAATGCTCGTACTGATGATTCGTCAAAGACAAAAACGTCTTCGAAATCAGCGGGGGCAGCAAAGGGCAATAAAAAACATGCCAAGGATGATGCTAGAAAACCAGCGGGTTCTAAAGGTAAAGATAGACGTCCTTTTGGTAATGGCAAGAAGGCTGTAGGCAATGGCAAACCTGCTACAAATGGTAAGCGCCCTGCAAAAGGTCGAAGTTCTAAGCGGTAGCAGTATCGCGACTATAGATTGATGGTTAATGGTTAACTAATTAAGACAGCTGATAAAAGATGCTGCACGAAAAGCCAGACAATTTCAGTTGTCTGGCTTTTTTGTTACCTGTGGATTTCCTCAACCAAATAATTTTTATTATAAAGCCAAATCATAACTAGGATGTGTCTGCACGAAGTACCGTTGGTATGGGCGGACTAAAAATAGCAAAGTCTAAGACAGTTAGCAGATGTCATTATTTAAAAATTCGATTATAGTAGATATCAAATCATACATTTAAAAGTTGAGGACAAAATAATGAAGACACTAAGCTTATGTATTGCAGCAGGACTGGGTTTAAGCGCTTGTGCTGGTGGAATGACAGGGAACACGGGTCAAAACAACAATGTCAATGGCATCGTCACTCAATACCCTGTTGAGACTGCCATGCTCAACATCTATACCAAACAACGCAGTGATACATTAGTTGCAGTTGTCGGCAGTCAAAGCGTGTCAGCAGAGATTCAAGTGACGCCTAAAGGCAGTATGATATTTAATAATAAATCTGTACAAGGTACCGAAATAAACACCATCAATAAGATGAATAATCAAATCACCAATCAATCCGTCGCTATCAATTACTTCACCCTGAATCCACTGATATTCCATGGTTTTACAGACGGTACAGGTAAATACTCACTATCTAACCAGACGACCACCATTCCTAAAATGGCGACGGTGGGCGCTTCTAGTAAGCTACTGACGGAAAATGTCTATGCCGATAGCAGCATGCGTAACAAGATAGGGACTTATAACCAAGACTGGTCTTTATCGCGTGATACAAATAATACCGCATGGTTCTGTATAGAAACCTCAAGCAATCTATTACTCAGCTTTGACCCTGCAGGCACTTCATCAGAATGCTACAAGATCAATGCCAAAGGCGATATCTTAGCAAGCAAAGTGACACTGAGTCAGCCTAGTAGTAATGGTAGTACTAAGACGGTTACTTTAAACAGTCAGTAGTGATTATCTTTGTGACATAGCATTTATTACATAACAACGAAACAAAAAAAATAGCGCCTAACATGGGCGCTATTTTTATATCAGTCAGCTGAACGATTAAGAACGATGTCCATTAGTATGCTTAGCTTGATATTTGCTTTTTGCTTTGAGATGAGCCGCTGGTTTTTTTGATTGATGCTTTGACACTACTACCTTTTTCTTAACATGCTGATGTTTATTATCAAACTTTGCATTGACCTTTTGATGCTTCACTTTAACAACATGATGTTTAGCAATTTGCGGCGCAGCACTTGCTTGGCTAACCATTGTGAAGCAAGCAGTAATGGCTAGCATTGAACTTATCATTATTTTTTTCATTATTTTTTCTCGTATAAAGTCATATTGGTTATGAGTTGTGATTGAAAGTGCCTTACTCAATATCAAGCAAAGCATTCACGTGATAAGAAGCATCATGATAAAAATCTGCTCTATCGACAACGAGAATGATAAATGATTCAAACGTTAAGTAGATTTATGAAGATTGAAGAAAGGTAACCTTAATGAGGGAAGGTTTCTTAAGTGGTACGCTATAAGCGTCATATTGGCGCTTTTCTAGACGGGCAAGTAATAGCGAATGAAAAGATATCTTATATATAGCTTAGGATGACTGGCTTTGGCATATTTTTTATAAAGCGTAGACGTTGTCACGATACTTTCATTTTCACCCTATAAAATGCGTTGATTATTCAAAGCCATTGACGATATGCCGCATCACAATAAAGACTTTTAAGGAGTGAAGACCAAACTAAGCAGGCGAGATAAGTATTTGTAAGGGTCATTAGGGTTGGGCTTTTTTTAAAGTAGCCACACTTATGGCCTTCTGAATAGCAATTTTGAAATAACTGAGAATCGATGTAATGAACCATTACTTATGTTTGACAGATTATGAAAAAAACTTGATTGATAGTGCTTTGCTCATTCTGATGAAAAAAAACATCCAATATAGCGATCAATCAAAAGAAAACTCAGTGCAGCAATACTATCAAGATTTTAATCTCACACTTTTTGAGCTATGTGCAAAAATAAAAGCACCTGATTTTGATAAGCAAATGGATTTATCCTCGAAAGAAATCAAAGCAATTAAAAAAGCCCTAACCTCACTGTATGACCGTATCTATCAAAGAACCCTTAAGGACATAGAGGGCAACCAAGAAGATCACTATAAGAGCTGTAAGTTACAGATTATAGAATTAGAGAGAAAAATCGATATTATCGAGAAAAACAGTATAGAGAGCAATAGTTGTTAAATTGTTCTTTTTTACCGAAAAATTTCACTATTTTTAAGTCGCTAGCACCATCAATATTGGTCGCGTAAAACAAAAAATCGCACTCCGCATTACATTAGCCTATCTTTTCCGCTGGGTTTTATTAGCTCTTTCCCATTTGTTTGGCTATCGTCTAGCTACTTCAGTCATATAGTCTTCTCAGTACAAGATGGATATAAATATAGCAAAGGATAGTACGACAAATTAAGGTACGGCAAATTAAGGTACAGCAAATAGCAGGCTGGGCAAATATGACGACGCTGTGACCGATTTCTCTACAATGCCCGATATATCTCTATACAAGACTTGTAAAGAGCATACCCCTTGTCTTAGAATGGCATTGCTAATGATAATGTCTATTTTGTTAAGTATTCTTTCTAAAATGCTTTAAACTGACGTTTTAATTTAGCACACCTCCTTACTTATAAATGTTACCTATGCATCATCAGCATGCTGGTAATACGATGACCCTATCATGTCTACTAAGCGCCGCAAGCTTGTTTTACGATATTCATCACCGGTAACGATGTGGTTCGGCATGTTGGTCGCGTGTTTTGCTTGGATCATGCACATCACGCTGTTGCTCACACCTCTATGGGATGATAATGCCCACTTAGGTCATGGTATCTGTGCAGAGCTTGCACCGATTGTATCGGCAGCTAAGCAGTATGAGCAAATACAGACTGATATTGCGCAAACGAATCACAACATACCCATTGATAGTGCCGCTCGTCATTTCCTTCATCATAATGCATCCCTATCTTTAGCATCGCCTGCGACCGTTGAGCCAGTTATAACGGTTGACGCCGCACCTTCGCACGAAGCTTTGTATAGCAAAGATAAGGTTGAAAGCTCTGAATCTAACCCTGATACCTTAAAATACACTGGCTGTGACCTTTGCACTGCCATGTCTGCGGCACTATTGCCAGTCGCTTTTACACATACTGACTCGGCTTTGATTGAGCTGTCTATTGTCTCAGTCACGTTTTTGTATCGCTCACATACCTACTCTCCTAGTAATTTTTTACGACCCCTCGCACGCGCTCCTCCAGTCACACTCACATAACTATCTACATTTATAGTCCAATATTTTTAGGGCGTGTCCTCACTTTAAAAATGGTGATAAACATGAGATAAATTGCCGTCAAACAAGAAAAGTAGCGCAAATAATATCGAGATATTAATAAGCTATTTGATGATGCTTGGCAAAATTTAGCCATTTTTAGTCCATTTCGAAAGTAATCAATTGAATTGAGGACACGCCCTAGAGCATTAGTGACAATGCTCTCAATCAACGCGCTCATTTGAGCTCTGATTGAGGCACTTGTATGCGTTTGCCTAAAACATTGCGCTCAAAACTGTGCTCATAATATTGTGCTCAAAATGCTATCTATTTATATCGGAAAATATTCAGTAAGTGCCTAGTCTAAGTCCATAAGTGGCTTGGCTGACATTGCAGCTTGGTAAAAACTGAATAACCGATTTCATGAAATATTTTTGCGAATTTCTAGGAAAGTAAGATGTTATCTTCATCAATGAATGCTGTACCTATTTTAAAACTAAGTGTTTTAGCTTTGTCTTTATTGCATATCAGTAGCGCTTATGCGGATTCCACAACCGTAAAGGCGCACATGCCTACTACTGATGATGAGCCACATATTCAATTGCCAGAAATCGTCGTTTATGCGACAGCAGCGGATAAGCGCTCTAGTACCAATGCACTCGGGACAGCCGCCACCCTTGATCAAAAACTTCTTAACAGTAAACAAGTGGCAAGCAGTGATACGGCCACCATACTGACAAAAATACCTGGTCTAAATGTCCAAAGTGCCGGTGGTATCTCGAACTTGCCCGTGATGAGAGGCTTGGCGGATAACCGTCTGCGTATCTTAGTGGATGGCGTTGACTCAATCGCCTCCTGTCCAAACAGTATGAACTCACCCTTGTCTTATATTGCGCCAAGCGCTATAGACAAGACCACCGTCTATGCAGGTGTGACGCCTGTGAGTGTCGGTGGTAATAGCATTGGCGGTACTATCGTTGTCGAAACAGCAGAGCCTATGTTTTCAACGGATAGCGACATATTAACCTCAGGTGAAATTGGCACATTTTATCGTAGTAATGGTGACGCCTATGGTGCTAACTTATCTACCACAGCGGCAAACGAGCAGCTTAGCCTCACCTATAAAGGCAGCTTTGCGCAGGCGGATAATTATAAAGCTGGTGGTGATTTTAAATCTTATACAGAGACAGGAAACGCTGGTAAAACCTTAGCGAAGGACGAAGTTGGTTCAACCGCCTATGAAAGCAAAAACCAGTCAGTAGATGTGGCTTATAAGAATGGCAATCATCTACTACAAGGCACTTATTTGTGGCAAAACGTCCCAAAAGAGCTATATCCAAATCAGCGGATGGATATGCTCGACAATCAGCTTGACCGCATTAATTTGCGCTACAAAAGCGAGTTAAATTGGGGACAGTTAGAAGCACAGGCCTATCATGAAGATGTCGATCACTATATGAATTTTGGGGAAGACAAACAGTTCTTATATGGTAATGCCAAAGGTATGCCGATGTACACCAGTAGCGAGACCATCGGTGCCAATCTTAAAGGTATTATTGATTTAACCAACCAAGGCACGCTCAATATAGGTGCTGAATATCAAGACTACACGCTCGATGACACGTGGGCGGCATCTGGCGACGGTATGATGTCGCCAAACGACTTTCAAAATATCAACAATGGTCAGCGTCAGCGTATCGGTATCTATGGCGAATGGGAAAAAGATATCTCATCTGACTGGAGCACCCAGCTTGGCGCTCGCTATGAAAACGTACGTACCAGTGCTGATGAAGTACATGGCTATCAAATCGATGGTCAAAACAATATGACCAATCAGGTGCGAGATAGCGCTAACTTTAATGCCAGTGACCGCCGAACCACTGATAACAACTTTGATATTACTGCACTCGCACGCTACGACATTGATTCACAAAAAAATCTAGCCTTAGGTCTATCGCACAAAGAACGCACGCCAAGCTTATATGAACGCTATACCTGGTCCACTTGGAAAATGGCGGCCATCATGAATAATACCGTTGGTGACGGTAATGGCTATTTTGGTGATCCTAATCTACGCCCAGAAAAATCCAACACCCTATCTGCCACCTTAGACTGGCGCGGTGCTGATGATAGCTGGGGCGTTAAAGCCACTCCTTACTATTCAAACATTGACGACTATGTCGATGCCGTACAGTGGAACCCCATGGCAAACACAGCAGCTAGCACTCAAACAGCGAATCAATATAATGTGCTGCGCTATACCAACCAAGATGCTGAGATATATGGCATAGATATCTCAGCCAATCGGGAGCTGGCAGCAAATGCTTGGGGATACTGGAATATAGTAGGCTCCTTAAGCTATACCAAAGGGGAAAATAAAGACAGCGGCTCAGACTTATATAACATCATGCCATTCAATGGCAGTGTTGCCCTGAATCGGGAAAATAACGGTTGGACAAACCAAATCGAAGTGGTGGGCGTCGCGGCTAAAAATGATATCTCAACCCCTCGCAACGAAATTAAAACGGCGGGTTATGGCCTCTTAAACCTCAGTACAGGCTATCAGTTTAAAGAGGTAGCGATTGAGGCTGGTATCGACAATGTCTTTGACAAAAACCATGCCCTACCTTTAGGCGGTGCCTACATGGGGCAAGGTAGAACTATGTCTATGAATAAGGAGATAGATGGCAGCTCTAACTGGGGCACGGCTATACCTGGCGCGGGTCGCTCATTCTATGTAGGTGTTAACTATAAGTTTTAGGTGTCATTAAGATAGATTGTTAACTGACTTTATTTCTCTTATACCATTTCCAAAAATTAGAATAATAAGGATAACTTTTTTGACTATGACCGCTAACAGGCTTAGCAAGTCTAATAAAGTTAATCGTATTTTTGGATTTGGTATTATATTATAGGAAGCACTTTCATGACTATGGCACTATTAATTGCAGCATTCTTAATGGGATTTTTTGGCTCGCCGCATTGCTTAGGTATGTGTGGTGGTATCGTGACTGCATTCGGACTATCGATGAAAGAAGCTAGTCCAGCAAAAAAACGCGGCCTCATTGCAACTTACCATCTAGGGCGCTTACTCAGTTATGCCCTATTGGGCTTAATTGCCGGTGTGATTGGCACCACAGTATTAACGCACCTAATGGTTGGCAATAGCACACCTCGCATCCTACTAGGGTTGGTCTTGGTATTTATAGGATTAACCATGCTAGGTTTGCCTTTTTTGAACAAGCTTGAACGTCTTGGTATGCATTTTTGGCAAGCTTTATCACCTCTGCGGCAGAAAGCATTCCCCTTAAACACCTTTCCTCGAGCATTAACAGCAGGTTTATTATGGGGGTTTTTACCCTGTGGTCTCGTTTATGGCGCATTACTTATGGCGGTCATCGGTCATGACCCGCTCACAGGTGCCGTGTTAATGTTTGTCTTTGGTCTAGGAACCGTACCCATGCTCGTCGCTACGCACGGAACGGTCAACTGGATGCGCAATCAAATCGGGCGTTTGCGCCTAAGGCAAGTGAATGGCGTAATCATGATGTTATCTGGCTTAGCCGTCATAGCGGTGCCGATGATCATGGCCAATATGCATGGTGGACACGGGCAAATGAACCATGAGCAAATGAATCATGAGCAAATGAATCATGAGCAAATGAATCACGAGCAAATGAATCACGAGCAAATAAATCACGAGCAAATGAATCACGAGCAATAAAAACGTCTCTCATGTACATAGGAGGCAATGACATTTTAAACTATCGATAGGGCATGTTTAGCGTGCCCTATTTTTTTATCTACTAATGCGCCAACCTCTGAATTTGGCAAAGAAACCTTTCAACCTTTCAGAAAAGTTAAAAGCCTCTGACTCCGGTACTTCTTCAACATGATGACGAGCCGCCAGTATCGGCTGCTGCACCAATCTTTCGTGATGATCAAAAGCGCGATCCAGACTGATACTCATGATAGAGAAGTTGGTCGGCCGTGGTAGACAACGATATACCTGACCTTTATTAATTAAATCAATGACCATATGGGCGTCTTTGAATTCAGTCAACATAAGAACCATCAAATCTGGCTGGATGTTTTTTAAGGCATAAACAATGGGGGTAATATTTTCTTTATTGAGCGTCGAATCCGTAATCGTGACGCCAAAGCGTTTCTTTTGTAATAACTTTGCTGCCTGTTCAAGGTTACTGGCCCAACTCACGGTATAAGCACTCTTAAAGTGACTTTTTATTTGCTGATAGACGCTCTCGTCGTCATCTAATACCAATATATTACGATTGCTACCAGTACTGCCACCACTAACTTGTTGAGTATCATTACCTTGCATAGTGTTTTGGGTGATTTCTTGTGTTTGCTGAGCTATTTCTGTGGCTTTATTGACGATTTGTTTAAGCTCATCATTCTGCCATGGCTTTGTAATATAACGATAAATTTCGCCCTCATTCACAGAGTCAATCACTGCATTCAAATCCGCATAACCGGTCAGCAAAATACGCAGCGTATTTGGTGAGGCCGCTTTGATATCACGTAACACTTCTGTACCTTGCTTATCTGGCATGCGTTGGTCGCTGATGACCACTTGCACATCATGCTCGCTAACATACTTCATCAATTCGCTAGCATCAGTGGTGATAAATACATCATGTGACTGACGAAAATGCATTTTTAAACTGCGTAAAATGCGTGGCTCATCATCGATAAAAGCGATTTTTGGTTTTTGCATGACACTCTCTTTAAATAAGTGATTGGAAGTCTCTCAACTTTCAAATAAAGCTTGTGAAGGTTTAGGTTCATGAGCGCTAGACTGTATCGGTAGCATGAGGGTAAATGTCGTGCCCTCCCCAACGATTGAGCTAACCTCGATGTATCCACCATGTTGTTCAATGATTTGTGCCGTGATAGCCAATCCTAACCCTGTGCCATCGCCTGCTTTTTTGGTGGTAAAAAACGGCTCAAAGATATGCGTTAAAATATGCTCTGCGATACCGACACCATTGTCTATAATACGTACAACAATATATTGCTGCGCCTCATCGACAGACGAGCTGACTTGCAATGTCCCTTTATGATCTGGCGGCATGGCTTGCGCGGCATTATTAAATAGGTTTAGTAATACTTGGTTAATTTGTGAAGGATTACACTGAATGAGCGGCAGCTCGGCTAGATTGGTATTGACGTCTAAGGTTTTTAAATTATTGCGAGCCATAATCAATGAGGTATTGATGCAATCATTGATATCGACATCTTTTACTTTTGATTCATCCAGTCGAGAAAAGTCGCGCAAGCTGACGACCAGTTCAGCAATTTGATCGACGCCATACAGTCCATCTTTGATTAAATCTGCCAAATCTTCATTGACTTCATCTTCTTTAATCTCTTCACAGCATTGTAAAGTCTCTTCTATCAGTATCTTGACTTGCTCTTGATTGATAGTTGGCGCTTTTAACGCCTGCAATAATTGATCGGTATGCTGTAGCAATTCATCAAAACGAACAAGATTATCGCCAACCAATTCCATGTTACTTCGCACGTAGCCCAGCGGTGTGTTGACCTCATGCGCCACGCCTGCCACCATTTGACCTAATGTCGCCATTTTTTCGGAGCGCACCAGATGCACTTGTGAGGCTTTCAACTCATCCATGGCTTGCTGCAAGTCTTGGGTGCGGGC
This sequence comes from Psychrobacter sp. PG1, assembly GCF_014897815.1. GTDB lineage: Bacteria > Pseudomonadota > Gammaproteobacteria > Pseudomonadales > Moraxellaceae > Psychrobacter. The sequence continues at coordinate 57,222 of NZ_JABUZG010000024.1, forward strand.
AGCGACTTGTTTTTCTAGATGGACATTGATTTCGGCAAGTGCGCCTTCATTTTCGACGACGCGGTCAATCAGTTGATTGGTCTGCTCGCTGATGATTTGAATTTCGCTGACATTTGAGTGTGGCAGTTTAAGCGCGCTTAATTGTTGATATTTTTTTTGCTCAATTAATGCGCCCATATCAGCCACTGCTAGTGCCATATATTTTAGCGGTCGTGTAAAGTAGCGACGGAACACCCACGCGGTCAACAACAGGATAGGAATAAAACCCAGTAGCATGGTTTGAATCAGTTGGTTCGACAACGCATTTGCTACGCTCATCATGTCATTATTGGGCTTGACGATGACCATCTTCCAATAGGTAAATGGCATACGAAACACAAAGGCGGTGGCGGACTGCTGCAACACAAAATCATTGGGCACAGCGATGGTCTCAATCAAGTGACTGTCTACCAGATTAAACGTTTGGTCAATATTCAATAGCAGCAATGCTGACAGCAACTTGGATTCTTGTTCGCTGATTTTATTCAGATTGGTCGTACTCAAAATACTACGTGCCGCGAGCGTATAACGACTCTCATCTTTGGCAACAGCCTCATCGATGAGTGTTTGAACCGCCCCGGGATTGTCGGAGACTCAACATTCTGAGAGAATACGACAATGAAAAGACAAACCTACACTCCTGAGATTAAAGAACGCGCCGTCCGCATGCTGAT
>NZ_JABUZG010000037.1:0-14951 GCF_014897815.1 Psychrobacter sp. PG1
TATAGTCTAATCCAAATAAAACCGATACAACCCTATTAACAATTGCATTTAATGAAATAAACGATGACTTATTCAATAGACTATCGCAAACAGGTACTTTCTAGCATCACTGATGGTATGACCATACGAGAAGCTGCGCTATTTTATGGACTTAGCACCAGCACCATTCACAGCTGGCAGAAGAAATTAGCGCCTAAAACAACCAGAAATAAAGCACCGACTAAAATACCTGATGACGCATTGATTGAAGACGTAAAAAGATACCCAGATGATTATAACTATGAAAGAGCTCGTCGCTTGAACTGTAGTAAAACGGGCATCTTTAATGCTTTAAAGCGTCTTGGTATCAGTCAAAAAAAAGACCTTGGAACATCCAAAAGCGTGTCCGATAAAAAGAGCGATATTCCAGAGTAGGCTTGATCGCTTTACGCAGCAAGGCTATCCCATTGTCTATATGGATGAAAGCGGCTTTGAGGCTGAAACCATTCGTTCTCATGGCTATGCACCGATTGGTAAACCCTGTATCGATAGCTACAACTGGCAAGCTTCGAGACGTACGAATGTCATCGGAGCTCTCTATGAAAAAATGCTATTTTCGCTTGATTACTTTGAACACAATATTAACAGCAGCATATTCTACCACTGGTGCAAATACACGCTAATCCCAAGTCTTAAAACTAAATGCGTGATTGTCATGGATAATGCTCGATTTCATAAGAGTAAGCGTATTCAAAAGCTACTTAATAGACATGGTCATCGTATTTTATGGCTGCCGCCGTACAGCCCTGATCTAAACCCTATCGAGAAAAAATGGGCACAGGCTAAGTTTCTACGCCAAGGATGGATGGAGAATAATCTACCTAAACTGTTTCATGATATGGGCTGTATCGATTTTATAAAGACTTAACTATACTATGCCACTGCTGGCTTTTCTAGTTGTTTTAGTCCAATCGTTCTCAGTCTTCCTTGGCCGTCAACTTCTTTAATGACTAATAACCACTCCTTATTAATCACAACCGTATCGCCTGCTACGGGTGCCATCTTTAAGCTATCCTTAATATATTCAGCAACCGTTTGTTCCCACATATTTTTCGTGTTCAGGGTATCTTCTAGAGATTCGAATTTCATCCTATCGGTAAAGAAAGGCACATCTTTAAGTTTGACACTCGGCGATAGCATCCAATCGCCATAAAAATCATCGATGGCTCTACGGTCTAACGTAGTGTCATTAAAGACAGTCGCAATCTGATCGGCATAATCGCCACTCATGGCATACCATACGCTATCGCCAAATTTGAGCTTAGTCTTTTCATTAATTGCCAAGATTTGCTGACCACGCACCAAGGCAAAAACATGGATTCCTTCAGAGCTGATACGCGTAGATATATCCCTCGGATGACGACCAATTGCAAACGCGCCTAACTTTACTTCAAATTCATACAACGTAATACTTGCTCTATCTGACACCCACACTTCATGCTCTTCTTTTGGGCCCTTATTGTTAGGAATACGCACCTTAAACAGATTGGCCATAAAAGGAATGGTCGTCCCTTGTAACACCAACGATAAGACCACCACCCCAAAAGCGATATCAAACAGCATAAAGGCATTGTCCATCCCTGCAATCACTGGCAACATGGCAAGGGTAATGGGCACCGCACCACGTAAGCCGACCCAAGAGATAAAGCCGATCTCTCTATTTTTAAATTTAAACGGTAAAACACTGGTATAGACTGCAATAGGACGAGCCACTAAAATCATAAAGGCAGCAATGGCCACTGAATAAGGCCAAACTTCAAGAACGTTCGATGGCGTGACCAATAGGCCCAATACCACAAATAACACCGCTTGCGACAACCACGCAAAGCTGTCCATCACGCGCATGACATGCTCAGTTGAGCGTACCTTATGGTTGCCAATCATAATACCAGCGATAAAGACCGCGAGAAACCCACTACCGCCCAGTAAGTTAGTGGCAGAAAACACTGCTAAACCCGCCGACATTATTAAAATGGCATACATACCTTCTGCCAAATGTATCTTGGGTAATAATCGAGATAGGAAATAGCCAAAGAACAAGCCCATTCCTAAACCAAAACTAAGCTGTTGTAATAGTAGGCCTAAGAAGCCTAGCGCTGTCTGTCCGGCAGGATCAACATTTAAAGCAATCAATCCAGTGACTAACAGAATCGCTAAAGGGTCGTTGGCGCCCGACTCTAATTCAAGCGTGGCTTGGACACGATCATTTAATTTAACACCGCCATTACGCAACAGTGAAAATACCGCTGCCGCATCGGTTGAACCCACGATTGCTGCCAGTAATAAGCCAAAGCGCCAATCGACATCCAGCAGCCATGTGACGAATACACCCAGTATCATGACTGTCGCAAGTACGCCCCAAGTAGCCAGTGTGATGGCTGGTTTTAAGCCAACTCGGAATGATTTAACAGAGGTGCGCAACCCGCCATCTAACAAAATACAGGCTAAGGCTGCTTGTCCGACAAAATTGGCTATCGCATATTGAGAAAATTCAATACCCAAGATACCTTCTTCACCAGCAAGCATCCCGACGACTAAAAACAATAGCAAAAGTGGAACACCCAAACGCGCCGATAACGTACTTGCCATGATACTGGCGAAAATTAATACTGCTCCTACGAGATACACGATATTTAAGGTATCCATGTTTCATTAAGCCCTATTTTATAATACTAAGCTGAACTAACCAGAACGGGAGTAACATTTACCCATTGCTTTCAACGGTTAATTATTGTTTTAACATGCTCCTTAAGAATAACTGAGCTATGCTTGTATGTTAGTAAATATCTTATTCTATTATTGCTAAACGAGTCATATTATGAAAAAAGAGACACTGACAGGACTATCTATTATTACATTTGCAGCATTTTATATTTGGATTCAAAATGGCAGTAACCCATTTGATAAAAAAAGAAATACTGAACTCGAACAAGCTCAAAAAACATCAAAGATTGCATTGCTAACGAAGTGCCAGAAAGCAGTACAGCCCATGCTTAAAGGCTTTAAGTCTATGGACATTAAACGAAAAAACACAGACTACAGACGATTAAATAATGGTAACTTTGAAGTCATAACACATTACTACGCTGAAGATAGTTTGGATGCGGCTCCGCTCATTATCGTCGACTGCTTATTCGATAAAGATGGCAGTTTATTAGAAACAGCGCAGGTTAAATAACTTCCAGTATAGCTATGGAGCTGTAGTAGATAAGACTTTAAATAACACACCTTTTTCTCAAACTTTTAAGCTGCTCATGCTGCTGGCCATTTGCTCAGCCAGTTTTTTAATGTCAGATTGAGTAGTCATTGCTTATTCTCCTGCTATTGGATTATAAGCAGTTACACAGTTTTTAGGAAAAGCTTCTCAATCTGGCATTAAGTTACTGATTCATTTCGGGTATACCCGAGTGGAAACAGCTATATCACCCTTTAAGCCCATTGATAGACCGTTTAAAATAGACTAATGCAGTAAAACCACTTCAAGCGTACTATTATTACGCCTATAATCTATTGTAAGTATGCCTATGATAAACCGATTTCACTGGTTCGGTACCCTAGTGAGGACTTGAATGGAGTCGTGGATTAGAGAGGTTTAACACGGGGTGTTGAGTTTGGTAAATGCGTAGTACTCGTAGATGACGCTCTTGATAATCGGCGTATCAAGAGGCATTAAACGTAAAGTTGAAACCGACTGTCAGTATCTGGTAGTAAGGTCTAAGTAGTACCTTGTGAGCTGTGACGTGTTCGGGGCATAAGTAGTAAAAAAAGCGTCTACCCGCAACGCATGACAAACACTACAGTATGTTTTCAACCCCCTGTTGTGTAGGTAAGGGGTCTGACACTCGCCCAATCGGTTCCAATAGGTGGTTCTATTCATTTATGACTATAAGAATAGAAAATTATAAATTTAGTAGTCTACAAATCTTATTCAACAAGGTTAATTTGCCAGTTATTGGCTTGAATGACAATATTAATTTTGCGTAGTTTCATCGCTAGGTCATCGGCTTGCTTTTGTAACCCAGCTACTGAGACCATAATATTCCATTTAATTTCACGATGACTATAACGATCTGCCTCAGTGTCGGTCGCTTCAATTGCTTCAATTAATAGTTTGTGGCGCATCTCCAACGCCTCGCGTTCAACCAATAGCGTCAGCATTGATTGATCTTTATCCGTCTTAGCAACTGCATTGGTACGGTGAATACGTTCAATCAAAGTAGATAGCTCAGTAATGACTTGACTAGCCTCAATCATTAGATGACTTGGATCTTCATTTGGCGTATCGCCTTCTTGAACTTTAGCATTACTACGAATACGTCCTTTAATTTGAGCAAGTTTTTTTTGCATATCGCTACGAATAAGTAGGGCTTCTGCGAGTTTCATTTTTAGCTCCTTTTAACACCTTATTAGTATACTGCGTTTATTATAGATGTGTTTGTCCGTAGTATTGTTGGCTGGAAGGTGTCTAATCGTATGAACATCGATATGATGATGGCAGCGTTAAATCAAGCCATTGCAGACAGAAACAACCCAAAAGACGTTATTCATCGTAGTGATAGAGGCGTTCAGTATTTATCTATTCGTTATACTGATCAGATGGCTGATTCTGGCGTTATTACCTTTGTTGGAACGCGGGTAATTCATATGATAATGCATAGTACGATTGGTTATGTATCACCTTTTGAGTTTGAAAAGCAATATTATGATAGTCTTAATGAGTCAGGCAAAGTTGCCTGACTCAAATAAAACGCTCTCCGATATAGTCGGGGCGGTTCAGATAGCCAACTGGTTTAATATTATTCCGGTATATATGGGGTTAAAAAACGCACTAAGGCAGTGATTATTAAGAGTATTAGAAGAAGGTGTTGATATTTTATAAATCGTTCTGGGATAAATAAACACAGCACAGATACTATAAAAATTCCTATAATTTCAATCAAATTAGATAGACTTTGAGAGCCAAATCCTAGCCCAGTTAATACGACCCACAAAAATGATGGTAAGAATACTAGGCTAAATTTTTTCAATGGTTTATTCATAGGTTAGGCTTATCGAGACCTTCCTAAATTTTGTGTAAGTATTTAATCTAAACGTCAGTTACACAGAATCTGGGATGGTCTCAATTATGGATGATAAAAAATTTCTCTTACAATCATTATGGATAATCGGTCTAATTCTGTTATTAGCAATCCTTCTTTCGATTAGGTTTGCCAAAATGTTGTAATGCTTATAATTGCTGTATTTTTTTGATAAGTATTGATGTGGGGGATTACCGCATTATTTACAGAAATGGGTACTCTATTACTACGTAGCTATGTTAAGAACGGTGTATTTACCTCATTCAATTTGAACTCATTATATCCACTCAATACGCCTTTTGATCTTTATTTACAGGTATCACAACGTCATATAAAAATCGATTTAATGCAGTAAGGCTTGATAATAACCATTATCTTGCATTCATAATCGCTTTTCTGCAAAATGGCTTATCTATAATCGCTTGAGCCACTCATGATAAACACCCCTACCTCAGACCCTATTGGCGCAGCATGGCTTATCCGTCATGCAAGCATCGAGCTGGTTGTCCCTTTATATGTCAGCAGTAGTATCGGTGGGCGCAGGCAAACCTATAAAGAGGGTGATGTTATCCATAACGCTTATCAGGAAACTGCGCGGCCACTGGACACAATTATTGCGCACTTACAGTTTCACATGCGTCATGAAGTACTGAGTTTAGAGTTACTGACTCGTTTGTTTGAGCAGATAGGGGCTAATGACGTACAAGCATGGGTAAACGCTGAGCCCACAGGCAGCTATGCCCGTAGAATGGCTTTCTTGTATGAATGGCTCATGGGTCAGCAGTTAGCAGTACCGAGTAATTTAGGCGGTAACTATGTGGACGCTTTAGATGCTAAGAAGCAGGTTACTTCAAGCCCTGCGCATGTCATAAAGAATGCTCGTTGGCGTATCAATGACAATCTTGCAGGAACCCGTCATTTCTGTCCTCAACTGGTGAAAACAGAGGCATTTACGAAAGCCGCTGCACTCGATATTGCCACAATGGTTGACAAGCTGAACGATGAATTTGGGCAAGACTTACTGATGCGTGCCTCCGTATGGATGACATTACGAGAGAGTAAAGCCAGTTTTACTATAGAAGGTGAAGGGAAAGAGTTAAAACGTATTGAACGTTTCGCCGATGTAATGGCAAGGCGTACCGGCAAGGGCGATATCCCGCTTGATCCTGAATCACTAGCAGAGCTGCAACAAGAGATACTCGGCAGCAAAACGGTTATCCAGCAGTATGGTGTCCGTCAATCACCAGTTTTTGTGTCGCATACTCAGGTCAATGGCTTTAAAGAGATTGTGCACTATATCGCGCCACCTGCTGATGACATTGCTGAAAAGCTCAAAGGGTTACTGGCATTTATGGAAAAGACCGAGGGACAATCGGCACTGATACGTAGTGCGGTTGCTTCCTTTGCTTTTGTGTATATTCATCCGCTGGCTGATGGCAATGGCCGAGTACATCGCTTCTTAATTAACGATGTACTCAGACGCGACCAGGTCATTCATGAGCCGATTATCCTACCTATATCGCAAGCCATCGCTGAGCATCCCTCAGACCGTCATGCGTATGATAAAATTTTAGACCGTGTATCCGTGCCACTTATGGAGCAAATCCGTGATCATTACAGCTTTGATAAACAGGCGGTTACTTACCCTGATGGTATTCGCTCAAACTTAAATTTTGAAAACACTCACCTCATTCAACCTGCATGGCGCTTTATGGATCTAACGCCTCACGTTCAGTACTTATCAGGACTCATTGCTCACGTTATTGAAAAAGAGATGCATAACGAGTCACAGTACCTAAGAAAGCATGACTATGCACGATTGGCGATAAAAGAGATTGTTGAGATGCCCAACAGCTATGCCGATAGAATCATTCGCAGTATGCTACAAAATAAAGGCACTAAGAGTAATAAGCTACTTAAGGACTATCCTTTTTTAGCAAATGAGGCAGTTTGGGATGACATTTTCTCTGTCGTTGTAGAGACCTTTAAAGATGAAGCAAATGGTTTGAATAGTTAGAACAAATCCTGCTATACGCAGGAAAATCTGCCTTGATAATCAAGCTCAAGCTAGTATTAGTATCATCGTTGCGATAATGATTCGTTTATAAAAGATTCGGCTAAAATACTGCAACCTGAAACGTAATCAATATTTTTCTTACTTAAACAGAGTATATTAGAGGAACTCTAATAACAGACCATTTTTATTTGACAAGGTTATTACAGATCCTCAAAATAATTTTGAGTATTTGAGTATTTGAGTATTTGAGTATTTGAGTATTTGAGTATTTGAGTATCGACCCATTTTTATAGCTACAACAGCTATCAGTTGACGAAAACACTTAGCCGTAGCTTGCATTTCAGTATAGCTATGTCCAGATTTTAGGAGGTTAGCGATAATCTTACGTTTCTCGGAATCTTTCATACGTCCTGAATACTTATCTTCTGTATTAGCACGAGCAATACCTTGCATCTGACGGTTACGCCGATCTTCATAGTCCTTTCTAATAGCAGCGAGCATATCAAGTAACATTGAATTGATGGCTTGCAACACGCTACTCATAAATTCAGTGCTATTCTCAGATTGAAGCGCCATATGTGAGGTCGGCAGCTCTTTTGATACGACTGCCAACTTTTTCTCTGATAGCATTCTTTTGAGAGTAACCTAATCAGCTTGTTTCAAACGTGCTAAGCGGTCAAACTGCTCAACCAAAATCACATCGCCTTCGTGGGTTTGAAAAATGAGATAGTGTATCGCCAAGATAGGTGTAGTTTGATTTTTACTGTCAGGCTGCGTCACTAAAATCCGCGAAGTTTGTTACTACGGATTTGATAGTAGAGATCAGATGGATTGACCATCAGTTCGTCATACACAAAGAGTTGTGCCACAAGTCTACAACCCTCCATTATTATTTTCAGAGTGAAGACTTACCTGAGAGCTACCTTCTTGATGCTCATCTTTATTCTCTTTAAGGTTGGTCCGGCTCTCGTTATTTTGTTTTGTTCTAATACCATTCAATTCAAGGGTCGCTGCAAAAGCATGCTTATCAGGCATACTAATATGGTTTTCATTTTCTAATGGCCTATCTCTTTCAGATAAATGAGCAACTGATAACAGTTGATCGTTTTTTTGCTGGTCTTTAGTATTGAAAGTATCTACTAGAAGATATAAAGAGACTGGAATTAAAAAAATTGCTATTATTATTCTTTTGGTGAGCGCCTTGTTAGGACGAGACTTCCATTTATACAGTGGTGCCAATAACATGAGTACGCAAATAATGGCTAGTAAAAAATTAAAGAAGGAGTCTGCGATGGAATTAAATACATTAGCAATCATAATCTAATCCTTATGCATTACTTAACTTTTTTATTTGTATTGTTTCTAGGTTTAGTCTAAAAGTCAGTTCTAAAGTGGGCTGATAGATAACATATAGTTAAGTCTTTATAAAATCGATACAGCCCTGATCTAAACCCTATCGAGAAAAAATGGGCACAGGCTAAGTTTCTACGCCAAGGATGGATGGAGAATAATCTACCTAAACTGTTTCATGATATGGGCTGTATCGATTTTATAAAGACTTAACTATATAACGTTATTCCAAAGCTTGATCACAAATGTGTCATCGTCATGGACAATGCCAGATTTCATAAGAACAAACGTATCAAAAAGCTATTAAACCGACACGGTCACCGTATACTCTGGCTACCGCCTTATAGTCCTGATCTAAATCCTATTGAACACAAATGGGCTGAGGTAAAAAAGCTCAGGCAGGGCTGGGGTGAGAATGATCTAAATCATTTATTCAGCAATGTCTGCTGTTACAACTTTAAGTTGGATTGACTATATCTTATTTAAGATCAGATAAAATAAATGACTATTTATTGAGGATATGAGTCTTTATGAATTGTTGATCGGGATTTTCTAAATCATCATTTTAAACCCCTATAACAAATCATAATTTGATCTTTTGATAACAAATAAGGTAAAGATTTTTTTAATTACATTGGGATTTCAGCCATTCGCTTAATTTAATAATATCATCCTGATTATTCTTTAATTCCTTGCAAACGAAGTAAAATTGGTCCCCTGTTAGAAATTCGTGCATTGGAATTCTAACGATATTTTGTTTATAAGCGTCATCCTGCATCATATAATTATTGGTAAGAGTAATGCCCAGATTGTACCTTGCGGCTTCTATCGCTAGTAGTACATGACTAAAATGATTTATCTTTATATCGCTTGGCAATTCAAATCCGCCTGCCTTACACCACCGCAGCCAATCCTCTGCTGTATTCACGCTTGTATCTGCATATCTCACAGACAATATTGGATGCCGCCACAATGCGTCAGGAAGGGGTTTATCTCTTATTTTCTCCCAAAGCTTTTGACCACACACAGGATATAAAGTTTCAGTAAATAAAAACTTACTGATGAAAGCATGTGGAGGAGGATCGACGGTGATATAACAATCGGCCCTTTGCTCATTATAATCAGAGGGATGATTAACCATATCTAAAGTGAGTTCTATTTCTGGATACTGTCTATAGAAGTCTTCTAGTCGAGGAATCAACCAATTCACTGCGACTGAACTGTACAGAGCTAAGCGTATATGCCCAGGTTTTCCATGTTTAATAATCTGACTACTATCTGAAAGTAGACCCAATGCGCCACTCACATCTGTGAAATAACGCTCACCAACCTCTGTCAACGAAAAGGTCCGGCCTTGCCTGTAAAACATTGCTTCCCCAAGATACTCTTCAAGGATGCGTATTTGGTGACTCACGGCACTTTGTGTCACATTGAGGCTTTCTGCTGCTTTTGAAAAGCTGTTAAGCCGTGCAACGGACTCGAAGCACTGTATTGCACGCAGCGGTGGTAAATCCATTATTACCTCAGGTAATACTAAATATGTTTTATATCATTATACATCATACCGTTACTTGAATATACTGCCTGACAGATCGTTAAATCAGCATGAACCCATTGGGGTTTTAACAGTTTCTGAATTCTGAATAGGGCGGGGAGGCTAAGAATGCCAAAGATGAGTGTTGCATTTGCCATGACGCTATTGGTACTAGGAAATATCATTGCGGTCTTCTCAGACGCCTTGATAAAGGCCTTGCCCTCTGAGACGGCGGTATATCAATTTATCCTGTTTCGTCAATGCACAGCGGTTTTAATGCTGTTGCCATTTTGCTTAATTAATAAAAAGAACAAGTTATTCAGTAATATAAAATGGCACTTTGTTCGTAGTCACGTGTGGTTATTGGGTGTGATATTCATGGTACTGTCTCTTCAAGCACTGCCTCTTGCGACTGCGAATGCTATTTTTTATGCCGCCCCTTTATTTGTATTACCACTGGGTTTTTTATTTTATAAAGACAGATTAAATTTTCCGACTATCGCAGCCTCTATATTAGGTTTTGCTGGTATCCTCGTTATTGTACAACCGAAACAGATCAATTTAGGGGCGGTGTTTGCCCTTATAGTGGCGGTAACCATGGCGCTAAACAATCTGTTAGTTCGTAAACTTCCACAACATCATACTGTCTATCAAACGCTACTTTTGACCAATTTATTAGGAATCCCATTCGCGCTTGGTTTGGCTATTTGGGAAGGACAGCCATTTGATTGGCGCTCATTGATTACGGCCGCCAGTTCAAATGTATTTATTTTGATTTATGCGGGTATATGCGTACAGGTGTACCGACACATTGAAGCGTACAAAGTCTCTAGTGCGGAATACTCAGGTTTACTAGGAGCGGTGGTGGTCGGAATCATATGGTTTAACGAAGTACCAAATATGACTTTGTTAATAGGTTCTGCGCTGATTATCCTACCTTTGATATGGCTTGCTACTCTTGAATCTATGAGGTTTAGACAAAAAACTGGGTAGGATAATAGCTTTTAAAACCTAATCAAGCTGATGTGCCATAAATAATAAGAAATAATAAAAGTTATGAATAAGACTAAAATGTTATTTAACGTTTACATCGGTTCATGCTTGACGAAACTGTAGATTACTTGTTAAACACTATAATAAGTCGGTTGCATGATTAAAAACTTCCAAGTTGGTTCTTATGTATCTAATAGTATCGTGTCTATAAAAAAGACAAACTGTTATTTAAAATACCTCAACTATTCAGCTGTTAGCCCTGCTTTAACACCCGATAAACCGTAGCCACCCCAACACCAACCGCCTTAGCAATCTCCTCTTTCGTCATATTGTTTTGACTGGCCAACTCTCTAATACGATTATGTTTCACTGTATTGGCTTTCTTACCTGTGGGCTTATAACCACTATTCGCTAACCCCTGCTTAATACGCTCTCTACGCTTATCGTTATCAAGCTTTGCCATCGTTGCTAACAAGTCGATCAGCATATGGTTAATCACTGCTAGGATCTCACCTGTCATGCCCTTACTTACCGTATGTGTGGTTGGTAGATCGGCCACCACCAATCGCAAGCCCTTGTCTTTGATGCGCTGCTTTAGAATCGCAAAATCATCTTGAGATAGCCTGCTTAATCTATCCACACTTTCGACCAGCAGAATATCGCCTTCCTCAGCGTCATTGAGTAACAGAGTGAGTACTGGTCTATCAAGCTTCGTACCACTGAAATGCTCAACGTACTCAACATGGTTATCATCATAGCTTTGGCTAAAGCTAATCAAGTCAGACAAGGCTCTCTTAGCGTCTTGATCCTTAGTGCTGGCTCTCACATAAATACGAACAGTCATAACGCCACCCCTATCAATTAGACTTAATAACCAATGTTCATTGATAATAATAAGATATTACTATCATTTAAAATTAATAACAAGCCTAATGATAGATATATTATCGTTTAGAGGTTTTATTTTTTAGGTATAGTCTATTGATAGGTTATTGAGCCAGTGAGTCTTTACTAACAGGTTTGTACATTCAAGCCTTTAAACTTTATAATGTTCAATGAAATCACGAGGTAAAATGTATTGTGATCACAGGCCAATAAGAAATTACCTCATGAGAAAAGTATATAGTCCAATTAAGGTTATTGAATGAAACAATATCTAGATTTATGTCAACGTATAGTTGATGAAGGCGTATGGGTCGAAAACGAACGGACTGGAAAGCGTTGCTTAACTGTTATTAATGCTGATTTAGAATACAACGTAGGCGCTAATGAGTTTCCTTTAGTGACTACTCGAAAAAGCTATTGGAAAACGGCTATCGCAGAGTTATTGGGGTATCTACGTGGTTATGATAGCGCAGCTCAGTTTCGAGCTATTGGATGCAATACATGGAGTGCCAATGCCAATGAAAATGAAGCTTGGTTAGCTAATCCTTATCGTAAAGGTGAGGATGATATGGGCCGAGTATATGGTGTACAGGGACGCAGGTGGCGTAATTCAGTAGGAGAGGAGTTTGACCAGCTTCGTAAGATTTATGATAACTTGCGGAATGGTATTGATGATCGAGGTGAAATCCTAACTTTCTATAATCCAGGTGAGTTTCATATGGGATGTTTGCGTCCTTGTATGCATACCCATACATTTTCATTGTTAGGAGAAAAGCTTTATTTAACTTCATCCCAGCGTTCCTGTGATGTGCCATTAGGTCAAAATTTCAATCAAGTCCAGGTTTTTGCTTTGTTAGCTTTAATGGCTCAAATTACGGGGCATGAGGCTGGAAAAGCTTATCATAAGATTGTAAACGCACATATTTATGAAGACCAATTAGAGTTAATGCGCGATGTGCAATTAAAACGCGAACCGTATCCAGCACCTAAGCTTCACATCAACCCTGAAATTAAGTCGCTCGAAGATATTGAAACATGGGTAACATTGGACGATTTTGAAATTGAGGGATACCAGTATCATAAATCTATTGCGTATCCATTCTCAGTTTGATGTAAATATAAGGTGAAAGTTGAGAAAAATGATAGATTTTTTGTTAGGTATAAAGCATTAATATATGTGACTTGTTTTATGCGGTATATGCTTATTAGCTAAGCTCTCGTTAGCTTTTAAGTAAAGGGAATAAGTTTATACTTTTTATAGCACAGGTGGTTTTCGACAGACTAGTGCATAAGCTGTTTCGATCTAGCATCTTCTAAAGCTAACATTTTTCTCAATTTCTCAATTTCTTGTCTAGCTTCTGATAAGGATCTCTTATCTGTGTCAGATAGTGTTTTATAATAATCTCGTGATTCTCTCATGTTTTGCAACCGTTTATCTGAATGTTGAGCGACCCTTTTTATATCTTGATATTCATTAAACCAGTAGATAACCTCATTTTGTGCTCGACTGAGCTTTGCTTCAATCGCATTTTTTACATCGGTAGTATTCGCTCGTATTTTTTCTTTACGCGATTTCTCTTCAGCTTTTCGAGTATCTTTGATCTGATTTAGCTTTTGGACAGGCCAAACTCGGTTTGAGATAGTATTTCGATGAATACCAGTCATCTTCGAAAGTTGCGCTGTAGTGGGTTTTAATTTTTTGTCATTTTCAATATCTATCAAGGCATTATTTAGAATAGAAGTAACTGCTTCAAAGCTGCTACTATTTTTCTGGCCATAATCTCTATTACTCATAATTCGACCTCTTCACCAAGATTTTCCAAGACCATTTTGGCTTCGTTCATTGCTGCTAGAATTTGCTCACGATTGTGCGAATATTCTGGTTTATTGAGGTTGGATTTATTTAAGGTATAAACCTCACGCCATTTAGGGGCATGTTTAATAGTTACAACGGCTTGTTTGCATCGAGCTGGGTTACAACGTAGGGAACCAATACATGGTAGGCTTGAGTCATATTCTTCTGCTCTACCACCATAGCAAAGCCCCTGTCCCATATGGACAATGGCAACACCTTGATCTACCATTGCCTCATACACTTCCTCTTCCGTATAGCCTTCAGCCATATATCCACTAAACGTCTTGATCAGACCTTTTTTATGCTCATTCGCTTTCCCACCATAATATGTACCATTTGGATTATGGGCTGTTTTAATAGCATCTAATTCAGCTGCTCGGCGCAATGATTTCGTATCACCTTTTCGGTTCCCGTCTTTTGACAGCATCTCACCTATATCACCGTAGCCTAACGTAACTGACGAGGTGGCGCCAGCAGATGTGTACTTAGAGATACTCTCTACAAAATGTTTCAATTGAAACGATATAAGAGGCAACCCAACCTCAGCCTTAAACAATTGATATGTTAATGTGTGTCTTAGCATATACGGGTTAAATTTTAATTCATTCTCAATACTTTTACCTAGTAGTTGGCCTATAAAACTATTCATTTGATGTGTAATGCCGTTACTAGCCATTGCCTTAGGGGAACTACCTGGTTTAACAGTATCTACATTAGAAACTAAGTAAGGTGAAACTTTAATTTTTGAAATATATGATGCTGCTAATATTGCATCTTTAACAATCGGTATAGCTACCCATCTGTCGTCAAACAAGCCTGTACTAATTTCATCTTTATGTTTCTTGACGGTACTTTCAATAAGCCAAACGCCATCATCTTGAACTAAGCACGAACAATCTTGAACTCTTATTTCTGATAGTTCAGATGGTCTCATACCTGTATACTGACCTACTAAATATGTGCATGCATACGATACGAGGTTAAAGTATTCTCTAAGATCATCTAACTTGTAACCACGTTTTTTCAATTCTTTACGTAAAGTCAGTCCACCCATAACCTTAGAATCTTTATTGAGCATCCAATCATAAGGTTCGACTATATTTGTAACGAAACTCGGAGAATAACCTTTGGTTCCTAATCTAATAGCAATATAGGCATTTAAAATTTCGTGGGTTACTCTTTCTTTATTTGCCCACGATG
>NZ_JABUZG010000037.1:14994-94054 GCF_014897815.1 Psychrobacter sp. PG1
GTTGCTTGTATCAAATCTTTCTAAAGAGTTAGGATCTGATATCTTTGCTGAAGCTCCTATAGCACTTAAAAAGTCAACTATAATAAAAGAAGCCATTTTCGAGAGAGATTCAAATACTAGATCTGGCAGTACTTGTTCTTTTTTCGAACTATTAGTATTAGCGAGTTTTTTCCATTTCAGGCTATTTAACTCTACATAAGCGATAGGTTTTTCAAATACATACTGAACCGAAGCTGGACTGCGTAGATATTTGAAAAATTTATCTAGCTCTATATCTTTTACACGATCATAGTTTTCAGCGGCTTTGGAATACAGTTCGGGTGTTATATCGGAGAGTGTTCTGATTTTTTCCTGAACAAACTCATAGCCTAGCTCATGAGATGCTTGTTTAAATATTTCATTAATAAATGCTAAACCTCTTTCGAAAATTGCAATCAACGAGTTCGCTTTTAATGATTTTTTTATTCGGGTTTTCCCTTCTTTTCCCTGAGGTTTGAAAATCGAATTGTTTAGCAAGGCCAACTCGAATATAACTTTCATTTCTGTTAAAACGAATATTGGGATCTCTGTATGCTTTGAAAAATTAATGCGGAGCTTTGCACCTTGGACATTTTGTGCAGCATTAGGATAGTCGTTATTAAAATTCCAACACATGTCAGAAAACTTTGATAATTTCGATACAGGTTTGTCCATAAGGTACGTCACATACTCTATGTCATCTGTGTAATTATTTTGAAGGTGTTTCTTCTTTTGAACTGTAGCGTGGTCTAGAGCATCTAAAACATATAAACGATGTTCTGCAAAATCTGTTAATACATTCAGCTTTTTTTCATAGTCCATTAGATTACTCCATCAACTAGTGTGGTCGTTTCAATGTATTCTGCTAAACGCCGCCCATTTTCTAATTCTTCTAAGGAAAAATTAGATAGTTCTGGTTCTGTGATGCCTTTTATCAGCTCTAAATTCTCTGAAATGACATGCCTATAGGGTGTGTCCATGACACGGGAATGCTCTGTCAAAAGCGTATAGTCACGCTTCATTGCAAAGATTTCAGGGAGGTTTTTAGCTGTAATAATGACATTGTCACAGCTCAAGCACTTGTTATATTGTGAGCATGGAGTACCAGGTATGTAGGATGAAAGATTTTTTACAAAATCCGGCGGGTCAAAAATATTTCTGCACTCAGCTAATGGAGTATGAAAGCTCGTTACTAACTCATCATTGTTTTTGGACTTTATATCTTCTGGCAACTTCTCAACTTGTTTATCCAGAGTCGCTTGATGTATCTCTTTTAATTCATCATTTATCTTCATTCTACTCATGGAGTTAAAATCTAGAGAATCTATATAGCCAAGAGTCGTTTGGAGTGAGGAGTGGCCCAACATGAGCTGAATTTCACGTACAGTTACGCCATTTCTAAGCATCTCACTAACAAAGGTTGGTCTGAACCGACTTATTGTAAGAGTTAAGGGGTTTCCTGCATCATTTTTTAAATTATATTTCTCAACAAACCTAGACAAACTAGCTCCCAATGCTTTTGCATTTTTTTCTTTATTTCCTAATATTGGAGATACTCTGCCGTGCTTTTTTGTACTATCCGACTGATAGATGAACAATCTATCTTTAAAAGCATCATCTTTAATATCTTGTCGAAAACTACCAGTTAATTGGTCCAGTTCTTCAAAAATAACTTTTATTGACTCAGCTTGAGATGATGTAAGCCATGTCAGTTCTGCATTAAAAAGATCAAGGTGGTACTCTTTGTGACCATCAGATCGCTCTTTCCAATATCTAAGGCAAGGTCGTGATGTTGCTGGGTGGGAGTCTACGTAATCATTCATATTAAGAGAAAGTAAAGGGTCTGCATTTAAACCAGTGATTTGAGCAAGCCTTAAAATGTAAGGCGTTAGTGTATCCATATTTATCATTGGGGTAACGCCCCATTCATTGTATGTCTCTATTAAACCCGTACCTGAATTCTTAATAATTCTTAAGAAAGACTTCTCGATAGGTGAATTAGCTGTATTATGATGAATTGGTTTACACATTAAGGCATTTTCAAAGAGCCATCGCGCATTCTCTAGTGTCGAGAGACCTCTTATGATCGAACATTTCTTGTCCAAAGGATTCCTACCTACACCCGTCTTCTTGTAAGGTGTAAGGGCTGTTCTGGATTCACTCAATCCTTTTTCGATAGCATCTAATATTTGGAGCCGCTCGTTCATAGTAAATGGCTTTTTAACGTCTGTTTCTCTGCTTACAGAAAACCCCTCTATATCAAAAAAACTGTATTCCATATCGGGCACTTGTTCTAGTCTTTGTAATGCGTTGCGTGCAGCACTTAGATTCGTATTTGCGTAATGGCTTGAGGTTTCTTTTTTTTTTATTTTTTGCTGCAAATATTTCCGATATCTAGGCAAGAGATGCGCGTCAAAAGTTACCTTGATTCTCAACGGTCCAGGTCCGTAATAATTAGTCAAGAATTCTATAAGCTGACTACAGGCATTTCTATAGTTTTCCTTACCTGAATCTGAAGTTACAGTCACACTTTGAGCAGCAAAAAGCTGCTCTACCTGAATGAAAGGTTCTAATTCTGAAGGAACGAGAAAATCTTCAGCAGCATTTAATTTTCTTGCTGCAAGTCTATTAAAACGGTCTATCTGACTTTCACTGGAACTTTTTCTATTGATATTCGCTTCGCTTGTTCTTTCAGCAACGCTTTTATAATTAGCATCAATAATTCCAAGTTTCTCTAGGTCTTGATGAATGAATTCCCAAGCATCTTTAACAACATTAAATTTCAAGGATCCTTTTTTTATAGGTAGTTGTTCTGAAGACATTTTTCCTATCGAAATCTTATTGCCGAAAATAGGTAAAGTGTGCTTTTCCTCTACAGATAGTTGTCTGTACCAATTCAATAGTTTCCTCGTGTTTTCGATGCCAGCCGCTTCGTAGCTTTCACTTGGTATTACTAGAATACCTTCTTCAATCATTTTTTCAATTAAAGGAGTCGTAATACCCCTATGTGTTTGTGCAACAGAGTATGAGACACCTACAGCACTTTGAATATGATTAACAGCTACACTGAAGCCTAAAGCATTATCAGCTTTACTAATTGGTATTTCCCATAGTGCTTCTGTATCTCCAACTGTTTTCGATACCCATTCTATAACAGCTGCTTTGGCGTCTTTAATAGGTTGCTTTTCTTCAACTTTCTTAAAGTCTGCACCTGAAATCCCTGGCTCAGAAAAACTCTCATAAACCTTATCAATGGTTATTCCATCGTTTTTCATTTGATGTCCTTAATGCCAATTCTTAATTGCGTCTGTTCAGACAAGCGCCTCATCTTCTCGGCTCTAGTTAGTAAGTCACCGTTCTCGTCACACATGCTGTTATAGATATCTTGGGGAATGCTTGTATATATCTGTGTAGTATGGAGATGGTTATGTCCTAAGTTTTTCTGCACAATAACAAGCCGATCTAAGTAATCGGCACCTAAATCATTTGACTGCAATATTGCATAAGCATTACCGTGCCTTAACTTGTGAGGAGAGATGCTTCGATCAAGGCAACCTTTCTTTATTGCACGTTCACTTATACGTTCAAGCAATTTGTTGATCGCACTAGGCGTATAGGGAGTACCTTTAGCATTAAAAAATGCTGGGGTTTCAGACGGGTCTACATATTTACGGGCGTGTTTTTTATACAGAGGAGATGCGTGATATTTCTGCACACGTTTGATAGTTGCTAAGCTCAGCAGAGTCCAGCGTGGCTTAATTTGATTACCACGGCCCTTACTTCCTTTGACTTTTAAAGGCGCATAATCAGCATGGATAGGCTGATCATTATCGCAGGAAATAAACTTTTCAGAATTGAAATTGTTAATATCTTTAAAGTCTTGAAGAGTAACTCTAGGTAGTTCTGAACGACGTAAGCCAGAGTCGTATAGAAACTGGAGTAAAGCTCTTTCTCGTTCTGAATCAGTAAACTTAATCAATATAAAAAGGTCATCAAGTGTGCAAGAACTAATGGGTGTTCGCTTTGGTGGTTTTGATAGCAAGCCATCGCTATATGGATTATCTTGTCTAAGCTTATCACGGTCTTCTGTAGGGCTACAAAGATATTCAATGAAAGCATGTATTGTCTCATCTCGACTTCTAACAGTAGATGAGCTCTTATCATCTTCACGAATTAAAAATGTCAGGTATTCTTGAATTACGTATTTTGGAACTGTAATAAATACTTCATCAGATTCACTGTCATTGTAATCTGTACGACTACGAATATAACTTAAGAAGTAGCTTAGGTTTCTACCATAAGTAACTGCTGATTTATAAGAGATTATTTGATGTTTGGTTCGATACGACAAATACTCAGAAACAAGAGGAAGGATCTTGCCATCATCATCAAATACTCCAACACCATTCACTGTTACGGTTTTGTTCAATGATAAATTTGGAATCTCATTGAGTAAACAAGACTCAGATAAATCTAACTTTGTATCAGAACAAACTTTAACATCCATAATAATCACTATCTCAATACATAGACTAAATTATGTATTGCATTATATACGATCTATTACTCCGTATTGTGCATTATTGTTATGGGGGTATAATAGGAATAAATCTGCTGAACGCTGATATAGCTGGCATGACAGTTTATTATCCGCAACAAAGAACTGAAATAGCGTATGGCAAGGCGGCAACGCAACTTGATCTGCTTCACCGGGATTCCAACCAGACACAATCAAACGTCTTGAATTGGGATTGGTTTTTATTTGCTCAATGACTTGGGTGATTTGATCGACACCATCGTTATTGTAGCTCCCATCTTCACGCTGGCTTGCGCCATAATTGCGCCACTGATGACCGTAGACAGGGCCTAAATCACCAGCAGGGCGGTTAAAGCGCGCTGTCTGTTCAGCCGTAGACCACTCATTCCAAATACGTACGCCATTGGCTTGTAGATAATCAACATGCGTACTGCCACTTAAAAACCAAAATAGCTCATAGATGATAGATTTAAAGTGGACTTTTTTGGTGGTTAATAATGGAAAACCATCGGCTAAATTAAAACGTAGCTGCGCGCCAAAGTGGCTCAGCGTACCAGTGCCAGTACGATCGCCTTTTTCAGTGCCTTCAGTCAGGACAAGACGCAGCAAGTCAAGATAGGCTTGCTCATTTTTACTCTGATTGTTGTTACTAATAATGGAGTTGCTCATGGTCATAAAATTGCTCTTCTACGCTATTAAAACGCATAGTTGTATTGTTTTTTAACAGGCTACTTGATGTGAATTAGTGCTTAATAAGCCGACTGCTTACCCCAGTCATAGATACCACGTTTGTAAGCGTATACCAGCATAATGAAACCAATAACAATCATGGGAGCGCTGAGTATCTGCCCTTTGGTCATCCAGCCTAGTAATACAAATCCTTGGTCCGCATCGGGTTGGCGGAAAAACTCAATGATGAAGCGGCTGATGCCATAGCCCAATAAAAATACTGCCGATGCTGCCATACGTGGGCGCGGTTTTGATGAATACCACCATAGGAATAGGAATAATAATAACCCTTCAGCAAGTGCCTCATACAGCTGTGAGGGGTGGCGAGGTAGCAAATACTGCCCATTTACTTCAAGCATCAACTCTTGCAGCTCAGGGTTGGTTTGCAATTGCTGCATATCAGTAGCAGCCGCTTGCGGGAAGTAGGTAAGCCAGTTGTAGCCACCGTTAGAGACACGGCCCCATAGCTCACCATTGATATAATTGCCAATACGACCAAATAATAAGCCTGTTGGCACACAAGGAACGATAAAATCTAGCACCTGAAACGGGGTCTTTTTATACTTACGGGCAAAATATAACATGCCCAGTAAGACACCAATCATGCCGCCATGGAAAGACATACCGCCTTCCCAGACTTTGAAAAGGTAAGCGGGGTTTTGTAAAAATTCACCGAATTGATAAAACAATACATAGCCGACACGACCGCCCAAAATGACGCCAAGTGCGCCAAAAAATACCAAGTCGGACACCATGTCAGTATTCCAATTGTCACGTTTGGTGCTGCGATACCAAGCCAGACCAAAGGCGGCGGCAAATGCTAATAAATACATTAGGCCATACCAGTGCACTTCTACTGGACCCAAAGACAGCGCTACAGGATCGTACTGAGGATGTATCATCATAAGGGCATCATAAATTTGGTAATAGAATGCTGCTCATAATAGCAAAAATAGCCAGTGAGGCATACCAAATTACGGTGAGGCTCATCTCATGGTAACAACTTATCTGCTACGGGTAACATCTAGAAAGAAAGCCAGAAAACCGCTAAGATATAAAAAAGTTGCTGAAGATAAGTGCCATCATGAATATTGCCTCATTATATTTAATGAGGCGTTAGATACTGCGTGCTTGCGCTAATGCACCGTATTAATGGATTAACCGTATTTTTAAGGAATGATTATGCAAGCTAAGTTATCAAAAGTAGCAATATTACCTAATTTTTTACCCTCTAAAAAACAGTTGACGCCACTGGGTTTATTTAGCTTAGCGGCTTTAGCTTTGACTCCTGCTCAGGCAGCTAACAGTAGTATTGAGCAAGTGACCATTTATCAGGGCTTAGCCAGCGTAACTCGTGCGTTACCAATTAATGGTAGCGGTGAGCAGACGCTGGTTTTTTCTTGTCTGTCCCCTTATATCGATAAAGACAGTGTGAGCGTACAAGCAGCAAATGGCATCAATATTGGTGAAGTCAGTATCGAGACTTTAAGCGATGAGCAAGCAGCACAGTGTCAGTATCAAGGTGAGGCGAGAGTGCAGACACAGCAAGATAATTTGGCAGTTATCAATGCTGAGTTAGAAGCGGCACGCTTAGCTAAAGCTTACTTGCAGAATTTAACCAAGGTCACGCAAATCAGTACAGATGGCACGCTTGCCAATAATGCGCGCGATCTGGAAACCCAAGCGGTCAGTATCAATAAACGTATACTAGAAATTCAGCAGCGCCAAGCCCGTGCACAAGATGCGCTCAACCAACTAATGGCAGGCAGCGCGACTTCCACTCAAAATAGTGTGACTCAAGTGAGTGTACGTACTGCCAGTCGAGTACCAAGCAGTGTGAAACTGCACTATCAAGTACGCGGCGCGGGTTGGGAGCCAACGTATCAAGCAAGGCTGAATACTGAAACCAAGCAATTAAATATCATTGCCTCTGCGGTTATTGCCCAGCAGACAGGAGAAAACTGGCTCAATGTCCCTTTGATGCTAAGCTCTGTCAATCCCAATCAAAACACGACCAGCCAATTGCCACGAGTTGAGCGTTTTTCTTTATATGAAGAAGATAGAGAAAATCGGACTATATCTGTACCACCTATGGCGGAAAACATGCCTGTTGTGGTATCTGCAAGAGACAGCTATGACGGTGCCTCGACACCTAACATGGCGCCGCTGCCAAGCTTTACCGTTAGCAGTCAGAATAAAAACGGCATTACCGAATACCGCTTGCCGCAGCGTATTAGTATTCCAAGCGATGGCAGGCGCGTACGGACGGTCATTGATGAGCAGTCGGGCAGCAGCAAGCTATGGATTCGTAGTACGCCGAGTGTGGAGGCAGCTGGCTATTGGTATGCATCCGCACCGTTTTTGACACCAGCTTGGGTAGATGGTTCGCTACAGCTATACCGTGATGATAATTATGTTGGGCAGGCGCGCTATAATTATCAAGCGCTCAAAGAGCAAGGTATTGGTTTTGGTATTGACCCTAATACCATCGTAAAGCAGATAGCTGATGAAGATAAGCAGGGTGATAAAGGCGCATTTAATCGCACGCAAACCTTGACTAAAACACAAGCGTATCAATTTACCAATCAGCACAACCGATCTATGCATTTACAAGTATTAGGCAGTGAGCCGATTAGCCGCGACGATAGTCTTAAAGTAACCATCACTCATACACCGCCAGTGACTGAGCGTGACTGGAATGACAATAAAGGCATGGTTGCGTGGGAGTTCGATTTACCAAGTAAACAATCGAAAGTCATACAGTCGACCTCTCAGATTAGTTATCCTGCTAGCAAAAACTTATCAGTGAACTAATTTGTCAGTGAAATAAGTTTAAACTGAAATCAAGCTTGGCTGTTTGCTAAGCAATGACATGTTATTAAGCATATTTTTAGTAAAATTAGGAGTCTTATGTGTATTGTCGCCATTGCTTGGCAACTATTTGATGAGCTGCCTTTGGTGTTATTGTCCAATCGCGATGAGTTTTTGCAGCGTCCGACAGAACTGCTACATCAATGGGAAGATAAGCCTGTTTTTGCAGGACGCGATGTACAAAGTGGCGGTACTTGGCTAGGTATTCATCAACAGCCCCATCAAGCCAATCATCAATACAGTCATCAAGTGCCTCAAGAGTATTATCAGCAAAACGGACGTTGGGCTGCGGTATTGAATTTTCGCGATGGCGTGCAGGCAAGCTCTGATGAGTGCTCACGCGGGGCACTAGTCACGGATTTCTTAACCAGTGATATCAGCCCGATGGAGTTTGCACGGCAGATTAGTTTGCAAAACTATGCTGGGTTCAATCTCATTATTGGTGATATGACACAAGCCGTTATCGTCAATAACCGTGGTCATGCTCCTATGCCACTATATGCAGGACTGCATGTCATTTCCAATGGTCAGCCTGAGGATAGCTGGTTTAAAACTGAAAAACTGCGAGGCAGGCTGCGCCAAGAAGTATTGCCACTAATCGCTGAGAATAGCGAACCTGAGTACTGGCAAGAAGCTGCCTTTGCGGTATTGTCTGATAATACGCAAGCGCCAGTGAATAAGCTGCCGGAGACTGGAGTAGCTGTTGAGATTGAGCAGATTCTGTCTTCTATTTATATAGAGCCTGTCACTTTTAATCATACGCAAAATAATTTGCCCACTTATGCGACACGTACCCAAAGCATTTTAACCCTAAAATGTCATTCTCAGTTGGCAGATTCAGCAGTGGATGAGATTGCTAGATTAGTAAGCCGAGAGTGTCAGCATGATAATTATAAAGAATGTCGGCATGATAGTCATAAGTAGCCTATAGGCTTTTCATCTATTAGCTTTTTCATCTACTCTTAATGAGGCTCACGTACAATTTCTATGAGAAGTTTGATACTACAGTTTTAATATCTAACAATAGAGAATCAACAATCCCTTTATTAAAGAATGGATTTCACTTTAAATTACTATTTATATGGCGTAAGATAAATATAGATGTCACTAAAGTTTATACCAGCTGAGTAAATGATTATAAAACAAGGAGTGTGAAATGAGCATGATGAAGTCACTGATATTTATTGAACCAGGTAAAATTGAAATTGTAGATAAAAAAATCCCTGATGTAGGCCCTAATGATGCCTTGGTAAAAATTACGACTACGACCATTTGTGGTACTGATATCCATATCTTTAAAGGTGAGTATGCCGTTGCCAAAGGGCTAACTATTGGTCATGAGCCAGTAGGTATCATTGAAAAGCTTGGTAGCGCAGTCATGGGCTATGAAGAAGGGCAGCGAGTCATTGCTGGCGCCATTTGCCCAACGTTTACCTCCTATGCCAGTCAAGATGGTTTCCCTTCACAAGACGGTGGCTATCTTGATGCAGATGGTAGATGTTCTTGTCACGGTTATAAAGCCACAGGCGGCTGGCGTTTTGGTAATCACATTGACGGTACGCAAGCAGAGTATGTGCTAGTGCCAGATGCGCAGGCCAATCTATGTCCAGTGCCAGATGGACTGACGGATGAGCAAGTGTTGATGTGCCCTGACATTATGTCGACAGGCTTAAAAGGCGCAGAAAACGCCAATATTCAGATCGGTGATGTGGTTGCTATATTCGCACAAGGACCTATCGGTTTATGCGCTACTGCTGGGGCAAGGATTAAAGGCGCCTCGATGATTATCGCTGTCGATGGCAATAACGACCGTTTGGCCATGGCAAAAAAACTGGGAGCAGATATTACTCTAAACTTCACGGAAGTTGACGTGGTTGATGAGATCATGAAAATCACTGGTGGTCGTGGGGTGGATAGCAGTATCGAGGCGTTAGGTTTACAGTCTACGTTTGAGCAATGTCTCAAAATATTAAAACCAGGCGGTACACTCTCAAGCTTGGGTGTGTATTCTGAAGATTTAGTCATTCCAATGGCTCATTTCGCCTCTGGTCTTGGCGATCATACGATAAGAACGGCTCTCTGCCCAGGAGGTAAAGAGCGTATGCGCCGATTGATGAATGTCATCGAGTCTGGTCGAGTGGATTTATCAGAGATGGTGACGCATACCTATGCTTTGGATGATATCGTAGAGGCCTATGACTTGTTCATGCATCAGCGTGACGGCGTACTAAAAATTGCTATCAAGCCATAATTATTCCGCAAGATATAATCGCTATATAATAGAAGAGCCTGCATCTAAAGGATACAGGCTCTTCTATTACGTGTTACTTTTAATCAAAATGTCAGTTCATCCTATCAACAAGTGATTGTCTTGTTCAGGAATAATCAGCTCTTGTCTTAGAGGTAGCTCAGGCACTAGCTCTTGCAAGGCACGGCGATAAACGCCTCGTTTAAAATGAATCACTTGTCCAAGTGGATACCAGTAACTGACCCATTGCCAATGATCAAATTCTGGTTTGCCCTCATCAAAGCGGATATGTTGAGTGTTCGTCTCATCTAAGCGTAGCAAAAACCATTTCTGTTTTTGCCCAATACATAAAGGGTGCTGTCCATGCCGTACATAGCGTTTTGGCAGACGATAGCGCAACCAATCTTGCGTCACTGCCAATAAGTCTACATGACGCGGATGCAGGCCGACCTCTTCCCAGAGCTCGCGATACATCGCATCCATCGGCGTCTCCCCACGGTCGATACCGCCTTGTGGGAACTGCCAAGCGTTGTGACCAATACGTTTTGCCCACAGAACCTGCCCTTGTGTATTTGCCAAGATGATGCCGACATTGGCGCGAAAGCCGTCTGCATCTATCATGATTAAACCTTTTTAATTTATTTAAAATAGCTTATTTTGAGCTAGAACCGTGACAGCAATCATAATTATTATAAGGTGATGGTTGTCGATATTAGGTCAAAATAAGATTCATTACCGTTATTAAACCAAGAAACAAGCAAAATGTGTAACAGTATTTTGCTATAAAATGTTTCACGAGCTTAACTGTTTAAAATCAACCAGTTATAATTAAACTTTTGTAATGTTTTTTGGGGAATCTTACTGCAAAGATAGGTTCTAACTATAAGAGGATAGGTTTGAATAATAAACAGTAGGCGGTGTATGAATGTTAATTCACTGCTAAGAAAATTTTAGTAAAAAGATTTAATTAAAAATAAGGCTGCAAAAGACAAATAGGTGAGCCATTCATAATGATAATGATTTTGGATGATAAGGGCTCGATAAAATGTGCCATTGGCTTATGCTACACTAGCCAAGTAAAACATATTGCCAGAAAATAAAAATCGGGCAACGAGCTAATTAAAATAAGGAATGGTCAAGATGTCAGAGTCAAAAGCAAGTGTAACGTGGCAAGAAAACAAAGCATTTATGGGTGTGTCACCATCAGGGCATAATGTACAGATCGATGCCGATAAAGAAAAAGGCGCAAGTCCGATGGAGCTGATTTTATTGGGGCTTGGTGGTTGTGCTAGCTATGATGTGGTAGCAATTTTACAAAAATCGCGCCAAGAGGTGACAGACGTGCGTTGTGAGCTGACCGCTCAGCGTGCTGAAACTGTACCAGCTGTCTATACTGACATTCACATGCATTTTGTGGTGACAGGACAAGATGTCAAAGAAAGCCAAGTAGAGAAGGCCATAAAACTGTCCGCAGAAAAATACTGCTCGGCCAGTAGAATGTTGGTACAAGGTGGGGTGAACGTCACCCATGATTTCGAAGTGATTGCAGGGTAGGGGCAAGTATACTAATGAATGCACTTCTGGAATTAGTCTCTGATACCGCAGCGTCCGCAATTTGGGCGATGGTCGCAGCAAGTTTACTACCGCTTGCCATGGCATTGACAGCGAAAGCTATTGGCGGCTTTAATTTGGCTGACAATGCCCATCCACGTGATTTTTTACAAGGTACGACGGGCGCGGCCGCACGTGCTAACGCTGCCCAGCAAAACAGCTATGAGACGTTGCCAATATTTTTGGCAGCAGTACTGACGGCAATGCTGTTCTTCGTACCACAATCGATTATTAATATACTGGCTTGGTTGTACGTGCTGATTCGTATCGGTTTTTGCGTGGCTTATATTACTAATTTGGCGACGTTTCGCTCCATACTTTGGGCGTTATCGATGGCTTGCTGTTTAATGCTGTTTTATTTAGCGATTCGAGTGAGTGTATAACGCTTGAGAGTTAAATTCTATCGTGCCTAGATCAACCAAATATCAGTAGGTGATTATTGTTGTATGCTAGATTGTAGTGCACTGATAATCACCGCTTTATTTTTCTCTCGTTTTATACTGTCCCATAAAACTTTTGCTTCGCTATAGCCTTTGATGAGCATTGCTAACCACTGCTTGTAACGACCAACCAAGATAACTTCAGTTTTAGCCTGACCTTCCAAAAATCTTATCTGATGGGTGACCATTGCTTCCCACGACAACGTCGCTGCATTTAGCATGGCATCATCTGAACCGCAATCCACGCGAGCAACCAAATCGGGACGGGTAACCGCGCCGCGACCTAACATCAAATGTTTTGTACCAGCTTGCGTCATACAGTTTTGCGCGTGCTCGGCATTCCATATTTCACCGTTGGCAATGACTGGAATATCTAGCCCATTAAAACGTTGAATCTTGTCCCAATAGGCTGGTGGTTTATAGCCTTGGGTTTTGGTTCGTGCATGAATGGTCAGCCAATCAGTACCACTGTCGCTAATTGCAGCTTTGATATCCTCCATGCGACTGGTATCGGTGTAACCTAAACGAATTTTGGCTGATACTGGAATATGAACGGGAACAGCTTGCCGCACCGCGCTGATAATCTGATACATGGTTTCGGGTTCATCCAATAATACTGAACCACCACGGTGGCTATTGACAGTCTTGGCAGGGCAACCAAAGTTGATATCAATTGCTGGTGCACCAAGCGCGGCAGCATAAGCAGCATTTTCTGCCATTAATTGCGCTTCACTACCGAGCAACTGGACATGAATAGGCGTGCCAGAGGCAGTTTTAGCATCATGACGCAGTTCTGGAACGTATTTATAAAATACATGCGCAGGCAATACGTGCTGAGTCACACGGATAAATTCGCTAACCGACCAATCATAAGGGCGACCCAAGTCCGATGCAATTTGCGTGAGGATTTGCCGCATTAATGGGTCGGTCAAGCCTTCCATTGGTGCAAGGAGGCGGACGGGATTGGCGAATAACTGACGGATGGTATTTTGACGTATTTGAAGTTGCTGATTAGTATTCATGCTTGTTGTTCACTGCTAAAAAGGTGCTATTAAAGGATTGCCATAAAGACAGGTAGACTAGAGGTTTAGAGTGGCAAATACAGAGAGTGACTAACTGAGAAAAATTAAGTATTACCAAAAATCACTTTTTTACCTGTCTGCAAACCTGATATTAAGTCTTTAATATTATGGATGTCCAAATTGCTCTGGGCACGTGTGCAAGCGACGTAGAGCAAACGCAATTCTTCAGGGCTTATTTTGACCGCATTGGTCGTCACATCATAATAAAAGTCATCGTCCAGCTGTACCTTTCCCCATTCGAGCCCTTTCGCTTTATGGGCAGTGGAGATAACATAATCAGCATTTTCGATACTGGTCAAACTATTGACCGCTTGGCTCAGGACATTGGTGCCATGATCATCGACGAGTTTCACCAGTGTTTTTAGATCACTGCCTTCATTGGTTTCAGAATACTCTTGCACATCGCCCCAATTATAAAAATATGCCAGTTCGGGTACGCCATACGCCGATTTACCATTCTTTAAATTTTCAGCTGCCTGACAAAATTTAAGCATACGATCGGTATCGGCTTGTAGCGCTACCCTATGACCTAATTTTAAACCAGTTAATAATTGCGACATTGCGGCGGCATTAGTGCGGCAAAGGATGGCATCTTTTTTACTATGTACCATACCCTTATCAGTAGAAGACTGCTTATTAGGATTGCCTTTTAACGGGACGTCTTCTTGCAATGCTTTGAGCAAAGTATTGGCAATCTCAGCAATCGGTTCGCCAAAACGAAACGACTGCGTCAATAAGGTTTGCGGTAAGGGCAGTTTTTTCATCGCATTGACTGCGCCGCGCCATTCATAAATCTGCTGATGAGCGTCACCCACATAAATCACTTGCCGTGGCTGCTGGGTCAAAATTCCCATCATCAAGGGATCGGCATCTTGGGCTTCATCAAACAAAATAAAATCAGCGGGAATACTGGGTTTAGACAGTGCCCAAAGTTTCAGATAAATATCATGCCCGATACCAGCGGGATGGCGCGCATCAATCGACTGTAGCCAACGCTGCTCGACGGCTGGATAGAGCATTTCGCGCAGCTGCTCGGCATCAGAATCATCGAGCCAGCTGGGAAATAATATATGTCTAGGTGCAGGATAACTGGCATGGGTACTACAAAAATTGCTGACAGCATCACTGACGAATCGCGACAGTCGGGCTGGGGTGAGGGTGATATATTTGTTTATACCATCCATTTGCCGACGTACTTGGACGGGCTGCAAACCCAAATCATCACCCAAACGCTTGGGTGAAAAACGCGGCAACGACAGCTTAGCAGTGATATCACGGGCGACATGCCGATAAGCAAGCGAATGAAAGGTGCGACATTCTACATGCGGTGGAAACTTTGAGCGTGCATCATTAGCAATGGTTTTGTTAAAGGCTAAGTATAAGCCGCGGCCACGCAAACGCTCACCAATCAGTTTTAAGGTCGTCGTCTTACCAGCACCCGCATAAGCCACCACTTTAAATGACTTGTGATCCATCGCCATGTTAAGCGCGCTCAGCTGCTCATCAGTGGGATCGCTCATATAAGCTGGCATAGATGCGGACATAAAAAATTACCTAAAAGAGTAAAACGGATCAAAAATGACGGGGGTAAAAAAAGCCACTGCATAGACAATGGCTGACTCATCATGTGCACTTGCAAAATTCTCGCAAGCGCACATGACAATAATACAAAAATTCATAGAAAATAAAGGTGGAAATCAGCAGGTTATAGTAACAGATTAGCGCGTTGGCTGTTTTTGGAATAAGTATCTGATAAGTGATGTTATTCTTTATTTAACCCTGTATCGCTTGCTAAAGCAGGGCTGTGCTCTTCTTTAATTAAAATTTTCGCTAAAAACAATCCTAGCTCAAACAACAACCACATCGGAATGGCGAGCATCAACATCGACACCCCATCAGGCGGTGTCACGACCGCAGCAACGGCGAAACAGCCGACAATAATATAACGGCGTTTATCTTCTAGGCTCTGAATGGAGACGACACGAGTCAATATCAATAGCAAGGTGACGACTGGAATCTCAAAGGTTAAACCAAAGACCATAAAGAGTTTGAGTGCAAAACTTAAATAACTGTCGATGTCGGTCATCGGCAAGACGTTCTGCGGCGCGAACATAATAAAGAATTTGAGAACGCCTTTAAGGACAATAAAATAAGAGAAAGCCACACCCGCATAAAATAAAAATATAGAGGACATTAAAACGGGAATGGCGATTTTTTTCTCTTTTTTATATAAACCGGGTGCGACAAACGACCAGATTTGATACAAGATGTAGGGCATTGCAAAGAATGCAGCGACAAAAACAGTCAGGCGTATCGGTGCCATAAAGTTAGAGGTGATATCCGTCGCGATCATCGTTGAGTTGGCAGGCAACTGGGCAACCAATGGGTTGGACAAAAAATCATAGAGCTCGCGTGAAAATCCGACCAATGCTAAAAATATTACCAGTACCGCGACGCATATCTTTATGAGATGTCTACGTAGCTCAATCAAATGCTCGGTAATCGGCATATCGCCAAGTGAGCTTAGGATATCGCCAGAGTCCTCAGTATTGCTGTCGACATTACCATCAATGGTAGCTGTTGAGGTCTCGATATCTGAATCCGCGACTTTTTCTTGACGGCTTTTTTTACGTTTAAATAAGCCCACTAATGACTCTCCTGCTCATGAACAGAAGCCTGTTTAGGTAAAGGACTGTCTATATGGCTGTTTAGTAAGATATCGGCTTTATAATTTGGTAAGTAGGGCGGTTGCGGCAAACGACGCGCTTTATCATAAGCACCAAGACGAAACCACATATTTTCCCACGGTCTAGTTGTGATGGTTTGAGACACTGGATTGGCGTTATCACTACAGTCAGTTTTTAGACTATCATTATCGCCTTGTGCCGATGACTGCTCAGGGCTTTCTGGTTTCTCAGCCTGTCTATTACTGTCATAGGCGTAGTCAAACGCTTTTGGCTGCACTGGTCGATTATCATCATTCTCACTACTGGCTTGACTATTTTGTCTAGGCGTATTGTCATCGCCTGGATCACGCGATGCTTTTAAATGCTGGTTTTGCGAGGATTCAAACTCTTGCATACTGCCGCGCATCTCCGCCATCTCGCGCCTCATATCTGCTTCAGTCTGGCGAATTTTGGCCAACTCTTTTTGCATAAGCTGGCGGGTCTCTGCCAAATCAAGCTCAGCTTCGATTTCAGATTGCAGGGTGGATACCGTGCGGCGAATTTTGGCATACCACTGCCCAGCGGTACGCGCTGCCTGTGGCAGTTTTTCTGGGCCCAAGACGATTAGGGCGATAACACCAAAAAGGAGTAGTTCAGAAAAGCCGATATCAAACATAATGTTCCGATGTCATTGTCTAAAAGGTCACTGTCTAGAGGCTATACATTATGCGTGTCATCAACCTTGGTGGTTGTTGGGCGCTCTTCAGTGTGTGCATTGCCATCATGATCGAGCACCACATGCTTTTTAGCATGCTCAGTATTTTCGTCTTTGACCGCTTCTTTGAAGCCTTTGACTGCGCCGCCCAAATCTTTGCCAGCATTTCTAAGCTTTGAGGTGCCAAATACGACCACCACTACCACCAATAAAATCAGCCAATGCGTAATAGAAAAACTACCCATAAAGGTATCCTTGTGTCTTGGTTTTCAGTCTTTGTATGCCTACTTTGGGTGTATCGAATATCGTTATACTCAATAAAAAGCCTCGACATACAATGCGAAGTAAAACAGAGCTATATTATAACCTGCACTTGTGACAAAAAGGTGAAATCAACAATAATCAAACAGGGCAATCGTCAAGCTTATAGAAACTATCGCGCCGCCTTTTCATCGATACCTGATAGACCAAAACGTCGACCTAGCTCGTTTAATACCGCATCCGACTCAATATCGAACCACGCCAGTCCAACCAATGTATGAAACCAGACATCGGCCACCTCATAGATGAGCTCGTGACGAGCGTCATCATATTGCGCTTTATTGCTATTTTCGTCGCAATTGGCAAAATCTTTGGCGGCAATGATACTTTCAGTACTTTCTTCACCAACTTTCTCTAGGATTTTATTTAAACCCTTTGCGTATAAGCTTGCCACGTACGAGCTATCAGCATCCGCTTGTTTACGCTCTGCCAATACGCCATCAAGCTGCTGCAAAATAGAGCCATTGATAGTGTCGTTGTCATGGTGACTGTGCTTGGCATCTGAAGGGATTACATCATGAGCCTGCGTCTCGTGAGTTTCAGGAGTGGCTTTTCCTGCATTGCTTGAATGATAAATATCAGCAGGGTCTTTTAATACCTTATCGATGGTTTGCCATTCAGGCGTTTGACCCGACAAATCTAAACGCTGATAGAAGCAAGACTCGCGACCAGTATGGCAAGCGATACCGCCAGCCTGAGTGACACTAAGTACAATCACGTCTGCATCACAGTCCAAGCGAATATCATGTACAGTCTGAGTATGACCCGATGACTCGCCCTTATGCCACAATTTGGCACGTGAGCGCGAAAAATAAACCGCTGTCTGCGTTTGCGCAGTTAACTGTAGTGCTTCGGCATTCATCCAAGCCATCATCAAAATACGCCCAGACTTATGATCTTGAGCAATTGCAGGAATCAAACCATCATCATTAAATTTTATGGCAGCCAGCCAAGCAGGTAAAGTCATAATATATCTGTCTTCTTATTTATATAGAAATGAAAGGGGAATAAGTGAATCGTAACGGATTCTATTTATGGTCTGAATAAAAAAGCGGTTGGCATTAGGGCATGTCCTCAATATCAAATCCTGTAGAGATGTGGGTACAGCGCTTCTTTCATAATTTTATCAAGCGCAATCGACTTATTGAGGCGAAAGTCATAATTGACAAAATGCTGCCGCGCCTTGGCTACTGTTTCTCCATTATGCATACGGGTGATTTTTATCACTATAGTGCCACCATTATCGTATAACGGCTCAACGCCTACTTCAAATAATAGCTCTTCACGCGCCCGTATGCGACTGACAATACTTAGCTGTAACTCATCGATAATTAAACCGTGATAATCTGCATCGATCTCTTTAATACCTTTAGAGTAAAAAAATCTTTGCCGCGCCTCACATAGCAATGCCGTCAATGATTCGAGCGTCAGGTACTGAGCCATATCAAGCTCAATATGACGCACACGCATCACTGTTTCAAAGACAAATATGTCGTTATCAAAGTCTAATTCTTGTTTTGACACGTTATCTCCTAGATTGATTGCAGGCTATGAGTGCTGCTAATCATGGTGTAGGTTGGTAGCGTCATCATCGTACGATAGACGCTCGATAAGTGTTATAAATAACTTTGTATTATTAGCGCTCAGCTTATACTAAGGTTCAGTCTCTACTTAAGCACAGCTTAAGCTGACATTCAATCTATTTGGCGGTAAATCCGCAGTTTTATGAGTGTTTTGACTAAAATCTTTATAAATGGGCTCATACCCATTATCCACTGTCATGCCTACTAGGGCGTGTCCTCATTTTAAAAATGATGATAAGAATGAGATAAATTGCCGTCAAACAAGGAAAATAGCACAAATAATATCGAGATATTGATAAGCTATTTGACGTAGCTTGGCAAAATCTAACCGTTTTTAGTCCATTTATTTGCTTTCGTTCAGATTGAGGACACGCCCTAGGCGAGGCGTAAAAGTTTCCTTGGCAAAACAGTGCATTATCTGCTAAAATACCGCCTCCCACCTCGAGGCAAATAGAGGTTTAGTGGGTGTTTTTACAGCCACTATTCGTTATTAACTATTTGACGACCAGGTTCTATCAAAGACAAAGAGGCAAATCATCATGAAAGTTAAGATGAAAACCAGAAGCGGTGCAGCTAAACGCTTCAAAAAAACAGCGAACGGCTTCAAGCGTAAGCAAGCAAACAAAAGCCATATCTTGACCAAGAAATCAGCTAAGCGTATTCGCCAGTTGCGCGGTCTAAAGATGGTGGACAAGTCTGACGAAGCAGCAGTTCGTCGCATGTGCCCATACATCTAGTAGGCTATCGTCATTTATCTTTAATTAAGTGCTGTTTAATTTATAGCGACCGGATTAAAAATATCTGACTTTGCAATCTGATAGCGATGTCTACTATTCGATGACATCGTGATTCGTTTAATAATGATTAAAGAAATCTTGGAGTAATTTATGGCCCGTGTAAAACGTGGTGTACAGGCGAATCGTCGTCACAAAAAAATCCTAAAACGTGCAAAAGGCTACTACGGTGCCCGTTCACGTGTTTACCGCGTAGCGGTACAAGCAGTGACCAAAGCTGGTCAATATGCTTATCGTGACCGTCGCAACAAAAAACGTACCTTCCGTCGTCTTTGGATTGCACGTATCAATGCTGGTGCACGCTTAAACGGTTTAAGCTACAGCCGCTTTATCAATGGCATGAAATTGGCTAACATCACTGTCGATCGTCGCGTACTTGCTGACATCGCTATGCATGATGCAGCGACTTTCACAGCGTTGGTCGAAAAAGCAAAAGCGGCATTAGCATAAATATTAACCTTCCTTTAGGGTTGCTGCTTGTTTAGTCAGAATTTACAAGTAGTTATCTATATGGACAGGAATAATATTGATTAATAGTATGATATTAATAAAAGCTACCGCTGGTCGGTGGCTTTTTTTATATCACATTATATTATCTAATGTCACAGCCTTGTTTTAGCACCAGCGCTAAATATGCTTTGTTGAGATAGCTTTTATTATCGTCTAAATATTCAAGCCATTCATATCACTAGTATTATTTTTGAATGACTGGGTAAATGGTTTGCAATATTTGGTCAAATCCCTACAATTACCAATCACTATTATTAATAGTCCGTTTAAATCAGGAAGAATGCATCTTATGACTACCCCTGCTGCTACCACCGATTTGTCGGCGCTACCGACCTTGTCCACAGAGCTAAGCGAGCTTAATGAAGCTCAGCTAAATGAGTTGGCCAGTGCCGCTGAAGCCTTGGTTCTACAAGTAACCGATGTGCGTGCGTTGCAAGATTTGCGTGTGCAATTGACCGGCAAAAAGAGCCCATTAACTGGCTGGTCAAAGCAGATGGGTAAACTCAGCAGCGACGATAAAAAAACCTACGGCGGCTGGTTACATCAAGTCCGTAGCCGTATTCAAGATGCGTTAACCGCGCAGCAGCAGCAGCTAGAGGTCGCAGCGTTAAACGCTAAGCTTGCAAGCGAAAGTATTGATATCACCTTGCCTGCTCGCGGTGGTCAAAAAGGTCATTTGCATCCTGTGACCATGATTACCCAGCGTATGCAGCAGTATTTTATACAAGCGGGTTTTAACGTTGCTACTGGTCCTGAAGTCGAAAGCGATTATTATAACTTTGAGGCGCTTAATATTCCGTCGCATCATCCAGCGCGCGCGATGCACGATACCTTCTATTTTGATGCGCATTATTTACTGCGTACGCATACCAGTCCTGTGCAGATTCGCACGATGGAAAAGAATGAACCGCCTATTCGCATTATTTGCCCAGGTCGCGTTTATCGCAATGACTCGGATCAAACGCATTCGCCGATGTTCCATCAGCTAGAAGGTTTAATGGTCACTGAGTCGAGCACTTTTGCCGAGCTAAAAGGCTTGATTAGTGAGTTCTTGGAAGCATTCTTTGCCAAAGAGCTGACTGTACGTTTCCGCCCGTCATTTTTCCCCTTTACCGAGCCGTCAGCTGAAGTGGATATCCTCGATGATAATGGTAAATGGCTTGAGGTTATGGGCTGCGGTATGGTACACCCACAAGTACTGACCAACTGCGGTATTGATGCCGAAAAATATACTGGCTTTGCTTTTGGGATGGGGATTGAGCGCTTCGCGATGTTATATTACGGCATCGATGATTTGCGTTTATTTTTCCAAAATGACGTACGCTTTTTAAAGCAGTTTGGCTAGATTTTATTATTTAATAATACCTCTACCTTTACTCCAAAACCTTTATTATAAAATTCTGATCTGAGATATTTATGAAAATTAGCGAACAGTGGCTACGTCAATGGGTAAACCCCAACAATACTAGTGAGCAATTGGCCGAACAACTCACGATGGCAGGACTTGAGATTGATGATCGCTATGCGGTTGCCCGTGCCTTCAGTGGTGTGGTCGTCGGTGAAGTCATCAGTGTTGAGCAACATCCAGATGCCGATAAACTGCGCGTCACACAGGTAAATATTGGTGCAGCTGAGTCATTACAAATCGTCTGTGGCGCACCCAATGTCACCGTTGGTATGAAAGTACCGGTTGCGACCGTTGGTGCCGTTTTACCATCTAACGACGCAGAAGGCTTTAAAATTAAAAATGGCAACCTACGTGGTGTCGACTCTAACGGTATGCTTTGCGGCGCTTCTGAAATTGATTTAGTCGATAGCATCGATGGTCTGCTTGAATTGCCAGCAGATGCACCAATCGGTATGGATATCCGTGAGTATTTAGGCTTAGACAATCAGATACTAGATATCTCTATCACGCCAAACCGTGGTGATTGCTTTAGCGTACGTGGTATTGCGCGCGAGATATCAGTCATTAACGATTTGCCGATGCAGCAGCCTGAGATTCTTACGAATGTGGTAGTTACTGATAACGGTGCTGATACTGCTACGCCAGCGGTAACGGTCAGTGCAATTGAAGCGTGCCCGCGCTATTTACTACAATCAATCAGCAATATTGATCGTAGCATCGACACCCCAAAGTGGATGCAAGATGCGCTGGTTCAGTCAGGATTACGCTCGCACAACTTTTTGGTTGATGTGACCAACTATGTATTGATGGAATTGGGTCAGCCGCTACATGCTTTTGATGCCGATACTATCGAGGGCGATATCGTTGTGCGTTTGGCACAGCCTGAAGAAACGATTACTTTATTGAATGAACAAACCATTACCTTAACCGGTGATGAATTGCTCATCGCTGATGATAAAGGCGCATTGGCACTTGCCGGAATCATGGGCGGTCAGCGTAGTAGTGTGACTGATAGCACCACCAATATTGTTGTAGAAAGCGCTTTCTTTGGTCAGCTAGCTATTGCCGCGCGCGCACGCCGTTTTGGGTTACATACCGATGCCTCACAACGTTTTGAGCGTGGAGTAGACTTTGAGTTACCAGAGCTAGCCCTGGCACGTGCTGTTGATTTGATTACTAGCGTTACTGGTGGGCAAGCCGGACAAATAGTAAAAGCAGAAAGCAGTGAGCATTTACCAGCTCGCGCACCGATCACTTTACCAATTGCTAAAGTTCGTGATGTCATCGGTATTGAGATTGAGCCAGCAGTGATGGTTCGTATCTTAACCCAATTGGGCTTTGAGATAGTGCAGCAAGCCGATAGCCTGATTTGCACGCCGCCATCGTATCGCTTTGACATGAGTATCAAAGAAGACCTCATCGAAGAAATTGCGCGTATTTATGGCTATGACAATATTCCAAGCGTGTTGCCGCATTTGCAAGTGAGCATGGATTATGACGATACCGCAGATTTAACCCATGAGATGAAGCTGGCATTGGTCGATAATGGCTATATGGAAGCGATCAGCTTTAGCTTTAGCGATGCCAAAATAGAAGCATTGCTCGATGATAAAGCGTTAGGCGAGGTATTGGCATTGGCCAATCCTATCTCTAGTGACTTAGCCGTGATGCGCCGTACTTTGCTATCAAGCTTATTGCCTTGCGTGCAGTACAATCTCAATCGTCAGCAGCCACGCGTTCGTTTCTTTGAAACAGGGCTTAGTTTTATTGGTCAAAGTATTAGTGAATTGGTACAAACGCCAAGTATTGCGTTAGTAGCAGTTGGCGACGTCTGGGACGAGCAAGCGTATCAAAACCGTGCGTTAGACTTTTATGATCTTAAGCATGATATTGAGCAGTTATTACCTGCACAAATGGATAGCGCCCGTATTCGCTATGAGCGCAGTGAGCTTGCTTTCTTGCATCCAGGTCAAAGTGCTAAGCTCTATATTGATGATGAATATATTGGTTGGTTGGGTCAATTGCATCCTAACACGGCTAAGCAGTTAGATTTGCCAGCTACGTGGGTTGCTCAATTATCACTTGCGCCATTACTGACCCTTGCCCGTGAGCAACATACTATCAGCACCCCAAGCAAATTTCCACAAGTACGCCGTGATATTGCCATTTTAGTAGACAGTGAGATCAGTTTACAGACATTAGAGTCGACGATACGCGCGGCAGCTGGTGAGCTATTGGCTGATCTGTGGCTGTTTGATGTGTATCAAGGCGACAAAGTGCCAGCTGGTCAGCGCTCATTAGCTTTTGCGCTAATATGGCAAGACAATACACAAACGCTATCTGATGACGCCATTAAAACCGCGACTGACAAAGTGGTGCAAGCACTAACTGAGCAACATGCTGCAAAGTTGCGTGACAGCTAACATATAACTCTTATCATAGACATGCTCTGTAGCCTCACTCTTCAAGAGGCTATAGGGCATTGCTATTTATAAGAATTATAATTTTATAAATTTTTTTTCATAAAAATAGTTAAGTGGTTATTAATAAAGGATTTTAAAGCAGTCTTTGTTAAAAAGAGGTTAGAAAACCTTTATAATAGCTAGTATTAACCCTCATACCGCTAAACCATGATATTCGACATCACGACATAGCATAGGAGTCGTACTGTGAGCACCTTAACCAAATCTGACATGATTGAGCATTTGATGAGTCATCTTGACCTAACACGCCAAGAAGGCCGCTGTTTGGTAGAGAATTTCTTTGATGAATTGTCAGAGAGTTTAATTGATGGCAAAGAGGTCAAGCTTTCAGGCTTTGGCAACTTCGAGCTTAAAGATAAAAATAGCCGTCCAGGTCGCAACCCTAAGACAGGGGAGCCAGTCGCTGTATCAGCACGCCGCGTGGTGACTTTCAAAACAGGGCAAAAATTCCGTCAACAAGTTGATGAGCGTCTATTTGACGAGTAGCAGTAACTGTCAATCATATGAAACTGAACATATAAATATATCATGACTTCATGATGGTTGTTAAAGTTGCGCTTTATTGTTAATGTGAGATGGTTGATCTACATCTGATCAGAGACATTAACTATCATATTTAGCTATGAATAACCATGAACGATGGTAAATGACACGCACAAAAAAAGAGAGCTTAGGCTCTCTTTTTTTTACTACAGTATTTCTATCATATAAACGATAAAATTACTGAGCTGGTTCTTCAATAACTACAACTTCGTCAGCTGCGTCTACAGCTGGAGTTTCGCTAGCTACGTCAACGCTAGTAGTAGTACCGTCTACAGGTACTTCAGCATCGATTTCGTCAGTAGCAGTAGCAACTTGAGCATCAGCGATGTCAGCTTCAGCTTCAGCAACAGCAGCGTCAGCATCAGCAGTTACTTCGCCTTCAGCAGCAGCTTCGTTTAGCTCTTTTGATGCATCTTGCACTTCTTCTTGTGCGTCAGATAAATCTTCAGCAGCGTTTTCTTTGTTGCTGTCACAGGCAGTAAGGCCCATAGTTGCAGTCATGATACCAGCTAGAGCAAGTAATTTTAAGTTCATAAGGTTTTCTCCGGGAAAATGAAATGATCAGTAGCAGCAAAAAAGGTTGAAAGCTGAGATTTCTCAGAATTCAACTAGTCTTAGTTACAGCTACTCAGCTTTCACGCATTCTATAGGATTTCTATATAAATAGAAATAGGCTGTACAATTAAGTAACAATAAAATTGTAAATAGTGTTTTACATCACTTATTCGTTATAATTTTTAATACAACGAGCCAAATTAATAGACGTATAATCAATGACATCACCCTATTCTGATGACTTATTCGATGTCTTGATTTCTACTATGTTTTTAAGCATCTATTGTATCTATTAGGAGTTTAATAGTCATTAAATGTCTTGATTAGTGCGATATCAAGAGCCCAG
Source organism: Psychrobacter sp. PG1 (assembly GCF_014897815.1). Lineage (GTDB taxonomy): Bacteria > Pseudomonadota > Gammaproteobacteria > Pseudomonadales > Moraxellaceae > Psychrobacter. Next base: position 40,455 of record NZ_JABUZG010000037.1, read on the forward strand.
TAAAGTAGAATTTATCAAAAATACTTTGGTACTACTTACGTATCAGAAATCGGATTTGATCAAAAAAATAAAGAATTGAGTCAAAATTACACTATATAAAAAGTCATCAATACGAGTAGCAATATATATCGTATATTTGAGGAATGAAACAATGAAATGGCAAGGTAGACGCGGCAGTTCCAATGTGCGCACCAGCAGTGGTGGCGGCAAAATGATAGGCGGTGGTATCGGTGGTATTATTATTGCTGGCATTTTATGGCTGGTATTTGGGGTAAATCCAATGACCGCTTTACAGACGGGTCAAGTAGTAGCAGGCGGTGGCAATAGCAGTGCCGCTACCGAACCTGCGACAAGTAACGATCGAGATACGCAGTTTGTCAAAGTAGTCTTGGCTGATACTGAAGAAGTTTGGTATCAGATATTTAAAGAAGCAGGCAGCACCTATCAGGAGCCATCATTGATTCTCTTCAATGGTCAAGTTAGCTCAGCCTGCGGCAGTGCTAGCTCCGCGACGGGCCCGTTTTATTGCCCAGGCGATCAGACTGTCTATTTAGACAAATCTTTCTTTGTAGAAATGCGCCAAAATCTCGGTATAACGGGTGATAAGCAAGGCTCTGGCGACCAAGATAATCAAGGTAAAGCGGGTGATTTTGCGCAAGCTTATGTTATTGCGCATGAAGTTGGTCACCACGTACAGACGCTGTTAGGCATCAGCCAGCAAGTTAATGAAGCCAGCCGTCAAGTCACTCGTGCACAAGCCAATAAGCTATCAGTACTACAAGAACTACAAGCTGATTGTTTTGCTGGGGTTTGGGCACAACGTAACCAAGAGCGTGTACAGTTTTTGGAGGCAGGTGATATCGATGAGGCCATCAATGCCGCTGGTCAAATCGGTGATGATCGTTTAGCGCGCGCTAGCGGTGGAGCAGTCGTACCTGATAATTTCACTCATGGCACCAGTCAGCAGCGTGTTCAGTGGTTCACTCGTGGTTTGGAAAGTGGCAACGTGCAGTCTTGTGACACTTTTAGCGGGGCATTATAGTCATTATCGCTATGATATTTTAGCGTAGTCACTATCGCCTAGAAAAGGCGATCCAACAAAAAGCCTGCAATATCGATTGCAGGCTTTTTGTATTTTAGAGCGTTTTAGACATATTCAATTTAGACATATTCAATGAATTTAAAATACACACAGTTGAAATGCTTAAAAACGGTCTTGATAGCACCAAATAATCATTTAGCGATTATCTGCTGTTGTTAAGAATGTAAGCACCAGCGCCACCTACTGCAGCACCACCAAGTGCGCCACGAGCGATGTCTTTGCTATCGCCGCCACTTCTAATAAGTGCACCAGCAGCAGCGCCGGCAGCAGCACCTTTAGCGGTATTGCTCAAGCCACTATTGTATCCATTAGTTGCACAGCCACCCATGATAAGGGCAGAGCTAGTAAGAGCAGTCATTGCGATAGTTTTAGCAAATTTCATAGTATCACCTGTTAGGTTATCAAGTTAGTTTATCAAAATCAAAATACGATATTTTTATTACCACTAATTTTAATACCGATAGTAAGCTGTATTAAAATATTTGGGCAAGTATCTTAGAATAATCTATTGTGCTACCGCAAGACATACAAAGGTCTGCATTAGTAAGGATTACATCAAGGATGTTAAATATCTCGAAAATTATACTGCTATTAACACGTGATAGCAGAATATATCTATACTGGCTCCTATACTAACCCATATAATAATTTCTAGGCGTAGTAAAAGCGCTAAGCTTTGCAAATAGCCTGTAAAGGATGTTTCTCCACTGTATCGTTGGTAGGGGTTTTGCTTAGGGTTATTGTATTTGTATTGATAGTAAGCTAACTGTTTTTAAAAATAGTACTTTTGGCGTTTAATAGTGAGGTATTAAGGTTTGTTCTCATTTTTATTGCCATTTTTAAATTCAGGACATGCCTGAATATATATAAAATGAATACAAAACGAAAAGACCGCACGAGTGCGGTCTTTTCTACGTAAGTTGCTTATCTATTGAGTATGGCAAAGCAGCACGGATCTATCATTAGTTCTGTGATTTGCGTTTCATCTGCTCAAAGAATTCATCATTGGTTTTCGCTTCTTTTAAGCGATCCAACAAGAATTCAGTCGCTTGTACGCCATCCATCGGCTGTAGTAGCTTACGCAATATCCAAACTTTACGTAGCTTATCTTCATCAAGCAAACGCTCTTCACGGCGTGTACCAGATTTTTTGATATTAATAGCGGGGAACACGCGTTTTTCAGCCAAATCACGCTCAAGCGTAATCTCTTGGTTACCAGTACCTTTGAATTCTTCAAAGATAACGCTGTCCATTTTACTACCCGTATCGATAAGGGCACTGGCAATAATGGTCAAACTGCCACCTTCTTCAACATTACGAGCAGCACCGAAGAAGCGTTTTGGGCGCTCTAACGCATTGGCGTCTAGACCACCGGTTAACACTTTACCTGACGATGGAATGACGGTGTTATAAGCACGCGCCAAACGAGTAATCGAATCCAGTAAAATAACCACGTCTTGTTTGTGCTCGACCAAACGTTTGGCTTTTTCGATAACCATTTCAGCGACTTGTACATGACGCTGTGGCGGCTCGTCAAAGGTAGAAGCAACCACTTCACCGCGTACCGTACGTACCATTTCGGTGACTTCTTCTGGACGCTCGTCAATCAATAGGACGATGAGATAGCATTCAGGGTTATTACGGGTAATCGACTGTGCGATGGTTTGTAGCAGCATCGTTTTACCCGCTTTTGGCGGTGCAACAATGATAGAACGCTGACCTTTACCAATCGGCGCGATTAGATCGATGATACGACCCGTCAGATCCTCAGTGGTGCCGTTCCCAAGCTCGAGTTTTAAATGCTCAGTTGGGAATAGGGGTGTCAGGTTTTCAAAGATAAGCTTATGACGTGAGCGATCTGGGGTATCAAAGTTGATTTCGCCAACTTTCAATAACGCAAAATAACGTTCAGAATCTTTTGGTGGACGAATCGTACCAGCGATACTATCACCCGTCTTCAGACTAAAGCGGCGAATTTGGCTAGGGCTGACGTAAATGTCATCAGGACCGGCTAAGTATGAGCCTTCTGATGAGCGTAAAAAGCCAAAACCATCCGGAAGAACCTCAAGTACGCCGTCACCATAAATGGCTTCACCGTTCCGCGCATGGGTTTTTAGGATAGCAAAGATGATGTCTTGTTTACGGCTACGCGCCATATTATCAAGCCCCATTTCTTTGGCGATAGCCAATAGCTCAGCGATTGATTTTTTCTTTAATTCAGTAAGATTCATAGATAGGTCATTAGCAATTGATCAGATGAGAGATGCCATTAGCAGCACAAGTCACGACAGTGATTAAAACAACGATAGTATGGTGATAGAGGGTGCGTGCACAGAGCTGGATTTATGTAGTTTGGATATTACGTGTCAGCTTATATACGAATTGCAATCGTTTATGCAAGGTAATAAGAAATAAGGATAAAGAAGTCTACATAAGAGTCTGCGTCAAAAACTCAATATCAGTAATTGTGTTTAGTCATTTCGTTCAGCAATGGTGTTTATAACGACGATTGTGTTTTTGTTGATAAACACGAGGAGAATAGCGATAAGACAGTTAGGAAAACCGTTAGTTTTCTGTTGTCAGCAGACTATACGGTCTTCACAATAGCATTGTCAATAAATTTTGCCAAAAAAGTCGTCTAATTGAGTTTTTTGCATAAAAAACAAGCAAAAAAGCCATTATCTACGTTAGATAATGGCTTTTTCGACGGTGTTGCTGTCTCTTTAGAATGCTTATGCAAAACGAGCAAGTCTCGACTTAGAGATGCTTGTCTAACACTTTTGCCAATTCAGCTTTTGGCTGTAGACCCATCACTGAGTCAACTTTTTCGCCATCTTTAAAGACAAATAGTGTTGGGATATTACGGATACCAAAACGGCTGGCTGCTTGTGGGTTGCTATCCACATCAACTTTGACGATTTTAACTTTGCCTTGGTACTCAGTGGCTAGATCTTCTAAAATAGGGGCAATTGCTTTACAAGGACCACACCATGCTGCCCAGAAGTCTACCAATACTGGCACATCTGATTGCAATACGTCTTTGTCAAAGTCGGCATCGGTAGTATGTAAAATAAGGTCTGACATAATTTATCTCTCTTGTTTTATTATTTCTATCGCCATCCATCAACTAATATATTTGTTGCATAATAGAATGATGAGTGACCAAAGAAGCGTTTAGAAGTGGTTAAAATGTGCCATTATATTAACATGTTTGCTCGAGGTTAACAGATGCAGGCTGGTTAAATTGTTTAACAATTACGATTAGCACAATAAATCGACACATAACGACACAGGCATGGTTTTATCTGTCACTTGATAATACTGTCTGTGTTTTTTGCTCAAAAATGAGCGGTTTATAACACTATATCTATACTCTAATATCTACCACTTAAGACAGCTTTCATATGTAAGCTCATTAATCATTCAAGCCCATTTATATAAGTGCCCATTTTTATGCCTTTTACTGCTGAAGAAGTCAACGCCCTCAATGCTCAAGAAAACGCCTATCCGCTTGAGTTTTTTCAAGCATTTGCGCAACAGATTACTGTTTACGAAGATGATGATATTTGGGTGGTTGATAAGCCTGTAGGTCTGTTGAGTGTCGATGGCAAAACGCTCAAGGTCAGTTTGCTGGCGAGACTTGAGCGTGCCAATCCCGCAGTCAAGCTGATTCATCGTCTGGATATGGATACCTCAGGGCTGCTCATTTTTGCCAAAAATGCTGCCGCACAAACCCATATTAGTAAGCAATTCATTGAACGTTTGCCACAAAAAAAATATCAGGCACGCGTCTTTGGAGAGTGGGAGCGTGTCGGCGCAACGGGTGAAATATCCGTACCAGTGCGCTATGAGCCAGAGACGAAACCGCGCCATATCGTCGATCCTAGCTGGTCAAAGCATGCCTTAACTTTATATGAAGTCATCAGCCATGAGCAATGCAACGGTCAGACAGTCACACGCGTAATGCTAAAGCCTGTCACCGGTCGTAGTCATCAGCTGCGCGTCCATATGGTGCATGTGGGTCATGTGATGATTGGCGATCCCATTTATGCAGAAGGCACGGCTTTAGCGATTGCGCCAAGGCTTAATCTCCATGCTCAGCAATTGCGTCTCAAGCATCCTACGCTTGGTGCGTGGATGGATTGGGAAAGCCCAAGCCCTTTTTAAATGAATTTATGTCAAATTTTTTTAAACCCATCATGCAAAAACAAGGAACGTATTATGCTTGATATGACGGCAGCCAAACAGGCAGTTCAGAAACGCTTTAAAGCTAAATCGGCACTCTCAGACACACCAGTGGATTATGAAGTACTGATTATCGGTGCAGGAATTGCTGGTATTGGTATGACGTGCCGATTGCAGCAGCAAAAACACAAAGGACTGTTTGGTTATAAAAGTCCAAGTAAGCAGAAACGCAAATCATCAAAGCAACAGCAGAAAAGTGCACAGCGATTTTTGGTGTTAGAAAAACGAGCAGATTTGGGTGGTACATGGGATTTATTTACCTATCCTGGCATCCGCTCTGACTCTGATGCCTTGACGTTTGGCTACAGTTTCAGACCATGGCTAAATCATAGGATTTTGGCAAAGGGCGGTGATATTAAAAACTATATTGCTGATACGGCGCGTGAGTTTGGTATCAGCGAACATATTCGCTATCAGCACGAGGTGCAGCAGCTGTCTTGGTCAAGTAGCCATCAACAATGGACGGCGATGGTAAAAAATCATGCCAGCGGTGAGGTGTTTACGGTAACGGCAAAGTTCGTCGTTGGCGCCACGGGTTACTACGATTATGAACAAGGTTATCGTCCTTCTTTTAATAAAGAAGCAGATTTTCAAGGTGAGATCATTCATCCGCAGAATTGGCAAAATGTGGATTATGACGATAAAAGGGTAGTCATTATCGGTAGCGGTGCCACAGCGATGACATTGCTGCCAGCTTTGGTGGATGAGACCGGTGGGCAATGCGCGCGTCACGTCACTATGCTACAGCGTTCTCCCACGTATGTGGCAAGTGTACCGGGCGATGATTATACGCTTGATTGGCTAGCAGGTAAATTTTCACCGTTGTCAAAAGAGCAAGCGTATACGCTGCTGCGTACTCGTAATGTATTGATTCAACAAGGCACTTATCGAGCGGCTATATTGGCACCCAAGCTTATGAAAGCGTTATTAAAACGCGGTGTCAAAACAGAGCTAAAGGGTAGCGGTATCGATGTGGCGCATTTTGTACCGGACTATAATCCTTGGGATCAGCGAATATGTGCGGTGCCAGACAGTGATTTATTCAAAGCATTGCATGGCAAACGCGCCAGCGTCGTCACCGATCAAATCAGCCATTTTACCAAGACGGGCATCATGCTCGAATCGGGTAACTCTCTCGATGCTGATATCATCGTCACAGCGACAGGACTAAAGCTACAGATGCTCGGCGGTGCCAAAGTATATATTGACGGGCAGGCGATAGATATTGGTTCGCGCATGACTTATAAAGCGGTCATGATTGAAGAGTTGCCAAATATGGTGGCGCTATTTGGCTATACCAATGCCTCATGGACGCTAAAAATCGATTTGGCGTGTCAGTATGTGATGCGACTGCTGTGCTATATGCATCAGCATCGCTATCAAGTGGTATTGCCACAAGCGCATACTAAAGATGCCAAAGCGCTTACGCAGACAGATACGGTGATGGGCGCACTATCCTCAGGATATGTCAAGCGCGCTCAACACGAGCTACCCAAGCAAGGCGATGTCTATCCTTGGCGGGTGACAAACAACTACCTAAGCGACCGCATTATGCTCAAACATCGCAAAATAAAAGATGATTGGTTACGTTTTAGTCGTTAAGGTCGCTTGGTTACAGTCGTTTGCTCAATGTTTTTTAATGGCTATTAATAAAATCAGCAACTTGTTTGCTTAAGATTTGCCACAAGGTTTCTTGGGCGCTTTTGCTGCCCCACGCATTATGCGGGCTGAATATAACGCGCGGATGCTTGGCAATGGTCAATAAAGGGTCGTCAGCGGTGATGGGCTCTTGCTCAAACACATCGCTGGCGTAGCCAATGATTTGCTCATTGTTAATGGCATCAGTCAGTGCTTGGCTATCGACAATACCGCCACGGGCGACATTGACGATGAGCGGCTGTTTGACCATTTTTGCTAAAGTATCTGCATTAATCAGATGCTGAGTTTTCTCGTTTAATGGGCAGTGCAAGCTCAGTACATCAGACTGCGCCAGTACGTCGTCAAACGCAGTATAGTCGTCATTGCGCGGTGCGCGTCCTTGTTGCTCCGCCCACAATACTGTCATTCCAAAAGCGCGCGCAATGTCGGTCACGCGTTTGCCGATGGTACCGACCCCAATAATACCTAGCGTTTTATCTTCCAAATCTATTAGCGGAATATCCAGTAGGCAAAAATTACCGTTTGCCTGCCATGTGCCATCAGCGACTTTTTGATGATAATAAATACCCGCGCGCATGGCGTTGAGCATGAGCATAAAGGTATGTTCGGGCACACTTTTGACTGCATAACCTGCGACATTATAAAGCGCCACATGGTGCTCAATACAAGCGTCTTGATCGACGTTGTTCATACCAGTAGCGGTCAGTTGAATGAGCTTGAGCTTGGGCAATTTGCTTATCACTTCAGCGCTGATTTGCACTTTATTGGTGATAATGATGTCAGCGTCTTTGCAGCGCTCTACAATAACAGCAGCATCTTTTGGGGTGTCATCATAAGTGAGGTAGTCGCTGATGCCGTCTGGGGCTGGCAAGTCGATGCCATCAGAAAAAGTGCCTTTATCTAAAAAAACCGCGCGCATGGTTATTCCTTATTAAATAGTTATTTTTAAATGATTTTAATAATGATCGACTTAATGTAGCACGTTGGTGATTTTAGTCAAAAAGGTCGTCAAAAAATCCATCAAAAAAGTACAAAGCAAAAAACCTCTACTTCAATATTGAAATAGAGGTTTTGTTGATTGAGACGGTAGTCTTTTGTGCTTATTTGGTTTTATGCACTTATAAAGAAAAGCGTTTACGCAATTTGCCAATAAGGCTACGTACGCGACTACTCAAGTCAATACGAACGTCGTTTTCAGGGTCATGCTCGACTTCATAGCGTTTGACCAAGTCAGGGCTAGCTTTGAGTTTCGCATGATGCTGAAACGCACGGTTGACGCTAATCTCAAGCAGGCTGGCGCGCATCGGTTTCGGCAAGCAGCGATAAACCTGACCTTTATTAATCAAATCAATCAGCAAGCCAGCGTCTTGAAATTCAGTCTGTACCAAAACCACCAAATGCGGCGCATCTTGTTTTAAGGTAAAGATAATCGGCGCGATATTCTCACCGCTGACATTGATATCGGTGATACAAACACCGATATCTTCATTCGCCAAATAATCGTACGCTTCTTCTAGACTCTCAGCATGCAGTACTTTATAACTGTGAGAAAATTGCTTACGTATTTGCTCAATCAACTCATTGGTTTCATCGATTACTAGCAGCGTTTGCTTATTACCTGAACTGTCGAATTGGTCGGCATCTTCGTCTGGATTATAGGTCACGGCGATTTCGGTAGCGCGTCCGACCACGGTGATCAGCTCTTCAGATTTACAAGGCTTAGTCAAATAACGATAAATCTCACCATCGTTAATAGAGCCAATAATGGCGTTTAAATCGGCATAGCCCGTCAATAAAATACGCATGGTAGACGGTGAGACATCTTTTACTTCGCGTAAGATATCCACACCGACTCGCTCAGGCATCCGCTGGTCACTGACCGCCACGTGTACATGGTTGTTCTTGATATAGTCAATATACTCAGTCGGGTCGGTGGTGATAAAGACGTCATGGGTCTTACGAAACAGCAGTTTCATAGACCGTAAAATGCGTTGTTCATCGTCGATAAATGCCAACTTCGGCTTTGACTCAGCGCTGGTTTCAACTGTGGTTAAGTCATTTTCTAATTCATTCATGATGAGTTCCTTATGATGATGAATAATAGTCGTTAAATATCTAAATCTGTTCTACGTAACAGGGCAGCTGATCCAGCGCTTACGCGACTAGGTTTTGCTCTGTTAAGTTATTATTAATCGGCAGTATTAACGTAAATGTGGTGCCAACACCTTCAGTCGATACGACTTTGATATCGCCATTATGTTGCTCCATAATTTGCTGACTGATTGCCATACCAAGACCAGTGCCTTCGCCTGCGCCTTTGGTCGTAAAGAACGGCTCAAAGATTTGATTGAGAACTTCTGGACTCATGCCTTTGCCGTTATCGATGACATCAATATAAACATGGTGATCATCGGCACGGGTGCGCACTTCGATTTTGCCATCAGGTTTTTCTCCCATGGCTTGCGCGGCATTGTTCAGTAGATTGACCAAGACTTGGTTAATTTGCGACGGTGAGCATTTCACTTCAGGCGTGGGCGCAAAATCAGTCACAATCTCTTGATGTCTAATGGAGTTGCCAGCGATTTTAAGCGAGGCTTCGATACATTCGCGCACATCGATGGTTTTCACTTTTGACTCATCAAGACGGGCAAAGTTACGTAGATTTAGTACCATTTCAGTGATTTGCTCGACGCCAAATAACGAATCTTTAATCAGCTCTTTTAATTCAGCTGATAGGTCATCTTCTTGGATTTCATCAGAAGCACGGATAATATCCGCCAATAGCTTGTCAATTTTTCCATCAGCCGCCGCGTCAGTTTTAACGCTTTTTAATCCTTGTACCAATTCAATCAGCTCTTCGTATTGCTCCGTCAACTGGCCAATAATTTCAAGATTATTTTGCACGTATGATAAAGGTGTGTTCACTTCATGAGCAACGCCTGCCACCATTTGTCCCAACGTTGCCATTTTTTCTGAACGAATCAATTGCAACTGCGAGTTTTTCAGCTCTTTTAGCGTTTCTTGCAGCTCAGCAGTACGTTCTTCGACTTTAATCTCTAGCTGTTGGTTAATGTTGGCAAGCTTACCTTCGTTAGACTGGATTCGGTCTAGTAGGTCATTAATAGAGCCATTCACCAGTCCAATCTCGTTGCGACCTTCTGCGAATTTAACCTCGCTCAGCTTATTGTACTGCTTATTATTAATTAAGTTTTCCGCTTCAGAGATTTTATCAGTGGTTTCTTTCAAGGGTTTGAATGCTAAGAAAGTCAGCATGAAGTAAATGACGCCAGCCGTAATCAATAGTGCTAATGCAATCCAGTTAACCAAGTTTTCACTGAGATTATCGGCAATGGCGTTAATTTCAGCATCAGGTTGGACAACGATCAGCTTCCAATAAGTCTCAGGAATCTCAAAGACATAGGCTTGACTGCCGTTATAGTAACTGTCTTTTGCCAGCTCGAAGCTCTGTAATAAGCGGCTGTCCATGGCGTTTTGCTTGTTTTCACCATTATTTAGGTAAGCAGCGTAGTTAACAAGATAATAACCTTTTGCCGTACCAGTCTCAGCTTTATCAAGCGTGGTCAGTACCTGCTGAACTTGTGGTGAGACGCTAGCGGCGACTTGTTCGATGATCTCATTACGTTGGACATCTAAGAAATCAAGCACGGGTTGCCAAGCAGGGTCTGAGTTGATGACTTGTTTGATATCAAGCGGCGTACCCGTTTTCTCATCAATATAGCTTAAGCGTTCAGGGTTAGAGGAGGCGATCACCTTGTCACTATTATCCAAGAGTAGAATGTAGCCTGAGCCTGAGCTTTCGCTTAACTTGACGATGTTTTCTTGTAGCTGATTCAGCGTAAAGTTAACCGTGCTGGCACCCCAAAACTGATTGTCACGCTCGATTGCCACACCGCAGCTCATCGCAAGCTCGCCTTTGGTTTGGCTGGCGCGCACATGGTTCCAAATACAGCTCTCAGGTTTGAGCAGTTTTAAGACGCTAAACCAATCTTCTTGATAATAAGGATTGGTAGGATTTGGATCGCTCAACACCGCTTGATAATCACCGTTTTGGCGAACCATCAAAAATGGATGGGTCGCGGTATTTGCCCCAAGTGCGCCTTTTTCAGGCCAAATACCACCACTACCTAATAGGCTATAATCACGCTTATCAAAGGCATTGGCAGTACTGATTTGTAAAATCGCCTCTTCTGTGGGCAAGGTTTGCGCGCTTTGCTGTAGTAGTAAGGCACTACGCATCACCCGATTGATATCGGCTGAAATACTATTTACCGCGGTATTGCCACGTTCAGCCACCAGTTTTGCAGATTCAAGGCGGATTTTCTCATAGCCCTCTTTATCAACAACATAAACGACGACCGCCAGTACGACCGCAAAAGCAATAAATAAAATAGTGGTTACTTGGGTACTGACTTGATTAAAAAAGCCAACTTTTTTGGAGGCACTCATGATGGTGATAGTCCTTGGATAATAGTGACCACGAAGAAGAGTGCCAATGCTAGGTATTGGTGGCAATCAATTAGGTGGTAATGCGTAATCTTAATTAAAATGGTCTGTACATAATGGCAAAAAAATTAAAAGTATAACTTTACTCTTATAACTTAACCGACTTAACTATTGATGTTTTTATAACTTAAAGGACTATAAAAGGCCATACTGTGCCCATAAATTCTTAAGGATAATTAATCATGAATACTAGGCGGCAAAAGAGTATGTGTAGACGTGCGTTTGAATAATTCAGGTAAGAAAGAAGAAATGTTCTATTGCATTTCTTAACAATACAGAATCAATTTTATAATGACAATATTTTTTCTTTACTTGCGAGTCGTTATCTTATTGTTTTATATGACCAACTTATGCTTGGCGTTGATATAATCTTGCAATAATCTGCTCTTGAAAAGTCAACTTAGCGCACTCATCTAGCTGCTAACGTTATATAATGGTCGGCTTTATCTTGCGACCTAGCTAATGAGCTGACGCTGCCGGTATGGCCGGTGACCTCTCAGACTATTAAGTAATGACATCGCGCTAGTGATTCACGCTAGCAACTCTCATTATGAGCTATCTATTTTTTCCTATTATCTGAGTACAAAAGACATCGCCCTATGACTATCTCTATCGCTTCATTGCACAATACTGAATTTGCCGTTGGTCAACGTTATTTATCTGATACGGAGTCCGAGCTGGGCTTGGGTGTGGTCATCGATGTAGATGACCGATGTGTGCACATTCTATTTCCACAAAGTGAAGAGACGCGCGTCTACGCCAAAAACTCCGCGCCATTATCACGCGTGGTGTTTAAAGTCGGCGATAGTATTTCTGATCAAGCGGGTAAGAGCTATACCGTAACCGCGGTCGAAGAAGTGATGGGTGTACTCAAATACAGTGTCGATGAGCATGAACGAGGGATAATGGAAACCCGTCTTGCTGCCAATATCACCTTGGCTAAGCCGCTCGAGCGTCTGCTGGCTGGTCGTATTGAGCGCGGCGATTGGTATGAGCTGCGTCAAGATATCTTGCGTATGCAATCGGCGCTAGCGGGTCATCCGCTTAAAGGCTTGATGGGTGCGCGTGTCGATATCATTGAGCATCAGCTCTATATCGCTCATGAAGTTGGCAAACGTATTGCACCGCGTGTGTTGCTTGCTGACGAAGTTGGTTTGGGCAAAACCATCGAAGCAGGTTTGATTATTCATCAGCAGCTGTTAACAGGCAAAGCTGAGCGTGTACTCATTCTTGTACCAGACAGTCTACAATATCAGTGGATGATTGAGCTGCGTCGTCGTTTTAATCTAAATTTTGCCTTATTCGATTTGGTACGTGCAGCAGCCATTAAAGAACACGATCCTGAGCAAAACGTCTTTGCCACTGAGCAATGTATCATTGCGGGTATGGATTTATTACTCGATCACCCTGATTTGTACGACCAAGCGATGGATGCAGGGTTTGATTTATTGGTGGTCGATGAAGCGCATCACCTGCATTGGGATGAGGCGCAAGGCGGTAATGATAAATATGACTTGATTGCTGACTTTGCTGAAGAAACGCCAGGGGTCATGCTATTGACAGCAACGCCTGAACAGCTTGGGGCACAAAGTCACTTTGCCCGTTTGCGTTTGCTCGATCCGGATCGCTTTGATGATTTGGATGAGTTTATTGATGGTCAAGAAGCCTTTGCTGAAACGGCTGCCGTTGCTGGTGTATTGATAGAGGATAAGCCATTAAGCGACAGTCAAATTGCCGCTTTAAGCAGCTTGTTAGACATCAGTCTTGATGAGTTGGCAACGATTAATGATGACGAAAAACTGCGTACTTATGCGCTTAATGAATTACTTGACCGTCATGGTACAGGTCGTATTCTATTCCGTAATACCCGTGAAAGTGTGAAAGGATTCTATGGTCGTAGCAGCCAGCCGTACCCACTGGCATTACCTGCCGCATGGAAAGATAGCTATCAAACCAATGGTAAATTGCGAGAGCAGCTATGGGGCGAAGAAAACCAACCTGATGGCGGCTGGCTAGAAGATGACCCACGCGTGCCTTGGTTGATTGATATTTTGCGCGGCGAGCTTAAGCACAAAAAAGTGCTGTTGATTGCCCGTAGTGGCGCGACGGTTGAGAGCTTGGAGGCGGTATTACGCTTACATGCTGGTATTAAAACCGCTATCTTTACTGAGCAGATGACCTTACTGGAGCGTGACCAAGCAGCGGCGTTCTTTGCCGATAGCGAAGGCGCACAGATATTGTTGTGCTCGGAGATTGGTTCGGAAGGTCGTAACTTCCAGTTTGCAAGCCAGCTGATATTGTGGGATTTGCCAGCCAATCCAGATACCTTAGAGCAGCGTATTGGTCGCCTAGATCGTATCGGACAAACGCAGCAAATTATGCTCCATGTGCCTTATGTACAAGGCACGGCGCAAGAGCGTCTGTATAAATGGTATCACGACGCGCTGAATATGTTTAATCAAATCTCTCCAACGGCGCAGAGCGTGCAAGAGCAGTATATTCAAGAGCTAAAGCCCATGCTTGAAGGCGCGGATACTGACGAGAACCGTGCGATACTACAAGATATCATCGAAGAAGCGAAACAGACGCGATTGGGGTTAGAGGCACAGCTACAAGCGGGTCGTGATCGCCTATTAGAATACAACTCGTGTCGACCACGTGTTGCCAAACGTATCGCTGACGCCATGCGCGATTTTGATGGTCATAATCTATTGCCGCAGTTTATTGAGCGCTTTTTTGCCTCAGCCAATATCGATCACAATATCCAGCGCGATGGTTCGTGGGTAATTGCCCCGATTGATAGTACTGAAATTAGTGATTATATCGATGGCCTGCCACTCGGTGACGAAGATGGTATGACGTTGACATTCGAGCGTGAGCAAGCACTACAGCGTGAAGATATCGAATTTATCACTCACGAACATCCATTGATGCGCGCGATTTATGAGTTGGCGAGTACCAGCACCTTTGGTAATACCACGGTGGCGATGCTAAAAAGTTCTGCTGTACCACAAGGTATGGTGCTGCTCGAAGTGAATTTCCGCGTTGAAGCCATTGCGCCAAGGTTACTCAATTTACCCGCGACGCTGACCACGCAAAATATCCGTGTATTTATCAGTGAGCAGGGCAGTGATTTGTCCTCGCGTATCAGTGCGGAGATGATTATGCCGCATATTGAACGTCTGGATAAAAACCGTGCTCGCCAAGTCATTAAAGTACGCGGTGATGTAATTGAGCAGCGTTATTATGAAGCGGAAGAGATTGCCCGTCAGCAGCTTGCTGAGATTGGCGAACAAGCCAGTGCCCGTTTTAGCCAGCAGTGGTCACGTGAAATCAAACGTCTAAAGCATCTACAAACGATTAATCCTAACGTACGTCCTGCCGAGATTGAGCGCTTGGAGCAGCTAAAAGCCCAAGGTGAGCAAGCACTAGGTAGTCTGTTATTAGTCCCAGACTCCATCCGTGTGTTAGTGGCAGTGAAGCCATAAATGTAAATGATCAAAAGAACGAGATGTTTAATAGCATCTCGTTTTTTTATGATTAATATCGTTTATATTAGGACGCGCCCTAAGGCATGTTAAGCAAAAATATCAACATGATATTGCCAAGTGAGCGTCGCTCTCTAGTCAAAGCCATCGATATTGGGTAAGATGTTTATCTTTTCGATTTATAGCCCATTTGCTATAAAAGGGTGAGCGCGTCTCGTGTGAAGTATCACATATACCTTTGTACTCGATTGCTTTGTACTTCTTTTAAGCTGAAACAACGATATAATAAATGCTGGTGATAGCGCTGCTATGACCGTGTTTTTTGCGCTAAAATTTTCGTGTTAAATCTCTCTTGTGCATTTTTAGCAAGTGATTTCATATTATTTTACATTCAAATGCAAAGTGTCTTTTGTCTTTCGCGATATCATATCGATATCTTTAGGTGCGTATTTTCAGATGCTTAGCGTTTTTGATAAAAATAAGGAAACCTATCGTCATGTCCGATTATTCGCAATTGATTGATGAGCTGCTAGCTACTGTAGCGCTTATTGAAGTGACCCCCGATGTCTTTGAGGGTAAGAGCCATGACTATGTTGGCAGTCGTATTTTTGGTGGACAAGTGCTCGCCCAAGCCATCATGGCGGCGGCGCATACACTGGATAAAGACAAACCCTGTCATTCACTGCACGGCTATTTTTTGCGCGGTGGTGATATCACGCAGCCAGTGATTTATCAGGTACGCCGTTTGCGTGACGGTCGTAGTCTGTCTGCGCGTGAAGTGACGGCGATTCAGTATAAAGAAGTGCGTGGTAAAGCGCCCATTGAGCAAGTAATATTTTCAATGATAGCCTCGTTTTCGCCGATGGAAGAGGGTTTAGAGTATCAAGAAGATATGCCTGTCTATCCGCCACCAGAGGATTTACTGGCTGAGCAAGATTTAAAAGAAGAGTATGTCGGAAAAGTCCCAGACGCACTCAAAGCCCGTTTTATGCGGCGTCGCCATGTCGAAATTAAACCGGTTAAACCGCGTGATCCGATTCATCCAGAGCCAATGAAACCTAAGCAAGCCAACTGGTTGCGTATCCGCGAATTGGGTAATCAGCCTGTTGCGATTCAACAAGCGCTATTGGCATTTTCGTCCGATTTTTATCTGGTTGGTACAGGGCTGATGTCACATGGTGTTAGCTTTATGACCAGCGGCTTGCAAGCGGCTAGTATTGACCACTCGATGCATTTCCATCGTAATTTTGATCTAAACGGTTGGATGTTATATGACATGTGGAGTGATACCACGTCTAATGCCAAGGGCTTAAACCATGGGCAGTTTTGGCAAGATGGTAAGCTGGTTGCTACGGTACAACAAGAAGGCCTAATGCGTTTGCGAGTGCCGAAGTCTTAGCATTAACCGTACTACAATGGCTAAAGAAAAAGCGACTCACTATTGATAATGAGTCGCTTTTTTTATTCTAAAATTTTAACCATTGCTCGTGGCAATCCAAGTGTTGCCTGAGCGTCAACAGCATTTAGCCAATTAATATTAATTTGTGCTGCTTCTAAGGCTTCGGTTATTTCGGTAATTTGCTCAGCATTTAGAATCAGCGATTGCGGTGTCAAATACCAATGAAAATGGGTCAGTGAATGTTTAATAGGGGCGTCATCGAGCAAGGTATTGCTGACGGATTCTGCTATCAACTGATTTTTTGCCAACCACTCATTGATAATTTGCTCGGCAGTGGTAAATTCTGCTTCGTAGACTTTTTCATTACTAGCAACTTTTAATGGTTTATCATCGCTGACTTCCGATTTTTTAGCAGTCGTCTTATTACTAGCTTTACCTGCAATTTTCTCAACAAACTGTAATGGCAAGCTCCACAACCCACCCCAAATGCCATTGTCAGGGCGTTGTAGCCACAGTATTTTGCCATCAGAATTTTTAATTAACAGTGCATTGCTAAACTTGCTGGGTTTAGGCTGCTTTTTTGCTTTGACTGGGTAATCCGTTTCGCGCCCCTCAGCATGTGCTAGGCAGTCATCTTGAAGGGGACATAATAGGCAGGCAGGCTTGCTACGCGTGCATAACGTCGCGCCCATATCCATCATCGCTTGTGCGAACAATCCTGAGTCATCGACAGGCGTTAAACGCTCTGCCAATGCCCACAGCTCTTTGGTGGTGGCAGACTTGGTAATATCACCATCAATCGCTGCCCAACGCGTCAAGACACGTTTGACATTGCCATCACAAATGACGCCATAACGATGTAAGCCCATCGCCATAATCGCGCCAGCGGTCGATGGCCCGACACCAGATATGGCTTCCCACCCTGCTAGCGTCTGCGGAAAGTCGCCCGTCTCATCAATGACTTCGATCAGTTGTTTCGCGCCTTTATGCAAATTACGCGCACGCGCATAATAACCAAGTCCTGCCCAATGCTCCGAAATCGTATCCCATTCTGCGGCTGCTAAATCTTGTACCGTTGGAAACGACGCCATAAAACGGGCAAAGTAGGGCAGCACTGTCGTTACTTGCGTTTGCTGGAGCATGACTTCGGATAGCCAGACGATATAAGGATTGGGCGCGTCGGTTTGGTGCTGCTGCCACGGTAAATCGTGGCGACCATTTTCAGCGAACCAAGCAAGTAGGCGCGGGGCGAAAGAGTTTAGCGATTGGGTAGAGTGAGGGGAAGGGGTTGGCAATGACTTTCCTAAGTATTAATGAGCTTTGAGCTCTAGCGCTGAGATTAAACCGAGATGCTTTACAAAAGGAGCAAAATCTTTATCACTAAAGAGTAGAGGTATTTGGGTATCGATACAAAACCCAGCAATCATAACATCATTAGATTTACGAATAGTTATGCCTTTTTTGCGCAGTTTTCGATAATAAGATACATAACGCACAGCATTATCCTTACCTAAAATATCGTAACAGGCAAGCTTATTTAACGCTGAAAATGCCTGCGTGTAATGCTTATCTTCTTTAAATCCTTGAAGTACTTCCATCAAAATAATGTCTGTAATACCGACCTTTGATTGAGACAATAGGGTATCTAAGAGGTCGGTATGTGCGGTTACGATACCATTAAAGTAATCTATCCAAACACTCGAATCTACGATAATTGTAGGAATGATGTTCGCTCTCATAAAGAGGACTCAGTCGTATCGATGCCTTGACGCATCTGCTCTAAATCACCGTCCCACTGTAGTTTGCCACGTAGCTGTCTGATGCTTTGTTGTTCATGCATTTGCACCAGTAACTTTAGACCTTGCTCAACGGCTTCTTTCTTAGTTTTTGCACCAGATAGGCGCTGAGCGTCAGACATTAGACTATCGTCAATATGTATATTAGTACGCATACGGGTACTCCTTTAATGAGTGTGTATGGTTTCTATTTATTATACACATAAATAGGTATTTCTAATAAAAAAATGGCTCAAGTTATTTAGCAAAATTTTGTAACGTTGATAATTATAATTATTTATGGGGTGTAATTTGATTGATGCAAGAAAGTAGCCGCTAAGATAAGTAAGGAGAATGGCCTACTTTAGTATCCTAATATAAAGTATTATTAGCTTTCCAAGTATCATTCTTTGAATAGTAGTTAGAGACACGCCATGACCTTGACCTTATTTAAAACCTCACTTGTCAGTAAAATAATGACCTTTTTAGTAGCTGCACTATTATCTATATCGGCTATAGCTGCTGATTTTGATGAGACATTACGGCTGGCTAATCAAGGCAATGCTTTTGCTCAATTTTATGTTGGTAATATGTATAGTAATGGCCAGAACGTTGAGCAGAATGATGCCAAAGCACGCGAATGGTACTTAAAAGCCGCTAACCAAGGACAAATACATGCTCAGTATAGTCTTGGAATGATGTATGAAAGAGACCAAGATTATGCTAAGGCGATTGAGTGGTATGAGAAAGCAGGTAACCAAGGAAATGACTATGCCCAGTACCATCTTGGAACGATGTATTATGAAGGTTATGATATTCATCAGGACTATGCTAAAGCCTCTGAATGGTTTGAAAAAGCGGCGAAACGAGGTGATGTCAGTGCTCAGTCCAATCTTGGGTCAATGTATTATTACGGTGAAGGCATGCCTCAGGATCATATCAAGGCGATTGAGTGGTATCGCAAGGCTGCCAATCAAGGAGACGCTTATGCTCAATACGCTCTTGGGTGGATGTACCATTACGGTGAAGGCGTGCCTCAAAACCTGACTACTGCTAAAGAATGGCTTAGTAGATCTTGTAATAGCGACTATTCAGATGCTTGTGAGGAGTATCAGATTTTGAATATAGAAGAGTAAGTAGGGTGCAATTTACTGTGTTAAATATCTAGATACTGTTATCGGAGCATGGAGTGCACCCTATGCGCCTTAAACCCTATGTTAGTTTAAATTAACGTAACGACCTTGCTATAGGCGTGTTTTAGCTCCGATTGTAGCGGATATACTGACGGTTTAGGCGAGTTGCAGTAGCTAGGTTTTGAGGGGCTACGCGGAGCAAGAGCCACATCAAACCTAAGCTAATGCCTCGACTAGACTGGCAGATAGTAGCGAAAAGCGGGAACAGCTACTTGTTTTATTGCTATTTGTTTAACCCCTACTTTCGATTCTTCCGCGTTTTCAAACGACGTAGGCGCTTCTCTTCCTCTTTAGCAATCCTTTTTTCTTCTGCAGCCAGACGTTGCTCGGCGACGACGAGTTCTTCAGCTTCAGACATGGCAGGCGTCTCAAGCGTAATACGCCCAAGCTTAGCGCTACGTAACTCATTGATTAAAATCTCAGACATGCGGTAGGTATCGACTTGATTGCCCGAACGTACACAGCCGCGATTGCGTCCAGCGACTTCAAAAAACTCCCAATCAGTCTTTGGTAGCGCTTCAATTTTATAGCGGGTTTTGAGCAGCTCAGGATAGGCTTGCATCAAGTATTCAGCGGTATAGCTGGCAACATCAGCGAAGTCAAAAGCCGTATCACGAATACCACCCGTCGCTGCCAGACGATAGCCAGAGTTTTCGTTTTCGACTTTTGGCCATAACATACCGGGCGTGTCATAAAGCATGATGTCATCGTCAAGTTTAATCAATTGCTGCGACTTAGTGACCGCTGGCTCATCGCCAGTTCTGGCGACAGCGCGCCCTGCTAAGGTATTAATCAATGTTGATTTACCAACGTTTGGAATACCCATGATCATGGCTTTGATTTGGCGACCCGTGCCCACTTTATTGGGCACAAGTTGTTTACAGATGGCGATGATACGTTTGACATCATTGGCTTTATCAGTATCACAAGCAATGGCTTTCACACCGCTTTGCTGCTCAAGATAGTCCATCCACGCTTGGGTCAATTCAGGATCAGCAAGGTCAGCTTTGTTCAGGATTTTGATGACGGGTTTTTCGCCGCGCAATGCCGCGACCATTGGGTTTTCACTACTATATGGGATACGCGCATCGATCACCTCGATGACCAAATCCATCTGCGGCATGATTTCTTTGATTTCGTTACGGGCTTTGTTCATGTGCCCAGGGAACCACTGAATACTTGCTCTCTTATCCATCTGCTTTCATAACCTTTTATAAAAAATGCGCAAAGTAAGACGATCGTCATTTACTTTTCATGGTGTCCAGTTTACTACAGAACCACCTTGCTCACGCTACAATTTCGCCCAACCAGATGCGCGGCTACTCTTGAGCTTAATTTTCTATTTCATCGCGGGCAGGAGGTAACGGTGCAAGATAACCAATTAATAGTATTAAACTGCCTGCGCCGAGGAAAGATATCACCCGCCAAATCGCTTCTGTCTGTGACAGGTCAACCAATACCAGTTTAAGTACGACAATACCTAGTAGCCCGATGCCCATAAACCAAAGCGTCCGCTGCCAATAGCGACTGGCGACGATGGTGGCGACTAAAGCCAAGAGCGTCCATAAAATGGTCAATCCTGTCTGTACTTGCTCGCTATTCCATGCGCCGCCCTGAGCGCTGTCCCACAACGGTGTACCGATAAAGGCGTGTAATGTTCTGACCAACATACTGGATATCAGCCAAAAGCTGATAAGCCCTAATATAATCAGTGAATTATCAGTAGTGAATATGCGCTTAGATTTGGCAGCTGCACTTGATTCGATACTACTCTCATCGCGGCGATGTTGGCTCATGTAATATAGACTAAACCCAACCAATAGCGTCAGCAATGAGGTAATGTCGTATAAATTCAGTAGTGGGAAGTAGGACAGTCCCCAAATTACACCATCATATGACCAATTGGTAATGATGACCCAACTTAAAGCAATGGGCGCAAAGATAGCCGCGCAGCTCAATAGCGCTTGTTGCCAATCAAACCAGTATAGTGGGCTTTGCTTGCATGCCTTATTTGTACGCGTATTTTGCTTGAGATAGCTGGCATAACGATGACAGCACCATAATCCAGCCAATATTAAAATGGCTGGCATCAAGACAGCCATCACACCAGCGGAATCTGCGAGTCCATAGTGGGCGGCGGCAGCAATTATTAGAATGCTAGCTCCTAGCCAGCTTTCGCCATCATAGCGTGACAGCTCGGAATGGTCGTACCACGTCTTTAACCACGATTGTCCGATAATCAACCAACCAATAATTAGACCAGTCAATAGTAGCCAATCTGCTCTTTGCCATATTAAATGAAACTCGAATTTTTGCGGTAACTGTATGACGAGCATGAGATAAAAGACGATCGATAAGCCATGGCTAAGTTGTCTGATTTCTATCCACGAGCGATAACGATTGATTGTCCAATATATGGCAAGGCTGATTAGAGCTGCGAGTGCAATCATGGTCGTCGTTGCCAGTGTCCAACTGGTGAACCACTGGTTAAAATCAAGCAGTAGCACTTGTAGTAGCCACGCTATAGCTGTAAAGGTCAAAAACCTTATAAGTATAGGACTGTGCCAAACAAGATTAAACACGGTGCTGTGGCTGTTGATTGAGGTTAGCCATTGCTGTGCGGCATGAGTGCTGATCCCCAGTGCGTCGGCATAGGTCGCTATCGCATCTGGCGTGGCGTTTTGCTCTTGAGAATATGTTGAATGATTATCTAAGCTATCATTTAGCATAGCTGGCGAGTTGTTCGTGCGTAAAATAAATACAGTGGCTAGATAAGTCATAGCCGAAATGGTTAAGGCCAATGTCGGATAATCTTGAATGGCGAAGACCACTTTTACCATCAGCATACCTATACTGATTAGCTGCAATAACAAACCAAATAACACTGACCACGCTCGCAATGAACGCCGTCCAAACCAGACCAGCGCCAGTCCTTGTACTGACCAGCCAAAGGCAATCCATTCAGCATCGAATGCCAGCGGAATGACCAACGCCAAAAAGCCAAACCCTAAAGCCAGCATGCCTTCGGTGATTAAGGCATAACGTTGGCTACGCTGCACAAACAACCAGCCGAGTCCTAAATAAACAGTGGCTAAAATAGCACTAGCGATGGTTAAAGCGTTAGGAATGTCATCTAATAATGCCGCAAATAAACCAAAGGCTAATATCGGCACTGAAAACAGTAAGCCAGTATCAATAGGAAATACATAGCTATTATTTCTTGCGTGAACGCTATCTAAATGCTTTACGTTATCTGTCTGGATGATGTCTATTTCATTAAGGGTATTGTAGGCAATGATTTGTTGGGCGTAGCGAATGACGACAAACAGATATAGCAATAAGTGTAAGGTGACCAGCAAGACTAAAGACCAGCGCTGCGCCTCAATGACCGTGCTCAAATTCTCACTGATGCCCCAGTAGTACGCCAACCCAAAGGTCACAGTGACACCGAATAAATTCAGTATTTTCCATGGGCGGTAATGCGCAATAATCGCAATCGTCACGTTCAATAGTAGATAGTAACTAAACAATACCACCAAACTGCCCGTGTCTTCACTGGTCAAAATAGGCGCAAAAAACCCACCCGATAATGCCAATAAAGCCAGTGGAAAAGCGTTTTGACGCACGGCAAGGGCAATGGTAATCGCAGATAATAGCCCAAGCCCAATAAAGCTCGGTAGACTAGGCAAGACTTGGTAAACGCTATAGGCAAAAAAGGTCGTTAAATACGCAATCGCTAAGCCTGCGCCTTGCAGGGTGATGCCATAAGCAAAGCGATTTTTTGCCAATTTTAGACCTAATGCTGCTAGACCTAAACCGAGGATGCCTATCGCTAAAAGCTTGGACGCTATCGACACTTCGATATAGTCGCTTAACAAGCGAAGTAGTAGCACTACACCGATAAGTAGGACGATCACGCCAACGCGTACGACTAGATTACCGCCAAAAAACCAGTTTTTGATGGAGTGAATCAATGAAGTGACGATAGGTAGTGAGCGCTCATCCGGCTCTATGGGCGATGGTTTTTTTGGAGAATGGGCTGGTTTCGGGTGAATCGTAGCAGTAGATAAAGGAGGTGCTGAGTCAAATAGCTCCTCGATAATAGGTTGAAGCGAGTGAGTCTCAGCTAGCGTTTGAGTCATTGGTTCAGTATGAACGTCTACGTCATTATCGGCGTTATTATTCATAGAGCTGACACGGTGTTGCTGCGCTTGTAACTCATCTTGCAGTTGCGTGATGTCTCGTTGAAGCTGATCAACGCGTCGCTTTAGTTTATTGTAAAAAACGATAATCACTACTAGACAAACAAGCAATACAAATCCGCTGATATCAGACATAGCGCTACCACACCGTTACTCAATATTTGATGGCTTGATGATGACTCGATTTCAAAGCAAACACAAGTAAAGCGCTCATCAAGAAAAGGGCTAGCCCAAGATTATTCGTTCACGATCATGGAGCTGACCTTGATGCTTTATAAACTAAGATATTTAAGCGGCATATAATTTATGTCTTTCTGATAATGTACATTCACGCAAGGTTAGATAATTCACCATACCTGAGACGATACCTGCAATAACACCGATAATAATTAAAGCTGAAATCAAAGATACTTCGACCGTACCTGCGTATTTTTGCCATAGTACAGCAAGAGAGGTCAATACCCCAAAGGTAAAAAATCCATGCTTTATCGTCAACCAAAAAGCGGTTGGGAAGAAGGCTACTTTTTTTTCTTTGATACCAAAATAAGCCACCATAGTTAAAATCATGGCTAACGTAATCGATAAGGTAACGGAGGTACCGAGCACCGTGTCTTCATTATTGGTAATAGAGTCAACAGATATTGCGATTGATGAGTATGCTTTTAAGAAGAAATATTGTATGCCGCCGTTAATGAAGGCATTGATTACGCCAGTAAGCATAGCGCCTTTTAGCAATTTTGCGTTTAATGTTGTTGTCATGGTTTATTTTCCAAGTCCAAGCGAATAGGTTTATGCATAAAAAATACTGAGTAGATAAAACTCTACCCAGTATGGTCAATGCTTAACATGCCCTAATATTTGTCGTTTATAAATTTATGATTAAAGTGATGGCTGAGTTTATGAGGTTGGCATTTTGCTTTTGTAAACACCGCCACCATTGACTGTCAGTTCAGCACCAGTAATCCAAGACGCTGCATTACTTAACAAAAACGCCATCGCTTGAGCGATATCTGCTGGCACGCCACGTCGTTTTAGGACGATACCTTTGACCACATTATCGATCATCTCTTGGGTATAACCGGCTTCTTCAGAGGAAGCACCATTATCTACTGTACCAATAATTAATGAGTTAAAGCGCACTTCAGGACCTGATGCGACCGCCATACTTTTCACCATATTTAGCAAGCCCGCTTTAGCTGTACTGTATTCGATAAATTCTGGCGATGGTGTATTGCCAACCATGGACCCAGAAAATACCACAGAGGCGTTTTCTTCTTGTTTTAAATACGGCATACATAAACGAGTCAAATGATAAGATCCCAAGGTGTTGAGCTTATACGCATTGACCATTTTTTCGGTGGTAGATTCCCACAAAGGCGTATTTGCACCCCAACCGACGTTGTTGACTACTGCAGAAATCTTACCGAATTTTGCAATAGTTGCATCCACCAAGGCTGCAATTTGCGTCTCGTCAGTAAAGTCGGTTTTCATGCCTAAGGTTGCATTGCCTGTTTCTTTTTCGATATCAGCGGCAATTTGCTTCACTTTATCTTCATTTAAATCAGCGAGGACAATGTTGCCTCCTAATGAGCTTAAAAACCGTGCCGCCTCGCTACCAATAGCGCCTGCTGCACCACTGATAATGATGGTTTTATGATGAAAGTCGAATAGTTGTTGGATGGTTTTCATGGTTTTACCTTATTATTAGTGAGTGATTAGAGAGCTATCAGCAAGTGGTGTGACCGATTTTATGAATCACGACTGTGCAATAACCATGTTAGCGTCTTAAATCCTTACTAATAGTAAGCCTTTGTAAGTGTGTAATGACCAATATGGATTTGTTTACGATAAAAAAAGCAGAGTGCGGCGGGCGCACTCTGCTATATGTTGGGTTAATAGATAGGGGTTAATAAATAGTGTGTTAATAACCTGAAAACAGCTATTGATATGCCTGATTCAAAGATTATTTACCTAAGTTATTTACCTAAGTTATTTTCCATAAATTCAAGCATGTTTTCCCAGCTTTGCTTGGCAGCGGCTTCGTTGTAGCCGAGATCAACATCATTTTTAGCAGCGCGCTCATCGGCATGTGGATTGGTAAAGCCATGCTTAGCGTTGTCATAAACATCGATAATATAGTCAACACCAGCAGCATCTAGTTCTGATTTTAGACCTTCTATTGCTTCCATTGATACCATTGAATCATCGCGACCGTGAGCAACCAATACGTTAGCGGTGAAGTTTTTATCCGCTGGCTGTTTTGGTGTTGGGTTGCCATGGAAAGTGGCGACCGCTTTTAATGGCATGCCTTCGCGAGCCATATCAAGCACGACCTTACCGCCGAAGCAAAAGCCAATCGCTGCTAGATTGTTACCATCAACGGCTAACTGGTCGCTAAAGTCATTAAGGATTAAACGGCAGCGCGCCATCAGCATATCTTGGTCTTCTAGTACTTGCTCCATCCACATATTCGCTTGTGCAGCATCGGTGGTCAGCTTGCCTTCACCGTACACGTCCATTGCGACGGCGGCATAACCTGCTTCTGCCAAGCGCTCGACCACTGATTTTGGGTGATCAACGATACCCCACCATTCTGGCGCTACTAAAATTCCCGCAACAGGATGGTCGTCAGATGCATTTTCTGGCAATGCCACATAGCTGATAAGCTGGACACCGTTTTCGGTTGTACTGATTAATTCGAAAGTCTTAATTGACATATTATTATCCTTTTTTATGTGAGGAGTTTTACGTTATAAAGGTTATTTTTCTGTGTTTTTGCGACATTGTTTTTCTTACTTTTACTACCTTAACGCTCAACCTAGGCAAAAACAGCTATAATACTGTAACGCTCTTTATCAAAATGCTACGGCACCTTTATGACACTAAACTTGTTAGACAACTGTGCAGCCCACCTAGACTCTGACGCAACTTCTCCGCTAAAATTCACGGAAAAATCAGCTGTGAGCTTATTTCCTGACAGTGGCAATCAAAGCAGCAGCAATAGCGACCATGACAGTAAGCTCAACCACACATTGCGTCCGAATTTTTGGTCGCGCTTTGCACTGTCAGAACTCAATCATAGCGAATGGGAAGCATTGTGTGATGGCTGTGGTAGTTGCTGCTTGATTAAGTATATTGACGAAGATGAGCATGGCGATGTGGATGAAGAGTTGGTCGAGTATACCGATGTGACTTGCCAGCTAATGGACTGTACGACGGGTTATTGTCAGCACTATGACACGCGTCAAGAGCATGTGCCAGACTGTATTCAGCTGACCATGGACAATCTGCCGCAGATGATGTGGTTGCCTTCGCACTGCGCCTATAAGCGTTTGTATAAAGGACAAAATTTGCCAAGTTGGCATTTGTTATTGACCCAAGATGCAGTGGTAACGCAGCAACAAATGCGTGCTGCCAATGTTGGCGTGGCAGGGCGCTGTGTTTCTGAGACTGGTATGTCTGATGAAGCGATGGAGGAGCGGGTGGTCAGCTGGGTGAAGCCTTGATAATACTGAGAGTTATTGAAATCAGTGAAATCAGTGACGTTGGTATTATTGCAGGATAAAAGTACAATGCTACTTAATTTTAATAAGAAGCATGAGCTGCAGATTTGGCTTTTGCCTCAGCATCTTCTTGCGTGTCAGCCAATGGCGGGATAGGAATATTCTGACGAATTTGCTCAGAAAACTCGCGGCTGTTTTCGTTGCTATTAACGTCAGACACTAGATTGATTTGATTATTGAATTCTTTAACCTTTGAGTTGATATGGGTACGCTCGTACCATGTATCCATTGACCACGGCTGTCCAGTCTTTTCTGGATTAGCGTCAAGCATACCGACATCATATAGATAATTTGGCAGCCAGCCAGAGACCCAAATCCGATAATCCCACGGCAGGCGATCGCCACTGACGATACGCGCCATATAAAAAATGATATTGGTGCAATTACTGAGTAATGTGTTGTACCAAGCAGGCTTGGTATTCAATTCATCGGCAGCGGTTAAGTAAGATTCAAATAGTGACTTGACCTCGTGCTGCTGCAAGTTGCTAACGGGAAATAGATAAACTTGCTCGCCACGCGCATTCGTTCGGGTATAAATAATATCGCGCTCTTCTGCGGCAATCAGGCTCAGCTCATAGCGTCTAAAAAATCCTGCCAATGCCGAAAACGACTCGCCTTCTTCTTTACGAATCTCAAACGAGAAAGCAAGTGGTCTATCATCTTCAAAACGAAAGCTGACCAAAGTATGGGCAATTAGTGGACCCATCCAGTAAGAGTTGGTGACATCGACGCCAGATAGTTTAGACATATCAATGGTACGTGTGTCCCAGCGTTCGGTCGCCTCCGTGTCGGTATGCCAATCAAAGTTACGTACATTGGTTAGGGTCACTAAATTAGGGTTGGTTGCATCGCGCTCATAAGTGACCCTTTCACTTACCTCAGCCATCCAGTCGCGCTCTTGCTGGGGTTCAATAGAGAAGAACCAGCCAACGCCTACCAACCAAATAGCACCATATAAAGCGGTTAACCATTTAGTTACTGACTTGCTATTTATGGTTGCTTTGTTGCTCCATGGTTTACTGCTGCGTTGTTTATGATCAAAGCAATGAACTATTTTTGGCCAATAGCGAACGCTCAGTAAGGCTGTCAGTACACCAACAATGAAAATTGCGGTTAACCAAGTAATGGCAGAGCCTGCCCCAAACTGATACCAAATCGCCAGCAATAACCAAACGGCTGACAGTAGCAAGGTAATAATGATGAAAAACTGTACAAGATAATATCGCCATGTAGGTGTCGGTTGGCGACTATTCGCAGTGTTGTTTTTTAAGCCGTGTCTATCCGAACCATAATTATTTGGCTCAAGCGTGTCCAAGCCGTTATCTGAACGATGGCTGTGTGAGTGCGGCGTGAGCAGGCGAGAGAAAAAGGAACGTAGCGACATAGGGTGTGCTTTGGTGTGTGAAGGCTTTGACCATAGCAAAGTTTATAACGTACTGACAATACAATTTGAGTGAATTTATCGTTGAATGTCGGTGAGCCTTGCGCTAAAGTGAAGCTACTTTGATCTGCTCTATTTATAATTTAATAATCAAAGATCTGTTTTATTTGCTGTATTCATCCCCATCTACGTCTGTTATTACGTATTATTGTTTTTACGTATTACTTTAATTGTTATTAACTAAAGAGGTTAAATCACATCACCATGTCTGACGACACTCCCAGCCCGAGTAGTTGGTCGATGCGCGGCTTAAAACGCTGGCTATCGACCGCCCCCGAAACCCGTGACGAATTGATTCGTCTGGTACAAGACTCGCGCCAGTTCTTAGAGCCTGATACCGTCGATATGTTAGAAGGCGTGCTGGATCTGCCTGCGACACAAGTGCGCGAAATCATGACTCCGCGCCCGCAAGTGGTTGGGCTGCACGAAAGCACCAGTCTCGCTGAGGTGATGGATATCATCCTTGAGACCACCCATTCGCGCTATCCTGTCTTTGACAGTCAAGATGATGATGCCGTCATTGGCATTTTATTGGCCAAAGATTTGATTCCTATTCTTGTGCATATGGTGCGCGATCAAGAAGATAAAATCGATAGCAAACGTTTGAGAGATCTGGTACGTCAGCCGCTATATATTAGTGAGACGGCACGTTCTGATACCTTGTTACGCTCATTGCAGCGTACCCAAGTACATATGGCGATTGTGGTCGATGAATTCGGCAACTTTGGCGGTGTCGTTACCATGGAAGACTTGCTTGAAGAGATCGTCGGCGACATCGTCGATGAGCATGATGACTTCGATGAAGACAGTGATATCAATAACATCGTCGCTGATCCTGAAAAACCAAATACGTGGCGTGTGCAAGCGTCTACCGTGATTGAAGACTGTAATGATGAGCTTGGTAGTCATTTTGATGATACGGATGTCGACACCATGGGTGGTCTAGTCATGCAGGCGCTTGGTTATGTGGGCGATTTGGAAGGTGAAAGCGTGGTGATAGATGATTGGAAAATCACTATTACTGATGTTGAAGGGCGTTTTATCCAAAATCTTGAGCTCACCAAAATCAATCTTGATCAGCAAATATTGATAGGCAGTCATTGATGTGTCGATAGCGACCTAAACATTGTTTGATATACTCAAAAAAACACGATTGCGGTCGTGTTTTTTTGTGTTTGCTATTGGGTATTTGCTACGCAATGTTACCTATTAATGGGTTGAGACTGGTATCATGGGCGGGTTTAACTTTTAGATACTGTACAAAACACAATACGGTCTGCTTCAGCTTGGTTTTCATCTGAATGTTGACGCTTAAAATTTTGAAAAATATGGTTTTGGATAACTGCTATGCGCCTGTCTACTGTTGATTTACAAAAACGCCTGAACCCTGATAAGCCAAAGGGTTTGCCTATAGCGCTGACGGTATTGATTGCGTTGTTGGCAGGTGCGGTGTTTATATTTGCACTGGCGCCTTATGGCATTTGGCCACTGGCGCTAGTGTCGCCTGCTATTTTATACGCCTTACTGATGCCTGATATGAGTGGCAAGCGTGCTTTTCTTATCGGTCAGGCTTACGGTACGGGACTTTGGTGCGTTGGTGCATTTTGGTTATACACCTCTATTCATGTCTATGGCGATACGCCAGCATGGCTTGCGCTGATTATGATTGCGCTGATGGGTCTGGGCATGGGGTTATTCCATGGCTTTTTGGCGTTGGTTTTCAACCGTATGGTCGGTCGTCAGCCGTTGTCGTTTGCGGCGCTATGGATACTCCAAGAGTGGCTGAAAACGTGGCTGTTCACTGGATTTCCGTGGTTGTTTGTCGGTTATGCCTTTACGGAGCAGTATTGGTTATCATCATTAGCACCAGTCGCTGGCGTCTTTGCAGTGTCTTTTGTGGCGGTATTATTGGCAGCTAGTTTGGTTGAGCTATTGCGTCGCCGTGGCGGATATATGATTCCGTCGATAGCATTGTTGGTCATTAGCAGCGCGTTATGGTTGATTAATCCGCAATGGACGAAACCAAAAGGCACGCCTGAGTTGTCCGTGTCCTTAATCCAAGGTAATATTCCACAAGATTTAAAATGGCTCACCGAATATCAAATAGAAACCCTGAAAATTTATGCAACTCTGACCAGTACTGAGTGGGATCGCGATATCGTCTTATGGCCGGAATCCTCTATTCCTATGTTTCAAGATGAAGCGATTGGCTTTATCAGTGAAATGGTTAAAATGGCCAAAGAAACAGATACCACATGGGTAACAGGTATTCCTTATCGAGATTTAGAAAACTTTGACCCAAAAACGGATAAATATCCGCCATTTTATAATAGCGTGGTTGCGCTAGGTAGTGATGCTGAGGGGATGTATAAAAAGCAGCGTCTGGTACCATTTGGTGAATATATTCCCTTCGAAGGCATGTTAGATATCTTGCCAAACCTTGCTGGTAGCCAAGAAATCATGAGCTATAGTCGTGGTAGTGACAACCAATCACCGCTGCGTGTACGTGGTCATAATTTGGGCTCAGCAGTCTGTTATGAAGTGGCTTACCCTGATACCACCCGTAAAAACGCGATTGGCACGGACTTCTTATTGACCATCTCAAACGATGCTTGGTTTGGTACGTCGGCAGGTCCATTGCAACATCTGCAAATGGTGCAGATGCGCGCGCTAGAGAATGGGCGTTGGTTTATGCGCGCGACCAATACGGGCGTGACCGCTATCATCGACCACAAAGGTCGTATCGTCGAGCGTGCACCGCAGTTTGAGCGCACAGTATTGCGCGGTGATATTCAGGCGCGGGTTGGTAATACACCTTTTATGAGCTTCGGTAATTATCCGATTCTCTTTATCATTACGCTGTTACTTGTCTTGAGCTACTTTGGTAAGCGTGGGATGCCGCAACCGCGTTTGGGTAAGTCGCTAAAATAACTGGCTATTATTACCAGTGATAATGAATCGCTCGAATGGGTTATGATAATTAACCACAAAAGCGAGTGGCAAAGTTTGTTGATAATAAATCCTTTAAATACTTAAGGGTTTTAACAAATCGGTACGAATTGCGATATAATAGACCAATATTTTAAATATTTTGTGCAAGGTGGATAAGGTATGTCAGAACATATTGTCGAAAACAACCCTAAGAAAGAGTTCTTATTTGCTTTAGGCGGTGTTGCCTTATTTTTAGGTATCGTCTTACTTATTGGTATTTCTGGATTTTTGCGTCCAGCAGGCGAGCACATTACTGCTGAGACGACCGAAACGTCAGCGGCAGCTGATGAAGCAGAAGCGATTGCTGCTGAAGACACTGCGCCAGCTGAAACAGCACCTGTAGCCGCGGATGCTACAGCGACTGATACTGCTGCAAGCGTCACCCCAGCGACCGATACTGATAGTGCTGTGGTTACCGCAGAAGCTGGTACTGCAACTGCTTCTGGTACAGTTAGTCAAACTGCGGTTGCTGATGCTGATCTAACGGCTGAGCAAGCAGACGGTGATTTGGAAGCGGGTGATGCCACTGATGAAGCGGTAGCCGCACAGTAATATACGTAAGTCGATGCTACCTTTTTAAAGTATGGCTCGACAAACCGCTTCGCTTAAAACCTAAGTATTATGGTAATACCATAAGCACAACAGCGTCGTCATCACTGACATTGATGCTAAGAATAAAAGCCCGCTTTCAGCCAATGATAGCGGGCTTTTTTGTGGGTATTTGTGTAATTATTGACCAATTATTTCTTTACTTGATTATATCCAAGTGAAACAATGATGCGCCTATATGACCGCTTGTCGGGATAATTATATGTTTGGTCGTTAATACAGTGGTCTTTAAAGGAATAAAGTTATGAGTACAGAATCAAAGTCAGAGGCTAGTGCTGCTGAATTGGCAGCACTAGATAATGGATTTATGGGGCACCCTAAGCCGTTACGTCCATTGTTTTTCACAGAAATGTGGGAGCGATTCTCTTATTATAGTATCCGTCCACTATTAGTATTATTTATGGTAGCGACCGTCGGTAGTGGCGGTTTTGGTTTCGATGAAGTTACAGCTTCTGCTATTTATGGTATTTTTGCTGGTTCGTTATATTTAGCGGCAGTACCAGGTGGCTGGTTGGCTGATAATTGGCTCGGTCAAGAGCGTGCACTCTGGTGGGGTAGTATTATTATCGCCCTTGGTCATTTGTGTATCGCACTATCCGCTATGTTTGGTATGACGCTGTTTTTTGTGGGTTTGATGTGTATCGTTCTCGGTTCAGGCTTATTTAAAACCTGTATCTCCGTGATGGTCGGAACGTTGTATCCCAAAGGCGATGCACGCCGTGATAGTGGCTTCACTCTATTTTATATGGGTATCAATATCGGTGCGCTACTGGCTGCCCTTATCGTTGGCGTATTTAAAGAAAAAGGTATGTGGCATGTCGGCTTTGGTGTCGGTGGTCTTGGCATGTTAGCTTCACTATTGATTTATCGTTTTTCAGCTAAAAAAACCTTAAATCGTTATGCTCGTGCCAAAAACATTACGCCTGAATGGGAACAAACGACTGGACGTTTCAAAAATGTAGGTGGCTGGGTTGGCGGGTTTCTCGCGCTACTTGCTGCCATTACTGTCTTAGTGTCGACTGGTATTATGCCATTTAACCCTGAAATGGTTGCTCAGTATATGACTTACCTCATTGCAGCAGTCGTCATATTATACTTTGCTGTCATGTTTATTTCACCGCGATTGGACAAAACTGACAAGCTGCGTTTGTTAATTTGTTTTATCTTAATCATCGGCTCGACGCTATTTTGGTCAAGCTTTGAGCAGCAGCCAACGTCTTTTAACCTGTTCGCTGATCGCTATACAGACCTGAATATTTTAGGCTTTGAAGTGCCTAGTATTTGGTTCCAATCGCTTAATCCCTTATTTATTTTAATATTAGCACCGATCATCAGCATTGTCTGGGTCAAGCTTGCCAATCGAGGTCTTGAGCCAAATAGTATGGTAAAGTTTGCGCTTGGTATGTTGTTTGCCGCTGCAGGCTTTGCTTTGATGATATTTGCCTCA
The DNA here is from genome assembly GCF_014897815.1 of Psychrobacter sp. PG1. GTDB lineage: Bacteria > Pseudomonadota > Gammaproteobacteria > Pseudomonadales > Moraxellaceae > Psychrobacter. The sequence goes on from NZ_JABUZG010000037.1 coordinate 74,093, forward strand.
AAAAGCATTTTGACTAGCGATGGTGGATTGGCTTCACCTTTATGGTTGGTGGGTAGTTTACTATTGCTGACCCTTGGTGAGTTGGCGCTCAGTCCTGTTGGTCTGTCTGCAATGACTAAGCTTGCGCCAAAAGGCATGCAAGGTCAGATGATGGGGCTTTTCTTTGCTTCTCTCGCTTTAGGTAATTTGGTTGCTGCGTTCTTTGGCGGCCAAGTATCAGCGGATAAGATTGAAGGATTACCGGGCTTATTTACGATGATGACGATCTTTTTGGTGGTCACAGCCGTTGTCTTATTGGCATTAGCCAAACCGATCAATAATATGCTACAAAAAAGCGAGCGTGCAGATACGCTGAGCTAATTCAGACACACGGTTAACGGATTTAGGATCAATAGCAATACCAGCAAAAATGTTAGATGGTGAGACGTGTTACCATGATCGGTAGCACGTTTTATGGCGACACTTAGTAAGTTATTGCCCCCACGCTATTGAAAGTACGCTTTCCGCCCAAACATCTAATGATGCTCTGCTGTAATGCTCCTAAAAATAGTTAGCCTTATCTATCTGGTCATTGACAACATTTTAATTTTTAAGACATTGAGCGGCTTACACAGGCTTACACAGGCTTAGATGCTGAGCATTCAATGAATGATGAATAACTACTAATGCTTAAAACAGTTCACTCGCTCAAATAAGACGACTATCCATAGTCGCCTCACAATATGATTTTTCCAAATCTTATTTTTTAAAATCAATAAGGACACCTTTTATGAATAAACAAAGCATCCACGATCGTATCGACAGCCTACGTCAGGCGTTGGTAGCACAAGATCTGACCGCGATTATCGTACCGTCTGCTGATCCGCATTTATCTGAGTATTTGCCAGAATATTGGCAAGCGCGCTTATGGTTATCAGGATTCACAGGCTCAGTTGGTACGCTTGTTGTTACCGCTGATTTTGCTGGATTATGGACGGACAGCCGCTATTGGGTACATGCCGCTGACCAATTAGAAGGTACTGGTATTAGCTTAGAGAAGCTTGCACCGGGTCAGCCGAATCATATTGATTGGCTCGCCGAGCATTTGGCTGAGGGTGATAGCGTGGCAGTCGATGGAAATGTATTGTCTATCTCTGAGCAAGATAAATTGTTAAATGCCTTTGATGCCAACGACATTACCTTAATCACTGAGCGTGACGTATTGACAGAAATATGGAGCGATCGTCCAGCGCTACCTACTGCCAGCCTATATCAACACGATGCGCAGTTTGTTGCGCAGTCTGCTACCTCAAAACTTGCCGCTGTACGCGCAGGTATGGCTGAGGCAGGCGCAACCCATCACTTGCTTTCAAGCTTAGACGATATTGCTTGGTTGACCAATTTACGCGGCGCTGATGTTGATTATAACCCTGTGTTTTTGGCACATATGCTCATTAGCGAACATGACGCGACATTGTTTATCGATAATAATAAAGTCAGTAGCGAGATAGCACAAAGCTTAAAAGACAGCGGTATCACCCTTGCTGATTATGACGCTGTGCAAGATGCGTTGGGCACATTGACCGCCGATGACTTATTGCTATTAGACCCAAGTAAAGTGGCAGTGGGTACGTTATCTAAAATGGGCGATGGCATAGGTTTTATTGAGCAAATGGCGCCAAGTACGTTGCTAAAATCAGTTAAATCTGACGCTGATATCGACCATGTGCGTGAAGCCATGCGTCAAGATGGCGCGGCATTAAGTGAGTTTTTTGCCGCATTCGAGCAGCGTTTAGCAGACGGTGAGCGTTTAAGCGAGCTGGACGTTGATAGTATGCTCATCGAAGTGCGCAGTCAGCAGCCACATTATGTATCGCCCAGTTTCCCGACTATCGCAGGCTTTAATGAAAATGGTGCGCTGCCACATTATCGCGCAACGCCAGAAAAATTCAGCTACCTTGATGTGGTCGAGGGCGAAGGTGGATTGTTACTGATTGATTCAGGTGCTCAATATCAAAACGGCACCACAGATATCACCCGTGTGGTCGGTATTGGACAGGTAAGCAGCGAACACAAACGTGACTTTACTACCGTACTCAAAGCCCATATTGCCTTAGCAAAAGCGCATTTCCCTGATGGTATCGCCTCACCGCTCATCGATGCGATATGCCGTGCACCATTATGGCAGGCACAGATGGATTATGGTCACGGTACTGGTCATGGCGTTGGCTATTTCTTGAACGTCCATGAAGGCCCACAAGTGATTGCTTATAGCGCTAGCATGCCGAAAGAGCGCGCGATGAAAGAGGGCATGATCTCAAGTAATGAGCCAGGTCTATACCGTGAAGGAAAATACGGTATCCGTATCGAAAACTTGATGGTTAATAAGCGTATTGCCCAGCCAGTAGAGACGGAATTTGGCGATTTTCTTAATTTTGAGACCGTCACTTATTGCCCAATTGATACTCGTTTAATTGAGTCGTCATTATTGACTCAAATCGAAATTGATTGGTTGAATAACTATCATAGCCAAGTCTATGCAGAGCTAAAAGACCGCGTTGAAGGTGCGGCATTTGAATGGCTGACTGAGCGTACTAAGGCTATCTAAAGTAAACGCTCATATCGACGAATCTAAAATGGAAAAACCCCCGTAAAGTTCATGGGGGTTTTTTAGTACTAGGAATTTACTACTGAGGATTTATTGCTAAAGGGTAATGCGTAGGACGCAGCGTTTAGCTTGGTTTAGACTCTTTGTCAGTTCCTGCTTCATCTTCGCTTAGATTTTGAGTCACTTCAGCACGTAACCAAGATTTTAAATTTTCAGACATCAGCATCATTTGCTCACTGAGATAGTCATCAATTTGCATTTCCAACTCACGGATCATCTCTTGATGCGTGGTACTCAGTTTCGCATCTTTCAGTACCAGTTTGATGACGGCACTGGCTTTGTCATTGACCGCTTTTATACTGTGATCGTCATTGATATGCTTGTCATTAGCGACATTAGCATGTTCACTGATGGTTTTGTTCTCAGAGCTGGTAACAAGGTTATCATCAGTATTAGATTGCGTCGCAGCCGATTTTTCAACATCTTGGTTTTTTTCAACCGTGTTATCAATACTAAGCGATTCTGAATCACTCGCATCATTGGCATTCATAGCGGTCGTTTTATCAGCAATATTCTTCTTCTCAGCGGCTATTTGCTCAGTTTTCTGTTGTTCTTTTTGCGCGGTATCTGCTGCTTCACGAAGTTTGGTTTCTTCTTTTAATCTAGCACTTTCTTTTAATCTGGCATCCTCTGCCGCTTTTACTTTTTGTTGTTCTTCTCGCTGTTGTTTTTCAGCAGTCGCTTGCTCTTTGGCTTTTTTGTCAGTAATGGCTTTAGCGATGGCTTGCTCCGCTTCATGGTTTTCGTAGAGCTCATCGATGTGGGTATCCAAATCATGAGTATTAAAGACAAAGCTTTCAAATGGGGTATCGTTTTGCAGTAAGGTGGTGATGTCTTTTAGCTCTTGGGTAATTGCTGCGCGAATAGGCTCAGGCGCACACGTCCAGCGCTGGTAAAACTGATGGGAAAATGAGTAGCTTGACATGGTATCGTCCATAAATGTTCCAAAAATTACCCCTTATCATACGCAAATACGATAAGGGGCTGCAAGTGGACAAACGTAGCAAATCTGACACCAAGGTTACAACGACCGATATGGTAAGTTTTATACCTTAATGATTCACGGGCCAGCGCGCAAATACTAACGAGCCATTGGTACCACCAAAGCCAAAGCTATTGGATACGGCATAGTGTAGGTTTTCAACTTTACGCGATTGGTTGGCGACATAGTCGAGGTTACAGTTGTCTTCCACATTGTCCAAATTAATGGTGGGTGGCACATGCTGATGCTGTAGGGCAAGAACGGTGAATATGGCTTCAACAGCACCCGCGGCACCAAGCAAATGACCCGTCATCGATTTGGTTGAGCTGACCAAAATGTGGTCTTTAACTGGGGCAAAAACGGTTTCAATAGCAATCGATTCAGCGACATCACCCGCAGGGGTGCTGGTGCCATGAGCGTTGACATAACCAACACTCGATGGCTCAATGCCTGCATCATTTAGGGCATTACGCATCGCTCGTGCCGCACCGCTGCCATCTTCAGGCGGTGCTGTGATGTGACTGGCATCATCACTCATCCCAAAGCCGACCAGTTCAGCGAGTATGGTTGCACCGCGTGCTTTGGCATGAGCGAGGCTTTCTAGTACCACCATACCCGCGCCATCACCGAGCACAAAACCATCACGGTCTTTGTCAAAGGGACGCGAGGCTTTGGTTGGCTCGTCATTGCGAGTTGAGAGGGCATGCATGGCACCAAAACCTGATATGCCAAGTGGGCTGGAGCCTTTTTCACTACCACCTGCCAGCATGACATCGGCGTCACCATAAGCAATCAGACGTGCAGCGAGCCCCATCGCATGGGTAGCGGTGGTACAAGCCGTCGATGTCGCAAGGTTGGGACCTTTTAAGGTATGTTTAATCGCCACTAAGCCTGCTGCCATATTCACAATAGAGCCAGGAATGATAAAGGGCGAAACTTTCATAGCGCCTTTTTCTCGTAGCATATCGCGACTGTTTTCAATGGTTTGGATACCACCAATACCTGAGCCTAAAATAATGCCAAATCGTTCTTGATTAACCCCATGTACGGGCGCATCAGCAGCACTTACTTCATCGATAAAACCAGCGTTCTGTAATGCCATACTAGAGGCGGCAATACCATAATGAATAAATTCATCATAGCGTCGCGCGTCTTTGGTATTCATATATTGCTTGGCATCGAAATCCTTGACCACACCAGCAATTTGAGCTCGATAGCCAGTAGCATCAAAATGTGTAATTTGCGCGATGCCGCTATCACCATTGAGCAGCTTAGTCCATGAGCTATCGACGTCGAGTCCCAAAGGTGTCAACGCACCCATACCCGTAATTACGACGCGCAAGTCATCGCTACGCTCATAGTGCGGTGGTTTCTGACGCGGTTGATGCTCTGCTGTTGCGCTAGCATCATTGGTAGCTTGATCAGTAAGTGAACTGCTGTGTTGGCTCATGCGATATATCCTATACTTACGAGTCCTAAGAGGAGGGTATTTCAGAATTCATTATAAAACACATAAGTGCACGTGTGTAAACTAAAATTTATTTCGGACGCATAGTATGCGTTTTATAAAGTATGCGCTATAACAATCATGTAAGGATCTATCAAAAAATCCGATATAATAAACAATTGTTTTATTTATACGGTAGGAATATTTTTATGGTTTCATTGAAGTTTTTATTTCCTCTCTTATTGTTTATGAATATTCCGGCCCTAGCGGACTGTCAACTTCGTTTTGATGACGGTTATAAGCTATCAAAAGATATCATTGCTGTTGACCAAGGAGAGTGCGGATTTACAGAGGGGCTTGCTATGATTGAAAAGAATAGTAAGTATGGGTTTATTACTCGCCAAGGTCAGATGATCGTGGAGCCTAAGTATGATTATGCTGAGGATTTCAATGGGGGTTTGGCTATAGTTGGTAGTGACTATAAATACGGCTATATTGATTCAACAGGTAAAGTCGTTATTGATTTAATCTACGATAATATACATCCCTTTAATGAGGGGCTTGCAGTCGTACAAAAAAATGGACCTTATGGCTTTGTTGACAAAACTGGCAAGATAGTTATAGATATAAAATACGCGGATGCTGGTGGTTTTGATCATGGTCTAGCGATTGTACATGATGGCAGTAGAGGACTTATGAATCATGATGGCGAGTTTGTATTGCCGCCTGATTATATTATTATTCAAGGCTTAAGCAATGGTTTTAGGCCTGTTTTTGGTTACGGAGGTTGGAGTTTTGCTGATGTAAATGGCAAGCTGATTGATGAGCTTCAGTACCATAAAGTCAATACCTTTAATGAAGCACGCGCTGCTGTACAAAACAAAGCTCGAAAGTGGGGCGTTATCGATACCGAAGGAGAGGTTATTTTAGATTTTGCTTACGATGAGGTAGGCGACTTTGATCAAGGGTTGGCCTATGTTAAAAAAGACGACCGCGCTTTTTACGTTGATAGGGACGGTAACGATATATTAACAGGCAATTATGACGATATTGAGCCTTTCAAAGACGGTTTAGCTAAAATTCGTAAAGGTAATAAATTTGGCTATATCGATAAAAATGCTGAGATAGTCATACCGATTATATATAAGGAAATATCTTCTTTTGAAGAGGGGTTGGCAAGTTTTCGAAAAGATAAAAAAGTAGGTTATATAGATAAAAGCAATAACATAGTCATTCCTGCTAAATTTGATAAGGCTGCACCATTTGTTAATGAGCAGGCCATTATTATAGTAAATGATAAGTACGGTGCTATCGACCGTGCAGGTAATATAGTTATAGAGCCCATATACGAGCAGATACAGCATTTTTTTGAAGACATAGCCCCTATGAAGTTAAATGGTAAATATGGTTTTATCGACAAAAAAGGAGAAGTAGTCACTGAGCCGATTTATAGTCGTGTTAGTAGATTTATCTATGAGCTTTCATATGTAGAGCAGAATAAGAAGATGGGCTTAGTTAATACTAAAGGGGTTGAAATAGCTAAGCCTGAGTATGATGAGATCAGTGCTTGGGTCATAGATGGTTTGGTTATGGCAAAGAAAAATGGCAAAGTTGGCTATATCAAAAATACAGGCGAGGTAATCATTCCCTTTAACTACGATTCAATAGGAGAGTTTTACAACAATAAAACCTTTATAGAGGTGGGTGGGAAGTTTGGCTATATCGACAAGAGTGGCAAGGTGTTAATTAAGCCTATCTATGAAAAGGTAAAATCTTATTCAGCAGATGTGATTGCGATAATGAAAGATGGCAAATGGGGCATAGTCGACTTAGAAAGTAACAGATGGATTGAACCTACTTATGATGAGTTAAGCTTTCCAGAATCAGGTCGTATGTTAATCAAAAAAGACAATAAGTACGGCTTTATGGATATGAAAGGCAATATAGTAATAGCGCTACAATATGATCAGGCTACCGACTTCGATAGAGGCGTTGCTCAAGTGCGAAAAGATAATCATTGGTATAGTATTAATCGTGTAGGAGATACAATTGGAAAAGTTTCATTAAATTTTAAATAAATTACTATAAGTAAAGTCGTTGTATCAATACCAATGCTAGCTAAAACTAATTTTAGCTAGCATCAGAATCAATAGTCCACTAAGCAAAACAAACCTGACCCAAAACCACGCCTTTACTCGCGCCAGTGACCGCAGGCAAATTACCCGTTTCACCTATTAGTGTTTGCCGTGCCAGCCATGCAAAGGCGACGGCTTCGACCCACGCTGGATTCAGCCCTAAGCTTGCGGTGGTCTCTACTGTGCAATGGGGCAGATGCGCTTGCAAGCGAGTCATCAAATAATCGTTTAATGCACCGCCACCACAGACGTAAACCGAGCTATTTTCATGAGCATTAATAAACATATTAATTTGCATACTGGCACTCATCGCTGTCAGTTCAGTAAGCGTCGCCTGCACATCCGCTGACGAATAGCGAATATGGGCAGATGCCTGATCGAACTTTTGCAGCTCATCCTGTAGCCATGCTAAGTTAAAATCTTCACGCCCAGTGCTTTTTGGATACGTTCGCGCAAAAAATGGATGTTCTATTAGCTGATTAAATAGCGGCTCAACCACTTGTCCAGACTGCGCCCAAGTGCCGCCAGCATCATAATCCTTGTCAGTATGTAATGCCGTCCACGCATCTAATAATAAATTGGCAGGACCCGTGTCATAACCAATCACAGGACTATCGCTTGCTGGCAAGACAGTGATATTGGCAATACCGCCTAAATTTAATAACACGCGCGTGCTATCAGGCGTGGCAAATAACGCTTGATGAAAAGCTGGAACCAACGGCGCTCCTTGACCACCAACCGCCATATCGCGGCGCCGAAAATCGCTGACGACACTAATGCCAGTACGCTCAGCAATGATATTGGCATCGACCAATTGCAAGCTAAAGCCCAGTTGCGGACGATGGCGTACCGTTTGACCGTGACAGCCGATCGCCAATACTGACTCTACATCAGTATTCGATTGCTGCAATAAATTATTGACCACCTCGCTGGCAAATTCAGCATATTCTTTACTTGCCCAACCGAACCAGTCTAATTCGCTGTTTGGCTCACCCTCTGCGGGTATTAATTCTTGAACACCATTAGGCTGACATAAAGCCAATAACACTTCACGCAGTCGGGGTGGAAACTCTTGGCTATGAGTTGCTAACAGTCGCATCGGTTGCTGAGTGTTTTCTTCCCCACCGAATTGACAAAGAACCGCATCCATACCATCTAAGCTGGTACCAGACATCATACCGATATATAAGCCATCATCGAAGTTTTCAAACACCGTTTGCTCAAGCGCATCGGTCAAGGTGGCATAATTTAAATCGTCATCTAAAGTTTTATCCAAAGTGTTATTTAAATTATCGTCATAATTTATAGTTGAATCATTAGTATCAGCAATCGATGCAGGGTTGGTCATGGCAATTTACCTTAAAAAACGCTAGTATATCTCTCAAATTCTAACATCTTTTACTGGCTACGAGATTCTAAATAGCCCAAACGCGTTACCCTTTTAATAAAGACAATAAAGAGAGCATCATGACCACGCAAACCTACACCCTAGAAGAACAGCTTGCCCTAATCCAACGCGGTACGCAAGAAATCCTATCTGAAGAGGATTTAGTTAAGAAGCTTAAACTCAATCGCCCGCTACGTATCAAGGCAGGTTTTGATCCTACTGCGCCTGACCTACATTTGGGCCATACCGTGTTGATTAATAAACTCAAGCATTTTCAAGATTTGGGTCATGAGATTTACTTTTTAATCGGTGATTATACCGCCAAAATTGGCGACCCTTCTGGCAAAAACAGCACACGCCCGCCATTGACCGATGAGCAAATCAAAGTCAATGCGCAGACTTATGCGGAACAAGTATTTAAAATCTTGGATAAAGAAAAAACCAAGATTGTTTTTAACTCTGAATGGTTCAAGGACATGTCAGCGGGCGATATGATTCAGCTTTCTAGCCAGTTGACCGTCTCACGCATGCTTGAGCGCGATGATTTCTCTAAACGCTACGCGGCGCAAACACCCATTGCTATCCATGAATTTTTATACCCATTGGTGCAAGGTTATGACTCTATTGCGCTAAAAGCCGACGTCGAGCTTGGTGGTACGGACCAAACCTTTAATATTTTGATGGGACGCACCCTGCAAGGTCGTTACGGTCAAGAGCCACAAGTTTGTATCACTGTGCCGATTTTGGAAGGTTTAGATGGCGTTAATAAAATGTCTAAATCGCTGAATAACTATGTTGGCATTTATGATGCACCGGGCACTATGTACCAAAAACTTCTGTCTATGCCAGACACCTTAATCCGTCGCTACTTTGAGTTTTTAAGCTTTAAGCCGATGGAAGAAGTCGAAGCGTTAATGGCAGAGATGGAAAATGGTCGCAATCCACAAGAAATTAAACGTATTCTTGCTGAAGAATTGATTGAGCGTTTCCATGATGCCGATGCTGCTGCCATTGCGCACAAGTCAGCAGGTAACGTATTAGCTGATGGTGAACTGCCTATTGATTTGCCAGAAGTGACGCTAGATTTGGAAGGTGCTGAGGCGCTATTTATTACTCAAGTACTCAACCAAGCTGGACTGGCTAAAAATAGCTCATCAGCTAAAGATATGATCAAGCGTGGCGCGGTAAAAGTAGATGGCGAAGTGGTCGATGCAGGCTTTAGCCTAACTGCTGGGCAAACGGTCGTTATCCAAGCAGGCAAAAAAGCCTATGCGAAAGTGACGGTAGGGTAGTTAAGAAATTGAGTTAGGTGGCCAAAGTTTCTAAGTTCATTATGGCTTAAGGAGAAGTAGATGTTAGCCCTTCCTACGTTATCAAGTAATGGCATTACCCTTAAGCCGTTGACGCTAAGTCATGCAACTGACTTAGCCGAAGCTTGCCAAGATGGTGAACTATGGAAAATAAATGAGACGTCAGTACCTGAGCCAGACAAGGTTATTGACTATATTAATACCGCAGATTCAATGCCCGATAGACAAGCATTTGTCGTTATTGATGAATCAAATGGTAAAGCGATTGGTACAACGAGTTTCCACGATATTTTACCCTTTGCAAAACGCTTAGAGATTGGCTATACATGGTATGCCAAATCATATTGGCGCACGCATGTTAATACGACTTGTAAGCTCATGCTGCTAACCCATATATTTGAGACTTTAGACTATCAAACCGTAGGCTGGCGCACGGATATTGGCAATCATCGCTCACAACGAGCCATTGAGCGTTTAGGTGCTAAAAAAGATGGGGTGATTCGAGGCAACCGAGTCTGCCGCGATGGCGTTATTTCAGATACAGTGATGTATAGCTTAATAAAATCTGAGTGGCTACGAGTAAAGTTAGAGCTGGCGAAAAAACTTAATGATGCTCACTAAGCTTTTATAATAATTGATACAAGTAATAAAATTATGACTCAACAACTTCAAAGTGTCCCTCAAGGTATTTACCGCCATTATAAAGGCAGCCTGTATCAAGTGTTGCACACTGCTCAGCATTCGGAAATCCAAGAAGCATTAGTCGTTTATCGCTGCCTATACGGTGAGTATGGCGTATGGGTACGACCGTTATCTATGTTTTCTGAAACGGTTGAAGTTGATGGTAAGCAAGTGCCACGATTTGAGCTGACCAAAGCATTAGCGGATTAATGCTTAAAATTTATTGCTCAAATAAAAAGCGACTTTTGGAGTCGCTTTTTTATTTATATTTTAAATTAAACAGCCAAAAACTTCTTTAATACTTTATAAAACCCAATTGGCTCATCCATCGGTATCGCATGACCTGAGCGCGGCAATACTATCTCAGTTGCATTGGGTAGCATTTGGGTGACTTGTTGCTGCCACTTAGCATCATAGAGTTTGGAGCGACCACCGATGAGGTTGACCACTGGAATAGTGACACGCTCTATCGCACCGCGAAAGTCATAGGGTAACGTCAAATAGGCTTGTAAGCAGCGCATTTTATGATGCCAAATACTGTGATTGTAAAGCGCAAGTTTGGGGTCGTTTTTATAAGTCATCACTTGTATAAACGCTTTCGAGCGCGTTCGATTAACAGATAATAGAGAGAACAGTCGTTCGACATCCGTTGCACGGCGTTTCAGGGCAAAAGGCAGATGGGTAAAGCTTTTGACGTCAGCATAAGGCAAAGTCTTATCAATTATCTCATGAAAGATATCGAATACTTCTTGCTGGCGCGTGCCAAACAAGCCACCTTGCCAATCAGGCTGATTATGGATAGCAGGACTTTGGTCGATATTCAAATAACGGCTGACTTTTGCACTGCCATAACGTTCAAAATACGCCCACATCACTTGCGCGCCCATCGAAATAGCGGTAACAGGCAAGGACTCTATATTGCGCGCTAAGCAAATTTGCTCTATGACAACGCTAATATCATCAGCATATTGCCTTACAAAATCAAATTGGGTCAGCTTGATATCTTTTGCGGCGCCAAACCCTCTCAAATGCGGCAGATAAAAGGCATACTTGCCAACCAAGGGTAAAATAAACGGTAAAAACTCACGTGTATCCATCCCATAAGCATGCAGTAATATTACAGGTTGGCCGCTGCCTATGACTGATACAGGTAACAGCGTACCATCAGTTAAAGTGATATCAATCGTTTTCAACTGGTAGTTAGTAGGCAAGTTAATCAATTTTTTCTTCATAAGGCAATGTACCTTGTTTTCATTAAACGATTGTACCAAGTCGATTTAGCCAAAATGTATCGTAGCAAAAGTCTTTATCTCATTTCTAAAAGACTGCTATATTAAAGTAGGTAATTAACCATAGCATAAAAGCTGTTTAGGGTTAAAAGCAGTTAAGCGGTAAAAGTAGTGACTTGTCATAGACTTTGACCAATCGAATCAAACGTCAGCAAGTAAAATATAAGGATATCAGTCTATGGGCAAGCTGACGTTACCATTGCTTGATAGCAGCCTATATCCACAATTTTGGCAGCAGCAAACATTTACCAATCCGCAGGCGCTATTGATGGCAATGCTGATAGCAGATATCACGCCAGATGCCAATTTTTTTACTAGGCAATTACTAGCTAATGAGGTTTATCAAGACTGGATTAATAGCAGTGTATTTGGGCGTTACTTGCAGCGTAATTTTACGGCGTTCTCTCAGCAAACAGAAGACAGTTTCAACATTGATATGCCTTCGCTGTTTCGTCAGGAATTGATGCGTCACGCCCAGTATTTACCATTAGAGCAAATCTTATTTTTTGTAGGAGATTTGCCAAAAAGCGTGCGTCAGACAAAGGTTTTAAGCACCACTGTCAATCCTGCCACAGTCATCATTAATGCTCAAAAGGTAAGTGCAAAAGCTACGATGAATAATCCGACCATGATTATTAATCAGATAGTGATTAGGGGTAAGCAAGTATTAGGGTTTCCGATACGCCATAATAAACGTACTAGCGAGCGTTTGCGTAATGAAGTGCTGATTTTGGATTTTCAAGAGTTGCGCTTGGTTAATGAGATGAATATCAAAGGCAAAAAAAGAAGCAATATAGAGGAATCTATATTGCTTCGGTCTTATGAATTACGTTAGTGAGCCAAATGTTCGGCTAAACCTTTAAGAATCTTGCTTAGCAATCGTCAGCCCGTTATAAGTTTGCGCAACTGGCATAACTTCCAAGCGATTGACATTGATGTGAGCAGGCGATTCAATCAGCCATAATAAAATATCGCCAATATCATCGCCGGTCATGGTTTTAAAGCCGTCGTAAACCTTGGCGGCTTTATCGTCATCGCCATGATAACGGACGTTTGAAAACTCAGTACCCGCGACATTACCCGGTTCAAGGTTGGTCACTCGCACTTGCGTACCGATGAGATCCGCGCGCAGATTTAAGCTAAACTGTTTGACAAAGGCTTTGGTCGCGCCATAGACGTTACCGCCGAAGTATGGCCAACTGCCCGCAATTGAACCAACGTTGATAATATAACCGCTATCGCGCGCTACCATTGCTGGCAAGACTGAATGGGTCAGGGCCATCAACCCTTTAATATTGGTATCGGTCATACGCATCCAATCATCAAGATTTGCCTTGTACGCAGGTTCTGTACCGAGTGCCAATCCAGCGTTATTTACTAAGACATCGATTTGCTTAAATTTATCAGGCAAATCAGCAATGATTTGCGGGATAGTAGCCGTGTCACTCACATCCATGACCACAGGTAAAAATGTTTCGCCCAAAGTATCTGCTAAAGCATTCAGCTTATCGAGGCGTCTGGCACAGCCAATCACGCGATGACCATTGGCAACCAAACGCTCGGCCAGCGCTTTACCAAAACCTGCGCTTGCTCCTGTAATCAATACGTTCATCTTATATCCTTATCATTGATGTTTTGTACCTGTGTCATGGGTGTTACGATGACGGCTAGTCTGGATTTACTTGCTTTTTCTTACTTGTTGAATAATTGCTTACCAAAGATTTTATCGCCAGCATCGCCTAAACCTGGGATGATATAGCCGTGCTCATCCAAATGGCTGTCTAGTGCGGCGGTATAAATGGTCACGTCAGGATGTGCTTCATTGACCACACGCACGCCTTCAGGCGCGGCAACCAATACCAAGGCTTTAATATTGGTACAGCCATTTTTCTTTAACATTTCGATGGTCGCAACCATTGAGCCGCCAGTCGCTAACATTGGGTCAATGATAAGGGCTGGGCGTTTGTCCATATGGCTGACAAATTTTTCAAAGAACGGCACAGGTTGTAAGGTTTCTTCATCACGTTGCAAACCGACGACAGAAATCTTAGCAGTAGGGATCAAGTCGAGCACCCCATCAAGCATGCCAATACCTGCCCGTAAAATAGGTACAATCGTTGCTGTCTTACCGATGATTTGCTCACCAGTGATTTCACCACACCAGCCTTGCATTGGGAAGGTTTCGATTTCAAAATCACGGCTTGCTTCATATGCCATCAAGCGTGCAAGCTCTTTGGTCAACGTGCGAAACTTATAAGTGCTACAGTCTTTTTCGCGCATAAGGCTGAGTTTATGACGGACTAACGGGTGATCAATGACGGTGATTTTTAAGTCGCTCATAAGGTTTCTCTTGGTTTTTGGTCTGATGCTTGCGCAGTTACTGCGGTTGCCATTAGTATAAAAGATACAAACACTTACTGCACTTCAACCTTATATCTGTCTCACAAATAGTAAGCTTGCTACTTTGATAATAAAGTAAGCTAAATATATTTATAGCAGGGTTGGTCTTATTTAAGCCGACTATGTTTGACTATAATCGCGCCCTAATAAATGAAGCAGTGTTTAGGCTTGCTATGATAGCAAAAAAACCGCTTTTCTGATGAAGAATCTTATGACTACACAACCATATCACACCCATAATAATACGCATAAAACCGATAACAGCTTAATATTATCTGAAGCCCAAGCAACAGAGGTAGAAACGCATCCGTTCGCTCCCGTTTTACCACCTAATGCTACGGTAATGATGATGGGCACTTTTCCACCGACCGCTGATAAATGGGCAATGCCATTTCACTATCCAAACTTTTACAATGACATGTGGCGTATCTATGGTAGTGTTTTTTTTGATGACGTGGATTATTTTAGAGTAGGGGATGAGAAGCGCTTTGATCCTGAGCGTATTCGCGCCTTTATGTTCGAGCGTGGTATCGCCTCTTGTCCAACGGTCAATCAGGCTATTCGTGAAACGGGCAATGCCTCAGATAAGAACTTAACCGTCGTCACACCCGTTGACCTAGATAGTATATTGCCACAAGTGTCAAAGGTTGAAACCTTATTTACCACGGGCGGTAAAGCAACAGAAGTGCTGCTTGGTTTATTAGCCGAGCCACCTGCTAAATCCAAGTATCCTAAGACCAATCAAAGTATGGATTATCCTTACCAATGGCAAAACGATCACAATCGAAAAGTGGATGTAAATAATCTTACCTTATATAGGTTGCCTTCAACCTCACGTGCCTATCCTTTAGCCTTAAATAAAAAAGTCGCTGCTTACAAAGACTTTTTCAAAAAGATAGGCAAACTGTAAAGTTGCCATTTATAGAAAGAGGTAAGTAATTTTAAGAGGAAAAAGCTATCCTTGCTCAAAACCCCATATACGGTCGCCTGATTGAAGCAAAAGTAGCGTCGCCATTCCGTCAATTTAGTCTAATCACCAAGAGTCAAAATAATAAAAAGCGCCAAGTCTGCTATCAGACTTGGCGCTTTTTTTTGCTTACTTCAACGAATGATTAATCTAACAGTAAATTCTCTAAAATTCCCTCATAAATCTGCGCAAGCTTACCTAAGTCATCAACTTCTACTTTTTCATCTACTTGATGAATCGTCGCATTTCTTACACCAAGCTCAACCACTTGTGCACCCGTTGGTGCAATAAAGCGTCCATCAGAAGTACCACCTGATGTAGATAGGGTGGTGTCAGTATCGGTTACCTTTTTGATGGCTTTTTGACAGGCAGAAACCAACTTACCTTCAGGGGTCAAAAACGGCTGACCAGATAATTTCCAATGGATATCATAACTGGCCTTACTATTAGTAAAGTATTTATCAAAGATAGCATGCGTTTTTGCCTTCAGCTCATCTTCAGTCGTTTCCGTTGAAAAGCGGAAGTTGAAGATAACTTTTAACGTCTCAGGAATGACGTTGGTGGCGCCTGTACCGCTATTGATATTAGAGATTTGCAGGGAAGTCGCAGGGAAGTAGTTATTGCCACTATCCCAAGTAGCGGCAGTCAGTTCCGCCAAAGCTGCCATCGTTGCATGAATAGGGTTGCAAGCTAAATGCGGGTATGCAACATGACCTTGTTTGCCAGTGACCGTAAGTTCCGCACCCAATGAGCCGCGGCGACCGTTTTTAATGATATCGCCGAGCGTATCTGTGCTCGATGGTTCGCCAACCAAGCAATAGGTGATTTTTTCATTGCGGGCTTCTAAGGTCTCAATGACTTTGACCGTGCCATTAATAGACGGGCCTTCTTCATCTGAGGTGATTAAAAAAGCAATCGAACCATTGTGCTCAGGATAATTAGCGACGAAACGCTCGGCAGCGACGGTAAAAGCCGCAATCCCCGTTTTCATGTCAGCCGCACCGCGAGCCCATAGGTAACCATCAGCGATGGTTGGCGTAAATGGCGGATACGTCCAATTGTTTTCATCGCCTGTTGGCACGACGTCGGTATGACCAGCAAAACAAATAACTGGATCAGTGGTGCCACGGCGAGCCCATAGATTTTTAACTTCTGCATGTTCGCCGCTTTGATCTCTATCGCCAAAATACATAAATTCACAGTCAAACCCAGCTTGTGATAATCGTTTTGACAAGATATCTTGGCAGCCATCATCATCTGGAGTGACGGAGGGACGCTCAAGTAGCGCAATACTTAAATCTAGCGTTTGCTGCTGATGGTTTTGTTGTTGATGGATGGTTTGTTTATTAAAGTCCGACATGAATAAACCTTTTTATTATAAATTAAAATGATAAATTTTTAAGATTGGCAGCCACGATACAATCAGTCGTTGCTTGCAGTCGTTGCTCGTTATTTGCTAATTCGTTTTAAATATTGTCTTCAACAAAAGGCACCAAACCATCTCGCCGCATCCACGTAGCGATAGAGTAACGCTGCCGATGGGCAATTTGCACTTGATGTTGTAGGTCACTGTCAAATATCACCAATCTATTGGCAACAGGCATGACATTATGATGAACGCCATGTTTATCAATGATTTCTAGTGCGCCGCCGTCAGTTGGTTCCCATTCATCATTGAGATAAAACACCGCAGAGATAACGCGTTCATCACGCCCAGCTGGATTGTCACTATGCCATTGATAGCCAAACCCCACCGGATAGCAAGCATAATGCGCTTCACTGTGGCGAATACCGGCAAATAAACTGCGATTAAATAAGCTAGCAAGCGCATTGATACTTTGCAAATAATAAAACCCAGCAAAGAAGTTTTCCGTAATCCAGCGGATGCGATCACCGCGAATATCACTGACACGAATCCCAGCCGTCAGTTCTGCATCACGATAGTCAATAAAACCACTCTCTGCTTGCAAGGCTAACAGCGCTTTCGTTTCAAAGATCTCATCAATAATGATCCAACCATCATCAACGAATGTATCCAGTTGTGTATCAGTCAGCTTATCTTGCCAACTGATATCGAAATCAGACTGTTGTAATACGCGCTGAGTCAGTGGTTTTTGGCTTGGGTCGTCGCTATGAGGAAATAATAATGGTGGATTATCTTCTCCTATCGGATGATCAATCACCAACTTTGTCACATCAAGATTGCTAATAATCTCTGTCATTTCGTCTCACTATGGTCAGTTAGCTAGCAATACATAGCCAATCAATGCCTTTTTACCAAAACCATCGTTATCTTTTACTCTGCCTATGCTACCATAGATGTAATTTTTCTTATTTAAACTTTTGAGATTATGAACTATAAACACGCCTACCACGCTGGTAACTTTGCTGATGTGGTTAAACACATTTTATTGGTACAACTCCTTAATCAATTGGGGCAAAAAAACAAACCTTTTTATGTGCTTGATGCTTATGGTGGTCGCGGACTGTATTCACTGAGCAGTGAAGAAGCGCGCAAGACAGGTGAGGCCAAAGGTGGTATCCAAGCGTTACTAAATGCCAATACCGACAAGGCACCCGCTGCTGTCAAAGATTATATGGAAGGCATTAAGCAAGCGCGTTTCACTTATGACAATAAAGTCTATCCTGGTTCTCCTTGGTGGGTTGCCCATCATATCGAGAAAAACCCAGATGCAGGCGTGCGCGGTGAAGCTTTTGAAGCCAAAGCTAGCGAATATGATGCGCTAAATTATCAGTTGCACAAGTTACCCATTGGTATACAGCATCGTGATGCCTTTGAAGGTATTACCGCCGTTATTCCGCCAAAAGAAAAGCGTGGTCTGATTTTTCTTGATCCGCCTTATGAGCAAGAGCACAAAGATTTTACACGCCTTATAAATTTACTCGTTGCTGCTTATAATAAATGGCCACAAGGCACTTATGCGCTTTGGTTCCCTATTAAGAACGTTGAAGCCGTTGAATTGTTTTACAAAAAACTGAAGCGTACTGAAATGCGCCGCCAGTTGGTTTGTGAGCTGAATATTTATCCAAATGATGTGGCGGTTGGTCTTAACGGTACAGGTTTACTGGTCATCAATCCACCTTGGCAATTTGATAATCATGCACGTGAGATATTACGCTTCTTACAGCCTGCATTAAAAGTGGCTGATGCTCCAGACTTAACGCCTGATAGCGCAACCAATGTACGCTGGCTAGTCGGCGAATAACCATGTTAGTGAATAACTATGCCGGCAAATAAGGATATTGAGATGACTAACGTGCAATCACCTAAAGACGAATCAAATCATCCGCCTCTAAATGATGGATTGTTACAAGACAGCGCAGCCGCCCAGCCGCCCTTTGTCGATGAGCATGATTTCAATATTCGCTTAGCGGATAATGAGAGTTATGATGGCTTGACCTTTGAAGTGATTGAAGCAGAAGTTGCTGAAGGGCAGCGAGTAGTCAGTCGCGGTGTCTATTTAGCGCCAAACCTAATTACAACCTTGTCACTGCTATCTGGCTTTTATTCGATTTTAGCCAGTACGCAAGGCGAGTTCTACAAAGCTTCTTTAGCCATCTTTTTGTCCGCTATTCTCGATGGTGCTGATGGGCGAGTGGCGCGTATGCTTAATGCGCAAAGCCCGTTTGGCGAGCAATATGATTCGCTTGCCGATATGCTGGCTTTTGGTGTTGCACCAGCGATCTTAGTTTATAGTTTTGCGCTGCAGCCGTTAGGTCGCATTGGCTTGGGCTGTGCGTTTGTCTTTACCGCCTGTGCTGCCTTCCGTCTGGCACGTTTTAATGTTCAGGTCGGTATTGTTGATAAAAAATACTTTGTCGGTTTGGCCAGTCCACTTGCTGCTATATTAGTAACGGCAGCGGTTATGGTCGCTGTCGACCATAATGAATGGATTGGTCAGTACGATACGGCGGTCATGTTCTTATTCGCCGCTTGGGTGGTGATTTGTGGTTTACTGATGGTTAGTAACGTCAAATACTATAGCTTTAAAGAGTTTGATAAAAAGAAAGTACCTTTTGTGGTCCTAATAATCGGTGTATTGGTCATGAGTATTGTGCTCTATGACATACCTGTCGGTATTTTAGCTATTGGTATTATCTATGCATTGTCGGGTATTGTTACGACGATTAAAGCAAAAGCAAATTTTTAGAATTGACTGTTCGTGTCATATTAAGGAATTTACCGTAGGGTAAGTTCCTTTTTTTATGCGCTTTATATATCAAACTGGCTATCAGTGTATTCATTACGACAAGATAAAGAAGAACAAAATAATGTTTTAGCTAATGATCATCGATAATGACCCGTTAAAGAGGTCTACTATGAGTAAGCTCGTAAATAGGCACTATTATTTACGAGCTTACCTCAGCCCAGCGCAAATAAACATACACTACTACACAGTTAAAGCAAAAGTAGCGTCGCCATTCCGTCAATTTAGTCTAATCACCAAGATTATTCAAATTAAGATAAAATAGCCCTTGACTAAGCATTCAAACCCTCTATAATACGCCCTCATCAAGACGAGCTGGAAGCTTATATGTAAGATACATATAAACAACCCAATTCACTTGAAGAAACAAAACATAAAAAAGCTTGACAATTCAAATCATTATGATAAGATAGTCGGCTCGCTAGATAGCTTGACCCGCAAGGGATTGAGGCTAAACAGCAAAAGAAATACCCTATATATCAGTTACT
>NZ_JABUZG010000019.1 GCF_014897815.1 Psychrobacter sp. PG1
GATGAAAGCGGCTTTGAGTCTGAAACCATTCGTTCTCAATCATCTAAAATGGTATGTTCCCAATACCGTCTTTGCCAAACGCCTGATTCCTTTTGCCTATTTCGGCTGCGATTATTGGTGTGTTTTAAATGCGCTGATAACTGGCGGGTAAAATGGCTTTTAAATAGGCGGATGCGAGTGGGATAGTCCGTATCATTATCAGGTAGTGTCCATAACGCATGGATATGATCGGGTAAGATGACGATGGCGTCAGTGGTAAAGGGCATTTTTTGCTGCACCTTTTGATAAGCCTGTCGCAACTCATTGACCTGTGTGATGAGCAAATTGCTCTGACGGTCATGCAAATTAATAGTAAAAAAGTAGGTGGCTCCAGAGTTTCTGTTTCTAATATAATTTGGCATAGTTTTTTTGTTTTTATTATCAATAATGGTGGGTTACGCTACCGCTAACCCACCCTACAAAACACTTCTCCCTCATTTATTATCCATAACAATCCCATCAAAATAACCACGCATACCGCAGCGCGACTCTCGGTAGTCGTTATTGATATCTTTGAATAACAGCTGAGTTTTGCCTTGATAGATGGCCGGATATAAACGCAGCTCAACGGTCTTACCCGCTTGATAATCGTTTAATACCCAATGGTTCTCTGACCACATGGCTTTTTCATTATCGAGACTGCACGAATGAGCATTGGTGAAAATTAAATCTCCATCAATGATGGCAAGATAAGGTTTGTCAGAAACTTTATGAATAGAAACTGCATTGGTTACCTTACCCGTATCTTCCCAGCGCTGAGTATCCGGGTTATACATGGAGATATTTACCGTAGTGGCAAATTTACCAAAGGCTGTTTTATTGGGTAGCTCAGAAGCGCTTAAGCTTTCTGCATCGCCCCAAGTTACGCCATTGAGACTCTTTTTACCTAGATATTCTTGATATTCTCTAATGAGGCAGGCTTCGCTTTGGCAAGTGTTTCGCTGAAACTTCAACCATTGCCGCTGAGCATTTTTAGTGATAACTCTATGATTTTGGCTATAGTCCTCATTATCAGCACTCGCTAACTCGGCTTTATATTTTTTTGCCATATTCTCATCAAGTTGTGATAGCTCAGAGTTACTACAGACCGTTTTTTCGATCCAGGTACTGGCTTTACTGCAATCAAAGCTGGCCGAAAAAGCTGGCATGGCGAGTAGACTAGAACTTAGAAGACCGATAGCGGTTAGGGTGGTAAAGTTGAATAGTTTCATGCGGCTCTCTCTGTTTAAAATACGTGTTTTGAAACATAAAAATTATAGGGGAGTATTTTATTTGCTATAGTCAATCCACAATAAAATTAGTACAACCCATATTATGAAATAGTTTAGGTAGATTATTCTCCATCCATCCTTGGCGTAGAAATTTAGCCTGTGCCCATTTTTTCTCAATAGGGTTTAAATCGGGACTGTACGGCGGTAGAAATAACAAGCGATGACCATGTCTATTGAGCAGTCTCTGAACGCGTTTGTGAAAGCTAGCGTTATCCATGACAATCACGCATTTAGTTTTAAGGCTTGGTATTAGCGTGTCTTTGCACCAGTTATAGAAGATATCGCCATTGATGTTCTTCTCAAAGTAATCGAGTGCAAACAGCGTCTTGTCATAGAGAGCACCAATAACGTTGGTTCGTTTTTACCTTGCCAGTTGTAACTATCGATGCAAGGGGTTCCAATAGGTGCATAGCCATGAGAACGAATGGTTTCAGACTCAAAGCCGCTTTCATC
>NZ_JABUZG010000020.1 GCF_014897815.1 Psychrobacter sp. PG1
ATTCTTTTAAAACGTTGCACTTCTTATTTGAATCTAGGCTGTTAAAAAGATACGAGCAAATATAAAATAACTTTATTGGTAAGACGCACTAGTCGCTTTTGGCATGATTATCCATAAAATTATATAAATTAAGATGCCAGGTACTGCTGCACTCAAAGATGAGATAATCACGAATAATACTCTCACCCAAGTTGGTGACCAGCCAACGTATTCGGCAATGCCGCCCATCACACCTGCTATCATGCGATTGTTCTGTGAGCGATGTAGTTTTGCTAGTTTAGCCAAATCAAATACCTCTCTATCATTTCTATTGTTATTTAAAATTCTGCTTTTTACTTTTTTTCTTCTATTTTTATGCTCTTTTCCGATTCTAGTTAGGAAGCTACTTAGCCCTCTTAACTTATGAATAAGTATAGCAACTATTTAATATTTATCTGTTGAACGTATAGACGTACTTTGTGAGTTTATGCTAACCAAGCTTGCCCTAATCTGTCATAAAACCTCATAAACTGCTGATTTTAAATAGTTATTTCAAAATGTTTCATGATTAGCTTTATTGCTGCCATATTACACATGTTGTTACAAATCCAATATTTAGCCATTTTCAGCACATAGATATTGTGTAGATGGAACTTCAGAAATGGTGAGATACTCAAACAATTACAGTTAAATTAATAACTTGGTCATATTTTTATCAGAAAACAGTCGTATAAAAAAAACACCCCTTTACAATAACCTACCTGTAAATCGCCTTAAACCTTTATAACATGCTGGTAAATAACAGATATTCCAGCAGTCTATCGATAAAATTGGTGCAATTAAGAATAAATAAAAATTAAGGAAAGCTATGTACGAGTCAGGATTGATGATTGGACATTTTGAGCCACTACATTTAGGTCAAATGCGCAGTATATTGGCTGCGGCAGGACAAGCGAAAACCTTGCATATTATCATTATGGCGCATCCAGCACCGCATCCAGATTTTGACATTACTTTGCAAGACAAAGCACGTTGGCTACAGATGGCGTGTGCTGATTTGCCATTTATCCAGATTCATACCACTCATGAGATTGAGCTGCCGCTACATGATAGCTTCGTCGATGTGACAATCGACATTCCTGCCAGCAATGCCAAACTACAACGTTTGACGACAGCGCTCGACTTACCAGCAGATACAGTCTTGTTTGTCGCAGAAAACCACCCATTGGCGCAGAGTGATGTCTATGAGCGATTATCGATGCCAGTCGTCACGACCCCGTTACAGCCTGAGTTTGATTCTTATGCCATCGCTCGTAATCCAGTCGCGCATTGGTCAGCTATTCATCCCCAAGCGCGCGGCGACTATACCAAAACGGTGGCGATTGTTGGCGGCGAAAGTTCGGGTAAGACCACATTGGTGCATAAACTGGCCAATTATTATGGCGCCAGCTTTGCTTTAGAGATGGGACGCTTATATGTCGGTACAGATTTGGGCGGTAGTGAAGTCGGTCTACAATACAATGACTATGGTCCGATTGCCCTTCAGCATGCTCAAGCTATAAGAGATGCGGCGGCTAATGCGACCGCTCCTGTCACCATCGTTGATACCGATTTTGTGACCACTCAAGCATTTTGTGAAGAATATGAAGGTCGCAGCCATCCTTTTGTGGCGGCTTGTATCGATGAGTTTCGCTTAGATCATACCATTATGCTGGATAACAATACGCCGTGGATTGATGATGGCATGCGCTCATTGGGCACGCCTGAGGCACGTGGACGATTTGAGCGACGTCTTGTCGATATTTTTACTCGTCATGATATCAAACCACACATGGTTGATCAGCCAGATTACGATGCGCGCTATCAGCAAGCGCTGCTGCTTATCGATCAGTATGTTTATGGCAGATAGAGGAGATGGTAAAAATAGCGATGGCAAGAATAGCGATAATACAAAAATAATATGATACTAAAAAATAAAATAAGAACTCATTGTAGTTTTAATACTTTAAGGAAAAAGGCTTTATGCGTATTCAGCTATTAGATAATATTACTGGAAAGTGGGCGATGCAATGGATTGTCACTTGGTTCATTTGCGGGGTGATAGCATTATCCGCAGGTTTTTGGCTCACGACAGAACACACCACGCTTGATATGTTTTATTTGGGCGTGTCTTTCGTTGGTTTGGTCTGTGTGGTTTCGCTATCATTTCGCAAAAACGTCATGGGCAACGGGTTGGGAATGGCAGCGACTGCGGGAGAAGTCGTCGTGCAGGCGACGTCTGGTGCAGTCGGTTTGATGCTCGCGCCGCTCTTTAACTTTTTCACCCATGTCTACGGTATTTTTTATTGGTCAAAACATACCGATCCTGATGGCGACATGATACCAAAGGCGGCGAGCAAAGCAGTTTGGTTGATTACCGCCGCCTTTATTATTATTGGTCTCGCACTTTTCCCCACGGTGAATGATTTACTGGCCAGCTATGGCTATGCAGTGGTTGAGGATGATAATAGTAAATTCCTAGGATTTATCTCCTTCTTTTGGATCAACGTCATTGCTTTTGTCCTCTCCATTACTGCACAAGCCGCGATGATTTTGCGCTATTCATTTAACTGGTGGTTATGGATTATCGTTAACTTTGTCTGGCTTATCGTCAATCTAATGTCGGGCAATTACATTTTTGCCATTCAAACCATGATATATCAAATAAACGCCTTCATTGGTTTGTATGAATGGCAGCGCAGTGAACAAGGTTAACGGTTATCTTGTATGGTCATAAGTGGTGATATCTTAAAAGAATAAAACCAAAGAGCTCGCAGATATTGGCAAACATGTTGATAACGTTATAGGTTTTGACTGTGGCGTCTATCAGATAATGTGGTGGACTGGCTCAATTAGTGCTACAACTGATAGGAGAGATTTTTCAATTCATCTACTAACATGGAGGTTAGTATGTCTCGTACTCAGCAAAAGCGCCTGTCTAAACGCACATTTGAGCAATGGCTTAGTGAATATTCTGTCAGTCATCAAAACCTAGTCAATAAAAAAATCCATTGGCTATGCGTTCCTACTATATTTGTCAGCCTGTTAGGCATGGGCATGTCGCTATCAGTTTGGTTTACCTTGGTACTTAGCGCGTTGGTATTGTTATTTTATATGCGTCTATCCACGCCGTTATTCTTGGCGATGGGAATGTTTATTCTTATTTGTTTGTCAGTAATGGCATTATTACCATGGGGCTTTAAGGTTTGGGCGGCGGTTTTTGTGGTTGCTTGGATTGGACAGTTCATTGGTCATAAAATTGAAGGCAAAAAACCCTCGTTTTTTGAAGACTTACAATTCTTATTAATTGGTCCAGCATGGGTAGCTAATAGCTTGATGGGTCGTAAAAAAAGCCAAGCCTAACTATTTATTCTTGATAGTATCTTTAAGCTTAGTATATTTAAGCTCAGTATCGTTAAAATGAGTACCTAAAAAACCACTATCTAAAACTGATATTTTGACTCAAAAAAGCACCGCTCAACAATCCGTTAAGTGGTGCTTTGTATATTAAGCTAGCAAAGAACAAATTATAAAAAATAAGCTATCAAAAAAATTTATTGACTGTAATTAACTACTCTAACTTTCAGAACAATAACACTGTAAACATAGCGTCAAATAACCACAGCAGAACTGTTTACTTCAAAATAGAACCATTCATTTTAGAATAGAGCCAACAGCATAAATTCAGCCTATTCGCCCGATAGTTAATACGCGACAAGCCTCTACGCAATGTACTGTAGAAATTCTTCATTACGCGCCATCACCGACAGATACAGCACTGGCTGTCCAGTCCTAAACGTTGAGTTGGATTTTTCTGATCGACACATTGACTTGATCGAAGAAGGATATGAGCTCGCCGTTCGCATTAAGAGCTGTAAGGTTCCAGCGACCAAGCAAAACGGCTGGCGCTGACTCGTTATTCGCTCTGTGCCAGTCCCGATTATCTGAGCAGGATGGGATTACTTGAGACGCTAGCAGATTTGGAGAATCATGAATTTTTACAATATGGTCTTGGCAAAAGAAGCAACCTAGAGCTGACTGACGAAGAAGGCACAACCACACGATTCATGGCAAAATTAATGCCGCTAATGGTGCGTTTTTGGTAGATATGGCCGTCAAAGGTCAATGCATTACCTTTATACAAGGTCGATATCTGAATACAATGTCGATATTTGATCACGCAAATAATATCACATGTCTATCACGTTGAATTATCGCTTATAGCCTACCGAATCCAGCAATCTTAGTTACTTATGCGCCTTACTCAGTGATAGCAGAAATGACACCAATCAATTTTTTGGTCTTATATCTTGCTTCTGCTAGTGCCATCTTATTCTGCGCTACCACGGTCAATACACAAGGTTTACCAATATAGTCAGTTTTGACAAATAGCATATTCCCAGCAGTGGCTTCGACGATAGTGATGTCGCACTTGCCCTGCTTCATTTGACTCGCGGATGAATCGCTCAGCGCTGATAGCGTGCTACTCATCGCCGCAAACTTGTCCGTTTGATTGCTCAATTCACTGATCGAAAAGCAACTAATGGGAAAGCCATCTGTGGTGCATAAGCTAACCAATATGACTTCTCTATTGGCGTCACACAATGCTTTCATATGGCTTAATAACGCTATTTTTGCTGGTGATTTTTCGTCTAATTTTTCTTTTAACATAGTCATATCTGGCATTAGTCTTGATTATTAAGGGTATTAAATAATGACAACAGAGACACAGCGGACTCTCTATTTCTAGGATCTGTATGGAGCACGGGTGCCACCACATTATGCTGCATCAACATCACTCTTATTTCTTGTCCCAGTGCTGAAAGGCTATCTTTGTCAGCATCCTCGCAATGAGTGATACCAATGATACACGTGGTCTGATTTTTTTCTGGCGCAAAAAAGTGTAACAGCTTATCTAAATTGGCATAATCGGGTGTCTCGCCATATCTAATCAAAATGAGCAATCCCCATAGCGACTGATTGACGAACTCCCATAAAAAAGAAAACCGCTCTTGACCTGGCACGCCGTAAATACCTAGCGCCATATCGTCAGACAGAGTGATGCGTCCATAATCGATGCCGACCGTCGTGTACTCTTTACCGATATCGATACTAGATTTTGCTTCTGTTTCGATGGGGCTTATCTCGCTTAGGGTTTTGACCAACTGAGTTTTTCCAGCACCGACTTCACCAATGATTGCTAGCTTCTGATAATTCAATTTTTTACCTCATTCCTAAGAATTTTTTGATCGCACCATAAAATTTATTAGGCTTTTTCTCATTTACGGTTTGCTCATGTATCGGTGCTGCCTCTGTGACACTCAATAAACCTAAACGATCAAACTCTCTGATAATCTGTGTGACTTGATGATGGCTGCCAAAATCACCACTATCCGCTAGTGCATTAAACGAATAAGGCTTTTTAGTCAATTTGATACACAGGTTCATAATCATTTGCGGCTGGCTTTCATTGTTGAGATCAGGCCATGCCAGCAATCTTAAATCCTTACCTTCATAATACTTTTCAGGCACCGTATCAGATTTTTTTATATCAATAAACGGTTGAATACGTCTTTGTTGAGACTCATCAAAGCTGTTTAACACAGCGCTATTATTCTCAATGAACGCATTAAAAAAGTTGTCTTGATCCACAAAATCAAACACGCTCACAGCCCAATTATTAAAGCTGCGTTTGATCACGCGCACATCCAAAAACACCCAAAGATCTTCATGTCTAGGATCAGAAGCTATCTTACTCATTAACTTGTCTACTTCAAGATAGGGGCCTTCTAGCACTTGCAGATACTGACCGTCACGGTAAGAGATGATACCCGTAATTTGCGATTTTGGATTATGCTTACGAGAGACACTAACGATGTCTGATAACCCAGTAGGCATTCGAATAGTACGATCACTGATTGGCACTCTACTGACGTATGCAATACACTTCATTTTGCCACCACTTGATAAAACGGCTCACGCTCGTTAAGTTATTCCTACTGCTTATAAAATAATAATTCGCTATGTACAGTACGTACATAACGAATTTGACCTTGTTGCCAGTCTTGTCTTATTTAAGGCGCGATAAGCAACAAGGAGAGTTTGATAAATCACTCATTTGTTGAACACGACCAACCGAGTTATACCTCTAGTTTATTTTCTACCGCTTGTACCTTACGGCGGGCTAATGCAAGATTGGCTTTTGATTTATCAAGCACCAAATAAATAAACAAGTCTTCATGCTTGGCTGTAGGACGAATGATGTGCAGTTGAGACTCCAAGGTGATCAACATATCTTCGATTTCACCTTTGATATCTAATGATTTCATCGTTGCTACTTTCGCCTTTACCACTTGCGAGTTACCTGCTGCTGCAAGTTCTAAGTCAACGCCGCCGCCAGCCATACCAAGTACCATGCCTGACATATAGTCGACGATACAGCCACCCATTGCACCATCAAGATTCATTAATTCTTGTAATGACTCATCGATATTTGACATACTTTTTCCTATTTATCTGATTGTATTTGAATGAAGTCATTCCATCACAGAAATGCCTTCGTAGTTTAAAGGTATGAAACTAAATTTAGCTTATTATTTACTATTTTTATTATTAGTATATCTTAACATACGATAAAAACTTATAAGATAATCATAACAATAAAATATCAATAACTAAGTATGTTTTTTGGTAAAAACGATATAGTCTATTGATAAACAAAGTCTACATACCGTAGCGGTGGTCATTATATTCCATATATCAGACTCGATGAAGCTTGCCCCTAACCACTCATGAACAAAAAACGACCGTTGGGTAGGAAAAAATAAAAACATCGAATAGTCATGCGGATTTAAAGTTTAAAACCCCACTCTTGACACTAAAATGCCATTGATCGTTGAGTCATTCCAAGCAAACCACTAAGGAAAAACGATGCCCGATTTACTTATAAAAAATGCCCAATTACCCAATCATAAAAACTTGGTCAATATCAGTATAAACGACGCTTATATTGAGAGCATTGACGACATTTCGGAAAAACCTGAACATGATGATGCGCCAAAAGCAATTTACGATGCTAAAGGTTACTTTGTCTGTGCAGGATTCTATGAGAGCCACATTCACCTTGATAAAGCCTGCATCCTTGATCGCTGTACTATAGAGCAAGGTGATTTAAACGAGGCTGTTGAAGAAACAGGTAAGGCTAAAAAGGATTTTACGGAAGTAGATGTGTTTAATCGTGCTTCACGAGTGATTGAGATGGCGATTAAAAAAGGCACCGTTGGTCTGCGCACCTTTGTTGAAACAGATTCAAAAACAGAGATGCGCGCCTTTAATGCCATCAAAAAAGCCCGCGATACCTATGCATTTGCCATCGATATAGAGATTTGCGCCTTTGCGCAAACAGGATTGACCAATGACCTGCATACTTATGAGCTATTAAAACTGGCATTGTCACAAGGCGCTGATTTGGTTGGCGGCTGTCCATACAAAGATGAGAATCCTCACAAGCATATTGAAATGGTGTTTGACTTGGCTGAGCAGTTTGACGTCGATGTTGATTTTCATTTAGATTTTGATCTGGATCCACAAGGCTCGAGCATTCCAAAATTGGTTGAAGAAACCATCAAGCGCCATTATCAAGGTCGCGTGTCTATTGGTCATGTGACTAAACTGTCGGCGATGGACAAAGACAAACGTATGGAAATGGCTGCGTTACTGAAATTCGCTGACATTACCTTGACGGTGTTACCAGCCACCGACATATTTTTGAATGGACGTGATTATGATACGCTCATTCCTAGAGGCATGGTCAACGCCAATGAACTATTAGCAATGGGCATCAATACGACTATTTCTAGCAATAATATTTTAAATGCTTTCACGCCTTACGGTGATGCTTCACTGATTAGAATGGCAAATATGTATGCCAATATCACTCAATTAGCAAAAGATGAGCAGATAGCGGAGGTATTCGATATGATTAGCAAAAATGCAGCGAAGCTTTTATCACGGCAAACGGAGATTAAAGTAGGAGCACCGGCTACCCTAGTCATACTAGAAGCGAAAGACGCGGTAGAAGCGATTAGAATCAATTCTCAAGCCATCGCAGGCTTTAAGAATGGCAAGCAAACCTTTTGCAATGAGGTCGCCCATATTTGCTTTGAATAACTTGAGTTACTTGAATACTCTTTAATTGAGCACATTCAGTCAATTGAAAGATACAGCTTATCAATGCGCCAGCACCTTTATCATGAAACATAGGCTTAAAACGATAAAAGCGTCACCCAACTATATATTGGATGACGCTTTTCATAACGGTTTTTCACTACTTACAATAGCTTTAACATAATAGTTTAAATACCTTCATATGCAGATAAGCTTAGTCTAAGGTTTGCACACCGCCGCCATTCACAAATATAGTTTGACCACTGACCCACTCAGATAGTGGTGCGGCAAAATACAGCATAGCACCAGCGATATCATCGGCTTCACCCAAACGTTGAATCGGCGTATGCTCTAGCATTTTCTTTTCGATTTCTGGTGTTAGTACGGTTTTTAAGGCATCAGTACGCGTGGCACCAGGGCCAACCGCATTGACGCGTACCTCAGGGCCAAAATCATGTGCCAAGTTCGCCACCATATGATTGACAGCCGCTTTTGATCCCGCATAACCACTCATGTTCGGGCTTTTATTGATACTCGACATCGAAGTGGTAAATACAATCGAACCATAACCCGATGCTTTCATGTGTGGCACGCATAATTGCGACAAGCGCCAGCCACTAAAAACATTCAACTCAAAATCACGGCGAATATCATCGACCGATGCTGTGGCTGGGTTTTCACGACCACCGCCGCCGCCACCAGCATTATTGATTAAAATATTGACAGTGCCAAATTCAGCGACGACCTTGTCTACCATAGCGACCAAATCTTCATCTTTTAAGATATTACATTCGACTGCCAAGCCTTTGACACCATACACTTCGATATCCTTGACCGCAGCCTTTGCATCTTCTAGTTTTAAATCAGCAATAGCGATATTTGCCCCAGCTTGTGCTAGACGTAGCGCCGTTGCTTTACCAATGCCATTTGCACCGCCCGTCACAATTGCGGTTTTTCCTGACAGATCAAATAATTCATTAAATGCTCTATGTTTGAATTCTTGCATAATTATTCCTTATTATCATCATATCTATAGATGGATTATTTGTTGTTATATTCGTTTAAACGATCTATATAATTATGCATGATTGAACTGAGGCTAATGTGTCAAATTGACCACCTTTTGTAACTTAGTTTCGGCGCTGCAACTTTTAGTAATCTATGTCGTTAATTCCGTCGATAGTAACTTGGAATGTCATCGAAATATTCTTAAGAAACAATAACAACCCTTAAAATCAGGACAAAAAAAAGCCTCACAATAAAGTGAGGCTTTGATGCTTTTTCAAGCCATATTTGGAGCGGGAAAAGAGATTCGAACTCTCGACCCCAACCTTGGCAAGGTTATGCTCTACCACTGAGCTATTCCCGCTGATTATCGAATTGTAGTGTTGTTAACAACAACTCCGTCTCGATAGGCTGGCTATTCTATCAGATATTCTAGTACTGTCAACCTTATTTTTAACGTTTATTTCTAATATTATGTCTTTAACTCGCTATTTATTGATGTAATTATCATAAATAATTGATTTAGCGATAATTATTTTTTTAAAATAATATCAATTATTTTTCACAATAATGTTAGAAATCTAAAGCTCTATCCTTGTAGGTAGTATCTCATTGCTTATGAGACTATTTTTTGACTGAGATTTATGCCGCCTATCAAGTTTATAGACGTTAGTCACGAAAAATAGATTTGTTGGTGTCAACGTCCCTCTCACTTACAATCCTACGCTGTATTGTTACTTTTCCTGCATTGGTTTTGCCTTAGTAACATTATTATACTTATGCCTAATGACAGTTCGGGTAAAATTTTACTGTTGAGGTCACGTAGCAAACATAGGTAGAACATTAATAAAAAATTGCCTTACTTGCTGCTTCAACTCTCTATGCCACAAAAAATGTAACACGAGTCATTTGAACGATAATTATTTCAACGATAATCACTTTAACGACAACCGCTTTATTATTAATAGCCGCTTTGATAACAGTCACTTTGTTATTAACCGCCACTTTGTTCTATTTTACTTTTTATCATTTACAGCGAGGATGTTTATTATGAAAAAATTACTGACCAGCACCGTGATGGCCGCTTCATTGTCGGCACTAGCCCTGACAGGTTGTACCAGCACCACCAGTACCGGTGCCGTTGGCGTTGACCGTCAGCAGCTTTTACTGGTTTCTAGTGAGCAAGTTTTGCAGCTGTCTGCACAGAGTTATGCCAAAACGTTGCAAGAAGCAAAAGCGCGCGGCGTGCTAGATACCAATAAGGCTCAGCTTAATCGCTTAAAGAACATCGCTAATCGTTTGGTCGGTCAGGTCGGCGTCTACCGTCCAGATGCGGCGAAATGGCAATGGGAAGTGCATACGATCAAATCTAATGAGCTGAATGCCTTTGTCGTGCCCGGTGGCAAAATCATGTTTTACTCGGGTATCATTGACCGCCTGAATCTCACGGATGACGAGATTGCGGCTATTATGGGTCATGAGATGTCACATGCGCTGCGTGAGCACTCACGTGAGCGCCTATCGCGTCAGTATGCGACGCAGACTGGTATCGGCGTGGCTGCTAGCATCTTTGGACTGTCACAAGGTCAGGCTGAGCTAGCCAACGTCGCTGGGGATTTGGGACTGAGCCGTCCGCATAGTCGCACACAAGAAGCTGAAGCCGATCAGATTGGTCTAGAGTTAATGGCACGTGCTGGCTATAATCCGCAAGCAGCGGTTACCTTATGGCAAAAAATGCAAAGCGCGAGCCAAGGTGAGCCACCGCAGTTCTTAAGCACTCACCCGACCAGCAGCAATCGTATTGCTCAATTGCAATCGTTAATGCCTAAAGTGATGCCGCTTTATCAAAAAGCGCGTCGCTAACGAGATTGTTAGATTTCATACTTTGAGTAAATGGCTGTTACTTATAAAAGCAG
Source organism: Psychrobacter sp. PG1 (assembly GCF_014897815.1). Lineage (GTDB taxonomy): Bacteria > Pseudomonadota > Gammaproteobacteria > Pseudomonadales > Moraxellaceae > Psychrobacter. The sequence continues at coordinate 11,106 of NZ_JABUZG010000020.1, forward strand.
AGTACAGGTTATCAATTGTGCTCTGCTTTTTTATGCTGATAGCTAACAGGTACCGCTACTTGCCATGACTGGCTATTATTTATTGTCATTAAAGACAGTATGTTAAAAAGAATATCTTTCATTGTTATATTTTTTAAAAACAGGATAGCTCAAAAGTTTAATCGCTTACAGGCACACGCAGCTTAATAGCAGGCTTTACCGCTAATAGCGTCTGCTATAATGGGCATTATTTGCAATTTACAAATTGCTAAGTATGATACCGCCAAGTACTATTAGGCAAAATATATGGAAAGACCATTATGAGTAAAACACCGACCGCTGATGCCCTCAATGCTGAGCTACAAGCGTTGCAGCCGCAACATATAGAATTGTTGAATGAGTCAATGAATCATTCTGGTTATTTTGATGGTAAAGAAAGCCATTTTAAACTTACGATTGTTAGTGATGCTTTTGAAGGCAAAAGATTGGTCGCACGCCATCAGCTTGTATATGGACTGGCAAACTCCTTATTAACCTCGCAAGGCGGTCAAATCCATGCTTTAGCGATTCATGCTTACACCCCAATAGAATGGCAAGGTCAAAGCCCTGATAGTCCGTTATGTGCTGGACAAAACAAGGGCTAATAACGAACTATTGCGAAGATAGTGTTTTCCATACCATAATTATATGTAACCAGTAAGCGCTGAAACTGCACCTTTAAAGGAAATAATATCTCATGAAACATCTACACATGCTCATGGCTGTATTGCTCATTGCACTGTTTTTATATCAGAGCTATTTGGTATTAAGCTCAAACAAGCAAGCACCACGCGTGGTCAAAATCTCTTCGCACATTCTCTATGCCCTCATTATTGTGTCAGGGGCAGTCATGTTAATGCAGCTGATGAGTGCCAATGCACCCATACAATGGGTATTTGCAAAAGTAATCTTACTCGTTGCGGCTATCAGTGCCAGTATTAAAGCGTTTAATAATAACGCCACATCTAGCCAAAGAAAGACCGGTATTCTTATTGCTGGAGCGGCATATGTGGGCATTGTGGTACTTGCCTTTGCTAAACCTGGTAACTTATTTTAATAAACATATAACATTTTGATTGGACAAATACTTATATTACTAGTATTGAAAATATTCAATAAGTGCTATATTTTCAATATCTTAATCCCATTATTTTTGCTATCTTACATAAATACAATCGCCTCAACCTAGCCTAATGGAGCCACTATGAAAACTCTTACTGCAGCGACACTACTGGCGACAGCTGGCATTTTTGGTCTCTCAGGCTGTGCCTCGACGGGTAATGTCACGCCACAATATGTGCCGCCAAGCACGTATCAAAGTTACGATTGCCAAGCCCTTAGTCAAGAATATACCCGCGTCAATCGCTATGTCGACGCGGCGCGCAATGAGCAATCAACTTTATCCGCCTCAGGTGTCGGGGTTGGGGTTTCTGCGGGACGTTGGGGCATCTCTCCTAACATCAGTTTTGGCGTTGGCAAAAGCAACAACACCAAGGCACGCGATGCAAAATTATCACGGCTCTATGGCGAGCGTGATGCCATCATTCAATCCGCCCGCATTCAGCGTTGTAGCTTCGCCAATGGTGTTAAGATTTATGGCGAGTAATGTATGATAGGTTATGTTTAGGGCGTGTTGAACATTCATAATTTCAGCCAGATATA
>NZ_JABUZG010000022.1 GCF_014897815.1 Psychrobacter sp. PG1
GAATGTTGAGTCTCCGACAATCCCGGGGCGGTTCATAAATACCTAAATAGACTGTTATAAGTGGTTCCATTATAGCAGTCTGTTTTAAGTGGCCTGTTAATAGGTTCGAAGGGTGAAATAGCTGGTTCCGCTAGGGTATACATTAATAAAAAGCAAAGTAGGATTTTCTGAAATTGCAATCTTCCAAGTTAATGTCTACTAATTTAAAATCAGAGTTGAATTTTTTGATATAGATTTTTACCTTTTTTTTCTCTAGACTGTCCTTCTGAACATTTTAGTATGGTTCTTGTCATACTAAAATAATCTGTGGTGTGCATAAAAATTATGCTACCTATGAAAGTCAAGATAAGAAGAGATATCTTGCATAAGTTATCGCTAGGCCGTTTGACTCCATTAGTGCAAGTCAATGAACTGCTGCTTTCGCGAAAAATCTAAGGAGTCCGTACTTGGTTCTCGGACTCTAAAAGACTTTCAAGGTACCTAAAGTTATTTAAATATTGATCAGCATACTTTTTGATACACCACCAAGTAGTCAACTCCCTTACTCAGTTAATTATATATTACACGTCATAAGAGAGACTTGATAAACCATCATACATAAATTGTATTTATAGGGAAATACTATGATTACCAATGGTTTTTCATACGTCGCGATTATCGTGTTTTTTGCAGGTTTAGTTATTTTTACGGAAAAAAATACTAAACTTAAATTTTTTAAGTATATCCCCGCTATTGTTGTTATCTACTTTGGCGTCATGATTATGTCTTCAATTGGTCTTTGGGAGCGATCAGGAGAAATCGCAGATTCTTACGATGCACTAAAACATGCCATTCTCCCTGCCATGATCTTTTTAATGCTACTTAAAGCAGATTTAAGACAAATCGTCAAACTTGGACCAAAGATGCTTATAGCATTCTTTGCTGCTTCAATTACTATCGGTATTGGTTTTATTATTACTTACGCCATATTCAAAAGCATGTATCCGCCTGAAGGTTGGAAAGCATTTGCAGCCCTTTCAGGAAGCTGGATGGGTGGTACTGCTAATATGGTAGCAATTCAGGGAGCGCTTGAGATTAATGATGCCGATATGGGTTATACCCTGCTCATTGACTCTATTGATTATGCTGTCTGGGTTATGGTCCTTTTAGCCTTAGTCCCCTACTCAAAAGTGTTCGATAAGTTCACAAAAGCGGATAGAAGCACGCTTGAGCAGGTTGCTGAAAACCTAGAAAAAGAAAGTGCAAAGCATAGACAGGAGATCGAATTTTCTGATCTTATGATGCTTACTGGTACAAGTCTTATTATTGCTGCTGGTGCATGGTATCTTGCTGACTTACTCCCTAGCACTAGCTTTTTGAGTGGTACGACTTGGGCGGTCATCATTGCCTCAACTATCGGTATTGCCTTGGGTATGACCAAGTTCGGAAAAATTCCAGGTTCGAATCAGATTGCAAACGTCATGCTTTACACCTTAGTTGGTCTCATTGCTTCAGGAGCAAAATTCTCTGAACTGACAGAAGCGCCACTTTACATTTTATCGGGCTTTATGATACTTGGCATACACTTGGTATTGATGATAATTGTCGCCAAAATCTTCAAACTGGATCTGTTCAGTTGCGGTGTCGCCAGTCTGGCAAACGTAGGCGGGGTTGCCTCTGCGCCCATACTTGCAGCTGCTTATGGAGAGGCATTAATTCCTATTGGAGTCCTGATGGCAATGCTTGGTTATATTGTAGGTACCGGTGGTGGACTATTGGTAGGTAGTATTCTCTCAATAATATAATCAAAAGGCATCGTTATGATAAGTTTGTATGATAAAAACACAGTATATGTAGTAGGGAACGGCAAAACAAATCTTGATAATGCTATTACCGAGAGATATAAGATATTCTTTATTGGTTTTGTCATCGATATTACTGATGACAAAATCATTGATCTTGGTTGTTCTACTACCGTTGATATCACCTCAAATTTTATCAAAAGCATTTTTATAGGGAAAAGCTTTGATGGCTACGATCTTGAGATAGAAAAAGACATAGTGACGAGATATTTTGGAAGCTCGCAAAAAGCCATCATTATTGCCTATAAAGATGCGGTAAAAAAATACACCAAAATAAAAGCTAATATATGAGTTCAGCATAGCTAAATAGATATGCTGAACTTATTTATCAAGCAATTGTAAGGAAACGCAATGAAAATTACAGATATAAAAATAGGGTATATATCAGTACCCTTAACCACACCATTCAAAACAGCACTTAGAACCGTTAAAAGCGTCAATGATGTTATCGTTGAAGTACACACGGATACGGGAAGTATAGGCTATGGTGAAGCCGCTCCGACAGGCGTTATCACAGGTGATACTACAGGTGCCATCGTTGGCGCTATTGAAGACCATATAAAAAAGGCGCTTATAGGTTTAGATATAGAAGACCTAGAAACCATTATGACCAAGCTTGATAATTGTGTCATTAAAAACTACAGTGCAAAAGCGGCAGTTGATATCGCTATCTACGACCTATTTGGTCAACTCTATAATGCACCCGTATACAAACTACTTGGTGGCCATAGAAAAGAGTTAACCACAGATATTACGGTCAGTATCAATGAGCCTGAGGAGATGGCACAAGATAGTATTAAAGCGGTTAAATTAGGCTATAAAACGCTGAAAATAAAAGTAGGTAAAGACGGTAAAAAAGATATGCTAAGAATGCAATCTATACGTGATGCCGTCGGTTATGATATCGACTTGAGGATTGATGCGAATCAAGGCTGGAGTCCAAAAGAAGCAGTTAGAGCCCTAAGGAATATGGAGGATGCTGGACTTAATATAGAGCTTGTTGAACAGCCTGTTTTGGCGCATGATTTGGCAGGATTCAAATACGTAACCGATAATATAGATATTCCGACGGTGGCAGATGAGAGTGTCTTTGGGCCTTATGACGCTTTGAAGATTATGCAACTAGGTGCAGCAGACATCATCAACATAAAGCTTATGAAAACCGGTGGTATCCATAATGCTCTAAGGATCGTCTCTATGGCAGAAGTCTACGGGGTCGAATGTATGATTGGGTCTATGCTTGAGTCAAAAGTCAGCGTAACGGCAGCCGTTCATCTAGCAGCTGCCAAGAGTGTAATCACTAAGTTTGACCTTGATGGACCTATATTATGCAGTGAAGATCATGCTCATGGCGGCGCTATATATGACCATTATAAAATCACGCTAAGTGATGCACCGGGTTTTGGCATTACGGGCATTGATGGCATAATCTACCAAGACTGAAGAAGCCAAAAGAGCTGGGCAACTATTTATTTAACTTTTAACAATTGACTGATTAAAGTGATGAGTAGTTGTCCATTTTTTAGACTACTAGCCTTTAAAATAGGCTGTCTTAGATTCATCTTTTATTTTGGGTTAGTCAGTGTCTTTATCTCACTTGAGTGTGATTGATTACTCTACAAAACCCAATTAAGGAAATATTATGCATATCAGTGCCCATTTCGATAGCGGTAATATCGAAGTTATTAATTCAGACGATAAAAATAACATCCAGTTAGCTATTCGTCCAGACGTCGGTGGTGAATTTTTTCAGTGGTTTAACTTTCTTATTCAAGGTCAGGTGGGTGAGCATTATGTGCTCAACATCGTTAATGCTGGTGGAGCTTCATACCTTGAAGGCTGGGATAGCTACCAAGCGGTTGCCTCATTCGATCGTGATTATTGGTTTCGTCTGCCCACCTCATATAAAGACGGCACCTTGACCATAGAAGCGGATATGGAATACGACACGATTCAGATTGCCTATTTTGCCCCTTACAGCTACGAGCGTCATCTGGACCTGTTGGCATCAGTGCAGTTGCATCCGCTAGTAACTTTAGAGCATTTAGGGGAGACGCTTGATAAGCGTGATTTGACAGTAGTGAAAATCGGTGATGGGGATAGTAATAAGCGCAGTATCTGGATTACAGCGCGTCAGCATCCAGGTGAAACCATGGCTGAATGGTTGGTCGATGGACTGATTCATAGCTTACTTGATAATGATAATGCTAGCGCTAGGTTATTATTGGACAAAGCTAACTTCTATATTGTGCCTAATATGAACCCTGATGGTAGTGTGCGCGGACATCTGCGCACCAACGCAGTCGGTACTAATCTTAATAGAGAATGGTCAAACCCAAGTTTAGACAAAAGCCCTGAGGTCTTTTATGTGATCAATAAAATGCAGCAGACTGGTGTTGATCTATTTTATGATGTGCACGGTGACGAAGCCTTGCCCTTTGTATTCCTTGCAGGCTCACAAGGTGTGCCAAGTTATAATGACCGCCTCGCATGTTTGAGGGAGAGGTTTTCAGAAGTGTTAAAATTAGCTAGTGCCGATTTTCAAACGGAAAAAGGTTATGAGGTTAATGCGCCGGGCAAAGCGAATATGAGCCTCGCTACTAACTGGGTGGCCGAGCGTTTTGATTGTTTGGCTAATACATTAGAGATGCCTTTTAAGGATAATGATAATGTACCTAATGTAGCTACAGGCTGGTCACCAGAGCGTTCAATTAAGCTAGGTGAAGCCTCGTTAGTTGCAATGCTATCGGTCGTGGATGATTTACGTTAGTTAGTGATTTAGACCAACTAATTTAGGTAGATTCTTGAGCAATTAACAATTCAAACCCTAGTAAGTACTTCTTGCTAGGGTTTGAATTGTTATAGGACGAAACGAAACTACGCAGTTTAATTCTATTTGGTGGTATTTCACTGCTTACGACTTTTTGTGCGTTGTCTGTCACATTATTACTCGATTAGTAAGCCCATTTTTATCTCCCCAATGCTTAGATACGCATACAAGCTACCTATGATGGTAAGCCCTCTTAATTTTTATCATCTAATTCGTAACCCTTGCTTGTAATTTGATAAAAAACCTTTCAACACTCTGTATGATAGCTTCTTCAAGAAGATACTACTTAGTGACAAAGGAGTTTTTCATGCAAGAAGCTATTTCAAATGAAGAGGTGCAAATTATCAAGCTTTTCAAAGAGAATGTTTATGGTAGATCACCCAATATTGACGGCTTTAATCAGCGCCATGACGGAAAAGCAGGTCACTGGCTAGAGCGACAAATGGGCATAGCCGCGAATGCTAACAACGAGCCAGACTTATACGGCTATGAGATGAAAAATTCTACTGGTAGTAAGACCACTTTTGGAGATTGGAGTGCTAATTACTATATCTTTAAAGACAAAGAAATTGATCTTGACCGCACGCAATTTATGGAAGTGTTTGGTAAACCTAATGTAGAAAAGGGTGGACGTTACTCATGGTCAGGTAGCCCAATTCCTAACTTTAACTCTCCATCAACCTATAATGGCTCAGAAATGGTTTTTGATGATGCAAAGAACATAATCATCGTTTATAACTACTCAAAAGACCCTCGCCCTGATAAAGCAAATATAGTCCCACCAAACCTACAACAAGAAGGAGTTATCCTAGCCCGTTGGGATAGAGAAAACTTAAATAATAAGCTCACAAAGAAGTTCGGCCATCATGGTTGGTTTAAGTGTAATAAAGACAAAAACGGCTGCTACAACCAAATCGCTTTTGGTGAGCCAATGATCTTCGATAATTGGATTAAGCTTGTTGAGCAGGGCGTAGTATTTTTTGATAGTGGCATGTATGTAGGGAATGCTCGTAACTATTCCCAATGGCGTGCTAATAACAACCATTGGGACTCGTTAATTACCCGCACCTATCCACCATTTCCAGAATCTTTAGACAACAGCCAATAAATCAGCCTGCTTTTGAATGGCCTCAGCTTTGTGAAATGTTGAGATCATCTGCTCCGCTACTGCTTCAACGACCTTAACGCATACAGAGTTACCGAACTGTTTATATGCTTGAGTCTTAGATACTGCGTCAGTCAAAAACTCCTCGGGGAAGCCTTGTAGTCTAGCGCATTCTCGGGGAGTTAGCATTCTTGGGTTCTTCCCATATTGCGATTGGTCTATCAACGCCTCAGAACCATCTTTATAGTAGCGTGCGCTAATGGTATTGGTGTACGCGCTATCATGGTTAAATAAGCTGTAACCAAAGCCGTTACCTTTGTTTATGTGTTGGTCTTTTCTTTTTTGATGACCAGCCCATAGGTTATCGGATATGGTATAGACCGTATCATCAGCTGGCACATCCTCTAATATATCCCCAACACGGGTCTTGCTATGAGTAGGCTCAGGGAAACTAAATAGTTCGTCAAAGTTTTCGACTTTATCAAAATAATCTTTATTAAAACCTACAATGAAAATACGCTCTCTATTTTGTGGCGCACCAAATTCCGCAGCCTTTAACACAGCATATCCTACCCAGTAATTTAGCTTATGAGATAGAGCCTCTCGCGCTTCCGCACTCATAGGAACATCATCAGGTATGCTGTTCTTATGCTGCCCAGTCAAAATATCGTAGATGGTTTGAAAGGTTTCCCCTTTCTTATCAGTTCTGAGTCGTTTCACGTTTTCTAATAAAAACATTTTTGGACGTTTTTCAGCCAAAATTCGCTGAATCTCAAAAAACATAGTGCCGCGTGTGTCTTTAAAGCCTTGTTTTAGACCTGCTTGTGAGAACGCTTGGCAAGGAAAACCAGCTAAAAGTAAATCATGATCTGGAATGTCTTTGGCTTGAATTTGGGTAATATCTCCACTTGGGTACTCTCCATAATTAGCAAAGTAGGTCTTTTGAGCATGTTTATCAATCTCACTGGTGAAAACACACTCACCGCCCTGTTTTTGAAATGGCAGACGTATACCGCCAATACCTGCAAACAAATCAATAAAAGTGAAATCACTAGCATTGTTACTATGCTCAAAAGGGTGGTTGTTATTAAGTGCTTCTAGCTTAGCTAACCTTGTAGCAGAAGGTTTATGCTCACCGTTCTCCCAGCCACGAACCGTCCTTTCACCTGCTTCTTTCATCCCTAATAACAATGCTAGTTCTTTTTGAGAAACGCCTAATGACTTACGTTTCTCAATAACATATTGCTGAGTATCTTTCATAGTAACCTACTTTTAAAATATCCTGTTTTATTCCCGGATTTTAACATAGGTTATTCACTTTGTGTAAGATAAAAACTGGATCTTGTCTTAAGATATGAAAATGATAATTAATAAACAAAAAAATAAACCCCCCTACTACTTGACGTAATAGGGGGGTTTATCGTTTAATGTTCATTAACGGTTACAGACGTTGGGGAACGACTGTAACGACCAGATAAGCATGTGCAGTGCGTTATTTGACCAGCAATTAAGCCCATTAGGGTCTATTTTAAGCCAAATCTAGGCTACTTTGCAATCAAATTACTCATATTACTACCGTAAGTTACCAATTTTACTCAGTAAAACCGCCTATTTGCTCGCTACCTTCGCCCTATCAACGCTCTTTAACTGTTCCCTAGCAATGGGTGGCAGGCCTCAGTGACGACTGCATTGCGTGGGTGAGACGAAAGCTCTCGACAGGGGTTACTAGACATATTGAGCAACGCAATGAGAGGTTATATTGTCTTTTGAAGCGGTACATTGGGTGTATGCCCTTGCTAGCATGAGAAAGCGTATAACGGTTATGAGCGTGTCTAGGCGGTGCTATCAGCCGTAATCATGACAGAGTCAGCTTGATACAGTGATGACTTCCCGAGACGATGCCGATCGACCGACAGGCAGTTGTCAGGGCAATACTCTAAAGGGTTTGTAGGTTTTTACCTGCAAGCGCTTTAGGGTGAGTGTTGCCCAAAACTTCAACCTCTCTCCCTCCAAGCAGTTGTCCACAGAGTTGTCCATCAGGGTTGTCCACATAGCAAGGGCAACAGCGCGGAGCCCTTTAGGAGTAGCTCAGGCGCTGTTGCCCTTGCTGCTTATGTGGACATACGCTGTGGGCATACTCTAGTGGGCACACTGATTAAGAGGGAGTGAGAGGAAAGGTTCAAAAAAAAATTTGAAATTTTGAAAAATGAAAGTTTTGTGAGTTGAGGTTAATGATTAATAAGAGTGGCCAGTGAGTAAAGACGTTAGTTAAATTTTTGGCCACCTGTTATGACTCCTATGTTGAATTTGGAGTATTTTAGTAGAGCCTGTTGATTGTCTTCTAACCATTGGGCAATGTCTTGATTAGAGAGAGAATAAACATATCCTTTGGGTTTGGCGTACTTCAACAGCTTTTGCTTGCTAATAGTTTTACCGAGGAACTGAGCTATTTTTTGTGCTCGATATGAATTTAGTTGTCCTTTTAGCTCATGGGCTTCTTTGATATCCCAACTATCAAAGCCATCATAATCACCTCCTGTACCATCCTCTAATTCATCCAATAGATAGATCATAGCAGTGGTTACCTCTGAGCGAAGGGTGTTCACTTTTTTCATGTTTTCCGATCGGTTGTTCATACTAGCTACCTTTTGAGTTTGGGTGAGTTTGGGTATACACAGTTATAATAACATAGGTATACACATTGGTGATACATGGGTACACGCAATAAAGTTAAAGTAGGTATACACAATAACAACTATATTAGGTATGGACAATTATGTTATTATTTTAAGCCAGCAGTCCTAAGAGGGGGCTATTTTCGCTTCGCTACAATATCCTCTCTTAGGTGCTGACAAAGGGGCTATCGCCCCCTTGACCCCCAACCACCTCTATACCTAGAACAGGAGCCAGTCTTATGCCACCAATTAGCGGTAAAAAAAGGACTAAAGAGATTGCGATTCGAGTCACTGAGGATGAGTTAGCTGCGCTAAAGAAGCGGCAACAGGGAACGACGATGGCAGGATGGATGCGTGATTTGGGTTTAGGGGTAACCCCAATGAAGCCAGCTGACCCTGAGCTAGTTCGCGCTCTTGGTCGTATTGGCTCTAATCTAAATCAGCTCACCAAACACGTTAACATCGATAAGGCATTAGATGAAAACGTACTTGAGCAGATTAAAGCGATTAGGACGTCTATCGATGCGCTGCTTAATGAGCATTTGCGAGGTGAGTCATGATTGTTAAATTCTTTAGGCGAGGGCAAGGATCAGGCGCAGGGCCGCTTAATTATCTATTGGGCGCTAAGGATACCCCTAGGGAGGGTGCAAAGGTGCTCTACGGCGATCCTAGGCTCACTGAGCAGCTGATTAATACCACACCATTCAAGCAAAAGTATAAAGCAGGGGTGCTGTCTTTCACCGAAGATGCCGAAGGGTTTACGGATAAGCAGAAAAGAGACATCATGCAGCGCTTTGAAGAGACACTGTTTGTAGGGCTTGAGCCCGATCAGTACGATATATTGTGGGTTGAACATACTGATAAGGGTGGACGGCTTGAGCTAAATTTTGTGATCCCTTGCCAAGAGCTACGAAGTGGTAAGCGGCTGCAGCCATTTTATGCTGGCGCTGATCTGGTACGAGTCAATGCGTTTAAGAACATCATCAATCAAGAATATGGCCTAACAGATCCTAATGACCCAGAGCGTAAGCGGCTAATCAACCCTTATGTGAATAATGCGCCACGGCCAACTCCATATGATAGGCCGCCTAAGTCTAAAGAGAAGGAGCAGGAAAAAGAAGATAATGAGATCATCGCTAATCCTGAGAGCACTTTTGCTTTAAAAGAAGCCATTGATCGAAGAATGCGACATAGCCTAGCAGAGGGCAGTCTTAATAACCGTAGTAGTGTGCGTTATGCGCTAGAAGGTATGGGATTAACCATCAAGAGAGCAACCAAAAGCAGTATCAGCGTGGCGCATCCTAAAATGAAGCGAAATGTTAGGCTCAAGGGCACTGTTTATGAAGAGGGTTTTCAGGCGTTAGCAGAGGAGCGGCAGCAAGATTATGAGAGAGTCAGTGAGTCACGTGGCAATCGAGATTTAAGGACATGGACTAAAGGTATGGAGATCAAAAAAGCGTATCATCAAGAGTTATATGGTGACATCAAAGCGCCTGAGCCTTTAGATTTAGAGATCAAGGACGTTGTCAGCATGGAGCAATCACAGGATGCTACCCCTAGAGTAGATACACCAGCCCCGCAGCGTTCTTACAATGGGCCAAGGCCGTAATCGTTTGACTGCACTGTTCAGCAATCAAAACCAAAACCCAAGCCATCTTTTTCTTTTGGTAGGTGTGGGCGCAGCTGCGGCTTCTTTTTCAGATAGCGGCTCAGGCTCTAACGGTGATTGTTGCTGGTGATCGCTATGTTCAAGGTCAGTACCTTTAAATTCTAGCAGTCGGATCTGCGTTAAGTCATGAATACTGGCATTGGCTTTTTCTAGTGTTTTGTTGAGCTGACTTATTTGCTCTTGGTAATTCGCTATCAGCTGTTTTTGATCACGGACTTGCTGCTCTAAGTGTTCATTCTTCATCTTTTCAAGTGCTAACTGGTGTTCAAGCGCTGTACAGTCTGGTACGTTTTGACTGTTCAAGGACGTACTATTACTGGTGTTCACTGATTGTTCAGTACGTTTGTTAGTAGCAGGCTCACCAAATACTCGGATCATCTCTGAGGTGTCAATTTTCTTGTCAGCGGTTCTGGAAAGCTCACCATCATTGATCTTCTGATAGATAGTGGTTCTCGATACACCCCACTGTTTTGCTGCCTTTGTCACCGATATGTTCATTGCTCACCTAGTGTTCAAGTACGTTTTTAGCCCCTGTACAGTGCAACTGTTCAGAACGTTCAGTGAGTAACTATCGCACCAACCTCACCATTTGGCAAATACTAATGCTCTATCCGTGTCTGCGGCCAACCATCAACTCAATACATTAAAAGACACCTCAAATCACCTGAGGTTTTTTTGTATTCTGTATTGTAGTATGTTGTATATTGTATTATACTACATACAATATCATACAAACATTACATATCTACTTATATAAAATTAAGGACAATGACTGTGGCGCTTACTATCCAACAGGTTCATAACACTGCGGATCAACTGCAAGAACAAGGCATCAAGCCTACTTTAGCCGAAGTGCGTAAGGCGCTGGGTGGTGGATCATTCACGACCATCAGTGAAGCCATGAAGTCTTGGCGTCAGGATAACCAACAAGAAGAGCAGCTAAGACAGGTTGAGCTACCAAGTAGCATTGCTGAACGCTTACAAACGCTTGGTGCGGATATGTGGCAGACGGCTATTGATATTGCCAATGATCGGTTGGTAAAAGAGCGTGAGGCTCTAGAAAGCATTAAGACAAAGGCGCAAGCTGAGACAGACGAGGCGCAAGAGGCGGTTAAGACCTTAGAGATTGAGCAAGCTGATTTGTTGGTGCAACTAGACGAGGTGACGGCAACCGCAGAGGCAGCCGCTATCACCGCAGCTCAAGTGACTGCTGAACGTGACATCCTAACTCAGACGCTCAGCGATACTCAGCACCAGTTGGATCTTGAACGAGCCAAAACAGATTCCGCTCAGGGGCAGCTTGCAGATCTGCGTAGTAGCTTTGATCAGCAAGCAAAAGAGCTGAATGCCAACATATCAAAAGTGGCCACACTTGAGGCTAACGCTGCTAGTGATGAAGCAGAGGTTTCTCGTTTAAGTGCAGAACTTGAAGCAGCTAAGACAGAGTTAAAAGCGGTTACCATTGAGCGCAACGAGATCGCAAACGCTACTGCAGAGGTAAAAGGAGAGTTAAAAGCGGTTATCGTTGAACGCGATAAGCTGTCAGGACTTTATGAGCAGCTGACGCAACAGCAAGCGGCACTAAACACAGATCATCAGCTGCTGCTTAAGCAGTATGAAACAGTAACGGCCAGCTATAGCGCTGAGCAAGAAAAGACTGGTGCATTAACGATAGAGCTTGAGAAGATGCAAGTGGCACTGGATAAGAGTACAGATCAGGAGTGACCACGCGTTTTGGTTGCATAGAGTGTCGATTAGCGGTAAAATATAGACTATAATATATATAGTAACTTTTTATATGTGGACTGTCATCACAACGAAGCTGTTCAATGATTGGCTGTATCAGCAAGATCAATCGACACAAGAGAAGGTGTTAGCGGCTTTGGTAGCTTTAGAGCAGCAGGGCCCAAGCTTAGGTCGTCCTTTAGTGGACACTGTGTATGACTCAAAATTTACCAACATGAAAGAGCTGCGGGTTCAGCACCGAGGTAAACCACTCAGGGCCTTTTTTGCCTTTGATCCAAAACGGCAAGCGATTGTGCTTTGTATCGGTGATAAGGGCAATAAAAAGCGTTTTTATAAAGAAATGCTAGCCACTGCAGACCAGCAGTATGAGCGTCACCTCAAAACTTTAGGAGAGCCATAACATGACTAAGACACTACAAGAGATGTTAGCGGAGCGCTCAGAAGACAGCCAAGCTCGTATTCAACAATTGGCCGAACAGCTGCTTTTGGAAAACCAGCTGTACCGTCTCCGTGAAGAGCTTGAGATCTCTCAAAAAGAGCTTGCTCAGACCCTAGGTATTAAGCAGCCGTCATTGTCTGCTATAGAAAATCGTGGCCATGATCTTAAAATATCAACTATGAAAAAATATGTTGAAGCCATGGGCGGCAAGCTACGTATTGATGTTGAGCTACCAACAGGAAAGCATGTAGGCTTTAAGGTTTAATGGGTTGTTGACCCTTAAAATGAAATATAACTTAATTAAATACATGTTGGTCGTGTGGTCGAAAGCGTTAGATTTGGTACTATATGTGTGATAGCTGGTTTTATATAAAAATTTGAGCCTTTCCTAAATTTCGTGTAAGTACTTCTACAATCTAAATAATAGTTACACACTTTTTAGGAAAGGCTCAAAACGGCCAGCAATCCACAAATATGAACCCACACTAGATACCAATAAGTGTTTATTTAGACTTGCTATTAAAGACCCCAAGCCACTTGAGAAAGTAGCTTGGGGCTTTTTAATATTTAAGAGTGTATGCAATACAGGGTATCAGTAGTTAATCATCACGATCAACGTCGCTTACCTGACTGCGAGTAATCTTACCAGTCATGCTATCGACAACGACTTTATGAATTTGATTGCCTTTACCAATTTCAACTTTGTAGACAGGCTTGCCAAAATCCATGTCGAACTCTACTTCAAGCACTTTCCCTTTCAGCGTTTGGTTTGCTTTTTTTATAGCTTGAGACAAACTCACTTTTGCTTGTTTCATGGCCTTATATTCTGCCAAGTCTTCTTTGTCTAAACGCTCTGTGTCTTCTTTCGTAACCTTGCCTGTATTGGCATTCACGCTGACTTCTTGTTCATTATTGTTGGTAACGATTTTGATATCGTAATGGCTATTTTCGTTACGATCTTCTTGATCAAAGTCTGCACTGATGATATCGCCTTTTACCGCTTTATTAGCAAGGGCCAGCGCCTGCTCTAGACTGATCTTACTCTGTGATGCTGCCGTTACCTCATTCATAGCAGTGGCTGCTTGAGTGGCTGAAACAGAAGCCATGCTAAAGCTTGTGACACTCAGTGCCATTACAAGAGATTTCTTCAATGTTGATAGTTTTTTCATAATAATATCCTAAAATGCGTCAGTCTTTCGGCAGACTGTTTATTAATTCTTAGATTAACACACCAAGTGCAACGCTAATTAATATTATAACCCCAGTTCGGGATAAGGGCTCAAAAAAAAGATAAAAAAAGAAGTCCGAAGTTGCTAAAGTGAGTTTACCAAGACAAACTTCACAACAAGGACTTCTTACATGGACAACCTAACCGAACTATACTGCCATATTGACGACTTTTATCAGCAATTCAAACCTGAGTTTGACGCTCATTTAATCGCAACGGGACACCAAAGGTTAAGAGCATGCCAGATAAGTGTAGCAGAGATTATGACCTGAGCTATGCTGAAGAAACCGTATAAGTAAACTTAGTAAACTAACGACTCGATGAGGAGTTTGCCATGACTAAGAAAAAGCAAAGCTATAGTACGGAAGTTAAAGTATAGGTCAATCCTGGGGCGGTCTAGCTCTCTTTTATCACCCGATAAACGGTAGCTACCCCAACGCCAACCGCCTTAGCAATTTCCTCTTTTGTCATATTATTTTGACTGGCCAATTCTCTAATACGATTGTGTTTCGTTGTATTAGGCTTCTTACCGGTGGGCTTATAGCCACTGTTAGCCAATCCCTGCTTGATACGCTCTCTACGCTTGTCGTTATCAAGCTTTGCCATCGTTGCTAACAAGTCGATCAGCATATGGTTAATCACTGTTAGGATCTCACCTGTCATGCCTTTACTTACCGTATGCGTAGTTGGTAGATCAGCCACCACCAATCGCAAGCCCTTGTCTTTGATGCGCTGCTTTAGAATTGCAAAATCATCTTGAGATAGCCTGCTTAATCTGTCCACGCTTTCAACCAGCAGAATATCGCCTTGATCAGCGTCCTTTAATAGCTTAGCTAATACTGGCCTATCGAGCTTTGTACCACTGAAATGCTCAACGTACTCAACAAGGTTATCGTTATAGCTTTGGCTAAAGCTAATCAAGTCAGATAAGGCTCTCTTAGCGTCTTGATCCTTAGTGCTGGCTCTCACATAAATACGAACGGTCATAACGCCACCTCTATTAATTAGACTTAATAATTAATGTTCATTGATAATATCATGATATTAATATCATTTAATAATAGAAATAAGTCTAATGATAGATAGAGTATCGTTTAGAGGTTTTATTTTTTAGGTATAGTGAAGTGATAGGGTGACGGAGCAGGCGGTAGTACTTTAATATTGGCCCGAACTCATATTACAACTTATGATCATTAATAAAATCAACCATCACTTGGGCGGTCCGCCCATTTCCTCCTAGGCATAAAAGCGCCCGCGTTCCTTATAGTTTCGTTGGCTTATTTGAGCTCTTTATTTTTGCGCTCAAGCGCTTTGATGACTGACCAAGAGGCATTATAGTTCGGTTAAGTTGTTCATGGAAGAAATCCTGTTTGCATAAGTTGGTCTTGGTAAACCTACTTTAGCAATTGTGAACTTCTTGTTTTTGTCTTTTTTGGCGCTCCCTTCTTCTGAACTGGGGTTACTTATTACTCAAAATTCTAAACAATTTGTTTTATGAGACAAAATTATTTGTTTCTGTTTTCCAATTATGTTCCAATCATAACCTTTTATCGGTGTTTTCATACACTTTAAGCGCATCAAAAGTACTTAATCTTGAAGGAGATAATCGGCTATGCAAGGAAGTAACTCGCCAAATGGCAATCCGCCACATAATAATTTTGATGCAGCAGAGCAAGACTCGCGCATGCAGCGGTTTTTAAAAGGAGTAGAGTGGCTCGGTAATTTACTACCGCATCCTGTTATTTTGTTTGTATGGATGTCAGTATTTTTACTGGTTCTTTCAGCAGTCCTGTCTTACTTTGGTATATCGGTAATCGATCCACGACCAGAGGGTGCAAGCGGCCGTAGCGCTGATGGAACTATTGAGGTCGTCAATTTATTAAACGGCGAGGGCTTAGCTCGTATTGTTGAAAACTTGGTGACCAACTTTACTGGTTTTGTGCCACTTGGTACGGTGCTGGTAGCACTACTTGGTGTTGGTATCGCTGAGCGCTCTGGAATGATATCAGCCGCACTACGTGGGCTAGTGTTAAACGCGCCAAAGAAAATGGTTACCTTTACTATTGTGTTCGCAGGTATTATGTCAAACACGGCCGCTGAGCTTGGTTATGTGGTTTTGATACCACTTGCTGCGGTCATATTTCACTCTCTTGGTCGACATCCATTAGCTGGTATCGCGGCGGCATTTGCTGGGGTATCTGGTGGCTATAGCGCTAATCTATTACTTGGCACAGTTGATCCTTTATTATCAGGGATTACTCAAGAAGCGGCACGTATCATCGATCCAGCTTACACTGTTGGAGCAGAAGCCAACTGGTACTTTATGATGGTGAGTACTTTTTTGATTAGTGGTTTGGGTTATCTTGTGACCGAGAAAATCGTCGAGCCAAGCCTTGGTAAGTACAATCCTACTGACGCCGATGATCCCTCAGTATTAGATACCAAAGCTGAGCGCGTATCTACTATTGAGAAAAAAGGACTTTTTTGGGCTGGTATTAGCATGCTGGTATTCTGTTTATTATTGGCTTGGACCGTGGTACCTGCTGACGGCATCCTGCGTAATGCTGAGACAGGTCTGTTGTCAGGTTCGCCGTTTTTAAAGGGTATCGTTGTCTTTATTTTTGTGTTCTTTGCCATACCTGGTTATATATATGGAAAGATTACTGGTAGCATAAAAAACAACCAAGATGTAGTAGATGCGATGAGCCATGCGATGAGCTCGCTCAGTATTTATATCGTCTTAGTCTTTTTTGCAGCGCAGTTTACCGCCTTCTTTAATTGGTCAAACCTTGGTTCTGTAATGGCAGTATCTGGTGCAACTTTCCTAAACGATATTGGTTTAACAGGTCCTTTCTTATTGATCGGTTTTATCTTGATATGTGCGGTGGTTAACTTGATGCTTGGTTCGGCATCTGCGCAATGGGCCGTGACAGCACCAATATTTGTCCCCATGCTAATGCTAACTGGCTATGCGCCTGAGATGATACAGGCCGCATACCGTATTGGAGATTCGACTACTAATATCATTACCCCTATGATGAGCTATTTTGGTCTCATTATGGCAGTTGCTATTCGTTATAAGAGAAATACTGGTGTTGGCACACTTATGGCGATGATGTTACCTTATTCAATTGCGTTCTTAGTTGGTTGGATTATTTTATTTTGCGTCTGGGTGTTTGTATTTGGTCTGCCAGTAGGCCCTGGTGCAGAGACGTTTTATCCTGCTAGATAGTAGTGAATCAAAGGTTTGCTAAATGACCCCAGTTCGGGATAAGGGAGCGCCAAAAAAGAAGTCCACAATTGCTAAAGTAAATTTACCTAGACCAACTTATGCAAAAAGGACTTCTTACATGGACAACTTAACCGAACCATACTGCTACATTGACGACCTTTACCAATCATTCAAGCCAGAGTTTGAAACGCAAATCATCGCTAGTGGCCGGCGTCGATTAAGAGCATGCCAGATAAATGTAGCAGAGATAACGGCCTTCTTGGTACTGAACCGCCCCGACTTTATCGGAGAGTGATTTACTTGA
>NZ_JABUZG010000021.1 GCF_014897815.1 Psychrobacter sp. PG1
CTTGGATTCAACATCGAAGTGCAACGCACCCGAATCTAGATTTTACCTCAAGCGGTGTTCTAAACCCTAGCACCTTTCTAGGTCGATTATTTAAACTGTCTTCAATCGACTGAACTAAGTGACTGCATAGGTTATCTAGACGCATCGACTTAGGTAGAAACTGACGAATTAAACCATTGGTATTCTCATTAGTTCCGCGCTCCCAAGAATGATAAGGCTGAGCGAAGTAAATATCAGCCTTCAACGCTGTTGCCATCGCTTCATGGTCAGCAAACTCTTTACCGTTGTCAAAGGTGATGCTTAACGCCTGCTCACCTTTTAGCATGTCAATACAAGCTTGTGTGACAGCTTTTGCCTTGCGATTGGGTAGCGCTTTGATCTTAGTCTCTCGAGTCGTTCTATCTACTAAAGTGACAAGCACACCTTGATGCCCATGACCAACCACCGTATCCCCTTCATAATCGCCCATACGACTGCGTGTCTCAATGATGCTAGGACGCTCAGTGATATCACAGCGGTTCGCTATTTTCCCACGCCTATCATTGCCTTGCAGATACCGTCTCTTATAACGCTTTTGACATCTAAGGGCGTTGTGTAGATCACCCCCTGCCTTTTTGTCAGTATAGATGTGTTGGTATATTGATTCATGGCTTGGGACATCTTGCCAACCTAGCATCCTCAGTCGCCCTGTGATCTGTTCAGGTGAGTATCTCTTGTTTAACAAGTGCTCAATATAGCACCAGCCAAAGCGGCTGATCTGTGCGCTATTCACAACTTTGCGCTCTTTTGCCAAACGATGGGCTTGTTTGGGGCGATAACCCCTTTGTCCCATGTTTCGCTTTATCTCTCGACTCACCGTTGATTTATGACAGCCGATAATTCTAGCTATTTCGCTCATGCCTTTTTTAGCTTGCAATAGCGCTGATATTTGATATCTTTGCTCTTGGGTAAGATGTGTATAGTGTTTCATAACGTTCTGATATGTAGGAGTTGAAGTTTGAAATGCAACACGGCACATCTTACTCTTCAACTCATTCTTTTAAAACGTTGCACTTCTTATTTGAATCTAGG
>NZ_JABUZG010000001.1 GCF_014897815.1 Psychrobacter sp. PG1
AAGAGGTACGCGAGCTGGGTTTAGAACGTCGTGAGACAGTTCGGTCCCTATCTACCGTGGGCGTTGGAAATTTGAGAGGATCTGCTCCTAGTACGAGAGGACCAGAGTGGACGAACCTCTGGTGTTCGGGTTGTCACGCCAGTGGCATTGCCCGGTAGCTACGTTCGGATGGGATAACCGCTGAAAGCATCTAAGCGGGAAGCCCACCTCAAGATTAGATTTCCCTAAAGAGCCGTTGAAGACTACGACGTTGATAGGCAGGGTGTGGAAGTGCAGCGATGCATGTAGCTAACCTGTACTAATTGCTCGTTTGGCTTGACCATACAACACCCAAGTGGTTTGTATGAAAGCTCTAATTAATCTATCTTGTAAAGCAAAAGCTTTAGAATAAAAGAAAGAATATTTCGATATCACCTTTAACCTTGATTCAGTTAGGTTACTGTTGGTCGACCATAAACTAAACACTTATAGTCAAACAATAAAAATAACAGACTCATATCTAACCCCCTTTGCTGACGACAATAGCATGATGGCACCACCTGATCCCTTCCCGAACTCAGAAGTGAAACATCATTGCGCCAATGGTAGTGTGG
>NZ_JABUZG010000023.1 GCF_014897815.1 Psychrobacter sp. PG1
AACACCATTGGGGGTAGAGCACTGTTTCGGCTAGGGGGTCATACCGACTTACCAAACCGATGCAAACTCCGAATACCGATGAGTGATATCCGGGAGACACACAGTGGGTGCTAACGTCCATTGTGGAGAGGGAAACAACCCAGACCGCCAGCTAAGGCCCCAAATTCCTAGTTAAGTGGGAAACGAGGTGGGAAGGCATAGACAGCTAGGAGGTTGGCTTAGAAGCAGCCATCCTTTAAAGAAAGCGTAATAGCTCACTAGTCGAGTCGGCCCGCGCGGAAGATGTAACGGGGCTCAAACTAGGAGCCGAAGCTGCGGATTTGAATTTGTTTTCAAGTGGTAGGGGAGCGTTGTGTAAGCCTGTGAAGGTGTGTCGTAAGGCATGCTGGAGGTATCACAAGAGCGAATGCTGACGTGAGTAACGATAATGCGAGTGAAAAGCTCGCACGCCGGAAGATCAAGGGTTCCAGTCCAACGTTAATCGGGGCTGGGTGAGTCGACCCCTAAGGCGAGGCCGAAAGGCGTAGTCGATGGGAAATCGGTTAATATTCCGATACTTGTTTATAATGCGATGGAGGGACGGAGAAGGTTATGTCAGCCTGGCGTTGGTTGTCCAGGTGAAAGGATGTAGGCTTACAACTTAGGTAAATCCGGGTTGTTACATGGCTGAGATCTGATAGCAAGCTGTACTTGTACAGTGAAGTGGCAAATACCATGCTTCCAGGAAAAGCTTCTAAGCAATAGTTATAAACGAATCGTACCCTAAACCGACACAGGTGATCAGGTAGAGAATACCAAGGCGCTTGAGAGAACTCTGCTGAAGGAACTAGGCAAAATGGTACCGTAACTT
>NZ_JABUZG010000027.1 GCF_014897815.1 Psychrobacter sp. PG1
CAATCCGTCCTATTTAGCCGTCAATCCGTCCTATTTAGTTCTGGTTAGCCCATACTGGCTATAGCTTTCAGGGGGGTCTAAAAACTCTTTAAAAACCTTTAAAACCTTAAAAAAGGGGAAGAATTTTAAAAGCTTGTGGATAACTTCAAATTTCACTTAATTTTTAAAATTATTTTTTGGTTTTTTATTTTAAAGACAGGAGAAAGAGCTAGAGAGTTTTTAACCTTTAACTTCCATACCAAGCATTAACTAGAAGTTAATATCATCGATAAGGGGTCTATTTGGCTCACTAGAGCTTGAAAGATTGCCTTTAGGTACATTGTTACCTATTTCATATTTAAAGCCCTTTAAACGGCTAATATCGGCTTTCCTAGTCACGTATTTATCAATATCAGCTAAAATTTGCGGTATTCGGTCAGGCTCATGTTCAGCAATAGCCATAAGCATACCCCCAAGCACAAATTTTTGACCGTTGAGAGTCTTATCAATCTGTTTTTTCATTCGATTGGCTTTGTCTAATGCTTCTTGTCTTTTTTGTTCTAGTTTTTTAATATCAGCCATATTACCTACTCCTTGAAAAGTTTTTTAAATGAAAAGAAATATTTTATCCATTTTTAGCTTAGTTGGTGTTGGGTTGCTTTTTTATATTTTGTTTTTTCAAAAGAGCAATCAACAGCAACCGTTGTTTGTATTAATATTAGTAATATTTTTAGTAGTTGCAACATTCTTGAATACAGGTAAAAAAAAGTGAAATAAATATTATGCATAGATAAAAAAACTAATTATTTTAATTGTAGGATAGTTGTGTCCCTCTGACTAAGAGCGAACTTACGAAAACTATGCTAACATTCCACTTTGTTACAGTATAGATAGATTTCATAATTCGCAAAGGGGAAACCCCCTTGACCCCCAAAAAAGAGGCTAGTATGAGTAATTTTATAACTTATAACAATATGATAATAAACGTTGATACTATCAAAATGGTTAAAATGACTCGACCACCTAGTGATGGTAAAGATGGTGATTTTCATCGTATAGAAATTATTAGATATGAAGACGAAGCTATAAGCTTAGCTCCTATTTATAAGGATACTGAGAAAGCAAATGCTATATTTAAAGATATAGCCAAAAACCTTGAGTCAAAAAATCTAACTACAGAAGACTGGTAAATTTGTGGCAATCTACCACCTATCGACTAAGCCAGTATCACGCAGTAGCGGAAGAACCGCCACTGCGTCTATTGCTTATCGTGCTGGTATTGCTATCAAAGATGAACGCACAGGCAAAGAACACGACTACACCAAAAGAAGCGGTGTGGCATACACCCAACTTCACACCCCAAATGGTTTAAAGATTAAGCGCAACGAACTTTGGAACTTAGCAGAAACCACCGAAACGAGAAAGAACAGCAGAACAGCAAGAGAGATAGTCGTTAATCTACCCCATGAATTATCAGGGCGTTTGCGGATGATGCTTGTTAATGACTTCGCTAAGGACTTAGCCAATCAATACGGTGTTGCCGTTGATGTGGCAATACATACGCCTGATGCACAGGGCGACAACCGCAACCATCACGCCCATATCATGTTGACCACACGCAAGCTGGAACGCTTGGAGAGTGGCAGAGTCGCCTTGACCAGCAAATCACAGCTAGAAATGAGCAATACCCAGCTTAAAGAGCGTGGCTTACCTAGTGCTAGGGAAGAACTAAAAGCAATCCGTGAGCAGTGGGCTAATATCACCAATAAGCACCTCAAAGAAGCCAAGATTGATGCCCGAATTGACCATAGAAGCCACAAAGACAGAGGGTTAGAGCAACTACCCACCAAAAAACTAGGTTGGGAAGCGTCAGCCCTAGAACGCAAAGGCATTAAGACCTCGACAGGCGACTATAACCGCAAGGTTGAAGAGTATAACCATGCAATGCAGCAGCTAGCGATTATTGAGAAGAGCCTGAACGCCGTCACAGAGCAGAGAGAACAGAGTAATGACAGACTTAGAGAAGGAATTGAAAGAGCAGTTAAACTTATTGAGAACGCAACACAAAACACAGCTTGGGCAGATAGAAATACTAAGCTCGTCACTCAAGTCGTTGGGGAATGTCAACGAGAGCTTGAGGGAGCAGAACGAGAGATTAACGCTTCAGCTAGCGCAATCGACCAAGCGGATAGAAGCATTGCTAAATATCAACGATCTAAACTAAAAGCAGAACGAGAAGCCCAGCGTCAGCAGCAAGCTAAAGAGCTATTGCTTCAGAAATCACAAGAGCTACAAGCCCAAGCCGTGAAAGGTGAAAAAGCTATAGACGTTTATCACACAAGGCTTGCAGACATTGAAAACCAGTTTGAACAACTAAGCCTTAAACCCCTGAAAAAAGAGTTAGCCGAGCTTCAGCAAGCCTACGATACCGCAAAAAAACCTTTTACTACGAGAGAAAAAACGTGGTCAAAGCAGCAGTTAGAAAAACGGACGGTATTGCGAAGCCTAGAACGCCAAATAAGCGTTAAAGAGGTTCAAGATAGAGGAAAATACAAGCAACACGCTAAAGACTGGATAGCCAAAAACGAACCGCAGACAGTGCAAGAAGCACAGCAAGGTCAACAAGCTATCAAAGAATACAGGAAGCAAACAGAACCCCAAAAGACCCCGCAACAACAGCAAGTTCGTATTGTGCGAGATAATGATAAGGGCATGGAACGATAGTTTTCTATATGTACTAATAGCTTACATTAAACGTACTCACATAAGCGAAAAGTAATAATAAGGAGAGCCACCATGAGGGACAAGACAAAGCAAGGATACCCAACACAGGGCACACTGGATTGGTTAGAGCTGGTAGAGTTGAATGCAAGGTTGATGGGTGAAGATGAGGACTTCAGAGAGCTACAGCTCAAACAAGTATCATCGAGAGCCACCAATTGGGGCAAGGACGCACAGAAGCACGTAGAGCAGCGGATAAGACGCTCACAAGCGCCACACTTAGAAATCAAATAATCAAAAGGGGTGCAAAATGTCTATTTTAAACTCTATTAAAAACCTTCAAGAGTATGGCAACAATCCTAAGAACGGCTACATGAACAACGTATTCTTAGATATTATTCAACAGAAAAAGCGATTGGGTAAATCTTTAAACCAAGAAGAAAGAAATTTTTTAGAACAAAAAACAAGGACGCTAACGCCCTAGCGGTTGTTGGGTAGAGAGATAGCCAGGACATGCGAAAAAGACCGCCTGATCTTGGCTATCTCTCTACCTTGAAAATAACTATAAAGATTTTTCAATCTCTTCAATTTTGGCGTTAATTGTATCTGATTCTACTTGTAACATTGGATTATCTAAATCTAGCTTATGTGCCTTTAAAATAGCTATCACTTGCTGTTTCTCTGTTTGATTAAGCTGACCTAAAACTATAGGATCTGCTGTCATGACTGCTATTTGCGACGCCATTTTATCGTTCATTTTATCAGGATTTTTCTGAATAACTGGTAAAAGGCTAGTTAAGTTTTGTTTGTTTGCAAACATTGCATCATTAAAGAAATTACTTTCTGACTCACTTAAGACGTTGTTTTTATTAAATATGTCTTTTGCTAAAATGGAGGCGTCATCAGGCTTCATAAAAGCATAGCTTTGAAGAGCAGCATTATACAATTCAGGAGGTGTGTTTTTATCACTAATAACCGAATCTACATATTGACTGACCTTTTCCATCTGAACATATACGGATGAACCCCCTATTCTTTGAACCTCTTCATCGGACAACAAATAAGCCTGACTTAGGGTTCGCAAGGCTTCAGACCTTACTTTATCTGACTCCTTATCTGATTTTGCTAAAGCCATCAAATCATCTACATATTCGATAGGTTTTAGAGAAGCTAAAGACTGTAAAGTTGCGATTTTTTCGTCATCAGATTGTGAACTCTGTAATATATTCATTAAAGAAATTATCTTAGATTCCCGACTTTGAACCCCTTGTAGAATAGACTCAACTTTTTTAACAAAAGCATTCATCTTAGGGGTTAATATTTGAACGTTATTCTGTAATGCAGGATTTGTATCAAACTGATTTGATATATCTACTTGAGGTGAACTAAATCTAGTTGTTTCTGAAGGTGTATTGATACCTTCAACAGATTTACTGAAGTTACCGTTGTTGTCTGTTGGCCAGAAAAAATATATCAATCCACTGAGCAAAGCTAAAACAACCAAAATTATTAAAATGAAAATATAATTTCTTTTCATAATCACTCTTTATCAAGGTTTAAGTACGCTCAATTTTTGCATTGCTATAAGCGATGAAAGGATAAATAACATTCAAAGATGATAGTGAACCATTCCCTGTTGCTTGATAGATATAGTTGACAAAGGTGTCACAACGAAAAACAGCATTTACCCGCACATTGCTATAAGTCACACACTGACCCAGCATATTTCGCTTCGTACATTGTTGCTCAATACGCCCAATTTTAGTATTCAGAGGCACTAATGTATAACTTGGACTATATTGAGATTGTGTATTCGCGACAACATTAATAGAGGAAGGGTTTGCAAAATTTGCGTTACCCCTCGCACCCCAGTAACTCGAACTATTTTTAAATTTAGTTAAGGTATTAAATTGAATAACACGACTTTCATTTAACACCTCAACAACTTGTGAACCGTTCCAAGTCCCAATGTGGCCTATAGAACCCAACCCTGTTACAGCAAGACTACGACCAGTAATATCACCTGCTTTTGATGGATTTCCTGCATAAGCTGTTGTAATAGAGATACAAGCGGCAAGAGCAATAACAGAGAACTGAATACCTCTCATAAATAATTTCCTTTTTCTAGTTTCTATGGGATCAGAGGTATTTATATCAGTTAATTAACTTAAGCTCAGTATTTTTTTATGTTTTTTATCACTCTGTTCTTGGCTAACTCTCGACCTTAGAAGCCCCTAAGTATGACTATCAGCCATAAGCTCCCTTATCCGAGCATTAACCGTCTTTCTAGTGTTTATATCTTGGTTTGATAACCAATCAATTACATCATCATCGAGCAGCCTATCTTCGGCTTGTGTGCTTCTTTGATGAGCTTTTTTTAACCGCTGCAAAGCAGGTACTTCAGAAGCTTTTTTAGCAGTAGAGAAGTTAAATTCTTTAAGCATTTTGATACCCCTTTTGTTCATGTCTGTTTGCTTTACGAGCAGAGATTAACCTATAACGAATATCTCTTAAAGTCCATGCCACATAAAGCAGGCGACCGTAAGAACTTACCCCAATAGTAATAAATCGCTGTTCACCATCATAACCCCTAACATCTTCATTAGTAAGAGCATTATCATCGTATAACAAAACGGTTAAAGCCTCATCGAAGCTTACGCCATGTTCTTTAATAACTAATTCAGCTTTTTTGCTATCCCATTCAACTACGATGCCATCAAAAATATTTTCAACAATTGGCAAGATAATTACTCCAATTCACAGTAATTTATATTTTATCGTGGCTATCCCTCGACCTCAACAGTCTAAGTAATCACGTATTGGGCGCTTATTAAATTGTGACGGGTCACGCTTGAGACGATTAATCATCTCAAACTCCCATGCTTGTGAGTTTTGACCAGCTGGACTAGTAGAGCTTACTAGGTGATTGTAGTCTGCTATGAACTGCTGATTACGTGCAATGCGCCCCAGCTGCTTATCATTCAATCCTTCAATGGTGAACATATCTGCTGTATTAACATCACGCTGCACATTCCTATTTGTATCAACTTCTGTCTTTTTCTTCTTAAAATTAAGCTCAAGATGAGTAAATTTACGCCCTGTTTTCAGCATTTTATAAGTTACTTTATAGGGTGATTTTTCATTAATTTCATTGACTGCGGTATCAATTACACGCACCTTTAAATCTTTTGTAGCTTCATATTTATCTCCTAGCGCAAGCATATACCGTAAATCTGTTAGCTTTATTTTTCTATAACCAGTTGACTTGAATTGCATCATAGCTTGATATATACGCATACTATAACTACTGCTAAACCCTGCCACATCCTCAATATTGAATTGTGTGAAATTCTTTCTAAGCTCAGATAAAAATGGAACAATACGTTCATTAAATACTAAACGCACAACAACGTTATCATCATCAGAAGGCATAAGGCTATCCATGAGATTGTAAGCTCTAAGCATTTGAATGTATTTACTATAATCTTCAGGATTAGGATACTTAGCTTTTAGCTTCTCCTCTGCATTTTTATCGTAGCGCAAGACTTCAGAGAGCCAATGAAATTCAAGTTCACCAACCTCTGTATCTATAAATAATGATTTTTTCATTAAATCTTTTGACGCAGTTCGAATTTCCCTCGCTACAGTATCAGGGTGTACGCCAAGCCGTATAAAATCATCTCTTGTAACACAGTAAGCATGTTTAGCGTCCACTGGCTCACCTTTAGGGATTTGTGCCATTGCTGAGAGAATTAAACGCTGTTCATTTACGCTCAATTCATAAGCTGCATTTATAACCGCATTATCCATTACAACTAAATCATTACTCATACTTGGCTACCTCAAATACTTAAATAGGACAAAATTATAACACTGTCCTATTTAGCCGTCAATCCGTCCTATTTAGCCGTCA
>NZ_JABUZG010000025.1 GCF_014897815.1 Psychrobacter sp. PG1
TCAAGTAAATCACTCTCCGATATACTTGGGGCGGTTCAATAAGTCGTTAATACTGAGCTGCCTTCCTTAAATGTGAGCTTAACGTAGTATCATAAAAAAGCCTGCAATAGCAGGCTTTTAAAAGGTAGAATAAAGATATAAATTTTCTATACCGTATCGTCTTATAAACTCATAGAGCTTGATCAAATCAGATATCTCAACATCACCTAATTGGTGTAGCGGATCGTCCTTATCTAAATCATCAACATTTTTTAGAGTAGTCAGTGTTGGATATTTCTCAAAAATATAGCTAACCGCTTTTGGGTTTAGCTTCGAAAGTAAATAACCACTATGCTCGTCATAAGCGACGGTGTCAGCTATATCAATTGGAATGTCAATTATATCCGTAAGCTCAAGCATTGTAATGGTATCAAACCACAACGTTTCAAATGTAAACCCGTGCCCTTCTTCTGGATAATATTTAATTTTTTCGACATCTGGTTCAAAAATAACCGTATCACCAATCACAGTAGACCTCCTTAATAATAGTCCTTATAACCATAAAATAACCTATATTATGACACTATCAATCTGGCTGACTAATTCTTTGATAACTTCTATATCAATTCCTTCTTTCTTAGCAATCAATTCAGCATTAAATAGTACAGCTGATGTTCCTTCTGGCTCATCAGAAATATCTAACGATATTATTAACTCATTTGGGACGTTTAATTTCTGAATTTGAATGGCGGCTGCCTCGAGATTAATAATAGTGAAGTACGGCCATCTACCAAATTTAATGCTTTCGATATCAGCATTAAACAATCGGCATAGGTGCATATTTGCTTGGCTAAAATCACAGTCTTTTACTAATCCATAATGATTTGATGACTCTTCATCAGGGCGTCCGCCCAAATCGCATCCTAAAAAATTACCTTTGAAGGTTACCGAGTCGAAGGTCACACTATGCTCTTGCCAATTGGTTAGCTTCTTCTTCGTCTGAAAAACACCCCCAACCATTTCAGCATCTAAGAACTGTATACCTCTAGCCGTTTGCTTATTGATAACAACACAATCAACGAGTTTTAAATTTGGTCCTAGAAATACACAGTTTTCACTTTGAAGAACAATCTCCGTATTAGCTATCGTTTTATCTCTAAATTTCTTCATATAATCTATCTCACTACAAATTAAAAGGTTAGCATTCGCCAAATAAAGCTAGGCATACGCTCAACATGTGTACGCATGTTAAGGTCAGAACCAGACATCACATCATATTTGACACCTGTTTTTGGGTCTGTAATATCGATGCCTTTAGGGCTCCATTTCAGGTGTTCTAAGCCTTGAGTTGTTTCTGCTTCATTCCTCACATTTTTTTCTACATATCTTCCTTTTGCTTGTGCCCGTAAAATATTAGCATGCCCATAGTTTTTCTTGGAAATAGCATTAGCTATAGCATCTTTCTCGTTTCTACTAAGCTTCTTATTACTCCAAGTTGCAGCATGTTTTTTAACCAAAGCTTGTAGCTTATCTCCTACAATATCATCAATTGGTATTAATGATTGATTAACACCTTTTGGTAATGACCATAGAGCTTGATTTGTTTCATCTCTAATAAGCCTATGTCCTGCGATACCTTCAGCTCGATAAGTCCTAAATGTACTTAATTTTCTAACAAAAGTTAACTTTGTCTTGTTAAATCCTGTACCTGCTGGTTTCGCTGTATCGAATATCTTAACGATGGGCTGCGCACCCTTTTCAGTAGGCTCTAATATTTGCACCACATTGAAACTAACTCTATCTTTATCAACCACACATCCTGAACTTACGGTATTGGCCGCTAATAGTATAACTGCAAATGGTCTCCCTGCTGGAATACCACCTTTGCAATTACCAAAGACTGTCTTCACTAGATCATCATAAAAAGCTTTTGCCCTAGTAGATGTAATTTTTTTGTCTTCAAAGTAACCCGTTTTATGATATCGACTGAGCTGATCTACCAAATAGTCATCCATATTATCAGGCCAATCAACTTTTTCCTTACCTTTATTCGGTGAAAGATAAAAGAAATTGAGCTTACCATCAGTTCTAGTAACAGCAAAGTTACTATCTTTGTTGTTTCTGATAATAAAATCAGGTTTTACACCAAAAATAGTATTTCCGAAAGTATTAAATACACTATTAAGTTTATCTGAGTATCCTGGTCCTCTTGTAATTGGACTAGAAACTGCAACAGTATAAGGTTTGTTTATAACGCTTTTTAAGGTTTTAAATGCACCAATGACAGGTTTAAGACCTATATCTTTAATTCTCTGAACTTGACTATCACTTAACTTAGGCAAACCCAAGGTGTCTGGTAAGGTCTTGAATAGCTTTGATAGCTTAGAGGCTCCCGCAGCTCCGGTTAAGCCAATTCCTGCATTTACAGCACTAACTATAGCACCTCGTAACTGTTCAGCAGCATCAAATAATTGTCCATAATTACACGAGGTCAATAATAGTTTTCCTATATTAACCACAGCTTTTATTAGATCCC
Organism: Psychrobacter sp. PG1; assembly: GCF_014897815.1. Classification (GTDB taxonomy): domain Bacteria; phylum Pseudomonadota; class Gammaproteobacteria; order Pseudomonadales; family Moraxellaceae; genus Psychrobacter. Next base: position 2,516 of record NZ_JABUZG010000025.1, read on the forward strand.
ATGCTGCTGTCCCTAGAAAATATGCAGCCACACCTAGCATAGCAGCATCTGCCAACCATCCTACTGGCGTAGCCTGAATAATTGCAAAAGCTACAAAAATACCTGCTGTTGTCGCTATAGTTTTAGTATCGCTAACTAAAGCTAAAAGCTCATTTCTAATGTCAGTAGCAAGTAAATATTTACCATTTTTATCTTTGCCTTGAACTGCAGTTCTTACAATAACTTCAAATTTATCTTGAGCACTTCCTTTAAAAACCTCACTTCTTTTATGTTTTTCAGGAGCCAACCCATCCGGATCACTTATACTGTGCGGCTGATTAAGAGCAAAGGCGAACAGATCAGGGCCTGCTGCCAGTCCTAACGGATCAGGGGTTAGGTATTGTTGGTTTAGCGCATCATAATAACGATTGGTATTGTAGTGTAGACCGCTTTCACTATCGTAGTATTGATTAGACAGACGTAGGTTTAATTCAAACGTGCTGTTCGCATTGATAGTGGCATAGCCAAAGTCTTCATTGTCCGCTTGCCAGATAAGCTTACTGGTGTTGTCAGTGACCGCTATCGGCGCGTTTCTATGATCAGTATGAATGTAGTACAGCTCACCTTGCTGCAGGATGGCAATAGGGGTGTCGTTCAGCCAGACATACTGTTTAAGATTATCCGCCTGTTGTCCTGCGGTGTCTGTCGTTTCGGCAATGAGCTGATTGCCATCATAGAAGTAATAGGTGGTTTTGGTTTTATGACCTTGATGGTTATAAGTCGTCTTAGCGACACGCTGATTAAAGGTGTTGTAGCGATAGACGGCTATTGGGATAAGCTTACCGCTCTCATCAGTGGCACTGATTTTAGTTAAGCGGTTCTGGCTGTCGTACTCGTAGTGCTGATCGCCTTGATTTATGGTTCTGCCCCATTCGTCCGTCTCAGGGGTTTGGCTGATTTGTTCGATGATGTCGTTTTGTGGGGCAAGTAACGGCTCAGGGTTTTGATCGTACAGCACTTGATCAAGCACGGTACGGACTTGCTGACTGATGGCGCTTTGAGGGTTGATGGCATCCCCCATCTGAGCGCTTGCGGTTTGAGTGACTTGTTCAGGCTCTCGCTGCTTTTGATTGGGATCGTAGTTCAGGGCAGTTTGTCCGACTTTAGGATTGCCTGCTAAGACTATGCGGCCGTTTTTATCCTTTTGTACTAGGTTACTGATGCCGTTACCAAAGTTAAAGCGCTGCACCAAGCTGGTGTCATTGTCTGAATTAAGACCCGTGATAATAGGTTTGTCCCAGATGCCTTTTAGATAAATGCCATTTAGAACCCCAACCTTTTTCTTATCATTGCCATTGTAGGTGTATTCAATAACGTTGCCATCAGGTAGAGTTTTGGACTGGACTCGGCCTTGATCGTCATAGCTATAGTTGAGGGTGAAGCTTTGCTGATCGACTTGCTGGGTATGAGTGAGCAATTGCGCGTTGTTATTGTAGCTAAAGCTCTCGAAGCCTGTCGGATAGGTGACTTTGACAGGTTTGTTTTGTTTGCCCCATGTAATGCGATGCTGCTCGGTGCTACCATCGGTTGCTGATACGGTAATGCCAGTAACACGTCCAATGCTATCGCGCTGATAGGTTTGTGCGTTTAGTGGTGATTGACTACCGATAAGTAAGCTATTTTGGTTATATTGATAAGTGCTGATGCCTGTAGTAGGACTATTCACTGCCACTATGTTGCCAAAGTCATCAGCAGTATAGGTAGTGATAAGTCCTTGAGCGTCGGTTTGTTCTATCTGCGCCTGTACAAACGCAGGAGCTTGATTTAATAGTGCACCAAGCTTTTGATAAGGGCTAATAGCGATATCGGGTCGAGCACTATTACCTTGATCTCCTTCAGCGATGGCTTGAATACTAGCTAATAGGTCTTGTTTACTAGCAGCGTCTAGAGTCTCAAACGCGGTTTGCTGCTCGACTTTGCCATCGACTAACAAGTTAGCAGCAGTAAGATTGCCCTCAGTATCACGAGTGAGATCAATTTGCGCTTGTTTACCATCGCTCATGCCAATGATTTGTCCACTTGCGTCATACTGGTAGTTCAGTATCTGACCTAGGGGATCGGTGATTTGCTGTATTCTACCTAAAGGATCATAGTTTATTTGACTGACTTGTCCCGCTTGATCGCTTTGGGTGACTTGACCTTGCGCATTGTACTGATATTTATTTATTGTGCCATCGATATTAAGTAGAGTGACGACTCGGCCTTGAGTATCGTAACTCATGGCCTGAGTTAGACCCTCAGGGTAGCTGATCAAGGTGAGCTGATTCTGCTGGTCGTATTGATAGCGAGTTGTGTCTTGATTACCTTCTAGAGGACCATCAACCGATGTTAGCTGTTGTTTACCATTAATCTTTTTATATTGATAGGTGGTCGTTCTACTAATAGGCTGCACTTGACGGGTTGCTGTTGCAGGCTGATAGCCCATTTCAGTCATACTAATGATATTACCGCTATTATCGTAGCTCAGCTTAGTTTGTGAGGTTCTACCTTCTACCACACTGGGTCGGCTAATAGCGGTTGGCTGTGTAGGAAGGCTTAGATCATCGTAATTATAAGTGAGCCATGTTTGTTGATTTTGCTCATTGGTTTGGATAACTTTGGTAATACGCCCTTTATCATCATACACAGTAGAAGTAGAGGAGAGCGTTTGTCCTTGTGCGTTAAGCTGATTGGTCTTAGTGACACGTCCAGCATTATCATACTCGTAGCTAACATTGGCAGGACCACAAGTTAAACAACTTGGACCTATCACAGATAATAGCTGTGCTTCATCGTTAGTATAACGATAGCGGTAGTCGGTTGTCTCTCCAACACTATTGGTAATACGATTGGTAAAGATATGCCCAGCTTGAGTAGGTAGGATAGTATTTGAATCATAAGCAACGCTAACTTTCTCTATACCGTCTTTATGAGAAGAGCTAATAGCGCGATCATAAGCATCGTATTGCCACTGCGTAATAAGCCGAGCCTTTGCATTATCATCGTAACTAAGCTTAGCAGTGAGGTTGTGCTTATCAAAAGGGTCTTGATATAGATAGCCCGTTCTAACGGCAGTGGGTGAGACCACTTGAGCCAGATTGTTGTTTTGATCTAATAGATAGACCCATCTACCTTTATTGGCTTTGTTTTGGCTGCTACTGGTAATACTGATCTTAGGTAGACCATTTGCTGTGGTCTCATAAGCGAACTTAAGAGTATCGCCTGTATGATTGCGTACTTGAGCCAGGGTGCCATCAACGCCATAGGTCAATGCCCAATACGGACTACTAGGATCATTGGCATCTTCGGTAACACGGGATAGTTGTCCAAAGCGGTGCTGACCTATTTGGTTAACAGCGTTGGTTTGTCTGTGAGCGGTAAACTGAAACTGTTTGCCAGTAGGTAGGGTCCATAGCCAAGCGGCTCTGGTAGGGTCTGAGCTTTGGGTACGCTCAAGGTAGCCAAGTTCAGATTGTTCAGAGATATAGCGGGTGACGAATAGAGTACTGCCACCCATAGCGGCGGCAGTCTTTTGAAAGTGGATTTGTCGACCGTCGGCTTGAATGATATCTATTTGATCATCAATATCTTGTAGCTGCATCTCATAGTTATGACGCCAACCAATACCAAGTATACCTCTTTGCGTGCTTTTCGAATTGTAATAACGATTAAAGCTAAGACTGTAATCACCACTGTTAGCTTGTATATCAGTTGCCTGCTCAAACTTGTTGCCTGTTAAGACGTTTATAGGGTTGCCCCTAGCCTGATCCGCTTTGATAATATCTACGATTGAAGGGCCACGATTCGCAGGACAAGTGTTAGGAGTGCCTGATTCACCCACTCTATTACAGACAACAGTTCTGGTTTCCGTTATATCTAAATCAGCAATAACTAACGTTGGCACTAAGACCAATAAGCTTGCAAACAGGCGGCTCAAACGCATAGATAATTCTCAACAAATATTTATTTTGATAATCTTGCTATAATATTGAATTGTTTCGAATTTGTCACGCTTGTTTGTCAACATGTTTCAAACAATATTTAATAAAATTCTTTTTAAGTCGCTTATGCCGTAAGTAAAAATGAATATCATAATTGAGTTTTTCATAAGTGTGATTTCGGTATAGCCCAAGGGAACCGCTTAAAAAGCCTCTTAAACCTATTAACAGACCACTTAAAACAGACTTCCATAATGGAACCACTTATAACTGAACCGCACCAGTACCGTAGAAAACTCGATATGTCTAGCTGCATTGCAGTCAGTGAACCATTGCTGCTGTTGCCTTCTATTTATTTAACAGCTTCAGCTTTGAAAGCTGTACTATAGACTCTGGTTTTCTTAGTCATGATAAACTCCTCAGAGAGTCGTTAGTTTACCAAGTTATTCTCCAAGATTCCTTCAGCATAGCTCAATGTCACTTTTGACAAATTGAACCGCCCCGACTATATCGGAGGTTGATTTGCTTGAGTCAGGCAGCTTCACCTAACAGATTAAGATTATCATAATACCGTCTTTCAAACTCAAAAGGTGACACATAACCAATCGTGCTATGCAAACGGGTTTTATTAAACCAGTCTACCCATTCAAAGGTTGCCAGTTCCACATCATTAACGCCAGTCCAACTCTGCTTTAAATAATGAATCACTTCAGCCTTATAAAGCCCGTTGACCGTTTCAGCTAAAGCATTGTCGTATGAATCACCAGTGGTACCCACAGAAGCAATAACACCAGAGTCATCCATTCTATCCGTATAGCGTATGGACAAATACTGAACGCCTCGATCACTATGATAAATGACGTCTTTAGGCTTATTTCTATCAGCTATCGCTTGATTTAACGCTGCCATCACCATATCAGTGTTCATACGATTGGATACTTTCCAGCCGACGATAGCGCGAGCAAACACATCAATAATAAAAGCGGTATACACCCAACCATTCATTGTCTTGATGTAAGTGAAGTCCGCAACCCAAAGCTGATTAGGGCGATGGGCATTAAAGTTACGATTGACTAGGTCATCTGCTCGCTTTTGGTCATCACGACTGTGAGTGGTTATTTTGCCTTTACCACGCCAAACGCCTTGTAGGCTATGCTGCTTCATTAACCGCTCTACCGTACAACGAGCCACATGAATACCATCTGCTTTCATCTGCTGCCAGACTTTGCGAGCACCGTAACGGCACTTGCTGTCCTGCCAGATGCGTCTGATTTCACTGGTGTAGAAATCGTCATGCTGTCTGCGAAATGATCGTTGTTCAGGGTAGCACTCCAAGTATTTAGCGCGATAGTAAGTTGATGGGGCAATCGGTAGTACTCGACAGATTGGCTCGATCCCGTAATTGTTTTTATGGTCATCAATAGAGTTGACCATTATTTGGGTAGACGGTCGAGCTCCGCCTGGGCGAAAAAAGCAGCAGCCTTTCTGATGATTTCGTTGGCTTGCTTAAGCTCTTTATTTTCGCGTTCAAGCTCCTTTATCCGTTGATCTTGGCTTTGAGCTTGTACCGAGGCAGGAATAGTTTGCTCAATATGTTTTTTATGCCATGATCGCAGGGTCTCAGGCGTACAGCCAATCTTTGACGCTATGGTTTGAATGGCTGACCATGTGGAGGGATAGTCGTTTGCTGCTTCTATCAACATGCGAACGGCGCGTTCTTTAATCTCAGGGGTGTAGGTTTGTCTTTTCATTGTCGTATTCTCTCAGAATGTTGTGTCTCCGACAATCTCGGGGCGGTTCAGTAGCCTACAGCCTAATATACAAGTCCTCATTAAGGTACAGAACTTATTGAATCAGTTCAGCAATTATCAGCTCATTAAATTCGTTCAGTGAGATATACAGTCATCGAAATATTAATGTTATTTTCTACATATGCAACAGCATAGATCAAACATCGCTATGAACACATTGATGATCAACAGGCTATTATTGATAATAGGTATACGTTGTTAGATTAAGTAATTGTTCTACGTGGTTCTACTAAGTTCTTTCGTTAAGTTCTGCATTGAGCACAGTAGTAATTAATTGCCTCAGCCAATTATGCGCCGCATCGCCCTCACGGCGTTGATGCCATAACAATTTAAAGTCGAATGATTCAATTGGAAAAGGCGGTTCGAATATTTGAACCTGTGAGTTGCTATCAGTCATATCAAAGCTACGCC
>NZ_JABUZG010000026.1 GCF_014897815.1 Psychrobacter sp. PG1
TTTGGTGGTGTTCTAAAAAGTATGCTGACATCAGACATAGCCATAATTGATATAAAAGAATACCAAATCAAACACTTTTAAGTGATTATCGAGCTTCTTCGAGAAACAACAGGTTCTTCTAACGGCTCGTTTTAGTCGGTGTCTAAGACGGCAGTTATTACCTTCAATACCTATCGTATGCTGTTTGCCAACTTGTTTGTTATCTGGTTTAAAGGCCGTTATGAAACTGTCCCAGTTGTCCATGCTAATAGAGTCATAGCTCACTTTAAGTTGCTTAAGACGGGCTCTTAGTTTCTGAGCCGTTTTTAAGTCGCGTTTGCCCCAAACATAAGCGACAATCTCATTAGTAGCCCGGTCATAAGCGTAGATGAGCCAGACTTTACGCTTCTTGCGATATACGTAAGTCCAAAACTCATCAACTTCTAAGCGTTCATAGTAGCGCTTATTAGGCACGATCTTATAAACGGATGAGCCTATGGTGCTGAGCACTTTACCAATACTCACCGAGGTAATGATGGCTATGTCTCTAACACCGCAGCCTCGAGCAGTCATCAGCCGTATTATGTCTTCTATTTGAGAGTGACAGCCTTGGTAGCTTAAGGCATGGTCGCCAATGAATTGTCGTTTGCAGTCCTTACATTGGTAGTTCTGCTTACCATAGCTTTTTATACCATTTTTCTTTAGACTAAGACTGTGACAGTCGGGGCAATTGATCTGTATTTGTGTCTTCATAACCTCAAATATATCATCTTGCTTTGACTGTCACCTTCCTTTATTACCCCAGCATACTTTTTGATACACCACC
>NZ_JABUZG010000029.1 GCF_014897815.1 Psychrobacter sp. PG1
AACGTAGCTTTATGGGTCGGTAAACGTAGCTTTATGGGGTCTAACATGTATGAGTGGTGGGCGATACAGCGGACGTAAAAGCTCTTAAAAACTCTTAAAAACATTAAAAACATCAAACGCACTTTTTTTTGTGGATAACTAGGTCTTAATTTAGTGAATAATCAGGCTCAAAACATCATCAAAAATTGATTAATCCTTTGCTGGATAGATTGGCTCAGGTTTGAATTATTGGTCATTGGTGAAGTCATCAGCCAAGCTCAGGCAATCATCAGATTATTAGTAATTGCTCAGATTTGCCCTGTAAGCGTCTTTGCTTGCTCAATAGGTAACTTAGTACCACTTTACCCTTAGAATTGAAATGCGAGCCGTTTAGACAGCAAATTGCTACTATCTCAGCTCATATCATTAGTGATTGGTTTGGCTATGGAATGATTAGGTAATGAAATTATCAGTTAATTATCACTTAGACTTAATATTGAATGTTCAATGATAATAATGGGTAATTGCTATCGTTTGATAACTGGATTAGGTGCAATGATAGACGAGCTATCACTTACTGGTTTTATGATTTGGGTATAGGCTAATGATAGATTGACTCGAAGTCTTTTGATGGGTTCGACATGATGTCGAAGTGTGAAGTTCTTAACGCTCAGTTTTGGGCAGTGAGATAAATAACCGCCTTTACCTGTCCATAAAGTCGTTTCTAACGATGTCCGAAAATTATCTTTTTTGAGTGTGACTCCTACAGTAGGAACTAAACAACACGCTACAGACCAAGTGTTTACGGCATTTCTTGATTATTATTTTTGACAATACCAACGACAATACCAACAATCGCTTTTTATTCTGCCTGATTGCTGTCTGTTTTGAACATTCACCATCATGGTGAGTGCGTCCCCACTTTTGGGCATGGCTAATCCTAACCGCCATTGGTGACTAGGGTGTGAACTTCTTAACGTCCAGTTTTGGATAGTGGAATAGATACGTCCAAACTTGGGTTTATCTCGATTAATCGTGTTTGGTGCGCTGTAGAGGCATCGAACATTCGGCTGTGTCCCAAGTGTTTTAGCGGTGTTCAGGTTTTATTGATTGTCTTTTAACAATACTTTTAACATCGTTTGGCTGTCGCTACCTTGATTTGAATGTCAGGTTTTATCAGGTTCTAACGTGTCCGAAAACTAACACACCCTGTCAGGTTTGCGAGCGTCTTTGACATTCACTATCACACTGACTGGCTGCACCTCGTTATCATCAGTAACGCCCTTATCTAGCCCTAGCAGCTTTGCTTTGCTCATTGTCGCTGCTACCATAGCAGATGCCTGTCCGTTAGCCTTAGCGGTCAATCTAGCATCGTCTAATTCTGTCATCAGGTCGTCAATGCTCATTTTCATTCTTTACCCCATAATATTTTTATAGGTGATTGCTGCTTGCTCAGATGATAATTCATTCATCAGCTCGCTAATGCTCTGCACCGCATCGGCATTTACGTCTTTAATCACTGGCTTATCAAAACCAAGCAACTTCGCCTGACTCATTGTGGCTGTGACTATGCCGTTTGGATTGCGGTCTGCTATTGCGATTTGTTTGGCTGTCTGCAAGTCTGCTATCAGGTCGTTTAAATCAGGTATTTTCATTGCTTAACCTCAACTGGTGCAACCGAGTTTATCGAGTGTTTGCTGCCATATCTTAGAAGTCAGTCTGTCATGCTCATTCACTAGCCTATCAAACGTCTTTGAGTGCATACCTTTTAGCTTTGTACCACTGCCATGAGCAATGCCACTTTGCCACCCTAAACGCTGCCTGATTGCGTCTGCACGACTGAATAATCGGTCAATGGGTTGCTGTAGCTGTGAGCCGTAAGGAACGCTCAGGCAATGTCTGCAGACGTAAGTCCCTGCACAATACAATACTGCTACTCGTTTGCTGCATGATGGACATAGCCACCAATGGCGGAAGTTACCATAATTGCATGATGTTTTTGTTAGCTGCACAGAGTATCTGTAAGACTTGCCACGATACGAGTAATTTAACTCAATGCTGCTTGCTGTACCTGATCGCCTCAAATGGTCACGATAGCTGCTAATGCTCAATCTAGGGTAATTGCTCAGGCTTGAAGTAGTCGCTAGTGCTGCTATGGTTTTCTCCTCATATCTAAATCATTAAGCAAATAACGGTAACTGTCGTTCGGCATCGGTCATCATGTGAATTGGTTTATCTGTGGCTGTGGTTTTTGGTGTGACTTGTTTTGCTCGATTTGCTTTGGCTGCTATCGCTTTTTTGTAGTCATCGCCTGCAGTGAATATTTGCCCATGCTCGTTCAATCGTGGCTTGATACGGCTTGTTTGATATGAATTGGCGCGTTCAGCTTTGATTGTTTTGCCACGCTCTTTGGCTAAGTAAGATAGACGTTCGAATGCCTCTTTATAGGTGCTGTAATCGCCTTTGGCTAAGTCTGTACGCTTGATTAGGTATGATGCGTTATCACAATATCCGATACTTAGTTTTTGATGTTTTGCCACCTCATCAGCCATTCTTAGCAGCTCCTTACTCACTCTAGTGGCATTGCTACCATCAACCATGACAGCCAAGTGATAATGCTGCTTTTTTACTGTCTCAACCTCACGACACCAAATAGTACCGACATTCTTTGTTTTGTAATTCCTTTGAATGCGTGACACGTAGCTACGTAAAAACCTAGTCATCTTTTCATTGGTTGGACTGTGCGCGTCAACATGAACGTCCATTCTAAGTATGAACACCCTATTGTGATGTGACAGCATTGCGTCAATCTCACGCTTAAATCTTTGCAATGGTTCAACGTAGCAGTTGTATATCTTGCCGTCTTTGCCAGTGTTCAAAATAGGCAACTCTAAACCGTCAATAATTACGGTTGGTTCGTTCGTAAGTTCTCGCATTAACAAAACCTTATCCAGTTGGAAATGAAAATCCGCGTGAGCCTGCACCGACTAATCAATGATTTAATGCTCTAAGGGGATTAAAGGGAGTGCTGGAACACATAAGATAATATTTAAATCCCAGTAGTTTTCATTTTTAAGCCCATGATACCCAGTGCTTTTGAGCTTGATATTAGCCTAAATATGCGCATGACAACTGTGAATGAAGTATAGATTAACCAATATAAGCGACTGTTTAGAATGGATTTACAATAGGATTTGCCTAATATGCATTTGACAGCCCTTTCTTGACGTTTTAGCCGTCTGTAGTACCTCACTATCAAAAACCATTTACGAGGCTGTCAGCGTCAATCTGTGAGCACGTTTTTACTTAACCTTGCCCTTTGATGGTTTATAACCGACTTTACTCAGGTGCTTATGATATTTCTTTTGCTTGTCAGGGTCTTTGAGATCATCAGCAATCATTGCCACAAAGTCAGGCGTTTTCATTCCAACTGGTGCATTACTACCAAGCTCAGGTAATGCAGCTAACTTTTTGCTGAACGTGCTTATCTGGTCATCTGTCATATTGTGGAATAGGTCAGGCGTGGCATTATCTCTATTCTTATTTGTAGCAGTAGCGAGCTGCTCAGGTGTTTTCTTTTGCTTGAATGTGAACGTAAAGCCAGTGATTGCCTTACCTGTTTTATGCTGTTCATAGTCAGCTGTCACATCGGTGAAGTCGTTAATCTGTTTGATAGCGAGGTCAATTACTCGAGCCTTGAAGTTATTCATTGCCTTGTACTGCTCAGGCTGAACGCCTAGTTTTGAACGCAAGTCATCAAGTGCTATCTTGTTTGTTTTACCAACTGACTTCCATTGCATCATCAATTCATACAGCCTGATTGCATATTCGCTTTGCAGCTCGCTAACCTGTTTTAGGTCGTATTCTGTGTATTGCTCACTAAGCCTTGTTATCAGTGGAATAACGGCATCTGTGAATTGCAGCTCAATCATGCCAGCTGTGTCTATGTAGCTTATCTTTTGCACCCATCTAACGACATGATGCGCTAGTTTTCCTGTCTGCTCGTGAATGTCGCTATACTCAAAAGACGACTCAAACAAGCCAGTAACCGCGCTTTTCAATGCACCGTATGAAGTATGCTTTTCTACTTTGAATTGTTCCTGATAGCTGCTTGCATGGATTTGCAGCACACCCCTAGCATCAATCAATTTATCTTGCGCCCTTGCTGCAACGATAGCCAAAAAGATGACACGCTGCTCAGGTATTCCAAGCGAGTAACTGGCATTGATTAATTTATTATCTTTTGTGATTAGCTTACTCATTATTTTGGCTCATTGGTGGGTAGCATGAGTATTATAATTCCTTATAGATACAACTTGCAACTAAGTGTAGCGTTTAGGTCGGTAAACGTAGCTTTATGGGTCGGTAAACGTAGC
>NZ_JABUZG010000038.1 GCF_014897815.1 Psychrobacter sp. PG1
AACGGAGTTTTTTATATTAAAGCTTTCATTAGAGATATAGAGCAAGGAAATATTAGAAAGTTTAATTCAGAGAAAATATCCATCGACAGCTGAAATTATAGATAAATACTTTTTAATACTGAATATAAAGTATTTTTTTTGATTTTCAAATGTTAAATTTCTACTGATTAACTAAGACTATATTGTTTTTATACATAAAAAAACGATATAGTTGCTATAGTATTAGCTATTCTATTTAGTAGGTGTAAAAAATGAGATATCTATTCAATACCTCTAAAGAACCTAGAATAGCTTTAATAAGCGACGAGCTAACCTCTTTGGCATTGGACGAAAGTTCTGTAAAAATTTTTCAAATTAAAAATAAAAACTGGTTTCAGTTATTTAAGATATTCAAACCAGACTTTATATTAGTCGAATCTGTATGGCGAGGGTATAAGGATGCATGGCGCTACAAGATCGCCAACTATCCTGACTATCCTGAGCGCAATAATATCGAGCTGCGTAAACTGTTGGAGCTGGCAGACAAATATAACGTGCCTGCTGTATTTTGGAATAAAGAAGACGGGGCTCACTTTAACCGTTTTATAGACTCTGCCAGTTTATTCAAATATATACTGACCGTTGACTCAAACTGTGTTGAGCGCTACCAAGCGATATTGGGTGATAAAGTAAAAGTAGGGGTGTTACCCTTTGCAGTACAGCCTAAGTTCCATTATCCTGCCACATCATCACCGCGTTACCGTAAGAGCCTATTTATCGGCAGTTATAGTAAGCATATCCACAATGCTAGGCAACAATGGCAGGATATGGCATTCAGCGCTGCATCCCCCTATGGCTTGGATATCATAGATCGCAACTCAGATCGCAACCCTGAGGTGTATCGCTATCCCGATTTACCTAACACCACAGTATTCCCCAATGTTCATTATAATAAGACGGGTGATGTATACCGTCAGTACTCACACTGTCTGAACGTCAATACCGTGACGGACTCACCAAGTATGTTCTCTCGTCGTTTAATTGAGATTATGGCATGTGGACGTTTGGCTGTGAGTAATCCTAGCGTATCAGTAAGTACACGCTTTGAGGGTATGTGTGAAGTGATTGAGAGTCGTGAACACGCGGATGAGTTATTTGCACAGTTATCTAAAGGGTATACCAAACAGCAGATAGAGATGATGCGTTATGCGAGTGCTCATGTATTAGAAAACTATAACTATGATCAATGGCTACAGCATATTGTAGATTTTATCGAGCTATAGATAGCTTCTACTAGAGAAAGATGCTTATAGTATAAGTTATCAGAAAGTACCCGTTAAATACAAAAACCTACCAGCAATTAAGGGTAGGTTTTTTTGTGCGAGTTAAAAGCCTTGATTTAACCAATCACTAACTGCTCCAACCCATCATCAGCCGTTGCTAAGTTGGCTACCATAGATAAGGCATGGGCTTGCTGGCTAGTATGGTCAGTTTTTGGGGTAGCCGCTGTACCACCACGTAACCAGTTATTAGCTGTAGTGTCACTATTTTTATTTTTCTGCTGATTTTGTAGGTTATACCAAGCCAAATCATGATGAAGCGCGACCACATCTCCCATGATGAGCAAGGCTGGCGTGGGTAGCTGATTTTTTTCTTGCAACTCAACGATGTCAGCAAGCGTTCCCGTTAATACTTGCTGATTGGGCATGCTAGCATTGGAGACAATGGCGATTGGGGTGTCGCTACTGCGCCCTGCATCAATCAAGCCTGTCGTCAAACGCGCCAGCGAATGCAACCCCATATAAAAGACGACTGTTTCATCCGTATTCAAAAAGCTCTTAAAATTGCTATTGGGTGCGCCAGCCTTTAAAAATCCAGTGACAAAACGTACCGACTGCGAATGGTCACGGTGAGTCAATGGAATGCCAGCATAACTGGCAGCGGCATTGGCAGCGGTAATACCAGGTACGACTTGATAAGGGATACTGTGCGCACGCAAACTCTCAATTTCTTCGCCGCCACGACCAAAGATGAAAGGATCACCACCTTTTAGACGCACCACACGGCGACCTTCTTTTGCGCTATTGACCAACAACTCATTGATGCCCAATTGCGCCACAGCATGATTGCTACGTTTTTTGCCAACAAACACTTTATCAGCATCACGGCGGCATAGGTCTAATACTTGTGGTGAGACGAGCGCATCATAGTAGACGATATCCGCTTGTTGCATCAAACGCAGCGCTTTAAAAGTGAGCAGCTCTGGGTCACCTGGGCCTGCACCAACGATATAGACTTCGCCTATAGCGTTTTCTGTTTCTATTGGCGCATCTGATATCACGGGAGCAGAGGTTGAAGCGGATTCCGCAACAGTGCTAAGCGCATTATCATCTGCGGTATTTTTTGCAGTGATTGCCGCAGTGGTGCTATCTAGATCTAACTTTAATTGCGCAGCTGCTTCCTTTTCATTACCGGCAAACATCAGCTGACTGACTTGACCCTCAAAGGCACGCTCCCAAAACTGTCGACGTCCCGTCAATGTTGGAATTTTGGCTTTGACTTCACTTCGAAACTCGCCAGCCAGCTTGGCCAATTTACCATAACCTTGCGGAATCAAGGTTTCGAGGCGTGCTCGCAATAGACGTGCCAGCACTGGCGCTTTGCCGTTTGACGATATGCCAATCACGATTGGATTGCGATCAACAATCGCGGGGAAGATAAAATCGCACAAATGGGGCGTATCGACTACATTAACTGGAATGTTTAGCTCAGTGGCATCAGCATGTATTTGATGGTTAAGTGTCTCATCGTCAGTGGCAGCAATAATGACGCGCGAGTCTGTCATATAGGTTTTATTATAGTTTTTATAAATCAATTCGTGCTTGCTATCACTTAACAAGGCTTGTATTTCGTGGCTAATGCTTGGTGCAAGGACAATAATACACGCGCCAGCACGGCTGAGCAAATCCGCTTTACGTAGCGCCACATCGCCGCCGCCGACGATAAGTACTTTGCGACCTTCTAATTTAAAAAATAATGGAAAGGTGTTCATAGGATTACCTGTAATTCATTCAATGTAAGGTATGTCGCTATTATGATGTATCACAGGCATACGCTCACGTAGCGAATTGGCATTAGCATATTCGTTTTTGTCATGTTGGTGAGGGTTTTTGGTGTAAAAGGGAATAGATTAGAATGTGCAATCTTAGTCAATATAAGACATAATTTCAGTCTTGAAATTTAAATAGTGAAGATAAGAACCATGATTCTGAACAATAATCGCAGAAAACCAATAACATATTCTTTTGCTATATTTGGATTATCCTTTGGTTTGATGCTAAATGGTCAAGCCGCAACCAATTTAGAGTCTAAATTAGAGAAAGACGATACAAAGGAAATGGTTTATGAGAGCGATAATGATTTTTATGAAGGGATGGCAAGAATAGAGCAAGATGATAAATATGGTTTTATTGATAAGAATAATAAGATAGTTATTCCAGTTAAGTATGACGATGCCAATGCTTTTTTTAAAGGATTATCGCGAGTCAGCCTGAATGGTAAGTGGGGCTTAATTAACAAAATGAATGAACAAATAATCCCCATAGAATATGATGAAGTGAGTCCCAGCTTTGAATTTAATCTAATAGCCGTCAGTAAAGGTGGGAAATGGGGTTACGTCAATAAAAAAAATAAAGTCGTTATTCCTATAATATATGATGAAGTAGGTGGGTTTTCAGAGGGATTGGTTAGCGTACAAAAGGATGATAAGTGGGGCTTTATGAATGATAAAGGCAAGCTAGTCATACCGATAGAATACGATAATGTAAATTATTTAATAGAAGGTTTGGTTGCTGTTGCTAAAGATGACAAGTGGGGTTTCTTTAACAATAAGGGTGAGCAAATTATTTCTTTACAATATGATTACGCCAGTAGCTTTCAAGAAGGTCTAGCGCCAGTCAAGCTTCACAAAAAATACGGATATATCAATAAACTAGGTGAAGGAATTATTGACTTTTCTTATGATTCCGCTGGTAAGTTTTCTGACGGCTTAGCATTGGTTAATAATGCTTATAAAACAACGTACGAGGTCGGTACAGTCGAAAGATATAAAATGGGATTTATTGATAAAAAAGGCAATATCGTCATTCCTTTAATTTATAATTTGAGTGACAAGTTCTCTGAAGGTCTGGTTGCAGTTCATAAAAATGGTAAAGGTGGTTATCTAAATAAAGCAGGACAGACAGTCATTCCCTTTGATTATGATCAAGTTGACTCCTTCCTTGACGGCAAAGCTTATGTTTATAAAGATGGCGAAGGCTACTATATCGATAAACGAGGACAGCGACTGCATTGATTTAGCTCTTATAACTATTTATTTACAGAAAAATTTGGAGCTAAGCTAAAGTCTGATCTTGTGATGAACTTGACCTATCACGTAAGGCATTTGATTTACGTGATAGGCGTAAGAATATCAAACATCTTTAACCGGATGCCAAAACCTATTCAAACTCACTCAGCATCTTAGTCATACGGGCATCTTTTTGTTGCCAGATATCCTCTAACCAGTCAAACATCATTTTTTTGGTGGTTTCATCACGGTCATAGCCGCCGTCCATGATGGCAGCAAATAATTCGTCTGGTATCTTTAAGCGAGTCACATCGACGCCCAAACGGCGAATATTGCCTTTCCATAAATCATCATAGTCAGGCGCGCCGTCTGGGTAGACAATGGTCACGTCTAAGATAGAATCCAACTCAGTGCCTAACGCATTAATTGCTAATGACAAACCGCCAGCCCGTGGTTTTAACAAATGCTGATAAGGGGATTTTTGTTGGTCATGTTTTTCTTTAGTAAAGCGCGTCCCTTCCAAATAGTTTAATAGCGCGAAAGGTTTGTCCTTTAATTGACGACAAGCACGCTTAGCCTCAAGCAGGTTTTGTTTTTTAAGCTCTGGATTCTTGGCCATCGCTTTGGCAGAAAAGCGCTTCATCATCGGAAAGTCTAAGAAATAAAAGGCTTGACCGATAACAGGAATATAAATCAGATTAAACTTGGTAAAAAACCGTGTCAGAGGCAGCGTATCTTGGCTGATATATTGCACAATGCTGGTGTCAACCCACGATTGATGGTTGCTTACCAATAGATACTGCTTGTCTTCGCTCAGGTCGTCAGGCAGGTTAATGCGCCAGTCTTTATGAGGTAGGGCATGATCAATGACGGCGTTATTACTATTAATCCAGTATTTGGTAATCGCAATCAGCGCATCATCCGCAGCTTTTGCTCCTGTCAATACTTTTGCCGCTCCCAAAGTCCAGATGGGCAGACCCACCATCGCACTATTGGCAGTAAGAACACTCGTACCAGTTAAAAAAGAGGCGGTCTTGCCTACCGCTGGTAGCTTATCGTGCAGTTTTTCATAGAGTGAATCGATTTTTTTTATAAAAGACATAATAAATATCCATATTGATGAGCGCGAGTGCCTATAAGGAAATAAAAAAGGATGAGTAACTTTGTCCATGATGCGGCTTTATAGCGTCGGTTTAATGCCGAGCAGCCACTGAGGCAAGCCATAGAATACCGCAATGTTAGACAATAAAACGTTCAAGAAACGTTAATTATTCAAATGCTGACTTCTTTATACAGATAGAGATATTCAAAAATAATAGAAAATTGTCTATTAAGCGGAGTATTTGCTATAGTTTGGCGGCCTCTAATGAATACTTTATATAATAAGCTATTGTGAGGAAGAGGAGGATGTATGTCATGGTTCACCATAGCGTATTAAGCGAGCTGTTAAAGCAATAAACGGTAGTCAATATGATTGTAGTGCTAATCTAAGGTGTTGAACATTATTCCGCGTGGCGCCGTGCTAAGTTTAGCGTCTGCTTTGTTTGGCATCCTTTTATTATTGGCTTTTGTACTGACTCATCAAATAAGCTGGTCGGTTCTTGGCATCTATCGCTACGATCTCTTGTTGGGATACGCTTTAATTATTCAAGTCTTTTTGGTTTATTTCAAGTTAGAGACACCGCGTGAGGTATGGGTCATTGCTATTTTTCATATCATGGCCATGGCAATGGAGCTGTTTTTAACCCATCCCAAAATTGGTTCTTGGTACTATCCTGAACCAGCAATTTTTAGAATTGCCACTGTGCCACTTTTTGCCGGTTTTATGTATTCGGCCGTAGGTAGTTTTTTAGCGCGTGGCTTAAGATTGTTTAATGCCTCTTTTACCGACTTGCCACGTTTACTATGGGTGAGTGTATTGGTTATTTTTTCTTATGCCAACTTCTTCACTAAGTTTTTTGTCCCTGATATTCGCAATATATTGTTCATCGCTTCAGTAGTTTTATTTTGGAAAACCAGAGTGTTTTTTCAAATCCATCACAAAAATAATCTTCAATTGCGTGATACCAAGCAATATCAATGTCCATTTTTACCATTACTGTTGTTCCTCGCTTTTTTGGTTTGGTTGGCAGAAAATATTGCTACTTTTACCAATATTTGGCGTTATCCGTCACAAGCGAATGTATGGCATATGGTAGGTTGGGGTAAGCTGGGCTCTTGGTACTTATTACTGATGTTAAGTCTAGTGTTGGTTTTGGCAGTCATGGGTAAAAGGGATGAGAAAGGCGGTTGGCAGTTAGCTCGATAATTTTGATACTTGCGTGTGTTCTCATTGTTTTGGCAGTAGCGCTAGCGCTTGGATTATAGATTCAAATTTTGTGGGACTGAATATTGAATCGAATATGAAAATAAAAAAAGCCCTCTTAAATCATAAGAGGGCTTTTACTTTATGGATTGCTGCTAAAATTACAACTGCGTATGCAAACCACACTCACGGCTTTCTTCTACTTTCGTCGGATCAAAGTAATCAAATTCATTCGGCAAGTTATGCTCTTCGAGATAAACATCTAAATCGGCGTCAGTGTTTTCAAACAATGGTGCTACTTTTAACACGCCATCTTTTGATAGGCTAAGTACATCAAGACCTTGACGGAATTCCGTTTGATCTTTACGAATGGCATTGAACCACACGTCAGGCTTTAGCTCATCTAGCGCGCGGCGGAATGGCTCAAGTTTCACTTGTTCAGTGAACTCGCCATGTTGCGGGTTGTCAATGCCTGGGATGCCATTCATGGTGGCGTCACGATGGGCAGCGGTTTGTTTTGGAATATACGTCACGACGTTGAGATCAAGATCACGAATCAATTTGTTGGCAAACTGATAGGTCGCATCGGTGTTATAGCCTGAATCTACCCATAATACGGTGATGTCAGGGCGCTGCTTGGCAACCAAATGCAAGATCGCTGACTCATAAGGACGGAAGTTGGTGGTGATGATTGGGTTTTTGGCTTGCGTCAATGCCCACTCAACGATTTGCTCAGGTGATTTACCTTGCAAATCTTGGTTTGCTTGGTCGATATCTAGGTTTGGGTGTAATTGGCTCATAATACATTCCTTAATAATTGTTAATATAAAAATAGCGATTTGATAGTGAATAATAAAATCAGTTTTTTGAGAACATCGGTAATGCTGAAGCGTCTCGACCATCATAGCTACTGGCTAGGGCAGTGAAGGCTTGGCTAATATCAGGTTTAGCATCATGCTCATTGAGTACAAAGCTAGTAGCACCAGCGCGCAGCAAATAAGCGATTTGATCACGACCAAACGCGCCTGCCATGCGAATATCACCTTCATAACCAAGCTGACGCAGGGTCTGTGCAAAACTAAAACCGCGACCGTCTACAAAACTTGGGACATGAATGACGATCAAGTCTTGCGTCAATAAAAATTCTTTTACATCAGGCAGATCATCAGCATCGGTGTTGGATGTGATCCACACACCCAATCGGCTGCTGTGCTGCTTGAGGATATCCAATACTTGCGCGAGCAAACCGTTTGCCAGTTTGCCATCAGCATTTAATAAATCTGCTAGTGGGACAAGTACATCAACTTTTTCTTGTTTGTGTAACAGCTCAAGTAAGGTCAGGTTTGATAACGCGATACCGTCAGGCAGCTGCGCTGTCGCTAGCGCTTGCCAAGTATCTTCGCCACTGATGTCTGCGCCATGGCTATCAAGCACATGATGATTAGCCATAGACCTTCTCCTTAAAGGGGGCGATACCAACGCGGTCAATCACGTCACCAAAACCCTCAACATCTTGTTCGTTAGTGCCGCGTATATCGAGATACACATCTAAAATGGTTTGTAGCGTGCTGGCCACATCATCCGCTGGCACCGCTTTTCCTAAGATTTTGCCCAATTTGGCGTCATTACTAGAGTTACCGCCAAGGCTAATCTGATACCAGTGCTCGCCTTTTTTGTCCACACCCAAGATGCCGATATCACCTGTGTGATGATGGGCGCAAGCATTCATGCAGCCTGACATGTTTAGGCGAATATCACCAAGATCATACAAGTAATCTAAATCATCAAACTGCTTTTCGATTTGTTCAGCGATGTTATGCGTCGTTGCATTGGCAAGCGAGCAGTAGTCCCAACCTGGGCAGACAATCATGTCAGTTAAGGTGTTGATATTGGCGCGCGCTAAATGCAATTCTGCTAGCTGCTGCCACAATTCATAAAGCTCATTGGTTTGCACATCAGCGAATACCAGATTTTGCTGATACGTACCGCGCAATTCACCAAAGCTATAACGATCAGACAAATCGGCAAGCGCATCCATTTGCGCATCACTCAAGTCACCTGATGGCACATAACGACCGTCCACCAGTCCGGCTTTTAAAGAGATCACTACCGCACGGTAACCGTCCACCTTATGTGCCACGGTGTTTTGCTTATACCAATCAGCGAAATCTTTATTGTCTGCCAATTGTGCTTGCAACTCTGATTGTACTGCGAGCGCATCAAATGACTGATAATCAGGCATGCTAAAGTAGCTAGCAGCGGTGTCAAAATTCTCTTCAGTCAAGGTAAGCGGGCCATCTTTAGTATGTGCTTCCCACTCAGCCTCCACCAATTTGCCAAACTGATCGCCACCTAAGCTATCAACCAAAATTTTAATACGGGCTTTGTACTTGTTATCACGGCGACCATGCAAGTTATAAACGCGCAAAACGGCATCGAGATAGCTGAGTAAATGCTCGCGCGGTAAGAACTTGCGAATCGTTTTACCAATAATAGGCGTACGCCCGAGGCCACCACCAACGATCACTTCAAAGCCAAGCTCGCCTGCGTCATTGGTAACGACGTGCAGACCCACATCATGTACTTGTGTCGCAGCGCGATCCGCTTCGGTACCGATGACTGCAATTTTAAATTTACGCGGTAAAAAGGCAAACTCAGGATGAAAGGTTGACCACTGACGGATAATCTCACAATAGGGACGTGGATCAGCGATTTCTTCTTTATGAATACCAGCATATGGATCGGTGGTTGTGTTACGAATACAGTTGCCCGAGGTTTGGATCGAGTGCATCTGTACTGATGCCAGCTCTGCCAAAATATCTGGCACGTCTTCTAGCTTTGGCCAATTCAGCTGAATATTGGTACGGGTAGTGAAGTGTCCATAACCTCTATCATATTTACGGGCAATCTCAGCCAATTTTCGCAATTGGTAGCTGGCAAGTAGCCCGTAAGGAATAGCGATACGCAACATCGGTGCATAACGCTGAATATAAAGGCCGTTTTGTAATCGCAGCGGCAAAAACTGCTCTTCTGGCAGCTCACCTGCCAAAAACCGCTCGGTTTGGTCGCGAAATTGGGCAACTCGTTCCTCTACCAAAGTCTGGTCAGCGTAATTATATTGATACATGACGTAATCTCAGTTTTGTTTTTAATCTTAAAATCAGCGACGAAAATGATTTGCGTGTGTAATAGGTTTTATTGCCGTTCGCAATGTAAATAATTCAGCTATACATCATATAAGCTTGTACCCAGAAACATAAATTCCTTTCAGACATATCCATATCCAAACACAGCATAAATTTTCATAACGAAAGTTAGGTAGCCTATGCGTATCAAATTTAATGCCCAGTCGCTAGTACGCTACTTATTATCTAGCGACGGCTTTCTTCTCAGTTTTGTACATTTAATCGCTTTTGCATTTTTGCTCATCTCTTCCAACCATTCTTTTTATAAGAGGTTTTAATAACTATATGTCTCAAACTCAAAGCCAAACCCAATCACAATTCAAATCAAAGCTGGTTCCACCACATGGTAGTGCAGAGCTTAAGCCACTATTATTAAACGGTGCAGCACGTGATCAAGCATTAGAGCTTGCCAGCACATTGCCGACCATCACTCTAAGCTCACGTGAGCGTGGTGATTTAATCATGTTCGGTATTGGTGGTTTTACTCCGTTAAATGGTTTTATGAATCAAGCGGACTGGCAGGGCGTGGTAGACAACATGCGTCTGCAAAGCGGTGAAAACGCTGGCTTGTTTTGGCCAATTCCTATCACTTTGTCTGCGCCAAAAGAAACTGCGGATAATTTGAGTCAAGGCGACAAAGTGGCATTGGTCGCACAAGATGGCGAAGTTATGGGCATCTTAACAGTAGAAGAGACCTATACCATTGATAAAGAACACGAGTGTCAGCAAGTATTTACCACCACAGATCCAGAGCATCCAGGCGTCCAGCAAGTGTTGGATCAAGATGAGGTCAATATTGCAGGTAGCGTAGAAGTACTGAGCGAAGGCGAGTTCCCAACGCGTTATCCTGGTATCTATAAAACGCCCGCGCAAACACGTCAAATCTTTGAAGAGAAAAACTGGAAGACTGTGGCGGCTTTCCAAACGCGTAACCCGATGCACCGCTCACATGAATATCTGGCCAAAATCGCAATTGAGATCTGCGATGGTGTACTGATTCATTCATTATTAGGCGCATTGAAACCTGGCGACATCCCAGCAGAAGTCCGTCAAGAAGCCATCAAAACCTTGATTGATAATTACTTCAAGCAAGACACGGTGATTCAAGCAGGTTATCCATTAGATATGCGCTATGCTGGTCCACGTGAAGCCTTATTACATGCGTTATTCCGCCAAAACTATGGCTGTAGCCATCTGATTGTTGGTCGTGACCATGCGGGTGTCGGCGATTACTACGGTGCGTTTGATGCGCAAACGATTTTTGAGCACGTTGGTAAAGATGACCTTATCACTCAGCCGCTCAAAATTGGCTGGACGTTCTGGTGTAATGCTTGTAATGCGATGGCCTCTGACAAGACTTGCCCGCATGACGCCTCTGAACACGTTAAAGTGTCAGGTACTAAGCTGCGTAAAGCACTATCGGAAGATGAAGATGTACCAGATAACTTTAGTCGCCCAGAAGTATTACAGATTTTGCGTGACTACTATGCTGGCATCGCAAAAGAAGAGCGTGCTGAGGTTAAATTAACGGGTGCATCTGCCGTATAAAAACTGATCATCAGTATAAAAAACTTGTACTAAGCCAGTCGTAAAAAAGGTGTCAGACTTATAGTCTGGCACCTTTTTGTTTTTATCACTATTTTTAAAATGGAAAACAACTTAACGCATACTAGCGCTGTCTCTTAAATATCTAAACCTGCTGCCAGCTTTTTATATTCTCCCGCAAGCGAGCCTCCACCTGAGCAAAAATAGTTCAGTGCATATTTATCTGGGCTGTCGATGATGAGGGTGTCGCCCTTAAACTGGAAAAAAGCAGTGCTGTCATTTACTTTTGCCTGAAAAATCGTACCGTGAGCAGTATCTTGGCCCATTAATGTCGCCTTACCATCGAAATGACCAGTAGGTTTTTTGATATCGCTGCGTGAGCGAACTTTAATGTCAATCTGTCGATCACCATCTGCTCGTACCATCACGCCAACCCAATCATAGCCTTGTGCTCGTTTGTCGTAGTCGGCAGTAGCGTAATCCGCTGAAACCTTGTCTCCAAGAATATTGTTGTTACTCACTGGCATGGCTAGTGTTTCACTAGTGACTATTTTAACAGTGCTGTGGCTATCACTATTCACCGTAGGCGACATACTATTACAGCCTGTTAAAGCAGCTAGGGTAGCGGTCATAATTATTAGCCCTACAATAGAACGAAATTGACGGTATGAAGTATTCATATAAGGGCCTTTGGTCAAGTAGGAGGGTAAGGTTTGCATAGTAGCGAGATGATAAAAGGATTATTGATACAATAAGCTTTATGACGTACAAATAATGGTACAGCCTACCCAAGTCATAGTCTACTTAATAAACCTGTCAGCAACTACTCAACCCATTTTGTTCTTAATAATGCAAAACGAATGCAAAACGATTGCTCTTATCACTTATGCCAACTTCACTAGTCGATAAGCTAATTCGTCACTAAGCGTTTGCTATTTATGCTGCTAGCATAGCTTGCATCATCCCGACAACCGAACTCAAAAAATTGTAGGCTCTGTGATGATGGTCAAGATTTTGACAAACGCTTCTAATACTTTTATCGAGAGCATCATGCAAAAAAAATTCCAACAAATTAGCATTGCTAGCATTCAATCAACTAATAATAAGCCTGTAAAAGCGCGTGTACTTGCCACCAGCGGCATGCTCGCAGCAGCGATGATAATGACAGGCTGCAGTCCAACCGAAGCGACGCAAGATGACGCGGCAAATAATGCCAGTGGCGAGACGCAAGATGTCAATCTACTCAATGTCTCTTATGATGTGTCTCGCGATTTTTATAGAGACTATAACGAGTTGTTTAGTACCGAGTATCTCAGAACCCATCCAGACAGCGAGGTAAAGGTTAACCAATCGCATGGTGGGTCTAGTAAGCAAGCGCTATCTGTTGCCAATGGTTTACAGGCTGATGTGGTTACTTTCAACCAAGAAACTGACATGAATTTATTGGTTGAAAAAGGCTTGGTCGCTGCTGACTGGCAGCAAGCACTACCAAATAATGCCGTACCGTACACCAGCACCATGGTGCTACTGGTCCGCGCTGGTAATCCAAAAAATATCAAAGACTGGTCAGATTTGGCCCGTAATGATATCGATGTGGTCATCCCGAACCCGAAAACCAGTGGCACGGCGCGTTATGCCTTCTTAGGTGCCTACGGTTATGGTTTGCACCAATTCAAAGAAAACAGTAATGAAAACCCTGTAAAAACCAATGACTTTATCAAAAAGCTGCTGGCAAATGTGGTCACTTATGACAATGGGGCGCGCGCTGCGACGACCAGCTTTACTCAGCGTGGTCTAGGTGATGTGTTGATCACGACCGAAAACGAAGCACATTTGACTGCCCAGCAATTTGCCAAAGGACAGGTCAATATCGTTTATCCCAGTTATTCTATTGTGATTGCCAACCCAGTGGCGGTCGTAACAGCCGTCACTGACAAGGGCGGCAAGACGGCAGCGGCGAATGCTTACCTAAAAGGCTTATGGGACACCCCAGCACAAGAGCTCATGGCAGAGATGTATATGCGTCCAAGTAACCCACAAGTGCTGGCAGCTCACAAAGCAACCTTGCCTGATATTGAGACTTTTGAGCCAGTAGCAGTATTTGGTTCTTGGGAGCAGATTATGGACACTTTCTTTGTCGATGGTGGGCGTTTTGATCAGCTGGCAAGAGTGAAGTAGGGAGCCTTTATCAAGAGATCGTCAATGACCTGATACATGCTCAAAGTGCTCAATTTGTATGAGCCAGAGCGGGTAGTTAGTAGGGTGTCAGCCTTATGTGTTAACGATACTATTTAAGTAATTGATAACCTTGTGTTTATCCCTTTGTTATTCCATTTTGGCAATAACATACGCATATTCATCATTAAACATAATAAGATGGCACTGTTAGCATACTTGCATTACTTAACAGATACCTTTGAGGAATTTATGACATACGCTTTGCACTATCAACAAAAAAGTAAAAAACGTCACGTCTTGAGCATTGCAGGCGTTGCATTAACCTTAGGGCTGGCTGGCTGTAGCAATAGCGAGACAGAAACGACTGCTAATGCAGATGGCACCGCTGCCACAGAAGGTCAAAATATTGAGCTACTGAACGTCTCATATGATGTGGCACGTGACTTTTATAAAGACTACAACCCATTATTCGTTGAGCATTATAAAGCTGAAAATCCAAACAGCAATATTCTAATCAAGCAGTCACATGGTGGCTCAAGCAAACAAGCGCTGTCGGTTGCCAATGGTCTGCAAGCAGATGTCGCTACCATGAACCAAGGCTCTGATATTGAGCTGCTTGAGAAAAAAGGTTTGGTTGAATCAGATTGGGAAAGTAAATTCCCAGACAATGCCGTGCCTTTTACCAGTACCATCGTATTCTTAGTCCGTAAAGACAATCCAAAAGGCATCAATGACTGGGAAGATTTGACCAAAGAAGGCGTTGAGATCGTCATGGCCAATCCAAAAGTGACGGGTAATGGTCGTTATGCGTTCTTGGGCGCTTATGGTTATGGCTTACATGCTTTTGATAAAAACGAGGCCAGTGCCAAAAACTACGTGAAAGACATGCTTAAAAACGTCAAAGTTTATGAAAATGGCGGGCGCGCCGCGACCACCACTTTCGTTCAACGTGGTATTGGTGATGTCCTAGTGACTTTTGAAAATGAAGCCAACCTTGCCGCCACTGATTTCGGTGCGGGTAAAGTAGATATCGTTTATCCTAAATACTCTATTAAATCAGAAAGCCCTGTTGCGATTGTCAAGTCAGTGACAGATAAAAAAGGCACAACGGATGCCGCAAAAGCTTAT
Organism: Psychrobacter sp. PG1; assembly: GCF_014897815.1. Lineage (GTDB taxonomy): Bacteria > Pseudomonadota > Gammaproteobacteria > Pseudomonadales > Moraxellaceae > Psychrobacter. The sequence goes on from NZ_JABUZG010000038.1 coordinate 14,669, forward strand.
CTTGACTACTTATGGAGCGAGCCTGCCCAGCAGCTAGCAGCCAATCTATACTTGCGTCCTAGCGTCAAAAGCGTCCTTGATAAAAATGGTGATAAATTACCACCAATCGAAACCTTCCGTCCAAATGATGCCTTTGGCACGTGGGATGAAATCATGGGTACCTACTTCAGCGATGGCGGTGTATTCGACCAGCTAGCCATTAACGCACCGCAGTAATCACTTGCTAAGTGCATAAGAGAAGCTACTGCGCTAGCAAATGCAGTCAGTCACACCGTTAGTCATGCAGAACCTTATAAAGGACATGGTCATATACGCTATGTCCTTTATACCGTAAGCACACTAATAACTACCTGATAGCATGGTTTTATGGACGACATCATCGTTAAATGCTTTCTGTTAAGTGCTCTTTTTAAGTATCAATAGTGAAAACCCACGTGAAGCAATAACAATAAATAGTAATCATCGCTAAGTACGATTGGTTAGGCAATAGGACATCATTATGAGTGCAAAAACATCTCCTGCCAGCGAAGCCCCTGCAAAAAAAGGGTGGTTAACACGTTTGCGCCAACGCAATGTGCTGCCAGGGTTCGGCCTGAGCATGGGTATCACGGTCTTTAGCTTGTCGCTACTGGTGGTATTACCGTTTGCCATGATGGCCTACACCACGACTCAGATGGGTTGGACTGGATTCTGGGAGACGATTAGTCAGCCGCAAGTCACTGCTGCTATCAAGCTAAGCTTATGGATGTCATTTTTGGCGATGCTGACCAACATGGTGTTTGGCACATTGGTCGCTTGGGTACTCGTACGCTACGAGTTCTGGGGTAAGTCGTTGATTAATGCGCTAGTTGATTTACCATTTGCATTACCAACGGCGGTCACGGGCATTTCGCTTGCGACCCTTTATGCCCCTAATGGTTTGATTGGTCAGTGGTTTGATAAATTTGGCATTCAGGTCGCCTTTACACCTATAGGTATTTGGCTCGCCTTGGTTGTGGTCAGTTTCCCCTTTATTGTCCGTGCGGTACAGCCTGTACTCGCTGAGCTATCGGTCGAATTTGAAGAGGCAGCCGCGGTATTGGGCGCCAATCGTTTTACGACGTTTCGCAAAGTAATTTTGCCAGAGCTTTTGCCCGCTTTACTCATGGGTGCAGGCATGATGTTTGCTCGTGCCACTGGCGAGTACGGTTCGGTTATCTTTATCGCTGGCAATATCCCCATGCAATCAGAGATTTTACCGCTCATTATTATTAGTAAACTAGAGCAGTTTGATGTTCAAGGGGCTTCTGCGGTTGCATTATTTATGCTACTGATCTCATTTGTGATCTTATTGACCATTAACATTGTGCAGTGGAAACTGTCGCGCCGTGTAGGAGCTCGCTAATGCAAATATCTAATAGCTATGACTACCAGAGCAATGCAGCGACTAAAGATACGCCATGGATACGCCTTACCTTTATCGTCATCGCAGTGCTATTTATGGTCATCATGTTGGTCATTCCCTTGCTGGCTGTGTTCTATGAAGCCTTTAAAGGTGGCTGGCAGTTGTATATTGCCTCGTTGGTTGACCCAGAAGCCCTGCAAGCCATTAAGCTGACGTTAATTACCGCGGCTATCGTCTTGCCGATTAATATGGTGATGGGTATCGCAATTGCATGGTTAGTGACGCGCTATCAGTTTAAAGGTAAGCAGCTGGTCACCACCTTGCTTGATCTGCCATTTTCAGTATCACCCGTCGTTGCAGGTCTGATGTTTGTTTTACTATTCGGACTCAATTCCACCATTGGCGGCTGGCTTGAAAGCATGGGATTCCAAGTTATTTATGCGGTTCCAGGTATTGTATTGGCAACGCTGTTTGTTACTTTCCCTTTTGTAGCACGTGAGCTGATACCGCTGATGCAGACGCAAGGCGACTCTGAAGAGCAAGCGGCATTGACCTTGGGCGCAACTGGTTGGCAGACGTTTTGGCATGTGACATTACCCAATATCAAATGGGCACTACTTTATGGTTTGATTTTGACCAATGCGCGGGCAATGGGTGAGTTTGGGGCGGTGAGTGTGGTATCTGGTCATATTCGTGGCGAGACCAACACCATGCCACTACTGGTTGAGATTGCTTACAATGATTATAACTTTACCGCCGCTTTTGCCTTGTCAAGCCTACTTGCCGCGCTGGCGCTCGTGACGTTGCTTATTCAACAAGTCATGACTAAGCTACAAGAGCGCAAATTTGCCAAGTCCGAACGGCTGGCAAGTGTGCCTGAATTACTGGTAAGTGCCAACGCTACGAAGGCTACCAATACTACTGATGCAACAACCGCTGAAATTTCGGATAAGTAATACTATCTACACTTGGTCTGAAAGGGCTGGCATTAGATTTAATTTAATAATGTAAATGCGGTAACCAAAAAATCTGCCACCATACCAAAGATATAATAAGAGAACCCATTATGAGCATCGAGATTCGCAACGTTAATAAAAAATTCGGTCAGTTTACCGCCTTAGATAATATCAATATCACCGTGCCGACTGGCAAGCTGACCACTTTACTGGGACCATCAGGCTGTGGCAAAACGACGTTGTTACGCATTATCGCCGGCTTAGAATATGCTGATTCAGGGCAGATATTGTTTGATGAGATGGATGTGACCAATACGCCAGTACAAAAGCGCCATATTGGCTTTATGTTTCAGCATTACGCATTGTTTCGTCATAAAAATATCGCCGATAATGTCGCCTTTGGACTGACCTTGTTACCAAAGAATGAGCGGCCAAGTAAGGCAGATATCAATAAGCGCGTTGCTGAGCTATTAGACTTGGTGCAGTTACCACAAGTTGCCAATGCTTATCCGCATCAATTATCAGGCGGTCAGCGTCAGCGGATTGCGCTGGCACGCGCCTTAGCAGTGAAGCCAAAATTATTGTTGCTCGATGAGCCTTTTGGTGCACTCGATGCCAAGGTACGTAAAGAGCTGCGCACGTGGTTAAAGAACATCCACCATGAGCTTGGTATTACCAGTATCATGGTCACTCACGATCAAGAAGAAGCCCGCGCCGTCTCAGATGAGATCGTGGTCATGAATCAAGGGCGGGTAGAGCAGGTAGGCACATCGGAGGAGCTGATACACCAACCAGCCAATGCGTTTATTAGTGATTTTTTAGATTTGGCATAGTAAAATTTGGTGCAGTTCTTCTATTATCACCCATAAAAAAAGACCTACAATAAATAGGTCTTTTTTTATGGGTTAAAGCAGGTCTCAATTTCATTTGGTATCTAGCGTTATTGAGATCAAATGTTGATAGCAATAATGCTAGATAGTCATCATATCTCAGCAGGCTTGGACATATCGATATCTTTGCTAGATATTTGTTTATAAGTAATATCCAAAATCTCTTGGCACCATTCTGGCAAGTCGTCAGCGACTTCATACCACATCCACGTACCGTCGCGAACACAGCTTAAAATACCGAGTTTCTTTAAATGGTTCAAATGACGCGATATCGTTGGCTGTGGTTGATCTAGTATTTCTACCAACTCGCCAACACAGCGCGATTCTTTGTTAAATAGAATTTGAAATATTTTTAAGCGCGTCGGGTCAGATAAGACTTTAAATAACTCGATAGGTCGTATCGTAAAATTATTATCAGACATAGAACAATTCCAATTGGGCTTTGTTAATAGGGGTTCAATATAACAGCAGTTATCTACAAAATCGATTAAAAAATGGGCTAAATTACAGTTCGTCGTTAATTTACTACCTTTCATCATATTCGGTTACACGCACGCTTATATTCACTTACATCAATTAACTGCGTGCAATATAACTCTACTTTCATGACTGTACTTTTATACCAATAATATATCAAATGCTATTGCAAATGATAATAGTTATCGTTATTATACATCAAGCCATAACAATGACTGTGAATATCAAATAAAACACTGTATTCATCATTTTTATCATCAATGCACTAAATTTATGAGCAATAAAAGCAGTTACCGAATAGCGGTATTCAGAGGAGCCAGACCATGTACGTATGCATCTGTAATGACGTAAAAGAAAAGCAAATCAAAGCAGCCATTGCTTCAGGTATCGATACCCTTGACGGTCTAAAAGATACCCTAGATGTTGCTACTTGCTGTGGCTGCTGCGAACCGATGGTTAACGATTACCTAGATGAGCATCATGCTAGACTCGATGTCTTGGCTTACGCTGTTTAAACGTTATCAAACCAGAGATTTACTACCCAGCTGTTCATCACCTCATTACACAAATATAACTAGTACGCCTCGATACCACATACATTCAATATTCCGCACTTATCCTTTGGTCATTATACATAAAGGGTAAGTTGCGAGCGTCCGTATAACTTTACTCATACACCTACTACAATGATATTGAGCATCATTAGCAGCCATTGTTGCGATAAACCAGTGATTACTAAAGCTAGCTAATTATGATTCTCAATTAGCATCTTATTCTTAGTTCATAACATTACAAGCTGTATAGCGCCTATATGCTACTATATCTGTCTCACGTTGTAAGACGTTTTGTTGATTTTGATCTTTACTGATCAGTTTACCAATAGTACTATCCTTATATGGGTAATTATGAATGTATGGTGATCTGTAAAATATAAATAGGGGAGTATAGGTTATGATAGGTAGCCCAAAAGTCATTGATTATTTGAATTTTTTGTTAGGCGGTGAGATTGCTGCCCGTGACCAGTATTTTATTCACTCAGAAATGTATGCTGAGTGGCATTATGGCAAATTGTACGACCGTATCCATCATGAGATGGCAGATGAGACGTTACATGCCCAAGCTATTATTCGCCGTATCCTAATGCTGAGTGGCACGCCGAAAATGACGGTCAATGCCATCAATATCGGTGCGACAGTTCCTGAAATGCTGCAACTTGACCTTGAGCTAGAGTATCAAGTACAACAGCACTTAAAAGACGGTATTGCTCTCTGTGAAGCAGAGCGCGATTATGTCACGCGTGAGATGTTGGTAGAACAACTAAAAGACACTGAAGAAGATCATGCGCATTGGCTTGAGCAACAGTTGCGCTTAATTGAGATGATCAGTCTGCCCAATTATCTACAAAGCCAAATGGCTGAAGTCACTCCCAATCTTGTTTAATGTCACGAAGATATGAACAATAACCATAGTATTTAGCATAAATAACGGCATGAAAGGGAGAGAGATAATGAAAGGGGATAAAGAGGTTATTCGCGCTTTAAATAAAGTGCTCGGACAGTCATTGATTGCCATCAACCAGTACTTTTTACATGCGCGCATTGCGCGCCATTGGGGATTAGAAGCCCTCAATGAGAGTTTCTATAAACAATCCATCGCTGAGATGAAATGGTCTGATGAGCTGATTGCCCGGATTTTATTGCTAGGCGGTTTACCAAACTTGCAAGATTACGGCAAGATGTTCATCGGTGAAGATGTGCCAGAGATTATCGAATGCAACTTGCGCCTAGAAAAACAAAAATTCGAGATCATTACCGATGCCATTACTCTATGTGAAACAAAGTCTGACTATGTGTCACGCCAGCTATTGGTGACGCTAAAAGATGGTAATGAAGAGTATCAAGACTGGTTAGAGACTCAAGAAGACTTGATCGAAAGCATTGGGGTTGAGCGCTATATCCAATCACAAATGGATGATGACGCGCCTTAATGGTTCATTGTTGATGCAATGAGCCGTAATATGCTCTAAAAATGCCAGCGTGTCTTGTGGTTTATAATCACTCACATGCTGGCATTTTTATGTCTCATATTTGACAACGCGTGCTATCTGCACTGCTGACAAAATCAACGCTTAATCAATATTTTTTCAAACTCTTTATTCAACATCTAAATATCAGCGGCTCAGTATAAGCCGCGCCCATCTTCGGGCTTAAGTCGTAAGAAGTACAGCCCCGAGAGAATGGTTAAGATCCCAAGTATCCAATAGGTGGTTTGAAACGCTGTCAGCGTATCCATTTGTAGGCGTTCACGTAACAGCGTCAGTACCGCTGCCCCAAAAGCAATACCGAAACTAATCGCTAACTGCTGATTGACCGCCATCAAGCTATTGCCACTACTGGTTTGAGCGCCTTCTAAATCACCGATCGTAATCGTATTCATCGCGCTGAATTGCATAGAATTACAAGCGCCCATTATGGTCAAAATAGGGATAAACCATAACCACTGTGAGGCATCGGTAAACTGTGCCAACACAATGATGAGCGTGCCCATCAGAAACGTGTTGAAGACCAGCACTTTGCGATAAGTATGACGCTGAATAATTTTACTGACCCAGGGTTTAATCCCGATAGCACCGACCGCGATGGGCGCGAGGAGCCAACCTGCCTGCGAAGGTGAGTATTCAAACACCACTTGCAGCAACAGCGGCAGCAAAAACGGTACGGCGCTAATACCTAAGCGCGTGAATAGGTTACCAGTGATGCCAATACGAAAGGTGCGAATGTCAAACAAACTCAAGGGGAACAACGGTGCTTGACGACGCTTGGCGTGCCAGATATAAGCGCCTATCAATAAACTGGCCACCAAACTCAGCAGCAACCCATAAAATCCTCGACCAGTCTGTGAGCCGAACTCTACAGCAAGCGTAAACCCACAAGCCGCTGCCGCAAACAATAAAAATCCTGTCCAATCAAGCCGCTTGGTATCCTCAAATAGTGCGGGAACCAGTTTTTTACCCATGATAAAACCAAAAATGCCCATCGGTATATTGATCAAAAATATCCAATGCCAACTGGTATATTGTACGATATAGCCACCTAAGACAGGCCCTACTAGTGGTGCTACCAAAGCAGGAATCACCGCAAAATTCATGACGGTCAGCAGCTTATTGCGTGGGTAGGATTTGACCAAAATTAAGCGAGCCACAGGCGTCATCATCGCCCCGCCAATACCTTGTATAACCCGTGAACCAATCAAAAAATCCAACGTTGGTGACGCAGCACATAGCAGTGAGCCAATACAAAAGATAATAATCGCTGCCAAAAATACTCGGCGCGTGCCGTATTTATCCGCCAAAAAACCACTGATGGGAATAAATATGGCCAAAGTTAGCGCATAACTGATCACCGCCCACTGCATTTTTAATGGAGACTCACCCAGCGCCTGTGCCATCTGCGGTAATGAGGTATTTAATATAGTGGCATCCAAAATTTGCATAAATAGCGCCACCGCTAGCACATAGGGCAAGTATTTATCTTGTGTCGGGGTTAGCGTTACCATGTAAATCTCATTAGATATCCCATCATAAAATGAACAAAATAGTCTATTGACGACTAATTCGCTATACCAACCGAGTAGTATAAGAAAGACTCAATCATAATAAAAGGGAATCAAAGTAACGGCTGGCGGTTGAGGTTATAAAATTCTGTGTTTAGAGGTAATAATATTAATACTGCTTACAAGAGAGGACTTTAATATCAGGGTTGGTTATCGTTATAGTAAACCCTCGCTAACGACTTAAGCCAATAAATAAGCAGTATAGTCAATCTCATATGATTGAGATGAGATTGACTATACTACCGACGATACAACTAGAAGCATCAACAATACGATAAAGATAAACTGAGGATATATTATGAGTCAGGAAAATAACAAAGCTTGCAATCATACCGATGGGCAAAACGATAAATATGTACCGCCAAAGGTTTGGACGCAGGACAAAGAAAACGGTGGTAAGTTTGCCAGTATCAATCGTCCAACAGCGGGTGCTCGCTATGAGAAAGCGCTGCCAGTAGGCGATGCGCCATTACAGCTGTACTCGTTGAATACGCCAAATGGCGTCAAGGTTAATATACTGTTAGAAGAGCTTGCCGAAATTGGTGTCAAAGGTGCTGAATATGATGCCTATAAAATTGATATCTCTCAAGGAGAGCAGTTTGGTTCTGGCTTTGTAGCCATAAACCCTAACTCAAAAATTCCAGCCTTGGTTGATCATTCTGCTGATGTAGCTGGCGAGCCGATAGCGCTCTTTGAGTCTGGTGCTATCTTGATGTATCTGGCAGAAAAATTTGACCAATTTATGCCTTTGTCACTTGGCAAAGCACGGGCAGAGTGTTTGTCTTGGGTCATGTGGCAGATGGGCAGTGCGCCGTTCTTAGGTGGCGGCTTCGGACATTTTTATGCTTATGCGCCTGAACCGCTAGAGTACCCGATCAACCGCTATACCATGGAAACCAAACGCCAGCTCGATGTGTTGGATACCCATCTAAAAGACAGCACTTATATGTGTGGCAACAACGAAGTCGATTATAATATTGCGGATATGATTATTTGGGCATGGTATGGACAATTGGTGCTTGGAAAGCTTTATGACGCTGCCGAGTTCCTGCAAGTTGATGACTACAAGCATGTGAAACGTTGGGCACAGGCAATTGCTGAACGTCCAGCTGTTAAGCGTGCTGTAGACTTATCATTGAAGCCTATTGACTAAAGCAACCGATAGCAGATACCTCTATAAAAATAACCAGGCTGATAGGCGATGTGCTTATCAGCCTTGATTTTTTTAGCCATCTTGCTATTCTGTATTCATATATAGTTATATTTAAATAGATATACACTCACCTGTTTACACAATGGTACATTAGTACAACAGATAGAAACATCAGTGCGTTAAGATAGCAGATATTACCTTAATCAGCAGGGATTTACACTGCTGCTTTAATCGATTTAACATCGTTTGGATACCAGTAAGGCGAGTGATAGTGCTACCCAAAGTAGGCTGAGTGAGTCTGCCAGCGTATCCGATTGAATTGAGATGTGGTTGACTATATTGATGGATAACGATTATGAAGAATGATAACCGTAAACGGATCAACTTCTCACTACAGGCAATGACTAACGGTTTAAAAGTTGCCAATACGACACTCAGCGCCATTCAGAACTGTCAACAGATAGACGCTGATCAACATTCAATATTGCAAGACAAACCCGACTTAACCACGCATCCTAAAAAAATAAAAAAGATACTCTTGTTAATGATAAAAAATAAAATACGATTACCTATGTTTGCTGCTATCAGCGCAGCTTTATTTAGCACAGTGACTATGGCCAGCAATGGCGTTGAATTTACCAATCAAGACTGGCAAGTAGTCTGTGATAATACCCGTACATGCCGGCTGGCAGGCTATCAAGCAGAAAATAATAGTGAATTCCCTATATCGGTATTGCTCATACGCCGCGCAGGCGCAAATGCGGGTGTGGATGGCAAAGTAAAGCTTGGCGGTGCTAAAGAAAGTTCGTCTAAAGCCTTGATGCAACTTGGCAATCGTCATCGTATATCATTGTTTATCAATGGTAGAGACTATGGTGAGACCAAGCCTTTTTCAGCAGCAGCAGGAAATGCCGAGCTGACCCCAACACAAGTGACAGCGCTACTAGAGGCACTGACTAAATCAAGCAAAATTGAGCTGGTGCTACGTAACTCGCGCTGGCAGCTCTCTGATAAAGGTGCTAGTGCTGTCATGCTAAAAGCAGACGAAGCCCAAGGTCGAGTAGGGACATCATCTGCCTTTATCAATACTGATAGTGCCGCCAAACCAAATAGCACTGTATTGCCACCCAAGTCCGCACCAAAACTGCGCTTCGTAACGCCTAATCCGAAAGCCATCTCTAGCGACAATAAAAAGTTTGTCATGAAATCGTCGCAGCTAGCGGCGCTGATGAAAGGCACCATGAAAGATGCAGATAGTGACTGTCCCAATCTATCAGATAAATCACCATGGCGTGTGAGTCGACTAAATGGCTCACAATTATTAGCACAACACGATTGCTGGACGGGTGCGTATAATGCAGGTGCAGGCATGTGGGTCATTAATGACAGTAAGCCTTATAAGCCAATCTTGGTAACCACCAACGCCACTGGCTACGATAAGGGCAAAATCACTTCCATACAAAGAGGTCGCGGCATCGGTGACTGCTTAAGCAAGACGGATTGGATATGGACAGGCAAAGCGTTTGAGAAAAGTCATGAAAGCACTACAGGGCTTTGTCGCATGATTGAAGCGGGCGGTGCTTGGCAGCTGCCAACCTATGTCACTGAAGTTAATATGGTGCGTTAGCCGCATTGCCAAGCTTATTGAATGCGCATATTTATAAGCAAATTTGCTTTATTTACCTATAATTTGAATAAATAGCTACATATAATATTTTATTGTGCTATACTGCGTCGCCACGTTAGCTTAGGCTTTCGTGAATTATGAGATTGATAACATCGCCTGCGATTTTGGGTCTAGGATGACCATAAGTAATTGTTGCCGATGATTTTGTGTACTTAAATAACCTGTCATGAAAATAGCAGTTATTTTTGACTCATATCTTATCTACCGAACCATAAATATGGTTTAAATTGGTTGTTATTCGCGATTATCTGCTTTGGACAAAGCATCAATAATACGCTTATATCAAACAAGGATGAGACACTCGGCACTACCACCAAAATACGTCAGACAGCACGAACGCATTTATTGTAGAGGCTCTAAGCTTTATTGGCTTGGCTTCTGATTATCGACACTTACATGTGGTCCGATAATTCTTTAATAAAGGCAGCGTGGTGAACGGTTATCAGTGGTATGCATCAAGCTTGCTGAATTTACAGCAACTTATACTTACCAAGGATTCTCATGACTGATATTTTATCTGCAATCGCCGCTGAAAACGGCATCATCGAAAACACTGACACTCCAAATACTGATACTAATAATCAAGCGGCTACTACTGACGCTGTTGACGAAAACCAAGTTACTTTTACTGATCTTGGCATCGCTAAGCCTATTCTAACTGCACTTGATCGCAGTGGTTATACCAACCCAACGCCTATCCAAGCACAAGCGATTCCTTTTGCTCTAGCAGGTCGTGACCTTTTGTTGTCAGCGCAAACGGGTAGTGGTAAAACTGCGGCATTCGTTATCCCAGTACTTGACCGTCTGAGCCGTGCTACTAGCTTTGACAAACTAACCAAAGCACTTATCCTAACGCCAACGCGTGAGCTTGCTCAGCAAGTACATGATAGCGTACGTACATACTCTAAAGACATGCGCGGTTTGTTCTGTGTGCCACTAGTTGGCGGCGCACCATACAATGGTCAGATCACTGCTCTGAAAAAAGGCGTTCAAGTTATCGTTGCGACCCCTGGTCGTCTACTTGACCATATCAATGCAGGCCGCGTTGACTTGTCAAACCTAGAAGTATTGGTACTTGACGAAGCTGACCGCATGCTAGACATGGGTTTTGCTGATGACATCAGTGACATCTTGCGTGCTGCTCCTACTGATCGTCAAACCATCATGTGTTCAGCAACTTGGGATGGCCCAGTAGGTAAAATTGCTGCCAGCTTCACTAAGAACCCTGAGCGCGTATCTATCAAAGTAGAATCTGCACACATCGAAGAAAAAGTGTACTACTGTGATGATTTCGAACATAAGAACCGTTTACTTGACAAAATCGTTTGCCAGCAAGATATGGAACAGATCATTATCTTTGCTGCTACCAAACGTAGCACTGAAAAACTGGCCAAACAGCTACAAGAAGCCGGTCATAAAGCCAGCTTCCTACATGGTGATTTGCCGCAAAGCAAGCGTAACCGTATCGTTCAAGACTTGCGTAATGGTAAAGTTAAAATCCTAGTAGCGACTGACGTTGCGGCTCGTGGTCTAGATATTCCAGCTATCTCGCACGTTATTAACTATGATCTTCCACGTCAGACTGAAGATTACGTCCATCGTATCGGTCGTTGTGGTCGTGCTGGTCGTACTGGTGTGGCTATCAGCCTATGTAGCATGGATGATCGTCCACAGCTAAACGCTATTAACCGTTATTTAGATCGCAAAATGGAAGTATGCATCATCGAAGGTATGGAACCTAAGAAGACTTACGTACCTAGCGAAAACAAAGGTAATGGTCGTGGCCGTGGTCGTGGTCGCTCTAACGGCGGTGGTAATGGTCAAGGCCGTGGTCGCTCAAGCGGTGGCTATCAAGGCAATCCTGCTAACGCTCGTGGTCGCTCAAGTGACAGTAGCGCTGCAACTGGTCAACGTGCTAGCAATGACAGCGGTTATCAAGGTAAGCCACGTGACACGTCAGGCAAACCAAATGAGCGTTCAGGTGGCAAGCCTTATCAAGGTAAGCGCACTGGTGGTCCAAGTCGTGGCGATAGCACTGGCGTTCCACGTGGTGAGCGTGCTGCAACTGGTCGTGGTCGTCCAAGTGGCAGCCAAGGTCGTCCAGCTGGTCGTTCTGACAGCCGTGGCCAAGGTCGTCCAAACGGCGGCAACCGTGGTAACAACTCGTAATACGGTTATATTTGGCGATTAAAATTATTGATTCATTAATCGTCTAAAGATAGCACTAAAAAAGCCAGATACTTGTTATCTGGCTTTTTTTGTTTACAGATTTGATATTAATAACGATATAAAATGACGAAGACAGTCAAAGTATCTGCAAATAGTTATGACTTGAACCTCACTGAAACCTTGCTTGATATGCTCAGCTTCGTATTTATGATTGATTGCTTTGCACCTACACAAATACTTAAAATCGAGTAGGGGATAATAGGGAGTTGCTTGCGTGTCTTTTTTGCCTTGTCTATACTAACAAGCTTTTATTCATCGTGTGCTGCGGAGTCAGTTGATGCCCAACATTTCCCATTTAACTATTGATAGTTTGCCATTAGCCTTTGGCATCATTATGGCTATTATCGGTTTGGTTTTTTATACCCAAGGATTACCGGGTAAATTCTGGCGGCGCTTTTATGCGGTATTGCCCGGTATTGTACTGTGTTGCTTTATACCTGCGACGCTGAATAGCTTAGGCATCTTCGCTGACGGTATTGGCTCACAGATTTATGGCTTTACCGCCACTTATTTATTGCCAGCAAGTTTGCTGTTGATGACCTTATCTATGGACGTACCAAAGATACTCGGTTTAGGTTGGAAGGCGATTGCAATGTTTTTCGCTGCCAGTATAGCTATCATCATCAGTGGCCCCATTAGCTTAGGTATCGCTAAGTGGATATCGCCTGAAATGTTTGTCGATGATACATTGTGGCGAGGATTTTCTGCCGTAGCGGGCAGTTGGATAGGCGGCGCGGCCAACCAAGCAGCGATGAAGGAGCTGTTTGGCGTCAGTGATGATTTATTTGGCATGATGATTTTGGTCGATACCACCAACGCTTCATTATGGTTATTGGCTATCTTGGTATTGGCTAAGCATAGCGATAAGATAGATCGGCTATTGAGGGCGGATACTAGTAGTATTGATAAAGTGATTAAAGCAGTTGAGAATTATGAGCGTGATAATGCTCGTCCAGCGACTTTAAATGACTTGATGGTGATGTTTGGTTTGTGCTTTGCCATGGTAGGGGTCGCACACTTTGTTGGTGGGCAAATTGCAGGTTTTTTTGCCCCATACAAATGGGCAGTACAATATAGTTTTGCCAGTTCATTCTTTTGGATGGTGGTGATTATTACTTTGATAGGTGTTATCTTTTCTTTTACCAAAATTCGTCGTCTTGATCATGTGGGCGCATCCAAAATTGGTACGGTATTTATCTTTGTATTAATCGCAGCGATTGGTATGCAGATCAATTTGGCGGGTATCGTCTCTCAGTGGCGGCTATTGCTCATCGGCTTTTTATGGATGAGTATTCACGTCGTCATTATTTTTGCTGTGGCTAGGATGATTCGTGCGCCGTTTTTCTTTTTGGCAGTGGGTTCCAATGCCAATACTGGTGGCGCGTCATCAGCTCCAATTGTCGCGACGGCCTTTCATCCATCACTTGCACCTGTTGGGGTATTTTTGGGTATTTTAGGTTATGCAGTAGGGACATTTGGCGGTTATATCAGTACCCAATTGATGCGCTTAGTGGTGTCTTAATCTCTAAATGATCTTTATCCTAATAGTATTTTTTCTTGCTAAACAAAACCCGCATTGATGTGGGTTTTTTTATTATTGATTATTGGGTGACTTAAGTTATTGTTTTGTCTGTCTATGATATTGATACGTAAGCCTTGCCAAGCCCTGACATCAGTACGTGTTAACATTTGCACCATTTATAAAAATAACCACAAATTCGTTAGGAACAGTAGCGCTATGGCCCATTCAAAAACATTAGAAGAAACTTCAAATCAGACAGACACGGCGAAACATGGCTATCCTCACTATAACCGAGACATTATCCAAGTCAGAGGCGCACGCGTTCATAATTTAAAGAACGTCGATGTGGATTTACCGCGCAATGCCTTAGTGGTCTTTACGGGTATATCTGGATCGGGAAAATCATCACTGGCATTCGGTACGCTATTTGCCGAGTCACAGCGCCGCTATCTTGATTCAGTATCGCCTTATGCCAGAAGGCTCATCGATCAGGTTGATGAACCCGATGTCGATACTATAGAAGGGTTACCGCCAGCAGTTGCCTTACAGCAGCAGCGGGGTACGCCGTCAGTACGCTCGTCCGTCGGTAGTGTAACAACCATATCTAATGGTCTTCGTATGCTGTACTCACGAGCCGGAGAGTATCCCGCCGGCCAAGAGATACTGTATGCCGATGCGTTCTCGCCCAATACGCCAGATGGTGCCTGTCCCACGTGTTCAGGTATCGGCCGTGTGTTTGAGGTCACCGAGGATCTGCTGGTACCAGATAATACCAAGAGCATTCGCGAGCGTGCCATTGCGGCATGGCCACCGGCATGGCAAGGTCAAAACCTGAGCCGTATATTGACCACACTAGGCTATGATATCGATAAGTCTTGGCACACCCTGCCAAAGAAGACCCGCGACTGGATCTTGTTTACCGATGAGACACCAACAGTGCCTGTTTATCCTGAGTATGATATAGAACAGACACGGGAGGCAATTGAGAAAGGGGAAAAGCCAAACTATATGGGTACGTTTACCAGTGCCAAAAACTTTATTTTGCATTCTTTTGCCACTACTCAAAGCCCGCGCACCAAGAAACGCGTCTCGCAATTTATGCAGATATCCGAGTGTCCAGAATGTCACGGCAAAAAACTTAAGAAAGAATCACTGTCGGTTAAATTTGCAGGACTCGATATCGGTGAGCTATCGCAGCTCACATTGACGGATATGGCCATCAAACTTGAGAAAACAGCACACACCAAAGTGGCAGATGACACACCAAACCGCGAAAAAGCCATCGTTGCCCAGCGTATTGCCAGTGATATTCTCTCTCGTATTGAGGCACTAACAAGGCTTGGTCTGGGCTATCTGTCGCTTGAGCGTACCACACCAACGCTATCGCCTGGTGAGCTACAGCGATTGCGATTAGCGACCCAGATTCGCTCGCAACTGTTTGGCGTGGTTTATGTCCTTGATGAGCCATCAGCAGGTCTGCACCCTGCTGACACGCAGGCGCTACTTGGGGCGCTAGATGAGTTGATCGCGTCTGGTAACTCGGTGTTTGTGGTTGAGCACGACGTGAGTGTGATTGGGCATGCTGATTGGGTGGTAGATGTCGGGCCACAGGCTGGCACGCATGGCGGAGAGATTGTCTATAGTGGGCCTGTAGAAGGGCTACGTGAGGTTGCGCAGTCGCATACGGGTCAATATCTCTTTGCTAACGACACGGCGAATCATCAGTCAAAATCTGACACAAGGCAACCGACAGCGTGGCTGAAACTCGCAAATATCGAGCGCAATAATATAACAGGCTTGGATGTTGAGTTTCCGCTTGGGGTGATGACTAGTGTCACGGGTGTCTCAGGGTCAGGTAAGTCGAGTCTTGTCAGCCAAGCATTGGTAGAGCTTATCAGTGAAGTATTGGGGCAAAAGACGGTTACTGAAGCGCCTGTAGGTGAGGCAGATTTGCTTGAGCAAGAGCTTGAGACAGTCACTGGTGGTGAAATTGTCGCTGGCATGGAGCAAGTCCGTCGTCTTATTAATATCAATCAAAAGGCGATTGGGCGGACACCGCGCTCAAACCTAGCAACCTATACAGGATTGTTCGATGATGTGCGTAAGCTGTTTGCCGCAACTAAGCAAGCAAAAGCACATGGCTATGACGCTGGACGTTTCTCGTTTAACACCAAAAAAGGCCGCTGTCCAAATTGTGAAGGTTTGGGTTTTGTCAGTGTGGAGCTGCTATTTTTACCAAGTGTCTATGCACCTTGCCAGGTCTGTCATGGGCAACGCTATGACGAAGAAACACTTACCATCACGTATCGAGATAAAAACATTGCTGAAGTATTAAATTTAACCGTTGAAGCGGCTCATGAGTTCTTTGTTGATGAAGCGCCTATCTTGCGCGCATTGGATGCATTGCTGCAAGTGGGGCTTGGCTACTTACGTTTGGGGCAGCCCGCCACTGAGCTGTCAGGGGGTGAAGCACAGCGCATCAAGCTTGCCACTGAACTACAACGCACGCAACGAGGCGATACGCTCTATATCTTAGATGAGCCAACCACAGGTTTACATCCTGCTGATGTATCCATGCTGATGACGCAATTAAACGGTTTGGTCGATGCAGGGAACACCGTCATCATGGTTGAGCATGATATGCAAGTAGCCAGTAATAGCGACTGGATGATTGATATGGGGCCAGGGGCAGGTGATGAGGGCGGGTTAATTGTCGCTCAAGGTACGCCAGAAGACGTGGCCCAATCAGAAGACAGTCGCACCGCACCGTTTTTATTGGTGTGATTTTATTGATGTGACGACCAGCCTTCAAATTGGGTCTAAGGGTGAAGGGTCTATCCCCAATAATTATCAGGGCATTTAGGCAATTCAACTAACGTGCGACGTAACGCATCTGACCATTGATGACGGATGGTATTAAAATATTCATCACGCTCATCAATACGGTGACCTTTGGGTAAGATTAAACTGTAATTTTCATAAAGCACAAAATCTATCGGCATACCGACTGATAGATTTGAGTGAATCGTGGAATCAAATGATAGCATCAAGGCACGTGCCGCGTGTCTTACATCCGTGTTATAGCTGACAGAACGATCCAAAATAGGTTTGCCGTATTTGCTTTCGCCCAACTGAAAGAAAGGCGTATCTTCTGTGGCTTTGATGCAATTGCCTTCAGGATAAATTAGGTATAACTCAGGCGGATGTCCTTTAATTTGACCACCAAGCATAAATGAGCTAGTAAAAGCCCCATCGCGACTAGAATTAGCGACTGCTTTTGCATGATTCATAATATCACGCATACATTCGCCAACCATTTGCGCCGCATCAAACAACGTCGCTACCGTATTGAGGTTGCTCTCAGCACGCTGGTCAATGTCGTTTTGTAGTTTATTGAACACTGCCTGCGACGTCGCTAAGCTACCCGCTGTCTGTAGCACCATAAAGCGCTCGCCCTCAACGCTATACTGATATAACTTTTGACTCTAAGACTGCCATTATCGCTACACGCTCTGCAAACTGTGCTTCAGGAGGCTGCTCTCGGAACGAATAACTCAGAACCTTATGTAGAAATCGCTCAAATGTCAGCTCGTCCTCTGATATAGGTGATTCAGGTAACGGATCGGGTTGCTGGGATAATAAACAAAGCTTTTCGACCAAGCTTGGATCTTGTACCTGCCAAGCATGCTGAATTTGTTCGAACGACAGACTCATAGCGGTGTGCCTTAATAATAATGTAGTCAGCGAATGATATTTTGTAAGCACATAAAAGCCTATTTGATAATAAATATCAAAAACTTTTGTTAATTAAAAATAGAAACACGACATCTTATGACGCGCAAATGAACAAGTAAAACTGTGCGACACTAAATGACGCATACATATTAATAGTTACCACTATTGGATAAAGATTGATTGACAGCTTGCTTGAGACTGGGGCAGAATAGGGACGTTGTGAGATTTAGCGTTTCACCGTTTTCGGTGAAGGACGATGCTGCGTCCACGAGTCAAGCCATTGCATTTTACCCAAGGAAGACTGTTTCAGTCCTGCTAATGCACTAGGGGCACTATCTAGGTGCAGTCCAGTGAGTTTTCCATGTACCAGGTTATGAGGTAGATTAAACAACACTGAACGAGACATCGTTATGATGCTATTCAAAACACCAAACCCAAGTCAGTCATTATGTACTGGCTTGGGTTTTTTGTTGTCCTAATTATCATCGATGTACTTAAAAGTTAGATAGCTTAAGATATCGTTATTTTTATTAGATTATAGTGTGTTATTACGCGACGAGAGCTCTTTATGAATAGATCTCTTGCAAAAGTACCAGTTCATTGACTTCCACTGACGGAATTACAAGGGCTGACGATGACTTATGCAAGAAGTCTAATGATGATGCGGTAAAAGTAGAGATATACGAAAGTGCTGATGGACAGACTCGGATTGAGATTCGCTTAGAGCATGATACTTTGTGGCTCTCACAAGCACAATTAGCCACACTGTTTGAAAAGGACTCTGACACGATTGGTTTGCACCTAAAAAACATCTATAAAGAAGGTGAATTAGACCCAGAAGCAACTACCGAGCAATCCTCGGTAGTTCGTCAGGAGGGTAAACGACAAGTCCGCCGTAATATTCGATTTTACAACCTAGATGCCATTATTTCTGTGGGCTATCGTGTGAACTCCAAAAAAGGCACTCAGTTCCGCATTTGGGCCACCCAGCGCTTACGTGAGTACTTGGTGAAAGGATATACGCTTAACCAACAGCGCCTTGATAAAAACTCCAGTGAATTGCAGCAAGCGTTAAACCTTATCAGAAAGACAGCTCAAAGCCCTGAGTTGAATACCAATGAAGGGCGCGGCCTGATTGAAATAATCAGTCGCTATACACAGACGTTTTTGTGGTTACAGCGCTATGACGTTCAAATCGAGACGTTTGAGCTGAGTGTGAGTAACAAGGTTCATAACAATGTCTATGCTTATCTGAATGGTGATACCACCTTTGCACGTGATGATAAAGACAGCTCAGTACAGTTAGGCTTACAATATCAATTTTAAAACATAATGTATGGATGACAGTCTGCGCCGCTCAGTAATGTATTTATGAGCGGCGTTTTTTATACATTTTAATATAGTAATTATCATGGCGTGCTACTGGTTATCGCTATAATATACGTAGAACGGCTGGCCTATATACTAAGAAGAATAGGGATAAAGTGTATGTTTGACATCATAAAAGACTGGCGCGAGCAGCGCATATTGGACAACAGTGAGTTTACTCATGCTGACTGGCTGCAAGCGGCTCAGCGTATTGTGATACTTGATCGGTTAAATGAGGACGAGCTAACACGCTTGTTTGAGCTGGCGACGCTGTTTTTGGCGGATAAGTCAATCACGGGCGCACAAGGTTTTGAGATTAGCGATACGGTGCGGCAATCCATCGCCTTGCAAGCTTGCTTGCCTATCTTAAACCTTAGCCTTGAGTGGTATGCTGGCTGGTCAGCCATTATTATTTATCCTAGTTCCTACAAGAGCGAAACCACCACTGTCGATGAGCTGGGCATTGTCCATGAGGGCAGTCAGCACCGTAGCGGCGAAGCATGGCTGCGCGGCCCCGTTATTCTGTCGTGGAAGGATGCCAAACACTCAGGGGAGCGCGACGGTCATAATGTCGTCATTCATGAGTTTGTGCATAAACTTGATATGTTAAATGGTCGTGCCAACGGCTTTCCACCGCTACAAGTGGATATGAATCCTGCGCGCTGGACTGAAATTATGACACGAGATTTTGAGGATTTTCAAAGCCATCATAAATCAGGTCTTGATCGTTATGGCGCGACTAATCCTGCGGAGTTTTTTGCGGTACTCAGTGAGGTGTTTTTTGAGACGCCGCAAAAGCTGATCGATGCTTACCCTGATATTTACGACATAATGATGAAGTTTTTTCGCCAAACACCACTTTAATCAAAATCATTAATAGTCACTATTAATGTTCGATAATGAATGTATAGGCATGAAAAAGCAATAAAAAAGGGCAGTGCATAGGTTTTATGACACCGCCTTTTTTTTGGCTTATTTTTCCTTTAAGTCTATGTTTTTTTAGATAAAAACTATTTAAGTTGTCCATTGCTCATTCACAATAGCGACCAAATAGCGTTTACCTTCATACTCTTCAAACACTAAACGCATGATGCGCCAATCCATACCAGCGTATTCCTCCGAGCCTTTATGATAAAACTCGACAACCTCTGAATTGGGATAAATTTTCTTTAGGTTATTAATCATATTCCCACTGTGTTGGAACTCATTAATACTGATACTGGCATTGTTAAATTTGCTAGCATCAATCCACGTGTCTAAATATGTAGGTAGTGGCGTGACGAGTAGATCGCCCGTACCGTCTTTTTCACCCCAAGTAAAACGAATTTTGGACTGTTGCAAATATTGGGCGAATTGTTCACGGTTAAAGACTTTATCTGTCTCAGGACGCACATAGGCATACATCGAAAAACGGACGCCACGGGTTGGATGAATATCATTGGTGATGCGAGCGAAGTCTTTATTTGCAAGCGCGCGCTGAATACGTAAGGCTTGCTGCTTAAGGGTTTGCTGACTGATATCGGAGACAACAGGCGTTGATGAATGGCCGTTAGATTGATTTGGAGTGGCTATATTGGATTCAGCAGAAGATTGACAGCCAGTTGCTGCTAGCGCCAAAGCCAATGCGCCGCCAACGGTTAATTTAGATGAACGGTCTTTGAAAGTAGATAATAGGGTCATAAAGCATCCTTATCGCAGTGGTTATCGAAATATACGTTACTGTGAATATAATTGGGCAAGTTTCACAAGATTACTAAGCAAAAAGTTATTAAGTAATAGATCGTTTTTAGTAGATAAACCGGAATGATACGATAATACAGCAGAGTCATAATATGGTTATGATGTAATGGTTTATAACACTTATATCATTGAAGCTCGTAGAGAACGCTATGCCAACACATTATTCACTGACGCTGCTAGCTATGGGACTAATAGCAACCAATTCTGCTATAGCTGAGATAGCAGAGTCAACTCAGACTTATGCAGCCATAAAAATAGCGACCATTAGCAACATGTATCAGCAAGATGTCAACAATCAAGGCATGGATAATCCGGTCGTATTGCAACAGTATGCCGACCCAGATCTACAAGCCGCGATGCAGATTGAACAGGATTATTTTGATAGAGAGCAAATATCTTGTCATGTTGATTATGATGTATTGTGGGATTCGCAAGATCCTGATTATGCACAAGACAAACAGTTTTCGATGACTGACGAAGGATTGGTGCAAGTGATTTTGGCACATGGCAGCAATGTTTATTACGAGTTGTCATGTAATGGTACCGATGACGATGCTAATTGCCGAGTGGCAGGTGTGATTTTAGATGAAGATGGCAAGTCTTTGCGCAAGCATTTACTAGAAACCTGTCGCTAGTAAATGTTGAGTGTTATTTTTATTAATATCTAAATATAAAACGCTATAAACCCTAAATAAAAATCACAGAAACAATCATGAGAGCTTATACATGCGAGCTTATAAATGGCACTGTATAAAACTATGAGCCTAACTTCTAAAGCCATTGGTTTGTTTTCGCATAATGTATATTATGTTAAATAAGCAGTACCTGATAGTAAATTCATGGGGTTATGTTTATATCATAAACAACTAGTCAGCTTAGTTAATAACCGTTTCACATGTATTGCAATCATCACTATGGTAAACCTTAACTAAATCTTCTTTATCACTCATAGAAGCTTTAAAGCTAAACTGTTTGATGATTTTGTTCTATGTGTCACCATCATACTGGCTACATCTGCCAGAATATCTAATCAGTACTTTATCCAATTCCTAATTACTAATTACTAATCATCACCCAATAGCCAATTTCGCTATCATTTTTCAATTGTTAGCATCTTAATCATCTGGCTCTTTGGTACGAATGCTCTTGCAATACGTTAGGCATATAAAGATATCACTACCTATAGATTATTAGCTTAGCTCAAAAATCATAAATCTTTTTGATATCTGTTACTTCATATCAATTCTAATAGCGCAGGTATGATCTTACAATGCTCCTACTTAGCCTGTCTGCAAGTCTGGTTTGGAACTACCTTATAGTGGCGAATATCATGACCAACTAAGCTGTAATACTTTTTGTTTTAAGTTATCAAAAACCCCTCACTATTCGTAATATAATTTCATCTAAAGCACTAATTTGACAACCGCCAAATTTGCACAGAACAGTACTATGCCCATAATTTTTATATTCTGTGCACGTACAGGAGCATGGTTTTTTTCAAAAATATGCTCAATCAAATGCTAGGCAAAGCATCCATCTTATATTAACTCCAATTATTTGACCAAAATAACCAGTAATAATAACCTACAGCTCAATAAACGCATAGCCTACTCCTCCTTCAGTCGTTATACTACAATCATCCCCAAGTGAAGTTTGGGGATGATTCTACTTTACAACCTTCCATTTAAAGGGTTTTGTAAACTCACTAATGAATAACAGTGTCCATGTTAGTGTCCAATAGCTATCTACGTTTCCCAGAAGACGCTTCTCAGGATTTATAAAACGTGCGCAAAGATTGCTCTAAATCTAAGTATAGAGATAATAGATTAACATTCACAATTTACCTAGCTTATAAAGCTGACGGATGTACATCATGGCTGTCGATAATTTAAATGATATCAATAAACTTGAATGCCGAGATAAAGATTACTCGGTCAGTGTCTCAGGTATCGCGGGTTTAAGTATTCGTATTTATCCAAATGGTAAAAAGGAATACTACTTACGGTACGCTCATCCCCATATCGATGGTAAGCGCCCTAGAATGATGCTAGGTAAGGTCGAAGATATCAGTCTATATGAAGCTAAGTATAAAGCAGAAACTATACTTAGCATGGTCGCACAAGGCTCCGACCCTAAAGCCATTCATAAAAAAGAGCAAGTCAATAAGTATGCTCATCTAAAGAACGCCACATTTTCTGAAATCACACAAGCGTGGCGAGATCACAAAACGTCAAGTCGTCACCATAGTAAATCTAGAAAGCGCGCGTTTAGTGACTCAACCCTTAAATTTTGGGATTTGTGTCTAGGATACATGTGCCAAGAAATTGGCGACTTAAGAATGAATGATATCACGAGCGAGATGATATTGAGTGTATGTGAGGCGATTCAAAACAATGAAAATCAAGCAACCTTCGTTGGTGCCAGCACTCGGCTTTATACTGAAAAAGTCTTCTCATTTGCTGTCGCAAGAGGATTATGCGATAGAAATGTAGCTATTGATACACGTGGCGAGCTCGCACCTGCCAGTTCAGGCAACCACTTACCAGCCATTACCAAGCCTGATCAGTTTGCTACCCTCCTGAACGATATGTCCCATTTCAAAGGTGCAAGTAAAACCACATTAGAAGCGATGAATTTACTACCGTATGTCTTTGTGCGTAGTATCGATTTGCGGTCTATGCGTTGGCAAGATATAGATTGGGATAATAAGCTATGGGAGTTTTCTCCTACTAAAGGCGAAGGTCGTGATGACATGGTATCTCATTTAGTTGTACCACTAGCCACTCAAGTAATTGAGCGCTTACGAAAAATACAAGCAATCACAGGTCACAAAGAACATGTATTTGCATCGATACGTGTCTCAAGCAATCCTTATATTAGCAAAGCAACACTAGTACAAATATTTCATAGGCTTGGCTACAAAGATGTGCAATGCGCTCATGGCTTTCGAGCATCAGCTAAAACCTTACTTATGGAGCAACCTGAGTTGCGTTATTCAGATATCGTGACCGAGCTGCAATTAGGACATCGAATAAAGGATACGCATGGCGGCGCTTATAACCGATTAGATGAAATTGATACCAGAGTGCTAATGATGCAAAATTGGGCTGATTATATAGATAAGCTCCGGGGTTCAACGTAATACTTACTCTACGTTGATCATATCACTCAACAATAATATGCCTATTAGCATTCACAATGCACAATAAGCCCTTTGCATAGCATCTCATTCCCAGTCATCACATAACAACCAAAACACCCTAACATTCGATTGTTGGTAGCCTAGATATTGGAATTTCTGCAACCTCGCGCTTGTGTTCAACGACCAAGCCGACGGCTTCTAATCTCCGGTATCTTATTTGCAATAGCTCACTTCGTGTACTGACAAACTCTATAGCCTCGGTTTAATTATCCAGTTTCACCAAACAGTCAGAATTAATATCAGCAATCGTTTTGGCACCAGTCAAGGTCATTGCGACGCGTATTTCTTTATCTAGCAGTTCTAACAAATTGCTTACCCCTGCACCGCCATCCGCTGCTAAAGCATAAATAAAGGCGCGCCCTAGCATGCAAATATCAGCGCCCAAAGCCAACATACGCACAATATCTAAGCCATTGCGTATGCCAGAGTCGGCTAAGATTTTAATCTCTCCTTTAACTGCATCGGCAATAGGAGGCAGCGCCCGTGCACTGGATAAAACACCGTCCAGCTGTCGCCCACCATGATTCGATACGACTATGCCGTCGGCTCCAAAACGCACCGCATCTTTGGCATCTTCTGGATCCAAAATACCTTTGATGACCATAGGTCCATCCCAGTACTCGCGAATCCAATCTAAATCTTTCCAAGAAATAGAGGGGTCAAAGTTATTACCTAGCCAGCCTATATAGTCTTCCAATCCTGTTGGCTTACCTAAATAAGTAGATATATTACCCAGATCGTGCGGACGGCCATTTAGTCCTACATCCCATGCCCATTGCGGATGCGTCACAGACTGGAAGTAACGGCGCATAGCGGCATTTTTACCGCTCATACCGGAGTGCATATCTCGGTAGCGTGCCCCTGGTACTGGCATATCTACCGTAAAAACCAAGGTCGAACACCCCGCCGCTTTGGCACGCTCCAAGGCATTTTTCATAAATCCTCGGTCCTTTAATACGTAAAGCTGAAACCACATTGGACGGTTAATTTTAGGCACTACTTCCTCAATCGGACAAACCGAAACTGTCGACATGGTAAACGGAATGCCTTTTTGATCGGCTGAAATAGCGGCCTGCACTTCTCCGCGACGTGCATACATACCTGTCAGACCCACGGGTGACAACGCGACAGGCATAGACAGAGTTTCATCAAATAACTGCGTCTCTAAGCTCAGTTGTGACATATCATTCAGTACACGTTGTCTAAGGGCAATTTTTGATAAATCTTCAACATTATGTTTTAAGGTATATTCCTCATAAGCACCGCCATCTATATAATGAAATAGAAATGGTGGCAGTCGGCGCTTGGCAGCAGCCCTGTAGTCGTTTGGAGATGAAATAATCATACGCTTGCCCTTATTCTGTTAGATATCTATGTAATATTTTTGAATTTCTAATTATCTATTGATTAGTGCTAAACGATGGATGCAATTGGCTTATTTTTGAAGCAGCAAGCTTAGCCCACACTCACTATTACACACAGCACGAGCAGTTACGTTTGGTTTTCGACATTTTACCGATGCCGGGATTAAAGCTATTGGTTGGGTCTAGACTTTTATAGAAATTCTGCAAATCAGGCTCTGCTTCGTATAGATGACCGACATTATGCTCAGCAGGATATTTGGCTCCGCGTGCGCTCAATAGCTCTAACATCATCTTTTTAACAAGCTTGGCATCACTGCCCTTTTTCAAGATATAGTCTTGATGAAACACATAGCAAAAGAAATGTCCGTAATACAGCTTCTTTTCTAAGTGTTTTTCAATGACTTCAGGTAGTTTTTCAAGCCACTCTAGCTCGTTACGTGGTATGGCAATATCCAGCGCTAATATCTCACCGACCTCTTTTTCATGTATAACTTCATAGCGTAATGCGGCACCGGCTGCGGCAAAACGATTTAAAAGCGCGCTTTCTGATTCTTCCTTACTACATTCAAAATAATTACCTGTGTCCGACGCATCAAAAAACGTCTTCAGAAAATCTTGAGCCTCTGCTATACCTTCATCACTCATTTTTATGATGAGGTGATGCTCGTATTGATTACGGTACTCCATCATGCGCTTGGGCAAATGCTTTGGAAATAGAGTAGCGATAAACTGCATGACTTTGTCAGTGAAATGCTTTGGCATCCATGACCACTTATGAAATTTTGCATCCATAGCGCCTTTGATAGAGAACAGTCTAGGTAAAGCATTTGTACCGAGATGCTTGATACTCAAGAACGTGTCTTTACCGTATTTAGCGGAGACATCAAATATATCACGATGCATATACTCGCCCACTTCAGGGATATTGTCGAAGCGGGATAGTATCTGTCTTCTGAGCTGTGCAAGCTCACTCACACTGTTGGTGCCTATGTAGAAAGTTTGCTCTTTTGCCGCTATTGGATAAGTGTCAAGACGTACTGCAAATACGGCAAGCTTGCCAGCACAGCCGCTTGCTTCATACAGTCTGCGCTTGTCCGCATTAAAGCGACTGGGCGTGCTTGCATCAACATCTTTTACTCGGGCGATGTACTCTCTGTCAGATGCGAGCTTACCAGTGTCAGGTAATTCTCTTCTATCAAAATGACCGTTTTGCAAATTCGTTAATATTTCTTCAGGAGTATCACCCAACTTGACGTCTAGATGATTGACTAGCACCAGTTGACCGTGTTCATTTATTTGGGCAAACAATGCAAGCTCGGTGTAAGCAGGCCCTCTTTTAACCAGAGCTCCACCAGAGTTATTAGATATACCACCAATAATAGACGCACCTAACGTCGAGGAACCGATGACAGAGTGAGGCGCTCTATTGACAGCATTAAGCTGACTTTGCAACTGATGCAATGTCGCCCCAGACAAGCTAATCACTTGCTCGCCATCATTCACCAAATACAACTGGTTTATGGCAAGCGTATTAATCACCACAACGGGTCTATCGTAGTCATTACCGCTTGGTGTTGAGCCTTCAGTCAGGCCTGTTTTTGCCGCTTGCATAATGATAATACAGTCGCCTTCAACGCACACTTCTAGGCTACGCCAAATGTCCAGCAATGTTTGCGGAAACAAAACCGCTAAGGCACTGCCGCCACCAGAGCGCCACCCCATTCTATAGTGCTCATTTTTCTCTGGATCAGCTTGTACATTACTCGCGCCTAGCAAGTTGGTTAGTTTATCTAACACCTGATCAGGACTAAGCATGCCTTGAGAAGCTTGATTTGACGAAGATATATGACTCTCCTTATCTTGTAATGGTGTGTCACTCATGATGCCAAGGGACCTTGAAAACCAAAAATATAAATGGCGGCCATGACGATGATGCCACAGAACAACACATAGTATATGGTGGGTAAAATAGTACGCCTAAGTGTGGCGCCCTCCATACCAAGTAAACCCACCGTTGCTGATGCAGCCACCACGTTATGTATGGCAACCATATTACCGGCTGCGGCACCAACCGCTTGCGCTGCGATGATTAGAGAAGGTGAAATATGTAAGCTCATGGCGGCTTCATATTGGAATTGACTGAACATCATATTAGATACGGTATTAGAGCCTGCGATAAATGCACCTAAAGCACCAATGGTTGCACTAATCAATGGAAAAACATTGCCAAAAGTACCTGAAAACAACTCTGCACTGGCGACTGGCATACTCGCCACATCTGATAAGTTTATGCCTGAATTAATAAAAATTCTAACCATTGGAATCGTAAAGATAAGTACAAAACCTGCCCCTAACACAGTCTTACCTGATTCTTTAAAGGCACTGTTTAGTGCGCTGACGGGCTTTCTAGTTTGAAAAGCGGCGGCAACCAAAGCACTAATTAGTAACAAGCCGCCCGGTAAGTATAAAGGACTAAAACTGGCACTGATATCTGTCTCACCTAAAATCGAGGTTAGGTCTACTGCTACACTGTTAAGTAAAGACTGAAAGCCTGTAAATACTCTTGAAAACACCAGTAAAAGGGCAACCAATAAATAAGGGAACCACGCCATAAGGGTGGACATCTTCTTATCACTCAAGGTTAGCGTAATATCTTCTTTACTGACCACTAACTTACCAAGCCATTCACTCGGCCAGTTTTTTTGCGGTTCAAAATCCCATGTGGTTTTTGGTACCAAAAACCCTCTTTTAGCAGCATTAACAACGACAGTAATACTGACCAAGCCACCGACCAGTGACGGAAACTCTGGCCCTAAAAAAACACCGGTTATCATATAAGGGATTGTAAATGCCAAGCCTGCAAAAATTGCAAACGGCCAAATCGCAAAGCCTTCCCGCCAGCTTTTGTTTTTACCAAAGAAGCGAGTGAGCATCATCACCATAAAAAGTGGCATAAACGTACCAATGACACCGTGAATAATGGCGACTTGACTGGTAATCAGTTGTAAAAATTCGCCCCACTGTACTCCTTGTTGTGCCAGTTGAGCACTAATGGCAGCTTTATCTAACCCATCATTTACCCCTATCACAATAGG
The DNA here is from genome assembly GCF_014897815.1 of Psychrobacter sp. PG1. Lineage (GTDB taxonomy): Bacteria > Pseudomonadota > Gammaproteobacteria > Pseudomonadales > Moraxellaceae > Psychrobacter. The sequence continues at coordinate 43,083 of NZ_JABUZG010000038.1, forward strand.
CGTACCGACCGCACCAAATGATACAGGTGTACTTTGTATCATCATTCCCATCAACACCGCACCCAGCGCCGGAAATCCTACTGCCACCAGCAAAGGCGCTGCAATAGCGGCAGCTGTACCAAAACCAGAGGCGCCCTCAAGAAAGCAACCAAAGCACCATGCAATAATAATGGCTTGCACACGCCTATCTGGCGATACATTAGTAAACCCAGCACGGATAACGGCGATTGCACCAGTATGTTTTAATGTATTCAACAAAAAAATAGCACCAAAGACTATCCACAATACCGAAACCGTAATGACCAAACCCTGAATAATAGATGATGACACTCGGTTAAGCGTCATATCCCATATAAAAATGGCAAGCGCAGCGGTAACCACTAAAATGATAGGCATTGTTTTTTTAGCTGACCATTGCAAACCTATCAGAAAAATACCACAGAGAACGATTGGCAGTAATGCCAAAAGCCCATATATTGTTTGATTCAAAATTACATCCTTTTGATTGTGTGATCTTCCTTGAACTAAGTCATCGAAGCCTTTATTTTGACGAATCTATGATGACTAAGTTGTATTAAATATTCACAAATAGGGACTGCTTATTTACTAAAGCTGTCTTGTAGACAAAGCCGAGCACGACTTGCGACAGTTTATGTCCCAATGTTAAAAATGCCCTGAAATAGTCTACGCCTTGTTAATTCATTGATATATTGCATCAATGGACAATGTTATTTTCCTTTTTTGCTATAATTAGAAACACATTACTAAAATTGGAGAACAAGTGTGACCAAAGCTGACGACATGATTTTATTCGTTCAAGTTGTCGAAGAAGGGTCATTCTCTAGAGTCGCTGAAAAATTATCATTGACGAACTCGGTAGTGAGCAAGCGCATTGCGAGATTAGAAGAGAACTTAAATATACAACTGCTTTATAGAACCACTAGAAAGTTGAGCTTAACCGATGCAGGCAGGGCGCTTTATAACAAAGCTAAAATTGCTAAATCCGCCTTTCAAGAAGCTGAAAATGCTGTCACGGGTTACGGCGAAGATATGAAAGGTCATATACGTATAACCATGCCTGTGGTCTCTGCGAATTTCATATTTAGCGAATCTATTGCCGAATTCTGTAAACAACACCCTGAAGTATCAGTAGAGTTACAAATTACCAATCGATTGGTTGACTTGATAGAGGAAGGATTTGATTTGGCACTAAGGACCGCTGTGCTTGAAGATTCTTCACTCATTGCAAGGCGCCTTATAGATAGCCAGTGGATTATATGCGCGACTCCAGCCTATTTAGAGCAACATGGTGCGCCTCAAACTCCTGAACAGTTACAAAATCATGAGTGCTTGGTTTATAAGTTTGATAATACGGCTAACAGTACATGGCCGCTATATATAGACGGCAAAGAGCAATTAATATCTGTCCCTGGTCGGTTTCATAGCAATCATCTGAGTGCAATTAAACAAGCCGCGCTTAGCGATTTAGGTATCGCTTTTTTACCACAAGTGTTGATCTATGAGGAGATACAGAAAAATACACTCACGCAGATTTTACAATGTTTTACCAGCAAGAAGCTGGGGCTATATGCGGTTTATCCTAAGGCCAGACAACCGGATCAAAAGTTAAAACTGCTCGTTGCACATTTACGAGACTCATTACATCAAAAACAGGCTTACTACTACTAAGTAATAAGCCTGTTTTTGATGTATATAAAAAAACTAATAAAGCGGTCTTAAAATTAAAGAGATAGTGAAGAGTTTTTTATGGGCAATAAAAACTGATTGATGAGCCAAATATAATTATCATATTAGCTACATTGGCAAGTTAGGTAATCAAGTCATAACACATTGCTGTTCTGAATATTAACTTGCTTGCGTATCTATTGTCGTATTATCTTCTTCATTTGCTAGCTCAGACTCAGTGTCAAACTTACGCTGAATCTCCTGATAAAAAGAATGGCCTGGGTTGGTTAATATATAAGCTTTTTTGCTAGGTACTTCAATCATAATATCTCGATGAACCAATAGTTTCATAACCACGTCTTGTAACGTCCGCTCACCTTTTGTGATGAGTTTGGACTTCTCCAATATCTCTTTAACATGAGGCATGTCTGCCATTTTCAAAAAATCATCTTCAGTCAAGCCACCACTTTTTGCATTGGTTAATTTACTGAGTTTAAATTTATGGTGATTAATATATTGACCAATAACAAGCAACATAGTCATCGCTTTCATTGCTAGTTCAGTTTTTGTGCCATCTAGCGTGCCTGTAGCAACGATGCAAATATACTCAGGATCATTTATTGGTGCAATAACCAGATGATAACCGCTCATTTTATACTGTTTAACGTATTCATCTTTATTGTCTATTATCTCAATAAATAATGGATTAACGGTGTCATCACCTGCATTATCAAGGAGATGTTTATTGAGCATCTTTCCATTCATTAAATGGCTATATATCTCTTTGCTTAATGTGTAATTTGCCATAATAGCGTGCTACCTGTCTATTTGAAGTAACGTTAGGATGTTTAAAGTGAGGCTTCTGCATAATCCCAAATGATATAATCAAGATAATAAACACCATCATCAATCCTATCACGATCGTTGCGGCGCTGAGACACACATGCGTCATCCAGTGCACTTAAAAAGTATTCGAGCGCATACAAAAAATCTATTATGCCTGCATTAGGCAATAACTCCTGTAGCTTCTGCCACACATAGCGTTGTACATTCTCAATCATATTATCCACTGCTATCTCATATAACGTTATACTCAATATTTGTTCGCAGCGTTCCTCTTCAATGTCAATCTCTAGTGGTAACGCACGTAAGGGATTATCCAGCTTTTGCTTCAACGGACGTCTGAGCATCATCTCATAATAATTATTAAAATGATCCAGTCCCCTACTTGGTGAATAGTTAAAACGTTTCTCGTACTTTTTTTTATGATCTTCTAAACCATCAAAGGTTGTGGCAAGCTTGAATACCTCGCTGTCCGCATTTAAGTATTTATTCTGATGGCGTCCATGCCTTAAAGGCACTAGCGATTCAACCAACACCCCAAAAGCGCGCTCCATACTCAAAAAGAACTCTCTTTCTTGTGCTAAATTCACCAAATAAGCGTTTAAACGACTGGCAATGGCTCTGATGTCTTTGTAATAACAGAAGATAGCGCCAACGCGAAACTGTAGTGTTCTCGCCTTGTCTACTTCCCCTATTTCTTCAAAATAATGCTCAAGATCTTTTAAGGTTTCTGATAGATTTTTAGTCCCTTTTAATTCAAGGCTTGGGTTAATAAACTCAAGGCAAGGCGTGATGTTACGATGATATACATGCTGCGCTCTATGAAATAACTCATCTAAACCCGTCTCTAATGAGCCCATTTCACGGCTTTTATACATATCTGCAATTTCATCGACACGGTAATCTAGGACTCGCATATTTTCAGAGATATCTACTTGAATGTCGCTAAGTTTTTCATAGAAAAAAGCATAAGTCTCTTTAAAGTTAATACCCTCAATGGGCAAAGTCGTCAACTCATTTGCCAGTCGAACGACGTCTTGTCGATGCGATTCAAAAGGTTGAGAATCTAATTGTTTTTTGCGAGAAATATCCAGCCATACTAAGATGTTATAAATGTCTTTTGATAGCGTTACCATATTGGTTAAACCATCAATATTAACGAATACATTCGCCTGCAATAATGCCTCGACACTTAAGATATCTTTTAAGGCATAGTCATCATCTTGATAAATAACTTGTTCGTAAAATTTCAGATACGCTGTCATAGGAAACTGTAACGCTGTCTCGTTGGCATTAATCACATCAACGAATCTAAAAAAATGGGATTTATGCTTTAATATACCTGCTAATATCGCTTCTCGATTAATGACCATGCACAACCCTCCCCTGACGGTTGATTTGGCTCGGCATAATATGGAAGATACAATCACGAGATTTGGGCTTGCCATCGAGCAAGCTTTTATCAACTCGAATGTAATTAGGGATATAGCGTAGGGTGTCTGCATGCAAGCCCGGATTGGCGCATATAATAGTGAATCCAGCATTGCTTACCTGTTCAACAATGGTCTTGATATTATCTTTGTCAATGGTGCCCACTTCATCCACAATAATAGGCATGCGTAAGCTACTGCCTTTTTGGAAAGCTTCACTAAACAGCAATGTGGCAATTAAGGCGGTAATGGTACTGGTCGTACCGCCTGATTGTGACTTTTGTTCGATTTCACCCGTCGCCTGCGTATACTCGTAGTCAATACTATCAATCAAATTACGCATTTTTAAACGTTGACTGTTTGAATGGCTAGTCTTTTCAACATAGTTAATAAGTGATTCATAAAAGCGCTCATCTAAAAGACTGGTTTGATTGGCATTGTGTTTAGCATAGGTACGTTCCAAATTGGCAAAATCAGGTGCTAAGTTAAGCTTAAGAGAGACTTGATGTAAGTTAGATATCTTATGCTCATTCAATTTTTTATTGAGGGAGCTAATCGTCGTACGTAGTAATCCAGCCGAATCTGTAATTTCTTTTAATAAGTTATCAATCACACTATTATGGGTTTTTATTTTGTCATGATAATTGCTTTTTTGAAATTCAAGCGTATCAAAGGAGTTTTTGTATTGCTGAATTACCTCTCCCAGACTATTGATACCTTCAATACGCTGGTGCGGATTAATGCCCTCTACCAAAACAACTTCTGTAAAATCTGACACTTTGCTGACAAGCCTATTAATACGCTCACTTAGCCCGCCTATGCTATTGGCGATTGTAGATGCCTCATTTAAATTAATCTCAATATCATTATTTTCTAAATATGATGTTATCTCAGGGTCGTCTTCCGCTAGATAAGGCAATCCCTGCGATTTTCTCACACCTGCCAGCAGACTTGTAATGCTTTCAGCCTCTTTACCGAAGCTAATAATGTCATCGAACTGCTCTACGATTTGATTGTACTTACTGTCTGTTGATGCTTTAGATTGATCTTTAATGGCTCGCAGGTCTTGAGCCTCTGCCAGCGCCTTTTCTTTTTGGCTTATTTGCTGTGTTTTATCCTCTATCTGACTTTTGATCAAAGATAACCCTTCAAGTAGCGTAATCTTGGCATCAAGCTCTACTATCTGCTCCTTAAGGGCTTGTTTTTTCCCCTCAGCAATCTTTTTACCTATGTCTGTATCAAACTGAGACAGTGCGCTGTTTAACTCTCCAATCTCTTGGCTCAATGTAGACGCTTCTTTCTTATCTTGTGTAATAGTTTTTTCAAACTGGGAGCGCTGTTTATCAGCATCATAAGGGTGATAAAATGTATTAGGTAAAGTGAACGATAAAAAGGACAAATGATTAGCATCATCAACCGTAAACAGCGCCGTAAAATCACTAATTTGACGTAGCGCTTCCTCCGTCAATGGGCTATTAGCGGTAATATTTAAAAAATCCTCATTAATACTGCCTAATAGACCTCTTGCAAAAGTAGCAAAGAGATTTAATATAAGAAACACATCCACAACTGGCTAGGAACCATGCCAAACATAGATAAACTACTTAAAAAAAATGATGCAGGCTTTAAACGCTATACAGGCATTCATAAAGCGACCTTCCATGAAATGCTGGATGCTATGCAGCAATGTGAAGCACAAAAGACTAAATCAGGTAGACCAAGCGTGCTTAGTCTTGAAGAACAAATACTACTAGCACTTACTTATTGGCGTGAGTATCGAACGCTGTACCACATCAGTATGGACTTTGGCATTCATGAGTCGTCTGCCAGTCGTATCATTCGTAAAGTAGAAGATGTTCTTATTGATTCAGGCAAGTTTGAACTGCCTAAAAAGCTGCCTAGTAGAGTCGATGACGATATTAATTGGACAGTCGTCATCGTCGATGCCACTGAAACCCCAATTGAGCGTCCAAAAAAAACCAAAGAGAGTACTACAGCGGCAAGAAGAAACAACACACCTTAAAAGCGCAAGTGATCGTCCACTGGAAAACAGGCTTAATATTAGATATTCAAACGTCCAAAGGGTCAGTGCACGATTTTAAGCTGTATAAAGATACTTGTCCTGACTGGCTTCCTTGTGACACTAAACTATTAGCCGATAGTGGCTATCAGGGCATTGCAAAGTTACATGAACAAAGCTTCACCCCCTTTAAAAAGCCACGTGGTGGTCAGCTGTTAGCGCTCTGCAAACAAGCCAATCACTATCTGGCTAAGTTTCGTATTATGGTTGAGCACAAAATAGGCTTAATCAAGTTGTTCAAAATCGTGGCTCATAAGTATCGCAACCGTCGTCAGCGTTATGATCTTAGAATGAAGCTATTCGCCAGTGTTGTTAATTTCGAGCTTGGTTTATGACTTTTGCAAGAGGTCTATTAAATATCAAAAAAATTGATAATAGTAAGCAATATTTTTCTTCATCAAATACAGAAGAGGAGAGTGTTAGTGTTTCTCCTATTTTTGGTAAGTATGCACGTTGGCAGATTGAAGAGTTCTTGAGTGAGATTGAAGCAGGTAAAGTCGTTTCTGAAGCCGCCCAACATCATTTTGTTTATGAAGATGCAGTTGAGCTATACAATCGAGCGCTGCTTATAGCAGCTGATGAAAATGGTAAGCCTGATTACAAATTGACATCTAAGTACAAACAGCCAAAGTCAGGACATATATTAATAGCACCAACGCTGCCAACCATTGTTAAAGAGCAGCAACTCGTGCAGGAAAGCTTTATTAAATTAGAAAAGCTATATCTTGATCAGTCAACGAAAGAACATGTCCAACGCATGCTTTCAATATTCTACAAAAAAGCTAACTCATCTCATAGCGACCTTCGTTTTAAATTTAATGAAAAACAGATGTTTTACGACTATTTAGATATCGCTATAAAAATACTACCTGCCAGATATTGGCGAATAAATATCAGTGCTTACCAAATGAAGCGCGCAATCAAACCTAAAAAAGAGGAGTTAAAGTATCAGAAAATAATGAATGAAGCAAAACAGCTAGAAACAATGAAAGAGTTTAAAGCTGACTATCGTCAGTTATCAAAAAACGTTACTGATAACGACTATTATAGTGGTTATTCATTATCGGTAATTAGCCCTAAAGAAGAAGATATAATCAACACCGCTAATAACGGAGCGACCCGTGCATCATCATCACTGATGAAGTATGTGATGCATTTACTGCTGATTGTGGATGTGAGTTTTGAGCTAGATAGATGAGAGAATATATACTAACAATTGATAAGCAGTCCTTATTTTTCTATTTATTTGCGTAGCGGATTTTTTAAAGTAGAAAACCGATCGTAGGCTATAACTCCCTTAGCCATAATAAATCTTTGTTGCTGCGTTTAGTTTAACAAATTTATCTCTACGGTTTCTTCATCATAGCTCAACTGTGTAACTGCTTATAATCCAATAACAGGAGAATAAGCAATGACTACTCAATCTGACATTAAAAAACTGGATATATGAGCGCTATGGGAGGGTAACTGATTGGCAAGTAACAAGTCATGATTATCAAGTCCGTTTTGAGCGGATTTTATTTTTTCCTCTAAGTCCTGTTTCTGCTTATTCTTTTGCTGAATTAAAATAACTGTATTTTCTTTAGCTTGCATGGCTTTAAAAGTTTCGTCATACCTATGACGTTGGATAGTCATTTCAGCAATAATATCTTGTGGGCTTTTGTGAGAAAATTGACCTAATATTTTCTCAGCTTTGATTTTCTGTTGCTGCAGCTGTGCTACTTCCTCTTTTAATGCTTTGTGCAGTGTACCCAATCTAGTAATCTCATTTGCAACTTGCTTTACTTCTTCTATGGCATGATTGCGTTCTCTCTCAATGTCTTCCTTTCTAGCACCAATAGCGATTTTATCTTGAGCATACTGCTGCTGCTTTAATTTAAATTCTCGTAAAAATGCCGTGTACTCTAAGACCGCATGTTTTGCATCCAGATGTAGAGCATCAAACTGCTTTTGAATAAATTCATAGTCGTCTTTATTCTCCGTTAAGCTTTTAATCTTTAAACTTTCTTCAAATAGCTGCGCGCGCTCTATCTTAAGGTCATGTACATTTTCGTTCAGCTTCTCTTTGTCTCGTCCCCGCTGCATCTCGATAATAGTCGCAATAGCATTGGGCAGTTTCTTTTTCTCATCCTTACCAGCATCAAACGCTAATTCATAAATTTTGACAAAAGAGCGAATAGACGCCTCTTTTTGGTCTTTAATCGGTACCACACAAAAATGACTGGTCTTAGATCCTCTATTACCGTACATCACATTTTGTAATTCTTGCTTGGTGGTGAGGTGTAATCCACCCAGTTTTTTCTGTACCTCTATCAGGCTTTTAATACCTAACTCATCAGCAAAGTAATTGGTCTGCTCATTCCATATGAACGGCTTTATCTCTTCATAAGGCACAGGGAAGAACAAACGATGGTATTTATAATCTCCAACACGGTATAGCAGCATCGTAAATAAACCAGCGTGATTCTTTACTTCTACGGCGATAAAAGATTCACTGATTGGGAAATAATGTTTGTAAGACTCTTCCTTGCTGTAGGGGTCATTTGCTTTGTTCGTAAAGTTGAATTTGCTTTCACAGTTATTAAAATTGACTTCAGGATATAAAATAAGTTTGGTCGCGGCAAGACTAGAGGTTTTGCCGCGGTTATTTTTACCAAGCAGTACTAAAGGCTCATCGATGGGTATCTCTGAGTAAGCATGACTCGCAGAGTTAACCAAAACAATCTTATTAAGAGAATAGTTGAGTCTAAAGTCATCATTCAAATAGTCATCAACACCCCTTTCTAAGTCATTTAAGTCATTGTCGATTAATGGACTATCTAACGATTTGTTATCATTATGATCCATAGTAGGGGCATTTATATTGTGAGCCGTAAGCTCATTAACAGACAGGTGATGAGTATTAAAATCAGTAGCCATACAAATATGCCTCTTGTTCTAAGATAGTATTGTGTTTTTTGATAATGCGTATGCAGGGGAGCAGTACTTGAGACATATTCTCATCAAGGTTGTATATCTTTTGCATATATTCAGGTGAACATTTATCAATAACTTGCTTAAGGCGAGATTCGACATCATTTGGAATGACAAAGTGAATCGCCATGCTTGATGGCAAGTTATTAATCAATGAGGTTGCCGTTTTAATGCCGCCCAAGTCAAGATCTAGACATAAATACAAGGTGTTATAAAGACTTAAAAATGGAAGGTGTAAGCCATTAGTAATCTCTGTCCCTGCACCAAAGATGACGTCAATGTCTTTACGCATATCTTCAGTAATTTGGCAGTGCTCGCTCAAAAACTTAAATGTTTTATCGCTATGAATAAACAGCTCTCTGTTTTCTAATATTAACGCAGACTTATTGGTTTGATATTTAGGAATCCTACCGTCGTCTTTGAATATCAGAACGTCAGGATGGTTTTGGTATTTTTGGATAAGGAGTAGTGAGCCATTTACTTTAAATGCATGGCTATTATTTTGCATTGCTCCTGAGACTCTATCTTCGCCTTGACTCTCAGCATAATGGTGTAAAAAAGCCAACTTTTCAGGGTTGATATAACTTAGGATGTAAGTATGTGCACCCTTTTTAACCGATTGTAGGTCAGACTCGGCAAATCCATCAAAGGATGAAATAGACGCTATTAATTTCTGAAAAGCTCTAAGATTAATAGCTTCACCAGCGTCTATTTTTTCCAAATAGTTTTTTAAGGTTTTCGCAGCCATATATTAAATCTTTTTTAATAGTCATATTAAAAACCGGCAACCGCAGATCATGCAAGTAGTACAACGAAGGGAGCATCATATCTAACAGTTTAGTATTTCGCTGACTATATCATATCAGCACAGTCTCAGACATTAATAGAATAAAAGCGAGAAATACAATGACTTCACGAAGTAAATAAAAAGTTTATGAAGAATCAAGACAGACTAAACAAGGAGGTAAAAAGTGAAGCAGTATTTTGCTACACCCTTACTCATAGACAGTGTACTAACTGAAAGGTCTTTTAAAGACTTAAAGACAAAGTTGAGACCGAATAACGGCTAGGAGAATGTTGATTAACATAAATGATAGTTATTATGAATCAGGATATAGATAAATTAGATTTTTAATCATATTCGAAGTTCATGAACTTAGTCACTGAATGCCTGTTTAAATACAGTCTATATGATAATGCTATAGGCTTACTATTATAAGAAATGGCATTGATTTTGAAAAATGTAAAAACCTTTTACGCTATCCAATAATTAGCGTAAAAGGTTTTCTGATATTATTTTTAGTAATCCACAGTGTAGCTCAATCCGTAAGTTGTTCCCGAGGCAGGTAGACGATTCAAGTCACCATAGGTTGTTTGATGATAGACCGTTAGATAATCCTTATTGAGTAAGTTGTAAACCCCATAGTTTACTCGACCTACCGGCATTTTGACTTGTCCTAATACATCAAGTGTCATATAACCTGTGACTGGTAATGCTCTAGAATCAGGATCTTTTTGTTGATCCTTAAAGGCTTTATCATCACCGCCAATTGCTAATGCTTGTAGACGTACATTGCTGCCTTCATCAAAGTTGTATTGTGCAAATGCAGTGCCTTTAAGGGGTGTCAAGCGTACGGCATCAAGCTCCAACCAATCACCATCTTTATCATACTGACCACGAGTATAGGCGACACTGCCACCCAATTGCCATTGATCATCAATATCATGGCTGAGCGAACCTTCTATTCCGTAGACGCGCTCATCAGTATCGACGACTTCTACCGTATAGTCATTGGTAAAGCGCACGGTTTTATCTGATTTATTATAAAAACCGCTCAATCGTGCTGCTGTATCGCCATGCTTGCCCTGCCAGCCCAACTCGTAATTGTCGATTGCGATAGGTTGTACATTGTCTGAGTTGACGACAAAGCCTGCCCGTACATCACGTAGCGCACGCTGAATGTCAGCAGTCGTAAAGCCTTGTGAAAAATTGGCAAATACTTGGTCATTTGGGGTTAATTGATAGCTGGTACCGATATTAAATAGGGTTTTATCGTGGTCTGTATTGCCCTTTTCCACTTGACCAGCCTGATAGTCAATGCCGTAAGCATTACTGACACCGTTGATGAGAGGATCATTAAAATACTCTTCGAGCAATTGCTCATAAATGGGCGTGAAAGTAGCCGTTTCTGCTTTCAATTTTTGATAGCGCACGCCTGCACTGGTATGCCACTTATCCGTCAAGTCTATATCGGCATTGACAAAAGCGCCCCATTTATCAATGGTGGTATCTGGTCCACCATTATAGCTAAGACCACTTGGCTGAGCACTTAGACCGTTACTGGCCTTAAATTTATCTAAGTCTTGACCTTCATAAGTTTGCTCGCTTTTTTCGCGCTCAACATCCATACCATAGCTAAACAGCGTCTTTTTACCCGCAATTTTACTATCCGTTTGCATGGCGGCGCGTAGACCCATCACCTCAATGTTAGCTTCTGATTGAGTGACGACGACTGCCCCGCCCAGTAATTCTTTTAGCGTACTCTCATCGGTAAGGCCATTAGCCACCCAGACTTCGCCCGCTTGTGCAGGGAAAACTTTACCAGAAGGATAAAAACGGCCTTTTTCGTCTCGATAGTACCCAGTCACGCTCAGATTTGAGCCTGCAATATCATCATTATTATAGTTAAGGTTGACTGATGTCTTAGTCGTATAAGGCTCGTTTTCTACGTCAGCACCGTCAATCGCTTTTAAAGATGGTGGTAGTTTTTTCGGTTTTAATAATACTTGTAGATTTTTACCATAATCTGGACCATAGTCAGTATCCTGCTCATCATTATAGTAAGTCACTGCCAAATCAAGACGTTGGCTGTCAGTGAGCTCTATACCCAAGCTACCATTAATACTTAGCGACTCGGTATCTTGTTGGTCAGTTTGATTGACGTCTGGGCTGATGCGATTATCATGACTATCGAACTTGCCGCCTTTCGTTTCATAATCCACATCTAGGCGACCATAAACTCGCTCACCGCCATAGCCTAATGTCTGCCCCACATGATAGCCCAATGAATCTGAGTCAAAATTACGGCTGCTACTGACGCCGATTCTGGTTTGTCTAATAGGACCATAACCCACCATAGATTTTGTGACGAGGTTAATCAGACCACCAGCCGCGCCAGCCCCATAAATACTGGTCGCACCAGACAGCACCTCTACCCGCTCAAGCTGCGCAGGATCGATACTGTTTAGCTCGCGTGAAAGGCTGCGTGAGCCACTCAATGGCACACCATTCAGCAAAAACTGCACGGGACGGCCATGCATGGTCGTGCCATAGTTACTGGTTGAGCCACTACTTGCCCCCAAACTTGGAATCAGCTGAGCCAATATATCTCCAGTAGTACGATTACCTGTCGCCTGCATTTGTAGCTCATTTTCGGTAATTACCTGTGTGACGGCGGGCATCTCACTAATTTTTTGTGCCAAAGCCGTTCCTGTCCTTGCTGTAGCAGTGACCGTAATGGTATCTAAAGTCGCGTTTGGTAACTCACTTGAGGCGGCGTTGACAGCTAAGTCTTCTGAAAGCATCGTATTTGAAGCGATGTCCATAGCACTGACATTGTTTTGTGCATATAGTTGCTGGCTGATACAAAAGGTAAGAAAGGATAGAGCAACTTGATGGTGGCGTTTCATATTCACTTCACTTAATTGGAGGATCAAAGAGTGGTAAAAGTTATATTTAGCTAATAATGCTGTGTGTACTAACTTTGTGAACAATATTGTAAATGATAATTATTTTTGTTTCTATAATTATTTACAATATTAAAAACCCTATTGCTTCCGAAAAAATACTACTCCAGCGTCACTCAAGATTTGATATCTAAGCGGTATCCATAATTCAATTAATAGCTTTCTATATGGCTCAACACTGATATATTATTCATATCACCCAAGCGCCTGAACAAGGCTTCTTAGAGCATATGATGGCCTTGGTACGATAGAAGATGCCAAACGTACCAGAACGCCAAATGAGATTGAACTGACTATATTGCCGTCCTCTCAAAAGGCAAACTCATTGCTATTTTTATTTCAGTGGCTTTGTTAGTTTGCTTAATTTCGACAACGATTAGCGTAGTAGTCATGAGCTGGATGCTCAAGCTAAGGTGATTGTGATCTTGGGACGAGCGGTGGAAGCTGCTGGCGACGTCGATGTACTATGGATTTAGAACAACAATTACCAGAAGTGGCTCGCCGTGGTAGTATGCTACTGCTCATTTCATTAATATTAGTCCAATACGGTCTTATGAATTTGCCGGCAAGAGAGATAAATACTGGGCGTACAGTAGGTGTCACTTTCGTTCTGCTAAGCATGATTATGGAGCTGTGGCTCACTCCTTCATTTACCAACACAAGCAATGCTAAGGTTAACGTGGCTAGCAATTTAAGTGCCATAAAAAGCACTCCAATAGGCACCATTCTATTTATGCTTTAGGTAACAACTTGCCAGTAGAATAACGAGTAATTATTGATATCGCTAAGTCTACGTCTCATCTACTTTTTGAGCCTTGAACTCACAGAAGAGTGAATTATATGCTAATAAATTTCCTATTTGGGTGCGGCAAATCTTTAGCACTATAATTCACTAATCTATAATGATATTACAAACACGCCTTAACTCAAATCAAAAATCCATTGTGGCTGACAGCATAAATGTACGCGGCTCACCCAAGCCAAGACTGGTATAATGCGGCTTTGCCCAATAAGCTTTATTAGTTACGTTAGCAACACTCGTTCTTAATGTCAGCGGCTTTTTATCAATAGAGGTGGCATAACGTGCACCTAAATCATATACAGTGCGACCTGGTAATGACAGTGAGTTGCCTGCGTCAAGATATTGCTTAGATATCGAGTTTGCATTAGCTGTCAATGTCAAGTCTTGAATAAAAGGTAGATCCCATTCAACACCAAGCTTAGACTGCCATTGTGGGACACCTGTAGCTCTATTACCCTCATTAACTCCACCAAGCGTCTTGGTTAGCTTCGCATCAATATATGAAACCCCGCCCATAAGGCGTATATCTTCAATGGGTGAGCCAAAAAACCCCCATTCAACACCTCGGTTACGCTGTTCGCCAGCATAAGAAAAGATATTGCTAACAGGGTCTAAATAGCTATTAGGTTTCTCAATTTCATAAACACTTAGGGTATGTGAGAACTCACCAAGATCAAGTTTTACACCAACTTCTTTTTGTTGGGTTTTATAAGGGGCAAACATTTCACCAGCATTTTCTGCATCTATCGGTGCAGTAGAACCTTGGCTCAAACCTTCTATATAGTTAGCATACAAAGAAACTTGATCGTTTACTTTACCCAGTAGCGCTATTGATGGTGTAGTCGCACTTTCGTTGTAATCCTTTGCTGATGCCAGCATACCTGCTTGTTTACTTTCTACCTGTTGATGGCGCAGTCCTAAAGTCAGCTGATATTTATCCTCAGCAAAAGACAGTGTGTCTGCAAGACCATAGCTGGTCAAATTCGTTTTTGTGTTTAGTAGCGCAGGAGAATTGAAGGGAATATTACGCGACTCCCATACTGGTTTATATATGTTAGTGATCCAGTCCTCAGCCAATAACCCCCTTAGACCACTTAAGTGATTATCTTCTTTGTAATCAACCATATTAAATGCGACTTGATGATTAACTCGTCCTGTTTTAAATTTACTTTTTAACCCTATCTCGGCAGATTTTCTTTCAATTTCATCTTCAACTTCTCCAAGATTAGTACGATAGTCTCCTGCGGCATTGATAATCTGCGTGACAGAGGCATTCCGCCCCTTAAAGTGTGTTTTACTATTTCCACCCGCACCATAAATCATTAAATCGTCAGTCACATCGAATTCACCACGTATCATTAGCCCCTTATCTTCACTATCATTAAATGCCCAGCTTGGGTTCAGTAGCGTCTCTGGTTTGGGAGGCTTAGGAATCGATAAGCCTGGTGCTAGGGTGAGACCGCGAGTCGGTCCATCGACCCGCTCTTTACTGTGATACAGATCGGTTGAAAATCGAGCACGCTTCCCTTTCCAGTCCAGTGCAATAGAAGCCAGTTGCGCTTGTTTTTCTTGATCATTTACTGCACTGTCACCCTCTCTATAAGCACCATTAATCCGAACACCAAATTGCTTATCTTCACCAAAACGACGTCCCACATCCACATGCCCACCAAGTTGTGAGTCTGATAAATATCTTGCCGTCACTCGTGTCAACGGCTCATCGCCTGCTCGCTTAGGCACTAGGTTGACTGCACCACCCACTGAGCCTTTGGGAGGCATACCATTCAACAAAGCTGAGGGGCCCTTGAGTACCTCAATACGCTCAAACATCTCAGGTGAGCTGCGATAAAAAGGTGCCATACCGAATAACCCACCTACCGTAACATCACTGATGTCTGAGGAAAATCCACGGATAGAATAACTTTCAAGATTCTGGCCACCAACCCCGCTGCTAAAGACGGCAGCGTCAGTGGCAGCGATGACAGCCGTAATATCGGTGGCTTGCTGATCTTCAATAAATTTATCGGTATAGCTGATGGCACTAAACGGCGTCTCTAAAAAATCCTTATTTCCCAAGAACCCAGCGTGATTGGTATAGGTCACCTGCCCACCTGAGTAGATAGGATTGTCGTTGCGTTCTGCCACTACTGTTATCGCAGGCAAGGTCACTGTAGGAACGTTGTTATCCTCCTCTAACGGTGGGTTTTGCGCTCCATTGCCAGACTCAGTGGTTTGCTCACTATGTGTCACATTACTATTTGTCTGTGCATACGCTGATGGCATACAGATGAATACCGTCCCAGCGACTAGGCTCAAAGACATGGCAAGTCTTGCTGATACGATATAATTGAGCGCGAAAGAAGGATTAAGCGCAAAAGACAGTTTGATTGGTGTCGCCCGCTGTTTGACCCTATTTTTATGATCTAGGTGTTGAAGTTGGTGCATGGAAGCGTCCTCTTGTTTTGATAGAAAATAATAATGCGAATAAAAAAACAAATGATAATCATTAACACTTTAGGGTAAGAAGAACCCTCTCTTTCTCACTTAATTATTCACTAGGGCGTGTCCTAGTCCTACGTTAAAAACATCATTCGTCTTAGGATAGCTTTAGAACGTTGGTTGATAACCTTTGAGGACATCATCCATTATAATGTTTAAAGAGGTTGGGCTGGCGGCTGCTATATACCACGCATCTGCATCAACAAAAACAACACGACCATTTTTCCATGCTTTTGTTTGACGAAGTAAAGGGTTGCTCACCTCCTCAGGATTGATAATAGCGCGGTGCTCCATGACAGCGGTACGGTCTACAATATAAAGAATGTCTGGATCTGCCTGCTGTATAAACTCACTAGAAATTGGCTGCCCATGTAGGCTGGTCTCTACAATCGTACTCGCAGGCTTCACACCCAAGTCATTAAAGATAAATCCATAGCGTGATTGCAGTCCAAAATTGCTAAAAGCCCCATTATTATGTAAGACAACCAGTGCTTTTTCTGGGCGGGTTTTTGTGAAGTCCTGAACCTCTTTGACTCTTGTATCTAACTGCGTGGCTTTTTGTTCTGCCAATGCCTCCTTATCAAAAATACGACCTAAAGTTAATAAGTGGCTTTTAACACTGGCTATATGCTGCTGACTGTTATTAAAATTCACATCGAAATGTAGAGTCGGTGCAATCCCTGACAGCTCTTGATAGTTAGCGGCGTGAAGCGGGGTCATCAAAATCAGATCAGGATGTAGCGCATGGATACGTTCCATATTTGGCTGAACAATAGCGCCCAAGTCCTCTACTGCGTCATCCGCTTTGTACTGCGAAAGAAAGTGCGGAATATAGTCTTTGACCATTCCTGCAATCGGAACATCGAGCTGATCCAAAAAATCAGCTTCATTCATATCCAGTACCGCGACGCGTTGCGGTCGATTATTGATGACAGTAGTACCAAGCTCATGCTTGATCATGATGGGCGTCTCAAGTTTTTGTGACGCGTGTGCTGGCTCATTTGTCAGCTCAGTAGAAGTTTTTTCGCATCCTTGTAATGATACCGCTGCCGACATGACCAGTACCCAAACCCAATCTCTCTTACTCAAATTCATACTGCATCCCCTGATAAATTGAAGTAGTTGCACAGGCAACCACGTTCACTACGAATGATCTCAAAATCAAGATCGTATAACTCACTTAAGTTGGCTTCTGTCACGACCTGTTCAGACAGACCACTAAAGCTAAGCGTGCCATTCTTCAACGCCACAATATGGTCAGAATAGTTGGCTGCAAAATTGATATCATGAATCACCAAAATAACCGTGCGCCCCTGCTCATCACATAGACGGCGTAAGGCTTGCATGATTTGTACTGCATGCTTCATGTCAAGATTGTTTAGTGGCTCATCCAATAACAACACGTCTGTTTGTTGCGCGATGGTCATCGCCAAAAAAGCCATTTGCCGCTGTCCACCACTTAATTCATCCAAATAAGAATGACGTAGAGGCTCTAATGCCAAAAAATCAATGGCCTCATCAATGATGCGTCGATCTTCTGTGGTTAACGCACCACGGCTATACGGAAAGCGCCCAAAGGAGATCAGCTCTTCCACGGTTAATCGTAGATTAAACCCTGGAGACTGCCGTAATGTCGCAACGTGATGCGCGTATTCAGAAGTACCAATCTCACGGATGTCACGATCATTGAATGATATCTGACCACTACTTGGCTCCAATAGCCTTGCCATCATCATCAACAAGGTGGATTTTCCAGCACCATTAGGACCAATTAAAGAGGTAACACTGCCAGCCTGAAATTCTAGGCTAATATCTGATAGCACAGATTTTTTGCCATAGTTTTTATGGACATGGTTGATGGTAATCATGTGAACCCTCTAGTACGGACAGTCAGCGCGAGAAAATAGATGCCACCCACAAGGTTGACGAGAATACTGACACTGGTTTTATAATTAAAGACATGCTCAACAAAGATTTGAGCGATTAAAAATATGGCGATAGTAATGGCACAAGCGATGGGTAAGGTGACTCTATGCCAGTTACTCCCTGCAAGCGCATAAGCGATGTTGGCAATGAACACGCCCATAAATACCGTAGGACCGATCAAGCTCGTTGACACAGCCACCAAAATGGCAATTAAAGCAAGATATAACTTAACGTATTTAGGATGGTTTACACCAAGAGACAGCGACTGCTCACGGCCAAGCGCCATCACATCTAAGACAGGCAATGTTTTACGACTAACCCATAGTACGGTGGCTACCGCAAGCGCTCCATAAAACAGAGTCTCTGGCTGAGATCGATTAAACGAGGTATAGCTCAACCCCTGAAAAACCGAAAACTCTCCGGGGCTAATACGCAGCTGAATAAACTGCGTAATCGTACCGATGACCATCGTCAGTACCAAGCCAAACAACAACAAGGTATAGACATCATTTTTACATCGAGGGAAAAGCCAGTGATGAAGTGCCCAAGAATATGCCAGCATCAATACGATTGATACGATAAAATTACCACTGACACCCAGCAGCATCAGTCCATTTGTACCCATCACAAACAGCAGCAGCACTTGCCACAGTAAATAAACAGCCTCATAGCCCATGATAGAAGGTGCCAAAATACGATTACCAACAATAGTTTGAAAGATTATAGATGAAAAAGCTAAGCATATACTACCGAGAACAATAGTCGCTAGACGCATCAAACGCTTAGGAATTAAGTAATTAAAATCTAAATCAGAGCCTATAAATAAGAAAATAAGCGCCAGCAATATAATCATTATCAAGGTCGTCCAAATCTTTGCCGCAGTACTCATCTTACTCCCCTCATGATTAACACAAGGAATATCACACCGCCTACCCCGCCTGCGGTAAGGCCAATAGGAACCTCAAAAGGATAAATGACGAGCCGCCCAAAAATATCACAAATCAGCAGCAAACAAGCACCGCCTAAGGCGACTACTGGCAGTGTCCGCGACAGGTTTTCCCCGTACTTTAGAGCGACTAGATTTGGAATAACCAGCCCCACAAAAGGTATGGCGCCGATGGTGATGACTGAAGCGGCCACCGTTACTGAGACTAGCATAAGCCCTAAGGCAGCTGTCGCCGCATAGCCGAGTCCTAGACTGGCGGCCATGTCCTCGCCCATACCCAGTACCGTAAAGCGATGGGCATAAATATAGGCTAATACAATGATGGGCAAAATAATATAAATCAGCTCGTAATGACCTTGTACAACCCTTGAAAAATCTCCCAATAACCACCCTTGCATACTTTGTAAAATATTATGGCGATACGCATAAAACTCCGCAATTGAGCTCAGCACACTGCCATACATCAACCCAAGGACAGGAATAAGAACAGCGCTCTTAAACTTAATACGGCTAATAATGAGAATAAAAAGTAAGCTTGAGGCAAAGCAAAAAACCAGCGCAAAGATCATTTTACTACTCGTACTGGCATTAGGAAGCATGGTGAGCGAGACCAAAATGCCAAGTTTGGCAGCATCCAAACCCCCTGAAGTTGCGGGCTCAACAAACTTGTTACGGACGATGTGCTGTAAAATCACGCCGCTAACAGACAAACCCACTCCTGTCAGTACCAGCGCAATCAGCCGTGGTATACGGCTCGCCGTTAGGGTCAACCATGCATCGTTGGAGAAATTAAAGAGGGCGATAAGTGAGGTCTGTTTTGAGCCCAGCATAAGAGAAACGGCACAGAGTAAAATGAGTAACAAAGATAGTGAGCGCATTATTGAAGTTCTTCTTACTTATTACGAATGACTTTTTACTACGCTGAAACATACCACCAACAGTCTATAAAACTCATTGCTAGGATTTTTCATTAAAGCATAAATGAGAATCAATCATACTATGCTTGTTTGAATAGGTAAGTTGAATATAAGGTGAAATTGGGAAGTTATACCGTGAATAAGGGAACTTATTCGGAACGACACCTCAGCATTTACCAAGGTTTAAAGATTGAATTAACTCAGGCGCAACATAGGTTTGGTATAAATAAGTCGTATATCAGCAATGCTTATTTAGCTGATTTTAGAAGATTGTGGCAGCTTGACATCTATTGGTTGGCTAGATAAGTTGTGTGGGTGTAACGCCATAAAATTTGGCAAAAGCTTTACTGAAATTGCTAGGATCACGATAGCCAACATACCATGCAGTCTCTTGGACGCTTTTATATTCATCTAGCAACAAACGCATTGCTTCCTGCATACGCAGTTCACGGATAAAGCTGCCGATTGTTTTACCCGTTTGTTGTTTGAACTGTTGCTTGAGATAGCATTCGTTTATACCCACTCGTTGAGCCAACAAGGAAATTGTTAATTTATTACTGTACTCTTGGCGAATAATATCAACGGCCTGATCAATTTGGCTTTTTTGGTTTGCTAATCGGCCTGATATATCTTGAATGCCTAAAATATCTTGGCAAAGCAGCAATGCTTGACTCTCTAAAGCTAATCGATCACTCAAAGTACAGCAAGGTAAAGAGAGGATATAAGCTGCACGAGCAAGTAGACGCGGCTGGTTGGATAAGCTGACTTGAACCATTTCAGGATCTTGATTATTAAAAGGTAATAGCCATGTTGGAACAGCGAAGCTTTCTGCCCAGCGCGACAACAATGTTTGACTAAAATCGATTGTTACGATATGGCTATTTATAGGAGAATTCTGCAAATATTCAGTATCAACTGTAGAGTTAATATCACCAAAATCTCCTGATCGTCGCCAAATTTGCTGCGAATGAATACTTGTATCAGTCCGTAAATTACTAGCATGTAAGGTATAGTTCGCATCT
This sequence comes from Psychrobacter sp. PG1, assembly GCF_014897815.1. Classification (GTDB taxonomy): domain Bacteria; phylum Pseudomonadota; class Gammaproteobacteria; order Pseudomonadales; family Moraxellaceae; genus Psychrobacter. The sequence continues at coordinate 63,954 of NZ_JABUZG010000038.1, forward strand.
ACAATTAAGTGCATCCCTACATCACAAGCAAATGGTGCGGCGGGTTCCACCAAAGATTGGCTGCTAGCAATGCTGTTTCGACCGAGCACGATACCATTATGCAAGCTCAGTAAGTCACCATAACCAGAGCTGCCATCATAAGTTGGACGTTTAATCAAATAGTCAGAATCAGGATGATCGAAAGACCAGTATTCGGTCTGATAGTGATCATAAAATGTGCTTAAGTTCGTCATATAAATACAATCGCGATATTTTAGTTTGAATGATTAAATAACAGAGATTCTATGTTGTATTCAACTAGAAATAGCTTTACCTACATAAATAGCCAGTTATCAAATATTGAAGTAATAATAGCATTATTAGTAACAAACAATCATTTTAATACAAATGATTATCAATCAAAAATAATTAAATGGTATTAACATACCAAAAAGGAGTAATAATGAGTCTGCATATAGCGAATATTAAAAACGAGCTTGATGATATTAAAGAACTTTGGAAGCCTACTGATATTGCTCAGTTTAATCAATTAACCGTAAAACTGGCTAAATTGAAAGGTGAATATGAATGGCATAATCACGAATATGAAGATAAGTTATTTCACGTATTGTCAGGACAGCTATTTATTATATTAGAAGACAAAACCGTAGAGGTGAACGCTGGTGAAGTTGTCGTTATTCCTAAGAACAGTAACCATAAACCTTATGCGCCTACTGAAACGAGTGTAATGTTTTTTGAACCTTTATGAATATATAGCCGGTACAATATAATTCAGATACAAGGAAGGCGAGCGAAAGTACTACAAATAGTAGACTAAGCGAGCCTGACACCGTATCTGATTTATATAGGATTTACTATAGAATTAAATCTATAACAATGTTTCTATTACAGCTATTTGATTGAAATGCATTTGAGCACTCAGTATTAATAATTTGTAAAGCCGTTAAAAATACCGCCGCCTTTGTAAATTAAATATCGAAAATGCAACATGCATAACAAACTTATCAACCATTTATTGAATACGCACTTTGCTTTTTAAAGAGTGGTTAGCCAATCACTCTTGCAGATTTTTCTCCTAATGAAGGTGTGAATATTAGCATTCTCATTACTCGCGTTTATATTATTTCAATATCAGGATATAACGAGGCTAAGTTAACCAAATCCCTCCAATGAGTAGGAGCTTCTCTGCCTGCTTATAAAGCTATCTGGAGATATGCATATGTCAAATAGATGGTTTTAAATAAGTCGTCATCTGCGTTTCAATTCTATTGTATTAGCATATAAACTTGATTATTTTTCCTCACGGTATAAGATGTTTTTTGCTTCTATTCTAAAATCTTCATGACTAATGGCAGGTTCAATGCTAGCTGTACTTAGGTTTATATGTGAGACAGACGCTTCTGGCTCACGATATAAGATATTCTGTGCTTCCTGTCTAAAATCACCATAACTAATAGCAGTCTCGGCTTGAGCATACTTAGCTTCAACATTAGCCTTAATATGATTGTTTTTAACTTCTACTAGCGGTGAGCTATCTGCTACCGTCTTGTTGATTTGATGAGTAGCTACCGTAACAGGTAGATGAACACTTACCATGGATGTTTGAGGAATTGTTGAAAAAAAACGAGCAGACACAAATATAGTCGTTAATAACAAGACACCCACTATGGCAAACCATTTTACATGACTCAGCAAACTGCCTTTTGCTAGCTTTGCTGTGTCGGTTGCTAATAGTGGCTCGTTATTAGAATTACTGGATAAGCCAACACTTTTATTGATATCACTTTTATTGTCTGAGATAGTCATAATTCAATACCGAGTCAATCCATGTTATGAACGGCCTATCACCGTATCCTTGATCTCAGGATACGGGCTCTCGGGTATGTTGCAATGATTTTTGGTATGAGCGATAGAATTGACTGATAAGCGGCTTGAAAGTACTATTATTGTATGGCTAGTTGCTGATGAGCAATTTGAAAAATGGTAATAAAAATGAGATGAATTGCAGTCTAATAAGCAAAATAGCACAGGTTATCTCGAGGTATTAAGCAGATATTTAACGCTGCTTGGCATAACTCAGTCCATTTGAATTGAGAATATGCCTTAGATTGAGTGATTAATCATTGGTCTCGCGATACAAGGTACTTTGGGATTCTTCTCTAAAGTCATCATAAGTGATGGCTGCCTCAGCTGCTGGCATGGTCGATGGGGCTTCAGTAGTCTCTACCCCATTAGGATTGGTGTCTGGATTCTCAGTGGGGGGTTCCTCTGGTTGCGATATCACTGTCGATTTGTCTATCGCGCCTGTATCAGCAGAAGGTTGGTTGTCATCGGTTACTACTGCTTTGCCAGTGCTAACAGCTGGTGCTGCATCTGTCGTTGTTGTTTTCGTCTCTGCACTATCAGGTGCAATCGTTTTCGTTGAGGTCGATAGAACGCCGGTGAAAATTAGTGTTGCTACAATAGTAGCAATCAATAATGAGCCAAAGATCATGCCAATAATAAGTGGTTTTTTGCTACTTACTTGCTTTTCCTTTGATTTTGCTAATTGTTTAGCAATAGCATTGTCATTTACAGCGTCGTTATTATTAGATAGTTGTTCGTTTCTAACTTTTTCAGCTGCTAATCTTTCTGAATCTTGACGTTTTAAATCATCAGCATTCGCGCTGTCAGCGATATATAAAGAAGATTTATCGTTATTTGCATCAGAGTCTAAAGAGTTGTCAGTATTAGCTATCGGTGCATGATTTGTTGAAAAACCCTCGTCTTTATCGTCATCAGAAAAATCTACATTAATACCTGTGCTCACGCTTTCTTGCTCTAAATTAGCAAATAATTCTAGCTCTGTGGCGCTTAATGGCTCGTATGATGAAAGATGGTTGGTATTTTTTAGTGGTTTTAATGCATTTTCTTTGAAAGCAGGGTTATCCTCATTACTATCAACATTTTCGACACGCGTGATGAAACGCTCGTAGATATTATCTTTACGCATACGCTTACGTGGCTTAGTATTAGCAATTTTGGCTAAATTTGCCTCTAACTGCGCATTAGGGCTATTTTTTTTGTCGCTCATGAAGTAATACCAAACCAGTTTTTACCGCGAAAAAGTAGATAACAGCTAGAATTAAGAATAAAGTTTTTATTGTTTGCTAAAGTGTAACACTAACGTTAACAAACAATATAGTAGCTCGCCTCGTTCGCTTCAAGCATAATTTGTCGCTTACTGCTCTTATTCGGATAAAATAATCAAAATAGCCAAGAGAAGATAAGCCACAAGCAACGGTGACATCATAAACAAGTGAGCATAAAGATATGGATTTAAAACAGCTCAACGCTTTTATTGCTATCGCAGATTCACGGAGCTTTAGTGCCGCAGCGACTAAAACTGGATTGTCACAACCAAGCTTGAGTCGCCTGCTTAAACAGCTTGAAACGGATATGGGTGTAGAATTGGTCGATCGCTACCATAGACCGCTACATCTGACTGAAGCTGGTATATTCTTTTATGACAAAATCAGCGCCATATTGACAGAAATTGATACCGTCACCAGCATGACGCAGCGGCTATCGACGCCCAGGAGCATGCTAAATATTGGCTTTGTCCCATCCGTGCTTTATGGATTGCTTCCTGAAATCATTGCCATGCTAAAGCAATCCAGCCCCGATATCGACGTCAATCTCAAAGACATCAGCTCATATCAACAAATAGAGGCGCTCAAATCTGGTGAGATAGACATCGGTTTTGGGCGTTTCCCGCATCAAGATCCATGGATTCAGCAAATACTACTGCGTCATGAACGTTATGTCGTCGCCTTACCAAAAGCCCATCCTTTGGCGCATATAAAGGAGCAGCGATTGATAGACTTAGCAAACAATCGACTGATTCTCTACCATCAAACCCATTTACCGATAGCGACGAGCGTAAGGTCAACCAGCGTAAAGGTGGATAATAATACAAAATCCAGACGCACAAGCGCTGAGCAATCCACACTTAGCGCGCCTATTACTGAACCTTTACTACACTTATTCGCACAATACGGTATTTCGCCTTTTATGACTACGACGGTGAGTGACTTGCAAGTAGCGCTAGGCTTGGTGGCGGCTGGTGAAGGCATTACGCTTGTGCCTGCTAGCCTAAAGACTGTGCGTACCGACCAAATCAGTTATCAACGTTTAGTACACGAAAACGTCACCTCCCCTATTTATCTGCATACACTCAAAGATTTCGTTCATCCCAGCATTTCTGATTTGCTGAGCGCCATCTATCAGGTATATGAGCAGCGCGGCATCACTTATCGGCAGCAAAAATTTGTGTCACAGCCTTAAATTATCAGATATTGAATGGATATTGTGTTATAAAGAACCGCTAAAAAATAATCAGCCTTAATGCTTGATATTAGCAACTGATTATGCTAACTAAAAAGAATGGCAATGCAAACAAATAGTAATAACAACTAGAATAATCATTCTCCTGACTGGCTTCGGCGTGCTAAAGTCGATACAAGATGAATCGTTTTATATTTAAGCAGTTTATAAAGCGCTTCTCTCATGATCATTGGCAAGCTGACACAGGTAAGTGATAATTTGCCGTTTTAACCATTTAGAGGTATTCATGACCACACAACCACTCAATAACCCACGCACCAACCCAAATGCAACTGACGATACCGCGACCTCGCCGCAAGAAGGCTTTAGCTGGCGCATCTTTGGTCCCGGTATTTTGATGGCAACCGCTGCTATCGGTGGCTCACATTTGATTTCATCGACGCAGGCTGGCGCTATCTATGGCTGGCAACTGGCCATTATGATTATTTTAGCCAACGTTTTTAAGTATCCATTTTTTCGTTTTGCAACCGACTACGTCTATGACACTGGCGAGAGTTTGATTGCAGGCTATGCCAAACGCTCAAAGGTATATCTGTGGGTATATTTTATACTCTCTATCCTATCGGCTGTCATTAGTACGGGCGCGGTCTCATTAATAGCAGCGGTTATCTTAGGTTTTATGCTACCAGCCTCCCTTGGTCTGTCGACGATGGCGCTGTCATTGATTATCGTGGCGGTTTCTTGGTTCTTTTTAATTGCAGGTCACTATAAGCTGCTTGATGGTGTGACCAAATGGATTATGATTGCGCTGACCACAGCAACGGTCGCAGCGGTCGTTATTGCCGCTGGCAAGCCGACAGTCATGGCTGCTGACTTTGTCGCCGCCTCTCCTTGGAATTTAGCAACTTTAGGTTTCATCGTGGCACTCATGGGCTGGATGCCAGCACCGCTTGAGTTTGCTGCCATTACCTCGATGTGGACATCCGCCAAAGTCAAAGCTGATCACACCACCCATCGCCAAGGTTTGCTTGATTTTAACGTCGGTTACGCCGTCTCAGCGATTTTGGCATTGTTCTTCTTATCGTTAGGTGTGTTTGTACAGTATGGCTCAGGACAAGAAATTGAGCTGGTTGGTGGCGCTTATATCAATCAGTTGATCAACATGTATACCGCAACCATCGGTGAATGGTCACGTCTATTGGTCGCTTTCGTCGCCTTTATGTGTATGTTTGGCACGACGATTACCTGTGCAGACGGTTATGGCCGTGCCAACGCTGAGTGCTGGCGTCTAATAAAAGGTGAAAGCGAAATCAACAAAAGGCAAATCGCTTTTTGGACGACCTATGCTATCGGTGGTGGATTGATGATTATCACTTTCTTTACTGGACAATTAGGTACTATGCTTAAGTTTGCCATGATATCGGCGTTTGTCTCAGCGCCTATCTTTGGCTGGTTAAATTACTCACTGGTTAAAAACCATAAAAAACTGTCTTTTGGCATGAATGCACTCTCTATCGCGGGACTCATCTTCTTAACGGGTTTTGCGCTGTTATTTTTAGCCAATCTTGCTGGACTATTTGGATAGGTATCGGTTTTAAAAATATCTATTTATATCATAAAAGCCCTTTTAGCTTAGCTATTAGGGCTTTTTAGTAAGCTAAAATCATGAATCGATAAAAATAAGCGCAACCGCTATTGTAAGTAAATGTAAATAATGGGCTATACGTGTCGTTGCAAATTGAGCAATATGAATAATAGTTTGAGCAAACCATTAATTTATAGATAATGCTATTTATATAGTGAATAATATTAATTTCAATAAACTAGTTGTTTAAATTATCTAATTTATTGCACTCAAACAATGCTTTTCACTCACTGATTATTGAGTATAATCAGCTACAACAATTAGAATATTTTCCCTCCATGTAAGGACAATCATATGACTTCATCTTCAGCAGGAGCGCGCTTTCGCAGTGCCCTCACTCAAAAAAATGATAATAACCAGCCACTACAGATTGCAGGTGCTATCAATGCCTATACTGCAATGATGGCAACCCAAGTCGGTCACCAAGCGTTATATCTCTCTGGTGCTGGCGTGGCAAACGCCTCATTTGGTCTTCCTGATTTGGGTATGACTAGCCTTGATAATGTGCTAGAAGATGCACGACGTATCACTGACGCAGTTGACACGCCGTTATTAGTAGATATCGACACTGGTTTTGGCGGTGCATTCAACATTGCACAAACCATCAGAAAAATGGAAAAAGCAGGTGTAGCAGCCGTACATATCGAAGATCAAGTCGCTCAAAAGCGCTGTGGTCATCGCCCAAATAAAGAAATCGTCAGTATTTCAGAAATGGTTGATCGCTTAAAAGCGGCATTGGATGCCAAAACTGACCCTGATTTTGTGGTCATGGCACGTACGGATGCGTTATCGGTAGAAGGTCTTGATGCTGCTGTCGAGCGCGCTGTTGCCTTCCAAGAAGCAGGCGCAGACATGATTTTTGCTGAAGCCTTAACCGATATCGAAATGTATCGTAAGTTCACTGACGTATTGGATATCCCAGTACTCGCCAACATGACAGAGTTTGGTCAGACCGACCTTTACACCACTGATCAACTATATAGCGTGGGTGTCGAGATGGTGTTGTACCCACTATCAGCATTCCGTGCGATGAACAAAGCGGCATTAAACGTTTATCAGCATCTATTGACTGATGGCACCCAAGAAAAAGTTGTTGATACCATGCAAACCCGCATGGAGCTGTATGATTTCTTAAATTATCATGAGTTTGAGCAGACGCTAGACAAGCTATTTGCTAATAAGTAGTTAAGCATTCGTCATTGGCAACACTGAAAAGATAGCTCACCTTTGAGTGTGTTATCTTTTCGAAATCCGTCTTCATTTATTTTTAGGTTATTTATGCCATTTTTTACTGCTAATACTGCTCTTAAAACGTCACTACTGAGCAGCACGCTTGCGGCGCTATTATTCATGACGGGCTGTGATAAAACACCAGAAACCGCCGACGATACGACCAGTGGTGCAAGAACTGCTGAAGTTGATACTACCAAACAGGCTCCTGCACCTGCCACTCAAGATGATTTGGTCATGACAACGATTACGCTAGATACCGTCGACAGTCTATTGTTCGCACCAGTTATCAATAGTGGTGCGCTCAGTGCAGAGCAAGTCAGCTGTCTCGAATCACGTGACAAAGACTTGGGTAAAGCCGAAGTCGATCGTTTCTATAAGAGTCAGTTTACCGATGCAGAGTTACAAGAGTTGGATGACTTTTACACGTCAGAGGTAGGGAAAAAGCTGATTACGTTTGGCAATGAGCAACTGCGTGTCATGAATGGTGAAGAGATTGCAACGCCAATGGCTGATCCTACCCCAGAAGAGATGACTGAGATTCAGACGTTCATGGAATCACCACTGGGTGTCAAGTACATGAAAATCAATAATGCAGAAGGCGAAGGCAGCGCAATGGAAGTCTTGAACGTTCCTATTGAAGCCGAATTCAAGCGTTGTAATGTCGATTTAGATGGTCCACAGCTTGAACAGCCTGCGTAACACTTAACTAACGCTATAGTCAGTCATTAACCAATAAATTTATTATTAGAAACTTAGAAACTTAGAAACTTAGAAACTTAGAAACTTAGAAACTTAGAAACTTAGAAACACTGTTTTTCACCCAAAAAGCTACCCACAAAAGGAATTTCATCATGGCAGCACAAAACTCATCAACAAAAGTATTGTCAGGTGCAGGTCTACGCGGACAAGTCGCAGGCAAAACCGCGCTATCTACCGTCGGCAAATCAGGCTCTGGTCTGACCTATCGCGGTTATGACGTGTCAGAACTGGCAGACAAATGCATCTTTGAAGAAGTGGCTTACTTGCTGCTTTATGGCAACTTGCCAAACCAAAGCGAGCTTGACGCTTACCAAGCCAAGCTCAAAAGCTTACGTGGCTTACCGCAGTCATTAAAAGACGTCCTTGAGCGTATCCCTGCCGAATCGCATCCAATGGATGTATTACGTACCGGTTGCTCTATGCTGGGTAACTTAGAAACCGAAATGAGTTTTGATGAAGAAAACGACCAAGCAGATCGCATGCTTGCGGTATTCCCTTCTATCATCAACTACTGGTATCGCTTCACGCATGACAACGTGCGTATCGAAACCGAAACGGATGATGCGACCATTGGTGGTCACTTCTTGCATCTATTAAAGGGTGAAAAACCAAACGAGCTGCATACAAAAGTAATGAACGTATCACTTATTTTGTATGCAGAGCATGAGTTTAACGCTTCAACCTTTACCGCACGTGTGTGTGCCTCTACGCTATCTGATATCCATTCTTGTATCACTGGCGCCATCGGTTCACTACGCGGTCCTCTGCATGGTGGCGCTAATGAGGCTGCGATGGACATGATTGAAGGCTTTAGTTCAGCTGATGAAGCCGAAACTGAGATGATGGGTATGCTGGCGCGTAAAGACAAAATTATGGGCTTTGGTCATGCTATCTATAGCGAATCAGATCCACGTAACGTGGTGATTAAAGGCTGGGCTGAAAAACTGGCAGCGGATGTTGGTGATGAAGTGCTATATCCAGTATCAGTACGCTGTGAAGAAGTCATGTGGCGCGAGAAAAAGCTGTTCTGTAATGCTGACTTTTTCCATGCCTCAGCCTATCACTTTATGGGTATCCCAACCAAGCTGTTCACGCCAATCTTTGTTTGCTCGCGTCTAACAGGCTGGGCAGCACACGTGTTTGAACAACGCGCCAATAACCGTATCATTCGCCCAAGTGCGGAATATACCGGTGAAGAGTTGCGTCCAGTACCAGAGATGAGCGCGCGTTAATATTTCTTGTGGTTATCGAGTATAAAAGTTTATGTTCGGTAACGGATTTAACGGCTAAATGCATTCACCATTTAGCCGTTAAATATTTTCTTAGTAATCTCACTTTCTGTTTAAGCATATTTTTTTAGCAAAGCCTTCTTCTAACTTCTAATTCCACTGACGATTTTGCTAAAAGAATGACTCTTTTTTAAATTTAAACCAGCCAACCGCCAAAGGTGACTTATGGACAACGCCCTAGTACAGCCAATGAATGAGCTCTTTAAAAAGCCACTACCCGATACCGATTTATATTATTTTGATACCCGTGAGGCTGTCGAGAGTATCGAAGCTGGTGCTTATGACAAGCTACCATTCTGCTCAAAAGTATTGTGTGAAAACTTGGTACGCCGTTGCCCACCAGAAGAGCTAACCGCGGCGCTTAAGCAACATATCGAAGGTAAGCAAGATTTAGATTTTCCTTGGTACCCTGCCCGCGTGGTCTGTCATGATATCTTGGGTCAGACTGCGTTTGTTGATTTGGCAGGCCTACGTGATGCCATCGCTGAGCAAGGCGGCGATCCGTCTAAAGTAAACCCTATTGTGCCAACTCAGCTTATTGTTGACCATTCATTGGCCGTTGAGCATGCTGGTTTTGAAGATGACGCCTTTGAGAAAAACCGTGCGATTGAAGAGCGCCGCAACGATGACCGTTTTCACTTTATCAACTGGTGTCAGTATGCCTTTGATAACGTCAACGTTGTACCACCTGGTAACGGCATCATGCACCAAATTAACCTAGAAAAAATGTCACCGGTCGTGCAAGTGGTACAAAACAAAGCCGGTGAACAAGTCGCTTTTGCTGATACCTTAGTCGGTACTGACAGTCATACACCAATGGTTGATGCTTTAGGTGTCATCTCAATCGGTGTTGGCGGGCTTGAAGCTGAAAGCGTGATGTTGGGCAATCCATCATATATGCGCCTGCCTGATTACGTCGGCGTTAAGCTCACTGGTAAACTACAAAAAGGCATTACCGGTACGGATTTGGTACTGGCGATGACTGAGTTCTTACGTGATGCAGGCGTGGTCTCTACCTATATCGAATTCTTTGGTGAAGGTGCACGTCAGCTGAGTGTCGGTGACCGTGCCTCTATCTCTAACATGACGCCTGAATATGGTGCCACTGCAGCGATGTTCTATATCGATGAGCAAACCATCGATTACTTGCGCCTAACTGGCCGCTCTGAGGCTCAGATTAAATTGGTTGAGCAGTATGCCAAGCAAACGGGTCTATGGGCTGACGGCATGGAAAAAGCCGAATATGCTCGCGTGCTTGAATTTGATCTATCAGCAGTCGTACGTAATATGGCAGGCCCATCACGTCCACATGCTCGCGTATCAACCACCGATTTGGTAGCAAAAGGTATTGCCCACGGCGCTGATGAAAAGCTGCCTGAACCAAAAGACGGCATGATGCCAGATGGTGCGGTGATTATCGCGGCTATTACCAGCTGTACCAACACCTCAAACCCACGTAACATGGTTGCTGCAGGCCTCGTTGCCCGTAACGCCAATGCTAAAGGCTTGTTACGTAAGCCTTGGGTAAAATCATCATTAGCACCAGGCTCTAAAACCGTCAAAATGTACCTAGAAGAAGCAGGACTGATGCCTGAGTTACAAGAAATCGGCTTTGACGTGGTTGGCTTTGCTTGTACGACGTGTAATGGTATGAGTGGCGCACTTGATCCTGATATCGAAAAAGAAATCATCGATCGTGACTTGTTTAGTACGGCAGTATTATCAGGCAACCGCAATTTCGATGGTCGTATCCATCCATACGCCAAGCAAGCATTTTTAGCGTCACCACCATTGGTGATTGCCTATGCTATTGCCGGTAACATCCGTTTTGATATCGAAAAAGACTCATTAGGAAAAGACCAAAACGGCAATGACGTTTATCTAAAAGACATCTGGTTCGATGATGATGAAGTTGATGCCATCGTGGCTAAAGCGGTAAAACCTGAACAATTTAACGCTGTTTATATTCCGATGTTTGACGAAGCCAAAAAAGACACGGGTAAAGCATTAAGTCCGCTCTATAACTGGCGTGAACAGACGACTTATATCCGCCGTCCGCCGTATTGGGAAGGCAAAATGGCAGCGATGAATAAGCTAAAAGGTATGCGCCCGTTAGCGGTGTTAGGTGACAATATCACTACTGACCATTTATCGCCATCTAATGCGATTTTGGGTGACTCAGCTGCTGGCGAGTACCTTGATACCATGGGTCTGCCGGCGGAAGACTATAACTCATACGCCACGCATCGTGGCGACCACTTAACGGCGCAGCGTGCGACCTTTGCCAATCCTAAGCTATTGAATGAGATGGTACGTGACGAGAAAGGTGAAGTAATACAAGGTTCGCTTGCTAGAGTAGAGCCTGAAGGTCAAGTCATGCGTATGTGGGAAGCAATTGAAACCTATATGAACCGCGAGCAACCATTGATCATCATCGCCGGTGACGGCTATGGTCAAGGCTCAAGCCGTGACTGGGCTGCTAAAGGTGTACGTTTAGCAGGTGTTGAAGTAGTGGTTGCTGAAGATTTTGAGCGTATTCACCGCCAAAACTTGGTCGGTATGGGCGCACTACCTTTGCAGTTTAAAGAAGGTGTCAATCGTAATACTCTAAATATCGGTGGCACCGAAGTATTTGATATCGAAGGCGAAGCGTCTGCTGGCGGTGAGATGACATTGGTCATTAACCGCACAGATGGCACTGTCGATAAAGCCTCAGTGAAATGTCGTTTAGATACCGCTGATGAAGTTAAAATGTATAACGCTGGCGGTATGCTACAGCGCTTTGCCAAAGAGTTTATCGAAGGTACGTTAGATATCGTTTAATAGAAACGAATAAACAACAACGATAGCTGCCGTACACGTGACAAAAGCCAATGTTATGTTTATATGGCATTGGCTTTTTTAGTAGTCTCACAATAGATTCTGATACTCTTTAGTCTTATTAGGCTTCTATCCATTAAATACATTACTTATAGTATTTTATTTAAATGAATTTTCTTAAAAAATAAACATTTGTTTTTCTATTTAGTATAATTGTCATTTTTTATCATAAGAAGTGGCATGAAAAACATCCATAGAACTTTTATTATTTTGATTTCTGTATTGAATCTTAGCGGTTGTAGTAGTCTCACTGATTTATCAATGGTAGACGTCTCTATTTCCATTTTCGTTATTGCTATTATTATTGGTTGTTGGGTTTCTAATGTACGTACCGGCCGCGATATACAAGAGTCCGTTGATAGTATTATACAAATTCGACGGGAACAACTTGAAATGGCTAAGTCCGATTTGAGACCTGGCATTGATGAAGGCGACCCAGTTTCGCAGTATCTCTTGGCGCTTAAATTTCATACTGGTGATGGTGTCGGTCAAGACTTAGTAGCAGCGTGTTACTGGTACAGTTTGTCCGCTGAAAGTGGATTTATTCATGCCGTGACAACTTTAGCCCTTATGTATATAAAAGGATGGGGTACCAAGCAAGATTTGACTAAAGCTGCTAAGCTTTTGTCTATTGCCTCAAAAGAAGGCGATCTGCAGGCACAGAACTTTTTAGCAGCAGCCTATTTAAACGGATGGGGTGTTCGAAAAAATGAAGAAAAAGCACGTTATTGGCTGCAACAAGCAGCTGCACAAAGCTCTGAAGAATCTAGTGAGTCTATAAATATGTTGTCGCCGCAATCTATTGAATCATTAACAATGGTCATTCAAAACGGTGATGAATATATCGTACTAAAATAATAGGAATACAAAAATGACCCGACCAAACCCTGCTTTTGCCCCGCAACTATCTGTCCCTGCCACCTATATGCGTGGTGGCACTTCAAAAGGTACGTTCTTTAAACTGTCTGACTTACCTGAGCGTTGCCAAGTCGCTGGCGAGTCACGTGATAAGTTTTTGCTACGTGTCATCGGTAGCCCTGATCCTTATGGTAAGCAAATAGACGGCTTAGGCAATGGCAGCTCCAGCACCTCTAAGACAGTCATTCTCTCTCAATCTGATAAAGCAGATCATGATGTGAATTATCTGTTTGGGCAGGTTAATATCGCTAAGCCAATGATTGATTGGGCGGGTAACTGTGGCAACTTAACTGCGGCGGTTGGTGCCTGTGCCATCAATATGGGCTTAGTCGATACTGATAAGATCGTAAATAGTGCGAATACTGGCATTTGCGAAGTACGCATTTGGCAACAGAATATTGGTAAAACGATTATCGCTCATGTACCTGTTTACACTGATGAGCAAGGAAAAGTGCAAGTACAAGAAACCGGCGATTTTGAACTAGACGGCGTCACCTTCCCAGCCGCCGAAGTCAAAATCGAATTTATTGATCCCGTTGATTCATCAAACGACATGTTCCCGACCAACAATCTAATCGATGACTTTGATGTATCTGGCTGTGGCTTGGCTAGCAATAGTGTTAAAGCAACTTTTATTAGTGCTGGTATCCCAACCATTTTTATGAAAGCAGAAGATTTAGGCTTTACTGGCACTGAGTTGCAAGGTGATATTAATAGTAATAGCGAGCTACTTGCCAAGCTTGAAAAAATCCGTGCCAAAGGCGGCGTGGCGATGGGGCTATTTAAAGACGTCAGTGAAGCGCAAAGCAGTCAGCATATACCCAAGATTGCATGGGTTGGCGCTGCACAAAGTTACAGCGCATCAAGTGGTAAATCAGTCGATGCAGACGATATTGACTTAGTCGTACGTGCCATGAGTATGGGTCAATTGCATCATGCGATGATGGGCACAGCAGCGGTCGCTATTGCCGCCGCAGCGACCACGCAAGGGACATTGGTCAATGAAGCAGCAGGTGCAGGCGAGCTGACCGAGGTGCGTTTTGGTCACCCTTCAGGAACCTTACTTGTAGGTGGAAAAACCGAGCAAGTCGATGGACGCTGGCAAGCCAAAAAAGTCTCGATGAGCCGCTCGGCACGCCGTATTATGGTTGGTGAAGTGTTTGTACCAGCGGATGCTTTTTAGTTAAGGAGACTTAAATGGCTTACGATCTTACAGAAAAACTAGTTATCGGTATTTCATCAAGCGCATTATTTGATCTTAAAGAATCAGATAGTATATTCAGGACAGAAGGCGAGCAAGCCTATAGAGAATATCAGAGAAAGAATCAAGATGATGCTCTTAATACTGGGGTCGCCTACCCTTTTATCAGGAGACTATTGAAGCTAAATGAGCTGCTTAAAGATCCGTTAGTAGAAGTTATTTTATTATCACGCAATGATCCTGACACCGGCCTCAGGGTTATTAACTCAATTGAACATTATAACCTTTCTATTACTCGTGCGGTTTTTTTGCAAGGTCGATCAGCACACGAATATATTCCAGCCTTTGATATTGAATTATTTTTATCTGCTAATGAGGGAGACATTAAACAAGCAATAGAGGCAGGTTACCCAGCAGGTCAGATTTTACATGGAGATATTTCTGATAATATTGAAGATACGCAATTGAGAATAGCATTCGATTTTGATGGCGTGATAATCGACGATGAATCTGAAAGTGTTTATAAAGAAAATAAAAACCTTGATGAGTTTCACCTCCATGAGTCTACTAAGGTTGATATAGCTCATAATCCAGGACCACTAAAGAATTTTATTGACCGTATTTCTCATATTCAAAAACTTGAAAATGATTATAAGCTTGAAAACCCTAATTATGAACCAATGGTAAGAGTCTCTATCGTCACTGCAAGAAACGCACCTTCACATAAACGTGCAATTAACACAATGCGTGAATGGGGTATTCTTGCGAATGAAGCTTTTTTTATGGGCGGAGTAGACAAATCAAAGGTTCTTGAGATATTAAAGCCTCATATCTTTTTTGACGACCAGATGACACATTTGAAATCATCTGGTGTATTGCCATCAGTTCATATTCCTTTTGGAATCGCTAATAAAGTAGTACATAATGAAAGCTAATTACTAATATTCATAAAAATACATGCCAACATCTCCCCAGCCACGCCATGTGCAGTTAGATAAGAAGCCGCCACTCAAAAAAACGGAGCGGCGCGCTTTGCTGTGGGATATCCTCAAAAAGCTTGCCGTCTTTGCCGCGCCATATAAAGTTCTAATCATTGCCACTTTGATATTGACCGTACTGGGTTCGTTTACGGCTCAGGTTAATGCCTTTGTGCTGCGCTATGCAGTTGATACCTTGACCGAAATTGCCACGCTTGCCGAGCCGTGGCAGGCAGGCGTGCGTATGCTAGGTATCATCAGTGCCGTGCTCTTAACCAAAGAGATACTGTCGATATTTATCTCTTTTGGGCAACGCTTCTTTGGCGAAAAAATTCGTATCAATCTTTCGCGTGATTTATCGCAAAAAATCATTGAGCGCATCCTCACCTACCGCATGGCATTTTATACCAGTAGCGAAAACGACAGCGGCAAGTTGCAAACGCGTATCGATTATGGCGTTAGTAGTCTTACAAGCTTAGTGCAAAACTTCTTTATCGATATGCTACCGCTGTTTGCCAGTGCGATCGTCTCACTCATCATTATGTTTTCGACCAATTTCTGGATAGGCTTAGTCGGTCTTATTATCATTCCCATTTACTTTTTCATAAGTCAAAAACAAGCGCGGCGTCTACAAGGGTTCCGTCGGCAGATGCGTGGCTATTGAGAAGCCAAAAGTGGCTTGGTTATCTCCTTGATCAACTCTATCAGCGTGGTGAAATCCTTTGTCCGTGAGTCGATAGAAGCAGAAAAGCACTTAACCATTCAAAAAGACATGACTGACAATCAGCTGCGTATTCGCAGTATTGGTTTTATTTATGATGCGATAAAAACCTTTATTGAGCAAATTGGTGTGGTCGTTATTATTCTGCTGACATCCTACTTTGTTTTAAAAGGCGAGATGACCATCGGTATGATTTTATTCCATGTCATGCTATTCCGAAACGTCGCCGCCCCTATTCGTCAATTGCATCGTATCTATGATCAGATTAATAATGCCCTGACTTACGCTGAAGGTTTCTTTGATATATTAGAAGATGAAAGCCAAGTTGAAGATATCACGGGCAGAAGCAGTAAAAATTTAAAAAGTCATATTGAGCTGAAAAACGTCGATTTCACGTACCCGAATGGCACGCAAGCGCTAAAAGATGTCAGTTTTACTATTAAACCCAATCGCATTACTGCGCTGGTGGGCTTAAGCGGCGCTGGCAAGAGTACGATTATTAGCTTATTAGTAAAGTTTTATGCGCCAGATAGCGGCACCATATGGCTAGACGGACATAATTTAGCCGACTGCGATACTCATGAATTGCGTCAAAATATTGGCTTGGTACTACAAAGTAATCATATCTTTTCGGGTACGATTAGCGAAAATATCCGCTATGGCGATATGAATGCGACAGATGAAGATATTATTATTGCAGCAAAAAAAGCCTCCATATGGCGATATGAATGCGACAGATGAAGATATTATTATTGCAGCAAAAAAAGCCTCCATTCATGAGCAAATTATTAATTTAGCAGAAGGCTATGAGAGTACAGCAAAGTCATTGTCTGGTGGTCAGCAGCAGCGTATCGCGCTGGCACGGATGTTTTTAAAAGATCCACCCATTGTGTTTTTGGATGAGCCAACCGCTAGCCTCGATGCCATCGCCAGCCAACAAGTGAAGAAAAGTCTAGATCTCATCAAAAAAGATCGTACCGTCATTATGGTTTCGCATAATATTGCCCAAATTATCGATGCGGATGACTTGGTCGTGATAGAAGATGGTCGCGTGGTTGAAACCGGTACGCATGAAGCGCTATATGAGAAACACGGCAAGTATTTTGAGATATTCAATGCCATGTCGGATAGCTTAAATTTGGATAAAATCAGCCAGACTCTAAAGGGTTAGGAATGGTTAATGTGTGCCTAAATCGTTATAATGCCAATCTTTTACCGCCTATTTCCAGAAGCTAGCCCACTATGACTTGTGAATTTTCTATCAAAACCTTTGATGAGCTGACCTCAGTTGATCTGTATCATATTTTAAAAGCCCGATCACAAGTGTTTGTGGTTGAGCAAAACTGCGCCTATCAAGATATGGATGAGGTGGACTTTGACTGCCTACATCTTATCGCGCATCAAAACGAGGCGTTGGTAGGCTACTGCCGTATTATTCCGCCTGAATTTAATAAATTAAAATCCAATCTATCGGTCGCCGACCCTACGATTAAGACCAATCATACTGCTATGCCTGCCATCGGTAGAGTGCTGGTCTTATCAGAGCACAGAGGTGACGGTATAGCACGGCAGATGATGATTCATGCCATTGCGCACTGCCGTAAAAAATACGGTAAAAAGCGCCCGATTATACTCTCTGCACAAGCCTACTTACTCAGCTTTTATGAGTCCTTGGGGTTTGTCCCTGAAGGCGATCATTATCTCGAAGACAACATAGAGCATGTAAAAATGGTTCTATACGTTGCCAAGAAAAACAAAGTACAAAAAGAGCGTACTGAGTCTGCCTCCACAACGAACAAAGTCTTAAGTTTTCTGCTGTTCATCATGGCGGCTTTATTTGTGTTAGGTCTGCTATATTTGATGATTTAAGCGCGCCGCAAGGTTTTAATTTTTAACATAATTCAGTTTGGTTGTTTCATATTGATTATGCTACTTTTAAATGATGGCTAATTTAAAAAAATGACCGAGATAATGGGTCAAGGAAGTAGCACACTCAAGGAAGAGGAGACAATCATATCAAATGATAATTCAGATACAACACATTCAAATAAAAATGATGCCACGGTAGAAAGCAATGTCCGTCCAGAATATGACATTGAGATTCAAAAGATTGCTGATTATGTGCTTAATTATTCGATAGATAACGACTCCTCCAATAGCGCAGATGCTTGGAATACCGCACGTCATTGCTTGATGGATACGCTTGGCTGCGGTCTGCTTGCGCTACGTTTCCCTGAATGTACTAAGCATTTGGGTCCTGATTGTGCCGATCAGCTTACACCTAATGGTGCGCGCGTTCCGGGTACAGCCCACAGAATAGATCCTATCAAAGCCGCCTTTGATATCGGCTGTATGGTGCGCTGGCTCGATTATAATGACACGTGGCTGGCTGCTGAATGGGGACACCCTTCGGACAATTTAGGCGGTATCCTAGCAGTCGCCGATTATATCAGCCAACAAAGTGTCAGTCGCAATCATCCGCCATTAACGATGCGTGAGGTGCTTGAGGCTATGATTATGGCGCATGAGATTCAGGGGGTAATTGCACTGGAAAACTCATTCAACCGTGTGGGTCTTGACCATGTGTTTTTAGTTAAATTGGCCTCTACCGCTGTGGTCGCCAAGCTCTATAAATTGCCACGTGAGCGTATCATGGCTGCCATCTCGCAGGCGATCGTTGATGGTCAGGCACTGCGCACCTATCGTCATGCACCCAATGCCGGTAGCCGTAAATCTTGGGCGGCAGGCGACGCTACCAGTCGTGCGGTACGCTTGGTTGACATTACTCGTCGCGGTGAAATGGGTATTCCTGGAGCACTCTCTGCACCGCAGTGGGGGTTTTATGATGTATTGTTTAGCCATACCAATAAAGACTTAGCCCTTAAACCTGCAAACGAGCGCCGTTTTACTTTCCAGCGTGAGTTTGGCAGTTACGTGATGGAAAACATCTTATTTAAGTTAAGCTTCCCTGCCGAGTTTCATGCGCAGACTGCTTGTGAGGCCGCGGTGATTTTACATCCACGCATTGATGACAGAATCGACAATATTGAAAAAATTGTCCTGACCACTCATGAATCCGCGATTAGAATCATCTCTAAAGAAGGCACATTGGCCAACCCTGCTGATCGAGATCACTGCTTGCAATATATGGTCGCGGTGCCTCTGCTGACTGGCGATTTAATGGCAGAAAATTATGAAGACGATTATCATGCACAGCACCATGTTTTAATTGATGGTCTACGCCGCAAAATGATCGTAGAAGAAGATGCGGGTTATTCAAAAGATTACCATGACCCAAGTAAACGCTCGATTGCCAATGCCATTCAGATATTTTTTAAAGATGGTAGCAGTACCGACAAGGTTGTGGTCGAATACCCTATCGGACATAAGCGCCGCCGTACTGAGGGCTTGCCGATATTAGAAGCCAAGTTTCGTGCCAGTTTAGCAACGCGTTTTATCGACAGTCGCTGTCAGGATATTTTTGCCCTTTGTAGTGATCAAACCCGCTTAGAGCACACACCTGTACATGAGTTTATGGACTTGTTTATGGCGAATTAAGCATTTGCCTATTTGAAAATTACCTTTATCTTATCAATAAAATAGGGCGTGTTCTCATATTAAGGACACGCCCTATTTTCATCTCTTGAATTGGCTTTGTGAACGTTTCAATCATTTAGAGCTACCAAGGTATGGATTCCCCTGCCCAGTCAACAAAGCTTCCTGATTGCACAGCTGTCATACGGTTAAGCACTTCTAATAAGCATTCCGCACTGTAGGCTGGCGAGAACAACTGACCTTCGGCCACATTACCTTGAAAAGGGGCTGATAGTTGCGTATTTACCGTTCCTGGTTGCATGACAACTACGCACACGTCTTTAAGCGAGCGACTCCATTCAATACTCAGGTTTTTCATGCCCATATTGAGCGCCGTCTTACTCATACGATAGCTATACCAGCCGCCCAGCTGGTTGTCACTGATACTACCAACACGTGCGGATATCGTCGCAAAGATTGCGGGCTTGTCA
Organism: Psychrobacter sp. PG1; assembly: GCF_014897815.1. Classification (GTDB taxonomy): domain Bacteria; phylum Pseudomonadota; class Gammaproteobacteria; order Pseudomonadales; family Moraxellaceae; genus Psychrobacter. The sequence goes on from NZ_JABUZG010000038.1 coordinate 83,928, forward strand.
TTACTACGCGCAGATTTGGCTAATAGTGGTCTAAAATGCTTGGCAATAAGCAAGCTGGCTAAGGCGTTCACTTGCATGTTTTGTAAAAAGAAATCAGTCTCAACCTGACGCAGCGCTTTTTCTGGCTGCTGCGTCGCCGTATGTAATAACCCTGCACAATTGATAATCCAATCAATATGAGTGGTTTGCTGCTGAATAACCTCGGCTGCTTGTTGGATACTCTGTTCGTCGCAGAGATTCATGGATATCCAATGCAGATTGTCAGCCTCAAAATCAGGTACATTGCGATGATAAGTCGCAAAGACATGGATACCTTGTTTTCCATCATTATCGGTATTCGCATTCTCATCCTTATTGTCACTGGCAGTGCCATCTACTAATTGCTCAATCATCGCTCTACCAATGCCGCCTGTACCACCAACGATTAGATACGTTCTGTTATTCATGATGATTCCTTTTTTGGATTCTCTTTAACAGCGTTTTTTCACCCTCTGTTTTTTTACACTATTGTCATTATCATTTTGTTCATTATTCATTTTGGCTGATTTTTATTGTCTTTACCATGATAAAAATGCTTAATAAATGTTCATTTTTTAACATTTGGCGAAGGCGTGTCCTCATATATACGCTACAATAATCAAGAATTATCTTCTACATAAACGCCTTTATATGGATGTTATCGCATTATGCTATCACCCCAAGATCAATTGACTGAGTTGGTACGCACGCTTGAGACGCAGCAACATGTGTTTGCCACTGACCCGCTACTTATCACGGAAAAGCTACAAGATGAGGATGGCAAACCCATTCAAAAATTGCACCGCCGAGCCTCACGTATCGATAGTAACGGTGCGATGGCACGAATATTGGGCAAAATTGACGGGCGTATTAAAGGCATCATGGTGGTCATGAGCGTGGTGTGGTGTCTCTCGGGATTTTTGGGCTTATTCACCTTACTTCAGACCAATGTGGTGAATTTCTTTTATGTATTGGTTTGCTTGCTGGGTTTTCATACCATTATGCTGTTAGGCTGGCTGGTGATGAGCCTGATTAATCAAGGCAAGCCGTCTTCGAATTGGTTTGCCAATTTTGTCAGTCCCAGTTATCTGATACGTGGTAAAGACGATGTTACCAAGGCGGCAGTCGATTTGTACGAGCGCCAATTACAGCATAGCGGGATGCGCTGGTATTTGGGGAGATTTAGTCATCAGTTATGGCTGGCAACGTTGACAGGCATGCTGCTGGCGATTATTTTCCTATTGATTGTGCGTCAGTATAGCTTTAGCTGGGAGTCGACTTTACTATCCGATCAAGCGCTAATTACTTTGACACAGGTACTTGGCTGGTTACCAAGTATGGTGGGATTCGATGTGCCAGACAGCACCGCTATCGTACAGAGTCGCTTGGTGACTGATGCGATGCCATTGACTGTTGCGCGGCAATGGGCAGGCTTATTGGTTGGTAGTTTGCTGATGTACGGTATTGTACCAAGAGCGATTGCTTGGGCGTTTTGCGCATTGATGTTCCGTCGTAAAAAGATGCGGTTGGACATCAAGCAGCCCTATTATCAAAAGATTTTAAACTTTTGGCAACGTCAGGTGGTAGATGCTGATGACTTTAATGAAGTGCCTGCGCCTATTGCGCCAAAAGCAGCGGTCAGTGCTGGCAAGAAGCTGGTTGCTTTGCTTGAGTATCCAGCAGAGCAGGATAACTGGTGGCTTGAAGGTTTGGATGCCAATATTAATAATAGTGAGATAGAGAATTTCGGTATCGTTGATGACCGTGACGATATGGCACGTCTGAAGACGTATTTAGACAATCATCCAGTGCAGGTCTTACTTGGTATTCATCATAAAGCCTTACCTGACCGTGGTACGCTACGCAAACTTGATCAAATCGCTGCTCACGCCAAAGATGGGCTCATTGTGCAACTGCTGAGTGAGTCAAGCGCTTTAGACTTAACCAAGCAGGTTGCAGACCATCAAGATGTTCGTTATCAGCAGTGGCAAACCGCCCTTGCCGCTCGGAAAATTGGTCTAGTGAATAATTGATTGACTAGCCAAAATGGGATTATTAGTTACTTAAGACAAATGGTTAGTATTAATACCGAAATAGCACATAATTTGTTCTACAATAAAAGCCACTGTATGTTTTGATCATTAATAAATATAAGACGATATTATGAATAATGATAATAAAAAAGAGAATTATGAACACAATAAGCCTGCTGGTCTCTTTGCAGATAAGGCTTATGAGGCAACCTCTAATACCGCAAACAGCACTTTAAAATCAGCTGTAACTGAGTCAGTGGAAACTCAAGACAATCAACCTTTATCAACTGAACCATTAACAACAACGACAAGTATGACAAGGAAAACCATCGCCAGTGGTGAACCGCTAAAATTGGCTGTCGTTGGTCATACCAATACGGGCAAGACATCCATACTGCGTACACTATTGCGTGACGTCTATTTTGGTGAAGTCAAAAACGAAGCCGCGACTACCCGTCATGTAGAGCAAGCCAAATTAACAGACAGCCAAACGGGCGAAGTGTTGGTGGTATTGTATGACACACCGGGTTTAGAAGATGCGTCAGGATTGATGGATTGGTTAGAGGACAATACCGCCAGTCGGCGTGATGGCATTGAGCGTTTACAACAGTTTTTGGCAGCAGATATTGCCCAAGGTGGTGAGGCACTAAATAGCAATGAGGACTATAGCCAAGAGGCCAAAGTAATTCGGCAGCTGTTGGCAAGTGATATGGCCATTTATGTCGTCGATGCACGTGAGCCGGTACTCGGTAAATATAAAGACGAGTTAGCTATTTTATCTTGGGCAGCGATTCCTGTGATGCCAGTATTTAATTTCACTGACGCTCAGGATGCCAATATAGATGAGTGGCAGACCATGCTGGCAAGACGTAATTTACATATCTCAACGCGCTTTGATTCTGTTGCCTTTGAATTTAACGATGAAATGCGTCTATGGCAAAATTTAGCCACCATGCTCACCCACTCAGAGATGCTTGAGCAATTAATGGCGCGCCGCACTGAAAACTGGGCGCAGCTAAATGACGAGGCCAATATTATCATTGCTGATTTTTTAATCAATGTTGCTGCTTTTGTTCGTGAGATTAGTGAAGATGACGACCCAATGCCAGTATTACAGCAAATGCAAGAAGCTGTTCGCCAAAGTGAACGGGCGATGCAGAACAACTTGCTCAATTTATATAAGTTTTATGACAATGACGTAGCAGCAACGCCGCTTGAGCTAAAAGCCTATCAACAAGATCCGTTTGACCCTGAACTGCTAAAAAGCTATGGCATACGCACGACTTCTGGAGCAGCAGCTGGTGCACTATTAGGCTTAGGGATTGATGCGGCCGCTCTTGGTACAACCTTGGGGTTGGGTGCTGCCATTGGTGGTATCGCAGGTGGGCTGTTATCTAATACCAGTAGTATTGCCGATAGAATCACTGGGGTAAAACGTTTGTATATCGACCCTGCTACCCTAACCTTGCTGGCCACTCGAGCCATAGATTTATTGACAGCATTGCGCCATCGTGGTCATGCTGCAACTGATGCCACGCAATTGCTGTATAAAGGTGAGAAATCCAGTATTGAACAGTCGTTAGATGACGAAAGCGCCACTGTCACACCATGGCCGACACATAAATTGCCCAGTGAGCTAAAAAAAGCTCGTAGTAAACCGCAGTGGTCATCACTCAGTAGTGGTAAATCTGAACAAGCTCAATTATTACGCGCAGATATGGCATGGTCGCTGGCAAGTAAGCTGTCGTCGTATCAGGGTCAGCCATAGTGCATAAACATGTTTGAGATAAAATTTCTTACTGACGGGCTTTATGATGCTGGGCTTACTAATGCACTTAAGGCAAAAGTACCGCGTACGTCCGTTTGTTGCAGATATATTGGGTATAGCGGATACTTGGGAAAGCTTTGCTCAATATTTTGCATTAATTGTTGCTGGCGCTCAGCTCGATGACGCCAAAACGTATCAGACTGGGTCGGTGCTATCAACTGATTAATAACGATTGCGGCTGGCATGAGCTTACTGTCTTCTAACTGCTCTATCGCTCGCTTTGTTTCAGCCAGTGGCAATACATCAGCCGTCATAACCAATACAATGGCGGTTTGTGTACGGTCATGCAGTAGCAATCCTGCCTGACGAAATAGCTGTTTGCGTTTCTCTAGTACGGATACTGCTTGCTCCCAGCGATCATTCTTCTTTTCAGCAAACGGATTGGCTAAATCATTTTTGTTATTGTGTTGTTCATGACTGCCCAAATGATTTGCCACTGAGCGAAGTTTTGCTTGCCTTCGCTGCTGTGCCAGTAGCCCATCCGTCCACGCACCCATCATTTCAGGCAGCACTAATAAACGCAGTGTATGTCCCGTCGGTGCGGTATCAAAAATAATATGCTCATAGCCGGCATCTGCTGCTGCAACCAAGTGCTGGCACATAGATTCGAGCATGGCGGCTTCTTGTGCACCAGGCGCTGATTTTGATAGCCGTAGATGCTCGCGAATTTTTGGCATCATGTCTGGATTGGCATAAGAAGTAATGGTACGTTCAACTTGGGCAAAATGCTCATCAACGATGATATCAGGGTTTAGTTCAATAGCATCTAGACAAGGAGTTACTACTGTTTTTTGGTTTTTGAGCGGGACGTTTAACACATCGCCCAAGCTGTGTGCTGGATCGGTCGAGACAATCAGTGTCTTTTTGCCTTGGTTGGCATAATAGCTGGCAAGTGCAGCGGCAGTGGTGGTTTTACCGACACCGCCCTTGCCACCGATAAATATAATCGGTTGTGTTGCCAGTTGCTCTACCAATGCGGGTAAAGGGTGTAATGCCATACTTATATCTCATTTTGATGAATTCAACGTAAACTAGCAGCAACCTACGTGGTCAAAAGGGCATCTATCCATGCCCATACGTGTATGCCACTCATGGAAGTTTTCTAAAAACAATGGCTGCAACTCTAATGTATAAAAGCTTGCCGGATTGTCGATACCCAAGCTTTCCGCAAACATGAGTAGCATAAAAAAATCTTCCTCATCACGCGCAGCGCGTGCCATCGTTTGACGATAAGGCGCATGATAAAACTCATTTAACCCTGCCGCAAATCTTTGCCACCATGGCTCAATATTTTTTATAGGCTTTGTCATATCCGTGTTTTCCATAATCACTCTTCTTTTTCGGATGCTTATTAACTATCATGCCTATATGAGACAAAAAACGCCAGCAATTGCTGCTAGCGTTTTTTATACATTTAACATGGCTTAGAGGTTGCTTTTGCCTCTGTGTATTGACCATTCTTTGCGGAGTACCGATAGACTCTCAAACGTTACTAAGATTGTGGCTATCAAGATAATGATATCCATAATAATAAGTAACCAGTTACCGTCATTGAAAAAGGTTTTTAGCTGAATCAATAACGCAAAAACCGTCATGACCAGTAAGAATGACAATGGCCCCAAGGTATACCACACAGGTCTGCCTTTACGTAACAATATAACGGTGACAATCATCAAGGTTAATGCAGCCATTAGCTGATTCGTCGTGCCAAATAACGGCCAAATAATCATACCGCCAGCACCATCGATGCCACCAGCACCAAAGGCTAATAACAAACAGCTACCAACGGCAAGCAATGTTGCCACCACACTCTTATTCAGCACGGGCAGTTTATAAATCTCACCAAATTCTTGGAAGATATAGCGTTGCAAACGTACCCCAGTATCCATCGTGGTGCCAGCGAACAATGCTGCCATTACCGTCAGCATCGTCTGTGATAAAACCATATCAATACCGACGCCTGCATTCAAGATAGTCGCACCGCCATCAATAAAGGCACCAATAGAGCCATCGCCAAATTTTTGATACACTGCTTGCCAATCACCAAGAGTTGCAAAGCCTGCCGTTGCCGCAAGTATCGCACCCAGTGCCAGCATCCCCTCACCCATGGCACCGAAGTAACCAACGAATCGCACATCTTCTTCTTTATCAATCTGCTTAGACGTCGTACCCGTTGCCACCAAACCATGAAAGCCTGAAATTGCACCACAAGCAATGGTGACAAACAATAAAGGCACCATAGATGGTGTACCGATTGGCAATGCCGTGTTTATCGCTGGCGCGACAATATTCGGCGTCGCAATAAAGATGGCAGCGTATAGCAAAATTAGACCGACAAATAATTGTAAGCCATTGATATAATCGCGCGGCTGCAAGAGCATCCAAACCGGTAATAAAGAAGCGATTGCCGCATAAGCAAACAAGATGATAATCCAAACAGCATTGTCAGGTAAGCCTAAGAATGTCTCAGGTAATACGACAGGGAACATAGGACCAAGATAGATAAGCCCATATAAAGCCGTGACCCCAATGATTGATACCCAAACCAGATTCATCTTATAGCGATAAATACACTGACCGATAATAAAGGCGACTATCAAAGCCCCCCAAACAGGTAGCACAGCGGATGGGGTTTTTATCATCATATTAGCAATAGCGACGCCAAATACCGCATTTACCATGAGTAATAATAGGAAGATAACGATCATCATCAAGCTACGTACACGTGTACCCATGACGGTACCGGCAATCGAGCCAATCGACTGGCCTCGATTACGCATACTAGCCCAAATAGCTGACATATCGTGGACACCTGCCATAAAAATCGTGCCCAATACTACCCAAATGATAGCAGGTACCCAGCCCCAAATAACCGCAATGGCAGGACCAATAATCGGCGCTGCCCCTGCGACTGAAGTAAAATGATGTCCCCATAGCACGTATTTATTAGTGGGAATATAATCCACCCCATCTTTCATAGTGTGCGCTGGCGTGGGGATACTGTTATCCAATGCCAAGATTTTAGTAGCGATAAATTTTGAGTAAAACAGATAACCGCAAAGCATCGCGGCAACAGCAAACACTAGCACGATTGCACTATTCATCTTATCTCTCCTTAGACAAGTAATAGGTAGCCTTATAAGTTCAAGCTTTTTAATTTAGAATATAAAAACTATGTTAAATTAGTCGGCGACTAGTGACTTAGCGCACCTGTCCAAAGGCTGTTTATAGAAGTACTGTAGTATTATCATCCATTAATAAGGCTTTGCATTCTATCGTTAGCACATGTCACTAGTCAGCATATGGTGAGTCTTTGACTGCAACCCATTTAGATACTAACTGATTTAACGACAAATGTAACGCTGGTTAAACATGAAAAACAACAAATAAAGGAAGCACCATGGCGCATTATTTTGGGTTTGTACCTTCAGATAAATTGAAAGCATTAATCATTGACGCTGAGCAAGTGATTGCCTCAAATGAGGAGGTGGAATACTACCCATATCGTGATGCCCTAACGCATCAAACAGCACGTGATCTAATCGACAATTTGTTGATTGGATTGGTAGATATTATTCCAAACCCTGAACGTCAAGCTTCGATGCGCAAAATTGTTGGCACAGTTGAAAAAGCGACAGATACGCTGTTTAACATCTTACTCGGTAAAGAGAATAACGAAGAAGTGATGCCAAGCTTTCATTTCTTGAGAGATCGGGCGACGTTTATTGATAACGAAGGTGTAAAACGAGTGGGTTTCAAATTATCTGATGTAGATGCGCAAACCATCGAAAAAGGCTTTGCTGCTATCACACCTGAGCAAGTAGATATGAAAGCCTTTAAAACAGCGCTTGAAACCATGAATGAAGAGACATTGACTCATTTTATCAGCCGCTATGCTGAAACACTGAAACTTGGCATGATTAAACGCAAAGCTGTCCCAGTTGCCAAAGCCGCCATTGATAAAGGCATGAGTATGGCCTTAAATAAGTTGCTACCCGACCTACCTGATCGCTCTTTAAATCGTTTAGCAAACTATTACCGCCCTTTCATCGTAGAAAAGCCGGAATAAATGCCAGTATTTGATTAATTTTGTCTCAAAAGACAGATGGTATTGGGCAAATTCACTAAAATTTGCTAAAATAAGCGGCACTTTTTACCGAAGGCGCACCCGATGACCCAAATCAGCAACCAAGAAATTGAAAAAACATTACGCAACTCAGAGTGCCTTATCAGTAGCATCGAAGTAGCCGCTGCTTATGAGCGCCTTGCCGCCCAGCTCAACCTACATTATGCTGGTTTAAACCCAATCGTTATGGTTGTTATGAATGGTGGACTTATTCCAGCTGGTCAACTATTGACTCATTTGACGTTCTATCATCGCATGCATTATATTCATGCATCGCGCTATCGTGATAATGCAGGCACCAATGAGCTAGATTGGAAATTCAAACCTGATGTTAGTATCGAAGGTGAGCATGTATTGCTGATTGACGATATTTTTGATGAAGGTATTACGCTAAAAACAGTTGTTGAAGAATTAAGCAAAGAAAAACCTTTATCACTTGAATGTTGTGTGTTGCTTAATAAAGAGCATGATCGTAAAGTTGAAGATTTTGATGTTGATTTTGTCGGTATCAATGTTGCAGATCGTTATGTCTATGGCTGTGGTATGGATTTCCATGGTTACTTACGTCATCTGCCTGGCATCTATGCCATCAAAGAAGACAAAGTTTAAGTTCTACATTTGAGTTCAAAAAAAGCATCCGATTTGGATGCTTTTTTATTGCTTAGATTTTGTATGTGCTGTTAATTTTGCTACTCATACAAAGCCCGTATTTTTTCTGTAGGCAGTATGTTTTTACCAGTCACCATGAAGAAATAATCGAGTTGCCAATTCTGTGTCTTCTTAGCGGTATTACTGATTGGCTTATCCCAGCTAGGATACACCCTGATAGCCATCTTACCTTTTGTAAAATGAGACTGAAGAATATGATGTCTAAGCAAGACATTTTTTGGAAAAACAAACTGCCCAAATGTATGGTTGTCTTTAAATGTGGTGATTACCAACAAGTCTGGTGACGAATCATATTGAAAAGGTTGATTAATACTTTTGGAATCCTTTTCCCAAAAGGTAACAAATTGCCCTACTTTGGTAGGTGTTTGTTTAGCTACTCTGAATCTAACTATTTTGACAGTCAGTCTGTTCATTAATTCAAATGTACCAGCAGCATATTCTAGATTTTGTTGTTCTTCCTTAGCTGAAGCAATAATCAATTGGTTGGGCTTATAAATAATTTCATTAATATGCTCTAGCGCAGTATCAAAGGTATACAACTCTAGTCCTCTTTTTATATTTCTTAGTATTTGTCTATTAATGCTTAGAAAACTGTAATGCCAAACCTGTATGGCGCTCAGTAGGTGTTTGAACAGCCTTTTCAAAAGCAGATTCTGTACTATATATGGTTACCTGTTTCTTAGCACGGGTCACCGCCGTATAAATAAGCTCTTTGCTTAGCAATCTAGCATGACTATTATCAAAAGTAATGGCAACGTGCTTAAACTCAGATCCTTGTGATTTATGAATGGTCATCGCATATGCGGTGGCAACTACCTCTTCGTTTAGCAGATTGACAGGAATACCCTGTGTTTTATTCTCGAAAAACACTTCTAATCGACTTCTTTCATCCGATGTTTGTAAGCAAAAACCAATGTCACCATTAAATAATCCTAACTCATAGTTATTTTGTAAAACCATCACAGGACGACCATGGAACCATGTGTTTTGGCCCAGTGGCAGCTTTAGTTCAGTTAGGTGCCACTGAGTGAGATAGTTATTAATGTAGTGATCGCCCCATTCACCATTATGACCAGCACTTAGAATTCTAAACTCATTAAATGTCTCCATTAGTGACGTAATCGTATTTTTTACTGATTCTGGCATGGATTTTTCTATTGGATCTTTCAGGATTTCTTTTACTTTATTTATATATTTGATATATTTTAACGACATTTTTGGAATAATTTTTTTATTACTTAGGCTATTTCTTGTCTTATTATCTTTAAGCTCATTTGTTTGCAGCGTATTTACATACTGAAAACTCAAGGCTTCATCCTGCCTTAACAGCTGCCAGATGGCTTGAGTATCTAACTTTGCCTGATTAATTTGGTAGGCAAGTTTGCCAATACCTGATTCTGCGCTGAATCTGCGGCTTTCGGTTAACTCTGCATGAATGGGTTGTAACAGTGGAATACGGCACAAGTCAGCCAACACTGCTCCTGCATCTACCGCTGCTAGCTGGTTCGCGTCGCCCAATAGTATCAGCCTTGCACCTGGTTTCACTGCACTCACGAGATAATTAGCCAACTCGACCCCGAGCATCGATGCCTCATCAACGATGATGATATCTTCACCGAGTGGATTGTTAGTATCGTAGCGCGGTCTGCCCGTCCGACCAATACCTAACAAACGATGGATGGTTTTAGCTTCTTGTAACTGTAGATCAATATTTGCTGCATCGAGAGCCGCCTGTAAAGATTCTTGCATGCGCTGGGCGGCCTTACCAGTTGGTGCTGCCAAAGCTAGACTGGCACTGTCCGTACTGAATCTAATATTTTCAGCCCCGTATCCCTCACTCTCTGTCGCTTGTTGCAGCGCAATGACTAACTGCGCCACGGTATAGGTTTTACCTGTACCTGGACCACCAGTGATGATGCTAAATGCATTATTATTAGCCACATTAATAGCTGCTATCTGCTGATCGTTTAAATTTTTGGGTATTGATATATTTAGAGGGGTTATCTGTTGATTTAAAATAGTATTAATGTGCTGTGCTAAGTTAAACTCGGCTTGCCATGCACGATGTAGCCAAAAAGTTAGTGATACTACTGAACCTTCGGTGTTTTGACTGTTAACCTGTTTGTAAATAATAGGTTGATTTTTTTTGCTTAGGCTATTTACTTTATCGTTATTATTAATGCTACTATTAACTTCAGCAAACAAATCATGTTCGTTAACTAGGCGTATAAAAAAACTTAAGTCCGTATTTTTCAGTAATTGATATAGCGTAGCAATCATGTCAAAACGCTTGGTTAGCACCTCTTTTTCGTGGTTGCTAAGCGCCAATTGCATCCACAGCTGCTCTTTCTTATCAAATAGTGTGTCTAGCAATACGAATAGCGACCTTTCAGTTATAGAGTCATCTTCTGATTGCGTATTTAGTTTGCTATCTATCAGCGCAAAGATTGGCATTGCTAGCATCTCTAATAACTGTTGCTGCCAAGCATATAGCGTAACTACCTCATTATTTATTTGACCTTGCAATGCTTCTTCATGCTCAGAGGACTCAATGGTTAATACGGTATGCCCCTCTTCCAAATGAGTCGCTAACATAACGAATAGAGCGGTGAATAAATTACTTTCTTCTGTTTTATCGACTTGCTTGCTATCAGTATTAGCTTTTGCATCCGTTGCCTTATACGCTAAATACGTTTGCTCGCGGCGTAGCAATATATAATCACTGATGTTACTAGCCCAGCTTTGTTGTAGCCCAATTACTGCCTTGCTCTCTTTTTTATTATTACTCATCGTATGCTTGTCTCTATGTTGAAATAGTTAATCGATATCATGTTTTTAACATTTAATCATTACTTATAGCCTACTAGTTGGGCATGCCAAACAACGCATCTAGAGCCTTAATGAACTCAATTGGAATATCCCAAGTCACTAATCCATAACGGTCGTTGTGCATTGAGTGGCTATTATCAGCCTCTTTAACATCTTGTGATATATCATCAGCTATTTGAGAATTGGGATCATACACACCTCGTAAAAAGACATACTCCACAGCGCCTAAGTACTTATCTTCATTGCCTGCATAATCATGAATCCTCATTGAAAGGAATCGGTGTAATGCTACTTGATAAATCGCTGCTTGTAACCAGTACCCTGCCTTGGACATTGCTTGCTTAAGTGTATCTTTATTATAATCGCTTAGGCTATTTCCTAGAAAATTACTTTTATAATCGACAACGTAATACTTGCCAGCATGTTCGTACACTAAGTCAATTTCGCCGCGTAAATAACGATATAAATGTGCTTTGTTTTGCGGAATAAGAGTGACGTGTTTGTCCATCTCATTAGGGAGATATTGTTGGAAGAGTTTACTGATATCCTGTGCTTTAAAGCTCTCTGACAACCCCATATTGAACTCTAACTCAGAAAATCGCTGACCTGCATTAAGAGAGTTTAATGCTTGATTGGAGGCCAATAGCGGCGCATGTAGCACCTCTTCAATCCAATTGATTAGTGCCTCATGCTTGGTAGCATCTATTGAAGCAAGATCAAGTGAACTAGTATTGAATGAACCGTCATCGCCTTGCTCTTGTTTCTTCGCTTGCGATCGACGGCCTTGCTGCTCAGCGCTACTATAAACTAGAGGCAGTTGATAGCTGCTGATAGCTCTATCGATAACCTGAGACCACTGCGCTTTATTGCTGAAATCAATTTTTTCAAATATCTCATGCAAGAACGTACCCGCATTAGCACCTTTTACAAAGGTAAAGCGGATATCATCTTCTGACTTGAGGCTTAGTTCACTGTCTTTTTCGAGAAACTCTTTGCTATTAAGTGAATGGAGATCTGAAACTGAAGACTCTGTCATATCGATGTCTATCGCATCATCAATACGCTCATCGACTATCGCCATTGCTTGTGTAGATTCATCGAGCTGACGTGCCAAAGCGGTAAAGCTGGTCTTAGCCCAACCATAAAAATAATTGGTTTTCATAACCTCTGCAAAAGGCGCATACTCAATAGTCTCTGTGGCAGGCTTATGAGCATTTGACTTGGTAACAGCGAGCTGAACATTGTCATTTACGCCTGCTGATTTAGCATCGTTGCTTGCGTAATTCTTGTCGTAGAACTCATTAACCTTATGCCCTCTGAGCATGCCTATGGTACCTTTGAGTCTATCAGGCAGCTCAAATTTCGCTTCTGGTGATTCAAACCAATAAAACACTGGTTTTCGCTTCATATCTCTTGTGTCATTAGGGTCTCTCAAAACAACATAAAGCTGCTCACTGGCGCGAGTAAATGCCACATAACCAAGCCGTCGCAGCTCATCAAAGTCTTCTTGAGTTTCGATATTGGTGTAATAGTCCTCTGTAGTCGCTGAGCCTTTTAAGGATGAGAAGCGGCGCTGGTTTCCCGTTGATTCACTATCTATCGAATGATGAACTTCTGTCGACTTTATCACTAGAGCTGAAGGCGCTTGTTGGGCATTGTACAAGTACAATCCATAGTCTTCCTTATTGCCTGACTTCCTACTGGCATCACCCATTCCCAGTACATAGACAATGGGGAACTCAAGCCCTTTTGACTTATGAATGGTCATCAGCTGTACGCCAGACTCTGTCGGTAGCGGATATTGCTTAGCCCAATCGCTATTGGGCGCGGCATCTATATTTTGTCTAAACCAAGCCAATAGTTCATGCTCACCCATACCTAAGCCATATTGCGCCAAAACATCCATTACATGACGCAAATCCATGATATGACGATCGCCTTCTGGATGAGCCGCTAGCGCTTGCCAAACGCCTTGCGGCTGTATGGGATTTTTATCTAACAAGTAATGCAATGCTGACAAGATGCCAAAATGCTGCCAACGCTGTGTACCCTCTTTTAGATAGGTAATAAAGTCTTGATAGCTCTTTTTATTATCAGTAACTTCATTGGCTGGGAGGTCTTTCGAATTAGAGTTGTGTGAATGGGCGCTTGTGGTACTGCTGCTATCAGTAACTCCTGACTCATGATCCGTCATCATGGCTTTGATGTTTTTGATACTTAAGCCATATAAATGACTGGTCAACACCCGATTAATCATGTCATGACGATACGGATATAGCATGGCACTCAGCAGCGCCGCCACATCTTCTGCCATAATCGTTTCAAAGATACTGACATCACTGGTGGTTAAAGTCGGTACATTAAGCTTAACCAACTCATCTTCAACACGCTTTAAGTCTTTTTTAGTACGTGCCAGCACGCCGATATCACTGGGCTGAATCGGCTTGCCTTTTAAGGTCTGACCACTACTGAGCAAAGTGGCTATATGACGCGCCGTGATTTCATGCTCATCGTACTCAAGCTCTTTGTCTTTATCATAAGGCAAATGTAATACGCTCACTGGCTGGGCAGAGAGCACCTCAGTCACTAAAGTAGTGCTGTGAGCGTCTGGTTCATTAAACCAAGACAGCTGATTTTCTGGTTTTGCCGCTTTGATATGCTGGTAATAAATACCTGCGCCTAATTGAGCTAATTTGTTCTCGCCAGTGGTTACATCAGCCATGCCGAACCAACAGTTTAGGGCATTAATCACACCAGCATTTGAGCGGCGGTTAATATCGAGCGTCCAAAGCGTGCTTTTATCAAATTGGGCTTTCATGTAGTTATAGTTGGCCACATCACCACCACGAAACCCATAAATAGCCTGCTTGGGGTCACCAACCAATAGCAAAAACTCATGGCTGGCTTTTTTAGTAGCTGACTGTTTATCATTGTCAGCAACCTTGCCCTTTTTCTTTGGCAAATAGATACTTTCAATCATAATGGCTTGCGCGCCATTGATATCTTGTGATTCATCAATCAACGCTACTGGATAATGATGACGAATATAACGTGCCAGCTTCTCTCCTTGACGACCAGTTAATGCTTGGTTTAAACGTACCATCTGTAGACTAAAGGTCGTCTCACCACGCTCTTCCAAAATAATTGGTAGCCTGTCACGTACCGCAAGCACGATATGACGATTAAGATTGGCTAATACCAATAAAATATGCTGATTTAACCCTTCGACCATATCTAAGAGCACCATTAACTTACTAATGGTTTCTAACTCAAAAAGTGTCTGATGCTCTTTTTCTCTATCTTTGTTAAAGTTCTTAATTTTGCCATCTTCATTTGGATATCTCGCATCCTGCAAAGATGTCAGAATCTTATTTTCACGCTCGTTCAAATGGCTGTTAAATGCTAGCTGATATTGCGCTACCTTTTGATGAACATCTACAAGAGCATCGAAATGATTGGTTAAATTAGAATTTCCACGAAATCCTTGAGACTTTCTATAATCAGGGTTTAAATAAGGCTGAATGTCTGCTAAATCTAATTGAGCAAACTCATAAATTAATTTCTCATACGCAGTAAAGTCAAAACCTTGCTCCAGCTTTATCTCATCAATCGGTGCTGAAATAAAGTTAAGCGAGCGATTCACATATTTTTTATGATCACCAACTGCAGTCAGCTTGCCTTGTTGATCCATTAACGCATACAGTTTAGGCTGCTCATGATGCAAGCGGCTTTGAAACTGACGCAGCTCATCATGAATAATACTATCAGTCACCTGCTCGATACTGCTCTCTTCGATAATAGCCATACCTTGCTGATGACCCGTCTCGCTACTGTACTCCTTCAGCCATTTTTGCGCCAAGCTATCGAGCGTACCCACAAACAGTTTATCCAACGTGGTTAAAACCAGTGCGGTACGCCTGATAGCTTCCGTCATTGGATAGCTATACACGTGATCCAGCAAATAACCGACGAGATGCAGGTTAATGGGATCTTGCATGATGCCATCCAAGCGCACATATTTAGCCTGTGCTACCAACCAATCTTCACGGTCTTTTTTTGCTTGTACACGCTTTGTGACAGCAGCTTGCTTATCAGAGGCAAGGTCTTGGTTTAACTCATCAGCGCCTATCTCAGTATTTAAATCCGTACTTGATTTTTTGCCCTCTTGTTTATCCTTATCGCTTTCAGGCATCACCTGCAATATATTGGGATACAAAGCCTCCTTATTACTGGTATCAGCACTTAAACTGTTGACCCACTGCAATAATTGATAAAAATCCACCAAACGATCATGAATACGCTGACGCATCTCAGCGGCAGCGGCTCGCGTAAAGGTCGTGGCAATAATTTGCTCTGGCGCACGTCGTGCTTCAATTAGCAGGCGCAATACAATGCCTGTTAGCGTCCAAGTTTTACCAGTACCAGCAGACGCTTCAATCAGGTGCTTACCCGTTAGGTCAACATCAACTGCTGGTATCACATCAGCCTTACGCTCATTCATAGGTTCTGAGTGAGGCGCATCTGAGTGCTCATCGAATAAATGTGGCTGTGTAGAAAGTTCAATGATATTGGTTGGATCAGTCAAGTCTGTCATATGGGCGCATACTTTTAATTATTATCTATTAGAGCAAGAGAGCAAAAATTGATTATTCTAAATGGCTAGCTAGCCATCTAAGTCAATTAACGCAGTAAACATCGGCTCGTACAATGGTCGCGCCAAGGTGGTCAACGCCCTTGACAAAGCCTTAAATGCATCTTGATCACGCAGTACGTACTGCCAAATGGCATGCTGCGAGCAAGTATCGTAGACTGTGTCCGAGTGATAACTAGATCTTAACCAGTCTGAAAAGTCTGCTCGTTTTGGCCAATAACTGCCGCCTTCACTATCTTCAGATTTTGAGCACTGATCAAGGTAATTGAGTGCATATTCTGGGAGTAATGTAATAGGCACTTGCCCAGATAGCTTGGAAAAAATCGCCCATTTTATCAGCTCAATCACAGCGTCTTCATAGACAATGGGGCTTAGTTTAAATGCGATTACTTTCTCGTACTTTTTGACTTGCGAGCTAGGCTTATTAAAGCGCCAAATACTCACCCCATCATTTAATGCCGCTTGCTCGGCAGTGGTACGTCTGGCTACTTGCCAATACAAATGTGACAACCAAAACTTGAGTAAATGCCTAGGACTGGCAGAATTGGGCAATATGTTTAACCACTGCTTGGGTGATTGCTGAGCATAAGGCACGCCCGCCTGAATAACTGATATGGATGTTAATATTGGTACTGAGCCTTTTATCTTGATGGCTTTAGGCAACAACTTAAGCAGTGCGCCCATACCCATCATGTCCGTCTTATTGCTTGACTCGTTATTAACACGATTAAGCAAAACTGCCAGTTCTATCTGGACAGGATGCTCGGCGGTTGGCGTTAGTAGCTGCAAACCTGTCGTACCCTCTATCCCATCTTCATTGGGTACAATATTTTCGCCAAAACCATTAGCTATTAACTGCTCTTTAAATTCCAAACATTGCTGTTGCAGTTTTTGTTGTTGATTGGGTAGCGTGGTTTGGCGAGCCACACCTGCTGGCATGATTTTTTGATACATCAGGATTGGAGTAGTGGTTTCAGCCGCTGCATTACTATTATTCTTACTCTCATCAGTAACCAACTGTTTAATCAAGTGCTCTTTGATTTGATAGGTAGTCAAACTGTTTAGAAATAATGGCTCTTGATGCGACAGTGCTTCTTCACCTTGTACCACATGCACCTTTTGAGCCCGTAAGAACGCTTTGGCAGGATGGCGTACTTGGTAAGCCAACACCCCTTCAATATCTATCTCTCCGATGTTAAATACGCTATCAGATAAATCTTGGATGAGCACCTCTGTCATGCTATTGACATCGCTAGCATCAACAGCTGTATCTAGCGCCAATAGTTCGACCAATGCAGACAAGGTTTGGTTGTCTACTCGACCTAACTGACCCAAGCCTTGACCAAGCATCTTAGCGATTGCTTCGTACTGTGCTCTTGTGGGTAAGCCAACCAGTTGCATAGGCTCACTAGCCACTCGCCCTTTCAATGTATCAAACACCGCTTGCCAAAGCGGCGCAGGTGGAAACTGTTTTTTCTGAGCCAGTTTGGTTTTACGCATCGCTGTATTTAATAAAGCATCCAGTTCATCAATCATATCAACAGGGCTTGCATCCTGAGCATTGATATTAACGTTTGCATTGTCATCAATATCAGGAGACGCTTGCTCAAAAACATCAGTGCCTTCAATTTCTGTCTCAAACAGACTCTCATGAAAAGGTAGTGCAGGATGCTCAGTCACTAGCCACTGCTTAATCAATTTTGGTAAGTAGCGCTTGAGACTTTCGGTGGTGGGATCAATATTCTCAGGTAATGTCGCCAGCGAGTTCACCTGCCACTGCACCTCACCTTGCAAAAACTGTAGCAATTCGCTTACTGGGTTGGCTGGCAGGTGCTCGTGGGTGTCCGTCAAGCTTTGGCCATTGTAGAACATCCAGCATGCACTGCGCGCGCATAACAGCGCATCTAAAAATGCGCCATTATCATCGTCCTCACTGACTCTGTCACCACGACGTGAGTTAGTCGCTTTCATCAAATCATAGCGGTTATCACGGTCACGCCCAGGGAACTCTGAGAGATCCATGTTGAGCATGACCACCAACTCAAAAGGCACGTTTCTTAAGGCACCAAACTTACCAAAGGTAATCACCCCAGTCGGCTCCGCACTGACTTGCTGACTCTCAAGCTCGTTTTCGATACTGTCTAACATAAAGCTTAATTTAAGCGGTAGTTGCTCTACACCTGCTAGCCTCTGCTCTACTTCTCTGTTGGCGCTATCGCCACTGGAGTACTGTCTGTAGTGACGATTGGCTCGTAGACTTGATTTAAAGCCATTCATCGCATTGTAGATGGCTCGCATGGTACGTGTTTGATCCACATCACCAAAGTAACGATGAATCACTTGTCTCTCAATCTGATCGAGCCAATATTCCGCTTTCATTTTTTGTATATGGTCATCCCGTCGTGCGACCAAACCGGTATAAATGCGGCAAAGCGCTTCAACAATCAACGCATCATTTAAGCTGACTTGTGGTAGCGGTAAAGTCATTTCTGGTAAGGCAGTGCTTGGCCATTCATCTTCATTTAGAGCATACAAGCAGTCGCTCAACTCAGCCTCTGGCATGACCAGACCTAGGGTCAATCTGTCTAACGCTTGCGCAAAACTAAAGCGATAGTCATAGTCATTACTATCCAAAGTTTGCTTAAGATGCAGCTCATCAAAACCACGGATAAAGCCTGCCTCTACCAACAAATCACAGCCACGGCTCATCTGTTCATGAGTCAGTCCAAAGCTTTCAAACAAGGGCGGCAACATCAACCAGTCTAAGACTTCAGCTGCTTCAAAACGGGCGCTATGGCTACCCAATAGTTTGTAAAAACCGATAATCGCTTCCCATAACTGCCGAATATCGGCATCAACAACACCAGTTACCTTAGCAGGCAAAGTCAAACCATCTTGACCTTTGCCACTGACAAAGATAGAGCCAATCAGTGCATGATGACGCTCAACATCGGGTAGCAACACAACAATATCGGATATGTGGCGTTTTTTCTCACCAGATTTGATAGGCTCATTTAGCCAACGACCAATCATAATCCGCAACACTTCAAGTTGACGCTGCAAACTATGACACGAGTGAATGCTTAGGCTATTATCTTGCGAAGAGATTGCCCAAAAACGGTCTTTCTCAAAGCGCTTCTTCTCCAACGCCTCATCGTCATACCAAGCCGTTGCTTGCTTATCCTCATCGAGGCTTGGCGCTATCTGCTGACTCACTGCTTGCGAGACCGTAGCAGCCGTTGCTTGCTGGGTCGATTGCTCATCAAGCATCAGTACATCGTTCTGCAAACGCTTTAACAGACTTGGATTGTTTTGGCTGTTTTGAGCGCTACTAACATTATCAACATACTCAGTAGCAACCTCATTATTAGAATCAATACCCAGCGTATCATCAAAATTATCTTGCCATTCAACCAGTGCATCGTCGTATTGCTCATTACCTGATAAGTTGGCAAGCATCGCAAACGCATCGCGTGACTGCTTACCCAGACGTGACAGCAAACTATGACCATAATCACGCAAAAATACACTCTCAGGGTTAATAATCTGCTGGCGTTGTAACCACGATTTATCGACGATATCTGCCCAAAACAGCTTTGACGGATTATAATGTAATAGCGTGATATCCATGTATTTTGACAAGCGCTGTAAAAAATCAAGCTCGGTCTGTGGCAGTTGCTGAATGGTAAATATACGCAGCACTTTGGGCAACTGAGCGCGCTCATTCGCCTTATTATCTTTTAAGGCTGACCAGAAAGCACGCTCCAGTGCCACGCGGTGTAAATGAACGTCAGCAAACAAATGCGACCATAAGAATCGTTGCGCCGCCTCTAACTCAACATAATGCCCCACCAGCCATTCAGGCGTGCCGCGCGCATATTTATCAAAACGCAGTGACAATGCATCTTTATCCGCTATCAACTCACCTACATTCAGTGGTTTATTGTGCGACCACAGCGCCAGCCAATCCTCACGATGGGTCAAATAGCGGTTAAACACCCTCGCCAAATCACTTGCCAGCTGCCAGATACGTGCATCTTGTTGCGCCTTATCTTGTCGCACATTGTCTTGCTGAGCACCTGCTTGCGGTTCATCAATCAAAGACGCCAGCAACGGATGGACCGAATGTTTTTCATCTGCCACAATCGACTCTTGATAATAAGTCAAATATCCAAACAATCGCCATTGCATCACCGTTGGTGACAACACCGCCACTTCAGGCACATTAAGAGTTTCCGCTTCAGGGTTTTGCGCTAGCAAAGAAGCGTTATGGCGGGTTAATACATCTTGCATGAGCGTCCATTGATACTGACCCCAGAACTTAGTACGCACCAACGTACTAATACCAGCACGGCTGGCAATGGTTTTATCCAACCAGTCGCCCAAAACCATTGACGGTACAATGACAATAAAAGGCTCAAAAACAGGCTGATCCTTGGACTGATATTGTACAAGCAATTGATCAACAAGGTTTTCGGTGCGGTGCGATTGAATAATGGTAAACATAGAGGATAGTCTGATTGAAGTAATAGTATGAGTGATAATGTGATGTAGACGGTCGTGAATGCCTGAAATGGAATAGCATTTGCGTTAACTTTCTAATGCATATTGATGGCTGCTAAGGAATACCACGAAGGATACTCACCAATCTATGTTTCGCGGTCGTTACTACAATGTATTTCTGCTAGCATGGCTGTCATGAACACGATGCAAATGATAACAATGATTAACTATCATTGCATCATCAGTGATTATTTATAACAATCATAAAATAGGCTGCTGATTAGTGTGCCATCGATAGCTATCGTTTACTAGTATATGTGCCACTATTATAATATCTTACGACAGATAGTGTCGCATTGATAAGTCTCATATTTATGAATAGAGAAGTCAGTGCTGCTGTCAGATTAATTGCTGTAATTTTTATGTCCATAACCCTTTTTTAACGGAATAACTTAATACTATGCCCTTGCGTCCCATTGATGCCATTTTCGTTCATCCTAAACGACGTCTATATGTTGTATACTATCGCGGTGAATTGTGGCAATTGCCACGTATGAAAATTGACGACAGATCGTGGCAAAACAGACAGCCCTATACTGATGACAGTCGCTCGCTTTATTTGAGCATCCATCAAGCCATTAACGACCCCATACTTGCACAAAAACTGCGAACATTGAATCTGCCTGTCGCGGTGCGTGGGAGCACGCTGCCACGCTTTGAAGCATGGTGGGAAGCCCATGGTTTTGAATGGCTTAAAGACAAGCTTACGATGGGCGAATCGCCATTAGCTGCACACCAAATAAAAGCCATTGACAATAATGTTACCTCCCATTCAAACGATCAACCTGTGCTATCCAATCAAAACAGTACAATTATTCATGAGAATAATAGCAAGAAAAAACTTTTACCTGATTCAGAAACCGATGTTTTTGCAGATATGCTTGCGGACTTAGCAGATGAAGTGTTGCACCAACAGCTTTAAAAATAATACGTTATACACCGCATTTTATGTAAACTTGACACAAACCCATTAAGAGAAGAGCAGTAACATATGAGAGACTACAAGCTGCTACTGGCTGGGCTAATTTTACTGCTGCTGATAATCTTTATTGCAATCTTTACGTGGTTATGGAGCAATAACCGTAAAAATATAGACCCCCTACCGATCATGGCAAATGCAAATGAGCCGTCAGCCACCACTCAAGACGAGGTAAATACCCTGACCGACAGTACATTGTATATCAAGGCAGAAGAGGACTTACAAGCACCCTTGGACGATATCATCGTTAGCTTCGAATCTCGTTATCCTCATGTGCAGGTTGTACCAAGTTATGTACCCGCCAGCGACCTCTTAACCTTATCAAACGCCAATCCTAGCGATAATGAACGCTCAGAATTGGACGCTGATATAGACATGATCATCGCTCACGACAGCCTATCTGCAGACCGTCTGACACCGTTACAAGCAGAGCTAAAAACGGCTCACGATAAAATAAACCAAGACAAAGCAAATATCAGCAATACTGATGATAAAAAAGTAGAGACTGCTGAGACTGATACCATTGAAACTGACAATATAGAGGCACGTACCCTAAATTCTTTCAGCTATGCATTGAAAGAAAAGCAAGCGCTTGAAGGGGTTATTTTGACAGAGAATACTGCTGCTATTAACTTCCGTAATTTTTTACTTTCGAGTACCGGACAAGATATATTAGAAAAGTACGATTATTATAATATCGAAGGTTATAAAAACAGTGTAAATGACTTGTTTAATCCAACATCACGTGCACAAGAAGCAGCAAATGCCAACACTGTGAATGTCGCTGACGCCTTGAGTAATGGCAAGTAATGATAAAATCTTTATATTTTGTTGATTGCTTTTATGAGCGATTTTTCCTACAATGTTATTCCAAAATGCGCCTATAGCTCAACAGGATAGAGCAGTTGCCTCCTAAGCGATCGATCCGAGTTCGAGTCTTGGTGGGCGCACCATCAAACATTGTCAAAAGACATTAAAAGACCTCACAGCCTATCAGTTGTGGGGTCTTTTAATGTCTTATCGCATCATAATATTGCATAACTGACGATATATTTTCATACAGCATACCTTCAAAACAAAAAAAAGCCTTTCAAGCTTTATATTTCATAGCTTGAAAGGCTTTTTTACTCTCATGTTTTTATCTAGGTAAGCGGTTTAATATTAATATTGGGGTTTGCTTACAATTTACAGCCGCTCTTACTCTATGTTCAACATCGATTTCGCTACAGCTTCTGCCACTTTGATGCCATCAATCCCTGCTGATAATATGCCGCCTGCGTAGCCAGCGCCTTCGCCTGCAGGGAATAAACCTTTGGTGTTAATGCTTTGGAATTCTTTATTGCGTTTAATGCTGATTGGTGACGATGTTCTGGTTTCTACGCCAGTGAGTAACCCATCATCAGATGAAAATCCTTGGATTTTTCTATTAAACGCTGGAATAGCTTCACGTATGGCATCTACGGCAAAATCTGGCAGTGCTTTGCTTAAGTCAGTTAAGGTAATACCCGGTGTGTACGAGGGTTTTACATCGCCTAACTCTGAATCTGGTTTACCTTTTAAGAAGTCGCCAATGGTTTGCGCTGGTGCACTGTAATCTTTGCCGCCCAATTCAAACGCTAAAGTTTCTAGTTGTCTTTGTAATTCGATACCAGCAAGAGGATGGTTTGGGTAATCTCGCTCTGGATTGATGCCTACAACGATAGCACTGTTGGCGTTACGCTCGTTTCTTGAATATTGGCTCATGCCATTAGTGACCACACGGCCTTCTTCTGATGCTGCGGCAACCACCGTTCCACCTGGACACATACAGAAGCTATAGACAGAACGACCATTTTTACAATGATGAACCAGTTTGTAATCCGCAGCACCAAGTATCTCGTTCCCAGCATTGTTACCAAAGCGTGCTTTGTCTATGGTTGACTGTTTATGTTCAATCCTAAAGCCAATCGAGAAAGGTTTTGCTTCAACATACACGCCTTTATCATGGATCATTTGGAAGGTATCACGGGCGCTATGACCAACAGCAAGAACAACATGGTTGGTTTTTAAGGTTTCGCCAGTATTAAGTGTCACGCCAGTTACTTTTGAGTCAGTGATATGCAAGTCATCTACGCGAGTCGCAAAACGGACTTCCCCACCGAGTGCTATGATCTCAGCACGCATTTTTTCTACCATGGTGACTAACTTATAAGTACCTATGTGCGGCTTACTGACAAATAAAATCTCATCTGGTGCGCCAGCTTTTACAAATTCGGTCATGACTTTACGACCATAATGATTTGGATCTTTTACTTGGCTGTACAGTTTTCCGTCAGAAAAAGTACCCGCTCCGCCTTCACCAAATTGTACGTTAGATTCTGTGTTTAATTTACGCTGACGCCAAAAGCCAAAGGTGTCTTTGGTGCGTTGTCTGACTTCATTACCACGTTCGATGATAATAGGTTTAAAACCCATTTGAGCAAGGGTAAGTGCTGCTAACAAACCACAAGGTCCAAAACCAATAACGACTGGACGCTCAGTTAAATTCTTTGGCGCTTCACCTACATATTTGTAGCTGGTATCTGGTGTGGCTTTAACGTGGTTGTCTGACTCAAACTGAACCAGTAAATCATTGGTTAAATCCGAGTCGGTCAGGGTGATGTCTAGCGTATAAATCAATTGGATATTTCTTTTATTACGAGCATCATAACCACGTTTAAACATCACAAATGACGCCATTTGCTCAGCAGAGATTTTAAGTTTTGTCGTTATAGCAGTCGTTAGATCTTCAGGTGCATGATTTAATGGCAATTTAATTTCAGTTAAACGTATCATTGGGTACTCATAAACTCGTGTAGAAAACAGTCTCGCATTTTACTGGTACTGGTACAAATAAGCGAATGAATATTTTACTTATGCAGGGTAAATTTATGGTTTCTTCAGCATAGATCAGCACCCTATTATAAAAACTAAATGTCTGACCTCACCCCAAGCTAGCTACCAAGGGTAATGGCTAACGTGCTTTAGCCAAAAAAAACTTATCTTTAGTTGGGTTAATATCATTTAGTACGTTTGCTTCTTAATTCCCTTCTGTTAACACTTTCTGACCTCAAAAAAACATCGCTTCTGATGTCGTCATTTTTTATACCACTTTAGCATTTCTTAACCAGACATAAATGGTGCATAGAAAATCATAACAACCAATTATGGTGCAAAGAAGTGCCCTAGCTCCTGATAAAGACCAATATTGGTGCATTTGTCTTGTATTTTATATTGGCATAGATATTGAAGTATTAATCATAGTTAGGAATGGCTCGTTCACTCGGCCTACCAGGCTGCTACTTTATCTTTTTGGAGAAATATATGTCTTTATTGCCAACGCTTATTACTGCTACTCCTATAAGTACAAATTATCGTATCGACTCAAAATTGACATCACGTTTGTCTCTACTAGCAGTAGCTGTTGTCGGCAGCTTAAGTCTTATAGGTTGTCAAAAACCTGCGGAAACTAGTGCAGAAACCAATTCTACCGCCACAAAAACGGAAACCTCTGCGACGACTGCTACCTCTGCGGCAGATGGTGACACCATCAAAGTTGGTATCTTGCATTCTTTATCTGGAACGATGGCCATCTCTGAGACGTCATTAAAAGATACGGCGCTCATGACCATTGATGAAATTAATGCCAATGGCGGCGTGTTGGGTAAACAGCTAGAGCCAATCGTCGTAGATCCCGCCTCTGATTGGCCGTTATTCGCTGAAAAAGCACGTCAGCTGTTAACCCAAGATAAAGTTGATGTGATATTTGGGGGTTGGACGTCAGTGTCACGTAAGTCAGTGCTGCCTGTCGTTGAAGAACTAAATGGTTTGATGTTTTATCCGGTGCAGTACGAGGGTCAAGAACAATCAGAAAATATTTTCTACACTGGTGCTGCACCTAACCAACAAGCCATTCCTGCCGTTGAATATTTGATGAGTCCAGAGGGCGGTAATGCAGAACGCTTCGTTTTACTTGGAACAGACTATGTTTATCCTCGGACTACTAACCAGATACTGCGGGCTTTCTTAAAATCTAAAGGAGTCGCTGAAACAGATATCATGGAAGAGTACACCCCTTTCGGTTTTAGCAACTATCAGACAATCGTTGGCAATATTAAAAGCTTCTCTACTGGTAAGAAGACGGCGGTTATCTCTACCATTAATGGGGATTCAAACGTACCCTTTTATCGTGAACTTGCCAACCAAGGTATTAAAGCCTCTGATATCCCAGTCATGGCATTCTCAGTAGGAGAAGAAGAGCTTCGCGGTATCGATACCAGCTTATTGCAAGGGCATTTGGCGTCATGGAACTACTTTATGTCGGTTAAAAATCCTGTCAACAGCGACTTCACTAAAAAGTATAAGAAATATGCGCTGGATCATAAGCTACCCAATGCTAACAAAGTCGTGACCAATGATCCTATGGAAGCCACCTACGTGGGTATCAATATGTGGAAACAAGCAGTCGAAAAAGCTGGTACGACTAATGTCGATAAAGTGCGTATTAGTATGGGAGGTCAGACTTTTGACGCGCCATCAGGGTATACATTGAAAATGGATGAGGAAAACCATCATTTATGGAAGCCTGTCATGATCGGTCAAATCCGTGCCGATGGTCAGTTCGATGTAATTAGCAAAACGCCAACAGTCATTCGTGCTGAGCCATGGAGTCAGTACATCCCTAAATAAGGTTGTGGTCACTTAAACCGTAATCCTTAGCCCCTTAATGGTATCAAAACCAGCAACCCTTTAACTTCTACTGATAAAACAGTTTTTAGTAGAGGTTAAAGGAGTGTTGACTGCAAAAAAGGAATCATCATGTCACATTACTCTTCCTATTATAAAAGTGACGCGCAAGCCAATTATTCTAATAAGACTTTTATAATCGCCTTATTATCTTTACTTCTCCTCATTGCTATCACATCAGCTGCTCATGCTCACGAGACGCCAGTAGTACACAGCCACGAGCGCGATGAGGCAGTATCTACTAATACTGTGGCAGCGACATCCAATGCTGTAAGTGAAGAGACCTTACTTGCTCAAGACGACACCTTACTTGCTCAGAACAAGCAGTCTGTAACGACATCAGCTGATCTTGCGATAAGTAAAGGGGATGCTATCGAACAGTTCGTTGCTGCTGACTTCACCAAGCGCCAAACCATGCTCAATCAGTGGCCGGGGTCAGTTGAGAGCTTGGATACTTTAGTTGAGCTTATAAAAAACGATGAGCTATACCAAGATAATGCTGGGCAAACCTACCTACTTAACAGCGAAGATGAGTTATTTACTTACCCTGCTAAGCAGCTGACCACAGAGTGGCCCAGCGACTTGGCACAAGTAACTTTGACCAATGCACTACGCTCAGCCTTAGTGTTTGGACAAGCTAAGGTTAAGCTTGCGTCAAACGATCCTACGCAACGTATGCAGGCAGTTGCTATCTTAGCGGACAATATCGAACAGCTAGATCCAGCACTTATAAGCGCTGCTGCCACTAATGAGGAAGACGTCGACGTCAAAACGGCGTTAAATACCTTGCAAGCGAGGATTGATTTTAGGGATGGCGACGTCGCCAAACAAATTGCCGCGCTTACCGTGCTTGCCAATAGCGATAGCCCACAAGTCTTAGTGGATGTTAAAAATGCATTGGCGGCAGACGATAGCGATCCTGTACTCAAATCTGCGTTATTAGACGCTGAAGATAGTATTGAGCAGCGCATTACCATCAGTACTTGGATCGGTCATCTTTTCACCGGTCTTAGCACTGCGAGTGTCTTACTTCTCGCCGCTTTAGGGCTTGCCATTACCTTTGGACTGCTTGGTGTCATCAATATGGCTCACGGTGAGCTGATTATGATTGGCGCTTACTCTACTTATGTAGTGCAAAATCTGTTTCAAGCTTACTTTCCCAGTATGACAGGGTGGTATCTGGTTGCCGCTATACCTGTTGCTTTTTTAGTTAGTGCCATTATTGGCATGGTTATCGAACGGATCGTTATTCGACCACTTTATGGTCGTGAGCTTGAAACCTTACTAGCAACCTTCGGTGTCAGTCTGATTCTTATGCAGTTGGTTCGGATGATATTTGGCGCGCAAAATGTCGAAGTCAGCAATGTCGACTGGTTGAGCGGCGCCTATCAAGTGTCCTCAAGCCTTGTACTCCCCTTCAACCGTATCGCTATTATCGGCTTTACCATCATCATTCTTATGCTACTGGTGTACTTACTTAACAAGACTCGCTTTGGGCTATTTGTGCGCGCTGTGACTCAAAACCGGCAAATGGCACGTGCAGTTGGTATCTCCTCTGCTCGCATCGACATGTTGGCATTCGGCCTTGGTTCAGGGTTGGCCGGTCTCGCTGGCTGCGCTCTAGCACAAGTGGGTAACGTCGGACCCGACTTAGGTCAAACTTATATTATTGATGCGTTCTTAGTCGTCGTGGTTGGCGGTGTTGGGCAAGTATGGGGCGCGGTATTGGCATCTTTAGGTCTTGGTGTCAGTGGTACGGTGCTTGAGATTGGCATTGGTGCTGTGATGGCTAAGATTGTGTTACTGGTTCTTGTGATTTTGTTTATTCAAAAACGTCCACAAGGTTTATTCGCCCTCAAAGGCCGTTTTGTGGATTAAGGAGAACCTCATGCGTTTGACTCAATTATTATCTGATTCCCCACGTAATGCTATTTTGATTGGTTTGTGTTTTTTAGTGCTACTGATATTGCCTTGGCTCCATTTGTTACCTGAAACCTCTAGTTTTCACCTGTCTGCTTATTGGATAACTTTGATTGGTAAAATAATGGCGCTCGCCATGGTAGCACTGGCTTTAGACTTGGTCTGGGGCTATGCCGGCATTCTAAGCTTAGGTCATGGTCTTTATTTTGCGCTAGGAGGTTATGCTTTTGGTATGTACTTGACGCGTGAAACTGCTGGCACGGGCTTGCCAGATTTTATGCGTTTTTTGAGTTGGACCGAATTGCCGTGGTACTGGGCAGGCACTCAACATTTCTGGTGGGCGATGGCTTTAGTGGTGCTAGTTCCCGGTCTGGTCGCTTTTATCTTTGGCTATTTTGCTTTTCGCTCAAAAATCAAAGGGGTTTATTTTTCGATTATCACCCAAGCCATGACCTATGCTGCCGCCTTATTATTCTTCCGTAACGAAACAGGCTTCGGTGGTAACAATGGCTTCACAGGTTTTACCACGCTATTAGGCTATGACATCACCGCCTCTTCAACGAGGGCTGTGCTGTGTTTTACGACTGCTTTGGCGCTGCTACTGTCCTATCTTGGACTACGCTATCTGATGAGCCAGCCTTATGGGCGTGTGCTTGGTGCCATCCGTGATAGTGAAAATCGCTTGCAATATCTAGGCTATCGCACGCTTTGGTACAAGCTTTCAGCTTGGGTATTGTCTGCAATGATAGCTGGTATCGCTGGTGCTCTATATGTACCGCAAGTTGGTATCATTAACCCAGGCGAGATGAACCCCGTCAACTCTATCGAGATGGCAGTCTGGGTGGCTGCTGGAGGCAGAGGTTCATTAATCGGTGCCATTGTAGGCGCTGGTACAGTCAATGTGATTAAAACCTATTTTACCGTCGCCTACCCAGAGTTCTGGTTACTTATTCTAGGCGGATTATTTGTAGTGGTTACTATATTTCTCCCTAACGGCATCATTGGTGTACTCGATCGTTTTAAGAAGGAAAAAGAATAATGTCAATAATATGTAATAATGCTGCTTCCCAAAAAACAGCTAACGGTGCGCTTATTAAAAATCAAAATGATCCTAGTATACATAAGCCAATGGGAAGTTTTGACAATACAAATAACATAACGATTGCAGAAACCAAGCCTACCCGACCAGTCACTAGTTTGGCTGAAGATTATGGAGATAGCGGTGGCTTAGCGCATCCTGTTTCTAAATCAGGTCCAGATATGAGACATGGTATTGCGCTTTATTTGGAAGACGTTAGCGTGTGGTTTGACTCGTTTCGTGCACTCAATGATTTGTCTTTATACATTGAGGCGGGCGAGCTACGCTGCATCATCGGCCCTAATGGCGCAGGTAAGACGACGTTAATGGATGTTATTACGGGTAAAACGCGCCCGACCACAGGCAGCGCATTTTTCGGTCAAGTACATAATTTAGCCAAACTATCTACCGAAGAAATAGCGGAAGCAGGCATTGGCCGTAAGTTTCAAAAACCCACCGTATTTGAGAAATTTACCGTACTTGATAACTTAATGCTGGCTGCACCAAAGGACAAACGGGTATCAAAAAGCTGGTTTACTAAAATTGACGCAGAAATCCAAGATACTCTTGACTCAACGCTTGATCAAATACGCCTAAAAGAGCTGATTAACAAGCCAGCAGGATTATTGTCTCATGGTCAAAAACAGTGGCTAGAGATTGGAATGTTACTGATGCAAAGACCAAAACTTATCTTACTTGATGAACCAGTAGCAGGCATGACCGATGCCGAAACGGAACATACTGCTGAGTTATGTCTACGCCTTAAAAAGAATCACACCTTAATCGTAGTTGAACATGACATGACTTTCATTGATGCCATAAGTGAAAAAGTAACGGTCTTAGCAAATGGCGCTATTTTGGCTGAAGGCACGTTGAGTGAAGTACAGAATAATGAGGCCGTTATTGAGACCTATTTGGGTCGATAGTCGATAGTAGTGCTTAGAAATAGACCTAAAAAATAAGGGTAGTTATATGTTAGAAATTAATGCTATAAATCAATATTACGGCGGCAGTCACATCTTACGTGATGTCACCCTAGCCGCACCGGTAGGAGAATGTAGCGTCGTACTGGGTCGTAATGGCGTCGGTAAAACCACCTTGCTTAAATGCTTGATGGGCATCCTACCAATAAAATCCGGTGAAATTTTATTAGACGGTAAGGATATTAGTAAGATGACGCCTGAGCAGCGTGTGCGCGCAGGACTGGCTTATGTGCCGCAAGGACGTGATATCTTTTCCACTTTGACCGTTGAAGAAAACATCCTCATTGGAATGGCAAAATTCTCTCAACGTAAAGCGAGTAAAGTACCTAAACACTTATATGATGTATTTCCAGTGCTGGATGAAATGAAACATCGCCGCGGTGGTGATCTATCAGGCGGTCAGCAGCAGCAACTCGCTATTGCTCGTGCACTTGCTTCAGAGCCTCGCGTGCTAGTACTTGATGAGCCTACTGAAGGTATTCAACCGTCCATTATTAAAGACATTGGTAGAGTCATTCGTAGTCTTGCTAATAAAGGCGAGATGGCAATTGTTTTAGTCGAGCAGTTTTATGAGTTCGCAGAAGAGCTTGCCGATAACTATACCGTGCTCTCTAGAGGACGAGTGGTAGCTCAAGGGGCTGGATGTGACATGGCAGAAAACAATATTCAAGAGTTGGTGGCAATCTAAAAGGACACTTTATAAAAGGACACTTTATAAAAGGACACTTTCTAAAAGGACACTTTATAAAAAGACACTTTCTAAAAGGACACTTTCTAAAAAGACACTTTCTAAAAGGACGCTTTCTAAAAGGAAATACAGTTTTGACTTGGCAATCCTCACTACAGCTTCATTTCGACTGCGCCTCTAATGCTGCAAAAACTCGGCTGTGTCATCGTGCTCATACTGGCGCACTCATGGTGCAGCGCGCGCTGTATCCTGAGCCTGATAGTACTGACAACAGCCAAGCAGGGATTTGCCATATTTATGTATTGTATCCTCCTGCTGGTATCGCCGATGATGACCGTTTAACATTGGAATTTGACCTACACTCTAATAGCCATGCGGTGATTACTACTCCTGGAGCTGAAAAATGGTACGGGCAACGCAAATCGTTACGATCCTCTAGACCTAGCGACTCATCAAAATTTAATAACGGTACTCAATCGGCAAACAGCAACACTTCTAACGACTGTTTTAATGATGGTGTCAGCGCAGAACAGCATATCGACGCCCGCCTCGATGACCACGCTGTCTTAGAATGGCTACCTCAAGAAAGTATTTATTACGATTATTCCAACTCTAATGCGAATAACCGATTTTATTTAGCTAAGACAGCAAGTTTGTTGACTTGGGATATTGCTGTGTTCGGACGTCAAGCGTATCAAGAGACTTTTGCTAATGGTCATTATGCCAACCGCTTAG
This sequence comes from Psychrobacter sp. PG1, assembly GCF_014897815.1. Taxonomy (GTDB): domain Bacteria; phylum Pseudomonadota; class Gammaproteobacteria; order Pseudomonadales; family Moraxellaceae; genus Psychrobacter. The sequence goes on from NZ_JABUZG010000038.1 coordinate 115,792, forward strand.
AGATATGGCGTGAGAGTAATTTATTGGTCAGTGAGTGCACCTCCCAGCAAGCAAATACGCGCTGGTTTATCTCACCATTAGGACTGAACAATCAACATGTACATGGCTCTTTTTGGGCAATACCTAGCACAGAGGTCATTGCATCTGAGTTACAGAATAATCCGCTCAAGCTTGGTCAATATTTAGATGCCACTATTACCGAGCTACGCCATCTCATTGATACGCAGTCATTACCTATTCACTGTACTCACAATTTTCAAGGTATTAATTGCCGTTATTTAGGAGCAGATGTGCGCGCTTGCTTCGAGGCTTTTTACCAAGTCCGCGAGCTTATCAGGTCTAAATGGTACGCACTTGAGCCTCATCGACCAAGGATTTGGGATACCTAATACCATGTGCTCCCACTTAATCTCATCCCTGAACAATGCTTAATAAAATCAGAATGACTCTACTTAGTACATTTAACTTAGCCTATTTACTTTATAAAGATTAAAAACGAATCATAGCCTTCAAAAGACAATAATTATTAAGGAAGTTTTATGCAGTTAAATCCTACCGAAAAAGATAAGCTCTTACTATTTACCGCAGGCATGGTGGCGGAACGTCGTAAAAATCGCGGTGTAAAACTTAATTATCCTGAGTCTATCGCTTATATCAGCATGCTACTGATGGAAGGCGCGCGTGATGGCAAAACCGTGGCGCAACTAATGAGTGAAGGAGCCACTTACCTCTCTGCCGATGACGTCATGGAAGGCATTGCAGAGATGATACATGATGTCCAAGTTGAAGCCACTTTCCCCGATGGCACTAAGCTGGTGACGGTACATAACCCCATCGTATAGCTTGCTTGTTGTAAAGCCGTATAAAACGATATTGAACGAGAGCCATTGCCGTAAGACGATTAAGGATAATAAAAATGACGATGAAAGCAGGCGAATATAATATTAAAGCAGGCGATATGGCTTTGAACGCTGGTCGATATGTTCAAACCATAACGGTAATCAATACTGGCGACCGCCCTATTCAAATCGGTTCTCATTATCACTTCTATGAAGTCAATGCAGCACTGAGCTTTGATCGAGAGTGGACGCTTGGCTATCGACTCAATATCTTATCTGGTACTGCGGTACGCTTTGAGCCGGGCCAAGCACGAGAAGTTGAGCTAGTCGCTATCGCCGGTAAACAACACATCTATGGTTTTTCAGGCAAGGTTATGGGCGTTGTAGACCCTAAAATCTCTCAAAATACCTCGAAAAAACGCATTGACCGACGTATTTATGCCGAACATTTTGGCCCTACTACAGGAGATAAGGTACGCTTAGCCGATACAAATTTATGGCTTGAGGTTGAATATGATTTGACCAGTCACAGTGACCAACGTACTGATAGCATCGGTGAAGAGGTCAAATTTGGTGGCGGCAAGGTAATCCGCGATGGGATGGGTCAATCACAGCTGCTGGGTGACCAAGTTGCCGATACCATTATTACCAATGCTCTGATTGTCGACTATAGCGGTATCTATAAGGCAGATATCGCTATTAAGGGCGGTCGCATTAGCGGCATCGGTAAAGCCGGTAACCCTGATATTCAGCCTAACGTGACGTTACCTATTGGCGCGGCTACCGAAATTATCGCAGGAGAAGGTAAAATATTAACTGCTGGCGGGATCGATAGTCATATTCACTTCATTGCACCGCAGCAGTGTGAAACGGCATTGATGTCTGGTGTAACCACGATGTTAGGCGGTGGGACGGGACCTGCTGAAGGCACTCTTGCCACCACTTGTACGCCTGGTGCCTATCATATTCACAGCATGCTAAAAGCCACTGATGCTATTCCGATGAATATTGGATTGTTAGGTAAAGGCAATGTTAGTTTACCAGCGCCAATTGTTGAGCAAATCGAAGCAGGAGCTATCGGGCTTAAGCTTCATGAAGACTGGGGCTCCACGCCCAAAGCCATTGATAACTGCCTTAGCGTGGCCGAAGAATATGATGTGCAAGTGGCGATTCATACTGATACGTTAAATGAAAGCGGCTATTTAGATAGCACTCTCGGCGCGTTTAAAGACCGCTGTATTCACACCTTCCATACCGAAGGCGCTGGCGGCGGTCATGCCCCAGATATCTTAAAAGCTATTGGCGAAACCAACGTTTTACCCTCATCAACCAATCCAACGCGCCCTTTTACTATTAATACCATTGACGAGCATCTCGACATGCTCATGGTTTGTCACCACTTAAGCCCAGCCATTGCTGAAGATGTCGCTTTTGCCGAAAGTCGTATTCGTAAAGAAACCATTGCCGCCGAAGACATTTTACAAGATATGGGTGCCATCTCCATGATGAGTAGTGATTCGCAAGCGATGGGACGCGTGGGAGAAGTCATTATTCGCACGTGGCAAACGGCTGATAAAATGAAAACCCAACGTGGTCATCTGGCTCCTGATCAATCGGCTAAAACTGAGCAATCCTTAGAAAATATCATGCTAAGTCCCACTGACTCTGATAGCAGCAATGATAATTTTCGTATCAAACGCTACCTCGCAAAATACACCATCAATCCTGCCATCACTCATGGCATTAGTGACGAAGTGGGATCCATTGAAGTAGATAAATGGGCGGATTTAATTTTATGGTCGCCGGCATTTTTTGGCGTAAAGCCCGACCTTATCATTAAAGGCGGCTTGATTGCGGCAGCGTCCATGGGCGACCTCAATGCTTCCATTTCAACCCCGCAGCCTGTGCACTATCGCAGCATGTTTGGTAGCTTCCCCAAAACAGTGGCGCAGACTTGCATCACCTTTATGTCAAGTGCGGCTATTGATAAGGGTGTTGATAAGCAATTAGGGTTAGAAAAGGTCATTAAAGCGGTACACAACATTCGTAAGGTACGTAAACAAGACATGAAGTTTAATAGCTACTGTCCTAAGATGGAGGTCAATCCTGAGACCTATGAAGTGTACGCCGATGGTGAGCTGCTGACCTGTGAGCCTGCCGACTATCTACCGATGGCACAGCGCTATTTTTTATTCTAGCTACTTTTTATTGTCGTGCTGATAATCCACCATCAGCTGTCAACCATCTACTTTAACGGACTATAAACATAATTATGAACATTTATACGCAACGTCTTGATCTATCAACCCTTAGCGCTGAACAACAAGCAATTATTGATAAGCAAAAACAGGCAGAAAATTTTTTATATTTAGATTTCGATACCCGTCAGCGTAGCCGTTTTAAAGCAGAAACTCAGCACCAAGAATCCATTGGTGTTGATTTGCCACGTACGGAAACCATTAAGAATGGCAGTGTGCTAGCAGACCATCAAGGCAATTTAATACAGATTATGGCTGCCAAGCAGGGATTAATCGAAGTGACTGCCGATAATGATTTTGACCTTATGAAGGGCGCTTACCATTTAGGCAACCGCCATGTGCCTTTAATGCTGACACCTAATGCACTCTACTTTGAGCCTGACCATGTTTTAGAAGCGATGTTACATCAACTTGGCCTACATACCCAAGCCGTACAAGCGCCATTTGAGCCAGAGACTGGTGCTTATAAAGGCAATCAAGGCGGACATTCTCACTCTCATGGTCATAATCATAGTCATCACTATCACGACCATTCACACACCCACGGCAACTCTCATGACTAATCATGCCACGCACTCCCAGCATCCTGCCAGTACCGCACAAGGTATAAATGTTCTGAATAATACAGAGGTAACTGGACGTTTGCTCATGCTGGCGTCAAGCAACCTACCTATTGGTAGTTATACCTACTCGCAAGGCATAGAGCCTGCTATCGAGTCAGGGCTTATTCATGATGAAAGCAGTTGCTTAGCATTTATGAGTGACTACTTGGAGCTGGCATTGTGTCGTTATGAGCTACCATTATTGGCGCTGATGATAGAGGCACTTATGATTGATGACGTCGCACTTGCTGATGCTTTAGGTGCAGATTACCACGCTAGCCGCGAAACCAAAGAGTTCGTCTATGAGTCAAGTCAATTGGCACTGTCTTTATCCGCATGGCTAGATAATGTCCTTGAGCTCAATGTGCCTGATAGCTTACTCGCTCATGGATTTTTGCCACTGTTTGCTCATATCAGCTCGCACTGGCAACTTAAGCCTGTACAAGCCATGACCACCTACGCTTTTGGTCAAATAGAAAATATGGTGCTGGCTGCGGTCAAAACCGTACCGCTTGGACAAATGGCAGGACAGCGCATCATTTGGCAGCTGCAACAGTTATTAAGTCAGCAAATACAGCCACTGGCTGCCAACGTCCAGCAAAAATTTTCGCACGTTCAACGTATGGCGTTAATGACTGATTGCTCTGATATAACAACATTTGAGCTAAATCTTCTCTATCAACAGCTACATATGTCCGCCAACATACCAAATTTAGCCATACTGTCTTGCCAGCATGAAAGGCAATATAGCCGCCTATTTCGCTCTTAATCGCTAATATACACAACTCTCATCAAGGAACTTTATTTATGGCACTAACACCCAAAGTCAAAAACAAAAATTTAGAAACGACGCTCTCTCCGCTACGCTTAGGCATTGGCGGCCCTGTAGGCTCAGGAAAAACGGCATTGACGCTGAGACTATGTCAACGCCTGCGGGATGACATCAATATGGCCGTGGTAACTAATGATATTTATACCAAAGAAGACTCTGAATTTTTAACCCGCAATGAGGCGATGCCAGCTGAGCGCATTCGCGGTGTTGAAACCGGTGGCTGCCCGCATACTGCCATCCGTGAAGATGCCTCAATTAACTTATCTGCCATCGCCGAATTACAGCAGCAATTTGCAGGTCTTGAGCTCATTATCATCGAGTCGGGTGGTGATAATTTGGCAGCAACTTTTAGCCCTGAATTGTCCGACTTGACACTATATGTCATTGACGTGTCTGCAGGCGATAAAATTCCTCGCAAAGGCGGCCCTGGTATCATGAAATCGGACTTGCTCATTATCAATAAAACCGACCTTGCCCCTTTCGTAGGCGCGTCACTTGAGGTGATGGCACATGATGCCAAAAAAATGCGCGGTGATAAGCCTGTGGTATTTAGTAACATGAAAACAGGCGAAGGTCTTGATGACATTGTTGCTTTTATCTTAGATAAAGGCATGTTAAGTGTGGCGTAGAATGCCTTAGGTAATGGCATCAATAAGTGCTCTACAAACCGCTGATGGATCAGTGGATTATCATTCAGTTTTTATATCGATTTGTTTATTTATTAAGGATTTATCATGACAACAGACACAGCCAAAACGATGACACGCAAAAATATCTTCCAAAAAACCACCATAATCAGTAGCTTAGCACTGTTATCGTTGCTACCAACACTCGCATTTGCTCATCCTGGGCATGGCTTGATGGCAGCAGATGGCTCATTTAGCCTTTCAATATTGTCTGGTATATTGCACCCTTTGACTGGGTTCGACCATCTGATGTTAGCGCTGGGCATGGGCATGCTATTTACTCAAATGTACAGCTTTAAAAAAGGCTTTGTAGCACTGTTAATTGGTCTAGTAACAGGATTTTTACTGAGTTTAAGTGTGAGCTTGAATAGCCTGTTTATTGAATACGGCATTCTACTCTCCATCGTACTCCTGACTATGGCACTTATGAGCCGCTACTTTAATGTGGCATTGAATCAAAGCCACGAGATGTCCGTCAAAACCGTGTATAAATTCTTAGTCATTGGCTTTGGTGCGCTTGCTATGTTCCACGGTGCAGCTCATGCAATCGAAGTGCCTGCAAACAGTAATACCGCTGGCTTCTTTACGGGTATGATTGTTGCCATGCTAGGTCTATATACTATCGGCAAAGGATTTGCCACTTATCTAAACACTCACCTGCAAGACAGTTTGATTATTCAACGTGTTATAGCTGTTGTCGGTTTATGCGGTGTGCTGTTAGGGTAACTTTGTTAATTTATACACAGAGTTGTTTAACACGGTAGTAAGTTGAAGTGGCTGGCTGTGCAGCGATCTATCATAACAATGAGTATTGATGCCATACTTACCAAAATGCACGCAGGTGACATTATATAAATTGCCTTATGCCCCTGAGCTTATGACAGCTCTTAAAGAAACTCTTAAAGAAATAAGGCCGCTCAAGCGACCGCTTAGCTCACAGCAGGATTAGCATTCAAAAAGGTTTGGGCTATAAGAAGCTTGAGATAATAAGTAAAAATGGTCATCAGAGAAAAAGGACAAATTAATGTCCTTTTTCTGGCTTTTGATTTACTTAATGCTTACCAGCTAAAGCCCATACCCATGCCACCAGAGTTCTCATCTTTTGTGAAAGCACCACCGAGACTAAAGCTGGTATTGGGATTAATGACACGCTGATACCCTAAGGAAACCGCTTGCTCGGAGCCCTGAAAACCTGCACCCACGCCTATACGGTTCTTACCTTGTAAACCTGACGTGCTGGTTGCCATGTTTAACATCGCAGCACTCATCGCACCTTGACGATCAAAACGATCATCAATTTCCTTAAAACGCTGTCCATTGTCTTGCAGATAATTGTGAATAGAGTCATTTAGAGCATTAAATTTAGTATCAGTATAAGTGTTCGAGGTTTCGATAGCGCTTGTTTTTGCGTCTTGTAACTGACTGACATTGACTGCGTCATTATCAGCGGTACCATTAGCAACATTGATAATCTGACGCTGGTTAAGATCCGAGCCAACCGACACTGTGTTTTCACGGCTAGAGCTAGATTCATTGCCGAGTACCACGGCGTTTTTTGCAGTAGTATTGACATTATTGCCGAGCACAAAAGTATTATCGCCAGACACGGTATTATTATTGCCCATACTATAGCTGTTATTGCCACTGACCGTACTTGGATCGCCAATTGCACCTGAATGATTTCCAGTCACTTTATTACCAGTGCCAATGCTGATAGCTTGCTCGCCGATTGCTTGAGCACCATCTCCTATTGCAATAGATTGCTTGCCCTGCGCCGCCGCGTTAGCGCCTAAAGCCATTGCGTTGTCTCCACTAGCAATCGCTTCTGCAGACGTACCACCATTGATGCTTAGGTATTTATGCTGTGCAGCAATGTCCTGTTTAACGATTAGCACCTGATCATTTGTATAACTTTGTGACAATGCTAGAGTCTCGGTGGCTTTGCCATCAGTATAACTTTGTGACGATGCTAGAGTCTCGGTTGCTTTACCATCGGTGTAACCTTTGGAGGCAGTCAAAGTCTCGGTTGCTTTACCATCGGTATAGCCTTTGGAGGCGGTTAAAGTTTCAGTTGCTTTGTCGTCGGTGTATCGTTTATTTACCGCATCTTTATCATTTGTCGCATCTGCCACGTTAGTGATACGTTTTTCGAAACCCTTGCTACCAACTGAAATCGTATCTCTTTCATCTGCAATGGAGAAACTACCTATGGCGGTTGCGCCTGTCGCAGTGGCTTGGCTATTACTGCCAAACACGCTGCTGTCTGTACTTGATGCGGTATTCTGATAACCAACTGCAACACTGTAGTCACCCTCTGATGTATTTTCAAAACCGACGGCACTACTGTCTTTACCTGATGCTTTATTATTATAACCGACGGCACTGCTATTTACATTCGAGGCGGTATTTTTATAGCCAATTGCACTGCTATTTATGTTCGATGCCGTGTTGTTATAACCAAATGCACTACTATAACCCTCTGAGGCGATATTATTAGATCCTACCGCACTACTATTGATACGCGATGCGGTATTGTTATAACCAACGGCACTACTATACTTAACTGATGCTTCATTATTAGCACCTAACGCACTACTATAATCACCTGATGCTACATTAGTATAACCAACCGCACTGCTATAACCACCCGAGGACTTATTGAAAAATCCCACTGCATTGCTAGAGTTACCTGTTGCTTCATTTGCATGACCTAGCGCACTAGTCGCTTCATTGTCAATACCTAAAGCACTGCTATTGAGACCGTCTGCTGCATTATTTATTCCACAGGCTACTGCAATTACACCTGTTGCCGTACTTCCTCCAGAAACAGGATCCGATACGCATACCACGCCTGCCCACACTGTCGAACCACTGATCGCTGCGATACTGAAGGCAAGCCCTTTTAGTGTCAACATCTTATAGTCATTTGAGCGAGCTATTTGGGCGATAGTGCCAGTCGTGCCGCTAGTCTTACCAGCGCTCTAGTATTTTCAGATACCACCACTATACAACCTAGTGATTGACTCCAAATCTTTTTAAATACTTTATTCATAGCTCGCTCCATAAGTCCAAAAACTACTCGTCGATAAAATCAAGGCTATCTATGCCACTTACACTAACCATGCTCGTAAATGACAACTGTCATTTATTAAAGCACAAAGCTAACATACCTGTATATTTATATTAAAGGATGTTTAATCTTCAGGGCTGTCTTAGATAAGCAAAATAATCTGGGATAGTTTTATGGAGAAATAGCATTATGAGTAAGATTCGCCTACCCAAACGCTCACAGCACAGTTAGCATAACGATTGTTATATCGGTAAGAGTGAGCGCGTCCGGTAGGATTGCAAGTGCCGTTATGGCACTCGCAAGGTCTGGCAGCAGATCAACCTGATGGCGTATCTAAGGAAATTTGGAATGGCATAGAGAGTGTTGAACAAGTAACCCTTGAGTGGATGGACTGATTTCATAACCCAAACAATCCACCTAAATGATTCACTCACGTAAATCATCCACGACCGCCAACATAGCCACTAATGAGGCTTCCCCTAATTTCATAGAGCGCTCTGGTGACCAACCCGTATCGGCATCGGGGACATTATTGTTATCTATAAATGGCATCTCCAAGGTATTGGCAAGGCAGTCAAAACGTTCGGCAACCCAGTGAGTCGCAAGCGTCATGTTCGCTTTACCCGGTGCATCTACGTCATAGCCTTCTTCCGTCTGAAAGTCAGCACTGGCGAGCTTTAACACTTCTGAGAATCTATCGCGTAGACGCGCGAGGCGGTCGCTATAATTTGGCGTACCCTGAGAGCCAGCAAGGAATACAAAAGGTATTTCTTCATCACCGTGTACATCATAAAACAGGTCAACACCCGTCTCTTCCATTTTATTAATGACATGAAAGACTTCTGGGCTGGTTTCCAAACTTGGATTTGACCAAGCACGGTTTAGGTTAGTCCCGACTGCATTAGTACGCAGATGACCGCGCACGCTGCCATCTGGGTTCATATTGGGCACGATGTAAAAGTTAGCTTTATCTAATAATAATTTACCCGTGGCATTATCACCATCTAACAGGCTATGCAGTAGTCCATCGACCAACCACTCAGCCATCGTTTCACCAGGATGTTGACGTGCCGTAATCCAAATATTGCGTTTAGGCGCATCGTTATTGCTAGCGCCATCACTAATTTTGACTAAGGTTAAATCGCGCTTATCAAGGGTTTCTCCCAAATGCTCTAACGTCACTAATGGATGCATTTGCACCGCTGCTAATAAATCTTGATGACGCTCATCACTGTAAGGGGCAAAAAAAGCAATTTGAATAGTTTCACATTCCAACTCTGCCGTTATGGTTAGTTTGCCGTCTTTATAAGAGGTGGGCAGACGAAACCAATAGTCGCGATCGTACGACGCCACCGCTTGGTAATTCTCCCACCCTGCAGGAAATGCCGCACCCCCTGCATTCATAATATTGAGCACATATTGCTCGCCAACTTGACCTGTCAGGCGAAAATTAAACCACTGAAAAAACTCGCCACCGACGTCCGGACGAATAGCCAATTGGATATTTTTTTTATCTTCTAAATTAATAACCTCAATATTACCAGCATCGAAATTAGCAGTGATATGCATAAATTTTCCTTAATTATTTTTTAGATATCTTAGTGAGTATTTGTAAAGTACCTCAGCATAAACGATTAAAAACAAGCAGGATAGAGAGGCTAACAAATCATCTTAAAAAATAGTAAAAATAATTATTAATAATTGTAGCACCGCTGCTTTTTTTAATTAAAATAACGTAAAAACATTCCAAGCACTATGACAGGCATAGCATTAGCCAATTTTTTATATTTATCACATTACTGAATGAATGTGTCAGATATTGGATATTATAGCTCATAATCCTATATAGCACTGTTCATCATATATAGTACTATTCTCTATAGCTACAAAAGCCATTCAACTGGTAGCCACCCTACTACTGTCAATATAATGTTAAGCAGGGCACTTTGTCCAGGCTCCGAGACGCTCATCGATCCAGTATAGGAATCGATCCAGACGAGCCTTCCATTACGCTGCTCTACCCGCCAAGTAACGCCAACCATGCCCTCGTCAAATGCTTTGTGCAGTTTTTGTGCCATCTGTTCACTGTTGATCATTAAACCCATTTCGGTATTGAGCGCAGTCGAACGGGGGTCAAAATTGAACGAGCCAATAAAAATGCGCTTTCCATCTACCGCAAAGGTTTTCGCGTGAAGACTGGCTTTTGACGATCTGAACGGTCCTAGATGGTCAGCGGGTGCACCAGACGCAGCTTGGCTACGTAGCTCAAAAAGGCTGACGCCACTTTCAAGCATAGCCTTGCGGCGTTTAGCATACCCTGCATGAACCAGCAGCACATCCGTTGCTTCCATCGAATTAGTCAATATTTGTACTTTGACACCACGCGCCGCAAGCGTTGCAAAAGCTTTGACACCAGCAGCACCGGGGACAAAATAAGCCGAAACTCCGTCGAACCGTGTCTGGATTTCGCCTACAGCTTCCGTCAAGCGTGTCGCTAATAACTCTTCACGCGGAACGGCTCCCTGACCTTTTATTGGGTCGTCACTCACCAAAATGGCTGTGGTCCATTCTAAGTTCAGCTCTCCTGCAGCAAGAGCTGCTACGATTTTTGAGTGATCCAGAATGCTTCTATACTCACACATTTGCAGGTCATTCTTAAAACCAGCCAATCGTTTAGAAATCGGGTCGGTGTCTTTGTGTAGCCCAACGATTGAACCTGCTGGATGCACCGATGGGGCTGCCCAGTAACGATCGAAATCAGCGGCGACGGTCGAAACGATCGCGCCGACTGCCAGCACATCAAGATCAACAAACAGCGGCGTTGAACCCGTTCCGAAATACTCATCGCCTACGTTTCGACCACCAAGTATTGTGGCACGACCATCCACAGTAAAAGATTTATTGTGCATGCGTCGATTCAATCGGAAGAAATCAAACGCGTAAGACAACATCTTAAATATTCTAAGGTTGAATGGATTATATAGCCTTACCTCAACATTCGGATGTGCGACAAGCGCCGCTATCTCGTTATCAAGCCCAGTTGTACCATTGTCATCGAGCAAAAGACGCACCCGCACACCTCGATCAGCAGCTCTAACCAAAGCATCGAGCAACAGCGTACCCGTCAAATCAGCGCGCCAAATATAGTATTGAGCATCTATGCTCGATATAGCCACGTCTGTGAGAAGTATTCGTGCAGCAAACGCGTCGGCGCCATTTTGTAGCTGCGCAATTCCAGTGCGCCCCTTATGTACAGCTTCAAGCTCAATCAAGGCGTCAGCCAACGGGCCATTCATCGCTTTTGGCAACACTGTTGTATCGATTCGCCCTTCAATTTCCGGAAGTGTAAAAGCAAATCGCGCCATAAGAATGGTAATCCCAGAAAGAGCAACCATGGAGACTAACGTTTTCATGAACATGTTGAAATTCCCTATTCCATATTAGAGTGGTGCCACACATGAGCTTGAATCACGTAAGCCGCCTCTAAAAACATCAATGTATTTATCTTAGTCTGCGCTGTTGCTGGCTTGATGTCACCCTATAGCCAACTATTGTAGAAAAGCATATCCATAATATTAAATATTAAGGTATTTTTAGTTGGTTTTAGCATGGGCTATCAATACTACATCTTCGTTAGCTTGACTACGCTCAAGTAGTATCTTGACTTGCATTGGTTTTTCAACAAATCATATATTAATTGCTAATCATTGTATCCCTATCACAAATTCAATAGGTTCAATGCTGGTCACGCATGTTGATCGCGCCGAATATTTGGCTACAGCGCCAAGCGTTATTTTAATATTAATGTGCTCTATGACTCATTAGGTAGAAAACACCTAATTCTTGTAATACTTACAATACAGCTATTTCATATGATATCTCATATGAATAAGTCGCAAGTTAGAAAGCTAAAAACCCTTTATACTATGCGAAAAATAGTATAAAGGGTTTTTAGCTTTCTTAGATGACGTTGCCAATGTTCAACACGCCCTAATTTATTAGCTAGCGAGCTGAAGCTTTTTTACGTTACCCATAAGTGCGCTAAGATTTTTCTCAAGCTTACTTTTTTCTAGCTTCATTCTAACGACAACCTTAATAATCTCATCAGCTATCTCTTTATTGCCTTCAGCCACTGCCTGCTGCAATGCTAGACTTTCACGCATAATAGCAACCCTTAAAGGCTCGATCTTATAAATAATACGGTTGATAGATTTATGCAGATCCGACTGTCTATAGCACTCTTTTACCTTAGATGATTTATATAAGAGACTGTTTTTATCACTTTTTGCGCGGGCTAACGTCTCGATATAATCAGCCGCTATCTTGTCAGCATAATCATCTTGAATACCAACCTCTAAAATATTTTTTACTAACATGATGTCGATTTTTTCTAAGTCAGTCTCTTTAATGGCACTTTTTAACATTTCAAACAGTCCTTCGTAAATGTTGGGATTAGGGATGAATTAAGTGGTTATCGCATATAAAAAGCAAAGCCATCGGCGTCACTATAATTAGCAAGTGGATTCGTTGTTTGCGCACTCTTATATTCACACTCGTATAAAAGTTACTTTCACAACCATGACAATCAATTCGTAATAGAGGTCACTCAAGAACATTTATATAATGATACACTTATGTTCATTTTAACCTAAGAGTACAAGTGTACACAATAGGCATTCAACCCTTTTAATACAAAGGTTATGAAAAGCGGCTATCAAACCGCCATAGATTGATATTTATTTTGAGAATAGTACTGTTGAGGTCTATCAAAATGATGAGGGTAAACAACTCCCTCACTATTAGGAATTGTTTAATGACGCGTGGATTCTTGCTAGACATATCTAAAATAGATTGATGAAATATTTACAAAGAAATGAATGAGCTACTTTTACTAAGAAGGGAAAATCACTGGCTCATCGCCATCTTGCCAAGGTTGAAACTTGGTCATGGCTTGTATAAATAATGGATGCGCTAGCCAGTTTTTTAGCCATATTTGCAGTTTAGGATAAGGCAAACTGTAAAAAACGTCGCGATCTACATGAGCAAATTGGCGGACAAATGGCATAATACCGATATCGGCAATGGTCACACTGTCTCCTAGCAAATAAGTATTTTTAGTAAGCAGTGCTTCTAAAATCTGTAGAAATGCTTCACCTTTTTGCCGATATTCTGTTTGGGTCATTTCAAGATGACGGTCAGCATATTTATAGCGATCTAGCCAATGCTTAAACTCCTGATCGTTTTGCTCAATTAACGTATTACCTTGATGCAAAGTCTTAATGTTCAACAGCTCTTGTGGATCTTGCTGTTCAAGCGCCCACTCCATTATTTCCCGACTCTCTTCAATCACAACACCATCAGCGAGCTGTAAAACTGGCACGGTGCCTTTTGGGCTAATCGCTAGCATTTTGGCAGGTTTGTTTTTTAAGGTGATCTCCCGTAGCTCTACTGGCAACTCGGCAAACAACAGACCAAGACGCGCGCGCATGGCATAAGGACAGCGACGAAAAGAGTAAAGACAAGAAAGGGAGTAAGCAGTCATATATTTTTTCACAGTTAAAACGAGATCGGTAGCCTTAGAGTCACTGACATCAAGAGTCATTTAGTTTCGTTACTGATCTCTATTAAGGGTTGGTAAAATTAATACTTCAAAGCATTGAACAAAGCCAGTATCATAGCGGCATTGAAAAACCTTTACCTTATTTATTATAAACAAAAGGAAGATATAGTGTCGCAGGCTCAGACAACTATCACAGAAACACCTCATCTCACAAAAGATCAGAACTCTGTATTAAAGATTCTTACGATCATGGGTTATTTAGAAGGTACGTCCTTCTTATTACTACTTTGCATCGCCATGCCGCTAAAGTACATGATGGGTATTGCAGAAGCGGTCACCTACATAGGGATGACTCATGGCGGATTGTTCATCGCGTATATTTTAATGCTGTTGATAGCCACCACCAAAATCAAAATGCCGCTTTGGGCGATGCCAGCAGGGGTACTCGGATCCTTTTTGCCCCTTGGTCCGTTTATATTCGATCATTTATTAAAAAAGAGCTTGAATAAAAAAGCTTAAAATCCCTTCAAAGTAATGTCAAATGACTTACTGAATATGACGAACATTGGTGATTTTAAGATATAGCGCTATTTAAGCGCTAGATGGTATGTATTAATGACTGATCATGATGGCTGATTATAGTTATTCGTCAGTCATTAATTTCCCACAAAAACTATCCACTTACTGCGACTGGCACTTTACGAATCAGCCATAAAAAGTACGCACCGCCAATGATAGCCGCAATCGTACCCGCAGGCAGCTCATAAGGGAAAATGATATAACGCCCAATCCAGTCTGCTATTATCATCACCCCTGCGCCTAACAAAGCCGCTAATGGCAATTGGCGCTCAAGCCTTACCGCACCGAGTGACGTCGCCAAATGTGGCACCATTAGACCAATGAAACTCAATGGCCCAACCGCAAGCGTACTGGCAGTACTTAGCGCCGCCACCAACACCAATAACGCGAGTGTCACTGGTGTCACTGCCACCCCTAAATTACGAGCGACCCCTGTACCCAAACCAAGCACTCTTAAGGGTTTGATAAGCAGTAAGCTGAGGGCAAATAAAATGAGGGCAATGCCGATAAGATACCACACGGTGCTAGGCTGAGCGCTATAAGTCGTTCCCGATAGCCAGCTAAGCATCGCTTCTAGGCGTGGATCGCCAGACAGCTTGACCATGTGCATCACCCCATCCATCATCGCGGCAATACCGATACCGACCAGTAATAGATAGCCAGAACTTACCTTACGTGCCAGCCAAATAACCAGCAATAACACAGCCATCGCTCCTGATAATCCTGAGATTAATAAAGTACCAGCTCCGGCAGATAGCCCTAAGCTTGGTAGCAGTAAAAACCCTAAGATAACCCCAAGCGCCGCGCCCGAGCTCACACCCAACACTTCTGGACTTGCCATCGGGTTGCGGGTGAGTGTTTGCAATAACACACCAGCGATGGCCAACATCAGACCTGTTGCCGCAGCGCTCAAACTGCGCGGTAGCCGATACTGCTGGGTGATCGCCCAATCGGCACTTAGTCCCCAGCCACTGACGTCTTGGACAAAAAGACAGGCAAGTATGATTATCATTACCACGCCAATACCCCAGCGCCACCATGCCACAGGTGCATGCTTGCCCGTTAGCATCGGGGTTACTGTTTCTATCCGCTCACGGCGCTGACGCAAAATCAGCCAAATAATCAGTGGTGCACCAAGAATACCCGTCATCGCCCCTGCTGGAATTTGCATATTTAGTATGGGTTCGAGTAATAAAGCAACATTGCTAGTCAGCCATAAAAGCAGCGCCCCTAAGACAAAGGCTGCAAGCAGACGTTTGCTAATAGAAGCAACTCCCAGCGCATTGACCAGACTGGCAGCGCCAAGACCGATAAAACCGATTAGACCAACTTCGCTAACCACCAAAGCGGTAACAACTGCCACAATAAGCACCACCAATGCACGGATACCGTTAATCGGCACGCCCAAGCGCTTGGCTTGTGAGTCATCGAGACTCATCAAGGTTAATGGTTTTAACAAGGGTAGACAGACAACCGCCATCACGACGGCCGTTATCGCTAGCATCGTACTGGTATGCCAGCTATTCTGTGCCAAAAATCCCGCCGCCCACGACAGCATGCCATTACTACGTTCAGCAAAAAACAACACCAAAACATTGGCAACGGCGGCAAGTAGAATGTTTACCACCAAGCCTGCCAATATTAAAATGAGCGGATTAAAACGACTGGGTGCTGACAATACAAAGACCAGTCCCATGCTAATCAGCGCGCCGACAAAGGCCACATAAAGTCCGCCATAAATCGCTAAGCTTGGCAAAAACAAGGTCACAATGAGCATGGCCAATTGTGCACCAACGCCGATGCCCAATGTGGTGTCTGACGCTAATGGGTTTTTGACCAGCTGCTGTAGCAAAATACTGACAACCCCAAGCAGACCACCTGCCAATAGCGCCACTATGCTGGTCGCCACTATATGCAGCTGCGTCGCAAGACTGTTAATATCCAATTGCGAGCTTGGAATAAACAAATCACTGATTGGGCGTGTCCACTCCTGAGCGATTAATGCCCACGTGCTCCATACTGACAACACCACAAGGATAATCATTACTGCCCAGATGCGCCATGTATCTGCAAATACCGAAGGTGATTTCCGAGGTAATTTTGGTGCTGGATTGGGAGGTTTTTGCATGAGCTTGGAGTGTTGCTCTGATGGTGTTTTCAATGTGGGCGACTGAGACGCTGCAAGTGAAGTCATAGGTTTGACATAATCAGTAGTATTATTGGTATGAGAGTGATGAGTCTGTGCGGCAGTATTAATAGTCATGATGCTGCCCCACCTTTTAATGTCACTATTGATAAATTATTTGCCAAGCCGACCAGTGACGACATGCCACCATAAATCCATATGGGTGGCAGCTCACCCACGCAGCGCTCATCGCCATAGCCTAGACGCTGCCAAACCAAACTGTCTTTAATCTCAGCTCGGGTTATCGGGCTTAAAGGGTCGATGATTAATAGGCAGGTCTCATTATCCAATTGAGCCAAGTCGCCCATTCGAATGGGGACAAACCCCCATTGATTGCCTTTGCCTAATACATCAAGCCCTTTGCCCATCTGACTTAGCACGGGCTGAAACAAACTATTTTTGACATACATACGCATGTTATTGGCATCAGCAAACTGCACAACGGCAAATCTCTTTACTTTTGGATAGCGCTGATGCAGACGCTCACTTGCCAGTTTGATATCTGTCTGACTTTTTTTAATATAGCTTTCAGCCAAGGCTGGTTCATCAATTAGCTGTCCCAACTGACGAGTTGGCTCAGTATAATCTGCCCAAGTTGCAGTATCACCTTTAGCGGCGAACATGACTGACTCAGAGGGCACATCTCCATAGAGATTGCGGGCATGCTCATAAAAAAAGTTATCGACGACCAAATCGACAGGCAATTGGGCAACCAATTCCGCATTAGGCTGATAGCGAATACCCAAATCAATGATTGAGGCTGGCAATTCAGGCGTACCTACCCATCTGTCCCACACCCTCACATCACCCGTCGCTATCGGGGGGTAACCCATGGCGGTCAAGGTTGCCGCATTGCCCCAATCAGGTGAGACTATATTGATGTCAGCGTTATCTGCATTGCCCACTTGAGCATCTTTTTGCGCCGTTATTGGTTGGTGACAGGCGGTCAGTGTTAAGCTTGCTATAAGCGGCAACCACTTATATTTACTGATATTGAGATTTGAGCCAGCTTTTATGGAAGGTTTTATGAAAGATTTTATGGCTATTAAAGAGAACAGAGCTTTATAAAGAGCAGGAAACATAGCGGCCTATCTTTTGCGCGAATAAGAGAAAATAAGAAATGAAAAAGATGAGGCAAATACTAGGGCATGCCCTCATTTTAAAAATGGTTATAAAAATTTAACCCTTTTTAGCCTACTTATTCATTTTCGTTCAGATTGATGATATGCCCTATACTAAGCAACGGCGACTGGCTGCCCCGTTATAGGATGACTAAGCAGCTGCATATCGACGTTAAAAATCTTGTGCAATACTGTCGGTTGCATGGTGCTGCCGATATCACCGTTATGGCAAATACGACCGTTTTTTAAGGCGATAACTCGATCGGCATACTGCGCGGCCAAATTAATATCATGCAAAATAATAACCACACTCAAGCCCTGCTCATCCACCAAACGACGTATAAGCTGGATAACTTCAAGCTGATAGTGCATATCAAGCGCGGCTAATGGCTCATCAAGTAATAAATATCTGGTGTCTTGTGCCAGACACATAGCAAGCCAAACGCGAGCGCGCTCGCCACCTGAAAGCGTGGCCGTAATGCGGTCAGCGAACGCCTCTGTTTGGGTGATGCGCATGGCTTCTATTACTTTATCTTTGTCTATTTGGTTGGGCTTTTGCAGCCATTTTTGATGCGGATAACGTCCTAACA
Source organism: Psychrobacter sp. PG1 (assembly GCF_014897815.1). Lineage (GTDB taxonomy): Bacteria > Pseudomonadota > Gammaproteobacteria > Pseudomonadales > Moraxellaceae > Psychrobacter. The sequence continues at coordinate 134,114 of NZ_JABUZG010000038.1, forward strand.
TGACCAGCTCACGTACTGAAAACCCAGCGGCTTCTGGTAGTTGCTGTGGCAAATATGCCATTTGTCGCGCCAGCGCTTTGCTACTGTAATCACTGATACGGCGCTCATCCAAGCTGATACTACCGCCATTACTTATCATCTCGCCTGCCAGCGCTTTGATTAAAGTCGATTTTCCTGAACCATTATGTCCAACCAAAGCGACCAATTGGTTGCTATCAATCTCACAGCTTACATTGTCTAGTAAGGTATTACCTTGGCGACTGATGGTCAATTGGTTTGCACGTAACATATCTGTACTCATCATTAATTTAAATCGTTGTATTTATATTGGACAGCCAATAAAAACCGATTTTACTCGTAAACGATAATAAAAACAATTATCATTAACTTAAAATATTATTCTTTTTGTTCCCGCTCGCTGTTGCTTGTAAGTATATATACGACCGATTTTCTTTTATCTGTGACACGCAACCCTTAAATACAAGCATTATTCTTTATCACCTTTATCATTTTTGAACTCGCACAAACCATTACTCATATCAATGAAGAACACTTCGATGAGTTGAGATAAGCTGATTGGTTTTTTAGTGTTTTTTATTTCTTTAACCACCAAAGAGCTATCTAGTACCAACGTCAGTAACGGCTATCTATGCCGAAGCGATGGCTGTACAAGTATTATTAAAAGACACAAAAAAACGTCTGCTCAATCTCTTGAACAAACGTTTTTAATCCCACATACAGCACCTACTACTCAACTTAGCGAGCTGCAAATCTGGTATATCGTGCTCCACATCCATCAGCTTGTCTTAGATAATTGCAAGGGTATAAATAAAAACTAGGGCTTGTTATGTTGTCTTAGAAGACACAAGCCCTAGCGTTTTAATGCAGAATTTAGAGACAAAAGTTTTTTAGGTCACTGACTCTTGAGTCGGCTGATGGTAATTCCCGTAAAGCCAAACAATATCGTTAGTAACAGCGATAAATAACAGAAGAACGCATAAGGCAGATAATCAAGCACGGGCACGCCTAATGCTTGGCTGATAAACACGCCGCACACACTCCAAGGCACTAGAGGATTGATGACCGTACCTGCATCTTCAATGGTACGAGACAGATTCTTAGGATGTAAATTCAAACGCTCAAACGTTGGACGAAAGGCAGTACCAGATAATAAAATACTCAAATACTGCTCGCCAATAAGCACGTTAATACTCAGAGCAGACATGGCAGCGGCAAATATGGCGCGTCCTGATGTAGTCAATGTGTCTTTAATCCCTGATAACAGTGCTGGCAAAATACCCAATGCTGTGAGCAAGCCACCAAGACTGAGTGCCAATATCACAATCGCTTGAGTGAAGAACATACTCTGCACACCGCCGCGCGATAGCATACCACCGACTTCACCCAGCTCTAACGATTCAGCGGGTGCATAGCCTGCAAATAAATAGCCGCCTAATTGTCCAAAGCTCGGCGAGCTGTGCAAATAAGTAATAATCAATGCTGCCACAATGGTACAGATAATCGTATAAATGGCATTGACACGAAAAACCGCCAACCCAACCAGTACCACAAATGGCAATACCGCATAACCATGTACCAAACCACTTTCAATTAACTGACCTTGCAATACGGTTACTTGACTCAAGTCAGAGCCTGCAGTCTGCCCAGAAAAAAACCAAAAAATAATGACCGTGAGTATCCACGCTGGTACCGTGGTATACATCATATTGCGAATATGCTCAAACAAATCAATACCCACCACCGATGAAGCAATGGTACAGGTGTCTGATAACGGCGACATTTTATCACCGAAAAACGCCCCTGAAACCACAGCACCAGCCGCAATCGCCACGTTGGCATCAAAGGCATTACTCATACCAATAAAAGCCACGCCCAATGTCGCCGCGGTGGTCAAACTACTGCCCAAGGCAATACCAATAATGGAGGTCAATACAAAGGCTGAAATGTAATAATACTCTGGCGATATCAACTGAAAACCAAAATACATCAGCGTTGGAATAGCACCAGACATCATTAAAGCGGCGACCATCAAACCAATAAAGAAGAATAGATAGATCGCACCGATACCACGCATGACACCCGATGCCATTTGCGCTTGCATGTCATCAAAGGTCAAGCCTTTAAACAGACCAATGCCCAGCAAGACACAAATAGCGAGTATCAATGATAAATGCGGTACCCAGCCAAAACCTATCATGGTAACACCCATAATAGCGATGACAATGGCAGAAATCATAAATGCCAGTTGAGGTGAAATTTGGGTTAATATTTTTGGAGGCATCACACATCCTTAGCTTGCCAGTCAAATCTGGCGTTAGGGTTGGCTTTGAGTCGGACAAGTTTAATGAGTTGCAATAGCGATTGCTACCCTCATTATTGATCCAACAGACTATCGGTCTTAGCTGCCATGACAAAATCATTGCGATGCAGACCTTTAATGCTGTGTGACCACCACGTAACCGTCACCTTGCCCCACTCTACCAGTATGCCAGGATGATGCCCTTCTGCTTCGGCGATGTCTGCTAATTGATTGGCAAACTCCATCGCCTTGACGAAGTTTTTGAATTTATATTGACGTTGTAATTGCTTAATGCCATCAACCTCGATCAATGACCAATCTGGAATTTGATGTAATAGCTCTTGTGCTTCGATGTCGCTGACCGTTGGCGCGCCAATGCGGCAGGCCTCACAGCTGGCTTGTGATAATGTCGTCATTATAATGTCCTTTTATGTTAACTATTCATTTTTTTAATACTGTTATGTTTAATACAGTTACGTCCATGTTGACGCTGTCATTTACGGCTACATCATTCAAATGATGCCGTTTGTCTTAACCATGCATTAGGCGTTTTTTACTGCATAACTAGGCTCGAACAATCCTAGTGACATGGCTTGTTTGACCATTCCCATGATATCGCTATTGACGATATCAAATAATGTATCCAAATCATCAATGACATAATAAATCGGCTGGATATGATCGATACGATAAGGGGTACGTAACACATCAAGCAAGTCAAACGCTCGGTGCTCTGGTTGATTTTGCGGTTGATGTTGAGGTTCGGCTTGCTGCTCAGAATCAGCATTGAGCGCATAAACTGTCTCAGACGGTGAGCTTAAGATGCCGCCGCCATAGATTCTACGGTTATCTTGTGTCTTTCCAACCAAACCAAACTCGATGGTAAACCAATAGAGCCGTGCCAAAAACCACCGTTCTTCTTTAGTGGCATTAAGACCCAACTTGCCATAAGTTTCATTGAACGTCGCAAAGGCAGGATGGGTCAAAAGCGGACAATGTCCAACGATTTCATGAAAAATATCAGGCTCTTCGATATAGTCCATATCATCAAATCGACGGATAAAAGTTGCCACCGGAAAGGATTTATTGGCAAGCAAGTTAAAAAACTTACCAAAACTGATTAATGCAGGGACAGCGGCAGTTTGCCAGCCAGTGGTGGCTTGCAATACTGCATCAATATCTTGCAGCTGCGGAATACGCGTAGCGGGCAAATTCAGTTTTTTTAAACCATCTAGATAAGCTGAGCAGGCACGGTTGGGTATTTGCTCGGCTTGACGCTCAAGCAATGCCTGCCACATACCATTTTCATCATCACTATAGTGAATATGACCATGGCTATCTGGCTGATGCGACACGTAAGGTTGTTTCTTAGGCATAGAATCCTGCTTTTTATGAGCAGAATCATCGTGACTGGCAGCATCAGTGCCTAGCGTTTTGCAAGCAACGCTGTTGGCACCGATAGCTTTATTAACAGAATTCGTATGTGGTAGGCGTTCCATGCCTGTATTCCTTTTATTGCCATTGGCACTCTAAATGGCACTCTGAATTTTTGCTATTCGTTTTCAATCATGACTGAACCATAGCTCAGTCATCGCATTGAACACACGGCATTACAGAGCGCAGTGGTTATTAGGGACAAGACAAACTCCTTTTGCCCTGCCCGTTTATTTTATGGATTTTTCCCTAAATGTAGAGGCGCTTACGGTGTTTCAGTTTCTGGCTGACCAACCGTGCCACGACGGACTTGATCGCGCTCGATGGATTCAAATAGGGCTTTGAAATTACCTTCACCAAAGCCATCTTCGTAATCACCTTTACGCTGGATAAACTCGAAGAAGACAGGGCTACCTAAGATAGTTTCAGAGAAAATTTGTAGCAGCAGACGCGGTGTTCCGCCTTCAGTGGTGCCATCTAACAAGATACCGCGCATCTGTAGCTCAGAGACATTTTCGCCATGATTTGGTAGACGCTCACTCAGCATTTCATAGTAAGTCGCGGTTGGAGCAGTCATGAGCGGGATACCCGCTGCTTTTAATTTATCAATGCTGGCAAACAAATCATCGCTGGCTAAAGCAATGTGCTGAATACCTTCACCGTTGAAGTGCATCAAGTATTCTTCAATTTGACCGCCGCCCTGCTTTGACTCTTCGTTCAATGGAATACGGATTTTGCCATCAGGCGCTGTCATGGCTTTACTGGTCAAACCCGTATATTCACCTTTGATGTCAAAAAAGCGGATTTCGCGGAAATTAAAGATGCGCTCATAAAAGTTTGCCCAATAGGCCATACGACCACGGTAGACGTTATGGGTTAAATGGTCGATGACTTTAAAACCATGCCCGACAGGACGACGGTCTACATCAGCAAAAAACTCGAAATCGACGTCATAAATAGACTCACCATCTTTATAACGATCGATTAGGTAAATCAGTGAGCCACCGATACCCTTAATAGCAGGCAAGCGCAGCTCCATCACACCAGTGGGTACGTCTACTGGCTGCGCGCCCATTTCGATGGCACGCTCATAAGCTTTTTTGGAATTCTGCACACGAAAACCCATGCTACAAGCACCAGCACCATGCTCTTCAACGAAATAGCTGGCTTCGCTTTTTGGTTCACGATTTAGAATAAGATTGATGTCACCTTGACGGTATAGCGCTACATCTTTTGAGCGATGGTTAGCGACATGGGCAAAGCCAAGCTGTTTGAACAATGCGTCGACCGCATCTGGTTGAGGTGAGGCGAATTCAACAAAATCAAACCCATTCAGGCTCATTGGGTTGTCAAATAAATCTGCCATTGTAATCATCCTTAATTTCAATTGGTGGTAAAAATGCGATAAAAAATGTCTTCAATCAATAATTCTTATTGACGATGTATTTATATTAGATTAGGTTTATTTATAAGACTAATTGTTTTTTATAATTTATTTATCAGGTTTACTTATGAATATCAGCATTCGCCAATTAACCGCTTTTATCCAAGTCGCTGACAATGGCAGTTTTACCCGTGCCAGCGATCAGATGCATTTGACCCAATCTGCCGTTAGCGGCTTGATTAAAGAGCTAGAGTCCAGCCTCGGTATTGTGCTGTTCGACCGTACTACCCGCCAGCTGTCTTTGTCGGTAGTAGGACGGCATTTATTGCCGCAAGCACGGCGTATCTTGAATGAGATGCAGCTGTTTGAAAATGAGGCGAGCAGTTTAACAAGCTTGGCACAGGGTCAAGTACGGCTTGCTGTCTCGCAGTTTGCAGCCTCCTCTATGCCAGCGGTCATCGCCCAGTTTTCCAAACAATACCCCGAGATTGGCGTATCGTTATTAGATTGTTCGGCAGAAAACTTACTCAGACATATTCAGGACATTGAAGTAGATTTGGGTGTCGGTACTGAGCTTGGATTTATGGAGGCTGAGGACGACATCAATGCTGATTTGTTATATCAGCTACCATTTTGTGTGGTGATGCCTGACAACCATGCGCTGGCACAAAAACATGAAATAACGTGGCAGGATTTATTAGACATTCCGCTCATCACGCTGCAAGGCCCTTTCATTGAACAAGTGACAGCCGAGTTGGATGACCAGATCGCTAGCCATATCCAACAGGCACGTTACAAGGTCAATTTTATGTCCACCGCGCTTGAGATGACCCGTCAAGGCTTCGGCATTACCTTATGTTTGCCCTACATGCCCGAAGTCATCGACTGGGTTAGCGCCAATGGCTTACAAATGAGGCCGCTGGCACAACCCGTTAAAATGCGGCAGTTTTTTATCTATCAGCGTTCTTCTCGTGCGTTATCGCCTGCTACCATTGCTTTCAAAGACTTCTTGCAGAGCTATTTTTCCAGTCATTTTAATGACTTACAGCATACTTAAGTATCGCTGACACAGACATGATCGGTGCTTAAAAAGCCTTTAAACACAATGGCTTTAACCAACTATTTTATTAATTATGCAAGATAATTGAATCTCATATTGAGTTAACCGTCAATTTGCTCTATGATTTTTGGCGGCTTGATTTATATTTCATAAGGAAACAACATGTTTGAACGTATCGACTATTACGCTGGTGATCCAATTTTAGGGCTGATGGAAAAATATACAGCAGATAACAATCCTAAAAAGGTCAATTTAGGCATTGGTATTTATTATGATGAAAATGGTGTATTGCCTGTACTTGACTGTGTAAAAACAGCCGAAGAACGCATTGCCGATCCTATTGCGCCGCGTCCATATCTGCCGATGGCAGGCTTATCAGGACATCGTAAAGGCTGTCAGGAATTACTGTTCGGTAAAGACGCACAGATTTTAAAAGACGGTTTGGTCGCTACTATCGCTACGATCGGCGGTTCTGGCGCGTTAAAAGTTGGCGCTGAGTTCATCCATGAATGGTTCCCACAATCTAAATGCTATGTGAGTGATCCAACATGGGGCAACCACATTGCCATTTTTGAAGGCTCTGATGTCGAAGTGGGTAAATACCCGTACTACGACAAAGCCAACAGCAGCATCAAATTCGATGAAATGATTGCGTTTTTTGAGACGTTGAACAAAAATGATGTGATCTTGCTGCATCCTTGTTGCCACAATCCAACAGGTCTAGATTTGACCCGTGAGCAATGGGATACCGTGCTGAACGTCATTCAAGCGCGCGAACTGATTCCATTTATGGATATTGCCTACCAAGGCTTTGGCGAAGACATGGACAGCGATGCTTATGCGATTCGTAAAGCTGTCGATATGGGCTTGCCATTGTTTGTCAGCAACTCATTCTCTAAAAACTTATCGCTATATGGTGAGCGTGTTGGCGGTCTATCAGTTGTTTGTCCAACGGTTGACGAGACAGAGCGCGTCTTCGGTCAGCTAAATGCTACCGTACGCCGTATTTACTCAAGCCCGCCATCACATGGTGGTCGTGTGGTCGATATCGTTATGAACGACGAAGCACTACACAAGCAATGGGTTGGCGAAGTTTATGCGATGCGCGACCGTATCAAAGCCATGCGTTTACAGCTAAAATCAGTATTAGAAGCCAAAATCCCGAACCGCAACTTTGACTATATTACCCGTCAAAACGGTATGTTTAGCTTTACTGGTCTAACGCCTGAGCAAGTCGAACGCTTACAAAGCGAGTTTGGCATTTACATGGTTTCCAACTCACGTATGTGTGTGGCTGGACTGAACACCAGCAACATCGACTATGTTGCCAATGCCATGGCAGACGTCTTAAAAGACTGAGTGAGCACGCATTAAAACGGTGCGGTAGTCAGTAATAGAGATTCATAAGAAGGTTGAGCGAGTGCTCAGCCTTTTTTTATGTCCTACATTTTTCCTATTTGTTTTACCAAAGAACATCAACGTCCCTAGTATCACGTCTATTTTAAGAAAACACTGCACAAAAACCCTTGCAATCTCCACTTTGATAAATTACATTATGCGTAAGTAGTTAATTATAACGTAATTCATTATATGCTTTAGCAAGGAGCAACCTATGTCAACGATTGACAACACCCTCACATCCTTTATCGATATCGCCGCTGATTCTGACTTCTCCATTCATAACCTACCTTATGGTATTTTTAGTGAAACCAAAGACGCTACTGGTAATAACAACCGTCGCGCTGGCGTTGCTATCGGTGAGCAGGTATTAGACTTGTCAGTACTCGAAGCAGAAGGGTTATTAAGTTTGGCTGACGGTCCGTACTTTGATCAACCAACCCTAAACGCCTTTATTGATTCTGGTCGCGAAAACTGGACCAAGGCTCGCACCACCATTCAAACGCTATTGTCTGCTGATAATGATACCTTGCGCGACAATGCAGACTTGCAGCAAAAAGCCCTGTTTAAGCAAGCAGACGTCACCATGCATCTGCCCGTGCAAGTGCCCGGTTTTACCGACTTTTATTCTTCTAAAGAGCATGCGACCAACGTTGGCACTATGTTCCGCGACCCAAATAACGCCCTACTGCCTAACTGGACTGAAATGCCAGTCGGTTATAACGGACGCGCCAGCACCGTTATCGTTAGTGGCACCGATGTGATACGCCCATCGGGTCAGCTAAAACCCAATGCTGATGACCGTCCTATTTTCTCGCCTTGTAAGCGTCTAGATTTTGAACTTGAAACCGCCTTTGTCGTCGGTAAAGGCAATAATATCGGTCAACCAATTGCAGTCGATGAAGCCGCGGATCATATTTTTGGCATGGTACTACTTAATGATTGGTCAGCCCGTGATATCCAAAAATGGGAATACGTACCTTTAGGTCCCTTTAATGCCAAAACCTTTGCTTCTGAAGTATCGCCTTGGATTGTGACTATGGATGCTTTAGCACCCTTTAAAACCTCATGCCCAACGCAAGAGCCAAAACCACTGGCTTATCTCAATGAAAAAGCCTCTGATAGCAGCTTTGATATCACTTTATCAGTCGAGTTATTGCCTGAAAATGCAGACGAAGCAACGGTGGTTTGTGAGACCAACTTTAAATATATGTATTGGTCAATGGCGCAGCAGCTAACCCACCACACCATCACGGGTTGTAAAGTAGAAGTCGGCGATATGATGGGCTCAGGGACGATTTCAGGACCGACGCCAGATTCTTATGGCTCGATGTTAGAGATTGCTTGGAATGCGACCAAACCTGTCACTTTAAAAGGCGGCGAGACACGCAGCTTTATCGAAGATGGTGATACCGTGATTATGAAGGGCTATAGCGAAAAAGACGGCATTCGTATTGGCTTTGGTGAAGTACGCGGTAAGGTCTTGCCTGCGCTCACATTCGATTTTGACAAATAGTTCTAGCATATAAAGCACTTACAAATAAAACAGGCGTAAAAAAATTACTTAGGCTGTCGGACAACTATCACCATTTAGTTTAATACAGGTTTGACAGCTTATTAAGTAGCACGCTTTATCAAAAGGAGTTTGATATGAGTTTTAAAATTGAAAAAATCCATCATGTGGCCTATCGCTGCAAGGATGCTAAAGAAACCGTTGAATGGTATAAAAAATATCTCAATATGGATTTCATTTTAGCATTTGCTGAAGACCATGTACCTTCGACCAAAGCCTTTGACCCTTATATGCATGTGTTTTTAGATGCGGGCAATGGCAATGTCTTGGCGTTTTTTGAAGTGCCCAATCAACCGGAAATGGGCTTTGACCCCAATACGCCAAACTGGGTACAACACTTAGCCATGAAAGTAAAAGACCGTGATGCCTTAATGGCCGCAAAAAAGCATTTAGAAGCAAATGGTATTGACGTGGTCGGCGTGACCAATCATGGTATCTTCCATTCTATCTATTTCTTTGATCCTAATGGCCATCGTATGGAGCTCACCTACGATGATATTACCTCAGAAGAAAAGGTCTCGATGATTACGGAAGAGATGAAGTATGAGATGTTAGAAGAATGGTCGCGTACCAAGCGTGCACCCGCTCATACTCAGTTTTTACATGCAGAGGAACTGGCGCAAGCACGAGAAGTCGCGCCTGCAGGTGAGTGATTGACCTGTTATTGTGTTCGCTATCTCTTTTTATATGACTAATTAGGGCGTACCATCATTTTAAGACCACTAAATGCATCAATATACTAATTGATGATACGTCCTAGGTAGCGAACAATATCCAACCATCATGAAAGGATTCAATGATGAAAATAAAAACCCCTTTAGGAATACTCTTAGCGACCTCGATCGCAATGACTGGTTGCTCTAATAACGACCCAGCAATAAACGCTGATGTAGATACAGGCGATGCGACTACTCTAAGATTCTCACACTTTATGACTGCCAATGACAACATAAACACCGAAGCATTGCAGCCATGGGCAAAGAAAATTGAAGAAGAATCAAAAGGCCGCTTAAAGATTGAGATCTACCCTTCGGCTACTCTTAGCAAACCGGGCGCTACCTATGATGCTACCGCGAAAGGTATTGTTGATATTGGTATGCAAGCGCAAGGATATACAGCAGGGCGATTTCCTTTAACTCAAATTGTAGAGCTGCCAGGTATCACCAATACTGCACAGCAGCAGAGCTGCATACTTCATAAACTGTATGATGATGGTGTCATTAAAAATGAGTACGAAGATACTCACCTGCTAGCGCTGATAGGCACTGGACAAGGTGCGCTGCATACCGTAGATAAGCCTATTCGCACGCCAGCTGATATGAAAGGTTTGCGTATTCGCCAACCTTCTGCGGTTGCCAGTCACATTATCGAAGCGACGGGCGCTGCGCCCGTTGGCATGCCTGCCAGTGATACTTATACTTCCCTTCAACGCGGTGTCATTGACGGACTTAGCTTTACTTGGCAGCCCATTCAAGCATTTCGTCTTGATGAGTTAATCAATACGCACACCAACATTCCTTTTTATAACTCTACTTTTGTTATCAGTATGAATAAAGAGAAATACGACAATTTGCCTGATGATCTCAAGAAAGTAATTGATAATAATTCAGGGGCGGAGATGGCAGTACGTGTCTCCAAAGTATTTGACGTCAGTAACGCCAAAGCAATGGCTGCCGCTAAAGAAAAAGGCGATATCATGATCGATATTCCTGACCCACTCAATGACCCAGACTGGAAGGGGCCATTAATGGAAGGCTCGCAGCACTATCTAGATGAAGTCAATGCCACTGGTCTAGATGCTAATAATGTATACGAAAAAGCAAAAGCAGCAAGTAGCGCCTGTATGGTCTAAAGGGTGAATATCATTAAACGATATTCGGACAATAACCCGTTTACGCGATAGCCGGTCAATTTATATGATCAAAACTTATATAATAAAAACACCAGCTACGCAATTTGATAACGCTGCGCGATTACTAGTATTTGCTCAACCACGTTGTGTTGCTCACTCATGGGCAATTGCTCTGTCGTTCCGATGATAGTGATGGCGTATTCTAATGGTAGTCCTTTGCTAGCAGTTTTGCCACTAACAGCAGATAGATTAACAGCGCTATTAGCAAACTGCGGCACTATGACAGGAATGGTAATGGCATTAATCCCCATGAGCATATCACCAGTAACTGTCGCATAGCCTTGGGTACGAATCTTGGCTTGCAAGTGACTGAAATTCTGCCATTTTTCTGTGATTATTGCTTCATTGTCTGTCTGCCATTCAGCTGTAACCAATGGCTGAATGACGGCATCTGGCTGATAACTGGCAAATAATTGCCCCGTCGCCGATGTCGTCAGCGGCATACGTGAACCGATACGAGTGATAATACTAATCGGGCTATCTGGTTCAACGGACTGAATAATAATAGGACCTTCGCTAAACCATTTGGCAATCTGTACACCGCAATTCAGGGTGTCTTTGATTTCATTAGCGATGTGCGTCAGCCGCTCTAAAATATTGTTTTGACTAAATCCAGAGTGCCCCAATGCTGCCAATGTGTTAACCCTATCGCCTAGCCCGTAGCGACCATCATCAAGCTTACGCGCATAGTTTTTACGAATGAGACTGACCAAATAGCGGTGACACTTTGCTGGATGCATTTGCATCACTTGCGCAATATCTTTTAGCATCATCGGCTCGTTATGATCAATAAGAACGTCTAATACCGACAATCCAATCTCCAGTGACTGGACGCCACTTTGACTTTTATTGGTTGTCACGGGATTTTCTAAAGGGTTTTCAGCTGCTGGCATATTTTGCTCAATGAGTAATTTACTTGGCATATTAATCTAATATATTCATAAAAACTGAAATGAAGAGGTAACGTCATAAGAGTTTTTTAATTGTATAAGATACCTTTGGTATCACTAATTATAACCGCTTATCTCATTCACAACCTACCATAATAAAAGGAATTCACAATGATGATACTTTATGGCTACTTTCGCAGCAGCACCTCGTATCGTACTCGTATCGCGATGAATCTCAAAGGCTTAGATTATGACTATATTTCGGTCAATTTAGCAAAAGATGAGCAGTTAGCAGATACGTTTAAATCACTCAATCCACAAGGATTGGTGCCTGTTTTACAGACTGATGATTTATTACTATATCAAAGCCCAGCCATTTTAGAATGGTTAGAAGAGGTTCATTCTGAAAACCCGCTATTGCCTAAAGACGCGGCTGGACGTATGCAAGTACGTGCCATTAGCGCTATGATTGGTTGTGATACTCATCCTATTAATAATCGCCGTATCTTACAATATCTACGCAATGAGCTGGCGGTAGACGAAGAAAAAGTCATGGCGTGGTGCAACCGTTGGATGAGTGAGGGCTTTGCGGCGTTAGAGAAAATACTAGCAAAAGACAAAAGCCGTGGAAAATTTTGCTACGGTGAGAGCCCTACTTTTGCAGATTGCTATTTGATTCCTCAGGTCTCTTCGGCGCGACGTTTTAACGTGGATTTAAGTGCTTATCCCAATATCGTCGAAATTGACACGCATTGCCGTACGCTCAAAGCATTTGCCGACGCTGATCCTAGCATGCAACCTGATGCGCCCAAGTCTCAATAAATAATCAAAAGGGTGCTTTCAGTAAGGGTGTTTTACTATTAAATGACTAGAAAATTAAATGATTAGAGAATTTAATAACGAAACGCCCTTATAATTTCTGGGCTCAGGGCTCAGACAAAGCAATCAAAACGAATGACTGCCTGAAAATAGACAAAGCATCGATACTCTTAAGCCAAATACAGCATTCAATATTTCATCGAATCATCACTTCCACTTTTTATCTCAATATAATATTCCATATATTCAAATTATTGGTTGTATAGCAGTCAACTGTTGGCTATTCTTGGTATAGGCGTTGTTATATCTCAAATTTAGAATTGATTTTAGATAAACATACTGTTTTATTCATTAAAATAAGGTTGGATATTATGAGTTATACACCTTTATCAAATAACAAAGACGCTCTACCATCCCATGCCGCTCAAGATATTTATGATTTAGCCCTATCGGCTAGAGAAGAAACAGAAACCTGTAGAAAAATTGCACCGACAGTGGTCAAAAAACTGTCAGAGTTGTCGCTATTTAAGATGGGACTGCCAAAATCGTTGGGAGGATGGCAAGGCAATCCTGTGGAAACGTTAAAGGTTTATGAGACGCTAGCCAGTGCTGAAGCCTCAGTTGCTTGGATCGTTTGGAACAATCATTTGGCCTGCACATTTGGACGGTTTTTAGACGAGCCTAGCATGAAGGAGATATATAGTGACCCCTCTCATGTCTATGCCAACTCAGCACGCCCTGAAGGGATTGCTAAACAAACCGCTGAAGGATATACGGTCTCAGGTCAATGGACATTAGTATCAGGTTGTGAGTTGGCAGACTGGTTTGTGCTGCGCTGCTTGGTAATATCCGAAGGCTCGCCTACTACCCTTGGACCGGGTGCAAATTTAAAGTTGTTCTTTATTCCAAAAGAAGATGTGGAAGTGATTGATACTTGGCATGTTGGTGGACTAAATGGTACAGGCAGTCATGACGTCGTTATCAAAGACGCGTTTGTGCAGGAGCGTTATGCGGTCGATTTTGATAGCCCTGTCGCCATCGATAATACGTATAGCCGCCTACCAATCGGCTGTATTAATGCCGCTGGCTGTGCAGCAATAGCACTGGGTGTCTTAAAAGCAGCGACAGATGAGTTAATCCAAATTTGCCTTGAGAAAGTAACGCCCGGCAAAAGCCCAGATTTGCGTGATCGTGCAGCAGTACAAGCGACTATCGCTAGGAGCAAAACGCTATTAGCATCTAGGCGCGCACAATTACACAATAGTGTCGAGGTATTATGGAACGAAGCACAGCAACAGAATGCCTTTACCGATACACAGCTGGCTGATGTGTGGGCAGCAGCCTGTGAGGCAGCGAGAGAAGCCAGAGGCATGGTATCGGAGATTTATGCGGTCGCTGGTACGGTCTCGCTATATAAAAAACATAGAATAGAAAGAGCGCATCGAGACATTCATGCTATTTTACAACATGGTATCGTGCAGCCACATTGGATGGAGCAAGCTGGCATGGCTTATGTCGGATTGACCCCAAATGCAGCCATGTTCAGAGTATAGAATTGCTTTTATAAAAATAAGTAAGCCCTCATAGAATGAGGGCTTTTTATCGCTTGGCTATTGAGCCAAAGAAAAACAAATCATTGGTAAAAATCATATAGTGATTATCAAATAGTGATTACCAAATAGTGACTACCAAATAGTGACTACCAAATCATCACGCTGAAAACGTCTTCATGCTCATGTCGCAAAAAAGCAAGGCATCTGATGCCTTGCTTTTTTATGACTAATTTTTATAACTAACAAATCACTTTACTTGATAGTAGGCTTGATTGCTTTAATCAAAATGGAAGCCTGCACCAATCGAGCCGCCAGCGTTACCTTGGGTATCAGCGGTGCCGTTTACCTTCATGACCCAACGACCATCATTGGATAACTTCGAGAAGCCAATAGCAACTGCACTTTCCCCATTGTACGTTCCTATACCGCCACCGATTAAGGATTTACCAGCGATGTAAGCTTGCGGTAGTGAAGACATTGCCATGGCGGCTGAAATACCAGCATTTGCATCGTCTTCAACTTCACCAATTTTATAACCTAGCTCATTCATGTTGTTGCCAAGTCTTTGACTAACAGCATCTAATTGACCCATATTCACAGCGTCTCTGGGTGCCATGCCATCAGCCACATCAGTGATCTTGTTGCCAGCGGCGTTGATACCGCTTGCAGTCATACTAGGACCACCGACAATGCTGACGCCATTATTATTGATTGTCGTATTGCCAGTTTTGACGCTATCGATATTAATATTACCGTTTAGATCAAACTTAATACTACTGCCTGCTGCTGTTGTGGTGATGTTATTACCACCTGTGAAGGTGAGGACACTGCCATCGCCTACTGGTTTGTTGATGGTAGCACCGCTATCAGCACCAAAATTGAGACCCGCATCTATTTTATCCTTGTTCACTTTGATATTGGTCGTATTAGTATCGATGTTTGTTTTATTCGTGGCAATATTCGTGGTATTGGTTTGGATATTGGTAGTGTTGGCTTGGATGTTTTCATTGATAACGACTTCTCCTTGCTTAATAGAAGCAATCGCACCGTCGATACTATGTTGACCAGTACCACCAATATTACTATTGGTAAAGGTACCATCTACAGGATTGTAGACTGTCTCACCGCCAATGATACTACTGATGCCACTGCCTTGTGCATAGAGCTGACCACCATTGATGGCATCTTTGCTACCTTCAGAGACATCGCCATTCACAACGTTTGTAATCTTAGTGTCAGCAGCATTGATACCCGCTTTGGTGACACTAGGTCCACCTGTAATAGTCAGCCCATTATTATTCATAATGGTATCACCCGTCGTTACGCTATCTAAATTCAGGTCTGGATTTAAATCGAAGCTAATGTCATTGGCGCCTGCCAATGGTGCAGCAGCAAGTAGGCCAGGGCTAACATTATTGTCCGCTGATCTAGACACTTTAATATTACCATCTGTACTGTTTAGATCGATGGCACTGCCTTGTTTGATCATAGTGGCAACATCACCCTGAGCCGTTAGTCCCCAACCTTGATCAAGGGCAAACGTCGTGGCGTTCAACTGTCCGACAGTCGCCGCATCTGTATCTGCAATACCAGCAGCTACATTGGTGATTCTGTTAAAACCATTGTCAAGACCACTACTGCTCAGTCTAACCGTTTTACCCGGACCATTATCGGTAAAGGTAAAGCCATTACTATTCATAATGCTATTACCAATCTGCATGCTACCCTCATTGCCTAAATTCAACTGGTTATTCAGTTTCACCTGAACACCCGTTGCTGAGGCCATCGTCGTAATGTTGCTATCACCAGTGACGTTGATGGTATCACCTAAAGCAAACTGCTGGTCGTTGGCACTATTGCCATCACCGATTTTGATGCCTTTGGCCACGAGACTATTGGTTGCTGACAATTGGTCGAAGTTTACCGCATCCTTACCTGTGGTCGCTTCTGCAACGTTAGTAATTTTATTGCCACCGTTGTTTAGACCATTGGCTGAGATGCTGACACCGCTACCAAAGTTTGCGCTGTTAAGACCAGTTAAATCTTTCGCAAGTTTCACGGTCAATGTGCTGGTACCGTCAGCAACGACGCCAATGTTGTTGCCATTTGACAAGTCACTTTCCACGGTCGCGCCACCTTTGATTGTCAGCTTGTCACCAAGCTGACGATTAACGGTAGTACCCGTGTCACCATCGAAATCAAAACCTTTATCGATGGTCGTGGTCGTGGCTTGTAGCTGACCAAAGTTTACAGCATCGCTGGCTATTGTACCGTTAGCGACATTGGTAATTTGATTGCCACCATTGTCTAGCCCACTATTACTGAGTCTGACCGTTTGATTAGTCCCACCCATAAATGTGACACCATCAGCATTGACGACTGTAGTTCCTGTGGTCAAGCTGGTTGAGACTAAGTCGGCAGCAGTAGCAACTTTGATACCGCCATTGTCAGCGGTCAAGACAATATTGTCACCAGTAATAAAATTGGCTGTATTATTGTCTTTATCCAAAGTCTTGACATCAGCACCATTGATTTGTGTCACTACCGTTTGCATCGCACTATCGGCTTTTACCAAGCTTGCCTTACTACCTTCGCTTAGATCAACTTGATAGTCGGTGATATTGGTATCAGGATCTTTGACACTAGTGCTAACTGTTAGTGCATTAGCATCTGCAGTAGAAATACTGGTGCCATTGGCATTGACAGTATAGACATCCTGTCCAGTATCGCTATCGGTTGAAAAGTCAACACTGGCAACATTCGTACCTTTAACTACTTTGGTTCTCGCTCCTGCAGCTGCCATCTGTACATCACCGATGTTTGCTGCATTGGTTTCCGTTGTGCCACCGCTAGCCACGCCTGAGATGACTTTATCACCTGCGTTGATACCAGTAGATGAGATACTAACGCCGCTATTAAAGCTTGCGCTATCCAGACCTGTTAAGTTATTGGCTAAGCCAAGTTTGATTCCATCGCCCGTTGATAAGCCAGTGGTGGTTAAATTGCTATCCGTATCAAACTTAATTTCTTCACCCAAGGCGAAGGTTTTTTTGAGAGTGCCGCCGCTACTTGCATCATTCACGTTAAACTTGATGCCTTTAGCAATATTGTCAGTATTGGTACCAATATTGGTGGTATTGGTTGAGATGTTGCTAGTATTGGTCGTGACTTGTTGGTTGGTATTAAATAACTGACCACCATTGATGGCGTCTTTGCTATTTAGACTGACCGTACCATTAGAAACATTGACGACCTTCTTATTACCCGCATTGACCCCGCTTTTGGTGATGCTTGGACCATTTAAAATGGTCAGACCATTACTGGTTAACGTGGCATTGGTAGGGTTAAATATGCTTCCACCCGTTACTGTGACACCTGCACCACTAACGGTAGTGACGCCAGTAAGTACTCCTCCAGTGACAATACCTAGACCATTAACCGTTGTGCCGTTTAATAAGTTACCTGTGCTAACGCTGCCTGTTGTACCTAGGTTTAAGTTGTCATTTAGCTCAACTTCGATTTTGCCATTTTTTACTCGGGTGTCGATGTTGCTGTTAGAGCCAACCACCTCAACGGCTTGTCCCAATGGTTTCTGTACTGTATTACCATCAGCGGCTTTTAGCGCAAAGCCTGAGGTGGATACACCAGTAATGGCACTATTCAAATCACCAATATTCGCCGCATTGGTTTCCGTTGTGCCACCGCTAGCCACGCCTGAGATGACTTTATCACCTGCGTTGATACCAGTAGATGAGATACTAACGCCGCTATTAAAGCTTGCGCTATCCAGACCTGTTAAGTTATTGGCTAAGCCAAGTTTGATTCCATCGCCCGTTGATAAGCCAGTGGTGGTTAAATTGCTATCCGTATCAAACTTAATTTCTTCACCCAAGGCGAAGGTTTTTTTGAGAGTGCCGCCGCTACTTGCATCATTCACGTTAAACTTGATGCCTTTAGCAATATTGTCAGTATTGGTACCAATATTGGTGGTATTGGTTGAGATGTTGTTAGTATTGGTCGTGACATTAGTATTAGTCGTTTCTAGCTGACTAAAATTCACCGCATCTTTTGCGTTAACCCCATCATCAACGTTAATAACTCTCTTATTACCCGCATTGACCCCGCTTTTGGTGATGCTTGGACCATTTAAAATGGTCAGACCATTACTGGTTAACGTGGCATTGGTAGGGTTAAATATGCTTCCACCCGTTACTGTGACACCTGCACCACTAACGGTAGTGACGCCAGTAAGTACTCCTCCAGTGACAATACCTAGACCATTAACCGTTGTGCCGTTTAATAAGTTACCTGTGCTAACGCTGCCTGTTGTACCTAGGTTTAAGTTGTCATTTAGCTCAACTTCGATTTTGCCATTTTTTACTCGGGTGTCGATGTTGCTGTTAGAGCCAACCACCTCAACGGCTTGTCCCAATGGTTTCTGTACTGTATTACCATCAGCGGCTTTTAGCGCAAAGCCTTTGTTAATAGTTGTGGTATTATTTCCGACCGCTTCATTGGTCGCATATAATTGACTACCATTCACTGCATCTGTACTAGCCGCAGTGACAGCTCCACCAGCGACGTTTTTGATCTGACGTTCAGATCCTACTACGCCCACGGATACTTGCGCACCCTCTCGTAGCATGCCCTTATCATCAATGACATTACCGGCGATATCATATACCACGCCACCAACAGTCATCGTCTTTTCAGAGCTCGCACTTGTTGCTGTTGTTGAGCCTGCACCTAAAGAGACTGAACCGTCTTTGCTCGCTGACGCACCAACACCGAACGCTGAAGAAGCCGTTCCCGAGGTATTGGAATGAACACCAACGGCTGTAGACAAATCACCTTTAGATAGCGATTTTGCACCAATGGCTATCGACGCAGCACCTCCAGCTTCGGTATTGACATCGTATTGATTGATTTCTACCAAATCTTTACCTACGTAGGATTTGAAAACATCGTTAACTGTGCCACTATTTAGTGGTGACAACGGACTACCATCGATATTGGTTCTCGATGCAAAATCTAGATCATCACCGCCTATCGCGATCGAGGATGCCCCTCTAGACACGACATTAGCACCGATAGCAATCGATTGCTCACCACTTGCCATCGTCTGTTGCCCAAATTCTGAGCTGCCAATCGCAATAGTTTGGCTGCCTGTGGCTTTTGCATTTCCGCCCAGCGCCATGGCGTTATAACCTGTCGCTCCGTCGTTATTAGCATTACCGACAGCAGCTGAGTCCACGCTGTAATACTTGGTTTTATTATTAGCGACAGTATTCGACAGCCCCGTTAGCTGAGCCACATTGACAGCATCACTAGCACTACTACCTGCTGCGACGTTTACAATCTGACGGTTGCCACCCGCTGCTCCTGTTCCTACAGAGACCGCGCCAAGCGTAACGCTATCCGTTGCTTGGATGACTGAGCTATCTGCTCCTACTGGCACAAAACCACTGGCACCACCAGCACGATTTGCAATAGAGTTTGCACCTAATGCGATGCCATTTACTGCGTTAGATCGAGAGCCGACACCAAAAGCAAGACTGTTATCAGCAGTCGCTTTTGCATTACTACCAAAGGCAATCGTATCACTGCCAACTGCTTGAGTCTGTCCATTCGCTCTATAACCTACATTTGCTTGATCAGCCACTGTACCTGCATTTTCAAAATCAGTTGAACCAATCGCAATGCCACGTTTGCCTGAGGCAAGTGCTGAATGACCAACAGCTAAAGAGCCTTGACCCGTTGCTGATGAGACATTACCAATAGCCTGAGCAAAGTCAGCAGTCGCTGCCGATTGACGTCCAAGCGCTAACGAGGTATTTCCATTAGAATACGCTGCCGCCCCAATTGCCACAGATGACCGACCAATAGCTTTTGCTTGAGTGCCTAGAGCAGTAGCGACGTCACCGGCTTCTGTCCCAGTGCCAATGGCGGTACTACCAGAATTGTTTTGTGAACCACCCGTCCAAGTAAATGACGGATTGCCTCTATCGACCAGATTGAAGTTTTGCCCAGCGTCCGCTTCACAGCCAATGGCAATCGAATAGCTGCCTTCAGCATTCGCTTCAGTACTGTTTGTATTACAAGAAGAAATTGCTGTACCAGATCCCGTACCACCGCCGACGTTCACTTGCGCAAAAGCTTGCGGTGACATTGTAAATCCAGCCGCCAGCATCCCTATGGCGATCGTGGATAGTCGGAAAAATTGGGTAGAAGAAAGATTAGAAGTCGTATTGATGGTCGCGTTTGCGCTCACGCTAGATTTGGAAGATTTGCCGCGCCCCTTTGCATATTCACCAACTGCGGTAAAACAGCTCAAGGCTTCATTCCATATTACTTTATAGATGCGGTTCATAGTGTGCACTCCCTTACAGACTGGTCAGATTTAAAAATCAGAGATAATATCCATCTTGCAGAGAGTCGATATCACAAAATAAAACACGTTATCGGCTGGCAATGAGTAAATGTTTTTAGTTCATCATTTATCTTGTTAACCAACAACTAACACTTTTTATCTTGAAAAGCCCTAATCGCTCTCTCTATATATTAGTATTACCGAATATATAGAGAGAGACAATGCCGCTCATCGGGCATTTATTACCGTTCATCCAATTATATAACAAAAAATGAATATATAGATGTTTTTTGCTCCTTGCTTATATTAAATGCTCCCACTTTTTTTGAAATAATCCGCTTTGAAACTTAATAAAACACACGCTTATACACACACTTTAGAGATGTTTTAAGCGCGTGTTCGCCACTTTATGCTGCTCTTAGTCCCCTTCAGAGTTAACAGGCAATGTTATTTGCATCACCAGCCCTTGGATATCATCTTGGCGATTATAGACATGAATCTGACCCTTGTGTGCCATTACCACGGCATGAACGATTGCCAGCCCCAAACCATAACCCCCCGTTTCACGATGGCGAGCCGAGTCAAGCCGTACAAAGGGCTGAAAAATACGCGCCAAGTCATTATCCGCGATGCCACCACCCTCGTCTGTGATGCTGATTTGAAGTGCAGGCTTATTACCCTCCATCTCCACTTTTTTAATGTCAGCAATAACTGTTGAGTCAGAGGCTGTATGCATAAAAGCATTACGAATGACATTTTCAAGCGCACTATGCAGCTGTTCTTGATTGCCAAGCACTGTCCAAGGGGTTGTTGAATCAGTGGTAGATGAAGCGTCTGCCACCAATGCATGACTCGGCTGCCATTGCCAACGCACGTTTTTATGCTGAAACTCAAAGCAAACGTCTTGTCCAATTTCACTGATGATGTCAGAAATATCAACCGCTTCGTTTTCTATATTATCGATGGTATATTGCTGCATTTGTAGAGACTGAATATGAATGATTTGCTCAATCAACTCATTCATCCGCGCCGACTCTTTATCGATACGGTCGAGATAACGACTGGCATTCGGTGCAAAGTCGCGAGTCAGCTCAGTCGCAACGTCTAGACGCGCCAGTGGCGATCGTAGCTCGTGCGAGATATCACTGAGCATCTGTTTGCGTGCCAGCTCACTCTCGGCCAACCGTTTTGATAGTTTAGCCACGTCTTTTGCGAGTAAACCAAGCTCATCATCTCCCATTTTTGATAGGTCTGGGTGGGTCTGATAATCGCCATCAATCAGACGGTGTACGGTATTTTGTACACGGCGGATACGCTGAGTCATTGTACGGCTCAGCCAAATACAAACCAAGACGCTAAAAACGAGAATAAATAGCAAACGTATGGGAAAGTTGCCACGTTGCAGCGCCATAACATCAGCAAAACGCAAATGCGGACGTAACTGTATAATGACAGACTGCTCATCTGGTAAGATGACCGTCACATCAGCCAGCTCAGGGCGACTGTCGAAATCAGCTAGCGTAGCGCTATTTGGCATCATCGGTTGCAGAATATGGTTTAAGAATGACGACTTATCATTCGACATTTTATTATTATTATCGTGAATATTAGTCCTGTTCTTGTCCACATTGGGCTGAGCTGCCATTGATTGCACTGATGGCTGCATTGATAGTTGATCTACTTCACGCCGACTACCCTGCATACCTTTTTGCCTACGCTCATCTCTATTGCGATAACGCGGAAATATAATCGCCCCTTCTTCATCGTAAACACTTATCTGACTCATCAATCGTCGCTCTTGACGATACATATCTCTAACCGTGGGTAAATCGCCTATTTCTAACGCTGCAACCAGCTTTTCACGCTTGACCAATAAGCGCTCAATCTGCACATCCATCCGAGCGTTCAGCTCTTTTTCACTGAGCCAGCGCTCCACCATAATGGATAAAACCGAGGTGATCAAAATCGTCACCAATAAGCTTAAAAATAGACGCCAAAATAGAGTCATACGTATCTTAAATATTGACGCTTTTATTGAGGAGTCCGTCATCACAGCACCAACTGATAGCCTTTACCACGAATCGCTTTTATCGGCTCATCGTGGAAAGGTTGAAGTTTTTTGCGCAATCGCGAGACGTGGACATCAAGGCTACGATCAAATGGCTGTAACTCTCGCTGCAACACATGCTCTGACAGCCACGCTTTACTCACGACCTCGCCTTTTTGTTTAAGTAGCGCGACCAAGAGATCAAACTCTGTGCCGGTGACTTGTAGCTCTATGCCATCTATCTGACAAAGCCGCTGATTTTGATCCAGCGTTAAACGGCTCTCTGGTAACGGCATATGCTCTGATACCGCTGCATTGGTGCGTTTGATGACGGCATTGATACGTGCCAAAAGCTCTCGTGGATTGCAGGGCTTGGTAATATAATCGTCAGCACCCAGCTCCAGCCCAATAATACGATCAATCTCTTCTCCCTTGGCAGTCAGCATAATCACGGGGATATCACTGATATTGGGCAACTGACGCAACACACTAAGACCATCGATTTTTGGCATCATAATGTCTAACACTAGCAGATCGTAAGCAGCCTCATTATTCATCGCCGCTTTAAGTTTTTGTATGACCGCCTCACCATCGTGAACGCAGTCGCATGTCACCCCGTGGTTGTGCAAGTACTCTTGTAATAACTGGGTCAATTCTTCGTCATCATCGCCTAGTAATATGTGTGGCACATCTGTCTCCTTAAGCGTTATATCGCTTTATTAGCCATATTATCAGTCAATTGCTTATCGATTCGCTATAAACGTTACCTTTCTTAATACTTCATAAATGTTCGTAACCTTTAAGTGTCGTAACATAACGGCTATCAGCGACAAATACTGATGATATGCAATGATGGAAGTGGCTATCCGGGACACTTACCATGCATAGGCTGATCAGATAAAAACTGACTTTTTCGCAACCAATAACGTTTGCACCATAAATCAAGGTAATGATGATGAAAAAATTATTAATGGGCTCAGTATTAGCAATGTCTAGCATTTTCACCGTAACGGCTTGTACCAGTGTTAATGCAACCACTGACACCACACCAACGACCAGTAAAATGCAGCATAAAGATGGTATGAAAAAAGACGGCATGAGAGATCCAATGTCGCAGCTAGATCTAACAGCAACGCAACAAGCACAAATCAAAGCCATCATGCAAGCACAACACAGCGATCGTAAAGCTGACCGTACAAAAAACAAAGCAGAACGGGCGCAAATGCAGCAACAAATGCAAGCATTGACTAATAGTAGCACTCTAAATACAGCCGCAGTCAATCGCTTAGCTGATCAGCAAGCAGCTAAAACCAAACAACGCTTTATTGAGCGTGTACAAACTCAACATGCTATCTCGCAAGTATTAACCGCTGAGCAGCGCGCCAAGCTTGCCAAATTGCAAGCCGAAAAAATGGCTAAAGGTTATAAAGGCTCAAAGCACGGTAAAATGCATGGCAAACCACATCAAGGCATGTAATTCGTCATTAATAGGCTGTTTTGCATTCATGCTGAATGTCCTATAAGACTGATTATGAACACATAAAAAAGCGCATCGTATAAACGGTGCGCTTTTTAGTTTTAATGTTGAGGCTCGCATTACTTTGATATTTTAATTAACTGTAAAAAGGCGCTTTCTTCAAGAATTTTGATATCTAAACCACTCTGAATCAGTTCTTCTACTTTGCGATGCTTACTACTTTTTTCATGACCAGCAAGCAACGTTAAATCTTGAGCACCAACCACAAGATAATCTAATGTCTTCGAAGCACCCGCTTTGACATTAAAACCATTTTTGGCTGCTATCTCAGCAATATCTCCTCGACTGATACTAAGGTTACCTGTAAAGCAAATATTGAGTCCGGCATATCGCCCCGACTCATCTCCAACTTTTGTGATATTACTGGGGTAGTTTCTACTATTTGCACGTTGTTGCTGAGGATAATTGCGACTGTATTTACTATATTCTACCCAATCATGAATTGATAAACCATTTTCTCTAAGAATGGTTACAACTATAAAGCCACATGCTTTGGCATCTTCTAGCGCGTCATGATGGTCAAACTGATAACTCCATTCTCTACAGACATTCGCCAGATTATAACCTTTGACCGCAAAACGCTGACACGTCTTACGTACCAACACTGTGGCATCGACCCACTGTAGCTCTGGTATTGGTAATTTGTGAAGCTCTAGACTTTTTGTCAACGCCCTTTGATCAAAGTCAGTATAGCTAACGACAACATTTTCACCGACAAATTTTAATATTTGCCCATAAATGTCATACATAGACGGCGCATCTTTTACCATATTACTGGTAATACCATGCACTTCTATATTTTGACGACTAAAAGAAGTCTGAGGACATACTAACGTACAGTAGGTATCAATTAACTTACCGTTCAAATATTTAGCCAAGCCTATTTGACAAATAGACCCTACGTCGCTGTTTGCAGTTTCAACATCAATGGTCACAAAATTCATTATCTCGTCCTCAATGTCGTAGATTTAGTCTGATTTAATTTTATTTAATCAATCGCCCCAAACTTCTCTTTAGCCATCGGCATGACACTAAACATCATCTTTCCTATCGCAGTACCATTGCCATCACGATAATACTGCATCAGCTCATTACCATACTCGCGCATATCAATACTATTACTGGCATTAGGCACTTGCACATCACTTGGTAAATTGGGAAATACCATGTTTTTGGCGCTGATAGCGGAATACTGCTGCAAAACATCTATGACCATGTTCTTACTAGCGGCAGTTTCGCTCGGAAGCTCACTGCGCATATGCTGCCATTTGAGCTGACCACGCTTATCAAATCCATACAACTCTTGCGTATCTACATTTGATAGTATTGCACTTTCTGCCGTCTTTTCTTTTGCCTCTGCCATTGATTCCTCTACTGGCTCACTGCCACTATCCATGCCACTCTTTATCATTGCCAACATTTGCTGCACTAACGCTTTACTGGTAAATGTATCAGCATCTGTGTTGCCTACCTCGTCAGCCGCGCTTTCTTTAACCAGTTCTGGATATCGCTGACTAATCCGCTCGTAAACGATGCGCATATAATCTTGATAAAACTGCTCATAACTCTCAGCGCTTTGTACACGGCGAATGACTTGGTTACTTGCTAGCATTGCTGGTAGCTGATGCGCGGGTAACTTGGGAGAGAGCGAGGCTAGCGTATTAGGGGCGACATAATCAAACTGGCTAATAGGTGCGGCATCAAAAGTGGCATCTAACGCGGCAAAGTGGCTTTTTATCAACTCACTACCAAAGCCTTTGGGTAAGGTGCCATCATCAATGACTAGCTTTAACCACTTGTTGCGCCACTTTGTGCCGAGCTTGTCATCTAACAGTTCTGAATTAAACATCGCAAAATTATCTGCCCATAGATAAATATTACCGTTTTTCAAATCCAGATAAATCGGCTGATTCATGCTGCTTTGATGATTACGCGCTTGATACTGCACGCTCGCCAGCATCGTCGCCTTGCCAGCCATTGGCTGATAGACGCCTTGTGCATTGATAGACAGCGGCTTTAGCACATAAGCATCTAGCAACTTTGCTTTTTTGATATCTTGCGCTGTCGATCGGTCGTCGTAATTGTCAAATAACTGTTGGTAAAATACTGGCACAGTGATTTCACTATCATATTTACTCTCTACCCATGCCTCATAGGCATCCGTACACTCAAGATAAGTGCTTTTTAGCACCGTTCGCTGAGCATCATAATCTGCCGCCAAAATGTCTTTATTTTGCGCTTCTGCTTGGGTAATTAAGGCGGCATACGCTTGATCGTGTGTGTCTTCGCAGTATTCATCGATATAGCCTGAGGCGACTGGCGCTTTGGCATCTATTTTAGTATCAATATCGCTAAACTGCTGCTCGTTACTGATCTCCAGATTGCTATGATAGCTAAAGGACTGGCGGCGCTGTTTCTGTAACGCAGTCGCCAATGCTGTCTTTGCTGCTACTGGCGTTTGCTTAGCAGTCATAGCATTAAATTGGTCAAGACTGGTAGATTGGCAGCCCGTTAATAATAGTGCTCCTGTTACCAATGCACCAGCAAATAGGCGATTGCCATTAAGAACTGACGCAAGGCTCGCTGACGAAAGACGACTTGCAATGATTTGATCTGCTTTTTTCATTTTTTATCCTTAATAAATATGGGCTTGAACATAACAAGATAGCGTTATTGATCATCTACCCTGTTGTCAGCATCGTCTTCGATATCAGTGTCATCTTGACTATCAGCACTGTCATATTCTGCTGCCTCATAGCCGCTATCACCATCTGCATAATCGCTACTATAATCATCATCATTGTAATCATCGCTGCTCCCACTATAGTCATAGCGGGCATCACGTGCCGTTTGCAGTCTGTCTTTTTGTTGGCGTTGCTCTGCCATCCATGCATTGCCATCGATAGCAGTTTTAGCATTTGCGCCAAAAGACTCAGCCAATAAAGGCGTTAGTGCATGGTTATTAAAGCTGCTTTTATCATAGCGTATTTGATTCAGCACGCTGGTTGTCGAACCCATCAAGTCACCACCGATATTTACCCGCTGCTGCTTAGCAAGCAGGCGATCTGAGCGGTCTAAATAATAGTAATTTATCTGATTAAAAGAGATCGGACCTATGGCTTCAATTAGCTGCAAAAGCGAACCTACATCCGCACTTTGGTAGCCTTTATTGTATAGCTGCACTTTCGCCAGCACAGTTTTTAGCATAGCGCCATCAGGATATTTCTGTGGATTGGCATCGACATAATCCTGTAGTGACTTTGTCATGTATTTTAGGGTTTTGCCGATCATCTCACCGCTTTGCTTGCTGCCAAAATAGACTTTTACCGCTCGGCTCGCACCGACTTCTTTGGCAAAGGCATCACTGCGAATATCTACCGCGCTAAAATGCTCAGGCGCTAGCTCTGCCATGCTGCTCTGTATGGCAGCAATGGCAGCATCGTAAAGCACTGCTGGCGGCAGCTGCGCAGTAATACTCTCAGGCAACCCAAAACTAACGGTATGTGAGGTCATTTGGTTAGGTAAAGGGGTGTTTTCAGGATTAACCAATGCTACGATAGGCATGATTGCTGATGGGTCTACCGTAACTGTACTATGGTTAAAATCGAACGCTAGCGGTATCTGTATAGATGAGCTAATCGTTGGTGTCACATAATCATAGCTATAGACGCTCTGCAGTTGTCGCTGTTTGGGTTTGTATTGACTGACACTATTGAACGTTAAATTTTGATATTGATAAGCATTTGACGCAGCTATCTGTTCCGGCGTGCGATGGAACATACTCAGCATTTGACCAATGACGCCCGTAGATGTTGCTGATTGGCTACCTTGTTCTACCGCCTCTGGTTGTTGTTTAGCCGTTTGTATGGCTTCATACTGCTCTATCATGCTTTTTGGGTTTAATTTTGATAACTTTGAAAAAGCACTGTCTGATTCATAATCGTCGGTGTCATAGTTCCCTTCGCCGTAACTCTCTAATTGATAGTCACTGCGACTATAACCGTTTTCGTCATAGTTAACATCCTCTACAACACAGACTTCATAAGCGTCATCGTCCTCATTGTCATTGCATTTATTCGACTCTGCACTTACCGCTGCTAACTCTGCCATAGCCTCAGTTTGCCTGTCCTCATAATCACTTTCATCATAGTCACCGTCAGGCTTATAAACATAGGCTTCTATAATTGTTCTAAGTAAGCTACTAGAGCCTGCATCAATGCTATCTGGATCAATAAAAGGAACGGCTTGATAATTGGCTTGCGCGACTGCCACGTGCTCTGTTGCCAGATGCTGACGAATAGCCGACAGTAAATGTGACTTTGCTTGATTGTCAGTATTGGGGTATTTTTCTTGGTCAAATAATTGCTGATAACGCTCAGCTTTGGCTGTGAGGCTGGCATTAAACGCGCGTCCTTGTGCTTGGCTCTGCGCTCTATCAGCGGTACTAAAATCAATCATACTTTTTGATGCCGCAGGCGATGATACCGCTGGGCTTGATTGACAGCCCAAAAGAGCCAGAGACGTAGTGCCAACCAACAAGACGATAGACGTCAATTTACCTACCTGATATATATGGTCGTTATTATTGATAGACGAATGATGACTCGTCATCTCAGAGTAGCGCTGTCGATTATGATTATTAATATGATTTGATGACATAGTAATCTCTTTGTATAAATAGCCAGTCTATAATTAGTGTACATTAGTACCGTTATTTATATCACAATGCGTTACAATTTAGTAATATTAGAACCTATTTATTAAGAAAATACTTAGATTTTTTTATACAAAACAACTTTCTCACTATGGCTTTCTCGCTCAAGTAAAAAGGACTTTACAATGCCAACCTCGATATCAAAAAACAACATACGCACTGCTGACAATAATCCTCAAGGTAGAGCAAATATTAAAGCGGCTATTTTGTTAATCAGTAGCACATTTTTAGTATCACTATCTGCTCACGCGCTTGAGCCAACCACCAATCAATCAACTGCCATTAACCAAACATCGATTAACACTAGCGCCATCAATCTAGCGATTATGGCTGATAATCCTACTGTAATATCTGAAACTCAGCGTGTGACAAGAGCCAAAACCACTACCCTCACTTCCACGATTAACAATGCCAATGCCGATCAAGCCATCTATTCTGAAGATGCGATTCACCACCCTGTTTGGGCAAAGAACGGCATGGTCGCCACCCAAGAAGCCCTCGCCTCTGATATTGGACTCAAGATTTTAAAAGACGGTGGTAATGCGGTTGATGCTGGCGTCGCCGTTGGCTTTGCCTTAGCAGTGACATTACCACGTGCTGGGAATATCGGTGGTGGTGGTTTTATGATGATCTATGACGCCAAGCAAGGCAAAACGGTGGCACTCGATTACCGTGAAAAAGCACCGAGTAGCGCCTCGCGTGATATGTATCTCGATGAGGATGGCAATGCGGTCAGCGACTTGTCTCGTTATCACGGTCTAGCAGTTGGCGTACCGGGAACGGTTGCAGGATTACTTAAAGCGTTAGAAGATCATGGCACCATGAGCCGCGGACAAGTGATGGCACCAGCGATTGCACTGGCTGAGGACGGTATAGAAGTCACAGCAGGTCTGTCTGAGTCACTCACAGCATTAAGCGATCGCATGCAAAAATGGCCAAGTACCAAAAAGATATTTTTTAAACCTGATGGTAATGCCTATCAACCCGGTGAGCGTTTAAAACAGCCTGAATTGGCAAAATCGCTTAAGCTGATTGCCGCAAAAGGCGCCGATGGATTCTATAAAGGAGAAACCGCAAGTAAGTTGGTCAAAGCGGTCAACGAGGCTGGCGGTAGCATGAGCTTACAGGATTTGGCAAATTATGAAGCTATCGCTCGCGAGCCCGTCAAAGGCGATTATCGTGGTTATGAGATTGTCTCCATGCCACCACCGTCTTCTGGTGGCATTCATATCGTGCAGATTTTAAATATTTTAGAAGGTTATCCGCTAAAAGAATACGGGCAAAACAGTGCGCAAACCATTCATTTAATGGCGGAAGCGATGCAGTTAGCTTATGCAGATCGCGCAGAGTATTTAGGTGATTCTGACTTTATCGATGTGCCTGCCAGCGGTTTAGTTTCTCAGGCTTATGCGGATAAACTGCGCACCTTAATCAATCCAGACAAAGCCACGCCAGCGTCTACCATCAAAGCCAACAACCCTCTACCCTATGAGAGTGATCAGACCACGCATTTCTCTATCGTTGATAAAGATGGCAATGCAATAGCCAATACTTATACGCTGAACTTTTCTTATGGCACAGGTCTTGTCGCTGAAGGTACGGGGATATTGCTCAATAATGAGATGGATGATTTTTCTGCCAAACCGGGTGTGCCTAATGGTTATGGATTATTGGGCGGTGAAGCAAATGCCGTTGAAGCCAATAAACGCCCATTATCTTCTATGAGTCCGACACTGGTCTTTAAAGACAGTAAACCATATATCGTCACGGGTAGCCCTGGTGGTAGCCGCATCATTACCACTGTCACCCAAATAATCTCGAACGTCATCGATCATGATATGAATATCGCTGAAGCCACTCACGCACCGCGTATCCATGACCAATGGCTGCCTGATGAGATTCGGGTCGAAAAAGCACTGAATATTGATACGGTTAAAAAGCTTGAATCAATGGGTCATACGGTCAGTCCAAAATCAGCCATGGGCTCAACCCAGTCGATTATGATTACCCCAAATGGTGTCTATGGCTCGTCTGATCCGCGTATCGTTGATGCGGCAGTCGTTGGTTATTGATATAACTTTTTTATGATATAGTAGATCTTTTATAAAAGTGGTACATTAGTTTTA
>NZ_JABUZG010000003.1 GCF_014897815.1 Psychrobacter sp. PG1
CCTAATAAATTAAGGCTCCCACTGCTTGTACGCACACGGTTTCAGGTTCTATTTCACTCCCCTCACAGGGGTTCTTTTCGCCTTTCCCTCACGGTACTGGTTCACTATCGGTCAGTCAGGAGTATTTAGCCTTGGAGGATGGTCCCCCCATCTTCAAACAGGATTTCTCGTGCCCCGCTCTACTTAATATGTTAACGCTAATGTTTCGAATACAGGACTATCACCTACTACGGTCAGCTTTCCCACGCTGTTCTTCTACATTAGCATTAATCGGCTTCTCCCCGTTCGCTCGCCGCTACTAGGGGAATCTCATTTGATGTCTATTCCTAAGGGTACTGAGATGTTTCACTTCCCCTCGTTCGCTTCTTGTACAAGTACAAGATACCTACCTTATGGTAGGTGGGTTTCCCCATTCAGAAATCTCCGGATCACAGGATATTGCCGCCTCCCCGAAGCTTATCGCAGGCTGTCACGTCTTTCATCGCCTCTGACTGCCAAGGCATCCACCATGTGCGCTTCATTACTTGACCATACAACCCCAAGTAGTCTAACTTATAAATAAGTGTTGACTTCAAAGTGTCATAAGATCTAATTATGATAACGATATCACCTATGTTTATACGCTTGATTCAGTTCTCTTTACTTTTTTTAATCACTCACCCCTGGGATAACAACTGATGTCGTTAAGAGGTGAGTGATTAAGGTTAAGAGGTGCGCGTGAACACGCTCCTCCTAACCCAGACTCATATCTATGTTTTTAAATAGTCTCTATGCTCTCGTCGAGTCACAGATTCTGTATAAAACAGAAAGAAGTAATCTTGCCAATATTATGGCGAATCACTTGTTTCTATTTATACTATTAGCACTTAAAGCTTATTCGTCTATAGTGGTGGAGCCAAACGGAGTCGAACCGTTGACCTCCTGCGTGCAAGGCAGGCGCTCTACCAACTGAGCTATGGCCCCATTATAAAATGGTGGGTCTAAGTGGACTTGAACCACTGACCCCCGCGTTATCAACACGGTGCTCTAACCAGCTGAGCTACAGACCCAATTACGCTTGTTAAAACGTAAGCTTAAACTAAAGAACAACTTGTTGTGAATTCTTGCTGACCGAATGCCATCTATAAGGAGGTGATCCAGCCGCAGGTTCCCCTACGGCTACCTTGTTACGACTTCACCCCAGTCATCAACCACACCGTGGTGAACGCTCCCCCGAAGGTTAAGCTATCCACTTCTGGTGCAATCAACTCCCATGGTGTGACGGGCGGTGTGTACAAGGCCCGGGAACGTATTCACCGCGGCATTCTGATCCGCGATTACTAGCGATTCCTACTTCATGGAGTCGAGTTGCAGACTCCAATCTGGACTACGATAGGCTTTTTGAGATTCGCATCACATCGCTGTGTAGCTGCCCTCTGTACCTACCATTGTAGCACGTGTGTAGCCCTGGTCGTAAGGGCCATGATGACTTGACGTCGTCCCCGCCTTCCTCCAGTTTGTCACTGGCAGTATCCTTAG
>NZ_JABUZG010000028.1 GCF_014897815.1 Psychrobacter sp. PG1
TTATTATCTATATCTTTTATAGATTTTTTTACAATAAAAACAATATCTTTGTTTTCTAAAGAATGAGCCTTTACACGAAAATGCTCACGTATTTGACGCTTGATTAAATTTCGCGCGACAGCCGTAGGAACTTTACGCTTGGTAATAGCCATGCCGACTCGTGGCTTATCATGATCATTGGTACGCACAAATGCCATTAGATGGCTCTGATGAAGCTTACGCTCAGGTGCATCAAAAACCTCACGGAAGGCTGCAGGCGTGAGCAAACGCTGCTCTTTAGTGAAGCGGGCATTAGCTGCCGCTGAAACAGTATTGGACATAGCACAACCTAGTATAAGAGCGAATAACGGTAGCGGAAATAATAGCGCAGAAATAACAACAAAGTACAGAGACAAAAAAAGCGCCGATGTGGGCGCTTTTAATATATGGCTAAGTGTCAGTTGTGGTGATTGACTATCGCAATCTATAAATAATAGAAACACAACAAGCACTATAAGCCATGCTTATCGCAATCTACTGATTATACAGTAAGACGATGACGTCCTTTAGCGCGGCGACGAGCTAAGACCTGACGGCCTTTTTTAGTTGCCATACGAGCACGGAAACCGTGAGTACGTTTACGCTTGATCACGCTTGGTTGGAATGTACGTTTCATAACTCACCTATCAAAATAATGGACTAAATTCGTAATAACGGAGGATTATACCACCGCATAGAATCTTGGTCAATGAACTAATTTAATCTATGTCGATGCAGACAGATATTTTGACAGAGGAAATATCATTTTAAATGATTCATCGTGTGTAAAGTTCATATTCATAACTAAAAAATAATGACTCAGTTAATTAATTCAGTGATGGATTTCCAAAAGTTATCCACAGCTTTTGTCGAACTCTATAATAATTAACTATTAATATATATAAGTATTGTTGTTATTGGGAGCTCGATTATCTGTTGCTAAGTAAGTTTTCCTTTTTATTATCAATGTATTGTACTATGGGTAAACCTGTGGATAACCTGTGGGCTAAATATGGATAACTCACCTTTAAAAGTTATACACAAAAGTATCCACAGTCTTATCCCCAAAAAACAAGGTTTTATCCACAGGGTATTTGTGTTAGATTAGCCCCTACTTAATATGTGGCTTCGTATAGTTTATCAACGTAACTTCCAATATGGTTTCCAACGGAAATAATT
Organism: Psychrobacter sp. PG1; assembly: GCF_014897815.1. Classification (GTDB taxonomy): domain Bacteria; phylum Pseudomonadota; class Gammaproteobacteria; order Pseudomonadales; family Moraxellaceae; genus Psychrobacter. The sequence continues at coordinate 1,198 of NZ_JABUZG010000028.1, forward strand.
GCGGAAAATATTAAGGGCTACGCAACAGATCACACTGCTAAAACACAAATATTATTTCAAATTATAGGGTTAGTATTTTTCATGATAGACACAGCAAATATTTGGGATAAATGTCTAAATGACCTACGATATAACGTCAAAGACAACGTATTTACTATGTGGTTGAGACCATTGTCAGCTCATCAAGAAGCGCAAACGCTGACTATACTTGCTCCTAATGATTATTTTGTGACTTACATCAAAAAAAACCACTTGCAAGAGATACAGCAGCTGGTTGCTAAGCACAGTCAGGGAAGTATCGAAGAGGTGGTTGTGCGTGTTGATAACGCTGGCCGCGATAGCGAAGACAATCGTCAATTGCAATCAGGGTCTTTGTTTGATGAAGATAAACCCTCCCCTACCCCTGCAGACCATCAGTTTGAAACCATTCATCATAACAATGCAAAAGCAGATATTGATGCCAATATGCGTCACGCAGAATTGGTTGATTCTGCTGATGCCAAGTCGTTAAGTTATCTAAACCCTGACTTTACTTTTGAAACTTTTGTCACTGGCAAGTCTAACAATCTGGCTTATAAAGCCTGTTATGAGCTTGGTAAGCGCCAATCAAAAAATCGACACAATCCTTTATTTATATACGGACCTTCTGGTTTGGGAAAAACGCATTTAATGCATTCTGTAGCACATCGATATTTAAAAAATAATCAAAGTTTTTATTATTTCACTTCTGAAAAATTTATTAATCAATTGGTTTATTCATTAAGAAATAATAAAATAGAAGATTTTAAAAAGAAAATTAAAAAAGTGGATTTATTGATTGTAGATGATATTCATGTATTGGCAGGAAAAACCAAAAGTAGTAATGAGTTTTTGACATTATTTGCAGATTTTACCAGTGGTGATAAACAACTGATTTTGGCTTCAGATCGTCATCCTTCGCAAATGACCGAATTCGATGAACGTTTTAGATCGAGATTTTCTTGGGGGCTAACTGTAGCAGTTGATCCGCCTGAGATTGATACTCGTGTGCAAATTTTGCAAAAAAAAGCAGCTTCATATGGTATGACACTGCCTAAAGAATGCGCATTATTCATCGCTCAAAACGTGGTTTCAAATGTTAGGCGTTTAGAAGGCGCTCTAAATCAAGTCTTTGCCAATGCTAACTTGACGGGTGCACAGATAACGCTTGAAATGGTGCAATATGCGCTAAAAGACATCGTCGCGATGCGTGTGCAGGCTGTGAATATGGATAATATTCGCAAAGTGGTTGCTGAGTACTATGATGTGACCATCAAAGAGATGATGGGTCGTAAACGCACGCGTAGTATTGCTAGACCGCGTCAAATAGCGATGGCATTATCGCGTGAGTTGACTGGTGATAGTTTTCCTGAGATTGGTCAATCATTCGGTGGTCGCGATCATACAACGGTGATGCATGCTTGCGATAAAGTTAATGAGCTAAGAGCAGCAGATCCTGCGTTTGATAAGGATTACAAAACACTGGCATTGATGCTGCAAGCGGGTTAGCAGGTCACGGTATCACTATGTTTTAGTGGATTGATATGGTTTATAATATTAAAAATACGAGTAGACAGACAGCGAATGGATTATAGTCAATAGACAGGGTATGATTAAGCCATTATTGTTAAGTTTTATAATAAAAATCATTTAAATAAGAGTAACCAAGCATGCAATTATCGATTAATCGAGAGTCGTTACTAAAAGCCATTAATTTGATCGCCAAGGCTGCTGATAAACGGCACAATATGGTTATTTTGGGCAATATCAAGCTACAGCTATCCGAATCAACGCTTATTTTGACGGCTTCTGATTTAGAAGTAGAGCTGACATCGACTTTGAAACTGCCTGCTGGTGCTTGTGTTGAAGCTGGTACCACGACTTTACCTGCAACAAAATTAAAAGACATCTGTAAATCATTGCCTGCACAAGCTCAAATTAATTTGGCCACTCAAGCAAATGAACGCTGCTTATTAACCAGCGGCAAGAGTCGCTTTACCTTAGGCACATTACCTAGCGAAGATTATCCGAGTTTAGGTAATCCCGAAAATATCACGCCATTGACCATCAGTCGCAATCGTCTGATCGATTTGATTCATAAAACGCAGTTTGCAATGGCGATTCAAGATGTTCGCTATTATCTCACTGGCATGTTGTTTGATGTGTCGCAACAGCAGCTGACGACGGTTGCAACCGATGGGCACCGATTGGCTTTGGCGCGCAGCGTTATTGATGTCAGCGCAGATTTAAATATGCAGGCTATTTTGCCCCGCAAAGCTGTGATTGAGCTTGAGCGGTTGGCCTCTGAGCTGGGCAAAATGCTTGGGGATAAAGACAATACCGTCACGTTGAGTTTCGGTCGTGAGTTTTTGCAAGTGAGCTTACCCTTTGGTGACATTGATAGTGCGGGGCAGGTCAATCAGAACCTGATGGTTACTTTCACTGCGCGTCTGATTGATGGAAAATTCCCTGATTATCGCCGAGTGATGCCAAGTAATACGGATAAATTGGCTTTATTCAATCAAGAAAAAATGACGGACGTACTGCGCCGTGTCGCGATTTTGAGTAATGAAAAATCTCGCGGTGTGGTGTTTAATTTTGCCAGCGATGGCATGGTAGAAGTGCGTGCTAATAATGCAGAGCAAGATGAAGCGGTGGAGATGATACAGGCGAAGTATCAAGGTGAGCCGATGGAGCTGTCTTTTAATGCGGCTTATTTACAAGATGTGCTTGGCGTTATTCAAGGTGACTTGCAAATGCACATGAGCCAATCGAATGCTTCAGTGTTGGTAAACCAGCTGAATGATGAGTTCCATCAGTATGTCATTATGCCAATGCGTATATAGTTTCTGTATGTTTTCAATAGGCTTGAGCAAAGAAGCTAAAGACACTCAGTTTACACTTAAAAATTAAGGTAAGCTGAGTGTCTTTGATTAAAATTCAGTATTTTAAATTCAATAATTATTAAACTTTTGCCTATTATTATAGGTAGCGTCAATAGGCGGCTGTCGGCATTATGATTGAACGTCTACAAATATCCAACCTACGCAACCTGACGCACGTCAATCTACATGCAACAGCTTGCAACGTCATTATCGGTGCCAATGGCAGTGGAAAAACTTCATTACTCGAAGCCATATTTCTGCTATCAAGAGGAAAAAGCTTTCGTCATCACCAGCCAAAACGCTACATTCAGCACCATCAAAATACAGTGACTGTGTACGCTAGAATCAATGATAGCAATACTTTAGCTATCCAAAAACAAGCTGACGCGACCACAATTCTACGTCTGAATCAAACCACTGTCTATAACCAAAGTATCTTAACTGAGCAGCTACCAACGCTACTGATAGATCCCTCAACGATGGATATGTTAGAGCAGGGCAGTGCTAGTCGTCGCCAGCTGTTAGATTGGTTAGTGTTTCACATGAAACAAGGCTTTCATCCACAATGGCTCGCCTATCAGCGTCTATTAAAACAGCGCAATAGTTTACTAAAAAAGACACGTCATTTGACCCAAGTGCAGCTCGCTGAACTAAAATCGTGGGATAAAGGACTTAGCAATCATGCGGCACTTATTCATCATTATCGCGAACGGATATTCGCAGAATGGCAGCCTTATTTTGCTGAAAGTATCGCGCAGTTATTGCCCGCTTATGCGGAGCAATTGAGCCTTAGCTATAATGCTGGTTATGATACGAATGTTGCGCTGGATATACAGCTTAATGAGCGCTTAGAACAGGATTTGCAACTGGGATATACTCGTATCGGTAATCACCGTGCTGATGTTCATGTGCATTGGCGTTCTAATGACTCGGCAGCGTCGAATAATAATTTCTCAGATACAATGCATGAAGCGGACACTAACCTCAAAGTACCTGTTATAAAAGAGCAGGCAGCCAATGTGTTGTCGCGTGGTGAAAAAAAGCTATTAATCACAGCACTGCGTTTATCGCAACTGCCATTACTGCTAAATACCCAAAAAACTAATGACCTATCAAATGATAGTGCTCAGGTGACACCAGTGGTATTGCTAGATGATATTACTGCAGAGCTTGATTATAGGGCGATAGATATTCTATTGTCGACGTTAGCGCAGCTGCCATGTCAGGTATTTATGACCAGTTTGACCGACGATATTTTGCCTTTGGTGCATCAATATTGGTCAAAACCCAGTACGTTTCATGTGAAACAAGGTCAAATCTTTAGTCCTTAATTATTTCCTTTATATTATTTCCTTTCTCCACGGGCTTTCATATCGATACTTATCTACCTGTCGTTTCGTAATGATATAGGCTATTTTTTCGAGCTGGTTTTATAGGCATAAAACGCTCAGTAAACAGTGACTTAGAGGCAAAAAAATGCTAAAATGGGGCTTTATTTTTGTCCTGTTCTCAGCAAGTTGTTTGATGACGTTATATAGGTATTTTCCAATGCCTGTAAATTTCTAAGTATTTGATAAATAAATGTTTTATTTGCTCTCTTGGTTTTTATAATGTTTAAAAAAAGAAGCCGATGTTAGAGAAAAAAAGCGCGGACTTGAAACTCTTTTTAAGTCGCTATCAACACTCAAGAATTTTTAGCTAATCGTGTTTTAGCTGGTAATGCTTATCAAAGGTTTTGACTATAAAAATTAAGTCTAAAATAACGTTATGAGGCGTCATCGTAGTGGTGCGCTAATAATAAACGGCTGATTATGGCTAGATTAAGGAATGCACATGAGTGATTCATTACCTACCGACCACGAGCAACTGACGTCAGACAGCATTGCTGAAACTACGGCACCAGCGGTGGTTCCTGAAAGTTTACCTTCTGATTATAGCTCCAAAGATATTCGTGTATTGCGCGGGTTAGAAGCGGTACGCGTACGCCCTGGTATGTACATCGGTGATACTGATGATGGTACAGGCTTACATCATATGGTCTTTGAGGTGGTGGATAACTCTATCGATGAGGCACTCGCGGGTCATTGTGATCAAATCGATATCATTATCCACGAAGACGAATCTGTGAGCGTCATGGATAATGGTCGCGGCGTGCCTGTCGATATCCATCCAGAAGAGGGTGTATCTGCGGCGCAGGTCATTATGACTGTCTTGCATGCAGGCGGTAAGTTCGATGATAACAGCTATAAAGTATCAGGCGGCTTACATGGTGTTGGTGTCTCGGTCGTTAACGCCCTATCGAAAAAGCTTGAAATGAACATCTGGCGTGAAGGTTATCACTACCATCAAACCTATACTGATGGGGTGCCTGATGCGGACATTCAGCAGATGGAACCAACCGACAAAACTGGTACGCAAATTCGCTTTTATCCAAGTAGCGATGTATTTACTGGCACCATCTTTGAGTACGATATTTTAGCGAAGCGTTTGCGTGAGCTATCATTTTTGAACTCGGGTGTACGTATTGTTTTAACGGATGAGCGTATTGATAAGCGTCATGAGTTTGAACACAAAGGCGGCTTGTCAGAATTTGTTAGCTATATCAATGCTGGTAAAGATGGCATCAATGAAGTCTTTCATTTTGTGAGTGAGCAAGATGACGGTATCAGCGTCGAAGTGGCGTTACAGTGGACAGATACTTATAACGAAAAAGTATTTTGTTTCACCAACAATATTCCACAGCGCGATGGTGGTACGCATCTATCTGGCTTTCGTTCAGCGTTGACGCGTTGTTTGAATACCTATATGGATCGCGAGAATCTCTTTAAAAAAGAGAAGGTCGTTGCTACTGGTGATGATGCGCGTGAAGGTCTAACCGCTATCGTATCCGTTAAAGTTCCAGATCCTAAGTTTTCGAGTCAAACCAAAGATAAACTGGTATCAAGTGAAGTAAAATCAGCAGTCGAATCAGCAATGCATGATAAGTTTAATGATTATCTGCAAGAGAATCCAAGCGCTGGTAAGGCTATTGCTGGCAAAATCATTGATGCCGCTCGTGCTCGTGATGCCGCTCGTAAAGCGCGTGAAATGACGCGTCGCAAGACCACGTTAGATATCGCTGGTTTGCCTGGTAAGTTAGCAGATTGCCAAGAAAAAGATCCGGCATTGTCAGAACTGTACATTGTGGAGGGTGACTCTGCAGGTGGTTCAGCAAAGCAGGGCCGTAGCCGCAAAACCCAAGCGATCTTGCCATTGAAAGGTAAAATCCTAAACGTAGAGCGCGCACGTTTTGACAAAATGCTATCTTCTGCTGAGGTTGGTAACCTCATTACTGCGCTTGGTTGTGGCATTGGTCCAGACGAATATAATCCGGATAAAGTACGTTATCATAAAATCATTATCATGACCGATGCGGACGTTGACGGGTCACATATTCGCACCCTTCTATTAACCTTCTTTTTCCGTCAAACGCCTGAGTTGATCGAACGTGGTTATATTTATATCGCCCAACCACCGCTTTATAAAGTGAAAAAAGGTCGTCAAGAACTGTACCTAAAAGACGACGAAGCACTTAAAGCGTATTTATTGTCTTCAACGATTGATAATACTAAGCTGCATATCAGTGCGGATGCTCCTGCTATTACGGGGCAAGCGCTAGAAACGCTACTAAATGATTATAACCAAACGCAGCTGATCAAAGCCCGTTTGCAGATTCGTTTTCCAGCGGTACTTTTGGATGCGTTAACGCATACACCGAAGCTTAGCACCGATATGACTTATGATTTGCCTGCGATGCAAGCTTGGAAAGAGGCGATGCAAGCTCAGCTTGAGCACTTCGGTAGTGACTTGAGTCCGGAGATTGAACTGGTCAATATCCATGCGCCGCAGCCTAAAAATATGGATGCTGCTGCTGCTGATTTATTGGGTATGAAGCCTGTCATTGAAGTTGAAGGCGGGGAAAATGTTGACGCTGAAGCTCCAGTAGCAAAAGCACAGTGGCTACCGCGTATTACGGTGTATGTGCACCAGTTAGCCCATCATTATCTGCTAGATGCTAGCTTTATCAATTCGGGCGAGTACAGCAAGTTGCTGCGTTTGTCTGCTGAATGGAATACCTTGCTTGCAGAGGATGCCTTTATCCGCCGTGAAGCAACGACTGGTACTACCAAAGACATTCCTGTACGTGACTTTGACTATCTCTGGCAGCAGATGATGCTTGATGCGCGTCGTGGTCTAGCAATTCAGCGCTATAAAGGGCTGGGTGAAATGAACGCAGATCAGCTCTGGGATACCACGATGGATCCTGAAAACCGTCGTATGCTACGCGTGACGATTGAAGATGCGATTGCGGCGGATCATATGTTTACCTGCTTGATGGGTGATCATGTTGAACCGCGTCGTATTTTCATTGAAGAGAACGCATTGACGGTGTCTAATTTAGACATCTAGGTTGGGCCTCTAAGTTGAACATAAAGAGTTGCGAAATCATTGTTAATTAATTAAAAAACCACCGCTTTGGCAATCAAGGCGGTGGTTTTTTAATGTTAGAGTTGTTTCACGTGAAACTTAATTTACAAATTGCTTTAGATAATGGATATAGAAATGATTGAAGTTTTTTTACTTGCGATAGCCTTGGCGATGGATGCATTTGCGGTATCAATTGGGCTAGGAGCTAAATTGCAAAAGCAATCATCTGCTTATGTGCTTCGTTTAGCCATTTATGCAGCGCTGTATTTTGGTATTGCGCAAGGCGTGATGCCGCTGATAGGTTATCTATTGGGTGCAGTATTATTAGGCTGGTTAGCGACTGCTGCCCCGTGGATTGGTGGTGGGATTCTTATTGTGCTTGGCGCTAAGATGTTATATGAAGTGTTTAATGGTGAGGTTGAAGCGGTATTAGCAGGCAGTTTCGATGAAAATATACAAGAAAAAATCAATCATCGTATGATGTTTACATTGGCTATTGCTACCAGTATTGATGCAATGGCAGCAGGCTTTACTTTAAACTTACTGGTAGTTAATGCATGGTTAGCGTGCTTCATCATCGCTATTGTCACCGCTGGATTTGGCTTTTTCGGTATCTATTTAGGTAAGCGTTCAGGTACGTGGCTGGAGGATAAAGCTGAGATACTTGGTGGATTAGTATTGATAGCCATTGGTATAAAGGTGATGTTTATCCGTTAATAAGCATCATTATTTGGTTTGATTCTCTACAATAAAAAGCACCCCTTTGATGATCAAAGGGGTGCTTTTTTAATAAAGGCTTTGTTTCACGTGAAACTATAACTATTTTATATTAACTACTATCTATTCTTCGTCAGTATCAAAACGCCATGCGAGTATACGCGTACTTTTTTGACCTTGGCTCATCTCAATGATGCGCATTTGGGCAACACCAAGTTGTTTTAGCAGTAGTTGCATTGGTTTCACGTTTTCTGACTTTGAGACTAAACTTGTGAACCAGCCAACATGCTCAGCGAAATCTTGACTCTCTTTTGCCATCTTGGTTAAGAAGGCAATCTCACCGCCCTCAGACCATAGCTCTTTATGCTGACCACCAAAGTTTAGGTTTTGCGCGGCATTGCCCGACTTGGTTGAGCTGCGGCTGATTTGTGCGTTCTCATTCTTACCACGATGTCGTTGCAAATTATGTTGCTTACGGCTATTGGCTTCCATCGCTTCTTCTAATGAGGCATGGAACGGTGGATTACATACCACCACATCAAAGTAATCTTGGCGACCGATGATATTTTTAAAAATAAATTTAGGTTCGGTCTGTAGTTTGACTTTAACGGCACTCTTGAGCTTTGGATTGGTCTCACAAATAAGCGCGGCAGTATTGACCGAAATAGGGTCAATGTCTGAGGCAGTAAAGCGCCAGCCATAGCTTTGGCTGCCAACAATAGGATAAATCGCGCTGGCACCCGTGCCAATATCGAGGGCGTGGATTTCTTTGCCAGTCGGCGGGGTATTCTCTTTATTAACATGCGTCGTTTGCGCAAGTAAATCGGCAATATAGTGAATATAATCGGCACGTCCTGGAATCGGTGGACATAAATAGCCTTCCGGAATATCCCAAAACTTCACACCATAATAATTTGCTAGTAGTGCCTGATTAAGGACGCGCACGGCGGCGCTGTCTGAGAAGTTAATCGTCGACTCGCCCTTAGGATTGGTAATGGTATGCTTAGCAAGCTCAGGCAAAGCGCGAGTCAATACTTCAAAGTCATAACGACCTTGGTGCGGATTGCGCGGATGTAGCTGCCCTAATTTTTTAGCAGTCTCAGGCGATCTGTTTCGGTGATTGTTGGTGGTCGGGCGACGGTTCATAGGCTTACTGGTCATAGTATCGGGCTTTGATGTTTGAATATAATGCACCATTTTAGCAGATTTCACGAGTCACTAGCGCCTTATCGACTACGTAAAATCAGATTTAATCCCAATATTATCATCGCTGTACCCAATACGCGGTCGATCCAATGTTCAAAACGCTGAAAGCGACGATGAATGGCAGGAATAGACAGTAACATCACCACAGTGCTAAACCATGCCATCTGCAAGACCATCATCCATACACCATAAATAGCCAATTGCCACAGCGGTATGTCGGGTGATAAAACGAGAGTAAATATCGCCACGAAATATACTGGCGCTTTTGGGTTAAACACATTGCAAAAAAATCCACGGCGTAGAATGGAAGCGGTTGAGTCTGTATCAGTAGGCGGTTTTTTATTAGAAATGGCTTTATCAGAAAGCTCGGTATCATTGGTAGAAGTCGTTTGCTTAATAAGCATATCTGGTGAAACGTGAGCGCCTGAAGTTGTTGGCTCTGCTGGATTTGCTAATTCTGATGTTTTTTTCGGTTTGGCTTGAATGCCTTGCCAACCTAAATAAATAAGATAACAGCCGCCCAACCATTTAATAGCGGTCAGTAATGGCTGCGAATGGGCGATGAGCGTTGCCAGTCCTAGCACCGAATAGATAATGTGTACAGCAAGACCTAAGGTAATACCAAGACTACAAATCAAACCCGTGCGTCGCCCTTTTGCCAAAGTTTGCTGTGAGACTAATACAAAATCAGGACCCGGGGAGGCAGCAGCGAGTAGATGGACGCTGGTGATAAGCAAAAAACCGTGCCAAAATTCCATAAAATGCTCTGAGTCATGTCTTGAGTTGGATAATAGTTGCACTTATCGTAAATGAGGTCAACTGATATTGATACCAGCTATTGATGCTCATGCTAAAACGATGCTTGCGTTGCACGTAGCGTATGTCTATATTGAAAGTAAGTTACATAATTTTTAGCGGTATTAATTCGCCATGTGACAAACCATAAAACGATCGCTCTAATAAGGATAAAAATATGACTACGGAAAGTAATAATAGTAATTCTACTAGCAATGGCACTCGCATCACCTATGAAACTCAAGATTATATCTGCCTGATTGGGCTTAATCGTGCCGATAAACGCAATGCGTTTGATAGCCATATGATTAAACAGCTATCCGAAGCACTGACGTGTTATGAAAATGACGCGAATCTACGCTGTGCGTTAATATTCGCCCATGGTGAGCACTTCACCGCAGGGCTTGATTTGATGGAGCTACAGGATAAGTGGGATAAAGGCGCGTTTGAGTTTGCTGCCGACGAAATCGATCCGTGGGGAATCGGTGGCAAATTACGCAGTAAGCCAGTCGTCGTCGCAGTACAAGGCACGTGCTTTACCGCTGGGATTGAGCTGATGCTCAATAGTGATGTGGTTATCGCCAGTGGTAACTGCAACTTTGCACAAATGGAAGTCCAGCGCGGCATCATGCCATTTGGTGGCGCAACGGTAAGATTCGTCGCAGCGGCTGGCTGGCAAAAAGCTATGCCGTATCTGCTGACAGGCAAAAACTTCGACGCGCAAACCGCTGATAAGCTCGGTCTAGTCAGCGAAGTGGTGGCAAATGGGTCTGAGTATGAGCGCGCGTTGACTATCGCGAAAGAGATTAGCAATGCGGCACCACTTGGGGTAAAAGGGCTACTTTCCTCCGCACAAGACGCTACTCGTAATGGTGCAGGTGTGGCATTAGGTAATATTCACAGCTATCTGCCCGCGTTATTTTATTCAGAAGATGCGAAAGAGGGTGCAATGGCAATGGTTGAGAGACGGGCGGCTGTGTTTAAGGGGCGTTAGTAAGATAAAATATAGTTGATCTTCAGTACTAAAATAAGAATTGAACAGGTTTATTATTATGGGTATGGAAACTACAGGAAGTGTCAAAGAGATTAGAGATGCTGTAGTAGAAGTCGGTCAGTTTGTCACTAATTTTATTGGTAAAGACTATCAAAAGTTTGCTACCAAATACAACTTTGCTTTGAGTGACTACTTAAAAGCTAAGTTGATCAATCTATCTAAAGTGAAAATGGCATTTTTCTCTTCACAAGTTGTTGAACTTAATGATATTTATGTTGCACAATATATTTCATTGGGCAATAAGTTGTACTCACAGGAAAGTTTCTTTGAATCACTCTTACAACATAAGAAAATGGTAGTGAGTGCTACAGCAGGTTCAGGAAAATCCTGTCTTTTAAAGAGTATGTTTATAAGTGCAATAAAAGACAGAAGTGATCTACTACCTCTATTTCTAGAACTTAGAAAGGTGAATGAGACTAATGATTCTATTTTCGAAACACTTAGGACTGATATAGCGATATACAATGAAAAATTTGATAAAGCCAATTTAAATTATTTACTCGATAGAGAGGGAACGATAGTTTTTTTAGATGGTTTTGATGAAGTAAACCATGATTTAAAAGACAAATTCACGAAAGAAATTAATAGGGCGTGTTGAACATTCATAATTTCAGCCAGATATAGGCACAAGCGAGAGCCACTGTGTTCTCATAACTTTGTTTGAGCTTATCAAATCTAGTTGCAACCGCCCTGTAGTTTTTTAACTTAGCAAAAGCATTTTCTACTAAGTGTCGAGCCTTGTACAAGTGCCAGTCCATATGGTTATTGGTGGACTTAGCATTCTGTTTTCGAGGAATATTATTAAAGCAATCTGCTTGTTCAATATGGTCTCGCAGCGGATCAGAATCATAGCCCTTATCGGCACATAGCATGTCTGTACCACTTAAATTAATCTTATCAACTAAGTCTGGAGCCACCTTTACATCGTGAGTCGTACCATCTGATAAGATAAAAGTAATAGGGTTACCGTGAGC
>NZ_JABUZG010000048.1 GCF_014897815.1 Psychrobacter sp. PG1
ATTCTTTTAAAACGTTGCACTTCTTATTTGAATCTAGGGTCAAATAAAATCCTAGCTTAGTAATAAAAAATGGGTCACTTTTTAGGTCATTTGTGGAGCATATAATATTGAATAAACACCCTGAAAGTGGCTGGTTTAACCCTGCATTGCTGACAATAACGCACAGACTAAAGCAGTTCGCCCAGTTATGGTCGCTACAGACACTGACCGATATGCCTGATCGACTAAGAAACCTATGGCAGCAGCTTATCGGCTCTTATTGGTTTATCCCAACGGCATGCGTCATCGTTGGAATATTGCTTGCGCCTTTATTGGTCACTATCGATCAACACTTTGACCGCGAAACCGTCAGAGAGATTACCTTTGCTTTTACCGGTGACGACGATGCGGCGCGCGCTATCATGACTGCCATCGCAGGCGCAGTATTAGGCGTAGCAGGCACGACCTTTTCCATTACAATCGCCGTGCTGTCGATGGCCTCTTCGCAATTTGGCCCACGGCTATTGCGCAATTTTTTAACCGATACACCCAATCAATTTGTGTTGGGGGCGTTCATTGGCACGTTTAGTTATAGTTTATTGGTGTTAAAATCCATCCATAAGTATGACGTGGCTTTTGGTGTGCCACAGCTCGCAGTGACTTTTGGTATTATTATGGCTATTATATGTGCGCTGTTGCTGGTGTACTTTGTACAGCATATGGTACATGCCATTCAAGCTTCCCATGTGATTCAAAACGCCAGCAATGATGCGATTAATAATATTCACTATTGGTATCGTGATCATTGCGATATACAGCATCAACGCGATATAGAACATCATGACATTGAACAGTTTCATCACTGGTCAGCGATGCCCATCTATCCACCAAGCTCAGGTTATGTCCAACAATTTTACCTTGAGTCACTGATTACACTGACACAAGACTATGGTGGCGTGGTGCAAATGCGTATCAATCTTGGTGATTATGTCACTGATAAAAACGTCATTGGCTACTTTTACCAACGTCCAGCAGGTCATCCAAACAATCGACAAAAAACAGCGACGCCATCTTTAGCTGTTGTACCGCGTGCCCCTGACGGGCTTTTTTGGCAACGCTTTGCAGGCTGTATACGTATCGAACAACGACTGGCTCATTCTAACGATATTGCTTATAGCTTGGGACAAATGACAGAAATCGCCGTCCGCGCCTTATCGCCCGGTATCAATGATCCAAAAACAGCGGTCAACTGCGTACAATCACTAACCAGTTGCTTAAGTATTATGATGCGTCGCCAGCCGCCCAGTCCCTATCATTTTTATACACCGGCACAAAACGATGATTCATCGAAAGCCGAAGTTGACCAGCGACGCTTGGCGATATTAGCCATAGTTACTCATACTCCCAAAATATCTGATTTTATCAATACCTCACTTGGCGAGATACGTCGGTATGCAGCAGCAGATTTGATGGTCTTAAAAGCGCTATGTCAGGCGATGGTCAATCTAAGTTATGCTCGCGTAAATAACGCACAGCAGCAAACCCTATTGCATGAGATAAAAATGATTGAGCGCGCAGGAGAAGAAAACCTAAGCTATCAAGAGCTGATAGATGACTTGAGCGCGATGTGCCAACAAGCCCAACAGTTCATACTTAGCAACGATGCTCATCATCAGTATTTTAACTATGTTAGCGCGTTTGACAGCCATATTCGCCAAGCATTACAAACGCAATCAAAATAAAAAGACAAACGATAACTAAACTAAAATCAAACCTATTTAGTGTATGTAAGCGCTAAGCTTATGACAATTTTAAACTCACTTGAGAATTTTTTCATGGCCCCTACCAGTAGCCTAACCATACTTGAAATCAGCGCGATATTCTTATCAATCACAGCCCTATTAACTTACGTTAACCATCGTTTTATTGGTCTACCGACCACGATTGGCGTGATGGTTATCTCCATTTTATTATCTATTGGCGCCATATTTTTGGGATTTTTGGGATTTGATCAGCTCATTGATTATGAAGTAAGCTTATTAGAGCAGCTTGATTTTACCGAAGTCTTATTAGATGGCATGCTCTCTATGCTGTTATTTGCAGGGGCGCTGCACGTCAATATCAGCGATTTAAAACGTTATAAACTGCCTATTGGTATCCTTGCTTGCGTCGGTACCATCGTCTCTGCGATGCTTATCGCCACGGCGCTTTATTTTATGCTGCCGCTGCTTGGTTTCGGTTTGCCGTTTCTTTGGTGTTTGCTATTCGGTGCTCTAATATCACCGACCGACCCCATTGCTGTGATGGGCATCCTTTCATCGGCTGGCGCGCCAAAAAGTATAGAAACGGTCATCGCAGGTGAGTCTTTATTTAACGATGGTATCGGCGTCGTCATCTTTGTATTGCTGCTAGGTATTTTATCCAGTGGTGATATCCCAACCGCCAATTATGTGGCGCATACTCTAGCGGTTGAAGCCGGTGGCGGCATTGTTTTTGGCTTAGTACTTGGGGCGATTTTGTATTACATGCTGAAAAGTATCGATAGCTATCAAGAAGAAGTGTTGTTAACGCTTGCTGGTGTGATAGGTGGTTATGCACTCGCCAGCCATTGGCATTTATCAGGACCACTCGCCATGGTGATGATGGGGTTGATGGTTGGGAATCGCGGACGAGCATTGGCGATGAGCGATAAAACGCGGCATTATATTGATTTATTTTGGGAATTAATCGATGAAATTCTCAATGCTATTTTATTCGTACTCATCGGTTTAGAAGTAGTGATGATTGCTTATTCGGGTAATTTATTTATCGCCGCTGGCTTGACGATTGTCATTGCCCTAGTTGCGCGTTTTATCGTTGTAGGTATGACGACCAAAACCTTTCATCGTCAGCTCGATTTACCGACTGGTGCATGGAAAGTGCTGACATGGGGCGGATTACGTGGTGGTATTTCGGTTGCTTTAGTATTGCAGCTGCCGCTGGGAACCGAACGCGATATCTTGTTGGCACTCACTTATGCAGTGGTGATATTCTCTATCTTGGTGCAAGGTTTGAGTATTGGCAAAGTCGCCAAAAGCATTCGCACTGATAAAAGTATAGCAAAACCATAATTTGTAACCAGTTTTAAGCCAATCGTTTTAGCAAAAGAAAGCCAGCATAAGACAGTATCTTATGCTGGCTTTTTCATACATATTCAGTTTTTTTGATAGCCGCTATATACGCCTTTTTTATATCAATCCTTTACGCTTCATATTACGATATACCACGACCACAATAAGAAGATTCGAGACTAATATTCCAAGTTTAAACCAATCAAATGGGCTAACGATTAGATAGTAAAGCTCAATAGGAATAAACACCCCATAACCCAGCACACCAAACCAATACGCCCATGTTTTATCCTGCCATAAGCCATAAGCCTCAAGAAAACGTAGACTGGCGTAAGCAAAGATTAATAACAAGAATAATGACCAGTTTTTACTTGCCTGCTGGGCAATCCGTACTGCACTGTCAACTTGCGGTGCCAGTAGCTGTCCAAAAGTCTGTTGCCAAGAATCAGTCGCCGTCGTTAGCCAATGGTCAAGATCAGTATGCCATGACCATAAAGCCCCTGCCCCTAATAGTGCACCGACCCCTTTAACCACCTCATAGATTGCCACCGCTTTGATAGATTCACTGGCAGTACTGTGCGACTTGATGGTTTGGTTGTGCAAGTGATGATCGCTATCCTTCGAGGATGGTTGCAGACTATCATCCTGCCTAGGCAAATTAGCCAAAGAAAGTCTCCACAACGTGGCCTTGCAACTGCTGATTAAAGAATGGCGTGTTTTTACCATTGGACAGCATGGATTGGGCGGTCACTTGCCACTCTAACTTAGGATCCACCAGTACTGCGCCGCCGATTTTTTCATATTGCTCACTAATACCAGCGATTTTCGCCGGATTGAGACAGATTTTATCGACAAGTTGCTCTAAGGTTAACACCTCATCATTGACTAGCTGACAAGCCAGCGCCATAAAGGTATCAAAATTTGAGATGCCTGGTGTACTCTCAGCAAATGGGGCTTTTTTGGCGGTACTGTTCAAGGGTTCATGATGGCTACATATCGCATCAATGGTGCCATCTTTTAGACCACGGCGGATGGCTTGCTGATCGGTATTACTACGCAGGGGTGGTAATACATAGGCTTGGGCGTTAAAACCCTCTAAATTGTCATCGGTCAAATACAACTGATGCATGGCCACATCACAAGTCACGGGCAGGCCTTTATCTTTTGCCCAGCGCATTAATTCAATTGAAGATTTACAGGATAATTGACTAAAGTGAGCGGCGATGCCCGTTTCTTCAACCATTAGCAACTGCGTTGATAAGGCAACCGTTTCAGCAATCCAAGGAATCCCCTGCAAGCCATGATATGAAGCGATATAACCTTCATGAGCCACGCCATCACCAGATAGACTTGGCTCATCAGGATAAAAGAACACTTTCATATTAAAAGTCGCGGCGTATTCCAGTGTACGCAGTAATACTAAATCATTGCGAAAAGGGCGGCGCGCATTAGAAACGGCTATGCAACCGCCTTTTTTAAGCCCAGCGATATTTGATGGGCGCTCACCTTCTAAACCAGCAGTCAATGCACCCAAAATATGCAAATATATGCCGCCATCACCAAGCGCGCGCTCACGTAAGCCTTTTAATAATGAACCGTTCTCTAAGATAGGATTGGTATCAGGAGGAATGACCACATGCAAAAAACCATTGCCACGAGCAGCGCGCCCTTCTGACTCCAAAGTGCCATGTTGTTGTTGACCTGGTTCACGTAGGCGGGCGCACAGATCCACCAAAGGCGGCAGTAGCCACATTTCACGACCAGCTTCGAGTGACGCCAACTTATCTGTCGCAGCACTTGATAGTGAGTCTTTAAATGATTGAGGAAGATGGTTAATTATCGGTGCATCTATATTTAACATAGTTGTCATGAGCGTTATTACCGTATCAATAAAATGGGATAAATAAATATAAAACAGCGAGGCAGAGGATTATTTACTCGCAGCTTGGTGAGCGCGCTGACCTTCCATAGCTAACGACAGTACTGCCATACGAATAGCGATGCCGTTATTCACCTGTTTTAAAATCACTGACTGGTCGCCATCAGCAACGCTTGATGCAATCTCAACACCGCGGTTCATCGGCCCTGGATGCATGACCAACGCATCGGGCTTAGCCAACGCCATGCGCTCTGGTGTAATACCGTAGTGTTTATAATATTCACTCGATGATGCCAATAGTGGCGAGCCGATACGTTCGTTCTGTATTCTTAATCCCATAATGACATCACAGTTCGTGACACAGTCATTCATATCTTCATAGACTTGTACCCCAAAACGCTCAATGCCTTTCGGTAATAAGGTACGCGGCGCACAGACGCGAATGTCTTTTACACCCAAGGTTTGTAGCGCACTAATGTCTGAGCGCGCCACTCGCGAATGCTTGATATCGCCAACGATAGCCACTGACAGCTCCTCAAATGGGCGCGGCGCTTCACGATGAATAGTGAGCATATCGAGCATCCCTTGCGTTGGATGCGCATGCCAGCCATCACCGCCATTAATAATAGCAATATTCGGTGTGACCTCTGTTGCCATAAAATGGGCAGCACCTGATGCTGAATGCCGTACCACAAAGATATCTGCCGTCATGGCTTGTAGATTCCACAGCGTATCACGCAAGCTTTCGCCTTTTTTAGTGCTAGAGCGCTCGATATCGATATTAAGCACATTGGCACCGAGACGCTTTTCGGCTACCTCAAAGGTCGTACGGGTACGCGTTGACGGTTCAAAAAATAAATTCATCACCGTATAGCCTTCGAGCTCAGGGCGGTTAATGAGCTGTCCATTATCATCAAAAAACGTCTCTGCTTTGGCAATAATCGCCTGTAACTGCGCTTTATTAAGACCTTCCACCCCCAAAAAATGGCGAATACTGCCATCGCTATTAAGCTGCGGACGACTTAACGACGCATCAAGTTTCTCATGAATGGTATCAGGGTCGAATTTGGCATAATCCGTTGGCGAGACTGTCTGAGTTGAGCGGCTATCAGTAGAATTTGGCATAGTGGCAGGTCTTTATTGTTGGTTTATATGATTTAATAATCATTATTTATGCGTTTTTTGGCGATTTATAGTCGACGATAAGCACAGAGACAAGGACATTTTGGCACTTATTTGCTACAATTTACCCCAGTGGCAGTGAGAGACATAGCGCTGTAAAAAACAGCCATTGTTATCCTCTTGGGCAGTAGCCATAGACCTGTCAAAACCATCATCAAAAATCCGCTTAGCCAAACGATAAATAAATAATAATAGTGATAGTGTAGCTGATTTTGTGGTCAGGACAAAGATGCCGTGCGAGGTATTTAAAAATTTGCCAGATTTAGGTCTGTAACGTGCGACCCAACCGATTTTCCAACCCCTTATTTAATCCTTAGTTTCAGTAGCCTTTATTTTAACAGCATTTATTAGGAAGCCTTATGACAACCCTTACAGACTATCTCAATGATTATTCGCCCAATCCTGCACTGAGTGACGTTATTACTACTGTCACTGACGTGGGTAAAACCATCTCACAATTATTGAGAAAAGGGGCACTAGCAGACATTCTAGGCGAAGCTGGCAACCAAAACGTCCAAGGTGAAGACCAAAAGAAACTGGACGTACTGTCCAATGACTTATTGTTAGATGCATTAGCGAAAAATACACATTGTGCAGGCGTTGCCTCAGAAGAGCTTGACGATGCTACCCCTGCCAATGCAGACGGCAGTTTGTTGGTATTGTTCGATCCGCTTGATGGTTCATCAAACATCGATATTAATATGGCCGTTGGCACTATTTTTTCTATTTTACCGTACCAGCGCCAAGGTCAAGTCAGTGAAAATAGCGACTTCTTGCAAGCTGGTAATCAACAGTTAGCAGCCGGTTATTTGCTTTATGGTACCTCTACCGTACTAGCGCTAACTATCGCCGATCATGTCGTGATGTTTAGCCTAGATCCTGACACTAACGATTATGTATTGATACAAGAAAACGTGCAAATCGATGCCGATACCAGTGAATACGCCATCAATGCTTCAAACTACCGCTACTGGCGCGCACCCATGCAGCAGTATATCGATGAGTTAATTGCTGGCGAAACGGGTGTCCGTGGTCGCGATTTCAATACACGCTGGGTGGCGGCCATGGTCGGTGATGTGCATCGTATTTTATGTCGTGGTGGTCTCTTCACTTATCCGTTCGATACCAAATATGCCAATAAAGCTGGCAAATTACGCTTGATGTATGAAGCCAATCCAATGAGCTTATTGATTGAGCGTGCGGGTGGCGCTGCTACTGATGCAGTCAATCGCATTTTAGACATAGAGCCAACCGATATTCACCAACGCGTCCCAGTGGTACTAGGCAGCAAAAATGAAGTCGATTATGTTAAAAATCTGCATATAAATTACGCTGATAAATAAGCACTTTGCCTTTACTTTGATAACAGTCAGTATAAAGCCAGAGCATTTATAAGCTTTATACTGATCGTTTAATTTTTTTATATTTTTTTCTAAGCGATCCACTATGGTAGCAAATCCCACCGAGCTTATTACCTCAGATAAAAATACGACCGTTAAACTTGTCAAATCCTTGTTAACGCAAGCGCGGCAGCGGAAGAAGCAAGGGCAAACGGTGATTGAGGGCGTCCATCTCATCGATGCGGCGCTGCGTAGCGACTACCCGTTTGTCCAGATCCTACTCGCAGAGTCTGCGCACAACCATCCTGAGGTTCAGCAAATTTTGACGCACTTGCCTACTTATACGCCTATTTTCACGTTATCAAATTCGCTGTATGAGAGCATTCGTAGCTTAGGTACTGGTATCGATATCATGGCAATCATTAAAGTACCAACGCCTCATTTATCGATGATTGATAATGACTGCTTGATTTTAAATGATGTGCAAGACAGCGGCAATGTGGGCACTCTATTACGCACCGCAGCAGCGGTTGGCATCAAGAATATACTCTGTACCAGTGCGACAGCACAAGCGTGGTCCCCTAAGACATTACGAGCAGGCATGGGCGCTCAGTTTGCCCTGACCATTTATGAAGATCTAAGTGTGCAAGATATTTTAGACCATGTGCAAACACCGCTATTTGCTACCAGCTCCCATACTGATACAGTCATTTATAAACATGACTTAAAAAAACCTATCGCTTGGATTATGGGGCATGAAGGACAAGGCGTTTGTGACGAACTGATGCAGTGCGCCACCCCTATCGCTCTACCACAGCCTAATGGTCAAGAAAGCCTTAATGTCGCCATTGCAGGCTCATTATGCTTATATGAAACGCTACGTCAAAGAAACTATAACTAATGTTGTTTGACTGAATCAAAAACATACCTCTCAAATACGAAAAACCCGCTATAAATAATAGCGGGGTTTTATACTTAACTAATCACTAAATAACGATTAAACCTTGCTAGTAAGCTCAGGCAATGCTGTAAATAAATCCGCTTCTAAGAAATAATCAGCAACGCTAGCGATAGGTGCTTCTGGGTCATTGTTGATAGCAACAATAACTTTAGAATCTTTCATACCCGCTAAATGCTGAATCGCGCCTGAAATGCCCGCTGCAATATATAAGTCTGGTGCAACGATTTTACCCGTTTGACCGACCTGCATATCGTTTGGTACGTAACCTGCGTCAACAGCGGCACGTGATGCACCAACGGCAGCGCCAAGTTTATCAGCCAATGGTTCGATATATTTGGTAAAGTTCTCGCCATTTGCTAAGGCACGACCACCAGAAACCACAATGCCTGCTGAAGTCAATTCAGGACGATCAGATTTCGCCATCTCTTCATTAACGAAGCTTGCTTTGCCAGTTTCTTGCACGTTGTCGATTGTCTCAACAGTAGCTGAA
This sequence comes from Psychrobacter sp. PG1, assembly GCF_014897815.1. Lineage (GTDB taxonomy): Bacteria > Pseudomonadota > Gammaproteobacteria > Pseudomonadales > Moraxellaceae > Psychrobacter. The sequence goes on from NZ_JABUZG010000048.1 coordinate 8,942, forward strand.
CCACCTTCGCTTGCTACTGGGTCAAAAGCTGTGGTACGTACTGTTATGACGGCTTTATCTTCTGTGGTCTTAACAGTTGCTGTTGCGTTACCAGCATAGATAGGACGCTCAAACGTTTGCGCATCTACGACGGCTGAGATTTCTGATAGCATGCTTACGTCAAGTAAAGCGGCAACACGTGGCATAAAGTTCTTACCAGTGGTTGTTGCTGGTGCAAGGATATGGCTGTAATCACCAGCGATATCAGCAACCAATAGCGCAACGTTACCCGCTAATTGATGCTCATAGGCAGCGTTGTCTGCTAATAATACTTTAGTCACGCCTTCTGCTTTAGCTGCTTGGTCAGCGACAGCTTGAGCACCACTACCTGCAACCAACACATGGATATCATCACCCATTTGCTTAGCAGCAGCGATGGTATTCAAAGTTGCCTTTTTCAGACTGGCATTGTCATGTTCTGCATATACCAAAATTGCCATGATTTTAATCCTTTTTTATTCGTATCATCTATTCATGCGGTTGTTTGTGTACAAAGCTGTTTGAGCAACTATTATTTTATATAAAATAAATCAGTTAAATCTATAGCTTTGTACAGGATATGCCGTAGCGAAGTATCCAATCATTGAAACATTAAATGACTTTTGCTTCGTTTCTTAGCTTATCGACCAACTCATCCACTGAACCCACTTTGATGCCAGCTTTACGTTCAGCAGGTGGCACAACTTTAATGATCTCTTGCTTAGAGGCCATATCAACACCAAAATCAGCAGGCGTTTTTTCGTCAAGTGGTTTTTTCTTCGCTTTCATGATGTTAGGCAATTTAGCATAACGAGGCTCATTCAAACGTAAATCAGTGGTGATAACCGCTGGTAACTCAAGTGCTAGCGTCTGTAAACCACCGTCGATTTCACGAGTCACGTTTACTTTATCGCCTTCAACTTTTACTTCTGATGCAAACGTACCCTGACCGATACCCATCAATGCCGCTAGCATCTGACCAGTCTGGTTGTTATCATCATCAATGGCTTGCTTACCCAATAAGATAATATCAGTGCCTTCACTCTCGGCGATATTTTTGAGGATCTTAGCAATTTGTAATGGATACGGCTTGTCGTCAGTCAACACTAAAACACCACGATCAGCGCCCAATGCTAACGCTGCACGAATTTGCTCTTGTGATTCTTTTGGACCGATTGAAGCAACAATGATTTCATCAATCACACCTGCTTCTTTTAGACGAACCGCTTCTTCTACTGCAATCTCATCAAAAGGATTGATTGACATCTTAGTGTTTGATAAATCAACGCCAGAGTTGTCAGCTTTTACACGAACTTTTACGTTGTAATCAATGACACGCTTGACCGCTACTAATGCTTTCATACGTTCCTCGTTTATTAATGTTATGAATTAAAAATTGTCAGTTAAGAACCAAAGGTTCATTTTTTTAAACTGTCGTTCAAAATACTACTTAGGGTTATTACTGCGTCAACAGATAGTAGTTAATTAAGCGAGAAGAAACAATACCGAAAATGGTATTAGTATCACACTACTCATTGATAAAATCTGCTAAAGCTAAGCCAACCATTATTATCAGACCCCTGTATCTTGCGTGAGCACAGGCATAAGGTCAAGACAACGCCGTGAATAATGCGTCATAAATTTGTCACCATTCTATAATAAATAGTTTATAAGTACACAATTTTACAGTCTTCTTTAACCTACATTCTCAATATTTCACCTATTTTTAGCACTGTCAATACGATAGTTACTTAATGGATTGTTGTGATCTATCTCGCTGGCATCAATCGAGAACATCAATCGACAACAATAATCAAAAACTCAAAATCTACGATTTTCTATTTTTACTGGAACCAATCAGCAACTCACTGTCGCGTATATCATCGAATAATGACCAGTCAGGCGTGACTGCATTATTTTTGATGACACTCATATCCCCTGTGGTTTCCATAATGACAGCAAATACTTCCGTTTTAGACTTGATCCCATTCTTGCGTAAAACCTGTTGAACATCACTGGTACTAAGATTGGCCTCTTTTAAATTTCTACTAAAATACTCGCCATGCGCCATTAATATAATGGCTCGATTGTCTATCAGAGATTTTAACGGTTTGAATTTACGCCTGATAAATGAGATAACCCCTTGAATCACAAACAATACTGCGACAGAAAACAGCCCTTGCATTAATGACGGTGTGTCTGATAGCACCGTTGAAGCGAGTATACTGCCAATACCGACAGTCATCGCAAAATCATGGCTTGAGAGCTTGGAGAAACTTCGCAACCCCATCAATCTTGTAAATAACATTAACCCTAAATAAAAACCGATTGCAGATAGAGAAATACCCAGCACTTACTGCCAATCGATTGAAAACCATGCCTCCCACTTCATAAAACAACCTTATTTTGTTAGATCTTTTTTGAGTCAGTGCTGATGACTGACAGCTAATATCAGTATGCTTTTGATGATTTTACGTTTATAGCAAAAAAAATGGCATAAAAAAAGCAACCTGATAAGAGGTTGCTTTTTTTTAGAGTTGAAACAGTATTTTTATTGTTTTAACAAACAAAGGCATCAATGCATATTGATAATCTTACTGTCATCAAGCTTACTGACTAATCAGCTTACCAGATGTCAAATGAGATTAGATAGCTTCGATTTGCTCGGCTTGTGGGCCTTTTTTGCCATCACCTAAGATGAAAGACACTTTTTGGCCTTCGGCTAGAGTTTTGAAACCACCACCTTGGATAGCGCTGTAGTGAGCGAATACGTCTTGTCCGCCATTGTCTTGAGCGATAAAACCAAAACCTTTAGCTTCATTAAACCACTTTACAGTGCCTTCAACTTTATCTGACATAAATTTTCCTAACTCTTTAACTGTTGGCGAGACGTGTGTCGTCACCGATTAATTGATATATACCCAAACTATTTTCTGCTAAATGCAACAGTCAATACGATCAAAATATCGTTAGATAGCTTGAAATTACGACCTAAAATCTTTTGAGTACAGCCTGATTATAGCAGCTTTTTATAATCGCAACAGGTTAAATTGATGATTTTTGTAAACAACGACAATCCGTTTTTAAAAGTCACGAAAGCCAATTAAATACTATCTAATACATTGATAAGAAAGATATTTTATATCATTTACTATCTATCATTCTAACGTAAAGGTGTCATTTAAGTTGGTGACAGCATTATCTCAAATAATAAATAGGTGATAAGTCAGCATATGCTTCATTGAGATATCGGTAGCCACGGTGAACTTAATACTAACAAACAAAGCGCAAAAAATATCAGCGAAAATGACTGACTATAGGCGATGTATTTAGCAGGTATCACCAAGTCTTTAGGAGAATCAGGAATACCTTTACGTTTTAGTAAACGCGTCCCGTATATCCATCCAAAGGTAGTATAGATGCCATAAGCAGCAGGTACCGTAATGGCTAGTGGCGTCAAGTCAATCACATATAATATGACAACGGAAATAAAGAACCACAAAGTATCCAAGAGTGAGCTGATTTGAAAAAACTTAGATTTAGGCAATTTGCCATCGGTTTTTTTGAGCATCTCCCCTTCTATCCATATTAAAACAGCTACCACAGCGCTAAGAGTAATATATACGAATTGCGGCGTTAGCCAGTCTGGATAAGATATTTGCACAACACACAACCTATAATCTATAAAAAATAAGAACGCGCAACTCAATCGTCTTGATAATTAACCAGCAACTGGTTGCACTAAGAATATTCAAAAAATCAATGAAGGCTAGATATATGAGGCATCGATTGGTCGTTTTCAACCAACACCAAAGCGATTGTGGTTAAAATTTCACTAAAGTAGTGCAAACTAAAAAAGCCCACACTATTAAGTAATAGCATGGGCTCTTAGGTCTATATCAGCGATTAATCTCTTAATAGCCTAATACTGAATTAGTTTTTTTCTTTATCGATGATTTTATTACCGCCGATCCAAGGCATCATGCCACGTAGCTTAGCGCCAGTGATTTCGATTTGATGCTCTGCATTGTTACGACGACGAGCCGTCATTGAGGGATAGTTGGTTGCGCCTTCAGAGATAAACATCTTCGCGTACTCACCAGACTGAATGCGTTTTAGGGCATTACGCATGGCTTCACGTGATTGCTCATTGATGACTTCAGGACCAGTTACGTATTCGCCATATTCAGCGTTGTTACTGATTGAATAGTTCATGTCAGCGATACCGCCTTCATACATGAGGTCTACAATAAGCTTAAGCTCATGCAAGCACTCAAAGTAAGCCATTTCTGGGGCATAGCCAGCTTCAGTTAGGGTTTCAAAGCCCATTTTAACCAGCTCTACTGCGCCGCCACAAAGTACTGCTTGCTCACCGAATAGATCAGTTTCAGTTTCGTCTTTAAAGGTTGTTTCGATAATACCTGAACGACCACCACCAACACCAGCAGCATAAGAGAGTGCTAATTGTTTGGCTTGACCTGAAGCATCTTGGTAGATAGCGATAAGATCAGGGATACCGCCGCCTTTGGCAAACTCTGAACGTACCGTATGACCTGGTGCTTTTGGTGCAACCATAATGACATCAAGATCACCACGTGGTACGACTTGGTTATAATGAATCGCAAAACCATGAGCAAACGCTAGGGTTGCACCTTCTTTGATATTTGGTTCGATTACATCATTATATAGCTCTTTTTGAAACTCATCAGGCGTCAAAATCATGATGACATCAGCAGCTTTTACCGCTTCTTCTACTTCAGCTACTTTTAGACCTGCGTTTTCTGCTTTTTTCCATGAGCCAGAGTTAGCACGTAGACCAACGGTCACATCAACATCTGAATCTTGTAGGTTAAGCGCGTGTGCATGGCCTTGTGAACCATAACCAATAATGGCAACTTTTTTGCCTTGGATGATTGATAGATCACAATCTTTATCATAATAAACGTTCATAAACAGAGTCCTTTTCCTAAATCATGGCTTGCCATGGATAAATAAACACTTAAATTATAATCACCTTATCGAAGTGATGGGTGAGATAAGCGCTATGTTAATGTTTGAATAAATAATTTGACCTACAATAGGTACAGTAAGCACCCATTATAAACTGAGCGTTTTTTCGCCGCGTGCAATACCAATCACACCCGAACGCACCACTTCCATAATACGTTCACGACCAATCACATCAATAAAGCCGTCAAGTTTGGCTTTGTCACCGACGATTTGAATGGTATATAGATTGGCGTTCACATCAACGATTTGTGCGCGGAAAATATCGGCACTGCGTTTAATCTCTTCACGTACGCCACCCGTCGCCCGTACTTTTATGAGCATCAACTCGCGCTCGACGTGCACGGTATCTGATAGATTAAGCACTTTAACCACTTCAATCAATTTATGCAATTGCTTGGTGATTTGTTCTATTTTTTCAGGTGATGTAATAGTAGTCAATGTTAAGCGAGAAATACTCGAATCGTCTGTTGGCGCAACGTTCAAAGTTTCAATGTTGTAGCCACGTTGAGAGAACAAACCGACCACTCGCGACAACGAACCCGCTTCGTTTTCCATCAATACCGAAATCAGATGTTGTTGTTGCATTAGGTACGCTCCCCTTTTGTTAACCACATATCACGCATCGCTTGCCCAGCGATTTGCATTGGATATACATGCTCGTTACGATCGACATAAACGTCAATAAATACCAATCTATCTGTTATTGCCATGGCTTCCGCCAATTGCGCTTCCATGGTCGCAGGATCAGTAATCTTGATACCGACGTGACCATAGCTTTCAGCGAGTTTGACAAAGTCTGGTAGTGAATTCATATAAGAATGGGCATGACGACCTTCATACAGCATATCTTGCCACTGCTTCACCATGCCTAATTGGGCGTTATTTAGATTTAAGATTTTAACTGGCAAATTATATTGTAAGCAGGTTGAGAGCTCTTGAATATTCATCTGAATAGAGCCTTCACCCGTGATACAAACCACGTCACGCTCAGGGTGAGCAAGTTTGGCTGCCATCGCATACGGCAAGCCAACACCCATCGTCCCTAAACCACCTGAGTTTAGCCATTGGCGCGGCTCATTATAGGTATAATAAAGCGCGGCAAACATCTGATGCTGACCGACGTCACTGGTGATAATAGCGTTACTATTCGTCACTTTATCTAAAGCTTGAACGACCGCTTGGGGCTTAATGCCGTTATCGGTGCTAGTGTCATAACGCAGGCCATGACGCTTACGCCACTCATTAATCTGTGACCACCAATCCAACAATGCTGGTTGGTCTAGCTCTTTATCATCACCGACAATCTCTAGTATATCGGTCAGGACAGATTTAACATCACCCACGATCGGAATATGCGCATTAATCGTTTTTGAAATAGAGGTAGGATCAATATCAATATGAATAATCGTCGCATTCGGACAGAATTTTTTGACATTATTAGTGACACGGTCATCAAAACGTGCGCCAACTGCCAAGATGACGTCGGCATGATGCATGGTCATATTGGCTTCATAAGTGCCATGCATACCGAGCATACCCAAGAACTGACTATCAGAACCAGGGAACGCGCCCAAGCCCATTAAGGTATTGGTTACTGGTAAGTTTAAACGATGCGCAAGATTAGTAAGCTCTTTATGCGCATTACCTAAAACAACACCGCCACCAGAGTAAATAATCGGACGCTTTGCAGCAAGCAGCGTTTCAACCGCTTTTTTAATCTGACCACTATGACCTTTTAATGACGGCTGATACGAACGTATAAACACTTCTTCTGGATAAGCGTAAGCAAACTTTTCACTTGGCGCGGTCATATCTTTTGGTACATCAATCACTACAGGACCTGGGCGTCCAGACTGAGCAATATAAAAGGCTTTTTTGACAATCATTGGGATTTCGCTAGCGTGGCGCACTTGAAAGCTATGCTTCACGATAGGACGTGATACACCGACCATATCTGTTTCTTGGAAGGCATCTTCCCCAATTAGGCTGCTAGGTACCTGACCTGCGATAACCACCATCGGCACAGAATCCATAAACGCTGTTGCGATAGCCGTTACGGTATTAGTAGCACCTGGACCTGACGTCGCTAAGACCACCCCTGTCTGCCCTGTGACTCGCGAATAAGCATCTGCCATATGACCGGCTGCTTGCTCATGACGTACTAAAATATGCTCGATATTTTCTTGTTGAAACAAAGCATCATAGATATGAAGAACCGCACCACCTGGATAGCCAAAAATATATTTGACGCCCTCATCAGTCAGTGATTGCACCAACATCTCAGCACCAGATAGCATTATAGGTTGCTCACTACCCTCAGCGAGGCGTTGTTGCTTTTCTTCAAAATTTTTGGCGGCATTCCCCGTTTGGGTATGTCCCGTCATATTCGGACTTTGCGTGGTTTGCGTCACTGTCATCACCTTTTTTTTGTCAAGAATTGGCGTTCATTTATAAGAGAAAACCACGCTATTTACACAAGATGGTTCGTCTTATAGAAATGGCTGCAAATCCTTATCCATATCAAGAATGTGTGCCCACTATCTCTAAGCAACGCTGTTTTATAAGACAGCAGGTTACTCAAACACAGCAATATATGTAGGGTCAGTTTTATGGCAGGAGTCTATCGATGTACAGTGACAAGATGCGCGTGCATCTATAAAAGAAGCTTATTATTGATAAATAGCAGATAGCATTTACAACAGATTGATTTATACAGAGGCATTGATATTCACAATTTAAATCACTCTCACAGCCAATACTAATTTGTAAAATGGTTAGATTTTACGACAGGCTTATTAAAAAGATTTAATTGCTGAATATTTTTCCATGTTTAATACAACCGCTAGAGTCACGCTTAGCGCATTTCAAATAATAAGTTTATCTTAGTCATTGTAGACAGATAAGTCCGGAGACAATACATAAAGTCATCGATAACAATCGTTATGATTACTATCTTTGCAATATCATTGTCACAAAGAAACGAAAACTGCGTAAGCCACTGATAAGTAACCTATCGTCCTCATTTTCAAGTGCCACGGCAATATCATAAAAGCCGCTCACTGACCAATCAACTGCTATTATATTCGATGGTTTGTGAGCTATTGTCAAGAAAAACTTCTAAAGCCCATCCCTAACTATTAGTTATTAAATAATATACATTCATAAGGATTATTTGTTAGAATCGAAAGCTGGTACATTTTTAGTACCATTCCAACACTTAAATGTTATATTGACACATATATACACATCTGTTTTTTACCCCTTGAGAGGATTGCTACTATGGCATATGCGTCTAAAATAAATACTGCTACCAAACTGCTTATGAGTACTGCGTATGTGCTAATGCTGTCGATGAATGCCAGTCATGCTATTCAAGTTTATAAATCTGTCGGTGCACATGGTGAAGTCAAATACAGCCAACATGCGCCGCAAAATGGTAAAAACATTGAGCTGATTGAATTTCGTAGTGACGGCAGACAAAGCAATGCAGGACAATTGGCTGGCAAAACAGATGCCAATCAAAGTACTAATACTCAAAGCGCAGAAGAACAAAGAGTTGCAGCGCTTGAAGCACGGATTAAAGAACAAGAAGCACAAGCCAATGCACAGCGTTGCCAGTCACTCCGCAATAATTTGACCAACTTGAATGTCGGCGGACGTATTTATGAGATGGATGCAAATGGCAAGCGTCAATATTTAGACGGTCGTGAAATTGAGCTCAAACGTGAACGTGTACAGCAGGCAATTGATCAGTATTGTGGCAACTCAACTACTTAGGTTTAATGCTAATTATAGATGTTAATCAATAGCTGCATCACATGACGAATGGCTGCTGGCATATCCTGAGCTTGTAGCCCTCGCTGTCCAACTAATAACGTATTATTACTTTGATTGACCAGCGTATCCCCTGCTAATCCATGTATAACAACCGCCTGATGCAAGCTTTGCATTCCTGACGATAAATCTTGTTGTGCTAGCAGACCAGCAATGACACCAGATAACACGTCACCCATGCCAGCCGTCGCCATCCCCGCATTACCGACAGCACAAACATAAACGTGGTGCTCATCTAAGCCCTGCTCTAATATCAAAGAACCTGCGCCTTTTAGCACCCATTCACCACCATAAGTTGTAGCGCACTGTTTTATCGCTTGTAGTCTATCGCTTTCCACTTCACTGATTCTCTTATTCAGTAATCTAGCAGTTTCGCCACTGTGCGGTGTCAAACAAACTTGATGATTAACGCTATATTCTCGCAGCTGACTGACCAATTCATGATGCTCTAATTGCAATGATGCCAAATGATAAAGTCCATCAGCATCAATCACTATTGCCTTTTTAGCTGTCATCGCAGTTTGTAGATACTTTATAAACAACACTTTTGCTTTTTCATCACGACCAAGCCCCATACCAATCGCAATCACAGTGGCTGACTTGATTAACTCCTGCACTCCATCCACATCATGCAAATTGATCGTCATTGCATCTGGTAGTGAAGTTAATAGGGCGCTATGAAAAGCCTCATGGCAAGCAACCGTAATTTTACCCGCTCCTGCCGCCATCGAGCTCGAAGCAGACAGTATCGCAGCGCCGCCCATACCTTGTGAGCCATCGATACGATTACCGCCAATAATCAGTACATGACCATAGCTACCTTTGTAGCTATTTTGACGGCGAGGACTTAGACCATATGCAGTAGTAATCAGTGTTGCTACTGGCATGAACCTTTTATCATTTATTGGATAAGGTATCAGCGGTATATCAATTACCTTGCCGCTACAATCCATACCATCTTTGGTATGCAAACCGAATTTCCGTGCAATTAAACATAGCGTTATATCAGCCTGTATAGCCACCTGCTCAAACACCTCGCCAGTCGAAGCCACCAGACCACTTGGAATATCAACCGCAATGGCCAAGGTACTATTTTGTTCAGATAACTTATTAAAAGTGCTAATGGCTGTTTTATAAATACCTGTAGGTGCACGATCCAGACCAATACCAAACAGTGCATCAATATAGACATCGGCTTGCAGATTACCATCTACTCCTTCTTCTAGCTCACAAGCACTATTTTCAAAGCGTTGATAAGGGCAATTAGCCAATAGCGCCTCTTTTAGGACTTTTTGTGCATCGGAGAATGCTGTTGTGTTACTGATATCAAAATCATCACTCTCAAAACCCACTGTTACCACTTGTACCTGCCAACCCATTTTCTGTAAATAATGAGCAATGAGCCAACCGTCGCCACCATTATTACCCTTTCCAACCCAAATGCTCACTCGATGCTGGCGCATATGACGACGAGGCACATAAGTAGTGGCTGATGGATATATGTTTAATTGTTTTTGTTCATATAATTGTTCTATATGTTGCGCCATTTGCCAGGCTGCTTGTTTCATCAACCCAAAACTATCATGCCCCTCTACAAACCATGCTTGCTCCATCGCATAGAGTTGTTCACTGCTATATAACGGGATAGGTTTTGTACTTTTTATAGGTGATAAATTGATCTGATTTTTCATAACTAATCCTTAAGTATTTTTTGCTGATTTTTTATTTTATTGGCATATGATTACTATCATTTAGCATCAGCTTAGCAAACGCTTACATCAACGTATGTATCAATATGAATGTGAAATTATTTGCTTTTATACTTGCGCTCTTGGCTCACTGGCTTATTATATCGGTATTCACTCTATCACCTACTGTCACACATGAATAATCTTCCTAAAGCAAACTTGCCTATCTCTTCAACCCAGCAGAAATCAGCTAAGCAAATCTCTTCTGAACCTAAGCCTGCGTCCGAAAAAAAGATTAATGTGAATAATAGCCCAACATTTACCACCACAGCAGATGTCAAACAATGGATTAAAGACCAAGCACAGGCTTTAGGGTTTGCCGACTGCGGGTTTTTATCGGTGCATCACCCTTTATTTGCTAAGCAGATTGTACAATTGCAACAATGGCTCGAAAAAGGCTATGAGGGGCAACTGCAGTTTATGCATAACAATCATGAACTGCGGGCAAATCCTGACCAACTGGTAGAAGGGGCAAAAACCATCATCAGTGTTCGTATGGATTACCTGACTCAAGCACCAACCCCACGTACGATCACTGACAATGACTACCCCAATCAAGGCATCATCGCTCGTTATGCCAGAGGACGCGACTATCATAAAACGATGCGCAGTCGTTTGAAACAATTGGCACTAAAGATAGAAGCCATGCTTCCTGAGTGGCAACACCTCAATATAGGTTCAGAGCAAGATTTTATTTTTAGGCCTTTTAGTGACTCTGCGCCTATTTTCGAGCGACCCATTGCCGATGCTGCTGGTCTTGGCTGGACAGGAAAGCACACCTTATTAATCAACAAGCAAGCGGGTTCATTTTTTGTATTGGGTGAGCTATTTATTAGTCTCCAGTTACCTGATGACAAACCGGTCAAAGAGCATTGCGGCAGTTGTAGCGCTTGTATCGATATCTGTCCCACTCAAGCAATTGTCGCGCCCTATGAGCTCAATGCTGCAGCTTGTATCTCCTACCTCACTATCGAGCACGACGGTATTATTGATATAAAATACCGCCGCACGATTGGTAATCGCATCTTTGGCTGTGACGACTGTCAACTTATCTGTCCTTGGAATCGCTACGCCAATCTTACACCTGTAGAGGACTTCGCACCACGGCACAACCTTGATAGCAGCAGTCTGCTGGAACTGTGGCAATGGCAAGAAGCTGAATTTATGAAAAAAACTGAAGGCAGCCCACTTAGACGCACAGGCTATGTGAACTTCTTGCGCAATATCGCGATTGGTCTTGGAAATGCTAATGGTCATCAAGACACCATTACTCAGTTACAATCAAAGCTAGGCATACACAACGAGATGCTTGATGTACATATCAACTGGGCCATAGCTGAACAGTACGAGAAATTAGAGAACATTTAAATCTTAAGCTTATATTTATATAAACCCGAAAAAAATGCCTCTTATTATAGTAAGAGGCATTCTTTATTTTATTCACACATATCGCTGACAGTTCAAAACCATATTATGGCTTATGGCTTAGGAATACGCAGTACTTGACCAGGATAAATCTTATCAGGGCTAGATAGCATCGGCTTATTGGCTTCAAAGATTTTCATGTAATCATCCGCTGAACCATAAACCTCTTTTGCAATCTTAGACAAGCTATCACCAGATTTCACTGTATACATCGTTGACTCAGGCGCATCTTCTTCGATATCAATATTATCGATTACCTTGGCCACGTTTTGTACATTACCAATGGCGATAATCGCTTTTTCGCGGTCTGCTTGCGTTTTAGCTTTACCGCTGATTTCTGCAGTATCTGTTGAGCCGTTATACTTGATTTTCAAATCGCTAATATTAAGATTCTGCTGTTGAATGCGACGAAGTAAAATATTGGCAACTGATTGCGCAGAAGGTTCGCTACTCTGTACTGGCGTATTAGCGTCTGCTTTTGTTTCTGACTTGGCATCGTGTTTGGCGTCATCACGATTGAAAATTTTATCACCGATATCTTTTGCAAAACTGAACATACCCATTTACATACTCCTTTAAATATTGTTATTTATTATTCATCATTATTTTTTTAATGGCATATACTTTCATATATAACCACACTTTATATATCACTATACTTTGTTACTACTTACCATTATGAGTATAGACAAAGATAGGTGAGGTAGATAGTAATAGTATGTTGAGTAATGTTGATTTGGCGTAGCTTATGTTAACGTATTGATTAATCACATAACTACCTGTTGCCATGGCAAATTAAGAACATAAAAAAACCGCCTATCTCTACAGATAGGCGGCTAGAATAACTCGCTAAGCCACTAGCTAATTATAGCTGCGCTTGTACATAATCAATCGCTTTTTGAACAGTCGTTAATTCTGCTGAATCTTCATCAGGAATGGTAATGCCAAAGTCACTTTCAAATGACATAACCAATTCGACTAGGTCTAACGAATCTGCACCTAAGTCTTCCATAAATGATGCATCATTGTTGATATCTTCAACATTCATACCCAATTGCTCAGCTACTGCAGCTTTAACTCTTAGCTCGGTATCATTACTCATGTAGATTTCTCCTTTTTGATCTATTATTTTGGCAAGTCACCATAGGCCTATCATTAGGCTCTACGGCATTGTATATAAAATCATATCTTCAGATTAGCACAGCTATCCGAGTACTTTGTAACTTGTTTTATAGCTGGTTATACATTTTGACTGATGTCTAGTAAAGCCCTGCTATAATACAGGGCTTTGACATAAAAGTATCCGTCATTATAACACCCTTTATTATAGTTTACACTCGTGCACAGAGTTTTTTATTATAACTGTGTAACACTTATTTATCACCTACATATACATACCACCATTGACAGGAATAACAGCGCCTGTGATATAACTGGCCTCATCGCTGGCTAAGAAATGTACGGCGGCGGCAATGTCTTCTGGCTGTCCAAGGCGACTGATAGGTACAGCGTCTAGCATAGAGTTCAATAGGCGCTCATCAAGCTCGTCCGTCATATCCGTTTCGATCAAACCAGGGGCTACGCAATTAATCGTCACTTGTCGTGAGCCAATTTCACGCGCGAGCGTACGGCTGAACCCTTCGACGCCTGCTTTGGTCGCCGCATAGTTCGATTGACCTGCATTACCCATTTGAGCAACGACAGAGGTTATATTGATGATGCGACCACGGCGTGCTTTCATCATACCGCGCACAGCACGTTTACTCATGCGGTATACAGACGTCAAATTGGTATCGATAACATTTTCCCAATCGTCATCTTTCATACGCATCAGCAGACCATCTTGGGTGATACCTGCATTATTAACCAAGACTTGTACTGCGCCGTAGACGCTCTCAATCTCTTCAAACAGCTTATCAATTTGTGCGGTATCGCGTACGTCTAAAACACGTCCAATACCGCCACTATCGTGGAGATAACCATCAATCAGCTCAGCACCTTTTTCCGTAGTCGCTGTACCAATAACAAAATGTCCTTCTTTGGCGAAACGTTTGGCAACGGCTTTACCAATACCACGGCTAGCACCTGTCACTAGAGTAATCGTACGACTCATGATAACACCTCCATTAATTTATCAAGACGAGCGGGCTTGTCAGTAGGATAGCTCATAATTGGCTGTGCTTGGCGCTTCGCCAAGTTGCTCAATACATTACCACTGCCGCATTCGATTAAAATATTAATTTGTTTGTCAGCCAGCTCTTGCATGGTTTTTGACCATAATACTGGTTGGCTTAATTGCTCTGTTAATGCCTGCTTGATACCGACCGCACTGCTCTCGACACGCGCATGTCGATTTTGGATAACAGGAATCGTCGCTTGATCAAATTTTATTTCTGCCAGAATCTCAGCCAATGCAATACTCGCTGGTTCCATTAGCGCGCAATGTGATGGTACGCTTACCTTTAGCGGGATAGATTTTTTGCCTGTGTTTTGCACTTTATCAATAACGGCATTCACACCAGCAGCATTACCCGATATCACCACTTGTCCCGGACTATTAAAGTTGGCTGCACCTACAATGGCACCCTCGACATGTTCAGTCGCTTGCTCACACAAGTTTTCTACTCGATTGTCCTCAAGCCCTAACACTGCTGCCATGGCAGTATCGACACCTACAACGGCTTCTTGCATCAACTGACCGCGCTTATGTACCAATTTAACCGCATCAGCAAGCGATATGACTTCAGCCGCACAAAGCGCACTGTACTCACCTAGAGAATGACCCGCTAAATAACAAGGCGCTGTGGTTATTTTTTGTTTTAAGATACGCCAAATGGCGATGCTGGCCGTCAGTAATGCTGGCTGAGTATATTGTGTTTGATTGAGTTTTTCTTCATTTTGACAGATTGCCCATAAGTCTTCACCAAGCGCGGCGCTAGCTTCAGTAAAGGTATCGAGAATCTCTGGATAGATTTCAGCAAGCTCACTAGTCATCCCGACTACTTGCGATCCTTGACCAGGAAAAATTACCGCAATACGTGTCGGCGGCTTTTTTACCATATCGGGTACAGAGGCCATAACCAATATTCCTTATTTAATTGGAAATATCCCTAAAAACAATTGGGGTTTATTATATTATTAGAGGCGATATAAAGCCGTTGCTTTAGTATTTGTCTAAAAAAACGGATTATCGATAAACTATACACTGACGCACACTATTATCATAGCGGATGCAACTGAAACACGTATAGTAAAAGATACCACTCACATTAAAATGGTAGAGTATATCGATTCATTTTCATATTTTCTAAAGGCACATGGTAAAAGGTTGTTCAAATACCTACCATAAAAGCTAATAGCAAAAAGCCAAGTTATCTAGCCACATAATATATGATAGCGAAATAACTTGGCTTTCTTCAGCTCAAAGCATATTACCTAATAACAGCGTTGCAAAAATAATGACAGTCACCAGTACTATCATTATTTTTGCAATTAGCTATTGAATAGCCAACAATTTAAGCGTCTTGACTAACTTTAAACAACTGGCGACCACGGTAGAAACCATCTTTAGTCATGTGATGACGACGATGTTTTTCACCAGTGGTAGCATCTACGCTTATCTCAGCGATTTCCATACGATGATGTGAACGGCGCATGTCACGACGAGAACGACTTTTACGACTTTTTTGAACGGCCATGATATAGCTCCTATACTTAAAAGGGGATAAGCTTGAAATTCAGCTTTAATCGACACTGACAGAGGCTATATAATCACAACAACCTAAGTCTTACGCATCATTAGTTAAATAGATTGCCACGTATTAAAGTGTTGATTACGTCTAAAATCTATAGTTAGTCTGCAAGATCAGCATCTATCTGCCAGTAGCAGATTGCTAGAATGCAATAAACGGGACATTATACGCATGTTTAGCGGATTAATAAAGCCCTGCTTCTCACTCTTTGGTAGAAAGCTGATGAAAGGTATCATAAATTTATTAAGTAGTACATTTATATATGACTTGTCTCTTAATAAGATTACAACTTGCCTTTTAGAGAGGCTAAAGCAGCAAAAGGATTTTCGCTTTCTTCCTCTTCTGGAATCTCACCAAATTGCTCTACCGTCATTTCACAGTCGTCATGTTTTGGCGACATTGGCGTCTTCAGTAATATCTCATCTTCTACCAATTTTTTGAATGGCAATAAAAGCTCTGGTGCAGGCTCAGTAATAATTTCATCAAGTAATAAATAATCTTGTTCATCATTGATTGAACGTGCTTGGCTCTCATCTTCTAGTAGCGCAATATTATAATCATCAGACAAATCGATAGCTACTGGCTGTAGGCAACGCTGACAGGTTAACCAAACTTCACCCGTCAGTGTGAATGCCAAATGTAAGACATTATTGCGTCGATACAGATTGGCATTAAGCGAGATATTTGCTTGTTCATGTTCGGTGGCTAAGGTAGCAGCAAGACGTTTGAAAGCGCTTGGCTCTACCTCTCCTGTCCATTCATATCCAGTATCTGCCCATTTATCCAAAGAAATAGATTCAGGCATACTAGTAGATAAAGGCGCTTTTTTATTATCAGCATAACCTGCTGACGGTTTACTTTCTGGAGTGCTTGACATGCGCGACCTCATTCATCAAAACGGTGTATAATATTGCCTGCCATACTAACGGAAAGCATTGAGCGACGCTAGCGCTAGTATGTTAAATTTATTTGATATAAGCTCTATTTTTATCTCTTTATTTCTCCTATTTATATTCAAAGATAGTTCTTCTTTTTATCTTTTATTTGACCAGTGCTTTACCTATGAATGTGTTTAATGATAAACCTGACTTCTCGAACCTACTTTCTCCACTTGAAGCAAAGATACTATTGCAACGTCTCACTACGTTAACCAGTAATGTGAATGCCTCTTCCACTGACTCGTGGAACCTTAAAAACAATCAGTGCTTAGAGGATGTAAAAAGTGAATGGCAAAGGTTAGAAAGGTTAGCTACTATCAAAGGCTTAGATGGCACTCCATCATTGGTTAATAAATACGAGCAAGCGGCTACTGATTGGCTCATCCAATTATTCAATAATTTATTCGCTCATCAAAATGTGACATTGGTTCGTGGACAAGGAGAACCAGAGTACTTTCCGGCACAAAATAACGAACCCGCAAAAATTGCATTCGCTCATGGATTTTTTGCTAGTGCGTTGCATGAAATGAGCCATTGGTGTGTGGCTGGAGAGGCTCGTAGACGTTTGCCTGACTTTGGCTACTGGTACGCACCAGATGGGCGTACTGCCGCTCAGCAGCAAGCATTTGAACGTGTAGAGATTAAGCCTCAAGCATTAGAGTGTTTATTTACTCTCGCTTGTGAACGGCAGTTTCAAGTCTCACAAGACAACCTGTTTGCTGACTTTGATACGAGCAATAGTACATTCGCAAACGACGTCTACCGACAAGTGCAACAATACATCGCTAAGCCCAATATATTGCCACCTGATGCTAAGACTTTATTACACGCTTTACTCAGTGTCTCTATAGCTGATCTAGAGTAACAGCGGCATATCAGCTTAGAAGTGTGGCATTTTTGCGTTAACGATTGTCTACGCATAGTAACGGCTTGCAATCAAACTTATATTGGCTTTGCGCTATACTAAGAAGGCAATGATGCTTTTTTAGTAAACTTAGTGAAAGAAGCGTACGCGCCATAAATGTCCTACTTAGTTAAAAACCTCATATTCAACAACCCATAATTATAAAATAAGGAACTGCTATGCAAGTATTTTATATTCATCCAGAAAATCCACAGCCACGTCTGATTGAGCAAGTGGCGGATTTGTTACGTAAAGACCAGCTCATTATCTACCCTACCGATACCAGCTATGCTTTTGGTTGTCGCTTAGGGGCAAAGGATGCACTCGATAAGCTTAAACAAATTCGTGAACTTGATGATAAACACCAGTTTACCTTACTGTGCCGTGACTTAAGCGAAATTGCCAACTATGCTGCAGTGGACAATATACAATTTAAACAGCTCAAAGCGCTTACTCCTGCGCCCATCACCTTTATCCTCAATGCTACAAAAGACGTACCAAAAAAATTGGCACACGCGAAGAAAAAAACCATCGGTATTCGAGTACCTAGCAACCCCATTGCGCAAGCGCTTTTAGAAGCCATGGATGAACCTATCTTGACAAGCTCATTAATACTACCTAACCGTGATGACATACTAGATGATCCCTTTGAGATTGAGGATTTATTAGGCAATCAAATCGACGGTTTAATAAATGCAGGTATAAAAACCACTAAGCTCACTACTATCGTTGATATGACTGGTAGCCAGCCTGAAATTATCAGGCAAGGTGCCGCGGATGTAGATTCACTACTACGGTAATAAATTAAAGCATCAGACACAAAAAAAAGCTCCAATTGAATTGGAGCTTTTTTATATACATCTTTTGCTTATTATAAAATTAGTCGCGATCAACCAATTCTACATATGCCATTGGCGCATTGTCACCATCACGGTAACCACATTTTACGATACGCAAATATCCACCTGGACGGGTCTGGTAACGAGGACCTAACGTGCCAAATAGTTTACCTACCATAGCTTTGCTACGCATACGGCTAAATGCCAAACGACGGTTAGCAACGCTGTCTTCTTTAGCCATAGTGATTAATGGCTCGGCAACGCGACGTAACTCTTTTGCTTTTGGTAAAGTTGTTTTGATCAGTTCATGCTCAAATAATGAGTTAGTCATGTTCTGAAACATTGCCTTACGATGACTGCCGGTACGACCCAGCTTGACTCCACTCTTACGATGGCGCATAGTCAAAAATCCTTAAAGTTTAACGGCTACGATAAGAAAAGCGATCATCAACACGAAGGTCAGCTGGTGGCCAGTTATCTAGGCGCATACCGAGCTCTAAATCTTTAGACGCTAGTACGTCTTTGATTTCCGTTAATGATTTCTTACCAAGATTTGGGGTTTTTAGAAGTTCAGTCTCTGAACGTTGTACCAAATCACCGATATAGTAAATGTTTTCAGCTTTCAAGCAGTTGGCTGAGCGAACCGTTAGTTCAAGATCGTCCACAGGGCGTAATAGCACCGGATCAACCTCTTCTTTCTCTTTCACAGGCTCAGGCGCTTCTTCAGCTTCTAGGTCAACAAAGATAGAAATCTGTTGTTGTAAAATAGTGGCTGCTTTACGAATTGCTTCTTCTGGATCTATAGTGCCATTAGTTTCAAGCTCAATGATAAGACGATCAAGATCAGTACGCTGCTCTACACGAGCGTTCTCAACCTGATAAGCAACACGAAGCACAGGACTAAAACTTGCATCAAGCTTTAAACGTCCGATTGCTTTAGTATCACCATCTTCACGGCGCTGGTTTGCTGGCTCATATCCACGACCCATTACTACACGCAAACGCATCTTAAGATGACCACGATCACTCAATGTACCCAACACCAATTCTGGATTGACGATGTCTACATTATGCGGTAACGCGATGTCTGCAGCAGTAATAGTGCCTGGACCTTGTTTATCCAAGGTCAAAAATACTTCATTTTGGTCATGAAGCGTAATGGCCAAGCCTTTTAGGTTCAAAAGCAAGTCAAGTACATCTTCTTGTAGCCCTTCAAGCGTTGAGTATTCATGGTCAACACCATCAATCTCAGCCTCAATGACTGCAGCACCAGGTAATGAAGATAACAAGATGCGACGTAAGGCATTACCAAGGGTATGCCCAAAGCCGCGTTCTAACGGTTCGAGCGTGACTTTCGCAATCGTTTCATTAACCGTATCCACATTAATGGCATTCGGCGTTAGAAACTCAGTTGCATTTAGCATCATGATGTCACCTCGATTTATTAAACTGGTTTAATTAACGTTGATTGCTCAATGCCGTTTTCACGACATCGAGCAGTACGTCATTACTTAGAGTATAGCTCAACGATCAAGCTTTCGTTGATTTCAGCAGGTAGATCAATACGATCAGGCGCTTGTTTGAAGGTGCCTTGTAATTTGCTGTGGTCAACATCTAGCCATTCTGGAATACCACGTTGGGTAGCCAGCTCAATTGCGTTTTTAATACGTAATTGCTCGCGAGACTTCTCTTGGATAGCGATGACATCACCATCTTGCAACTGAATTGATGGAATGTTCACACGAACAAACTCATCACGGCCAGCTTTTTTTACCATCACAGTACGATGACTGACTAGCTGACGTGCTTCGGCGCGAGTTGAGCCAAAGCCCATGCGATAAACAACGTTATCTAGACGGCTCTCAAGCATGGCTAACAGGTTTTCACCAGTAGCACCGCGCTTACGAGCAGCTTCTTTATAGTAATTAGCAAACTGACGCTCTAATACACCATAGATACGCTTAACTTTCTGCTTTTCACGCAGCTGTAAAGCATATTCTGAGGTCTTGTTACGGCTTACACCGTGTTGACCTGGTGGACGACCAGCTTTTTTCGTTTTTACGTCGTATGGTTTAACGCCAGACTTAAGACCTAAGTCCGTGCCTTCACGACGTGATAATTTGAGTTTTGGTCCAATATAGCGGGCCATTGTTATGTCTCCTATAAGCTTTTGGGATAAAAAGCTTCGTCTTTAATATTAGACGCGGCGCTTTTTCGGCGCACGGCAACCATTGTGTGGGATTGGGGTTACATCAGAGATGCTGTTAACTTTATAACCCAATGCACCTAGTGCTCTTACCGCAGACTCACGACCCGGTCCTGGTCCTTTGACCAAAACGTCGATATTCTTAACACCATATTCTTGAGCCGCTTTACCAGCGACCTCAGCTGCAACCTGAGCTGCAAATGGTGTAGATTTACGTGAACCACGGAAGCCTTGTCCACCTGAAGTGGCCCAAGCCAGTGCATTACCTTGACGATCGGTAATCGTAACAATGGTGTTATTAAAAGACGCATGGATATGGGCAATGCCCTCCGATACTGAACGACGAGTCACTTTCTTGCGACTACGAGTGTCTTTAGCCATCTTTTAGCTTCCTAAGTTAATTATCTTTTGAGAGGGCGTGTCGGACCCTTACGAGTACGAGCGTTGTTCTTAGTATTCTGACCTCTAACTGGTAGGTTACGACGATGACGGATGCCACGGTAACAACCAAGATCAACTAAACGCTTGATATTCATTGACACTTCACGACGAAGATCACCTTCAGTCATGTAATTTGCAACTTGTGCACGGATAGCATCTAACTGTGTATCATCTAACTGACTAACTTTAGTAGTAGGGGCAATGCCAACTGCTTCTAAGATTTTCTGAGCAGTGGTACGACCTACACCAAAGATGTAAGTTAGTGAAATAACAGCATGCTTATTATCCGGAATGTTTACGCCGGCAATACGAGCCATTGATTTCTCTCCATTAAAGAAAAATAAGCGTTATTTATCAATAAGGCATTATTTTTCAGATTTGTTGCTGTCAATACTAAAGCTTTTATAATTATTATCGCTGCTTTGACTTGGTTACAAGCCTATTCATTGACGGTCTTATAAAAGTTTTTGCATAAACTACGGCAAGTGGCGGATGATATCCCATCCGCCGTCATTTTTCAAGTATTAATTGAGATAGTAACAAAAGTCTAAGACTTTATAATACTAAATATTAACCTTGACGTTGCTTGTGGCGAGGTTCTGCTGTACAGATGATATGTACACGGCCTTTACGGCGCACAACTTTACAGCTACCACAAATCTTTTTAACTGATGCTTGAACTTTCATAGCATGCTCCTTTGAGATATCGTACCGCTCATTTAAGGTTGAGTGGGCGATTGAATTAACGTCTGATCATGATATTGATGGGTCATCAAATGCGCTTGGATTTGCGAAATGAAGTCCATTACCACAACCACCATAATCAGTAAAGACGTACCACCGAGTTGAAACGGTACACCAAACGATGACTGGACGACCATTGGCATTAAACAAATAACCGTCATATACATCGCGCCAATAAAGGTCAGTCGGTTTAATACATGATCTAGGTAACGCTGAGTTTGTTGTCCGGGGCGAATACCTGGGATATACGCACCACTACGTTTAAGGTTTTCAGCTACTTCACGTGGACTAAATACCAATGCCGTATAGAAGTAACAGAAGAAAATAATCATCGCGCCAAACAGAACCAAATATAGCGGCTGTCCTGGAGACAACACCAATGCCATATTCTGTAGTATCTTTTGTGTAAGGGTAGGATCAGTTGATTGACCGACCCACTGCCCTAAACTTGCTGGAAACAACAACAACGAGCTAGCAAAAATGGCTGGGATAACCCCTGCCATATTAAGCTTCAGCGGCAAATGTGACTGCTGCTGAGCATATATTTTGCGACCTTGTTGCTGCTTCTGTGCATAGTTCACTGGAACACGGCGCTGAGCACGTTCAATATAAACGATACCAGCAGTAACCGCGATGCCTAGTAGCACAAAAATAAACAGTACAATCAAGTTC
This sequence comes from Psychrobacter sp. PG1, assembly GCF_014897815.1. Taxonomy (GTDB): domain Bacteria; phylum Pseudomonadota; class Gammaproteobacteria; order Pseudomonadales; family Moraxellaceae; genus Psychrobacter. The sequence continues at coordinate 31,473 of NZ_JABUZG010000048.1, forward strand.
ATCTGCCCTTGATTGACCTGTTCAATAGACTGCGAAATCATACCTGGCGTACCAGCCACAATACTCGCAAAAATGAGCATTGAAATACCATTACCTACGCCGCGCTCTGTAATCTGCTCACCAAGCCACATCAAGAACATAGCACCCGCTACCAATGAGGTAACCGCTGGAATATAAAAGGTCAGACCAGAAGATAAAGTAAGATTTTGACTGATTAAGCCAGCACACATTCCTAATGACTGTACTAGGGCTAAAGCAAGTGTTCCTTGACGGGTATACTTGTTCAACTTACGTCGTCCCGCTTCGCCTTCTTTTTTGAGGGCTTCAAGCGATGGCAATACTGCAGACATCATTTGTACAATAATCGATGCTGAAATATACGGCATAATACCGAGCGCCATAATGGACATACGCTCTAGTGCACCACCTGAGAACATGTTAAACATACTCAAAATGGTGTTTTCGTTGCGCGAAAACAGATCAGCCAAGTTGACCGGATTGATACCCGGTACTGGAATATGTGACCCTAAACGATAAACAACCAATGCGCCGATTAAGAATAATAAACGCGTCCATAATTCATCATACTTGCGTATGAATGCAAATGGATTGAGCGGTATACCAGTCGATGACATTGATTGTTTTGACACGTTACTACTCCTCGATGCTACCACCAGCAGCTTCGATTGCTAGCTTAGCGCCTTTAGTCACTTTGATACCTTTAAAGGTATAAGCCTTAGTGACTTCGCCTGACAACATAATACGGGCACGCTTCATGTCGTGACGGATTAGGTTAGCAGCTTTAAGTGTTTCAAGGCTAACCACATCGCCATCAATTTTATTTAGTTCAGAAAGACGTACTTCAGCCGTCTTCATTGCCATTTTGCTGGTAAAACCAAATTTCGGTAGACGACGATATAAAGGCATTTGACCACCTTCAAATCCTGAGCGTATGCTAGAACCTGAACGAGATTTCTGACCCTTTACACCACGACCACCAGTCTTACCAAGACCTGAACCGATACCACGACCACGACGTTGGGCAGTTTTCTTTGCGCCAACACCTGGTGATAATTCATTTAATCTAAGACCCATTACGCTTCCTCCACTTTTACCATGTAGTTAACGCGATTGACCATACCACGTGTTGAAGGTGTATCTTCTACTTCAACAGTATGATTAATACGGCGTAAACCCAATCCTTTCAAGCTCGCTTTGTGGCTCTTTAGGCGATGGGCACCCGATTTAAATTGAGTGACTTTCATTTTTTTCATCGTAACTCACCTAGTCTAAGTTAACCCAAGATTTCGTCTACAGATTTACCACGTTTTGCTGCCATCTTCTCTGGAGTTGACATATCACGTAAACCGTTAAACGTTGCGCGAACAACGTTAGCAGTATTGGTAGAACCATAACATTTAGTCAAAACATCTTTGACACCAGCAACTTCTAATACAGCACGCATTGCGCCACCAGCGATTACGCCAGTACCTTCAGACGCAGGCTGCATATAAACTTTACTAGCACCATGACGTGCTTTGATCGGATGATACAAAGTTGCATCATTAAGCTCAACAGTAATCATATTACGTTTGGCAGCTTCTAGTGCTTTTTGGATAGCAGCTGGCACTTCACGTGCTTTACCGCGACCAAAACCAACACGACCATTGCCATCGCCCACTACAGTCAATGCAGTGAAAGAGAAAATACGACCACCTTTAACAACTTTTGCAACGCGATCAACGGTAACTAAGCGTTCTACTAGACCGTCAGTCTGTTCATTTTTATCATTTTTATCATTTCTAGCCATGATTAAAACTCCAATCCGTTTTCGCGAGCTGCTTCTGCTAAAGCTTTAACTCGACCATGATATTTAAAACCACTACGGTCAAAGGCAACTTTAGTGATACCAGCTGCTTTTGCGCGTTCTGCGATCATTTGGCCCACAGACGTTGCTGCATCAGCATTGCCAGTCGCGCCTGAGCGCAAGCTGCCGTCTAAGGTAGATGCCTGAGCAATCACTTCACCACCGGTAGGAGAGATAATCTGGGCATAAATATGTTTTGGCGTGCGAGTAACCGTTAAGCGATGAACGCCTAAGAAACGGATATGCGCGCGGGTTTTCTTAGCTCGACGCAGACGAGCTGCTTTTTTATCAAACATTTCAACTCACCTTATTTTTTCTTGGCTTCTTTGCGAATCACATGCTCGTCACTATAACGAATACCTTTACCTTTATAAGGCTCAGGTGGGCGGAAACCGCGGATATTAGCCGCTGCTTGACCAAGCTGCTGTTTATTGTTTGATTTCAAAACAATTTCAGTTTGCGTTGGGGTTTCAGCTGACACACCTTCAGGCAACGTATATTCTACTGGATGAGAGTAACCAACGTTCAAAGTTACCTTGTTACCAGCAACTTGTGCGCGATAACCAACACCAATTAACTGAAGACGCTTTTCAAAGCCTTCGTTCACGCCTTTAACATAGTTGTTAACAAGAGCGCGCATGGTGCCAGTGTGCATCATAGCTTCTTTTGAATCGACTGTAGGTGAGAAAATGATCGCATCATCTTCCTGTTTCAGCTCGACCAATTCATGCAGGCGTAAAGACAAAATGCCGTTCTTGCCTTTCACTTCGACCTGCCGATCGTTCAAAGTAACACTTACGCCGTTTGGCAGTGTCACTGGGGCTTTAGCCACACGAGACATAGGAATATTCCTTAAAAAATTAACTTCTTTATATTAGCGAAAAAACTAACAGGCTAAAAAGCGTGTTAGTTTAGCATAGTTGACTGCGTTAGACACCTATCAATTTGAAATAATTAATTATTACTCAATCAATAGAAGTCTAACAATTATCAAATAGACTTTATCGTCGTGTAGCTTACGCTACAAATGCGACGATTTCACCACCGATACCAGCAGCGCGTGCAGCACGATCACTCATGATGCCTTGGCTAGTTGATACGATAGCAACACCCATACCTTGCTTAACAGTAGGGATAGCGTCTTTACCGCGGAACTGGCGTAAACCAGGACGGCTAAAACGTTGAATCGTTTCGATGACAGCGCGGCCTTCGAAGTATTTCAATTCGATAGATAGGGTTGCTTTATTGTTTGCTTCTTCAGTAACAACAGCGCTCGCCACATAACCTTCGCTAACTAGCAAATCAGCAATTGATTTACGTAATTTAGAGCTCGGCATTGCTACCGATACTTTGTTAGCCATTTGTGCGTTACGAATACGGGTTAGCATATCCCCAACGGTATCTTGCATACTCATATAGTTACCCCTTACCAGCTTGCTTTACGAACACCAGGCACATCGCCTTGCATGACACGCTCACGCAGCATATTGCGTGATAAGCCAAACTTGCGGAAGTAACCGTGAGGACGACCGGTGATAGCACAACGATTGCGCAGACGTACTGGCGATGAATTGCGTGGAAGAGCTTGTAGCTCTAGCATCGCTTCCATACGAGTTTCGTCACTTGCAGTCATATCACTGATAGTTTCTTTTAGCTTGATACGCTTATCAGCGTACTTAGCAACCATTTTTTCGCGCTTTAATTCGCGGTTAATCATGCTCTTCTTTGCCATAACGTCTTTACCTTATTTAAATGGGAAGCCGAATGCTTTAAGCAACGCGCGACCTTCTTCATCAGATTGAGCTGACGTGGTGATTGTCACATCCATACCGCGGATACGATCAATCTTGTCAAAATCTACTTCTGGGAATACGATCTGTTCTTTGATACCCAATGAGTAGTTACCACGTCCGTCAAAGGCTTTAGGTGAAAAACCGCGGAAATCACGAATACGAGGAATTGCAATGGCAATGAGACGATCTAAAAATTCGTACATTTGCTCACCGCGTAGCGTTACTTTGCAGCCAATTGGCCATTCTTCACGAATTTTAAAGCCAGCAACTGATTTACGCGCTTTGGTGACGACAGGTTTTTGACCAGCGATAGCGGTCATGTCAGCTACTGCACCTTCAAGCAATTTCTTGTCTTGAGACGCGCCGCCTACACCCATGTTAAGTGTGATTTTAGTGATTTTAGGCACTTGCATCACATTAGCCAAACCAAGCTCTTCTTTGATTTGCTGCTTTAATTCTTCGTTATATAAAGATTTTAATCTTGCCATTACCATTACACCCTTAGTGTCTTACGCAGTCGCCACTACTTCACCGTTCGAACGATAGACGCGTTGTTTCTTGCCGTCTTCGCCGAACTGATAAGTAATACGATCAGCTTTTTGGGTTTGCGCATTTAATATTGCGACATTTGAGATATGTAGAAAAGCTTCTTTCTTAAGAATGCCACCTTCAACGCCAGTTGCCTGATTTGGCTTCTGATGTTTAGTGACAATATTAATGCCTTCAACTTTAATACGATCATTTTTTACAGCTTGTACAGTACCTTGCTTGCCTTTGTCTTTCCCAGCAATCACGATAACTGTATCGCCTTTACGTAATTTTGACATGGATTACCTCACAATACTTCTGGTGCTAGTGATACAATTTTCATAAACTGATCACCACGTAGTTCACGAGTTACCGGTCCAAAAATACGAGTTGCAATCGGTGCTTTATTTTGATTCAACAATACCGCAGCATTGTCGTCAAAACGCAGAACAGAACCATCAGGACGACGAACGCCTTTTTTGGTACGTACAACTACAGCATTCATCACGTCGCCTTTTTTAACACGACCGCGAGGAATGGCTTCTTTAACCGTTACTTTAATAATGTCGCCAACTGATGCATAACGACGATGAGAGCCACCCAGTACTTTAATGCACTGAACTCGTCTTGCACCGCTATTATCTGCAACTTCCAGCATCGATTCAACCTGAATCATAGCGTTACTCCACACGTATGAGCAATAAAAACCAGTTGCTGCCGCTAGCACAGTATGAGTAGTCGGCATTTTAATAATAATAACCGCTGCTACTCTTAATGTGAGTGATATACGCTCGGCGCAATCAGCATCCTTAAAAAGGCGGCTATTTTAACAGCTTCTGGCTTTTAATGCAATTTACTTAGATTTTTTCTACTTTTTCAACCACTTCAACCAAAGTCCAAGACTTGGTTTTAGAGATTGGACGCGTTTCTTTGATGCGGACAAGGTCACCTTGTTGGCAAACGTTATTCTCATCATGGGCTTTGATTTTTGTAGAACGACGAAGCTGCTTGCCATACAAAGGATGACGAACCAGACGCTCAATCAAAACTGTGATGGACTTGTCCATCTTGTCACTGACAACTCGTCCTGTCAATACGCTAGCATTAGCTGTTTGATTGTTATCGCTCATGAGTCGCCTCGTTGTTTCTCGTTAATCAAAGTCTGAAGCTGAGCAATCGCACGACGATTAACACGTACTTCATGGGTATTACCCAACTGACCAGTTGCTTTAGCCATACGAATACGGAAAGCATCAAGTTGCTTTTCATCAAGTAACTGAGTCAGTTCTTCTAATGATTTATCACGTAATTCACTGATCTTCATTACATTATCGTCCGCTTAACAATGGTAGTTTTAAAGGGCAGTTTTGCTGCAGCAAGCGTGAACGCTTCGCGAGCAAGTTCTTCTGAAACCCCTTCGAGTTCATATAGCACTTTACCAGGTTTGATTTCGCATACCCAATATTCTACAGGACCTTTACCTTTACCCATACGTACTTCTAGTGGTTTATTGGTAATTGGTTTGTCTGGGAATACACGAATCCAAATCTTACCACCACGCTTAATTTTACGAGTGATGGTACGACGTGCTGCTTCAATTTGACGGGCAGTCATACGACCACGAGTCAACGATTTTAGACCAATTTGTCCGAATGCAACGGTGCTTCCACGATGAGCTAGCCCAGTGTTACGACCTTTGTGCATTTTACGAAACTTGGTACGTTTTGGCTGTAACATAGTTTAACCTCTGTCTGTGTTTCGACGGTTTCCGTTTCCACGACCACGGCGTTTTGGCGCACGAGTCTGCTCTTCTTTAACGGGATTGTATACACTGTTCATACCGTCAAGGATTTCGCCACGGAAGATCCAAACTTTTACACCGATGGTGCCGTAAGTAGTTTCCGCACGTACTGACGAATAGTCGATATCAGCGCGTAGTGTATGCAATGGCACACGACCTTCACGGTACCATTCAGTACGAGCAATCTCAGCACCGCCAAGACGGCCAGACAACTCAACTTTAATACCTTTAGCACCAGAACGCATGCTGTTCTGTACGGCGCGCTTCATAGCACGGCGGAACATAACACGACGCTCAAGCTGACTTGCGATACCTTCCGCTACTAAATGAGCATCAAGATCAGGCGAGGTGATTTCTTCAATGTTGACCTGAGCAGGTACGCCCATAATTTTGGTCAATTCTTTTTGAAGTCTTTCAATGTCTTCGCCTTTCTTACCGATAACAATACCAGGACGCGCAGTGGCGATGGTAATCTTAGCAGCACCTGTAGGACGCTCAATCATGATTTTGCTAATCATAGCACTATCAAGCTTTTTGCGCAGATATTCACGAACTTGAATGTCATTGATTAGGTATTCTGAGTATTGTTTAGGGTTAGCATACCAGTTTGCGTTATGCTTCTTTACAACACCAAGACGAATTCCGATTGGATGTACTTTTTGACCCATAACTTATTCTCCTACCTTTATAGTGATGTGACAGGTACGCTTACTGATACGATCAGCGCGACCTTTAGCACGTGGTAGGATACGTTTTAGCGTAATGCCTTCATCAACGTAGATGGTTGATACTTTAAGGGTATCAATATCTAGACCGTTGTTATGTTCGGCATTGGCGATGGCTGAGTTAAGACATTTCTTAACAAATACAGCGCCTTTTTTATTACTATACGTTAGGATATCCAAAGCACGCTCGATAGATTTGCCACGAACTTCATCGGCAACGAGTCTAACTTTTTGTGCCGATATGGCGGCACCGCGTAATTTTGCAGTTACTTCCATGGTAAGCACCTTATCTCTTAGCTTTTTTGTCAATGCCATGACCACGATACGTACGAGTCGGGGCAAATTCACCTAGTTTATGACCAACCATCTGTTCACTCACGATAACCGGTACATGAGTACGGCCATTGTGAACAGACAAGGTTAAGCCAACCATTTGTGGTAGGATCATCGAGCGGCGCGACCAAGTCTTAATTGGCTTGCGTGAGTTGGTGTCTAATGCATTCTCAACTTTGGCAAACAAATGCGCGTCTATGAATGGACCTTTTTTCAATGAACGAGGCATGAAATTCTTCCTTTATTTCTTCTTGGCGCGACGGCGGATGATCATATTGTCAGTACGCTTATTACTACGCGTTTTAAGTCCTTTAGACTTCTGACCCCAAGGGCTGGTTGGATGGCGACCTTTATTACGACCTTCACCACCACCATGTGGGTGATCAACCGGGTTCATAGCAACACCACGAACAGAAGGACGAACACCACGCCAACGTGAAGCACCGGCTTTACCAAGTGATTTCAAGTTGTTTTCAGTGTTAGAAACTTCACCAATAACGGCACGGCAGTTCACGTGTACACGGCGTGTTTCGCCAGAGCGCATACGTAGAATAGCATAAATACCTTCACGACCTAACAACTGAACGCTGGCACCCGCAGAACGAGCCATCTGTGCGCCTTTACCGATTTTAAGTTCGATATTATGGATCACAGTACCCAATGGGATGTTTTTCAGCGGTAAACAGTTACCTGGACGAATTGGTGATAGCTCACCTGACATTACTGTATCGCCAACTACTTGTTTTTTAGCAGCAATGATATAGCGACGTTCGCCATCAGCGTACTTAAGTAAAGCAATGTGCGCAGTACGGTTAGGATCGTATTCAATACGCTCTACCGTGGCTGGGATATTGTCTTTAGTACGTTTGAAATCGATAATACGATAATGCTGCTTATGACCACCGCCAATATGACGAGTCGTTATGCGACCATTATTGTTACGACCACCAGTTTTACTTTTTGATTCGAGAAGCGCTGCAAACGGACGACCTTTATAAAGGTGTGGATGCACCACTTTTTCAACAAAACGACGGCCTGGTGATGTTGGCTTTGCTTTTACGATAGGCATGAGTGTAATCCTTATTCGTTGTTCGCTGTTTCACTAGTAGAAGCAGTCGTATTCGCGACCTCTTCACCAGCATCAGCCATTTGTACATCTTGACCAGCTTTTAAGGTAACGTAGGCTTTTTTGTAGTCATTACGACGGCCGATACTTTTACCAAAACGCTTTGTCTTACCTTTAACATTCAACGTGTTTACTTTTAAAACTTCAACACCTTCAAACATCATCTCAACCGCTTTTTTGACTTCAAGCTTAGTAGCGTTAGAGTCAATTTTAAATACCTGCACACCAAGTGAGTCGCCAAGCATTTGAGATTTCTCTGAGAATACAGGTCCTCTTAGGATCTGATAAAGTCTTGCGTTATTCATGCTAGTGCTTCCTCAAATTGTTTCGCAGCTTCGACTGTCATGATCACTTTATCAAAAGCGATCAAGCTCACTGGATCCACTTCACTTGTATCAAGTACATTGACATGTGGGATGTTGCGAGCAGCTAAGTATAAGTTTTCGTCAACTTCTTTAGTGACGATTAATGCACGTGATGCATTTAACTCACCTAACTTTGCAATCAACTCTTTAGTCTTAGGTCCAGAAACGCTTAGCTCTTCGACCAAAATCAAACGCTCTTGGCGAATCAATTCGGCTAAGATACACTGCATAGCACCGCGATACATTTTACGGTTAACTTTCTGTGACCAATCTTGTGGTTTAGCCGCGAATGCACGACCGCCCCCACGCCAGATTGGGCTACGAATAGAACCTGCACGAGCGCGACCAGTACCTTTTTGGCGCCATGGCTTAATGCCACCACCAGAAACTTCGGCACGGGTTTTTTGAGCGCGTGTACCTTGACGAGCACCAGCAAGATATGCGGTGACGACTTGATGCACTAGTGCTTCGTTGAATTCACGACCGAAAGCCGTATCAGAAAGCTCAACTGCCGCCCCTGTAACTGTTTTTAAATCCACGTTAATCCCCTTGCTTAGGCTTTGACTGACGGACGTACGATGACATCGCCACCGGTGGCACCTGGGATAGCACCCTTGATGACAAGTAACCCTTTTTCAACATCAACCGATATCACTTCTAGGCCCTGAACGGTAACGCGTTTGTTACCCATCTGACCTGGCATTTTTTTGCCTTTGAAGACTTTACCTGGTGACTGGTTTTGACCAGTTGAACCAATGGCACGGTGAGATACTGAGTTACCATGAGTGGCATCTTGCATGCTGAAGTTGTGACGCTTCACGCCGCCTTGAAAGCCTTTACCTTTACTGTTACCTGTGACATCAACCATCTGACCTTGTTCGAACAAGTCAGCTAGGATCTCACCACCAATTTCACGACCTTCAAGATCGCTATCATTGGCACGAAATTCCCAAACACCACGACCAGCGGCAACGCCAGCTTTAGCGAAGTGACCTTTTTGAGCTGCTGCTACGCGGCTGTCACGACGGGTACCTGTGGTAACTTGGATGGCTTGATAGCCATCTACATCAGTATTTTTTACTTGAGTAATGCGATTAGCACTGATCTCAACCACTGTTACAGGGATAGATGCGCCTGCTTCAGTGAAGACACGGGTCATGCCGCATTTTTTACCGACTAAACCGATCGCCATTTTAGACCTCTTTATATCTTATATTAATGGGTTGGGTGTTTATGTGCATTAACCCAAAGCAATTTGAACGTCAACACCCGCCGCCAAGTCAAGCTTCATTAGCGCATCCACAGTTTTGTCGGTAGGTTGAACGATGTCAACCATACGCTTATGAGTACGGATTTCGTACTGATCACGAGCGTCTTTGTTTACGTGTGGTGAAGTTAGAACGTTGAAGCGCTCAATGCGAGTCGGCAACGGTACAGGACCACAAACTTGCGCACCGGTGCGCTTTGCAGTATCAACAATCTCTTGTGCAGATTGATCAATCAGACGATGATCAAAAGACTTAAGACGGATACGGATTCTCTGGTTAGCCATGCCAGCAAGCTCCTAATATGTGCTTTTGTCATTTTTGCTTTGCAAAGATATGATCAAAAGCCGTTTGGTTAAATATTCACTTAAAGCGGCCTTCTGTTCTTAACCAGAATGAGTTCTTTATCCGAACTTGTAGCGTGCCAAAAGCAAAATAGTTTAAAGCCCCGCCGACCCTTCCATTATAGGATGTCAGCAAAGGCATAATGAAATAGTGCTAGAAACGATGCTCTAGCTGTCATAGCGCCCGCTGTTTGATTGGCGGCGCATATATAATTCAGTGGTGTATATTATACATAGTATTTCAGTCATTGCAAGGATAATATCTGTAGCGACTTATGATATTACCCTTTATAAACAGTAATATGTAAACAACCGTATCTGTGCTTAATAATCACGCTTATATGAATCGATAACTATGCACTGTTAATCTAAAGCTATGAAACATCAATCCAAAACAATGTCATATTGCTCTTGAGTATAGAGATTTTCGACATCAAAGGTAATCACTCTACCAAGTAAATACTCTAAATCTGCCACCGTGTCTGACTCTGAAGTGAGAAGTAAATCAATGACTGCAGCATGGGCAACGACCGTAAATTTCTTGGGAGAGTTATAAGTACGAGCACAACGCATGATTTCACGGAATATCTCAAAGCACACTGTCTCAGCCGTTTTAACAAAGCCGCGTCCTTGACAGGTCGAGCACGGCTCACATAGCTGCTGTCCGAGCGACTCACGCGTACGTTTACGCGTCATCTCTACTAACCCAAGCTCACTGACCTGAGTAATCTTAGTTTTGGCATAGTCTTGTACTAGCTGTGATTGCAGGCTCTCTAACACATCATCTTTATGCTGCTGTTCAAGCATGTCAATAAAGTCTAGGATGATAATACCGCCTAGATTACGCAAACGCAGCTGACGGGCTATCGCATGAGTTGCCTCAAGATTGGTTTTATAAACCGTATCTTCTAACGAACGCCCGCCTACGAATGATCCAGTATTGACATCGATCGTGGTCATCGCTTCTGTTTGGTCGATAATGAGATAGCCACCTGATTTTAAATCTACGCGGCGTTTTAAAGCATCACGCAAATCATCTTCGACGCGATGGACATCAAACAAGGATGGCTCAGCGGTATAATGGACAATGCGGTCATAGACAAAAGGCACAAACTCTTTGGCAAAGGATCTGACTTGTTCATAAATTTGTGCATTATCAATGATGACTTTCTCGGTATCCGCGTGAACCAAATCACGGATAGAGCGCAGCGGTAATGATAGCTCTTGATAAATAAGCTCAGAACTTTGATGTTGTTTCATCTCTTGGCGACGCGCGCAGATGGTACGCCACAGCTGCAATAGATAATAAATGTCTTCTTCAAGCTTATCGACAGGGACACGTTCAGCAGCGGTACGAGCGATGAGACCGCCTTTTAAATTGACCGTTTGCATCAGGCTACTAAGCTCAGTCTTCAGACGAGTGCGCTCTTCTTCGCCATCAATGCGCTGAGAGATACCAATGTGTTCGCTTGAGGGCAGATACACCAAATAGCGAGATGGCAAGGATATATTGGTGGTCAAGCGAGCGCCTTTACTGCCCAACTGATCTTTGGTCACTTGCACTAAAATACGTTGGCTTTCATGCAAGCGATGTTGAATCAACGTTTTAGACACAGGGATGACTTCGGTATTTTGTATACTAATCACCGGTGGCGTGACAGCCAAGTTATTAGTACTATTTTCTACCACAGCATCTTCTATATTGCTATCCGAGTTTTTATCGCTATTGTCAGCCGCTTTACTTTTATTTTCTGCTACTGGGCGCGGCTCACGCTGCATATCATTGACATGTAAAAATGCTGTCCGCGACTGCCCGATATCAACGAATGCTGCCTGCATACCAGGTAAAACGCGTACGACTGTACCCAGATAGATATTGCCGACCAGACCCAATTTATGATGACGTTCAATATAAATTTCGCCCAAGATGCCATTGTCTAAGACTGCGACACGGGATTCCATTGGACTAATATTAATCAGCAGCTCTTCGGACATAATGTTTTTCTCTTATCTCTCAGCTTTCTTGTTAGACGTTCATCGTCTATTATCTTTATAGTGTAACAAATGCTGCTGGCTCTCGCCCATTACTCTCGCGTGTTATTATGTGCAGCAGGTTGGAGTGACAACCAATCTCTGAGAGACCAATAATCTCTATGAGGTTCTGTCTCGCATTTTACTTGATACTAATATCTGTGACGTTTTTAATTAACGCCAGCGTTTGTGGAAGTGGTAAACCCACGACATTGGTATAGCTACCATTGATACGGCTGACCCAAATAGCACCCAAACCTTGTATACCATAACCACCCGCTTTATCAGCAGGCTCACCACTTTCCCAATAGTTACTCATCATATCCGCAGTGAGCGCTATAAAGGTCACTTCGGTACGCTCAGTGATTCGTTGCTGATTAATGATTTGAAATACTGGCTCATGAGTTGAGCTGTTAGCCGCTTTAGAAGATAATGATACATGCGTTGCTTGAACTGCTGTCCATACTTCATGGACATTATCAGACATCTGTTGCCACATGCTATAAGCGTGCTCACGATCGACTGGCTTGACCAGCACTGTTTGACCATCTGCCAGCACACCGATGGTATCAGACGTTAAAATGATAAGTGAGTCAGAAAAACAGTTTTTATCCGTTTTCAAGCGTGATACTAGTTGCTGTATGGCAGACTCAGCTTTAGTGGCGACCATGCGCTCGATATAGTCTGTGGGTGACTCCTCATCATGCTGTGTTTCATCGACATCTACACTCAATGTGCTAAATTCTAGTTGTGCTCTTTCTAACAGCTCACGACGGCGCGGCGAACCAGAAGCTAAAATAATATCCATCGCTACTCTCTTTATATCTGAATTTATCTGCCTACTACCGAAAATTGCTGCCTGTTAGTGCATTAATATTAGTTAGTCATGATTAATAAACACCAGCGCTATAATCTTATTGGTTATCAGCAGAATTTTTCTTATGACGCGAATTTACGCAAAGCCAGTAGTACCAATGGCCAGCTGATGATACTCATCAACAGTGATAAGGCAGATTGTGCGACAAAGACATTCTGGATAAACATCTGCAATATCCATAAACATAATTGAAAAACAAACAATCCTAAGCTCGCTAATAACCATGCACTGATGGTATTTAGTTGCCTAATATAAATACTGGTTATTTTTATGAAGAAGGCGACTGCCACGGCGGCAAAGGCTTGCTGTCCCAAATGGGTATCCATGAGTAAGTCAGCAATGAGACCGATGGTAAATGCTGTAAAAATACCAACATAGCGTGGCTGAAATAACAACCAAAAAATCAGCATCATGATCATGACCATAGGGCGTAAGGTAGCCATACTAGGACTTAACGGATAGACATTAAGCGATGACGCAATAACAAAACTTAGAATGATGGTAGCAATCAGTAGTACCGTTGCATTCTCAGAATCAGGATACGACATGGGTACTTACCTTAACGAATGTATTGATGGCTGCTGTTAAAGCATGAGTGGGCATTGATGGGATAAAAACCATGGCTAAAAATGTATCGACAAAAAGACCAGTTAATAAATAGATGCCAGCCATTATCTTATTGGTACTTACGTATTGAGCGCCTAACTTCTTAACGGTCATTGAGAGTCATATTATTTTTATTCACCAGCTTATCTTGCAGGACTAATACATATGCATTATCGATAAAGTTCGCCGCTGGGGTCACTTCTATACTTCTAAAGTTATCGGCTTGAGTATCTTTAATATGGGCGATACGCCCGACACGATACCCTGCTGGAATACGCCCACCCAATCCTGATGACACCAGCTCATCACCCACACGCACGTCTGAGGTTTTGAATACATAGTCAAGGCTTAATGAGGTTGGTATACCTTGCCCTGTCACGATAGCGCGTTGACCTGTGCGCTTAACCGTAACTGCAACCGATTGCTGTTCATCAGTAATCAATAGTAGGCGACTGGTATTGGGATAGACATTAATAATCTGCCCTAAAATACCGTCCTCATCAATCACTGTTTGTCCAACTTGAACCCCGTCTTGAACGCCTTTATTGAGCACCACGATTTGTCTGAGTAAGTTGGTGTCTGTACCGATTACCTGTGCCAAATTAAGATCAAATTGTTCAGGCTTGGTCGTTGATAAAATACCTTGCAGGCGCGCATTTTGTGCCAAAATATAATCTTGCTGCTGCAACTTGGCTTGCGCATGGATAAGCTGAGACTTCAATTGCATGTTTTCGCGGCGCAGCGCTTCTTTAGACTGTAAGCTGCCACCTGCCCAATGCTTGGCATAACTCGGTAACAGTGATAGCTCATAAATAGGCTGCATCGCGGCATGACTGGTACTACGTACTGGATTAAACCATTCTGAATTTTTGCTATCGAACCACATCAATATTAGAGCTGCTATTAATACAATGGCAGTCTTACGAAGTGCTAACGGCTGGCGCGCAAAAATACTTGGGGTCATAAGTCGTCTAACTCAGGAGTTATAAAATAAGCAGTAGCCAGTACTGGGTTCTAGTTGATTAATGCAATTAAAGGCAGCGCAACTGGCTACCTTTAATTTTATACTGTTTTGACCCACTATTTTTACGCAAGCTATCATCAAGCACGACGAAGAGGATTTATCAATACCGCAGTGCTTAACTAAAGCAATCTAAACAAAAATCATGTTCAAGCTTTTGTTATTGATAAAATCAAGTGCAATACCACCGCCGCGGCTGACGCAAGTCAATGGATCTTCAGCAACGGTCACAGGTAGACCTGTCTCTCTTGAAATCAATTTGTCCAAATCACGCAACAGCGCACCGCCGCCCGTCAAGACAATACCACGCTCTGCGATATCTGATGACAGCTCAGGTGGCGTCTGCTCAAGTGCAGCTTTCACCGCGCTAACGATACCGCTCAGCGGATCACTCAGGGCTTTTTGTACTTCTTCTGAGTTGACAGTAAAGGTTTTTGGCACGCCTTCTGCCATGCTACGACCGCGAACTTCAACTTCTAGCTGACTGTCTTCATTCAAAGCAGAGCCAACTTCGTGTTTGATACGCTCAGCTGTCGTCTCACCAATCACACAACCATGGGTACGGCGTACGTGGGTGATAATCGCGTCATCAAACATATCGCCACCGATACGAATCGACTCAGCATAAACGCAACCAGATAAAGCGATAACGGCAATCTCCGTAGTGCCGCCACCAATATCAACCACCATCGAACCACTGGCTTCATGAACTGGCAAGCCAGCACCGATGGCAGCAGCCATTGGCTCTTCTAACAATAGTACTTTACTCGCACCTGCTGAAGATACGGCTTCACGAATCGCTTTACGCTCAACCAGAGTAGACTTACAAGGCACACAAACCACCACGTTAGGCTGCGCCATAAAACGCTTAGCTTTTACCTTCGTGATGAAATGCTTGAGCATTTTTTGCGTCACTTCAAAGTCAGCAATCACGCCGTCTTTTAATGGGCGAATCGCTGTAATATTGGCAGGTGTACGACCAAGCATCTGCTTGGCATCAATACCAACAGCAGCAACGGTAGGGTTTTGTGTACGATTACTTCGTAACGCAACCACCGTAGGCTCGTCAAGTACGACGCCTTTATTAGGAATAAAAATGAGAGTGTTCGCAGTACCGAGGTCGATAGCGATATTATTTGATAAAAATCCAAACAGGTTCATGACTAATATTTCCAGCGTATTACAAATGAGGCGAATGAGATTGACTGAGGCGTTACTCATCAGCGTTGAGCAGGTCGTCGTTAGACATTACTTATGGCGAAATTTGAACCTCGCAACAAGTCAAACCTAAGCAATAATGATGCAAGGGAAAAACTGAGCTAAATTATACCGATTTGGCTCAAAAAAAACACAGATATTTGCATCAGTAAGTCAGGATTTTGGTCTTAAACGCTAAAAGTTGTTACAAAGTTTAAAATAGCAGTAAACACCATTCGACTTAATGAAACATCATTTAATTCAATAACTAACAAGGCTCTACAGGCAAATGATAATTTTGCTTAGCAGCACAGGTGCATACTGTAACGTATTTCAGAACGTAATGGGTAAGCAATTGAGAATCAATCGTGAATTATACGGTCAATTTTGCAAATCACGCCATCTTGGTTGATATTGTGCATCAATCAAGCGTCATGCTCTGTAAACTTAAGCCAGATGCTTTATAATAAAGCCACTATATATACATCTTAAGATAAACCCCTTGTTTTAGTTTGTGTTAATAATTATCTATATCTAGTGCTTGTCTATTTTAGCCGCATTCTACTCTAACAAAAACTGTCCTTCACTGGAGAAACTATGTCACAGCAACCAGCAACGTCTGACAGCAACGTCAGCCGTGAAGAAATCCTAGAAGTTGCCAACCTTGCACGTTTGGGTGTCGATGAAAGCACAGCCAATAGCTATGCCGACGATATTAGTAAAGTATTAAAACTGATGAATACGCTATCTAACGTGGATACCACAGGCATCAAACCCTTAGCAAACATTCATGAAGCTTGCCAAGAATTGCGGGCTGATGTGGCCAAACACGATATCAACCGCGCGCGCAATCAGTCAGTCGCCCCAGCTGTTGAAGATGGCTTATATTTGGTTCCACAAGTGATTGAATAAGCAGCGTGCTGCTTTAATCGCTACCCTATTTTACTTTATGCTACTCACATTTTGACGGACGACACCTTATGTCAGAACTTCATTTATTAAGTACCCAGCAGCTTATTACGGGCTTGCAAGACAAACAATTTAGCAGCCTTGAGCTGACAGAACACTACATCAAGCGTATAGATGCGCTAGACAATAAGATTAACAGCTTTATCACTCATACTTCTGAGACAGCACGCGCGCAAGCAAAGGCAGCAGACGAAATGCGCGCACAGGGCGATCAGCGTCCATTACTTGGTGTACCGATGGCGCACAAAGACATCTTTTGTACTCAAGGTGTACTGACGACTTGTGGCTCTAAGATGCTGCATAACTTTGTCTCGCCTTATGACGCTACCATCGTCTCTAATATCGACAAAGCGGGCATGATTAGTTTAGGCAAGCTCAATATGGATGAGTTTGCGATGGGCTCAGACAACAGCAGCTCTTACTATGGCACTGTGCAGAACCCTTGGAACCTAGAGCGCGTCCCTGGTGGTTCATCAGGTGGTAGTGCTGCCGCCGTTGCCGCAGGTTTTGTGCCAGTGGCAACGGGTAGTGATACTGGTGGCTCTATTCGCCAGCCTGCGTCATTTTGCGGCTTGACAGGTATCAAACCTACGTATGGCCGTGTGTCACGCTTTGGTATGATTGCCTATGCCTCAAGCCTTGACCAAGCGGGCAGCATGGGGCGCAGCGCTAAAGATTGTGCCTATCTATTGCAGCCAATGATTGGTCACGATCCACGCGATGCGACTTCTATCAAATATGACATGCCTGACTATGTACAAGACATCAATGATGCTGAAGGCGCGGCTGGCGATAAGCCATTTAACGGTCTACGTATTGGTGTTGCCAAAGAATACTTTAGTGCTGGACTAGACGCTGAAGTAGAAACGGCCGTACGTGCTGCTCTGAAAAAATATGAAGAGCTGGGTGCGACGATTGTGGAGGTGAATATCACTGACCCTGAGATTACTCTTGCCACTTACTACATGCTAGCCCCTGCCGAAGCATCATCAAACCTGTCACGCTTCGATGGCGTACGCTTTGGCTATCGCTGTGAGAATCCAACCGATCTGCTAGATCTATACACGCGTTCACGCTCTGAAGGCTTTGGTCCTGAAGTACAGCGCCGTATCTTGACCGGCACTTATGCACTTTCGGCAGGTTACTTTGATGCTTACTATACCAAAGCACAAAAAATCCGCCGCTTAATCGTCAAAGACTTTGATGAAGCCTTTGCTAGCTGTGATGTGATTGCTAGCCCAACAGCACCAACCGCTGCTTACAAGCTTACTGACAACCTTGATCCTGCGACGATGTATTTGGGTGACGTTTATACCATCGCGGTCAACTTAGCGGGTCTACCTGCGCTCAGTCAGCCAGTTGGTCTAACCTCAGAAGGTTTGCCTGTTGGCTTACAATTAATCGGTAAGCATTGGCAAGAGAGCCAATTGCTCACGACTGCTCACTTATTCCAACAGCATACCGACCATCATTTACAACACTCTACCATCGCAAAGGAGACGGTATAATGAGTACAGCTACTACTGATAACAATGCCGTGCGCGAGCATGCCGTGCGTAAAGAGCTTTTCGTCGATGGTTATGAAGTGGTCATCGGCATTGAGATTCACTGCCAGCTCAATACAGAGAGTAAAATATTCTCAAGTGCGCCCACTGATTTTGGTCATGAGCCAAACAGCCAAGCCAGTATCGTCGATTTGGGCCTGCCTGGCGTATTGCCAGTGCTAAATGCTGGCGTGGTCGATCGTGCCTTAAAATTCGGTATCGGCGTCAACGCTGAGTTGGGTCTATTTAATACGTTTGATCGTAAAAACTACTTCTATCCAGATTTGCCGAAAGGCTATCAAATCACCCAGATGGCAAACCCTATCGTTGGCGAAGGCTATATCGATGTCGTGGTCAATGAAGGGGATAAGAACGAATATCCCAAACGTATGGGTATTACGCGTGCGCATTTAGAAGAAGACGCTGGCAAGTCAGTACACGACGCCGTCGATGGTATGACTGGTGTGGATTTAAACCGTGCTGGTACGCCGCTAATCGAAATCGTCTCTGAGCCTGATATGCGCTCAGCTCACGAAGCACTTGCCTATATCAAAGCCATTCATCAGTTGGTTACGTGGCTAGGAATCTCAGATGCAGTGATGGCAGAAGGCTCATTCCGCTGTGATTGTAACGTCTCTATTCGTAAGCCTGGTGCAGAATTGGGTACGCGTACTGAGCTAAAAAACTTAAACTCGTTCCGCTTTATCGAGCGCGCCATCAATCGTGAAATCGAGCGTCAAATCGATATTTTAGAGGACGGTGGCAAAGTACTGCAGGCGACGATGCTTTATGATCCAGAGCGCGACGAAACTCGTGTAATGCGTACCAAAGAAGACGCCAACGATTATCGTTACTTCCCTGACCCTGACTTGCTACCTGTGCGTATCGAACAGCATACTGTAGATAGCATTCGTGCAGCAATGCCTGAGCTACCAGTTGCTCGTCGTGCGCGTTTTGAAAAAGCGCTTGGTCTATCAGAATACGATGCTCGTATCTTGACTGGTAGTCGTCAAATTGCTGATTACTTTGAAGCTGTGGTCGCAGAAGTTGGGCAAGCAGATGCCAAAATGGCTGGCAACTGGGTGATGGGTGATTTGCTTGGTGCACTAAACAAAGATGATAAAGAGATTACTGACTCCCCTATCAGCGCCAAGCAATTGGCTGGTATGCTAGCGCGTATTAAAGACGATACGCTATCTGGCAAATTGGCTAAGAAAGTCTTTAGTGCGCTCTATGAGCGCGCGGGCGGCGATGCTGATGATGCCGCTGACAAAATCATCGAAGAAAAAGGGCTTAAGCAAGAAACCGATACGGGCGCTATCAAAGCCATCGTTGAAGAAGTCATCGCTAAGAATGCAGCCATGGTTGAAGAATATCGTGGCGGTAAAGAAAAAGCCTTTAACGGTCTGGTCGGTCAAGTCATGAAAGCCAGTCGCGGTAGTGCCAACCCGCAGCAAGTGAACCAAATCCTAAAAGAGCTACTAGGTTAAGGATAATTGCTGATTGGTTTTGCCCATTGGTTATGCTGACTGTGATACGTAAATTAAGGTTATAGAGTTTGACTAAAATAAATAGCCCTTGCAATATGCATAATTTTGCGTAAAATAGTCAGTCATTCGGGGCGTAGCGCAGTCTGGTAGCGCACTACACTGGGGGTGTAGTGGTCGCAGGTTCAAATCCTGCCGTTCCGACCAAACATAGCAGTAATAGAGAAAAGCCAATCATTGTTTTCAATGGTTGGCTTTTTTTTGATTAAAATTTGGGCAATGCCTTACAGTTGTTACTTTTAGTAGGTGTAGGTATGACATTTAAATTACTTTGATGACAAATCTACAGATTACTAGCCCCTGCACAGACATCTTTGTTCAAAACCACTGTTTCTACCAAATTATCCTGATTGTCATAACTAGATAGCTTAACCACAACATTATTAGCAGCTTGGTATTTTGCGCCATAAAAATCATTACAAAGCTCAGTCATACCCGACTCTTGGAAACTAGGCTCCATGTTCTTAAAAGCGAGTGAGCTTGAGTATAGGTCGACATGCCAGCTCATCAAGTGATTTTTACCACCCAATTTAAAATCAGGTTGCTCATTTTTAATCTTTTTATTAAACATATGATCCATTAAGTCAAAAAAAGTAGACGCGGCTTCTAAGTCTACGTAACGGTAGTTTTCATCTACGACCTCAAACTCTTTAAAATACTTATCCATAGCATCAAAAGCACTGGCATTGGCATTGGTAGCGAATGTAACACCCATCAGAACAGCAGTAACTAGCCATGCTTTCATAATATATTACCTCTCATAACGATCATCTTTATCTATTCAAACAATTCAAACTGTTGCTTGATTTTATTATACATATAATTACTTTTTTCATCAGAACTTGATTTTCCATTACTCTCATTACCAATATGGCCTAGTTTCACAATTTATTTCCTCAATTTTATACTTGATAGCAGCAATACAGTATTTGTCTTCACTCACATACTCCCTACTCTCATAATTAGAAGTTTCTTTTTTATTAAATAGAGTGCACCTTCGAACCTTGTCATAGTTTAAGCTGTCATTAACCACCATAACATGATTAATTGCTTACTGAATATCTTGTGAAATATGCTCTTAGGGCAAAGTAGGTTTCTGTGCCATAGTCAAAGTTGCGCCCATAGACGCACAGGCAGTGGACTTATCATGCATGAAATATTTTACAGATGCTTATTTATCATCTTAGTATTAATAGTAAGGCATTATCGAGCAACAATATTTGGCTTGATACAAGTTATGGATAGAATATCTTGTTATTTTCAGGCATTAGCCGACAAGTGGTCACAACATTAACATAATACGATTGACCATAGACTTTTATAGAGCGAGCCGTTAGGGTAAATGCTACACCTTTACACTGGTTTATCCTATGTCAGAGCCTATCGCTCAGCCCTTCTCGACTTACCTTATAGATGACGCACCTTGGGACGTATACCAGCGACCTTATGTGCGTGATTTGGCGTATGTACTTGCCTGCCCTAACGTCTTGACTGAGTGGCTGGACTTTGCACCGCAGGAGAACACACATGCGATTTCAGTACATAGCGCCAGATTTTGGCAGGTACAATTTGAAGCGTATAAGCAACGATTAACAGAACTAGATACTACTACTGATTATCAAGAATTGACCCGTTATTTACTCAAGCGTCCAAGTCCCAATCGATTGGGGTTTCACTTTGAAGGGTTACTGTCATTTTGGTTAGAGGATGGTTTTGCGCGTAAGTTGCATCCGTATGAGACCCTAGCCAGTAACGTCCAGTTGTATAACGGTAAGCAGACGACTGGTGAGCTGGATTTAATCTTATATAATCATGGAGAAAATCTGGTCGAGCATTGGGAGCTGGCGATTAAGTTTTTTATGGGATCAGCGCCTTTTGCTCCTGAGAACTGGGTTGGCATCAACTCCAAGGACAATCTACAGCGTAAAATGACCCATATGCAAACCAAGCAGTTTCGTACCGTATGGGTAGATACCGAAAAGCATGGACAAGTTAAAATTGATAAGCGTTATGGCGTGATTAAAGGGCGATTCTTTTTGCCAATCAATACCTGTAATTTTGCTTATCCGCCTTGGTTAGCACCAAGCTTTCCTATACATAAATGGTGCGATAGCAATGATATGACTAATCTTGCGACGCTTAATATAAGGGCATTACGAGCCGCCCATTATATCGAATGGTTTACTAGGCGCGACTGCTATGATGGACGACAGCCGCAGGTAGCTTGGTCAAACGACGAACTACCTACGACAGGACTATACTTCGAAGGTCATAGTCCGATCGTCATTTATCCTGAACAGCGCAACAAAACGCATGACAAATTTTAGTAACGTCCACCGCATTATATGCACATCGAGGCTTTAGCCATCTGTTTTATTAATGCAATGCAATGAATCAAGCTACCAAGCATAGCGTCCATACAAGCTAATCTCACTGCGTTTGGCTTTTTCTGAATCGAGACTGTCAGTCAGCAATTTGATGCCAGCATAACGACTGTCTACAGCAAGACCCAAGGCTTGCGTTTGCGGCTCTATCAAGCCCGTCACCGTAATGGGAAAAGCATCATTGGACGTTTGGTAGCCTGCGGATAATTGATATAAGTCTTGAATGTCATTTACTTGACCATGTAGACCGAGCTGCCATTGACTGTCTAGCTGATGCTGAAGGCTACCTTCAACTCGCCATGGCAATGTCTGTGTGACATCGTCAGTACTAAGCTGCCCTTCAATCGTATAGAGAGGTCTACCATTGACGTCATAATCCAACGCATAACGAGTGCTTGGCATGTCTTTCCAGCGCATGCGTCCAAGGATATCGTAGCCACTCAGAGACAACTGTGTGCTATCAGACAACTGACCTGTAAGCTGCAAATCGAGCGAATAACCATATCCTGAAGGTTTCGCGGGGTTCCAGTCTAGGTTTTCCTCCCCTAAGGCTGGTTCATCATAGTAATAATCGATATAAGCGTTGGTTTTATCCAAACTGTCTCGTATGTCTGTCACCTCATTATTTGGCAACACTCTGGTGCTTAAATCGCCAACTATCTTACCTTCTAATGCATGCAGTCCTTGCCAGAGATTGGCCCGAGTCGTCAATTGCCAGTTAGGCAGGAGCTGCTGCGTCAGACCAATATTAGCACCGAATCTTTCATTGTGTTTGGCTTCCAAAAATAACGGATAATCTTGACTGGTACTTGAGGGCTGTTTATTTTCATATTGCCAATACACCTCTGCTGTCTCTTTGCTAAACGTCATCAAGTAATCATAACGCCAACCTAGACCGTAGCTAATCGCACTGCCCGCAGGACGAATCTCAAGCGACGTCCGACCTTGGGCATAAGCATGATCACCCGAGTCCAGCGGGGCACTCCAATCGTCTAAAAATGCGGAGATAGGCTGTGTTGGACTATAAGCCGTTGCCATCAGACTCCACTCTATCTGCGCGTTTGACTGAGCAGTATGACTGTCTAGCAAGCCTGTCGCTTGGGGGTAGAAGTAAAAATTCGTATCAGCAGCTGGTATATCTGCACTCTCAGCAACCGCAGCGCTGGATATCATCATAGCGGCAATCGCTGGCGTAGTGATTAACTTGGTACGGCTGTATAAATGCGATGCTAAGCTTTTAGGTAAAAGACCATAGAGACTTGAAACGTTATATGGCATAAATTTCTCACGTTTATTAGAGAGCATAAAAAAGAGACAGGAATCTGTCTCTTTTTTGTGTTGCTATACCTCAATCGCTACTAACAACGGTTGAGAGTCGATGTGACACATGGTTTGATTATAGAATAATTAAACTGTCATCAGTAAACTTGGCAGTAACTTTGCCATCATTATCCATTAAATCACCGTAGTCTTTACCGTTAACCATGATATCGCCGAGCTTACCCATTTTATCTTTGATAAAATCACCATTGGCATCGACATTTAACTTGATCGACGCTTTATTTTGCTCAACAGTAAACTGGGTGCTAACCACATCATAGTTATTATCTAAGCTTGACTTACCGGTTACAAATAGCTTCTTACCCTCTACGCTAGCAGTTAAACCTTGTAGCTCAATAACATTACGAGCAGTACGTTTAAGATTGGCTTGGAAATCAAGCGGAATCGTCGTTGTATTCTCTTTCGTTACCTTGCCTTTAATCGCCAATACTATTTCCATACCTACGTATTTATTGGCGGCCTCTTCGATATCACCAACTTCATCGATTATGATAAATTTCTTTATATCAGCGTCATTGGCAGTCGCATTCAGTGTAATCTCTACATCAGTCATCGGTTTTTGCTTGGTCATCTTGCCCGTTATAGCAAACTTATAAGGGATTGTTCTAACCACCAGACTGTTATCTGCCAGCTTTCTGCTGACATCCAGCGCAGCAAATTCAAAATCTTTTGCTTCAATGACGCTATCATTAGCCGTCAACTTCAGGCTGCTTAATTTGATGACCGCCTTTTCTAGCGTGATGCCTTCTCTATTTGCATCATTGATATCAAACTCATCATTGACCACGACTTTATCACTGAATTGACCACTGACTGTTGCGCCTTTAGTACTTGAGTTGAGGGCAACGATATCAGTGCCAGTGCCAATGTTAATACTCTTGAAACCCAAGCTGCCGTTAAAGTTATCTGTACTGGTTTTTGAGCTTAGCGCATCTTCGAAACCATCAAATGCTGCCTTAAAACTGTCTTGATTGACGACAACAGGTCCGTACAAACCTGTTTGCGGGTTATACACATAATCGTATTCTTCAATATCAATATTGGTGCTACCAGTTAAGGTAAACTTACCATCAGTATTTAACGTCGCTAAAAAGTCTTTTTCTGGGGTCAAGACTATATTTCCCAATGCTGTTTCAAACTCTTTATCATTAGCCAATGCAATAATGTCAGTTGCCGTGAGCTGTGATACATTATTCTTTTCCATATAGTATTTTAGATCACTTGGGATATCGAAGGTATAACCAAGTCGCGTATCTTGCTTTTCTGTAAGGATATCACTTACATCTTCGTAAGCATCTGTAACCGCTTTATTGTCACTGACAAATAACTTGGCGGTACGAATCATCTCTTTCGCTTGCTCGATCTCAGACAAACTATTATCGACAGGCGGCTTAACTGGCACATCTGGCGTATTAGTACTATTACCAGAAGAGTTATTATTGTTGTCATCACCACAGCCTGCTAACGCTAACGTGCTGGCTAACGCTAATGCGCTCAATTTAAAAAATTTCATAACACAGTCCTTTATAGAATGATTTTAAAAACCAGAAGCACCAAAATCTTTATCTAATTAAGCAAATAATGCCTTAATTCAAAAAATCGCCTCTTAATTTAGAAAACTTAAGTTTGCTTTAAAATAATAATACTCTTATTTAAACAACTTATCTATAAAGTAAACAGATATAACAGCAATGTTACACAAAAAAATAAATGCCGTTGTTACGACTAATCTTGACTGCCTGCCAAAGATACTTTATCAATAATTTTCAATTACTTGCATCAGCTCGTACCTGAGCATATCTGCGCTTGGCATGCGCTCAGCGTGAAAGCGCACAATAGCAATACCGGCACTAGCAAGGGCTTTGTCTTTTTTGTCATCCGCCTTTTGACGCGCTTTACTCGTGTGTGTCCAATCATCAAGCTCGATAGCAACCAGCGTGGTCTGCGCATCAATATCCACAATCACATAATCAACGCTTTGACGGCAGATACGATTGAACCAAAAGCTACGCTCGGACGCCTCACTGCTATTGCCTTCGATAATGCGTGACAGTTGAACTTGGACGAAAATATGATATTCCGGCAACGCACTTTTTAGCTTATTAAAGAAAATGACTTCCGTATCCGTCATAATCGGCATCGGCGCAAACGGCCAAATAGCCAACTCATCACCGCGTACTGGCTTTGGATCAGGCTCAACAACTGGAGGTCTTTTCAACAGCTTTGGTACGGTAATCAGCCCTAAAAACCCAACGGCCAATATTAAAAATATAACACCAAATGACATGGTTTTACCTTATACATGATTAAGGCAGCCAAATATGTATGACGACTTCCATAAAGTGACATACATACTCAACTGCGACAGGGCAGCCCTTATAGGCTGACCCGTTATACAGAAAAAATCAGGGGCAATCGGCGCACATCGTAGCTAAGCTTACGCCAATCAGCAAACACCAAAACAAAAAACACGACAATAAATGTCGTGTTTGAATAAAACTCAGATAAAACAATAAAATCTAACCAAGACTCTGCTGTTTATTTAGCAATAACAGTCATCCGATTATCGTGATTTTAATGCTATTTTAGCGCCAGTATAAAACCCAAGCACTGGTCGTATTGACCTTAGGATCGCTATTGATTTTATCTTTCAACGCTAATGCCGCCACTTTACCTCGCTCAGGACCGACGATGACGCGAACCCCGCGGCTGGTAGGGCTGGTCTTAACTTGGTAGCCTGCGGATTTAAATTTCTTTGCCAGCTCATCCGCTTTGGCTTGATCGTTTGCCAATGCTACTTGCACCCCAAAGCTGCCTTTGGCGTCGGTTTCTTTGACTTCTTTACGGGCTTCACTGAGTTTCTGCTGTGCTTCACGCTTAGCATCCGCTGATTTTTTGGCTAAAGCCTCTTCTTTCTGACGCTTGTCTTCACGTGCCTGCTCAGCCGCTGCCGCTTCACGTGCTAATCGCTCCACTTGCTTACGTGATGGAATGGTGATGTTTTGACCCAGTTGTAGCGATGTCGACGGTGACAGATTATTCGCTTGTGCCAATACTTCTACTGGCATATTGTATTGCCGCGCCAGTTTAATCAGCCCATCTCCTCTTTTAACTTGATAATCAGAAGGCGATTTTGGTGGCTCATTCTTAGCCGCTTCTGCTGCCGCTTGTTTTTTCTCAGCCGCAGCATCCGCTTGTTTCTTAACTTCCGCTTGTCTTTTTGCTTCCGCTTCTTTTTTACTGTCTGCTAGTTTCTTAGCGGCAGCCTGCTCTTTAATCGCCGCTTGCCTTTGAGCTTCTTGTTGCGCTTGGGCAGCTTTTTGCTGGTCTTCAGTATTTGTCTCACTTTCAGCTGACTCAGCAGCGCTAGTCTTTTTTATGGGCGTTGTAGCGTCATTTTTTTCCGCATCGGATTTGGATTTATCACTCTCTTCAGCAGCTGCCGCACTACTGGCCATATACTGCTGACTTTCTGCACGGGCTTTTGCCAATGCTTCCGCCTCAGCGGCTTCCTGTTCAGTTAAGAACTGCTGGGCACGTTTTTCTTGTTCAGCCACACGAGCAGCGCGCTCTTTTTGTTTCTCTGCCAAGATACGTTTTTCAGTCTCGATATCCGTCGTCAGCGGCTGAGGAGACTCTTGCTCAGGGCTTGGCTTATCTACCATTGCTGACGCTGGTTGTGGTTCATTACTATCACCAATCTGTTGCACCATGGCGTATAGCATCACGCTACCGCCGATAATCATCCCAATGCCCAATAAGGCTTGTCTCGAAAAGTTCATCCGTTTACGTCTCTTAGTTGGTAATAAGGTTGATTGAGCGGCGCAACTGTCGTCTCAAAACTGTGTTTAGATAGTTTTAATAGCCTTGATAGGTGTCATTGCCACCAGTTGCGTCCATCCGTTTTTAAATGTTATGCCAAGCGTTTAATGCCATTATAGAGCAACTTGCCAAATCACTTTGATTATAAAGCATATTTTTCATACTGTCTGCCATCATGCTACTGCTAAGATTAACATTAAATAAGCACCATTTTAATGTTAATTATCAACCGCCAGTGCTGCCAGTGCCTCGCCGATCGTATGAAAGGAGCCACATACCACGATAAGGTCTTGCGGCTGACTGCCATTGATAACCGCATCGGTCGCTTCTGCTAAACGTTTAAATTCGTGTATTTGAGCATTGTCGACATAGCTCGATAGGATACCTTGCAAGTGCTCAGTGCTCGCGGCGCGTGGATAATCAATCTCAGCGATATACCAATCGCTAATCGGTAAGCCCGCTATCGTCAAATGCTGCACGACTTTATTGATATCTTTATCACCCAACATAGAAAACAGCATTTTAATGCTGGCAGGTTTTCCTATAGCTTGACTGATATGATTACTATTTGGATTACTGCTTTGATTGAGAGCATCAGAACTATTTTGATTGGCTAAATGCTGTTGCCAAAGCGGTAATAGTTGCGCCAATAAAAACTCGACGCCTTGCTCGTTATGCGCGACATCAAACAGCCAATGGCGATTGTGGGTCTCACGATAATCAAAGCGACCAGCGAGCCTGACCGTTTGCAGCGCCTGCTCGATAGCAGTGCTATCAACATTTAACGAACTTGCGAGCACTGCTGATAACGCAGTGGCAGTATTGGTCAATGACAGTGCTGGGCGCGGTAATTGCATGGTAACGGCGGCATTGCTGTACTGCCAAGCGCTTGTATCCACTTCACGATAATCAAAGTCTTGCCCAACTCGATAACAAGTTGCTTGATGCTTATCAATCGCTTGCTGCACACTGACTGGCATCGCGGTAGCACCATAAACCACGCTGATACCATCACGTAAGATACCTGCTTTCTCACGGCCAATATCTTCAACATTGTCACCCAGCCAATCGACATGATCGATAGCGATATTGGTAATCACTGCCATATCAGGATCAATGATATTGACCACATCTAAGCGCCCACCCAGACCGACTTCTAACACCCAGACATCACAATCCGCTTCGGCAAATATTAATAATGCGGCAAGTGTGGTCATCTCAAAAAATGACAAGGTCAGCTCACACGCTAATCGCGCTGCTTCTACCTTGCTAAAAGCTTCAATTAACGTCTCGTCACTGACCATCTCGCCATTGATACGCACGCGCTCATTAAATACACTTAGATGCGGTGATTGATACAGAGCCGTTTTATAGCCTGCTGCTTGGCACATCTGCGCGATGGCAGCCGTCGTTGAGCCTTTACCATTGGTGCCTGCCACCGTAAATACATAAGCATCGTCTTTGGCTGACTGTACCACGCCTAATGCCTCGGCAACTGGCAAAACTCGCGACAACCCCATGTCTATTGCCGATACATGAATCTGCTGCATATAATCGAGCCATTCGGTCAAGCTAGAATGCTTGTTGGGAGTGTTAGGGTTAAAAAGTAGAGAGTCGGACATGGACACAGCCTATATTGAAATATTTGAATAAAAAATGGTCAATGAGAAAGCATTCATTAAGAAAGTACAGACAGTATATAACTACCTGCCCAAAAAGCAAAAATAGCATTTACCGCTGTTGACGATAAATGCTATTGATTGATCTTACTTAGTCAGCAAAACTGAGCATGCTACTAAGCATAAGTCATGCGGAATATTAAACTCAGTTATCCGTTAGTCAAGCCGATGAGCAAGTTAGGCATCAACATTAGGCATGCAGCTTAACTTTGCCAGCAGACGATAAATGGTATCAATCATTTGATGACGATGCACCACTTCATCGACCACACCATGTTCTAACAAGAACTCGGCACGCTGGAACGGCTCTTCTAGCGTCTCACGAACCGTTTGCTCAATCACGCGCTTACCAGCAAAGCCGATCATGGCTTTTGGTTCTGCTAAATGAATATCACCTAACATAGCGAGCGATGCAGTCACACCGCCATAAACAGGATTGGTCAATATCACGATATACGGCACGCCAGCAATTCTCAAACGCTCAATTGCAGCAGCCGTTCGTGCCATCTGCATCAAAGACAGCAAACCTTCTTGCATACGTGCGCCGCCAGAGGCAGCAAAGCAAACTAAAGGCACTTTGTCTGCCAGTGCTTTCTCAGCTGCTTGGACAAAACGATCGCCAACCACTGACCCCATAGAACCGCCCATAAAGCGGAAATCAAAGGCACAAGTAACGATATCAAGATTGCGCAATTTACCGTACATCACAATCAGCGCCTCAGACTCGCCGGTTTTGTCCTGTGCTTCGGTCATGCGCTGCGGATACGGCTTGCTATCCACAAACCTTAGCGGATCTTTGGCAGTAAATTGTTGTCCAAGCTCACCGTCTACTTGATCGAGCAACCAGTTTAAGCGCTCACGAGCACTCATCGGTAGATGATGATCGCAATGCGGGCAAACATAGCAATTAAAAATCAGCGCCGTATTGGTAATCATCGAATGACAATTACTGCACTTGGTTGACGGTTCAGTCTCTACTGCCGTCAAAGGCGCTGTCAGTTGCTGTTTAATACCCGGTATCGGGCGATTAAACCACGATTGCCCAGCCGTATTACCGTTTGGCTCAGCGTTACTTTTTTCAGTATGGTTCGGAGTCGTCATATCAGGTTTTATTATCGTATCAGTCATATTATTCGCCATTATCAAAGGCTTATCGACAAGCTGGCTCATGCGCTTGTCCCTAAGAATCGATTTATAAGGATCAGTTTAATCGTCACATATTCTCATAACTTTCGCAGCTATAAAGCTACAGTTATAAGGCACGCTTACGTGAAACTGTAACAATTTATATGTGATGTTAGTTTACACACGTAAACTAACTTTAGCAAAGTCATTTAACCCTGTCTTTATAAACATTGTTATTCATATTGCCATGACGATTTAAGTGACGATAATTTAACTTTATTTAACTCAGGCACTCAAACTATCAAGTGCACCGCGTAGCTCATCCATTTTTGCCATGATTTTTTGCTGAGCGGCGGCAACCGCAGTGCTATCATTGGCATCTATATCAGAAAAATTCTGCACCAAGGCACTACCGACAATAATACCATCAGCATGTGCTCCAATCGCTTTGGCAGACGTTGCATCACGAATACCAAAACCCACACATACTGGCAAATCAGTCGCTGCTTTAATCGCTTGTACTTGAGTCGCAACATCATCAGTATCAAGCGTTGCCGAACCCGTCACGCCTTTTAATGACACATAATAAATATAACCACCGCAATGGGTCAATACTTGCTCACGGCGCTCAGGTAAAGTGGTTGGTGACAATAAGAAAATTTCATTCATCGAATGGTCAGTTAAATGCTGGGTAAAGCTGCCCGCCTCGCTTGGTGGTAAATCAACCATCAAAATACCATCGACACCTGACTGCTCACATAACGCGACAAAGTTGTCATAGCCAATGATTTCCACGGGATTGAGATAACCCATCAAAATAATGGGCGTCTGCGTGTCTTGCTGACGGAACTCTGCAACCATTTTTAGCGCATCACGTGTACTCGTACCTGCGGCTAATGCACGCTCTCCAGCTAAAGCGACGACTGGGCCATCTGCCATCGGGTCAGAGAAAGGTAAGCCTACTTCGATCATATCCGCGCCGTGCTTAACCAAATCATGAAGCAAACCAACGAAGTTGCTTGGATTGGGGTCACCTGCCATCACATAAGGAATCAGGGCTTTTTTGTTTTGTGATTTTAAAGTTTCAAAAGTGCTTTCAATTCTAGTCATAGTAGTCTCTAAATATAGCTTGAGTTTGATTTATATTCCTGAGCTAGATCAATAAGATTCAAATTATTATATCTTTGGCTAGATGATACTGGGTATGTAGAATATACATAATCTATAAAACTGTTGTAATGCATTGTCTTAGTTTTGGATATAACAAAGTCGAGTATTCTCTTATCATCCTGGCTTATAACTTCTTCAGAAAAGATATTATTTTCGTTAATTAGTTTAATAACATACTTCGGACTACCATAAAAGTTAAAATCCATTTCTACATCTAAATAATTACTTTTATTGACCTCTTCGAGTACATCATTGACATATGGCCCATAGTGGTTGAACAGCCATAATATTTCAGACATTTGTTTACCTTTCAACAAACAACTAAACCAATCAGCTAAATACACTAGCTTAGTTAGTCTTGAGTTTGATAACTCATTCGTATAAGGATAATATTTACAGAAATATATAATAATTAGTTCTAATTTCATAACTGAACCTCAGACTGAATAAGCATCGTAAGCATGAACTCTTCATCGACATCTTTTGTAGATTGTGTTTCACTATGTATTAACTTGCCACTTACTATCCTATCTGAAAGTTGAGTATGGTAATTTGCGACTTGTTCAAGAATTCCATCTCTTTGCTTATTCACAAACTCCTTATTCTCACTTTTAAATAATATTACACCAATATGCTCATCAATATGCGTTAGAGCAACTCCAACGTACTCACAACTTTTCATTGTTAGACTTTCGGTTTGCTCTTGATCATAATCAAATTTTTGTTTTTGGTAATGTTCATAACCTGACTTGTCATCATAGGAACAACATTCATCATCATAATATTGTCCATGCTCCCACGCTTTACTTAAAGCACCTTTATTAATAGGGAATACCCTAGTATGAATTTCTTTAAATTTTGGGTTCTGAGAATAACGTCCTAATATCAAAAACTGACCACACTCTTCAAAATATATTGAAACTCTAGTATAAGTATCTAGTTCTAAATTTTTAAATATGCTTTTTAGTATAGAAATTACTAGTTGCTCATGAGTTTCTATCAACTTGAGATTCGTTTCTTGAAGCTTAATACCTGTTCTTTCAGACTCTTCTCCTGCTTTCCTTACTTTTACTTTTTCCATCTCTAACTTTTTTTTGATCTCTGAATTTTCTTCTTTCGATCTTTCCATATCAAAATGGTTGCCTATTGCTGCTAAGATAAGGAATAAAGATCCTACTCCTATACCCAGCCACCAATTATTATTAGAAGAGACAAATGCACAGCTTATAGAAAAAACTAATGTCGCCACTACATATAAAAAAATATACATTGTTCGATCTAAAAGAGAACCTATCTTTTCGAAAAAGCCCTCTTTAGACGTACGAAAGTAACCGAATTTGTTGAAAGCATTTTTTAAAGCCGAATATTCTGGTATTACATCACTTTCAGGCATTACAACTCAATCCCTTCCGCCTTCATTACTGAATGCAAATCTTTGTCACCACGACCTGACATATTGATGATAATGGTTTGATCAGGCGTCATGGTTTTAGCCAGCTTCAATGCATAAGCAACGGCATGAGCAGATTCAAGCGCAGGGATAATACCTTCTTTACGCGTGACTTCATGAAAGCCTTCTAACGACTCTTTATCGGTACAGCCGACATATTCAACACGCTTCATGTCTTTTAAGAAGCTGTGCTCAGGACCAACGCCAGGATAATCAAGACCTGCTGAGATAGAATGCGTCTCTTGAATTTGACCGTCATCATCCGCCATAAGATAGGTACGGTTACCATGCAGTACACCGATACGACCAGCGGCTAATGGTGCCGAATGGCGACCCGTTTCGATACCGTCACCCGTTGCTTCAACGCCATACATTTTAACGTCAGTATCGTTTAAGAAATCAAAGAACAAGCCAATGGCGTTTGAGCCACCACCCACACAAGCGACTAATGCATCTGGTAATTTACCCGTCATTTGCAGATGCTGAATACGTGCTTCTTTGCCGATAATCGCTTGGAAATCGCGTACCAATAACGGATAAGGATGCGGGCCAGCGACCGTACCGATAATGTAATAGGTGCTATCGACATTAGTAACCCAATCACGCATCGCTTCGTTCATGGCATCTTTTAGGGTACGTGAACCAGAAGTCACTGGCACAACTGTTGCACCGAGCAAACGCATACGATAGACGTTCATTTTTTGACGCTCGACATCGTCGGCACCCATATAAACAATACACTCTAACCCTAAGCGCGCGGCAATCGTCGCCGTCGCTACGCCATGCTGACCTGCACCCGTTTCAGCAATGATACGTTTTTTACCACTCATTTTGGCAAGTAGTGCTTGTCCAATGGTGTTATTCACTTTATGTGCGCCAGTATGGTTTAAGTCTTCGCGTTTAAAATAAATCTGCGCACCACCAATCTCATCGCTCAATCGCTTAGCATGATATAAAGGCGTTGGGCGGCCGACATAGTTGACCAAATCATTGTGATACTCTTCCCAAAATGCAGGATCGGCTTTGACCTTGATATATAACGTTTCTAGCTCTTCTAGTGCTGCCATCAAGGTTTCAGAGACAAAGCGACCGCCATGCACGCCGAAATGTCCACGGGCATCAGGATATTGATTGAAATCTTGCACGCTTTCTGGATTGGTGAAGGTATTGATAGCTTTAGCAGTGGTAGATAGATCTTTGCTCGCGACATGACTCATGATAATTCCTACTATAATAAGTGGTATTTTTTAAGATAAATAAGGGGAAAATTTTCCAAGTAATTAGCTATTTAACGGATAAAAAGTTCACGGCTAAAAAACTAGTTACTGATATTCGAAGATCCGCCAAGCGTCTCATTTTGCCATCGGTCGCGTTTTACCGCTTTCATAAAGGCACGCATTTTGGCAGCGTCTTTTTTGCCTTTGTCAGACTCAATCCCACCGCTGACATCGACCGCATAAATAGGCAAATCTAAAGTGGCAGCGACATTATCGGCATCCAGTCCGCCCGCTAAAATAATAGGTAGCGAGCTGTCTTGCGGTAGCAGACTCCAATCAAAACGTGCCCCTGTGCCGCCATATTTATGGGGATGGTAAGCATCCAATAAGATACTGTTCGCGCCAGCGGCGGCAAACTCATTAATCTCGGCGCTTACGCTAGCGGCAGTGTGTTGGTCAGCATTGATACGCAGCGCTTTTATCCAGCGTTTATTGACCGCACTGGCCAGCTGCGCACATTGCTCCGGTGTTTCAT
The DNA here is from genome assembly GCF_014897815.1 of Psychrobacter sp. PG1. GTDB lineage: Bacteria > Pseudomonadota > Gammaproteobacteria > Pseudomonadales > Moraxellaceae > Psychrobacter. The sequence continues at coordinate 66,135 of NZ_JABUZG010000048.1, forward strand.
CACCATGGAATTGAATGATATCAAAAGCGACCTGATTCGCTAATTCTATCAGCTCTGCGCGCGGCATATTCACCACTAGAGCCACTATACTTATAAAAGCTGGCAAAGACGCACTTAACGATTGCGCCTGCTCGATAGTGACAGCGCGTGGACTGGGCGGATAAAATACCAAGCCAACCGCATCAACACCCAACTGGGCAGCAATTTTAATATCATTAGGCTGGGTAAATCCGCAAAACTTAACGTGCATGATGTGACCTTAGATATAACACTCAGTACGACATTATTAGACTGTCTTCGCTACATTGACGGAAGGTAAACGTCAATTGCCAACGCTAAAGCGTAAATATGAGGATTTGTTAATTGAATGGTAAATCCATTGCATCCAAAAACTTATCCTAGCATACTTTTATTACCAGTTTTGTTTATGATTGCGATTGATTAATAGAGGGATAGTTGAATGTCTAAAACGGCGGCGGAAACGTCTCATAACACCGATAGCACAGATAGCACCGAAACAAGCAACTTCAACAATAGCGACGATGCCACTAGCGTAAACCCAGCGCATTACCTAATGTGGTTTCGTCGTGACCTGCGAGTTCATGATAATACCGCGCTAGCTGCGCTTTGCGAGCAGGCAAATGCGGATAACGCCTCAGTAAGCGCTATTTACTTCGTGACGCCTGAACAATGGCAAGCCCATGACATGTCGCTGACACAGCTCGACCATATCGCTCGTACCTTGCCTATCCTAGCCAAATCTCTGCAAACGCAATTAAATATCCACTTAACAGTACAGCTCTGTCCAAGCTTTTCTGACTGTGTTGAGGCGATGCTAGATATCTGTAGCGCGAACCAGATCAGCACTGTGATAGCAAATCACGAGTACGAAGGCAATGAGATTAAGCGTGATGAGCAATTAACCAAACAGCTTGCAAACAACGATATAGAATTTATCCGCTGGCATGATCAATGTATCTTGCCACCACAAACCATCACCACGAACGATGACAGCATGTATCAGGTGTTTACCCCATTTTATAAAAAATGGCGGCATACCTTGGATATCGGCACCATACAAATGCATGAGGCATCCGCCATAAATGGCAACACTAAAGTCAAACTAGAAGTCTCAAACGCCAATGCTACTATCGAAGATATAGAAAGAGTAAGTAAAGAGGTAGTCGAAGATTATCAAAAGGCACTGCAAAATGCTGGTTTATTAGAGCACATGGATATAGACGTACAGCTTGAGCACGCTCGGGCAGCCTACCCTGCTGGCGAAGATGCAGCTTGCCAGCGTTTAGAGGACTTCATCGCTGATGATATCGATAACTACGATATCAGTCGCGATGTACCCAGTTTAAATACCACCAGTCAGCTATCTGCCTACCTGACTATTGGCGCAATCAGCCCCAGACTTTGCTACTTACAAGCTAACCTACAATTAAGCAAAGCACTGGGAGAATTACATGGGAATGACGGTGACAACTTAGATAGCGGGGATAGCTTTGACAACACTGATAATAATGACATTAACCGCTGGATAAGTGAGCTGGCTTGGCGAGATTTCTATCGCCATGTTTTAGACTATAAGCCCGAGCTGATTCGCCATCAAGCGTATAAAAAGGAAACCGATAGCAAGATTAATTGGTCATATAATCAGCAGGAATTTAATGCATGGTGCGTAGGTAAAACTGGCGTGCCGTTAGTCGATGCGGCAATGCGCTGCCTGAATACAACGGGCTTTATGCACAATCGCTTGCGGATGGTCACGGCAATGTTTTTAACCAAGGATTTATTGATTGATTGGCGCTTAGGTGAGCGTTATTTTATGCAGCAGCTGATAGACGGCGACTTTGCCTCCAATAATGGGGGTTGGCAATGGAGCGCGTCGACTGGCACCGACTCTGCACCTTACTTTCGCATTATGAACCCTTTTAGCCAAGCCAAAACCCACGATACCGATGGCGAATTTATCAAGACGTGGCTGCCTGAGCTAAAAGCTATTCCTGCCACCATCTTGCATAGCGAGGATAAAATGCGTCAAGCACTAGCAAAGGGCGGTAAATTTTCTGACATTGATTACCCATTACCGATGGTCGAACATAAAGCGGCTCGCCAATTAGCGATTGCTGAATTTAAAAAATAGCGACGCATTACATCAACACTAAAACCTCAATTTACTAAGAGTTTCAGCTATTAGCTATTGTATTTTAATCACATTATCTACCCTTCCTAGGGCGTGTCCTCATTTTAAAAATGGTGATAAAAATGAGATAAATTACCGTCAAACAAGGAAAGTAGCGCACATAATATTGAAATATTAAGAAGCTGTTTGACGATGTTTGGCAAAATTTAGCTGTTTTTAACCCATTTAACAAGTAATCGATTGAATTGAGGACACGCCCTAGCATCAGCTGGCTGCTTATAATATGCGGGTTTGGATAACATAAAGAGCATAGGCTAATAAAGTGAAGCTTATAATTAATAGCACCCATGTCGCAAAAGAAAGCGATTCTTTCGCTTTAGGGCGCTTATTAAGCTGACGTTCAGGCTTAGAAGACGGTTTATTATTAAGAGTTGTCATATACGCCACCTTTTATATAGGGTTATATCACCAACGAAATTCATAAGGTGATTATGAATAATAGATAAGCTCTACTATACAATATAAATGGCGTTACTTTAAGTGTTTCCAATTAATAAGCTAACGTATGACTATCTAGTCTATGGCTCTAATAAAATTATGTATGCGTTATTTTACTGGCATCTGGCACGCGCCTGCGCCTTGCGTAGTCACCGTCACTACTGCACCAGTTAACGAAAATAGCTGTTGCAGTTGGGTTTGCGCATTTTCTAGTGCCATATTCATGACATCACCACGACAAGCGCGTTCGAGTACTTCTTTTTTTGCCATACTTTGCGCTTGTTGCAATATTTTTGGATCGACTTGCATCATGCCAAAAGCACCTGTTTGCCAATCATAAATCTCGATATCGTCTAGATAAACTGAAAATATCTCTGATGGTGGGATGGTAATATTGATTTGCGGCATCACTGAGACTGGCGTATTAGCACCCGCTTCTTGTACCTCATCGACGTTAATTTCAGGCTGCACCACTTGTACCATCTCTGGGGTAAGTGCACTTAAATCAATTCCCGCCTCCACTCGTCCGCGCGCGATAAACAAACCCTTTTGCTCGTCTTGCCACAGCTTCATCCAACTGCCAGGGCGCTGGCTAGTAATGACGGTATCGACACTAAACGCCACCGTTTCCAAACGATTCAATTTTTGGATTTGTGTGACCACGCCTTCACGAGTAATGGTTTCTATCGGCTCTTCCTTGGTTATATTCTGCACACTATAAATAGCAAAAACGATAGCGGCTAAACCGATGAGCAATATTATCCACGACATCATCGCAATGGGTTTTTTCGCTTGTGAGTTAGTCGCATCATTATTAACAGGAGATCGATTGTCAGGATTATTCATATAAACACCCTCAGAGTTTTATCATTTATTTTTATTAAACGTATAACAAATAACTGTCTAAATGATAAATGCTACTTTTGAGCAGCAACTTCAAGTAATAACTACCAATACGCTACATAATGACTAGCGCTACCATTTACTATAAACACCCTAAAAACTGGTAAATAATCGAGTTGTAGTGACCTCATTTGCTCGTTTAAGTCACGTTTAAGTCACGTTTAAGTCACGTTCTGTCTGAAAAAACAAAAAGTCATTGCGTCTTAGGCTAACTTTACCTAACATAGTCAGATTGTATAAGCAAAATGTTGGCGTACATCTATTTTTCTGGTCTTTATGCGTAAAGTATGACGCTGCCAACATCAACGTTTTAATACAAAATGAAAAGTTCCAGCCTTTTTGTAAGGCGTTTTATGAACGCACTTTCTATTCATGTACTGTTTGTCGCAGTACTTTTTAGCTAGGCATGTCCTAGACTATTACCAAGTGATACAAAGGTAAGCTTGCGTCGGCCATCAAAGCACACGCTCAACATCCTACTATTTCTTATTTATTTTATCGTTGATAAGGTTACGCTTTATTTATGAAAGCCAGTCAATTTTTATTTGCCACTCTAAAAGAAACCCCAAGTGATGCCGATATCGCCTCAAGCCAATTGATGGTGCGTGCCGGTCTTATCCGAAAGATTGCTTCTGGGTTATATATTTGGTTGCCCATGGGGCTACGCATCTTGCAAAAAGTCGAACGTATTGTTCGTGAAGAGATGCAAGAAGTTGGTGCACAAGAAGTGCTCATGCCGATGACCCAGCCTGCCGAGCTTTGGCAAACGACCGGACGCTTTAACGATTACGGTCCTGAGCTATTGCGCTTCAAAGACCGTCATGATCGCGACTTTGTGCTTGGTCCGACACATGAAGAAGTTATCACCAATCTGGCGCAAGGCGAGCTGCGTAGTTATAAACAACTACCAATCACCTTTTTCCAAATTCAGAATAAATTCCGTGATGAGATTCGTCCACGTTTCGGTGTGATGCGCGCACGCGAATTTACCATGAAAGACGCCTACTCGTTCCACGTTGACCAAGCCTCATTGGCCAAGACTTACCATGACATGTATGACGCTTATACGCGCATCTTTACCCGTTTGGGTTTAGATTTCCGTGCCGTGCAAGCAGATACGGGTTCTATCGGCGGTTTTGCTTCACATGAGTTCCATGTGTTGGCAGACAGCGGCGAAGATGATATTGCCTTCTCTGATTCTTCTGATTATGCGGCCAACGTTGAGCTTGCCGAATCAGTGAGCACCGCTGAGCGTCAGCCACCGAAGATGGAGCGCGAAGACGTCCTGACGGAAAATATGACCAGCTGTAAAATGGTTGCTGAACATTTAGGCTTACCATTAGAAACGACGGTCAAAACATTAATCGTCCATGGTCATACCGAAAATGATGAGCCACAGCTTATTGCTATCGTATTACGCGGTGATCATCAGCTAAATACGATCAAAGCCGAGAAAATCGAAGAGGCCAATGTGCCGCTGACAATGGCTTCTGATGAAGAACTGAAAGCTGCTGGTCTGCATAAAGGCTATATTGGCGTTAATTTGGATATGCCTGTCTTTGTTGATCGTTCGGCAGCAAATTTGTCAGACTTTGTATGCGGTGCCAATGAAGTCAACAAACACACCACTGGTATGAACTGGGCGCGTGATGCGAGCATTACTCGTGTCGTTGATGTACGAAATGTGCAGGAAGGCGACCCTTCTCCTGATGGTAAAGGCAGCCTAAAAATCAAACGTGGTATCGAGGTCGGTCATATCTTCCAGTTGGGTGATAAGTACTCGCAAGCGTTAAATGCTACCGTATCTGGTGAAGATGGTAAGCCTGTGACCCTAATGATGGGCTGCTACGGTATTGGTGTGAGCCGTATCATTGCCGCTGCTATCGAACAGAACAACGACGAAAATGGTATCATGTGGCCACAGACGCCAACGGTTAATGATTCAATCGCTCCTTTTGAAGTCGCTATCATACCGATGAAGTCAAAAGAAGAGACCGTCATGCAGACAGCGACGGCACTCTATGAAGAGTTAAAAGCACAAGGCATCAATGTGCTTCTTGATGATCGTAACGAGCGTCCAGGTGTCAAGTTTGCTGATCTTGAATTGATTGGTATTCCTCATCGTATCGTGGTTTCAGACCGTAACTTGGCTGAAGGCAAGTACGAATACGTCAATCGCCGTGAGACAGAAAAGCAAATGCTCAGCCGTGAAGAAGTCATGGCAAAAGTAAGCGGCAAATAGTTTTATTCATAAACCTTATACCATAAAAAGCGCCTATCTTAGTGAATAAGATAGGCGCTTTTTTTACTTCTAAAAAAATGAAAATTGTTATTTGATATTATATTTTTTGGCAATCGCCTTACTACGTTTCTGTGTTTCATTAGCGGTGCAAACATTAGCGCTAATCTGAGCGTATACCACAGAATTATTCATTGGACCTTCGTAGTCAAAATCACACTTCTGATTGCGGGTCTTTAACCATACGCGCTGTTCTTTATCCAAGCGCTGTTGCTGTGTCGTATTTAAAGTACGATAAACGCTCATATAGATTTTATTAAGGCGATTTTTTTCGACTATAATTGCATTGTTACCACAATCATAAGCCACTTCCATATAAGCGTCTTCACAGTTATATTGGTTTTCCACAAATGCAGCCTGTGCTAACTGCAAGGTAGAAAGAGACAAAATAGCAGTCCCTAGAGCGGTTAAAAAGCTGGTTTTTAACTTCATAACTGCATCTCAATATTCATAAAATAAGGTTTATTGAGTATAAGAAAGAACGCGCATCTATGAAAGCTAAAAATTAATATTTATTTACTGCCGAATCAAGCGGCTTGGCTGTGGCATTAAGCGGATATCACTGACGCGACAAGGGTTGATATCGAGACCGCCTCGGCGTGTATACCAAGCGCGAACCATCAGCTCACTTGGCTCATAGTATTGACTCAAATCAGCAAATATTTGCTCCACACATTGCTCATGAAAACCATTATGCTGACGAAAACTTAAGATATAACGCAGCATTCCAGCATCATCGACTGTTTTATTACTGGTAATCGAAACCGCCAACGTCCCCCAATCTGGCTGATTGGTCACCGGACAATTACTGCGTAGTAAATTAGAATAGAAAATATAAGGCTCAGTGCCAGTATTCTCTAAAATAGAGCTACTGTTTAAATCTTTATCACTACTTAGCAATGACGCATCAGGATGCTCACACAATGCGACTTTTTCGCTACTGTTAGCAAGCGCGTCATCAATGCAAACACCCTCAGGTTGAGCCACCAATAACCCTGTTGTCTTATTATGCAGGTCTTCCTCTAAGCCAAACAACTCAACTTGCACGTCTGCTTTTACACAGGCTGATAAATCTTTAGCAATCAGCGCTTGCACATCATTCCAACTAGCGAATTCAGTAAAGTTGATACTGTTTAGATAGAGCTTAAGTGACTTTGACTCAACGATAAATGGCGAGCTGGCCGGAATGTCAAAACGTGCTATCGCAACTTGCGAGAGTCCTTGCGGATTCAACCAAGACATCTCAAATGCCTGCCACCAATCGATGCCAACCATTAACTTATCGTCTTGCCAGCCAATGACATCACGCCCCATACTGCGGGCAATAGGATACAAGGTTTCTGGACTATACTCAGTTGGATAGTCAGTGGTTTGCTCACCCAAGATACCGTGAATACTCATAAGTTACTTACCTTTCATGCTTAAATATAATAAAACGAAAACACGCTATTTTACAGCAATGGGCTATTTTATGGGAATCATTTGCCAGTCTGATGTGGGCTCTGTCTTCACATAATTAAATCGTACTCGATAAGCAATAGTGTCATGCTCATTCATATTAAAATAAAAATCTACCAATAAGCTATTATTGGTAACCCATTCAAGCTTTGCACTGTAAGGCATTGGACTATACTTCCGACTGTCATAAAACTTGAAATGTTGCCGAAAATTTCCATAATCCATATTGTTCTTATCATACTGATAGCTACCGTACTTGTCCTTTTTCCAAATGATAACCTCTTCTTCTGGAAACTCAACTTTAACCGTGGCTGCATAAGTCATGTCTGGTGAAAATGTCAAATGCGATCCTTCAAACTCTTGCTTGAAGCCTGAATCTAAATCAATCAATACTGTATTGTTAGTCTCATATATTTGCCCAGATAAATAAAGCCAGTTGTTATCTGCATCATAATGGTCTAAAAGATAAACATATCTAAGCTCTTTTTCCCCTTCTGCAAAATCGTCCATCAATATGATAAGGCCATGATTTGGTACCTTTATGATAGTCTTGTTTATCTTGCGAGAAATGTATTCTGATAAACCCCATTTCTTGATGAGTCTTTGATTATAAATCATCAAGCTTTTATCTAAGCAATCTTGATAAATCCGCTCATTTTCACTACTGCAATTCTCACCCCAGTTAGGATAAACGGGCTTGTCTATTATTTCCCAAACATAGTCATCCGTCGTCGCTTGGGGCAGGTCTGCTTGTGCTGGCATTGACAGCATTAGCAGTATTGCACTCGTCATACAGATGCGAATTTCAGTGGCTACTGATAGAGTTATTTGCATATGAGAGCTAGACCTTTTTATTGTTTTTTAATCGTTGGTATTAACATCAGGTAAAACTCTCTGCCATTTACCCTCTTTATTATCAGCCGCATAAATATAGCGCACGCGAAATGCTACCGTGTCAGTGGGATTGACTCTGTAATAAAAATCAACGTTAACTTTATTATCGCTTGTCCAACTGATATCTCGCGCTTCGTACACCTCATGTTTTTTGTCATTATCATAATCTTGTTCATATAATTCATTACTAGCAAATATCGTTGCATAGCGTCCGTCATTGTCAGCTTTTTGACGCTCCCATATTATGATATCTCTGGTCACACCTTGCCTACCATTAAACCCTACCACTTGATTCATATCGCTAGAAAACTTAAGATTGGTCGCATACAGCTCTTGCCAGCGCCCTGTGTTTAAATCGACAATGACAGTCGCTTGAGTCTCATACATCGTACGTAGTAACTGCAACAGATGATGTGATTTATCATAATCCTGCAATTGATAATGAGCCCTATACTCTTCTTCAAACGGTTCAAGATAATCCTTAAATACTAATGGCTGCTTATGGTTGGGTGTATTAATATAAATGGTATCTTTTTCTCGAATAACGCGGTCACTCAAGCCCCATTTTCGGCTTTGCAAATTATCAGCTTGGGCTAACGATTTAAAAATACAGTTTTCATAATCTTTAAACGTTCGATATTCAGTATGATCGTATCGACAGCTGTCTTCATACCAGTCTATGGCTACAGGCGAAGGGACTTTTATCCATACCTCTTCATTTGTCGATGGCTCTAAAGCTAAAGGCGCTGCCTGTGCATCTAAGGATGCTATTGTGGTCAATATAAATAGTCCTGCGACAGTCAACACCGTCTTTATACAATGAGAGATAGCGATCATTTACCTACTACCTTCATACAGTTGCCACTTATCCGTTGAGGCATTTTTAATAAAGGTATATCGTACTCTAAAAGCCGCTGAATCCGCTTGATTCAACTTATAAAAAGAATCTGCATAAAACTTATCATCATTTACCCAAGTAAAGGTTTCGCTATCATAAACCTGCTGTGCTTTATCTGCTTGATAAAACTTTTTATGATTGTCGTAGTTTTTTGAATCGTCACTACTGCTATAGACTTGTTTATAATAGCCTTCATAGTAACCGCTATCTTGTCGCTCCAAAATATTGACATGTTCCGTCGCTCCCATTTCACTTTCAAAACCGACTATATATCTCATATCAGGAGAGATACTTAGCTTTCTGAGACTAAAATCTTGCCAAAACCCAGTAACCAAATTAACTACCGTCAAGCTCTCTCCTTCATAAAATCTTTGATGTATTGTCAGTAATTTCCGTGATTTATCGTAGTCTTGTAGCGAATAATAAGGATTAAAATCCTCCTCATAAGGACTGGAGTAATCAACAAATACTAGTGGGTTTTTCCGATTAGCGACTTTGATATAAATGGCATTTCTCTCTCTAACGACTTTATCGCTGATACTCCATTGCTTACTAAGCGCATTATCCGCATCTTCCCTCAAGTTATAAAGACAGTTTTGTAGCGCATCATAAGTTTCATATTTGTAGTCGTTATGGCAATCATACTTATACGTTGCAGGATCTACAGGCGTCTCCATGACGACCCAATCATAATCATCCATTGCCGCAAGTGGCGCTGCGATGGCAATGCTCGTGATTGTACTCAATAAAGTGGCTGTAAAAGCCTTACTCATACTTCTGACAAAAAAATTTTGCATAAAAAAAGCCCAACAATGTTAGACTCTTATAATAAGGTGACAAGCTACATTTTACAAACTAATCTACAAGCGCACACGTGAGCCATTACTGAGTAAACGATAGGCGATGGTATAGAATACCGCACAGAAGACAAAAATAGCCGCCATTGAATACCAGACATTCACATCAGAATAACCAAGAATACCGTAACGGAATGAGTTCACCATATAAACGATAGGATTTAATAGTGAGATATTTTGCCAAAATGGTGACAAGTTTTCCATCGAGTAAAACACACCACCTAGATAAGTCAATGGCGTAAGCACAAAACTTGGAATGATAGAAATATCATCAAATGAGCGAGCAAACACGGCGTTGATAAAGCCACCAAGTGAAAATAAGATAGACGTACCCAGTACCGTAAATACCGTCACAAATAAATGTTCAATGCCAAGGTCGGTAAAAAATAGTGCGACTATTGAGACGATGATACCAATGGCCAGTCCACGAAAGATACCACCACTGATATAACCCATTAAAATCGCATGTTTGGAAACTGGCGAAACCAACAGCTCCTCGATACTGGAGGTGAATTTGGCACTAAAGAAGCTCGAAACCACATTGGAGTAACTGTTGGTAATAATCGACATCATAATGAGACCAGGCACGATAAACTGCATATATGGTACGCCGCCCATTTCACCCACACGCGAGCCGATCATCTTACCGAAGATGACAAAATAGAGACTCATCGTAATCACTGGTGGCAGCAAGGTCTGTGGCCAAATACGCAGAATTCGGCGAACCTCTTTTAACAAAATGGTGCGAAAAGCAATCCACTTTTTATTCCATGACATGGTTTTATTAGGATCTATCATTTCTTGACTCACAATCCTGCCTCCTTCATGCTGTCTGCACTTTGGATATTTTTGTCTACTAAGCGCATAAATAGCTCTTCTAGTCGGTTGGCTTTATTACGCATACTGGCTACCGTGATACCTTGCTCAGATAACTGGTCAAAAACACCATTCAACGATTCGCCTTCAGTCAGTGTGACTTCAAGCGTCTGATCATCAGGCTGCGATGTGTCTGTCACTCCTGCCAAAACCAATTGACGCGTAAGCGGTGTCTCCAAATCAAAAACAAAAGTCTCAACCGATAGCTGCGCTAGCAAATCCTTCATCTCGGTATTAATACGAATCTCACCATGATCCAAAATCGCAATGCGTTTGCACAGCTGCTCCGCCTCTTCAAGATAATGAGTCGTCAGAATAATCGTGGTGTTTTCTTCGATATTAATCTGCTGCATAAACTCCCACATAGAGCGGCGTAACTCGATATCTACCCCAGCGGTTGGCTCATCCAAAATCAATAATTTTGGCTTATGAATCAGCGCCCTTGCAATCATCAACCGGCGCTTCATACCACCTGATAGCTCACGTGACTTGCTATTGCGCTTGTCCCACAGACCTAGCGCCATTAATAATCGTTTTGCCCGTGGGCGTGCTTCTTTGGCAGGAATACCAAAGTAACCGGCCTGTGTAATCAAAATATCTTCGACTTTTTCGAACATATTAAAATTAAACTCTTGTGGGACGATACCAAGATACTGTTTAGCGATAGACGGATTCTCTAGTAAGTCGGTGCCAAAGATCTTTACGCTGCCAGTGGTTGGTTTAAAAAGCGAGCTAATAATACCAATCATGGTTGATTTACCAGCACCATTTGGCCCCAGCAACGCAAAAAACCCTCCTTGCGGGACAGTTAAACTGACATCTTTGAGTGCCGAAAACCCATTGCTATAGGTTTTGGATAAATTCTGGATAGCAAGTGCTGGTACCTCAGACATGAAAACCTCTTTATTGGTTATAAATTTATGTAAAATCGTTTTTAGAATATAAACAGACAGAAGAGACTGTGTAGTGTCATAAAGTGAGGCTAGTATTGGTGAATTTCAACTGTAATGCCTTAGAAGTACCGTATTGATAATACTCATCATTAAAAAAGCGCCTATCTCATTTAATGAAATAGGCGCTCCACTGATATATAGGGTAAAAGGCTTAGCCAGATATTCAATATAATTAGCTTGCTTCACCAACCATATAATCGACAGCGTTTTGAACTTCCTCATCAGGGATATCAGCACCACCTTTAGCAGGCATGGCGTTAAAACCATTGATAGCATGAGTGTATAATGTTTCTTTACCCTTAGAGATACGTGGTCCCCATGCACCAGCGTCACCTAAGATTGGCGAGCCAAGTAGACCTGCCGCATGACAAGTCTGACATACGGCATTGTATACTGCTTTGCCATCACGAGGACCATCACCCGCTGCTGGGCCAGCGGCGCGTGCCGTCACATCACAAACTTCATCGTCTTCAAAGCACACTTTAGCAACTGGCTGAATGCGAGCAATTAAGTTAGGATACAAAGCAATCAGCTTTTGCACTTGCGGCGTATCTTGCGGAATAGGCTCTTCATCAACCGCAGGTGCGGCAGCAGCAGTTTCTGCGGCAGGTGCCTCGCCATCAGTCGTATCTGCAGCAGCTTGGGTATCATCACCCAATTGCTCAGGCGCATTTGCTACCACTTCTTGCGCGGCTGCTACATCAGAAACAGTTACAGGAGTGTCTACTACACTTTCAGCTTGGCTCACCGCGATACTAGCGATTCCTAGAATGGCAGCTGCCGATAACATAACTACTTTTCTCATTCGTCACGTTCTCTTATTACATATACAAAGGCTTATACGGCTCAGACATTCTGTTTGTCCTCCTTTGACAACCAAGTAGTTATCAATAGCAAACAGCCATCCCGCATACTAGCACACTTGTAATCGGTGATTATAAATATGAATTCTCCCTGTCATTATAAGGGAAAAGGCAGGTAGATTGCCATGCCTGTTTAATGACTATCCTGTTTTTTCTTAAAAAACATCAATCACTGTCTTCATTCATTGGCTTTATGGATTTTATTTGTTAGACTAAGCGGTCTTTATTTTTCAACATCCTTACTGCTCATAACGCTCGTTTAAGCATGATGTTGATAATACCGTACGCCGTTGTTATTATGCGCTCGTAGCTCAGTTGGATAGAGTATCGGTCTCCGAAGCCGAGGGTCGTGGGTTCGATTCCCGCCGAGCGCACCAATCATCGTATTTCCCCCTTCCCTAGCATTACCTCAAACCTCTAAAACCCTTATATACTAAAGTATTACGTCTTTCAACATAACTTGCCATTACCTATTAGCACCTATAGAATGTTGTACATCTTGTTGTACATACACAACATTTTTTATAGCTGGCTTTCGGGTGTGATAATGAATGAGCGTAAAAACTATTTACTAACTGACAATGGCGTGAAGGCAATTGCTAAGCAGTCAGCACCCGCCAAACGCACAAGATATAGCGATGGAGACAGTCTTTATTTAATTCATGATCCTAAAGGTTCACTTTATTGGGTAATGGCTTATCGCCATCAGTCCGATAAAGATATTAAACCTAAACAAAAAACTCATCATATTGGTACGTATAAACTATCTAAGCAGATGATTGACGCATCATTCAAACCTGAAGTAACACTCAAGCAAGCTCGTATCGAACGCGACAAAGCAAAATTATTACTTGCTGACGGTATCGATCCTAACGACCATAAGAACAGGCACAAAAACAGCTACGAACAAAAAGATTTATTTAAAGTCATAGCTGAAAGCTATATGTCAGAGAAATCAAAAACCACATCGAAGAACGTGCAAAAGCTACAAGGGTTTTTGAATAATCATATTTTAGACCACATAGGTGAATATCCTATTAGTGCGATCACAGCGCAAGATATTATTAAGACAGGACTTGCTATTCAAACTAGCTTCGAAGCACAAGGCAAATATACGTCAGTAACCGCGCATAAATCCATGGGACTTATCAGCTCAATATTTGACTATGCTATCAATACGCTAGGTTATGACATCGTTAATATTGCCAGCGGACGTAACAAGGCATTAAGACCACACAAAGCCAACCGCATGAAAGCCGTTGAACAACACCAATTTCCTGAGCTTCTACGCAATATTGACAGCTATGTAGAAAACCATCCAAATGGCCATCAACAAACTGTTGCTGGCTTGCAGCTAATGACGCTATGTTTTGTTAGAACTAAAGAATTAAGGTTTTTTGAATGGTCAGAAATTGATTACCATAAAAGCGTTTGGCGCGTGCCAGCTCATAAGATGAAAATGCGTCAAGATCATATTATCCCGCTGTCACCACAAGCAATGGCAATTATTGAAAGTTTGAGACCACTGACAGAGCAGACAGGTTATGTTTTCTATAACTTCGAATCTAATAAGCCATATAGTGAAGCTTGGTTCAATCAGGCATTAAATCGCATGGGCTATACGGGTGACCACTACCCCAAAATGACAGGACATGGCTTCAGACAGCTTGCTAGTACAGGGCTATATGAGCTGCAATTCAATGACAACTTGATAGAAATACAGTTAGCGCACCTCGAGCAGTCTAGTGTGAAAAAGCGATATGACTTATCAGCTCATTTAGCGGAGCGTCAAATGATGATGAATAAATGGGCAAACCATCTTGAAGATTTGCGCGCCGGTAAAGCGGTTAGTTTTGATCTTTTAACACCTGATGAATTATACAAAGAAATGAGTAAGAGAAATAAGCAAGTGACTAATATAACGCTGCATGATAAAGACATTTTGATAAAAAATCTAAAAGCACAAGGCGTGTCAATAGATATATTAGATGCGCTCACTAAGCACTTTCAATATAAATAAAAGAGTAGATTTTTATATAGAACCAAAAAACAATGTAACTAAATATGATTTTATATGAGCGCTATTAGTTTACTTTGTCCCGATATCAGCGTACATAAGCCTATGAAAAAAATGGATAAAATCTCATTAAATACAATCGAAGTAGCTTAGTCGATTGATCTATCTACATAGGCAACTTAGTAAACTAATCTATAGATGTAGATAGCAACATTTAATAATGCTCCATAAACATGTGGTAAGCTAACTCTTAGTTACCTACTGAATTGTAGCAATGAAACAATCTGATTAAAAAATAAAGAAAAAATAGTATGGGCGTATAAGTCGCTTTTAAGTTTGGCGACTAGGTAGCGATTTATCCGCCCACCTATTTAATGAGACACAACAAAGAGGATTCAAACCATGACTTAAATAACCACCTAAAAGAGGAGATAGTTGTATCTTGGCTTTGTCTTTGCTGGTTTTTACTAACACTTAATATGCTTTTTTGACTTTCATATTATGTGTAAGTCTCATAGTAGTTAGCAAACGCCAAATAAGCAATACCCTTCAGCGAAACTGTACTCCTCTTAAAAGCCCGTAAGGTCTTACAAACCATAGCGATAAGCCTGTCAACCAGTCTAGAAATTGGTTACAAAAAAACAAGATTACTTTTATTTTGCCTCAGAACATTGAGGTGAAACAGACAGCTTATTGTTTTTTCTCATCGTTTTCTAAATAAAAAACTTTATAAGAGGTTTACATAATGACGCCAGTTAATAAGTACCTGAGGATGGCAGACCTTGCCAACTATCCCGAATGCAAAGCTAAGACCTACATTACAAAGTCAGGTCAACAGCGCACTGTCACTGCCAAAGCTGCCACACGCGGCATCACTGGCTTTAGTGTTAAGCATATCTACCATTTAATCAATCAAGGCAGTTTTCCAAAACCTTTTAAGATTGGAAGAGCTAGTCTATGGCGATTGTCAGAAATAAATAACTGGTTAGATAGTCATGGACAGCAGACAGATAATCATACCAATGCTAACGCAAAAGAAGGGGTTTAATATGTTGACCTCAGTAACTGCACCCGTGATCTACGAGCCTACCTCAAAAACCCAAATAGAAATAATCAGAGCGCACCTAATGACAGGCGCGACGATCAGTATATGGGAGTCTATCTGCCTTTACCAAATCACAAGCTTAGCCCAACGCATTCATAACTTGCGCGATACAGGACTGCTAATTCAAAGTGAAATGGTCAAGCATAACAACAAACGGTTTGCGGTCTATTGGCTCGATGAACAGACCTTACTAGAACTAGAAAGCGAATTTCCTAATACTGAGGTGACTCCATGAGCCAATCAAACGACATCTTAGAATCCAGCCTAGTAGCAGTTGATGGCCTTTACCTGTCTATCATTAACGACCGAGTACAAGACATATCAAACGATGCTGAAAGCTTATCAATGGGACTTAGTACTATTAAGATCAAGGATGACACGAGCAAGGGCATTATTGTAGGTATAAGGTCTACCCTACTGGAAAATAATGAGCTGGCAAGGATAGTTAGTGAAATGATAGATGGGCTTATAACCTTGCCAACAGTGGAGGTAAAGGGTCATGAGTAATAATCCTATCAAAGACAACTTACAACTCAAAAACGGTGCGCAAGCTGGCAAGCGTGGCATGTGGGTTAGTTTTATCATTTTTATGATATGGGTGAGTGTCATCGGCTTGCTTATATCATTAGTGGCATGTAAACAGAGCGAACCTGAAATATTTGTAACTAAAAAACTAGTGGAGTGTAAACATTCTTACCAAAGCAACGCTATAGGAATACCGATCTTAGTCTCTACTTTGAAAGGCATCAGCCTATATATCAGTGGAACGAGTTGCGAGAAAAGGAGTAATAAATGATTACTACACTAAAAACCGACAGCCAAGAAAAAACCCACGGCAAGGTGGGATTATCTGGCATCTTAGGTGACTACCCAATAGCAACTATCGAAGCACTATCAGGATTTACTATTTTAGCTGAAAACCAACTGTTATTGAACCCTAAAAGCTTGCTTATTATTGATGAAAGGGTAACACCAATCAAAGGAGAAAAAGCAGCGGATAAGTTGGACACAATAGGCACTATAGGAATGGTTTTGTATAACAAAGATTATGAGCCGACAAGCTTACGATGCTTATATGCTGATGACCATATCAAACCGATCATAACCGACACTAGCCAGCCGTCTGCTTACCTTATTGGATCATTAAGTAATGATAGCGAGCTTATCGCAGTAGATAACTTTGATGATGGCATAGCCCTAGCCAAATGCTTAATCAGCGAGCATGTGACGATAGCTATTAGCCCTACTGAATGGCTATTCAATGAAACGGTTAAGCATTTCTCACAAGATAGGCCTGTTACCATCTTTACGACATTAGACAAGGTAGACGAAGTAAGCAAGCCGCTGGCAGGTCATAACGTAAAGGTAATAGTTACCAGTGACCGGACAGTATTAGAACACTTGGAATATGGGGGCTTAAGTTATGCTGTTATTTTGGAAGACAGTAAAACCACTATAACTAATTTACAAGCTGATGCATGGAGCGAACCTGAACTGCTCGCAAGTGACCCAAGCCAGCCCACACTCTACCCCATCGAAGCATGGCCGCCGATACTACGAAGACCAATAGAAGCAATTGCTTACTATACACAAGTACCATTAGCGATGGCAGGACAGGCCGTTTTAGGTGCAATAGCCCATATAGGGCAAGCGCATATTGATGCACCGATGGGCAGCCAACACAAGCCAACGAGCCTTATTATTATTACAGAGGGCGAAAGCGGTACCGGTAAAACGCAAGTAATGGGCTTAAGTCACTTTAAAATAGACCAACATGAGAAACAGCTATATTCTAATTATTTAAGTGACATATCATCATGGGAGAATAATTTATTAAGTCTAAAAGGTAAAGACAGAGCCGCTTTTTTAGATGAAAACCCAAAGCCACCTAACCCCGTTACTATGTTCGATGATGCAACGATTGAACCACTTATTGATCGTTTTGTTGATGGTGAGATGTACAATGCTAGTTTATCTACTGATGAAGCAGGTCAATTTTTTAATGGCCACAGCATGACAGGTGATACCGCTGGCAGCGCATTAGGTGCAATAACAAAACTTTATAGCAGTGGCATGGCTAGGCGTATGAGATCACAAAAAAATGCTTACTCTAACCCAAGAACCACCGCTTATGATGTCCGTATGACTTTTTTACTTCAAGGACAGCGCGTAGTCTTAGAAAAAGCATTAACCGACCCATTTATGAGTGGACAAGGCTTTTTAGCACGGGCAATAATTGCTTGTCCTGAGGACTTACGAGGTAAAAGAGTTTGGAATGATCCAAAGCGTAGGAATGACAAACCACATGATAACCCTTACTTAATAGACTACTGGTCACGCTGTCAAAGCTTACTTGACCCACTGCCAGCCAATTTACCAAACGACAGCATAGGCGCACCTAGCCGTATTAAAATGCAATGGGCAAGCAATGAAGCAGTACAAGCTTTTGAGGACGGTATGCAAACGATAGAGAACCGACAAGCCAACGGACAAGTTTTACAATATCTCAAAGCTTACGCCTCACGTATGGCAGAAAATGCCACGCGCATAGCCTCACTAATGGCATTCTTTGATAGCCGTAAGACCGTTACCACTGATGACATAAAACGCGGCTTTATGTTGGTGGAATACTCAACAACCGAACGCTTACGCTACCAAGATGCAACCTCTACAGGTGAGCAGAATGACAGTGAAAAGCTAAGTTGCTGGTTAGTAAATAAAGCAAGAAATAAAAACCCTCATAAGTTAAACCGCGCTGATATTTATAATGGTGCACCTCAGCCTATGCGTAAGAATAACCGCTTACTTCAAGGTGAGCTAGATAACTTAGAAAGTAAGTCACATATCAGGCAAACGGAAGAGGGACGAAAAAAAATTATTGAGGTCAATCCAAAGCTTTATAAATAAAGATACTTACCCAGAAATGTGCCTTTTTTGCCTTAATACTCCTTAGCCCTTACAGCTAGGGGGTTTTTCTTAGTAAAGGCCTTTGCCTAACTATGCCTTTTTTGCCTAAACCGTCCTAAAACCATACCTATTTAGGCATAATAAAGGCAACTTAGGCACGCTTAGGACAGGGGCATTACTAATTTAATGGTACATGTGATAAGGCTTAGAAGCTATTTAGGCAAAAAAGGCACGTTTTCTTAGGTATAGATTCATAATGGCAAGTAAGTAATGATATAGTCTATTTTTTTATGTAATATAAAGAGTTACAGAATGAAATTAAAATCAGTATTAACTAAGATAGGTGTTGGCATTAGCTGCTTTATGGCGGTGACGTTCTCACATGCAGCCCTTGAATGTAAAGACATTGAACGCAGCAATTATGATGCACATGAAAATATGCAAAAATTAGCCATAGAAGCGAGACTAATTGACGGTTATGTGTCACGTAATCATGAAGCTGTCATATGGGAGTTATGCGGTTATGGCGAAGAGGATAGTAATGCAGATGAGTTTGTAAAAAAGATGACTGATGCAGGTTATGTCAGGCGCTCTGAGGTGGAAAGCATTAAAGAAGTACTTGGACTTGATAAACGTTCACCCGCTGGAAAAAACTATGAGTATGCGTACATTAAGTTTATTAACGACATAGGATTATCGTCTGCTGAATCTAGTCATGCTGCATCTTTTTATGCCAACAAACCTAATTCAGAATGTGGAAAAACTGCTAAACGGGCGTTAGAGGGCGACCAAATAGCAATAAAAAAACTAGAAAAAGAAGATAATACTTGTACCTCAGGTTATGAAGATTAATAAAACAAAGATAAGATGTAGTGGTTTCTATCTATCATATTAAAAATTTCTCATAGACAAAGGCAAGTTCTAATCATCTGTCTTTGTCTATGAACACACTTGTTATTTTTATTATCGCGAATACCTCTAAGCACCCAGCTTCGTATCAAGCATCAATCTAATGAACTTTTTAAACTGGTTAGGATTAGACAATAAGTGCATGGTCATACCCTCATACGCCTCTTGGCTCTCAAACAGCGCATCCATTGCTGCATCAGGATAGCCGCCCAACATTATCTGATCGGTACTGTTATTACTAAACTGCTTTACCACGATCTCATTTTCTGTGACTTTATCCCAAATGGTGTTTTGAAAATTAACCATATCATTCTCGGTAAAGTCCTCGCCAGCAAACACCTCATTTAAGCGCTCAATGATTTGCGACAAGAATGCTTCTTTTATATCCTTAGGAGTTGCCGTACCAGCGCCGCCGCCAGCTTCTAACTCACCACTACCCTCCTGTAGCTTTAGATCCTGCTGGTGCAGCTTTGAGACGCGGTAATGACTCATAGCGATGTTGGTTAGATCAATATCATCCTCATTGTCCACACTTTCGCGTAATAATGGCCGCAGGTTACGGGCGTATAAGCTCAGCTTTTCCAGCTCTTTATCGTCATAGTCCACGATTTGCGACATAAACTCATATTGACGGGTAAATGTCCCTAAATCCTTTTTAAAGATTTCTAGCTCGTCTTGCTCAGTCTTAAAGCCTTTGTAGTCATTCTCGGCATTGGTCATCAGTACCACATCGCCCGTGGCTTTGGTGCGCTCAAGCATCACCTTCGCGTGCTGTGCTTGTTCACGTGCCAGCTTATAACGCTTCTGCCAACGCTCGACCGCAGGCTTGCAGTTATTACTAATGGCGGCGTTAGACTTGTTCTTGCTGTAGAAAGCGTCAACAAACTGCTCAACCTCATTCCATAAGAAGATACCACTGGTGCGTAGTTTTTCAGAGAGGTCAAACACCTGATCGGGGTCGGACACGTCCGCTAAATGCGCGGTCTCATAATACGGTTGGAAGGCTTCAAGGATATCATCAGGATCATTAAAGAAGTCGAGCACAAACGTGCCGCTCTCCGCCTTGCCCTTATAGGTACGATTCAGCCGTGAGAGGGTCTGTACGCAGTCCACGCCTGTCAGCTTCTTATCGACGTACATGGCGCATAGTTTCGGCTGGTCAAAGCCTGTCTGGAATTTATTGGCCACCAGCATCACTTGATAGTCGTCACTATCAAAAGCTTTACGCGTATCACGGCCTTTGAGACCGATATTCATATTATGCTCGGTGAACTTCTCGCCAAGTAATGCGCCGCTATCAGGGTCATTGTCGTTAAAGGTCACTTCACCTGAAAACGCGACCATAGCATTGATACCGCGGTAACTGTTATCACTAATATATTTATCAAAAGCCAGTTTATAGCGTACTGCCTCTTTACGTGAGCCTGTCACGACCATCGCTTTGGCTTGGCCGCCGAGTAAGCCTTTGATGTTGTCATTAAAGTGCTCAATAATGATCTTAACCTTCTGCGCGATATTATGCTCGTGCAATCGCACCCAGTTATTCAGCTTAATCTTAGCGCGGCGGGCATCGACCTCATCGTCATCGCTAGCCAGCTTTTGAGTGAGCTGATAGACCACTTTGTAGTTGGTGTAGTTCTTGAGCACATCTAAGATAAAGCCTTCTTCGATCGCTTGGCGCATAGAATAGACATGATAAGCAGCTGGTAGGTTATCGCTGGCGGCTGGCAAGTCAGGGTTAGGCAGACGGCCAAACAGCTCAATGGTTTTTGGCTTCGGCGTGGCGGTAAAGGCGTAATAGCTTAGATTCGGACTGCTACGGCGGGCGGCTAATTTGGCGTCCATCGCCTGATTGATGACATCTTCACTAGAGAGCGGCTTATCATCATCCGCCTTACTCTCTATATCACCTGAGACCAGCACTTCTTTGAGCTGGCGTGCGGTAGAGCCTGTCTGTGATGAGTGCGCTTCATCGGCAATGATGGCGTAACGGCGCGATTTTAAGACGCTAGAATCTTCGATAGCTTTGAGCACAAAGGGAAAGGTTTGGATAGTGACAATGATAATCGGCTGGGAGTTGACCAGTGCTTCGGCAAGCTGCTCAGACTTTGAGCCGTCACTTTCTTTACGGTTGATCTTACCGACTACGCCATCAGCATGTTCAAATTGATAGATAGTATCTTGAAGCTGGTCATCCAGTACAGTTCGATCAGTGATGACAATGACTGAGTCAAACTGCTTATCGCCGTCGCTGTTGTATAAGGTGGATAGCTGGTGCGCAGTCCATGCAATAGAGTTAGACTTACCTGAGCCTGCGCTATGTTGAATGAGATACTTTTGACCCGCGCCCTCATCGATAGCCGCATCGACCAGCTTGGTCACCACGTCCCACTGATGATAGCGCGGAAACATCATGGTCTCACGTTTGGACTTGCGCCCGATCGCGTCCTCTTCCTCTTCGATCTGCAAGTGCATAAAGTGACCAAGGATGGCGAGCAAATTATCAGGCGTCAGCACTTCATTCCATAGGTAATCGGTGGCATAGCGGCTGCTATCGGCTGGCACGTCATTACCCGCGCCGCCCTCGCTGGTGCCTTTATTGAACGGTAAGAAGTAAGTACTGTCACCTGCCAGCTTCGTGGTCATATAGACTTCATATTGACTGACGGCAAAGTGAACCAATGCGCCGCGCTTAAACGTCAGCAGCGGCTCAGGTTTCTTGGTATCTGGGTCTTTTGGCAGGCGGGTCTTCTTATACTGAGTAATGGCATTTTGTACCGATTATTTAAACTCAGACTTTAGCTCCATAGTTACTACGGGCAAGCCATTAATAAACAGTACGATGTCAATGCGGTTACGCTTGGCGGTTTTGCCGTCGCTGCCAACTGCTGCTTTAGTATGCGGGCTATAAACCACTTCAGGCACGATACGGCATTTATTGCTCTCATAACGGGCGATGATATCAGGGTTTAAATCATGCTCTGGCTTAAACTGGCATAAACTAAAACGCGCATTACGAATCTTTAAGCCATGCCGCAACACACCCAAGGTGCCATAAGTGCGCGAGGCTCTATCAGTCGCATTGATATCTGCTTTATTGAGCTGCTTGACCAAAGCCTCAATAAAGTGACGTTCACTATCGATAGGAAACACGCGGCAAAACTTGTCCCACTCATCGGGCTGGGTCGTCTGCACAAAGTCCAGCACGTCTTGCTCATATAGCGCGGTCGCTGTTTGATAGCCGCTGGCATGACCCAATTGCCAGCCATGTGCCTGCATCTGGTCGATTATATCGGCTTGGAAGACAGATTCGTAAGTGATATCGTGGGCGTTGGTCATGTTAAGTCCGTTTAGTTTTATTATTATTTTGCTTAAAATAATTAGGTCGAAAGCGCTATAAGGTCTGAATACTCTCTAGCAAATATAAAAAGCAGCACTAGCAGAAACGTTAATAGTAGCGTTCTATATTTTTCAGCGACTGCTCTTTTAGAAGTAAGTGCCTTATAAAAAATAAACAGATAAGGAATAATTACAATCCAAACATAGGGAATCCAAAGGAACATTAAAGTAATGGTAATATCGTCCAGCATATACTTAGCGGTACTACTAAAAAACTCTAAAGAAACAGCATAATTCGAGTCGTGCTTTTTGTACCCGCTGTAAGTTAAGTAAGCATTTATTAGATAAGCAATAATAGGGCTATAAATGAGCGCCCAGAATAGCTGCTTGTAGCACTTAGTAACTGGATCGGGATGATTCATAATTATATCTATTAATATGCGGAAGTCATTTTAAGGCATACCTAACAGTTTAGAGCCAAGACACGATTGCAAGTCACCATTGCCACAGCCTTTATCAAACCATTCCTTAGCCTGCACGTTGTCTTGCTTTACCCCTTGCGCCTTCATATACATCAGCCCCAGATTACGCGGGGCGAACGGATGATTTTGGGCGGCAGCTTGTTTAAATAACGTCATGGCGCGGGCATAATTTTGCGGTACGCCATTGCCCTCTAAGTACATCACAGCAAGGTTGTTTAGACCAGCAGCTTCACCTTGATTGGCAGATTGTTGTGACCACTCAAAGGCTTTAACATAGTTTTGCTCAACGCCTTGACCACTATAGTATGCCCAGCCCAAACCGCCCATACCCAATGCATTGCCATGGTTGGCAGACTTTTCATACCATTTAAAAGCCTCGGCATAATCACGCGCAACCCCATTACCGTTCTCATACATATAGCCTAAATTATTTTGCGCCAAATCCTCACCTTGCGCGGCGGCTTTTCGTAGCCAATACAGTGCTTTGGTATAATCCTGCGTCACACCTAAGCCTTTTATATAAAACTGTCCAATATTGTTTTGGGCAATTGCATGTCCTTGATCGGCAGCCTTTTGATACCATTTGGCTGCTTCGCTATAGTCTTGCGTCACGCCTAAGCCTGCTTCATACATCACGCCGATGTTATTGTGAGCGTCAAGATCTCCTTGCTCAATGGCTTTTTGATACCAGTCATAGGCTTTGGTAAAATCCTGATCGACCCCAATGCCGCTTTGATACAACAAGCCCAAACTGTACTGCGCCATCACATTATCTTGTGCGGCGGCGCGTTGATACCACTCGACCGCTTTGGCATAGTCAGGCGTCACGCCCAGTCCTTCTTGGTACACCGCGCCCATGCTATATTGCGCGAATGGCTCCTCTTGATTGGCAGATTTCTCGAACCATGCGAGCGACTTGGCATAATCTTGCTCTACCCCTAAGCCTTCTTGATACATCGCGCCAAGATTATATTGCGCTATGCTGTCGCCTTGATTGGCAGCCTTTTGGAACCATTCGGCGCCAGTAGCATAATCCTGCGGCACATACTCGCCTGTCATATATATCGCACCCATATCGTATTGCGCTGCCGCCACGCCCTGATCAGCGGCTTTTTTATACCACGCCACCGCTTTGTTAGGGTCTTGGGGCACACCATCGCCCATCTCATACATCGCGCCCATGCTATATTGAGCGGCGGCATGACCTTGTTCCGCCAGCGCTTTGGTACTGCTAAAACTGGTTGCATGCGCGGATAACGATAGCGCTAAAGCAGCGCTCAAAGCTATTACTTTGTGTCTGATTCTTAGCGGTACGATTGACACTTTCATTTTGTCCTCTACATATTAGGGCGGAATGGATATAGGGTATTTTATTTATATCAAGTTATTGTATAAGGGCATTCCCGTTGCTTAATACTATAGTCATAAACCGCTGGCATGACCCACTTGCCAGCCGTGCGCTTGCATTTGGATGACGATGTCAGCTTGGAAGGCAGATTCGTAGGTGAGGTTATGGGCGTTAGTAGCAGTACTTGTCTGAGTCATGGTGAGATTCTTATTATTAAGTTATGAATTGGGCTTATGAGATCAACCACACTTTATCGATTTCAACGATCTGTTGCTCCTGCCCTTTAATGCTTTCTTTTCTTAAAAATCTAATAGGGTCAATGTCTTGCAACATCTCTACATCTTCTTCATCAGCCATATCATAATAGTCAAGCCTTCGATAAAGTTTCCATTCAAAATGATCTAAGTATTCAGCGGTTTTTGAATTATAGTGAATAGAGCTTTGAATACCATTTTCGGGCTGCTCATCTATTGGCTCAAACGTATTTTGATAAAAGTCTTTGTAATCCTCTATCGCACAAACTACTTGTGAGCGACTGATGTACGTTTCAAATAGCCAGATTTGTAAATAATACGGGGTTTGCAACTTTTCTAGCGAATCTTTCCATGACTGATAGATATTTTGCACATTTTTAATCAATAGATATTCACAGTCGCCCATTGGCTCAGGATAGATACTATTAATCAAAGACAAGCGTGACCATGGAGCTACCAAAAACTTAACGTAATCTCGCTTTTCTTGATTTAACAGATCAACATCAAGAACTTTATTAGCTTCGCCCCATTTTTCAATAGTGCGCTTACGGCGGTTCAGGCCTCTTATTTTTCGATATCTTAATACGTTGTTTTTCATAGCTCACTCTATTTTTTGATACGCTTAAATCAAGCCTTAGGGCTCCTCACATACCATCTTCAAGCTCTTACCAAATATGGTTTTATTGAGCTGATTGTAGTTGTTAAAGACTTTTTCAGAGTCAGCATGATAAACCTGATCATTCACGCAATTACCAAAGCCAAAAGTTATCAAGTTTATTCTGGCATACTTAGCAGAGTTACTTACCTTTTCTTCCTGATAGCGCTGGGTCGCAATTTTACGATATCGTTCTAATTCATCAGCCCCATACTCGCTTGTTTCCAGAATTTGCTCTTCAACAAACTGTTTCCATCTATTTTGCACCGCCGCTTCGTTCTGCATGAAAGGTTCAATATAGTTTTTACACATCTGAGGGCTTTGTTTGAGGGCTTCACTAGGGTTTAGATAGCCTAAAATGACTAATCGATCTTTTTCATACTCTGCATCAATCGTTTTGAGTAAGTTTTGTTTATAGCCTTTCGCTTCAGGTACAACATCAAGACGCTCAGTATCACGCTTTACTTGCTTATACTCTTCGGTCGAGACATCTAAGTCTTTCATAGATAGTTTATCTAGCGCATCAACACTCATGGGTGAAGAGAAGCTTTCCAGATTTAATCTGGTTAAACGATCCAATACGAGATGGGAATTTTTGATTTGCTTGGCGCTGTACTTTTTATTATCAAAACTCCCTTTCATATCGCATAGATCGTCTTGCCATTTGTAGACTTCGGCTGTTGCAATACTAGGCACAGTCAGTAATACGCTTACCGCTATCAACGAATACCTTTTCATCATTGGAGTCCTTTTTTTCATTCGCCTTGCTTATTTTGATATTTATTAATCGAGCAAACATTTAACTCACTATTCTTTTTAGGATGCTTTTTAAAGCCAGTCAAATTGAATTAAACAATCAACCATACTTTATTGATACCAACGATCTGATACTTTCTACCTTTGATGATCTCTGTTCTTCACTTTTGCAAGAGGTCTACTCTTGGCGCATTGCGCATTGCGCGGTGTATTTACCGTCAAATATTTTATGATTAAGCTTTGCATAATTAGTAGACACTGTCTTTAGCTCAGGGCGATAAGCGGTACTCTTAACACAGTTGTAAAACCCAGAAGACACAATAGCGTTTCGTGCATAAAAATAAGCACTCAGTGACTTTTGTTTTTGATAATCTCTCATCTCAATCTTACGATAAAACTCATCACTCAAACTACCCGTACGTACTTTATCCTGAATATTTTCTTCCACCACTTGCTGCCATTTATTCTGCACTGCCGTTTCATCTTGCAATAAAGCCTCTACATAATGCTGACACAGCGGCGGGCTTTGCTTAAGCGCTTTACTAGGATTTTGATAAGCCAAAATAGCCAATTGTGCCGTTTTATATTCGCCATCAATAGTCTTAAGTAACTCTTGTTTATACGTCTGTGCTTCGGGCACTAACTCAAGTTGCTCTACATTACTTTTAGCTTGCTTATATTCTTTAGTCAGTACCTCTGGGTCTTTCGACGATATATTGTCTAAAAAAAGATTACTCATAGGCTCAGAAAAGCTTTCAAGATTTGCTCTCGTCAAACTGTTTAATACGAAATGAGAATTCTCTATTTGCTTGGCAGTATATTTATTATTATCAAAATCTCCTTGATATTGACAAGACTTCATTTCCGAACGCCACTCATAAGTTTGCGCTTGGGCAATGGTGGTGACTGCCATTGAGACAAAAATGGCGGCTGTCGTCATTGCTTTCATAAATGAAACTCCTTTGGTTATTTTGCTGGTTATGACATATAAACAAGCGCTTCATCTTTACATTACTGACGACTCATCCGCCCGCCAACCTCTCACATCAATCTTACTCGTAACGGCAGCAGAGATTAAAACGGTGCGGAGTCTTACATCAATTGAAATTAATTATGGATAGACACCAAATACTAACGCTGCTATCTGATAGCCGCTGGTGCGACCCAACTGCAAGCCTTGCGCTTGTATTTGAGTGACAACATCAGTTTGGAGTACAGATTCTTAGGTGACGTCGCGGCTCATGGCATTTTCTTATTTTTACTTTTGTTAAACGGTATATAAATATAGCAGACAAAATATCAGCTAGCGCTGGCAAAACCCTTTGTATGTTCCATATATTACATATAGCCGATAACCGCTATTTCTATTCTTTAAACGATTCTTCAAATTTATCTATGTATGATAGAAAAGCTGGAACCTCTTCAGATTTTGATCTGATACTAATATTTTCAAGAATACGACGGACAATATGTAGGTTTTTAATATCCTTAAGTGTTATAAATATAAGCATCATGTCTCTAACGACAGGAATAACTTGCTCCAAAATTTTAGGGTTATCACTCAGCTGAAAACGAAAAGATATTTTATTTAGTACTATCAATCTATTAGAAAGATTTGGATCCATTTGAAGAATCTCATACTTTAATAATAATGCTTCAAGTACTGCAACCTCTGTCAATTCATCGGTACAATCAATCCCTTCATCCACTACTGAGTCTATAATTTTTAAAGATTTATTGTATTCTTTCAATCCATATAGTGCTCTGGCTTTATCAGTATATGCCGCTCTTATAATTTTTTTATTATAGCCATCATGAATATCTTCAGGAAGATTTCCATGAGTATAAATATCAATAATTTTTTCACAAACTGATATAGCATTTTGATATTCTTCAAGCATAATAAGGCTTGTTGTTTTCCATGTTAAAGCAGCTTTGGCATGGGCGCGCTCTTGTGAATCTTCGCTATCAATGTATTGACAATATAAGTTATCAGCCAGCTCAATAGCCTCATGATAACTATCTTTAAGAAAAAGTTTTTGAACATTTCCTGCCATTTTGGCAGATTTAGATTTTAAAAACCAAAACATCATCTAGCCTTTTTATACAGTCTATTTTTTCAATAACCAATACTATGTTAGTTGCTATATCATCTAGCATCTTTGGTATAAAAGCATGCTGGACGATGCTAGCATAAAAACAAAACAATTGTACATTAAGAATAAAAAACCATCCTACCTTTTGGGTCGATTATCTAACGCTATGTGCTTACCATAGAATATGTTGTGTCTCATTGCTTTACTTTAATCAACCACACTTTATTCACTTCTGCTATTGTGTGTGGGCGTCCATTAATAACCACGTTCATTTAATCGTCTATATTGATCACAGCCATATTGATGACCCTTGTCACACGTTTTCCCGTACCATTCCTTTGCTGTAGATCGGTTTCGCTTAAGACCACCAAAACCTTCTTCATAAAAGTATCCAAGCATCCCTTGACCTTGTATGTTTCCCTGTTTTGCTGCCTTTTGAAACATCTTTCTTGCTAATACAAGATCTTGACGGACGCCTTCACCGTTGTAATATATTAAACCAACCTTAACTTGATACTCTACATTGCCTTGGTTTGCCCATTTTTTCATATCGGCCAAACTATCCTTAGCGTCAGAATATTTATTCTCATAGGATAAACGGCTACTTAGCGAGCCTATCTTATATTTTTTTTGCTTGGCATGAGCACTTAGGTTATCAATAGCTTTGGATATCTCATCATTACTATATACAGTAGCACTACTATTGGTAGCATATATATTGCGACTAGAACCATAAATTGCAGACGTAGAATCATTGCTAGTCGTGTGGGTCAAAGTGTTATTTTGTTGGAAAGTAGTTTCGACAGCGCCATTCACTTGGGCTGTACCCACTCCTAATAGTATCAATAGTAATCTTTTCATAACTTTCATACCTATGCCAGTCAACTTTAATAAAGTACTCTTATAGCGCGTAATTTTAGTTGTGCATTACGAAGGCTTTGTTGTCAGCCGCCCGCCAACCCCTCACATCAATCTTACCCGTAACAGCAGCAGATATTAGAGCGGTGCGGCATACTTGCACGAGTTCAATAATTTATTTAGTTTGACTAAAAAACGTAATCCAAGTTTTACGGCTCATCGCACATCTGCTTAAAGCTTCTACCAAACAAGGTTTTATTGAGCTTTTGCTGATTACTAAACACTTCATCAGAGTCAGCATGATAGACCTGCTCATTGACGCAATTACCAAAACCAAAAGTAACCAAGTTTATCTTGGCGTACTTAGTAGGGTTGCTGGCTTTTTCTTCCTGATAGCGCTTGGTAGCCAAACTGCGGTAATACTTACCACCATCGTCTGTGATATCTGCTTGTTTTTGAATTTGCTCTTCAACAAACTGCTTCCATCTATTTTGCACAGCCGTTTCATTCTTTAATAACGGCTCAATATAAGTTTTACACATTTGCGGGCTTTGCTTGAGTGCCTCACTGGGATTCAGATATCCCAAAATCGTCAATTTATTTTGTTTATATTCGCCGTCAATAGACTTGACCAACTCTTGCTTATAACCTTTCGCTTCAGGCACTACATCAAGTCGTTCAATATTGTTCTTAACTTTTATATATTCTTCAGTAAGCTTGTCTAAGTCTTTCATCGATAACTTGTCTAGTGCATCAATATCCATCGGTGGAAAAAAGCTATCTAGATTAGATCTTGTTAAGCTTTCTAATACTAAATGTGAATTCTTGATTTGCTTAGCGGTATATTTTTTACTATCAAAGTCACCTTCCATACTGCAAAAATCATCTTGCCATTTATAGGTCTGTGCTTGGGCGATGGTGGTCACGGCCATTGATGCCAATAGAGCTGCTACGGTAACTGCTTTCATCATATAACTCCTTTTATTAATTTTCTTGTTTATCAAACGCAATATGCGCTTAATCTCTATTTACAGCTACTCAGGCGCAACCCAACCCCGCACATCAATCTTGCCTGTGACGGCAGCAGATATTAAAGCAGTGCGGCGTTCTTGCATGAGTTGGATGTTGTACTCTGATTTTTTTATTAAATCATCAAATTGGTTATCCATTTTTTCAATTTTTTTAACTATTAAATCTTGCTCTTGTTTTGAAGGTAAGGGCATGAAAATACGACCTAGTTCGTCAAAATAAAGTCTCAAACGCATCTCCATTATTCCTCTAGACCATCGCTTAAACTCCATATTAGCCAATCTGGTTCTAAACAAATAATGATAAAACTTAGAATTAATATCTTTCGTTGCTCGCAAAATGTCATACGCTGGGCTAGTAACTCCTTCATAATCCGAATAACCTACAGCACCCATCCAAGCCAATAGTTTATTTACAACTATATCCCCTTTCTTTACTTTCCAGTAACCATCAGTCGTAGACGCTTTATTTCCTTTCTGCTCTAAATCTTTACGAGGGCGGACTCCAATTGCTGTATAAACTGATAATAGCTCATAATCGTTGTTTGAAGGTGCTGGCTCAGCAACTAATCTAAAAAATCGTTTTGCAGGCAAAATCTCCCAATGCTCAGGCACATCTCCCAACCACTCAACGCCCGAATCTTTCATCGGCGCATCAGGGTTTAAGCCTTTCGTCACCGCATGACTGATCACCGCTTGGCGCTTTTCTTTTAACAGTTGGATAAGGGTTTGCTGCTTTTCGATTAAGGTATCGATTTGGGCAGTTTCATGGTCGAGGAAGTTAGCGATTTGGTTTGCTTTATATAAATCAATTTTTGGAATAGATAATTGCCCCAATCTTTCCGAGTTTAGAATTTTAACTACATTACCAGTAGCCATCTGCTCTAGTTCGTTTCTAGCTGCAAGTAATAAATAATAATTATATTTTGAATTATCTTTAAAGCTGACAGCGGTAATTTGCTGATTAGTCATAATAGTTTTGGACGCATATCCAGCCTTACCAATCGTACCTATACAGCACAATAAAACTGAGTTTTTAGCAACTTTTCTTTGTGTTTTCCAACCCAGTTTAGTTAAATATTTTGTTCCGCAAACTTTTTCGGTATTTTCTTTTATATCTTCTGGTCGCACCCATTCATATATTGTCACATCATCAGAGTAATATGCGCTAATAGCTGTAGATGGTGTCATTCCAGTAATGAATGAAGCTTTTCTTTTTAGACTTATAGTAGACCAATCCTTAGGAATCTCTCCCAACCACTCAACCCCTGATTCTTTATATTGTTCATATTGCTGATACTTTGCCATTATGAATGCACCTCACCCAATAACTGCATAATCTCGCTACTCACCGCATCCAAGTCCGCATCGATATCAGCAAGCGCGCGCGGTGGCTCATACACATAGAAGTGACGGTTAAACGGTATCTCAAAGCCCACAATGCCGATATCTTCATCGATGGCATCTGTCTTATCAGAATTGATCCACGCATCAGGCACATGCGGCTGCACTTCACGGGCGAAGTAACTTTCAATTAGCTCAGTGGTCGTCACCTCAGGATTGAGCGGCACGTTTTCGTAATCACGTAGATCGCTGTCTGTTTGGAACTCTACAATCTTGGTCTTGCTGGCAGGATCGGTGTAGCTAAACGCACCATAGAGCGGATTGGCAACCTTGACCGCTTTTTTGATGACGGGTTCTGCCTCAGGGTTTTTCCAAGTTATCGCATCCATCAGCTGCTTTTTCTCTTTGGTGTCTAAGCTAACCTCAGCGTCTTTTAACGCTTGCTTAAACACTTTTTCAAACTCATTGAAATCATCGAATTGGTTTTCACCAATCGCCGCTTGCAAGGCTTTGGCTTTATTCATGATCTCAAGCTGATCTCGCCATACTTTAGAGTCAAGCACGTCTTTGATTTGCTTTTCTTTTAGCTCAGAGAAGTCCGCCTTAATCATCGCACGCGCCTCAGTCGTGACCGCTGATAAGTCGCCGTAGCTGTTACTGTTGCTATCAGTCGTCCAATTACCACCAAATGCCTCATACAGCGCTGGCATGACCATATCAAATGGTTTAGGCGCATAACGTAGGGTCTCTAACGCGCTATCTGACAGCTGAGCAGACAGACGTAGCAGGCGCTCAATCGTGATACGGCGATAGCCAAACTCATGAGTGGCAAATATCTTACTGGCAAAGGTTTTGGCGGGTTCGGCTTTAGGATTGGCAGACTGACGGCCACGGTTAGACTTCACCTCTTCATGCTTATCTAGCACACGCGCATCAACCACTTCAAAGTCACCAAAGCTACGGATAATGGTCTTTATGTCGTCATCGCTCATCTCGTTACGCTTAGAGCCAAGTGATTTACGCATCTTGCCGTATAGGTTACTGCCATCGATCAATTGCACATGACCTTTACGCTCAGCGGCTTTCTTATTGCTTAGCACCCATACATAGGTAGCGATACCCGTGTTGTAGAACATATCGGTAGGCAGGGCGATGATGGCCTCTAGCAAATCAGCCTCAAGGATGTAACGGCGAATCTCACTCTCGCCACTCCCTGCGCCGCCCGTGAATAGCGGTGACCCATTTAAGATAATACCGATACGGCTGCCTTGGTTACTATTTTGACCATTATTAGCTTCTTGCTCATTAGTAGTGATCGGACGCATCTTGCTAATCAAATGCATCAGGAACAATAGCGAACCATCAGACACGCGTGGCAAGCCAGCCCCAAAACGACCGTCAAAGCCCTTTTGTGTATGCTCATCGTTTATCTCACCGGATATCTTTTTCCAATCGACCCCAAACGGCGGGTTAGACAGCATGTAGTCGAATTTCTCAGCGACCAGCTGATCACTAGACAAAGTATTGCCCAGCTTAATATTATTCACTTCTTGCCCTTTGATCAGCATGTCGGCTTTACAGATGGCGTAAGACTCAGGGTTGAGCTCTTGCCCATAGGTACGCATGACCGCATCAGGGTTTAGCTCTAGCACGTACTCCATACCAGAGGATAGGAAACCGCCTGTACCTGCTGTAGGGTCGTAAATGGTGCGAATAATGCCGTCTTTGGTCAGCGCGTTATCATCTTCCATAAACACCAGTGAAGTCGTCAGTCGCACGATATCGCGCGGGGTAAAGTGTTCCCCTGCAGTCTCGTTCGAGCTTTCAGCAAAGCGGCGGATCAGCTCTTCAAACACAAAGCCCATTTCATGGTTAGAGATCGCCTCAGGGCTAAGATCCGTAGTGGCAAACATCCGCACCACTTTATATAGTAAGTTGGCATCGGCCAGTTGCCCGACAAACTCTTCAAATTTGAAGTGCTCAAATATCTCACGCGCGTCTTTAGAGAAAGATTGCACGTAGGTGTTTAAGTTGTCTTTAATATCGCTCTGACCCATCTTGCTCAAATCCATGGGCGAGGTATTATAAAACGCATGCTTGCTGGCACGAATGATGAACTTCTCTTGTGCTTCCTCTGGCAGACCTTTTTCAGCGATACGCTCACTCTCAGCCACCACAGCAGCTTTGGTGTCTGCTAATACGCACTCTAGGCGGCGCAGTAGTGTAAATGGCAGGATGATGCGTCCGTATTGAGATTGCTTAAAGTCACCACGTAATAGATCAGCGACAGACCAGATGAAAGCCGCTGTTTGAGAGAAGTTTTTGGTCATTAGAGTGTCTTATTGTTTGTTGGGCAAGGATAAATACTTTGGATGATATGACAGGCTTAAAAATTGGCTAACACGTACTGCGATGGAATATATCGACTTATGACGGTCTATAAAAATTATTGTATGATAGTAGAGGATATGAACGCTAGTTTGCAAACGCAATTAAGGCTTTTATTGGATAAAAGTATTCTTATTTAAATAAAAGAATTCTTTTAATGTCTGGATACTGCTTTTGGAAGCAAGAAATTGAGGAAGCAGGGAAATGAGGAATAAAAATGCGCTTTTTTATACCTTTATTTCAAAGTGGAAAACCACCTCTAAGCTAATAAAATAAATAGCTGACGTTGGAAGCGGAAAAATTCTCAGGAAGCAGAAAGTGGAATAATTAACATTCTACAGTAGCGGCTTTAAATGTAGGATAGTACACTAGAAAGGAATCCAGATTTACTCACAGTGACCGACCTATAAATACAACTAGATAGCTATTGGAGATTGAAACCCAACGCCTTTCAAAGTAAAAATGCGACTGCTTACACTCATGAATGTTATGTACTGGGAAATATTGTGATTAATACATTTATATATCTGATGAATGCCTACTTGTATCAAAATTGGTGGGCAGAGTATTCTGATCCTAAAGTGAATGACGCAGATGTTCTCATTCATTTTGCGAGTAAGGAAAATCTAGATATCTTAAATAGCTTAGTTCAAGACCTCGAGTATATATTGGCCAATGATTTAGCAAAAAAAGTTTTTGAAAACAATACTTTTGATTTCGATCCATTATTAAATGGTTATGCTAGTGAGCAAGCATGGATTGAGTCAGCTTATAAGACGCTAATGGCTGAAATTAGATAATTGACTTTCATCAGCATAATTATTTTGTAAGTAGCTATGAGTAAGCTTCCAAGTTATAAGCCGAGAGTAACGATATTAAAATGTTGTACATAACGTTGTACATATAATTAATAATTTATTTAAAACTATTTAATATCAAATACTTACCATAAATGATTGACTCCCGCCGAGCGCACCAATCATCGTATTAATAATCTTTGTTTCATCCTTCCCTAGTAACACCCTAAATCTTGAATATCTATCAAATCCGTGCTCAAAATATTTGCGGCTTTTCTGTGCCTATAGATTTTAGAATCTCTCACCTATAACACTCGCCTATTCTGCTTGCTGCAAATTAGCTGCTAGCTGGGCACGGTTAGGCACACGATGATAATTAATCACGGGCACGTTACCCAACAGGCGCTGACCTGAAGCAATTTTCTTATCCATCGTAATCATTGCAATTTTCCTGTCTTGTTTACTGAGCAATAAATGATTGGTCTTGCGTGTGACTCGATAATCAGGAAAATACTGTTTGATCAGCACGGAGGTTTTTTGCAGGTCGTCATTAATAGGTTTTTTCACGCTTTTAGACGATTTATTATGAATTGTCTCACCCACTTTTACGCCGCGTGACTTTGCCAACAACCATAAAGCGGCAATAACGGCAAACAATATGACAAGCCACCAAATTCCATCTATCATTAGAAGAGATATCCATTATTAGCAAGGGTTGGCTCATGTTAGCAGAATTATCACCAGCGTTAATAGCAGAAGTAGAACTTGCTGCTAAATTATTGACATCCAAACAGCATATTTGCATCTTAACGGGTGCAGGGATTTCAGCCGAAAGTGGCATTCCAACTTTTCGAGATAAGCAAACAGGCTTGTGGGAAAACTATGGTGTGGAAGACTTGGCGACACCTGAGGCTTTCACTCGTGATCCAAAACTGGTGTGGTCATGGTATCAATGGCGCAGGCAATTGGTCGCAGATAAAAAACCGAACCCTGCACATGTTGCCTTAGCGCAGTGGCAATACCATACTCAGTCGTCCAATCAATCATTAACGCTTATCACTCAAAATGTTGATGATTTACATGAGCAAGCTGGCAGTATGGTAACTCATTTGCATGGCAATCTGTGGCATAACCGCTGTAGTCAATGTGAGACAGCCTGCCAAGGTCAATCGAGGGCTTCGTATCATAGCGAGGATACAATCAATTTTGATGACACACTGATGACCTGTCCACATTGCGGTGGCTATATCAGACCAGATATCGTTTGGTTTGGCGAAGCATTACCAGTACAAGCATGGCAAACGGCAGAAGATGCGGCGGCGAACTGCGAGGTATTTCTCAGTATTGGCACCTCCAGTCTCGTCTATCCTGCCGCTGGACTCGCACAGTTAGCGAAGCAAAATGGTGCCAAAATTATTGAGATAAATCCCAATCCAACGCCGAATACTATTGTGGATATCACCTTAGCAGAAAAAGCTGGTGTGATTATGCCGTTATTAATCCAGAAAATCACTGCGCTCTAGTCGCCTGAACCTAAGTTACTTGCACCTAAGTCGCTTGAACCTAAAAAGCATACCGTGTAAAAAAGAAAAGGCTTAACGATTGATATCAACCGTTAAGCCTCGGGTACTAAAATCTAATCATAGTTGATTTACTTTAGTGCCAGATCAACTTTCGCCAAATATGCTGCTTTTAATTCATCACTAATAAATGAGGCATTAAAGGAGTTCTTTACCAAAGTAACAACATCATCTTCTGTTAGCGGTAAATTTTCGCATATATTTATAAAGTTCTGATTCATATAACCTTTGAAATAGGCTGGGTCGTCTGAGTTTATGGTGATATTTAGACCATAATCTAGCAGCTCTTTGATATTGTGTTCTTTGTAATGATCAAAGACTTTCAGCTCAATATTTGAGTTCGGGCAAACGGTCAGCGGCATTTGCTCGTCTTTAAGTCTTTGCATCAACTCTGGGCTTGTTATCGATTGCACACCATGATCGATTCTATTGATATTTAATAAGTCCAGCGCTTCGTAAATGTACGAAAAATCTGCTTCTTCACCAGCATGGGCGACCAGCTTAAAACCTGCTTCTTTAGCTTTTTTGAAGACATCTTTGAATTTCGATGGTGGATTGCCCAGCTCTGACGAATCAAGACCGACACCGATGATATCATCTTTGAATACCAGTGCTTGCTCTAAGGTCTCAAACGCTTCTTCTTGTGATAAATGCCTTAGGAAACACATGATAATACAAGAGGTGATACCATATTTTTCTTTGGCATCTGCAAGCGCTTCTTTGATGCCTGTTATCACCACTTCAAAAGGTATGCCTCGGTCAGTATGCGTCTGCGGGTCAAAAAATATCTCTGTGTGAATGACATTATCTTCAACACACTTAAGTATATATTCCCACGTTAAATTATAAAAATCGTCTTTAGTGATCAGGACATTTGCGCCTGCATAGTAGATATCTAAGAAGGTTTGCAAGTTGGTGAAGTTGTAGGCGTTGCGCACATCTTCTATGTTTTTATAGGGAATCTCTATCTGGTTCTTTTTGGCCAATCTAAACATCAGCTCAGGTTCTAGTGAGCCTTCAATATGTAAATGCAACTCAGCTTTTGGTAATTTCTTTATTAAATCAATCATAGGATTCCAGTGACGGCTTTTTGTAGTAGAGTACTTTTGATAAGTGCTTTTGAGAAGTGCCTTTATAAATGCAAAGCCTGTATAGACGCTTGAGCAATATATCAATCACCCTCGATTTCTAGAGGCGCTATTATATTGTAATTGATGCCTAAACCCTATAAAAGAACACGATGCTAGCAAAATAACAAGCCATCAGATTCCCTCATCAACGTTACTTCAAAAACACCACAGTATCAGACAACTCGTTACCCGCTGGATCCTGATCCAAATGATAATACTGACGCAGCACTTGCCCAACTTCATCTAACAATTCAGCCAAGCTTTCTTCGGTTTTTTGATTGGCAATACCCGACACGGCCTTATCACACATCGCCCGCCAAACGGTGGGGCTGACATGAGCACTGATACCACGATCAGCTACGATCTCTAACTGATGCTCGCAAATATTGACATACACCAAGACGCCCGTATTCTCTTCAGTATCCCAAACTCGATACTCACTAAACAGCTCAATCGCACGTTCGCGACAGCCAATATAGTACGCCTCTTGAATCGGCAGATGGTTTTCTACAATCAAAAACACCTCACCGCGATGCCCTCGCTCTGCACGGGTCACCTCGTCTGTCAAACGTGCTTTGGCTGCTGCTGTTAACCATTTACTATGCAATATAGGAATAAATAAGACTTGACGCCACCAGCGGGCAAAACTGGGATTTGACGCGTTGTTTTCTGACATTTTACTATTTCCTCAAATACGTCATTACTGACGGTCGTTTAGTATCCGTTTTTACTTAAGCATCTACCAAGCGTCTACCACGAGCCACCAGCACCGCCGCCGCCAAAACCACCGCCGCCACCACCGAAGCCGCCGCCGCCGAAACCACCACCTCCAGAGCCGCCGCCACCGCCCATACCAGGTAGGAATATCATACCGCCGCCTCTACGACCGCCGCCAGATCCACCTTTACCACCACCGCCGCCACCTCGTGAAATCAAAAATAGCCATAAGAAGATAGCCATGATAACGGTCATAAAAAACCCACCGCCTAAGGCTAACGATCCCGCAAAAAAACCACCAGCAGTAATAATAGAACCAAATACACGACCAAAAATACTGGTAATAAAGCTTCCAAATATCATCGCCATAATAAATAAAAATATGGGTGATGGTAGCTCGTCTGAACCTTGTTGTGCACTACGCTCAGCTGCTTGCGCATCAGCACGAGCCAATACCTCAGGATCAGCAGTCAGCCGCGTTTTGAGTGCGTCAACGCCAGCTATTATCCCAGCGCCATAGTTATTTTGCTTAAATAACGGCGTGATATCTTCACGAATAATACGATTGACGGCAGCATCTGGTAAGACACCTTCTAGTCCATAACCCGTCAAAATGTACATATCACGGTCATTGACGGCGACTACCATGAGTAAGCCATCATCGACGTCTTTATTGCCCAGCTGCCACTTCTCAGCTACTTGTAGAGCATAGTCAAAGATAGGAACACCATTGGTCGTAGGCACGATAACCACCGCTGCTTGCGCAAGACCTTGCTGATAAATATTTCTAAGCTGCGCCTCTAGACGCTGTTTTTCTTGCGGATTTAGAATATTAGCCTGATCAACGACAGGATTATTTAATATAAGTTTATCGGCATCGACACTGGGTGCATTCGACTGTATAGGAGAAGGATTTGCGGCTGTAGACCCAACTGTTGCCTCATTATTAGCCACATTAGGGTTGATCGCCTCATTACCTAAAATGGCATCATTGATTGCATCATTACCCAATACAGCGTCATTGATCGCTTCATTAGACTCGCCCGCTTTGGCAATCGCTACCAAGTCCTCAACACTACGATTTTGCATGTCTGAGGTGCTATCAATGGCTTCATTAGGCGCAGCATACAACACAGGCGCACTACTGACGCTGAGTGTGAACAGTAATACTGATAGGATTGCTTTTGAATTGTTCATCTAATCTATACCACCTCAAGTGACATCTGTACTTAGTGAATCTACGTGAGACCATTCACAAAAATTAGCATAGCAAAAAAACCAAATTTGACATAGCTAATCGTACTTTTTGGATTTGATATTCATTTAATAGGCATTCATATCCATCAATACCTTTAAAAATGTGGCTAAGCAAACTAGTGGCTAACTAAGCTAAACGATAAAAATGTAAACAAACAGAGTGGCAAATCCCGCTCTGTTTTCATCTCTATTTAATCACCACTACTCAGCTGTCGCTGACTTATCATCACCGAAGTCAACACTTGGTGCGGTTGAAATAGCGTCTTCATTCGCCACGCTAAAGTTTGGCTTGGCATTCATACCAAATACTTTTGCTGTAATGTTGGTTGGGAACTGGCGCACCGTCGTATTATAGCTTTGCACTTCTTGAATATAACGGTTACGAGCAACGGCAATACGGTTTTCAGTGCCTTCGAGCTGGGCTTGTAAGTCTTGGAACAAAGCATCTGACTTTAACTCAGGATAACGTTCAGAGACAGCCATCAAACGTGATAGTGCACCTGTCATCTGTTCCTGTGCCGCTGCATAACGCTCCATCGCTTCTGGATCATTCAGTACTTCTGGCGTCACCGTAATGCTACCAGCACGAGAGCGTGCCTCAGCTACTTGAGTAAACACTTCTTGTTCTTGCTCAGCATACTGCTGCACGACTTTGACTAAGTTTGGCACCAAATCAGCGCGGCGTTGATATTGGTTCACCACTTCTGACCACGACGCGGTAACTTGCTCATCTTGAGCTTGCAGGTTGTTGTAGCCACAACCGCTTAGACCAACGGTAGACGTCGCTAACACGGCTGCCAGCAATATGGGTTTTACAATTGATTGACGCGTCATCATTGTTTCTCCTAATAATGGTAAATAATAAATAGCCAGTAACACTTTTTTAATAATTTTTTAAAGCTTGTATTTTGAAGCTGATACATGAGGTCATGCAAATGTATGTCTATTTATATTGAAGCCGTATATTTTTTATAATAAAGGCACATCACTTATATTAAAGCCACACTAAACATAAAAAAAGCAGTTAATGAGTACGATAGCAATCGTATGCCGCCCTATGATCTCGTCTTATCAACGAAACGAAACTATAGGATAAGATATCTTACACAATGATGGCGCTATCTCAGTATTTTTACAATTAGCCGTTACCAAAACACAACCGCAAAACCACACTGCTATCCCATGACTATTGCTCGTTTTTATTACCTATCATTGATAACATCTACCTCACAAATACCATCGAACCACTGGCATTATCTTTAGTGCATAGCTTGTCCAGTATAGAGAAGTGACAGATAAGCGATTAATGATCGCTCTGTTTTTCTGTAGTCGATGTGGCTTTATCTATTGTTTCGATATCTAACGACGGTTAAAACATACGATATTTTATCGTTATTTGTAGTCATATCTTCCTGACTCAATATGAATATATATGCTTCTGTACAAAGAAAATTCTAGTAATTACGACAAAAATATGGCAAATTGCAGTTACGTAGCCGTACGGTTTGAATACATTTGGTAGTGGACTTATGGCTTGATTAGTATTAGCGAGTTGTTGATTTCTATGTAAAATATTACTCAATTATTAGAGATTCGCTTAATCGTTTCAATCAGCCACACTGACCCTGTAGTCAATCGATACCGCTCACAAAAAGTTGAATGCTATCGGCATGATAAGTATTTAATATTATAACCGCCTGTTTTATCCACCGGTCTACTGAACATTCATCTCAGATATTAAGTGATAAGATAAATGTCGCAGTAATTGAGACAGCTTACGCCTTGCAACTATGCTGATACGCATATCGTCGGTAATAAGCTTAAGCAAACTGTCAATATTACTGATAAACCAAGCGGATAACGACAGACAACTACAGTCCATTCTTAGTGGCTAAGCGCGTATGAGACTTAACGGATATACATGAGTCAATGTAGATAATTTAACTGCTTAACTTAAATAAGTAAGTTAACCAGTTAGCTTACTCCTAGCATACAGAGCCACTTTGAGACAGTACTAGGAATATACATATGGAAGGTTTAGTTAACTTAGTAAACGGAATTATCTGGAGCCCCGCACTGATCTATCTGTGCTTGGGCGCGGGCCTATTTTATTCCATTATGACGCGCTTCGTACAAGTGCGTCTGTTCGGTGAAATGATCAAATTACTCTTTACTGGTAAATCTAGTGATCAAGGTATTTCATCATTTCAGGCACTTGCCGTATCACTCGCAGGACGCGTGGGTATGGGTAACATCGCTGGGGTAGCTGCGGCTATCGGTTTCGGTGGCCCAGGTGCCGTATTTTGGATGTGGGTCGTGGCCTTCTTAGGCGCATCTACTGCTTATGTTGAGTCTACGCTCGCACAGATTTATAAAGAAAAAGACGTCATCACTGGCGAATATCGCGGTGGCCCAGCTTACTATTTTGAGCGCGCACTTGGCCAAAAATGGTATGGCATCCTCTTTGCAATCTCATCTATCCTCGCTTGTGGTATATTTTTACCAGGTGTACAGGCAAACGGCGTTATCAATGCTTTCGCACAGGTAATGGGCGAAGGGTCTGTTATGAGCATTGGCGCCTTAGAAGTTGGCTCAATGCGTCTAGTAGCCTTAGCCATTATCCTTGTGGTATTAGGTATTATCATTTTTGGTGGTATCAAGCGTATCGCAACGTTTACCGAGTATGCCGTTCCTTTTATGGCATTGGGCTATATCGTCCTTGCACTGATCATCATGTTTACTAACTTTGATATGATTCCACAAGTATTCGGTCTAATCGTTAGCGATGCCTTTACTGCTCAAGCAGGTTTTGGTGCAGCGATTGGTTGGGGCGTAAAACGTGGTATTTACTCAAATGAAGCAGGTCAAGGTACAGGTCCTCATGCTGCTGCTGCTGCTGAAGTTGAGCATCCATCACAGCAGGGTTTGGTTCAGGCATTCTCAGTATATGTCGATACCCTATTAGTATGTTCTGCTACTGCCTTCATGATCCTAACCATGGGTACTTACAACATTCAAGGAACATTACCAGACGGTCAATTCATCGTACAGAACGTCGCTGCTACTACTGAAATCAACGCCCCTGCATTCACGCAAATGGCGATGGAATCTGTTTATGGTGGTTTTGGTAACACCTTTATCGCTATTGCTGTCTTCTTCTTTGCCTTTACCACTATCTTGGCTTACTACTACATCGCTGAAGTGAACGTTGCTTATCTAACTCGCTTTGTCGGTCGCAGTGCCAACAAGACTGGTCTATTCTTAGTCAAAATCTTAATCATGGTGATGGTTGCTTACGGCGGCCTAAACTCAGCTGGCTACATTTGGGCTATTGGTGATATTGGTGTTGGGCTTATGGCTTGGTTGAACATCGTTGGTATTTTGGTCATCTTCATTGTGGCTCGTCCAACACTTACCATGCTGAAAGACTATGAAGCACAGCGTAAAGCAGGTGTTGAGCGCTACAGTTTTGATCCTGCAAAATTCGGCATCAAAAACGCCCCTTATTGGGAAGAGCGTCATCTAAAAGAGCAACAAAGAATGGCAGCGGATCCACTACGCAAAGAGCATAAGTAATATTCTATAACGTAGCTATTATTCTTTAACATAATTGTTATTCAAACTTCCAAAGCAAAAGCCCGAAACAGTCGTTTCGGGCTTTTCTGTTTCAAACCTTTGCATTCATAAGCCTTCAATAGATATCTTACATAAGTCATCATTACTCTTTAAACTTGCATTAGTGTGAACCAATGAGAGGCTCATTTATCTTACTCTCCACTACATTGAACCGTTTTCATGCGACTGACTTATATCAATGCTATGGTAAACATTAGGTATCCCCCAAACGCAAAAAAGCCCAGCTCAATAGCTAGGCTTCTTTGACGTCATTATTTAAATAATTAATTAATCATAAATAAAGAGACTATAGAAACAACTTACTCAGGCATCAATACTGCATCGATAGTGTGAACCACACCGTTCGTTGCCATGATATCTGTACCAGTAATATTAGCCGTATTACCAGTCGCATCAGTGATGACATTAGCATCACTAATATTGATAGTAGCACCATTTACAGTAGCAACATCAGTACCATAAGGAATGTCAGCTGCCATAACGACCATAGGTACTACGTGATACGGAAGTACTTTTTTCAGTAGATCTGTATCGGCTAATAGCTCTTCTTTAGTAACGCCTAGCTTCTCTAACACAGGAGCAAATGCATCATCAGTTGGTGCAAATACCGTATAAGTCCCAGCATCCATCATCATTGTATCTAAACCAGCAGCTTGTAATGCAGCCGTTAGAATCGTTAGATTTTCGTTGCCAGCTGCTATTTCAGCAATGCTTTGCGTCGCAGCAGTATCGGCCATTGGATCGGCTTCAGTCATTGGCTCAACTTCGGCAACAGGCTCTACAACCACTTCTTCAGTAGTCACTTCAGGCTCAACAGGATCAGTAGCTGCTTCTTTATCATTACAAGCGGCTAATGACATGGCAGCTGTAACGACAGCAATAGAAAGTAAGTTTTTCTTCAACATAAGTATTTCCTTATAAAGGGATGGTCTGTTAAGTGACTTGTTTGATAAATAACTTAACCCAGTTAATGTATATAACAGCGAACCACTTATCTGTTGCAAATGATAGCAACTAAACAATAGTAATAATGTCGCCTCTGCTATACCAATAACTATAATTTTAACTGATTAATTTTGGATTAATGCTTACTTAGGTAGCAACACTGTATCGATCACGTGTACAACTCCATTGTTCGCTTGTATATTCGCGGTCACAATATTAGAGGTACGATTTCTCCCATCGGTAATTTGTTTTTTAGCGTCAAATGTGAT
Source organism: Psychrobacter sp. PG1 (assembly GCF_014897815.1). Lineage (GTDB taxonomy): Bacteria > Pseudomonadota > Gammaproteobacteria > Pseudomonadales > Moraxellaceae > Psychrobacter. The sequence continues at coordinate 110,603 of NZ_JABUZG010000048.1, forward strand.
GCTACTGCCTTCTAGCATCTCTTGACTGCCTGCCATAATTTCAGAGGCAAAGACGCGGTCGTCTTCAATTACATGATAGGTGAGCACTTTCGTCAACAACAGCTTATCTTGTAATAGCTGTTCTTTACTTATCTCAAGTTCAGCTAATAATTTAGCAAAAGCGGCATTGTTTGGTGCAAAGACGGTAAGGTCAGCATCTTCATCAGCGAGGGCATCAGCCAATCCTGCTGCTACCACCGCTTCTTTGAGGATACTGAGATCCTCTGTGGCAACGGCCAGATCCACTATAGACTTGTCAGTAGGTAACAGTACGTCGTCAATGAGGTGAATGACGCCATTAGTGGCCAATACATCTGTTTTGATAATTTTAGAGGTATCCCCACTTGCATCCATAATGACATTGGCATCACTAATAGAGAATGCTTGACCATTGATTGTTTCGATACTGTCGCCATAAGGAATGTCAGCAGCTTTGACTGTCATATTGGGAATAACATGATAAGTTAAGACCATGGTTAATAGCTCTTTATCAGCCAATAACTCTTCTGATGTCACATCAAGCTCTTCCAATAATTGAGCAAATGCAGCATCAGTAGGTGCAAATACAGTAAATTCGTCCTCTGATGACATCAAAACTTTATCAAGTCCAGACGCCTTTAACGCAGCGTTAAGAATGGTTAAATCTTTATTTTCAGCAGCAATTTCTGCAATATTTTGTGTTGGCGCTTCTACAACAACTGAAAAATCATTGTCGTCGTCATTACAAGCGGCTAGCGGCAAAACGGTCATGGCAAGCGCCAGAGATAATAGGGTTCTTTTTAGCATGAGTATATCCTTATGTATGAGTTCAGATGAACCATCTACTTTGTCAGTAGCATCCGTCGAATGATTGAAGTCGAATGATTTAAATTGTTAAATGATCAAAGCTTTCAACAAGAAACAAAGATGACTGTCGTTTATTGTCGTAGTGTTAAACAATAATGATGACACGCTTAAAAAATATCTCAAATATTCTAAATGCCAGCAGTGTCATCTAAAGGAGCTTCATCTAAAACAATTGGCAATTAAAATAGCGTGTATTTAACAATCATGTCATCAAAGACGGTAGCTGGTACTCATACCAGCTTCATCATACAAAGTAATAGGGATATAATTCTTTAACTGTAATTTTGAAATCTATCTTATTTGGGCAATAATACTCTATCGATAACATGTACTACGCCATTATTAGCAGCAATATCGGTTTTTATGATATTGGTAGTACGACCATTTTCATCCATTAATTTTCCCTGATTGGTGACCATCAGAGTATCTTTACTGAACATAGTAATATTGCCCGGTTTAACGTCTTTCGCATATACTGGCGCCGCACCGTTAATCACGTGATAGCCTAAAATCTTAGTCAATAGTGGCTTGTTGGCAAATAGTTGTGCTTTGCTCATGCCTGTTTCTTGCAGAACTTGTACAAATGCGGCATTGGTCGGCGCAAATATTGTATAGTTTGCATTCGGGTTAGACAAAGCACCCGCCAAATCTGCCGCTACGACGGCTTCGACCAGTAGCGAGAAGTCAGGATTGCTTTGGGCAACTTGTACCACATTCATTTTTGCCATAGATTGACTGTGCATAGGTGCTTTCATCGCTGCGCTTTTGCTTGGCATCATATTATTACAAGCACTTAAACCAGCGATTGAGAGTACTAATGTACCGATGGTAGCAATTTTAGTAAGCTTCATAACATTATCCTTAATGATTGAGTATTTATTGACTGTTCTATAACTGTCTTGCAGATTAGATCGTCTTCCCTTATAGCAAATACTGGCGCTAATAATAGTAGTAAATGTTAGATGTCACTAATACAACTATTAACATTTACTAGTAAGTTTTGCTTATGAAACATCAATCCTTCTGAAATTAAATTAACATATAACCAAGCTTTATCAATTCCTCTTTACGCAACTTTTTGTAGTACAGGTGTAAACTCTGTCTGACTTTTAAGCACAATCGTTGTGCTTTCATTTATAGAAACAAAGCTTTATGTAATCTTTAAGCGAAATGATATTCATTTGTTCCTAATCGCTTAATGCCATAAACTTTGAACATCATGCTAGAATAATGCGGATTTGCCCACGCCTTTTATGAATGTTGCACGCTATTTATTATTCTTATTCTTATTACTTCCCCTTTTATAACATTGACGATATAAGCAGCGCTCCTATGACTCAAACGATGACTTCTCAATCTGATCCTACTTCTAGTCCATCATCCGCTGATGACTTTATTTTAACGCCACCTGCCGTGTTTCCTTACAAAGAGCAGCAACTGACAGCACGTGCACGTATCACCGAGCAAATGGCATCACGCATCTTGATGTTAGATGGGGCGATGGGTACACAGATTCAGACCTATAAATTAGAAGAGGCAGATTATCGTGGTGAGCGTTTTGCCGATATCAATCAAGACGTACGCGGTAACAATGATTTATTGGTACTGACACAGCCGCACATGATTAAAGACATTCATCACGATCATCTGCTAGCTGGTGCCGATATTATCGAGACCAATACCTTTAACGGTACGCGTCTGTCGATGGCTGACTACGATATGCAGTATCTAGTGCCTGAGCTGAATAAGACAGCAGCCAAGATTGCCCGTCAAGCGGCGGATGAATTTACGGCAAAAACGCCTGAGAAACCGCGTTTTGTCGCGGGTGTCGTAGGGCCAACTTCACGCACGTGCTCGCTATCACCGGACGTCAATGACCCAGCTTTTCGTAACATTACCTTTGACGAATTGGTACTAAATTACCGTGAAGCGACTTTATGCCTGATAGAAGGTGGTGTTGATCTCATCCTCATCGAAACAATATTTGATACGCTCAATGCCAAAGCTGCAATCTTTGCCATCACAGGCGTGTTTGATGACATTGGTTTTGAATTACCAATTATGATTTCGGGCACCATTACCGATGCCTCAGGTCGAACGCTATCAGGTCAAACCGCCGAAGCCTTTTATAACTCAATCCGCCATGCAAAACCTTTAAGTGTTGGCTTTAACTGCGCATTAGGCGCCGATGCGCTGCGTCCGCATATCCAAACACTGTCGAACATTGCTAATACCTATGTGTCCGCGCATCCAAACGCAGGTCTGCCCAACGAGTTTGGTGAATATGATGAAACAGCCGAACAAACCGCCGCCCTACTTGAAGGCTTTGCCAAAGCAGGTATTTTAAACATCGTTGGTGGCTGTTGTGGTACGACGCCTGAGCATATCCGTCAAATCGCTAAAATGGTGGCAAATTATCCACCGCGCGTGATTCCTGAAATCGCCCCTGCCTGCCGCTTATCGGGGCTTGAGCCATTTACTATTAATGCAGATAGCTTGTTCGTCAACGTGGGTGAACGTACCAACGTGACAGGCTCTAAAAAGTTTTTACGCTTGATTAAAACCGAAGCCTACACCGAAGCGCTCGATGTGGCACGCGATCAGGTCGAAGGCGGCGCGCAAATCGTCGATATCAATATGGACGAAGGCATGCTCGACTCCAAGCAAGCGATGATTCATTTCGTCAACCTCGTGTCTGGTGAGCCTGATATCAGCCGTGTACCACTGATGATTGACTCGTCTAAATGGGACATCATAGAAGAAGGTCTTAAGCGTATCCAAGGCAAGTCCGTTGTCAACTCTATCTCATTAAAAGAAGGTCATACTGAATTCGTTGAGCGTGCCAAGCTTTGCATGCGCTACGGTGCCGCCGTGATCGTCATGGCATTTGATGAAGACGGTCAAGCCGATACTTACGAGCGTAAGATTCAGATTTGTCAGCGCAGCTATGATGTGTTGGTCAATGAAGTTGGTTTCCCATCAGAAGACATTATTTTTGACCCAAACATTTTTGCCGTTGCCACTGGTATCACTGAGCACAATAATTATGGTGCCGACTTTATCAATGCCACTAAATGGATCACCGAAAACCTGCCCAACGCCATGGTATCGGGTGGTGTCTCTAACGTGTCGTTTAGTTTCCGTGGTAACCCTATTCGTGAAGCCATCAACTCCGTATTCCTTTATCATGCGATTCAGAATGGTCTGACGATGGGTATCGTCAATCCTGCCATGCTTGAACTGTACGATGATATTCCAAAGGAAGCTCGTGACGCCATCGAAGATGTGATGCTCAACCGCAACCAAGGTGAGAGCGGTCAAGACGCCACCGAACGTCTGATGACTGTGGCTGAGAACTACCAAAACGGTGGCAAGAAAAAAGACAGCACCATTGATATGAGCTGGCGCGAAGGCACGGTAGAAGAACGCATTGCTCATGCACTGGTCAAAGGCATCACAACCTTTATCGAAGCCGATACCAAAGAAGCATGGGAGAAATACCCCAAGCCGCTAGAAGTCATCGAAGGGCCATTGATGGACGGGATGAATATCGTCGGTGACTTATTTGGTGCCGGTAAAATGTTCTTACCACAAGTGGTCAAATCAGCTCGCGTGATGAAACAATCCGTTGCGTGGCTAAATCCGTATATCGAAGCGGAAAAAGTAGAAGGTGAAAAGAAAGGCAAAATCCTCATGGCAACGGTCAAAGGCGATGTGCATGATATTGGTAAAAACATCGTCGGCGTGGTGCTGGGCTGTAATGGCTATGATATCGTCGATCTAGGCGTCATGGTGCCGTGTGAAAAAATCCTCGATACCGCTATCGCAGAAGAAGTCGATATCATTGGCTTATCAGGTCTGATTACCCCAAGTCTTGATGAGATGGTCTATGTCGCCAAGCAAATGCAAGAGCGCGGCATGACGCTACCCTTGATGATTGGCGGTGCAACGACCTCCAAAGCGCATACCGCGGTCAAAGTCGAGCCACAATACCAAAATGATGCCGTCATCTATGTATCTGATGCCTCACGCTCAGTCGGTGTAGTCACCAAACTGCTCTCCAAAGAACACCGTCAAGCGCTTATCGATGAAACCCGCGAAGAGTATGTCAAAGTACGTGAACGCCTTGCCAAGCGTCAGCCAAAGGCGGCGAAGGTCACGTATGCCGAATCGGTCAAGATTGGCTTTCAGTATGATTGGGAAAACTATGTACCACCAGTCCCCAATAAGCTGGGGCAAGTGATATTTGACGACTATCCAATCGCTAACCTACTGCCTTATATCGACTGGACACCATTCTTTATCTCTTGGGGACTGGTCGGTAAGTATCCGAAAATATTGCAAGATGATGTGGTGGGCGAAGCGGCACGCGATTTGTTCGATAATGCCAATGAGCTGATGCAAAAGATGATTGATGAAAAATTAATCGTCGCCAAAGGGGTGTTTAAACTCATGCCAGCTCGCCGTACTGGTGCCGATACCGTTACTGTCTATGACCATGCCACTGAAGGTGGTGCAGTAGAATATCAATTCGAGCACTTACGTCAGCAAAGCGACAAAGCCAGTGGTAAGCCGAACTTTAGCTTGGCAGACTTTATCTCGCCATCAGAGACGCATACCGATCACTTGGGCGGCTTTACCGTCTCTATCGTCGGTACAGAAGCACTGGCTGAAAAGTACAAAGCGGCAGGCGATGACTATAATGCCATCATGGTACAGGCATTGTCTGATCGCTTAGCTGAAGCGTTTGCCGAGCATTTACATGAGCTCATCCGTAAAGAGTATTGGGGCTATCAACCAACTGAATCACTCACCAATGATGAGATGATTAAAGAGAAATACGTCGGTATCCGCCCTGCACCTGGCTACCCTGCTTGCCCTGAGCATACCGAAAAAGGCAAATTGTTTGATTGGCTCGGTACGGTAGAGGCGATCGGTACGACTTTGACCGAAAGCTATGCGATGTGGCCTGCGTCATCGGTCAGCGGATTCTATTACTCGCATCCTGATAGTGAATACTTCAACGTCGGCAAAATCAGCCGCGATCAGTTAGAGAGCTATGCTGAGCGTAAAGATTGGGATATGAAGACTGCTGAGAAGTGGTTAAATCCGAATTTGTAGTCGATTGGTTAATGCTATTATAGAAACCTGATAGTTATTTTTTGGCTTACTCATTTAATATGGGTAAGCCATTTTTTATAGTATTTCATTTTGCCTACCTTCAGCAAACTTATCGCTAAGTTAATAGCAAAATACTTTTATCATTTACTAACAAGAACCATGCTAGATTATTGTCTACTCTATTATTTTTATCTTTGTGAGACAGGCTATGAATCAGATTGCATTACTTTCTAGTTGGATTGGCAAAACCTTTGCAATCTGGGCATTGGTCAGTGCTGTTTTGGGATTTATTTTTCCTGAATTCTTTGCCTCATTGGCTTTTTTGATCGTTCCCATACTTGGCATCATTATGTTTGGCATGGGCATGACGCTCAAAACGGAAGATTTCCTAGAAATTGTCAAACGCCCCAAACCTGTACTGGTAGGATTGTTGGCACAGTTCACGCTCATGCCGTTGATCGCTTACCTATTAACGGTCATTTTCAACCTTGATCCTTTAATCGCGGTCGGTGTCATCTTGGTTGGCTGTTGCCCTGGCGGTACGTCTAGTAATGTGATTACGTTCTTAGCCAAAGGTGATGTGGCATTGAGTGTGGCGATTACCTCTATCTCTACCCTACTTGCACCTTTTCTGACCCCTATTCTGCTCAGTGTTTTTGCGGGTCAGCTGATTGATATCGATTTGGCCAGTATGATGATAACCATTACAAAAATCGTAATCTTGCCCATATTGCTAGGTGTTATCTTTCATAAATTTTTGGGTAAAAAAATCGATTTCGTCACCGAGGTATTACCAATGGTATCGGTATTGGGTATTTCCATTATTATAGCGGCGGTGGTTGCCGTGTCTAAAGCGACTATTCTAGACAGCGGTGCTATCGTGTTTATCGTGGTTGCCTTACATAATATGACGGGTTACACCTTGGGGTATTTGATCGCCCGTTTGTCTGGCTTTACGGAGAGACAACGCCGCGCGATTATGATAGAAGTGGGCATGCAAAACTCTGGTCTGGGCGCTGCCCTTGCGGCAACTTATTTCAACCCTGTCGCGGCCTTACCTAGCGCAATCTTTAGTGTATGGCATAACTTTAGTGGTGCGTTAGTTGCGAATATCTTTGCTAAAAAAGATGCTAAGTGAGTGTTTGTTTTATAAGTTGCGGCCTTATTATAAATACTTTAAATTTGATAAAAATATTTAAGATTAGTTGGATAAATAATATTGATATTAGAGTACAAAAAACTCTGGAAAACGTTTAAACTCGAATTAGCAAACAGTTCATTTTCTTCTTGCTCTTACTATAAATTTTAGGTATAATGCGCTCAACAGCACCGCCACCTCTACTTACTGAGCATGTCTCGATAAGAAATGTGGCGGTCTTCTTTTGTCTCAATACTGTACAAGTTCCAATCTTCCCAACTTTTTAATCCCATGTCTTCCTCAGAAATCGCTTCATTGGCAACTATTGGAAAGTTCAAGAGTAATAACTCAACTCGCTTATCCCATGTTGCACGTGGATTTATAATACTTAGAAAATGCTTCATAAGACATAAGTAGAAAAATATCTTCCTTCTATCTAAGTCATGCCAAGGTTTTATATCTTTTGATTTTTTAGCTGGCTTAGGTATATTAGTGTTCCATAGTCTAGAGTGGTGAGCACAAATATTCCGGACGATATTTAATGAATGTATCCAACTCGTAAATACATCCTCACTAGTTTCATATTTTTCTGCAATTTGCTGACGATGCTTATATTTAAGTCCTGAATACAGTATAGATATAGAACCAAAATCAATTACCTCTACTGCTACCCAGATAGGTATGCCTTTGTAATATTGAAGATGATGCTGAATTAATGCCTGTTTCTTGGAACGCTTGATTTGTTGATGATAACGCTCTAACCAAATTTCATGTTTAGATTTACCAAGACGTTTATCATATCTTGTAAAATCTCCATCTAAGAATTTTCCATACAAATGAGCTTGAGGGTCTGAACGACCCAATAGATACGCAACTTCAGTTCTAATAGCCATTTCAATACGCTCTAACGCATCTAGGCATATCAATCTCAACTTTTTGTCAAACTGATAAATATTTAACACATCATTGAAACATGTATTTTCTACGAAGAAATCATCTCGTTTTTTATGACTAATTGGCAAACGAAAAGGATACCAGTAGCCACTTAAACGGTAATAACCTATGCATGAAAGATAATGTTTGGAACGTTCAAAATCCTCAATAACTAATCCTCTACTTTGCAAAATATTTAACTGTTGCTCAAAAGTATTCCAAATTTTTAGAGAGCGTTTTTCATTAGTGTGAGATGACATATTGAGACCCAATCTTAGAGTAGATTAATTTTTTGGCTTTTAAAAAGTAGATAATCACTTAGTTACTCTCACCTTTTCACCTCGCCGACACCGCTCAGAACAATAAATCACCTGCTCCCAATCCTTCTCCCACTTTTTACGCCACGTAAACGGGCGCTGGCAGACGGGGCAAGTTTTTTGCGGTAAGTTTACTTTTTTATGTGCCATCATATGCCCCCTTGTGCCGTATATCTAATATCTATGGTTAATGTTTACTGCCTAGTTATCTTCTTTTTGATGATCTAGCCCTTCATACTTTTTAACGCGGCGGCATTGGTCGGAGCAATAGACCATGCTCTCCCAGTTTTTATCCAACTTTTTAGTCCAGCTAAACTCACGCTCGCAGACAGGGCAAAGTTTTTTGCGAACGTTCTTCTTTTTGTGCGCCATAATTTTCTCATTGGTTTGATATAGTCGATTCACTACCATCGGATACGGTGTCAAGCTCGCTTCACCTACTGTTTGTAGCAACTTTACTCGCCGTCATTGTATCCAAAGTAGCTGTTGCCGACTATATTACCACTGTCTCTTAAATCATAAGCCCTATTTATAGTGCTATTCATAAGTGATGTTCATAAGTGCAAGTCATCAGCATTGCTCATAAGCCTTAATAATTAAGCATTAACGCTTAATCGTTAGCTATCAATCATAGCTGTTAACCAGTAGTGACTAATCATCAGCTATTAATCAGTAGTTATTAATCATAATCATCAAAGATTTTATTAAGTCTGTTGAGGCTATTAACGATGAGCTTGCCGGATTGATCGGTACTGCTATCGATGAGTAATTTTTCATCCATACGCATCGTCAGCGGTGCAAGCGCCTCTTTTAATGCGTTTGCCATAAGCGTGGTCTGCTGAGTGATGTCAGGCACATCGTCACCCACTGTTTGATTCTCTTCATTATTAATCAGGCTTTCAGTTAAACTATTAGACAGACTATTCGCCATTTTCTGTGCCAGCTCTTCAACGGCATTGACCAGCTGCACCATCAGTGCTTTTTGCACCTCTTGGTTTTGCTTGAGATACTCGCCTTCTACCTTCTCAGCATTGTGATCATGCTTATATATTTGCATCAGCTGATTCAGACTTTTCTCAAAGCCATTATCGATGCTGGCGCTGACGACTTTGGCATTATTGAGCACACTATCGGCAAGGATTTTCTGTGTTTCTAATTGGCCGTTTAACTGGGCATCGAGTTGTGCTTGCTGTCCTGCTTCTCGTAAGCGAGCGATTTGCTCTGGATCATTTTTCGTTAAGTATGTCTCAAACTGGCTACTGATAGCATTGAAGCTACTGGCCAAATCGACCAACTGGGCAACGATACGCGCGCCCGTATCGCCATCTTCACCGCCCATGGCTTTGTTACGTAAGAAGTCGACTTTGATTTGCGCCCAACGCTCTTTTTCTGTTTCGGTCAAGACACCGCGCATCTCGCCAAGCTTGAGCAAGTTGCTCTCTGCGCCTTGGGTCAATAGCTGCGACTCACCCAGATAATGATCATCTATCAGCTGGTTCAGCTCACTCTTATTCATGACCGCCGACAGCTTTTCGGTCATCTTGTTCATATTACGATAACTGCCTTGCAGCTTAAATATCGGTTCAACACGATACTTATCATCTTGCGAGGCCGAGGCAATATACGCTTGGTTGACGTCTAGAATGACCTCTTGCACCCTAAACATATGACGCAAGATCGCGACAATCTCATTAATCTCTGAAGTGCTATATGGATACGTCAAATCACCGCTTTGGGCTTGGGCGAGATTCGCATTGTCCGCTTTCGCCATTTTAATGAGACGATGGACATCCGCTAAATCACGGTTGGCTAGTGGTGCGAGGACAGTATTAGAAGTTAGAGAGTTTTCGATATAACTGAGCGCAAACACTTCTTCCATGCCGCTCATGATATCGCCTAAGTTGTAGATATCGGCACGGTTGGCGAGCATGTCTGGCACTTTAAAGGCTTCGCCGCTCTCGGTATATGGGTTACCTGCCATGACCACGCAGAACTTTTTGCCACGCATGTCATAAGTTTTGGTTTTATCTTGCCAAACACCATCGATACGGCGCGTACCATCACCGAGTGAGATAAACTTCTGCAAGAACTCCGCATGTGTGTGCTGAATATCATCAAGATAGAGCATGACATTATTTCCCATCTCAAAAGCTAAGTTGATTTTATTCAGCTCTTCTCGTGCGGTGGCATTAGGCGCTTTTTCGGGATCTAAAGACGTTACGTCGTGACCAAGTGACGGACAGTTAATCTTCATAAAGATTAAACCCAAACGGTTTGCCACGTACTCCATCAAAGTGGTTTTACCATACCCTGGTGGCGATATCATCATGAGAATACCCATCAAATCGGTACGCTTATCTTCACCGACCGTACCCATCTGTTTGGCGAGGTTGTCACCGATGAGAGGTAGATAACTCTCGTTAATCAGACGGTTACGCACAAAGGAGGACAATGGACGCGGCATAAATTCGTCTAGTCGTAACGTCTCTTTTGAGTCATGCAAAATCTCTGAGCGCATGGCCAGATAACGTCTATAGGCAGGAATGACCTGCGCATCATGATGATGCAAACGATTTAAGAAATCATCAACGGCAAAGGTTAAGGTCTGCTGATGGATACGCGTATGCTCACCTAGCAAGTTATTAACTTGTATTTCAAGCGATACCTTACCCGTGCTACGCTCAAAGCTTTGTACTTGGTTGAGCGGGTTATTAATACTGGTCAATGATGTTGTCGATGAAACTGGCGACGAGGTGATTGAAGAAAATGATAAGGTAGATGGAGTAGGATTTGCGCTTGTACTGCCTAACCCTTTAACACCCATCCGTTTATCAAAGCTAGCACCTGAATCAATCAATCGCTGCACCAAGGCTTCACGTTGGGCATCGTTCAATTGAGTGAGTAAAACGGCTATCGCCTCCGGCACATAATGACGGCCACTTTCTAATTGCTGCTTACGTAGCGCGTTTTGTGCGTCAATCTCGGCAAGCTGAGCTTCGCTGAGTGCTTCGCCTGCTGCATTGGTGCTATCAGTCGCTACGTTAGCCGATTCATTCTCACCGTAAATCTTCTCAAGTAATGCATGGAACCAGGTTGCCAACAGCTCATAAGCTGATTTTGGTTGGAAGCCAAGCTTGCCAATAGAAGATTGCAGTTGGTCAAAGCCAGCTGTGCTTTGCAGGCTGCCTGACGCACTGTTTAGCGTTTGGCTTAGCTGCTCACACAACTGCTGCGCTTGTTGGCTGGTTTGCCAGTTTACTGTGCTGTTTGCGCCTGCACTGGTTTCAACCGACTTCCCCATGACGCTAACCAAATATTCGCAGGCAAGCTGGACATAGCTTGGTTTGAAGATATTAGCGCCGTTATCAACGCTACCATCTTTATCAAGGCTAGCACCGATATCACTACCAATATTGTCATCATGATAAGCAGCGACAAAATCACGCATCACTTGGCTCATGTCTTCGACCAATAAAGATTTGGCCGTATCGCTGCCCAATGCACGGCGCAGTTGCTCGGCGGTCGCGGCTCTATCCGTCCAGTTGCTCGCGCGCGTCAGCACGGACTCATTTAACCAAGCGTCATAACCAAATTGGCGTAAGCTGTCTAAGCCTAGCGCTTGTACGATATTCAGCTGCCAATAGAATAATTGTGCCAGCGCACGTACTTGCGGGGTATAAATCAGCAGCCCTGCTTCACGCAATGTCGGCAGGATTTGCATCAGTAATAACGTAGCATCATGGTCGTGAATACCTTTGTCATAGCCGAGCTGATAGCGAGGGGTGGCGTAAGCTTTGACCAGTTTGGACAATGGGCTGTCATTATCAATATCGCCATTCACATCAAGGGTAATGACCGTCGCATCGTATGCTTGATATAGACGGTCTTCAGTCAAGTCCTCTTGGCTATTTTTGGCACTTTCGATAATGCTATATGCCAAATACTCGGCGCGGTAGACGATATCGGACTCAGAGGCGATATTCATGTCCCAATACGGGCGCAAGGCGTTCAGCTCAGTATTATTAAGCACTTCATAATAGTCTGTGCCCGTTAGATGTAGATTTAAAACACGATTGCCATCTGACTGTTGACGACTCAATAATGTCAAATCAAGTAGCTGAGTATTGACCGAAAAACGATGCTTGCCCAGTTTAATAATCTGACCACCATCTTCAAACAAGTCCGACTTATCTTTTAGACTCTTATAACTCTCGATTTGAATGGCTTTTAGGCGGGCATCGATGTCATCAGCTTTTACACTAAAGCCCATCGCTTGTAGCTCTTTTGCGATGTTGCAGACTTTTTGTACCAGACCATCAGCCGCAAAATACGTATTTAGCGCTTCTTCCTCTGTAAAGCCTGTGACACCAGTGCTTTGCGTACGTTTTTTAATACTCTCAAGCATTCGTAGCGCGCCATCACCTAAGTTTTGCGCTTTGCGGTTGCGGGCATCGAGCAATTGCTGCTTATGATTTTCAAAGGTCTCGTAAATCTCTTCACGCTTACTGATGATATCGGCTAAAAACTGATCGCCGCTGTTGGTCTCTGGATCAGCGAACTGACTTTCTAATTCTTCTAGCTGCACCAATAGCTTAGCCATTTGCTCATCTGATTTCTCAGGGGTATTGGCAATAGATAACGCATTGGCAATCGATTGCCCGAATAGCTTAAACTGCGCACCAAATTGTGCAACGGCCTCCGCTGAGCCTAGATTTTTGCGTTTATGATTGAGCTTGGCTTTGCTCTGGTTCAAGCTCGCATAAATGGTCGATATGTCATCGATGATTTGCGTACGTACGGTGGCATCGGCAACATCTAATGTGCCTAGTAGCTCCGTTAGCAGATCTAACCCTTGCGCCGTCTCGTCGATTTTATCCAATACAGGTTTTAGCTCGGCATTGGTTTCTGCGGTGTTCAAGCGCTCACTGACATCGACTAATATGCCTTCGTAACTTGAGAGCGCCTCTTCGCCACTTAAAAACAGCACAGTCTTTTCAGCCAGCTCGCTTTCGGCTTCTTCTAGCTGCGTCTGCAATGCTTGTAGTTTATCGGCATCTAGATAACGCAAATCTTCCAAGCTGACCAAACGGCCTTTTTGGCGTCTTAACGCTGACAACTGATCGACATAATCACTGGCCGACTCAAAACTAGTAACGCGTATCTGCCGCAAAATCTCACTTTGCTGCGTATCGGCATCGGCTAACGCGGTTTGGGTTTGCTTTTGGATACTTTGTACTTTAGCGAACTCATCAATCACTAGCTCAGCCGTGGCCGTCACTTCTTTAATACTACTGGCGACTTCGCTCAGCTCAGGTTCAGACAACCAATAATAGCTGTCAAAGAGTCGGCTGGTATTATTAGTAAGCTCTTCATAGAGTTTTTGTGACACGCTTTGATTATCAATCAGGCGCGTGATGCTATAAAGGTCTGAGATACCGCGCACCAATTCTTTATTACCAATCTTGCCATAAAAACTCGTGCTCTCTGGCAGCTCACTCACATACTCGTGTGAGGCATAAGGCGTGTGCCATATCTGCATTGGATGAATACGAGATGGCTCACTTTGGTCACTAAACAGCACCAAGCGACCATTCTCAGCCAAGGCCATACCGTTGCAATAGATAGGATTTGCCAATTGCTTTTTAATCAGGTTATAAGGGAACAGCCCCGTGACGCCCAAGTCTCTGTCGTAAAATAAAAATAGAACATCTTCCCCATTTGGCGAGACAATTTTACGCTTAAACCGTAAGTCATTAGCACCAACGTTATTGGCCTCAAACAGCTTATACTCACCCGTTTGCAGATAATAACCACCCGGAAACATGATGCCGTGGTCTTCTGGTAGCTGGACACATGATTGACCAATCGCATCCAAACGCAGCACCGCTTCGGTCAAAGTGTTGTAAACGAAATAACGGTAGTCCTCTTCACGATAGGGCAATATCTTGAGCAGTATTAGACTGCCGACTTTGGCATACGCAATCTCAGCATCCGTCAGCGACTGGGTACGATCATTGACCGGTTCGCTATAAATACCCTGACCTGACTGCGTATTGTCCTCAATCTTGATGGTCAAATCGCCACCGACCGTTTCCACAAATATCGTGTCTAAGATATTCATATGTGGATATTTGCCATTCACCATTTGATCACGGGTGGTCTCAATCCAGTCGAAATCATAAGCAGGCGGCAGCTCAATATCACGCTCGCCTCGATTGTCCACATAAGCGACTTGCGCCGACTCTGGCGTACCTTGGCTAAAATCTAACGCAAAACGGAACACTCGAATATCGGTGATGCGCTCGCCAATCTGAAACGCCAATAGCAATTTGCTGTCTTTAACTGTTATTTGAATCAGGCGTGTTTGCTTGTAGTATCGATACAGCTCATTGAAGTCTTGGACAAAGGCGTCTTGAGCCAAAAAAGTCCCTTTTAGGTCTACTTCTTCGAGCTGATACTCTTCTTCATTACCAACTGGCTCGTTCAGACGATATAACGACAATACGTCCTTAATATTACTCGCGCGTTTGAGCCCCATAAAAACGTTGTAGCCAAACAGCAAATAATCACCGACCTGCACCATATCTTGCGCCACACAGTTGTGCTCGGTACGAATACGAGTACGGGCAATAACTTGCATCTGGGTGCTGCCAAACTCTTCGAGACGCGCATTATTTAGCGTCTGCGTTTGCTGCTCTAAGCGGCTGCCTTGCTCGGTTAAACGCTTTTTGATGAGCTCATAAGCATTGCCTGAAGCAACTGCCTGATCGGTTTGGTTAGCTTGATTAGCGCTATTATTATCGTTGCTATCTGAGTTCTTTGAAGTTTGCGTGTCCGCCATCGTTGCTCGTCCGTTTCTGTTTTTACATAATATAGTTAATCCTTTATAAAAGAGCTACAGCGTTAACCTCGCTTGAAGTATCACATATACATCTGCACTCGGTTGCCTTGTATCTCTTTTAAACTGAATCCACTATAAGAGAATTTTGGGCAATAAAGAATCATTGAAAGTAAAGAAGCACTTGGCTAATCTAAAAAAACAAGTCGTCACTGCTATTTTTTTAGATTAACCAACTCATCATGATTCGTCATTCTGAATCACCCTGAGTTAGCCAAAAAAATCTGCCGCCTACACGATAGATTCTTTATTTTAGAAAATATTACTCATTCATACTGTTAGATAAAAACTTGCTCACTAATAATTACCCATTAAGGCTAGGGCGTGTCCTCATTTTAAACATGGTGATAAAAATGAGATAAATCGCAGTCAAACAAGGAAAATAGCGCAGATAATATCGAGATATTAGTCAGCTATTTGACGCTGTTTGGCAAGATTTAACCATTTTTAACCTATTTAGATAACTATCGATTGACTTGAGGACTCGCCCTAGACATTTAGACCCTATTAATAAGTCGTTTTATCATCATTTTTCTGGTTTGATTTCATGGCTTGACTGGCCATCACACCATTGATGATACCGCTCAAGGTGTCTGACTTACCCGCTAGGCCATCAATGGCTTTACCGATAGACAGTGATTTGGCAAAGTTATCAAAGAAATGCGCTTCGCCGCCAACAATATCGATTTTGGCTTTCTGTAACGCAACTGCCAATACTTCAGCATTTTCTTTCGCAATCTCTTTACCAGCATCAATCGATGCCAATGCTTCTTGCAATGCTGTCTCAAGGCTCATGCGGAATTCTTCGTGCTCACGTGCCTCTTTGCTCATGCTACCCATGGCATTGAATTTCTCGACCAGACCATCTGCTTCGGCTTGGAAATGTGCACGAGTAACTTCGGCTTTTGCCAATCCAACTTCGCGTTCTGCTTTGGCATTTGACTCACCGCGAGCCGCGATGACTTGAGCATCTGCCATGCCTTTTTCACGCTCAGCTCTAGCGGTAGATTCACCACGAGCGGCGATGATTTCTGCATCGACCATACCAATATCACGCTCAGCTTTTGCCTTAGACTCGCCACGAGCCGCGATAACCTCAGCATCTGCCATACCTTTTTCACGATCTGATTGCGCTTCAGCTTGTCCAGTCGCTTTGATAACATTGGCTTTCGCAATGCCTTCTTTTTCCAAAGAAGCGGCTTTGACTTCTTGGATAGCCGCTTCAGCAAAGCCATGTGCTGACTCTTCTGCTTTGATACCTTCGGCCATTTTAATTTTGGCTTCTGAATCTTTGGCAGATGCTTCAAGATTCGCGGCAGCCAATGTGGTGATTTCGACGGCTTTATGCTTGGCAGATAGCTCTTCTGCTTCGGCTTTTTTCACCTGACGTACTTTGATTTCTTCCGCATCGGCTTCTGCTGCTAGGACACGTGTTTGCTTCGAACGCTCCGCTTCGCTAATTTCGCGAACTTCTTTGATACGCTCTTCTTCTTGCGCAACGGTTTTGTCCACTGCGATACGTTCACGAATGACGTTGGCGATTTCTTTTTTCTCAAGCTCAATCGCGCGTTCAGCCTCGATACGTTGCAAGTCAACTTCACGCTCACGAGAGACAATTTCTAAATCACGGGCACGCGTGACTTTTTCTTCTTCGATGACGACCGCACGCAGACGATTTTGTCCTGCTACTTCGATTTCACGCTGCTGATTCTCACGCTGAATGGCTAAATCTTGCTCAACCGAGATAACAGCCGTTTCAGATTTTTTACGCTCTTCTTCTTCAATTTTGCGAGTTTCAGCAGTCTCACGTGCAATCACTGACGAGATTTCACGTTGCTGTTTGGCTTCGGCATCGGCTTGTTGACGCTCTAGCTCTAGCATCGCCTCTCTGGTTTCGACATTCTTTTTCTTAACAGCCAGTTCTTCATCACGCTCCAGCTCGTTGGTGATAACGTTCTGAAAAGCCGTTAACTGAGTAATCTTTTTGATACCTTCAGCATCTAAGATATTACTTGAGTCTAATGAAGATTTTGGCGTTTGCTCTAAGTAATCAATCGCCACATCTTCTAAGACATAGCCGTTCAGATCGTTACCGATTTCTTGAACGATGCTGTCACGAAACTCGCTGCGGTTTTCAAACAGTTTGACGAAATCAATCTGTTTACCAACCGTTTTCAATGCTTCAGAGAATTTAGCATTAAATAGCTCGTTGACAGCGACTTTATCTGATGCGCGCTCAACCCCAACCGATTTGGCGACTTTTAGCACATCCTCTTCGGTTTCATTGACGCGTAAATAAAATGCCACGGTGATATCAGCACGCATGTTGTCTGCGCAAATCAAACCTTCTTTACCGCGTCTGTCTACTTCTAACGTGATGAGCGATATGCGCATCAATTCTTTTTTGTTGATGACTGGCCAAACAAAACCACCATCAAAACGTACGGCAATTTTACTCACACCGTTAATAATGAGTGCTTTGCCCTGCTCAACCTTAAAGTAAAAGGCCTTGAGCATCAATAGTGCGACCATCATAAAAACAAACGCCAGCACTACAACCACGCCGACGATAATGAGTGTGTCCATATCCATTCCTTTAATTAAAACATTCCATAATCAATTCTATATAAATCAGATACGCTATCACGCCTGCTAACTCTACTATTTATGGCACTGTATATAGCACGTGTGCTTTATAGCCCTGTCATTCGCCTTCGATATATCTGAATTACCTTGAACCGACTATCACCAAATTTAAAAATATTTATGTTACTTCTAAAAATGCACAATTTTATTCATACTTTTACAATATTTTTTTATCTTCGACGACAGCAACTCGGTAGGTATTGGCTTCGTCTAAATACTCTATCAACATCACTCTATCGCCTTGTTTTAGCAAACCATCATTGGTGTCTGAACGAATCTTTAATATCAATCCTGCACCGCCATCATTTAGCTCTGCTTCGCCATGTTTATCTGTGACACTAAGGGTACGCACAACAGCGATCTTACCCACATTATTAGACGAATTACGTTTGGGAATTTTAGCGATATTTTTGCGAATCGGCGAAATAATAATACCTGTCAACCACATAGAGACGACCAATACGAAAATGAGCGCCCCTGTACCGAATAAATAATACAGAACGCCAGAATCGAAATATTGGTGTAAAAAGCTGGTATATAAATAGCTAAGCAACCAACCGATCAAGCTAATTAAGCTTAGTATGATGATTAAAGGGACACCGTAAAGACCAAATTTGAGCATGAGACCGGTAAAAAAACCAGTCGATGATAAGGTAGAGACATCAGCATCACCGCCTGACTCACCAAGGTCTACGCTATCCATATCTGCCATGCCGAGTAAAGACACAATCCAATATAAAGTGACGAACATCACAAGCCCTGTAAAAATAATCGTGGGATATAAACTGATTTTAGTGATAAAGACTAAAAAAGCTTCTTGCATTGCGCGTATTCTCCTTTTGCTCACCCAATCTATTAGCTCAATGACTTGGTTATGCAAATTGGTATTATGTGGATGATGCTCACTCGAATTAATGCTGCCAAGTTTACATTTTTTAAATCAACTTATGTTGCTTTATCAAGGATTATATATACATTCCATTACATAATACATAGGTTTTGCCTTTAACGTCCCCATATTGGAGAGCGCACGACTCCGCCCACCTTACTGCCAATGGCATAACTTGTATTACCAGATAATGAGTGAATGACCAAGCTGCCGCCATTTTGAACGCCCACTTGTGAAAGCTTTGTCGGATAGACAGCATACTGTGCAGATGGTGACAGACGTGCTGGTTCATCAAGTCCCGTCTCTGCTAGATTGATAACTTGCCCTGTAGCCAGCGTCATCACCGCAGCCTTACGACCATTGAGATATGCCATACGCTGACCGTCCAAGCTCAGTTGCGGACTGGCGACATAGCCACTTGTTGGCACAGGCGTGGCACTAGCAGTCTCGAAGTTATAGCGATAGATACGTGGGCGTCCAGCGCGGACTTTATCACTGGTATAGACAAAGCTTTGCCCATCACTGGCGTAGCTTGGCTGCACTTCCGTGCTCGGTAACGTAGTGAGCTGTGTGGTCTTACCGTCGCTCAGACGCATCTCATAGATATCAGCATTGCCGCCGACCGTCGAGCTATAGAGGAGTTTTTGCCCATCAGGTGAGAACGACGCTGACATATTGCTGCCTTCAGCATTTACCACAAGGTTGCGGATGTTGCTTTTGCGATCATAGATATAAATCTTAGGATGCTGGCGCGGCGCTTGTTTACTATATCCCAGCAGTTGCCCATCAGCTGACCACGCTGGCGCATAAATATAACCATTAAGCTGATCGATTAACTGACGATCACTACCATCAGGACGAATGCTATAAAGCGTCGATATCTTTGCAGCTCCGACTCCTTGCTCCTCGACATAGGCAATACGCCCTTGCCGATCTATCGCTGACATTCGCGCCGTTAGTGGATTGCTCGCACTTATATTACTAGCAGGTGCTTGCATCGTTTTAGACATCGTACTAGGCAAGGTCTGACAACCCGTCAACAGAATAAAAGTCGTTAGTGCGGTGATATTACTTATCGTTCGTATATTGACGGATGATTTTGATACAAGCATTTTTGACATAAAATAACGTCCAATAAAGTATTGATTATTGCGTACTGAGAATCTTGACAATCAAGGCTAAAAGATTGAGTGCATTAAAATATCCTAGCCTAAAGACTTTACTTAATAGCAAATGACAGTGTAGCGTAAACCATGCCAAATTTTGGACAAAAAAATACCCCACTAGATAGTGAGGCATTTTTAAAACTACATCTGGCTTTTATTCAACGTTACTTTTATAGAACATTGCTTTTAGCAAATACTATTTAAAAACCATCTGTAATGATTGAATTATTTCGAAACGGCTTTGAAATGGGCAACTTGATTGCTATTGGTAATGGTCAAAATAGGCGTGTTATTGGCATTTTTACTGATGCTATATTTACCTTGTACGGTCGCTAAAGTCGCAGTATCAAAACTTGCTTGTGGCTCAGGACATGCCATCATAGTAGATAAAACGTTGCCTAATACGACATTGCCATTCACAACCTTGTAGTCAGCACCCATGTTATTACAGGTGTTCATAAAGGTCACACGGTCACTGCCGCTATCCTTGAAGAACTTTAGCGTCAATGGCTTCGCTGGATCAAAGAACAATTGGCTAACTTTGTCGCCATTGCTGCGTTTTGCGTCAACTAGCTGCCAATCATATGCTTGTAGCGTATTAGAAGTAATTGGTTGAGTCACTGGCGCTGTTACGCTAGGGGTGGTTTGGCAACCAGCAGCCAATGTACCTACCGCAAGTGTCGCTGCCATCATCATTTTAGTCATGTTTTTCATATAAACTCCTCTAGTGGTTTTTTTAGAATAAAAAATAGCTCTTATCCTAAACATTCATTTTTATTATGATTAATTTACTGTTTTATTCATTATTCTCAATAATGCGGTCATTATGCACAACTGGAGCTTAACTGACATTATAGATTGAGTGTATGATTACCCTGTTATTTGTTGCGCTCTATAGTCTTTTTGCTAACCTCTATTGTTAGACGGTACATTAACTGCTAACACTTTTTCTATAACTTCTCGAATATACTCTGAAAACCGACAATTTCTCGTTAAAATTATCGTTTTACTTATTTATGTTAGGCATTACTCTAGATTGGCGCTGTTCTGTTGTTGCAAAGCAGCATAGCCTACCAAACGTTTGCGTTCAGCCTCACTAAATAGCTGCTGTTCGATTTTATTGATTTGGGTTTGTGCTTGCGTTTTATCTGCACTTTGACTTAATAAGCGCTGTTTTTGAGCTTGATATTGGTCGAAACGTTGAGCAAAGTTAGCATCTTCTGCATCGACTTGCGCGAGGCGTGCGGCGGCTGGAGCACCTACCAGATCACGACGCATGTTATACAATTCCTGAGCCGTTGCCCCTTTTGCTTGCATCTGTTTTGTGCGATTCATCAGCTCGTTCAGATTGGCTTGCTGGGTGATACCGGCTTTGAGCGCATTATCTGGCATACGGCTAATGTAGTTCTGCCGTGTCGCCTCTTTTTGCACATCCGTTAGCTGCTGGTTTTGGTTAATTCTGACCATCTCCATACTATAATCATCATACTCCTCTTCTGCACCAAAGAAGGCGGTAATGGTTTCTTTAGTAAAATACTGCTGACGCAACTTGGCTACATCTTGCTTTTGCTGCGCGACGACATTCAGATCCAGCTCACCGCTTTTTGCCGCTTGTAATTGCAGATTACCGTAACGTCGTTCTATTTCAGGAATGGCTTTAAGATAGGTAATATATTGGTCAAATATAGCGACCGCTTGACTAGCGGCTGGCTCTGGCGTGTGGTGACGAATATAGCTTTCGACACGGGTATAAATAACCGCTTCATCTTCTTCACCCAGCGCCGACAAAAAATAATCGAATAAACGCCGTAGACCTTCAGTGACGACCAACTGCTTATTTTCATCAATGATGATTTCGCCGTCAATTTGCGTGCCTTGTAATGAGCGCGGAAAATGCTCCAATCCAGTGACAAATAGAGACTGGTTTTGGGCGGTAGTTGTTTGCACTACTTGGCCATTATCCAGCGCAGTCGATAGAGTAGCACCAGCCTCACTAGCGAGAGCATTGGATACTGGTTGCGCTGTAGCCATACGTGTATTATCAGGTTTGAACCACATAATCACCGCCGCAGTTATGGCTATGCTAACCACGGCGATTATAGCGATTGGTAGATAGGCTGGGCGGCGATTATTCGACATAAATGAAGGTTCTTTTATAAGTCAGCTTAAAGGCTTATGTGTTTAAAAGCGTATGTTCTTAAAAGCTTACATTATTAAAGGTTAGCGTTTTTAAGACGATTGACCTGAGTACGATAGATGGATTTTGGTTCAGAATCGCCCCATGCCGTCAGACCCAATACTTGATCGGCTGAATCCAAATGGTTCATTCTATAATTATCCCGAATCACATAACCAAGACGACTTGAGCAAGCAGACACCAACCCATCATTAGACTCGCCTGCAAACGGCACGCTCGTTGCTGCTAATAAATAATCACTAGGATCAAGTGCGCTTGTTATTTGCCCAACCCCGCTGAACGAATAGTATTTGATACCGTTGACGGCAGTACTGGTCGGCTGACCACAATAGTTTTTTGGCATTGCCGCGGGAAATTTGGCATTGAACTTAGCAGCACCATCAGTTGATAAAGCCACGAGCGCTTGCCAGCCATCTTGCTCTTGTATCTCTTTAAAACTGATACCTGAACCCACGTCTGTAAAGCCACCAATCAAATTGAACACGCCTGAGACTAGCTGTGTTGTGACATTGGATGGATTACCTGTGGTGTTGTTTGGCTCAAGGGTGTTTTTGACAAAATCTGCCGTTTTTGACCCTTGTTCTGGGCTTGAGACTGCCGTAACTGATGCGACATATTTTGGCGCGACGCCAGCGACATAGCGGATATCTATACCGCCTTGACTGTGTCCAAATAAATTGACTTTAGGCTCACCTGAAATGGCAGTGATGGTTTTGACTTGTTGCAGCAGTTGCTCTCCGCGAATCTCACTGTTATTGACGGCTGACGTTTTGGTGGTATATACCTCTGAGCCGCCTTTCATCAACTCTTGAGGAATGCCATTGAAGTAGTCGATAACCCCAAACAAGTTAGTGAAGCCGCCAAGACCATGTGCCATAACAATTGGGTATTTTGTATCAGTATGATTTGACGTCCAGTATTTGTTGCTGACCAACTTGCATCCGGTTGAATTAGCACAATTATAGTATTGACCAGCAGCTTGAGCCGAGGTGGTTTGTAAAGCCATTAAAAGTACACCGGCACCGATAACACCAAGTGAGGGGAGAAATGCGCTAGGCGTGAAAGCCGAAGCTAGAGAAGATTTTAGCGTCATAATAACGTCCTTGTTATCATTAATGTGGGTTATCTTTACCTCTCAAATACGACAGCAGAAGCGGCAAAGATTGCTGCTAATTCCTTTAGCATGCAAAATTACATTACTTATATCTTCTGTAACATTCAACTAAATTGTCAAAATATGAATATATTATCGTGACTATAGGGTCACAACTGCCCTTACTTCGCTGTAAAGCAATTATTATCAATAATAATGATAGGTTCACTATCACTTAACGTAAAACAGCGGCGTCTTCATTTATGTTATAATTCAAGCCATTAATTCCATAACTATAAGTAATATAATGATGATTAAAAAATCCCTTATCCAGTCCCCAGAAGCCATAGAAAAAATGCGCGTGGCCGGTAAACTTGCCAGTGATGTCCTTGTCATGCTCGATGAGCACGTTCGAGTTGGCATCAGTACCGAGGCACTTAACCAAATCGCCCATGACTATATCGTTAATGTGCAACAGGCTATTCCTGCACCGCTTAACTACAATGGCTTCCCAAAATCAATTTGTACCTCGATTAACCATGTGGTTTGTCATGGTATTCCAGCCGAAAACAAGCTACTCAAAGATGGCGATATCATCAATATCGATGTGACCGTGATAAAAGATGGCTACTATGGCGATACCTCAAAAATGTGGATCGTTGGTAACGGCTCTATCATGGCACAGCGTATCTGCAAAGTGGCACAAGACGCCCTTTATGCTGGTATGAGTGTCGTCAAAAATGGTGCGCGTCTAGGTGATGTCGGCGCTGCTATCCAAGCAGTGGTCGAGCCTGAGCGTTTCAGTATCGTCCGCGAGTTCTGTGGTCACGGCATTAGTAATGAGTTTCACCATGAGCCGCAAGTCATGCACTATGGCAAAAAAGGCACAGGCTTTGAGCTAAAAACAGGCATGACCTTTACCATCGAGCCGATGATTAACCAAGGTACATGGCAAACCAAGATTTTGCCTGACGAATGGACGGCGATTACTAAAGACCGTAAGCTGTCAGCACAGTGGGAGCATACGATGGTCGTGACCGATAATGGCTGTGAGGTGTTTACCACTCGCCCTGAAGAAGATTTAAGTTTTTTGACCCAGTAATATCAAAAAAGATCGCCTAGGCGGTCTTTTTTTTGGCCAATAATTAGGTCGTATTGAGTATTGTGCTCACCCACTTTTTATCTTTATACTCTGATGACTTAATAACTTATATTGGTAACTTATATTTGTGGCTTTTATCAGCTACCAGCACACTGGTGATTCTACGCTTTTCAGCTGAAACGTTTTATTTTTAAACTCTTAACGGGATAACACTCATGTTTACTTGTGATGTCGCTTCTATCGATCTGACACCTTTACCTCTATTATCAAAAGATATAGCGACAAACGCGTCACTGCTAGCGGACACCCCTGTCACTGAAAAGTCGCTACTGGGTATTCCTCACTGGTTGACTCAAATTAATCAGGATGTTAACCGTGCACTTGAACGCGGTGTCAATATTCGTCAATTGGTGGCGGCACGCTCTGGTGCGATTGACGAATTGCTGATTGCCTTGTTCAACTGGTTTGAGCTGGATAAAACAGATTTGGCTTTATTTGCCACAGGCGGTTATGGTCGCGGCGAGCTGTCGCTTTATTCAGACATCGACATTTTATTGCTCTCCCCTGATGAGATTGGCGCTGATGCCAGTGGGAAAATAGATCGGTTGGTGGCGCTATTGTGGGATATAGGATTAGAGCCTGCTCTCTCGGTACGTAGTGTTAATGACGCTTTAGAAGCGTCGCTCGATCATACCATTGCCAGTGCCCAGCTAGAAGCTCGGCTATTAATTGGTAATGAGGCTTTACAGGATGTGCCCGTTCAAATTGTCAATAAACAGTGGTCGCCGCGTGAGTTTTTTGAAGTAAAAATCGCAGAAGCGAAAGCGCGATACTTACAGCACAATGCCACCGAGTATAACCTTGAACCCAATATAAAAACCGCCCCTGGTGGTCTACGCGATATTCATATCATCGGCTGGGTAACCAAACGCTATTTTCGAGTGGGTAAGCTGTATGACTTAGTACAACAAAACTTTTTGACTGAAAAAGAGTTCGATGAGCTGAACTTTGCAGAAGGTTATTTATGGCAAATACGTCATTATCTGCATGTATTGACTGGTCGCAACGAAAACAAGCTGCTGTTTGATTATCAGCGTGAAATTGCCCAGTTGATGGGTTATGAGACGCAGCCAGACGATCAGCCAAATGCCGCAGTCGAGCGTTTTATGCGCGACTATTATCGCTGTGCCATGCAGATATCGACGCTGTCTGAGATGCTGACCAATCACTACTACGAGACGATTATAGAGCCGCAGTTGCCTGATGATGAGCGTCCAAAAAAACAGCCAATCAATGCGCGCTTTAACCAAGTTGGTGACCAAATCGCCATGGCGCATCATCGGGTTTTTGCTCAGCATCCTGACTCTATCCTAGAGATGTTTTTACTGATGGGTCAGTACGGTATCAAAAACGTGCGCACTCATACGTTGCGTGCGCTAAAAATCGCCGCGCGTGGCATCGATCAAGTCTACCGTGATAACCCCGCTCACCAAGCGCTCTTTTTAGCCAATTTAAAAGAGCAGAATTATCTGTTTCATCGCCTGCGTGCCATGAATCGCTATGGCGTCTTAGGCAGCTACATTCCTGCGTTCGCCCAAGTGACCGGTCTGATGCAATATGATTTATTTCACCGTTACACGGTTGATGCGCATACCTTATTTTTGATTCGGATTTTGCATCGCTTCACCGACCCACGGTTTTATGAAGATTTTCCACTGGTCAGCTCTATCTTTCAGCGTATCGAGCGCAAGGAAATCTTGGTACTGGCCGCCATGTTCCATGATATTGCCAAAGGTCGCGGTGGCAACCATAGTGAGCTTGGTCAAACCGAGTCGACTGAATTTTGTTTGGCGCATGGTATGAGTCTGGCAGATGCCAATTTGGTCGGTTGGCTCACTCGCTATCATTTATTGATGTCGATGACTGCTCAGAAAAAAGACATCTCAGATCCAGAAGTGGTCACTATTTTTGCCAATTTAGTCGGTAATGTCACCCACCTCAATCATTTATATGTGCTCACTGTTGCGGATATGAATGCGACCAATCCACAGTTGTGGAACAGCTGGCGTGCCACATTAATGAAACAGTTATACTCACAAACTCGGCGCATTTTGCGCGCTGATATCGATGCACCTACTAATCGCCAAGATATGATCAGGGCCACACGCACCCAAGCATTAGCGATGCTCGATAGTGTCAACAATCAACACATGAATCGTGATGAAGTCTTGAGGCTATGGGATGATTTGGGTGATGAATATTTCTTGAGAGAAATTCCTGAAGACATCTTATGGCATACCGAGGCCATTTTGAACCATCCGCCGATTGGTCTTGCTTCTAATGCAGATAGCCCGCCATTGGTGGTATTACGTGAGCATCGTGAGTTGGCCCTTGATGCGGTACAGGTCTTTGTTTATACCCAAGATCAGACGAACCTGTTTGCAGTCACCATGGCTGTATTCGATCAAATGAACTTGGATGTTTTAGACGCCCGTATCATTACTGCTACCCGCGATTTTGCTTTGGACTCCTATGTACTGCTCGATCCCAGTGGCACACTATTGGTCGATGAGGACAGTCAACAAGAGCTCAAACAGCGCTTAATCAATGCTTTTAAAGACCCGACATTACTGAAACTTACCAATAAGCGCATACCGCGTCAGCTTAGACATTTTGAAGTAACCACGGTGATTAATTTTGAGTTTAATGAGGCTTCTGATCAGCATATTATGAGCTTAGAAACCCTTGATCAGCCGGGACTATTGGCAAGAGTAGGACAGGTATTTTTGCAGGAGAAAATTGAGGTACATGCGGCGCGTATCACCACTTTGGGCGAACGTGCAGAAGATATGTTTTATATCAGCGATCAAAATGATGAACCGCTATCTGCTGCTAGACTTGAAGCGCTACGATCCGCTTTGATGGCAAGTCTCAGTATGCAAAGAGAGCAGCCTGCTGCTTACAGCAAATGTGATTGAACAAATGGGCTTACAAGATAAGTCTAAGATAAATACTCGGCGTGTATCATCCATTCATTGATGGCATGCTTTGTATTTTTTAACCCGTTAATATCAAAAGCACCTTTTATAAGGTGCTTTTATATATCATTTCGCTAGCGTGCTCATTGAGCTCATCATCCGCAAGATCTGGTGGCAGAATCTCTGCTTCAATCTGTTTTTGCGTCAGTATTAAGCGCCCAGCGTTGACCTCTTTTTGCAGCAAACAATGTAAACTTGCTAAATGAAAATCTCTGCCAAAACACTCATAGATTTGTCTTAGAGAAATAGGCGATTTGGCATGCACATCGGGATAAAGGCTGTCCTCTGCTAAGATAATCATCTCATTCAGTGCCTCTTCACGCATCAACTCATCTTTATCGATTTTACGTTGCAAGCTGTCTGCCATTCGACTTTTGGACGCGAGCATGGCCACAAAAATCACTGTCTGTAAGACAAATAAGGCAATATATTGCCATAAGGGTAGTAAAATACCGAGCTGATTGCTAAGCAACATCAGCACCATCGCAACGATCACGTAACTGACCAGTTGCCACAGTAACCACATCATCAAGCTGTTTTCACCGTACCAAAACATTTTTCGTTCTTTATGGCTAATTAATTGCTGGCGAGCTTGCCACCAGCTTTGCTCCCGCTGTTTTAATAGCTCGTAGAATTTGGCTCGCTGTTGCGCATCATCAAAATTTTCATCTTGAATGCCTGTCGCGTTAAGATCATTAGTTTTTGAGATACTAGGCATATCAAATTATCCTCACCATAATCTATCATTAGGGCTGACAGCAGTTTTTTGTATTGTTATAAGTTATCAATTGATAAGCTTTTTTTAGGATTTTTAAATCTGTGACGGCTTCATTAGTTATTATAATTTATGGTTAAATAGCTAAGCAGCTTGAGCATGAGAAGTAAAAGACAAAAAATAAGAGAAGTGCTACACTGCTTAAATGTAATTTTTCTTTATAACTTTATTATTAATTGTCTATTATAGTTACCCTACTTATGAATCACAACTTAACGTACCTGCATCCTTACCCTTTTGCAAAGATGGCAACATTGCTTGCTAACAGTGTGCCAGCCCATGACTACAGTGAAATCAAGCTCGGTATTGGTGAACCAAAACATGAGCCACCAGCGTTCGTGCTGGACGTACTACGTGAAAATTTGGACAAAATAAGTCGTTATCCAACGACTAATGGCATGTTTGAGCTGCGCCAAACCATCGCGCATTGGCTAGAAAAATGCTTCTTTTTGAACCATGTCGATGCCAATACGCAAGTATTGCCAGTAATGGGCACACGCGAGGCTATTTTTAGTCTGGTACAAGCAGTCGTTGATCATAAAGTAAGCGATACAGAGAGTAGTCCGCTGTCTGGCTCTGACCCGTTATCTGCCGTTTCTCCTATGACTGCTCCTACAATAGTCATGCCCAACCCTTTTTACCAAATATATGAGGGTGCAGCGATACTGGCGCAAGCCGAGCCTTATTTTGTTCCTTGCACACTGGACGATGACTTTAAAGGTAACTATCGCGCCGTACCAAAAGATGTTTGGGCGCGCACGCAGTTGCTGTTTGTTTGTAGTCCGAACAATCCGACGGGCTCGGTCATGACGATGGAGGATTGGGAGTATCTCATTCGTCTGTCAGATCAGTACGATTTTATTATTGCCAGTGACGAGTGCTATAGCGAGCTGTATTTTGATACGGCGCCGATTGGATTATTGCAAGCCTGTGCTGCCCTCGGTCGTCATGATTTCAAAAATTGTATTGTCTTTCACTCTTTATCTAAGCGTTCAAATCTGCCTGGTTTGCGCTCAGGGTTTGTGGCAGGTGATGCCAATATTTTACAAGCTTACCTGCAATATCGTACGTATCAAGGCTGTGCGATGCCGATACCACATCAGCTCGCCTCGATCGCTGCATGGCAAGATGAAAAGCATGTGGCACACAATCGCGCTCTGTATCAAGAAAAATTTGCCTTGTGGATGTCTGAGCTTGGTGAACTACTAGAGTTACGAATGCCTGAGGCTGGATTTTACTTTTGGATAAAAGTCCCTGAGCCGTTCGATGGGGATGATGAGCGGTTCGTCAAAGCACTGTACGAGCAGGCCAATATTCATGCACTAGCAGGGCGCTATCTATCACGTGATATTGATGGCAAAAACCCTGGGCAAGGCTATGTGCGCATTGCGCTCGTTGCGAGTGTTGATGAGAGCCGTAAAGCAATAAACCGTATTCGAAAATTACTAGGCGCATAAGCAGTCGCTTTATAAACAAAATCTTTCAAAAAAACAGCAACCTCTAATAGCCACAACATTACTGTGGTTATTAGAGGTTTTTTGCTTTAATAATGCTATAGTGAAGTGTCTTTTATCATCGATTATCTTTTACCAAATATGCCATCAAGGATGATGCCATGCCCCATCTTGATTTTACCCAGCCGCCCTTTGACGTATTGAGTCTGGCTGAACGCCAAAGCATCAGAAAAAACACCCAAATCCGCTACCTTGCCAAAAATGAGAATCTAACTGCCGAAGAGTTGCAATATCTGTATGTGGTCATTAAAGGGCAGATTGAGCAATTGCTTGATGGTGAGTTTGTTGCCTCTTACTTGGGTAGTAATCACTCCGACCATCTCAATAATAACGACTGGTTCGACAGCCGTCGTCTGCCTGAATCATTGACTGAAAATAGCCTTAATACTGAAGCACTGCAGACCTATCAGTTTCGAGCCGCTGAGGATACCTTGCTGCTCCAAGTCGCTGGTAGCGCAGTCGATAAAATCAGCGCCCAAAATCATCTAGTACGCCAAATGCTATCAGACAAATTGCCCGAACGGCTAAAGGCATTACAGCAGCGCCGCAATAATAAATCCATAGTCTCTGCTAGCTACAATGACCAACAAGAAGTGCAGCAAATCATGTTGCAGCCCGTCATTGATGTCAATCTATTGCCAGTCCATATCGTCAACGCCAGTAACAGCTTGTACGAAGCCGCGTCTATCATGACGAAAGCGGGGCTAAAACACGTACTGGTGCAACCCTTAGACCACCTAAAAAACGAGGGAGAGATGCAATATGGTACTGGTCATCTATTGGGCATTTTGACCGATACCGATATTTGCCGCGCCGTAAGTGACCAGCAAGATCCAGCCACTACCCCCTGCCAGCGCTATGCTAATTTTAACCTGCGTACCATCAAAGCCAGTGATGAGATTGGCGATGCATTATTGACCATGACCCGCTATCGCATCCATCGGCTACCAGTGATGGATCAAAATGGGGATGTCGTCGGTATATTAGGACAAAGCGATATGCTTGCGCATATTGGTCATCATTCACAGCTCATTAGTATCCAAATCGAGCAAGCAAAAGACTTATCGAGCTTAGATACTGCCGTCGAGCTTATCGGTCGTTATATTCGCGCCCAACATCAAAACGGTGTCAAAATCGGTAATATCAGCCGCATGGTACAGACCTTGAATGCACAGGTATTTACTAAGCTCTGGCAACTTATCGTGCCTGATGAGGTCATGACAAATACCTGCCTGATCGTGATGGGCTCCGAGGGGCGCGGTGAGCAAATCATGCGTACTGACCAAGACAATGCACTCATCTTACGTGACGGCTATACTCACCCTGAGCTGGCAGAATTTGCGGATACTTTTAATCAGAATTTAGCAGACCTCGGTTATCCACTGTGCGATGGTAATATCATGATGACCAATCCTATGTGGCGACAGCCGCTAAAACAGTTTAATGCTCAGATTGGTTTATGGTTTAGAAATACGGATCCCATGCATGGTATTTATTTGTCCGCCATACTCGATGGCGAATATGTCTGCGGAGATGAGTCATTATTGACTCAGGTGCGTCAACATTTAAAGGTTGCCCACAGGCATTCAGATCCTATGTTTGTACGCCAGTTCGCGCGCGCCGCGCTGCAGTTCGGTGATGTCAATCAGTGGTGGCAAAAGTTCGTGCCTTTGCTCGGTGGTAAATCTGGGTCAGAAGACATTGATCTAAAGAAAGCCGGTATTTTTCCACTGGTTCATGGCATTCGTACCTTGGCGTTAGAAAACGATATCTTAGAGCTGCCCAGTAGTAAAAATCGTCTTAAAGCTTTGGTACAAGCGCGCGCCTTGACCCAAGAGCGCGCAGATACTTTACTAGAAGCCTTGGAATTTTTTATGGCACAGCGCCTATCAGTCGCTCTATCAACCGACGATAAACATGCACGGCAAGTAAACCCAATGACCTTGACCGCGCTTGAGCGCGACTTATTAAAAGAGTGTTTGGCCGTTGTTAAAAGCTTTAAAAATCAGCTACGTCAGCATTATCAACTAGAGCTCGCATAAGTACAACAATCGTATAAATGGATGAGCGACAACTATGAGTTGGCTAACACAGTTATCCTGCGCTTGGCAAAAAACGCAGCTACAGCGCCCAGAATTGGCATCGATGTTTACCAAACCTGTGGCTAAGCAATGGGTAGCGATTGACTGCGAAATGACGGGACTCAATCCAAAAAACCACCATTTATTGTCTGTCGCCGCGATTCATATCAATGACAATACAATCGATACCGGTAATGGCATGCATATCGTATGCAGACCACCTGTGATGCCAGACCGTGACACCATTGTGATTCACGGTCTACGTACTGCCGACGTTGAGCATGGTATGAGCTACGATGAGATGCTGGCGCTGCTGTTGCCATTTATAGGTAATCGCCCAATTGTGGGGTTTTGTACGAGTTTAGACACAGCGTTTTTAAACCCTCTGGTCAAACGCTATATGGGCACAGCACTGCCTAACGAAGTCATCGATTTGCGCCATTTATATAGTCGGCGCATGAGTGGTCAAACCCAAGGGCTATCTAGCCAAGCTCAGCATCTGACCAATATTTTAGCGCATTATAATATACCCGAACTAGGCGCTCACGATGCTTACAACGATGCCATCATGACCGCCATGGCATTTTTACATGTGCGCTAGCGTGCGTTAGCATTTTGAACATTCAGATAAAAACAGGTTTTCATCTACGCCTGCCATCTACGCGAAAACGGCAACTCATGTTACCATAGGCTGTTTTTGCCACCTGATGAAAGATGCTCATGCGACCCACCTCTAAACTCCGTCATTCCTCTGCTTTTACTGCCAAATTATTCCCTTTCTGTCGTTATCTGCGACCGTCGAAGCCACCTGCTAAATACGCACCTATCATGGCGTTATTAGCAACGGCGACACTATTGCCAATCCATGCACAAGCAGCACTACCAAAAGCCATCGAAGCAGCATTATCACGAGCCGATTTAACAGAAGCTGATATTAGTATTATCGTCACACCAGTCGGTGATAAAAATGCCAGTCACCTGCCCGCTCCCATTCAGGTTATTGATAGCAGCACACACCGCTCATCTAAACCCGCTCTTCAGACAAAACCGACTGCCAATATAAATGCTGATATAAAAAGTAACTCTCAAAAAGCCACGAAAAATAATAATGACAAAACCAGTAATAACCATTTGCGCCAACAGAGTACGCTGATTACTATTGAGCAGCGTACCATTGAAAAGCATGAGAAAAAACTGCATGCCTACACCGATGATCCTTATACTTATCAAAGCTTAGAAAGCATCCCAACGATATTGGGTAATGAGGCAAAAACAGCTGTCATTAACGACAACAACACCAGTAACAGTAATAATAAAACTGGTGACATCAGTACTGATAATACCTCCATAAAAATTTCATTTTCACCATTACTGAACCATCAAGCTGATATCGCTCGCACGCCTGCCAGCACCATGAAACTCGTTCCCAGCTTTATTGCTTTAGACACCCTAGGCGCTGATTTTGTTTGGCATACCCGTGTCTATCATACAGGCCTTGTCATCGGTGACCGTCTGCATGGCGATTTGATTATTCAAGGCAGCGGCGATCCAAAAATGACCCACGAGCGTTTAAAACAGCTCCTTTATAAAGTACAGTCGTCCGGTATCCGTCATATCGACGGTGATATTATCATTGACAGTGGCGTCTTTAAAAATGTCAGTAAAGACCCTGCCGCCTTTGACAACTCGCCACTACGTCCTTATAACGCCAGTCCCGATGGTTTTTTGGTAAATTTTAGTACCATCGGTATCAAAAGCTATCCGTTAAACGATGACCAAGCAAATCTAACTTATACACCAAAATTAGCAAACTATGCTTTGCCCAGTATAATAAATACGCGTTCGGCGGCCTGTGGGCAAGCGCGTTATAGTCTCGCACCTGAATGGCAAGCAAAACAATTGGTGTTAAATACTCATTTGCCAAACAGCTGCCAAGAGCATGCTTTTTATGTGGCTTATCCTGACGCCAAAGATTTTGCAGCACGCGTTATTGCCGCAAAATGGCAAGAGCTAGGCAATACGCTGAGTGGTCATGTCATCACTCAAGAAGCACCCTACACTACAATGAAAAGCACCAAATCAACGCATGGTCTGGCAGCACTTCCTATATCACCGCTGCCTATTGTCAGCTACCCATCGTTGAATTTGACGCAGCAGATTTATGATATCAATCACTTTTCAAACAATGTGATGACTGAGCAAGTGGCGCTATCGATTGGTGTTTATGACAAAGTTGATAATAAAACACTCGATAAAGCTATTAATCGTTCATATAGCTTGTATCAATTTGGCAAGCCGACTGAGACGAGCTATCCTGTCGCATTGCAAACTATTAATCAATGGTGGCAGACCAATCTAAGCACACCGCCGCCTCATTTGACCAATGGTTCAGGACTCTGCCGCGACTGCACCATCACAGCTGCCAACCTAAGCGAGCTATTAACTTATGCTTATAGCCATCCAAGTTTTAACGCTTACGTCAACTCGTTGGGTATCGCTGGCGTCAGTGGCACCATTACCGCTCATAGTGAACGCCTACCAGAATCAGCAGCCATTGGTCGTGCGTGGATAAAAACAGGTACCTTAAACAACGTCACCTCGATGGCAGGCTATGTCAAAGGATTGTCGGGACAGGATTATGTCGTGGTTGGACTCATCAATAGTGAGCAAGCACATAACGCTTATACAGCCAGACCCGTGCTAGATGCGATGCTTGATTGGACGGCGCAGCATTAAGTGTTTTTCACATCCTATTTTTCACCTTTATAAAGGTTCACTTATGTCACGCAAGACAACCAATCTCAATAAATCCAAGACTCATTCAGGTGGCGAGCCGCTGCCGAAAAACCATGAGTCAGCGCAGCCTAAATTGGCACAATATGTAGGATATTTCGCGATTGGCTATACGCTTGCCAGCGCAATATTTATGATGATTCAAACCAAGCTTGCTGTGAATTCGCAACTGGTAACGGTATTGTCTATCATTATCGGGGCTTATATCGCGGTTCGTAAATTTGTCAAACATCAGCAGCGCGCATTGAATAGCGGTGAAATCAATCGCTTAATGTTTGGCGGCGTCGCGGTGGTCTGGCTACTGACTGTCATTTATTTCTTAGCCATATGGTTTTGGTTGTTTGATGCGGTAAATCGCGAAGTCCTACTAGAAATGGCCGTCCAGCAACCACTACCATTGGTCTCATCGCTGGTGATGATATTGGTGCTGACACTGGTCAGTGCTCGCATCAGTCTTTGGGCGATCAATCGCCTGCTTGACCCCAAACGCAAAACTATGTGAGTGAGGAAACCTCAGCCGAACCTCTACAAGGTGCTACAAATTTTTCTTCCTATTAATACATAAAATCCGTTAGGCTAACTTTAATGAGTAACCTTTTGAATGATTTTAGGTGATTAACGGTTTTATATTTTAATAGGAGCATTTATCATGGACATGGTTTTTTTTGACAATATAGACAAGCTTGGACGCATCGTTTTGACGACAGTCATGGTTTATGTGTTGATCGTACTGGTGACCAAAGTCTCAGGTAAACGCTCCACCTCGCAGCTTAATAATTTTGATTGGATCGTCACCGTGATGATCGGTTCACTTGGTGCCAGTACTATTTTGCTCAAAGACATTCCTTTTGTCGAAGGAGTTTCATCGATTTTAGTACTTTATTTATTGCAGTTTTTAGTTACGAAATACGCCTCTATCTCACCGCAATTTAGCAGTTTTATTTTGTCAGAGCCGCGTATTGTTTTTTATCAGGGGCAGTTTTTGCCAGATGCCATGCGCGCTGAGCGGCTGACTCGTCAAGAGATTGAATGTGCGATGCGCTCCGAAGGCATGAATAGCTTTGATGATATTGAAGCCATCGTTTTTGAATCTGATGCCAAGCTTACTATTATTCCAAAACCCAGCCCAACTGATGTAAGCGATAATGACCAAAATACAGAAGATAGTGTCTCGCAAACCATACAGCCTTTGATGTAATACCTATTGCTTATCGAAGATTAGTAAAGCATAAAAAAAGCTTCGTAGAATCTTGTTTGTTACGTTCACTTCAGCGTAAAATTCTTTTGTTACATTTGACTAATGACTAAAATTAAAGTGGTACTGGCTATGAAAGTAAGGATTTTAACCGTCGGTAATAAAATGCCTAAATGGGTACAGACGGGGTTCGATGAGTATTTTAAGCGTATCCAACCTATGCTCAGCACAGAAATCGTGGAAATTGCTGCCGCAAAGCGTGCAAAAAACCCTTCTGATGCCAATTTGGCACAATACCGTGAGCAAGAAGGACAGTCAATACTAGCCGCTCATAATGCCTCAGGGCGTGAGCAACTATGGGTATTGGATGTCAAAGGTAAAATGATTTCCACAGAAGGGCTGGCTGATAAATTAGCTGATGGCATGCAGCAAGGCGATGATATTGCGCTGGTGATCGGCGGTGCAGACGGCGTATCGCCAGAAGTATTAGCCAAAGCCGATGTAAAATTATCACTATCAGCGCTGACATTACCGCATCCGTTGGTACGTGTTGTGCTAATGGAACAGTTGTATCGCGCGATGAGTATCAACAACAATCATCCTTATCATCGTGGCAATTAAGCAGTCATTAAACACTGCCATACTCTGTGCTAATATTTTTTGCCGAGATTCTGTGCTGATAGTTTATGGGCAACAATATCAATGATAGAAGCGATTGAAAAATCGCGGCGCGCCCTAATAAACGCTACATGAAATATCCAAAACATGCGACACCTAACGCCCCTCATGCAATTCATCAGCTTGATGACTCGTACTCTCATTCGCCAACGCCGATCACGGCGACTGGTGTTTGGGCAGATGCGCCTATTTTAAAATCAAATGTGGCTAAGCTACCAGCGTTGTTTATCTCGCATGGCGCACCCACGCTTGCCATTGAGCAATCAGCCACGACCAGTGCACTGAGTCGTATCGGGCAAAACTTACCGAAGCCACGTGCCATCCTGATTATGTCAGCGCATTGGCAATCCGCCAAACTCGAAATAAGCAGTAATCCGCAACCCAAGACTTGGCACGACTTTTCAGGTTTTCCGCCTGAGCTATATGAGCTTCAATACCCTGCAACTGGTCAGCCAGCACTTGCTGAATCCCTTGCCCAGCAGCTCACTGCACGCGGTATTACTTGTAGCGTCAATCCAGTGCGGGCTTGCGATCATGGGGTATGGGCACCGCTCAGGCACTTATATCCAGAGGCTGAGATACCTATCGTACAGGTTTCTCTACCGCAGCATTATGACAGTATCGCCTGTTATCAATTGGGTGCGCAGCTAGCGCGCCTACGTGAAGAGCAAATACTGATCATTGGTTCAGGTAACATTACCCATAATCTGCAAGCATTACGCTGGCAAGCAGATAGTGTTGACCAAACGGCTAAAGCATTTAAGCAATGGCTGCTACAACAGCTCAAAACAGACATTCCTAGTGCTTTAGATTGGCAGCAATATCCTGACTATAAAGATATTCATCCGAGTGATGAGCATCTGTTGCCATTGTTTTTTGCCCTAGGTACAGGTCAGCGTGTCTCAGTTGTCCATCAAAGCATGGCGCATCATAGCTTGGGCATGGATATTTATCGATTTGATTAAGTAATATCAATGTCAAAAAATCTGAGTAGCCTGAAATATGAGAGTCGTACTAAAGTAACCATTGCACGCGCATTCTTTGCTATTCACAATTTTGGCAATGATGTAAGTAATCATTACTTAATCGATAGAATGCAAACTTACTTCTCAAAGGCTGCCTTGGTAAACAACCCTGCTCGCTCCATCTCCCCTGCTACACTGAATAATGTCGCTTCATCATTCATACGCCCAATCAGCTGCATCCCAATTGGCAAACCTTTTTTACTCATTCCTACCGGTAATGACATCGCTGGCAATCCTGTGATATTACCCAGTAGTGTAAAGGCCATTTTGCCCAGTACAGGCTGACTAAGCTTTTCGATCATACCTGAGCTAAAGGCATACTTACCCATATCGATGCCCTTATTGAGCACTCCTGCGCTACGCATGAGCATTTCATCCATACGACTTGGTGGCAGTACACCATGCTTAACTGCAGGTGTCGGTACGGTCGGACATAAAATCATGTCATAGGTTTCGAGTAGCAAGCCCGTTTGATACTGACTGTGATGCCAACCATGCTTAGCATGCGCCAAATCAACGGCTGATAATGAGCGACCCAGCAATGCCATATTGTAGGTTTGCGGCTCTAGGTTTTTGATATGTTCTACCCCAAAGTCACGCTCGATATTATCAATGGTAAAAGCGGTATGGGTGCAGACCACCACCATAAAGTCATGCCAAAACTGCTCGATATTGATATTCGGCTCAGCGGGTATGACGCGATGACCCATGGCTTCTAGCTGCTTAGCCGTTTGCTCTAATACGGCTAACACTTCTTTGTCCACCACAGTATTGGCAATCAATGGCTGTTGATGCAAGGCAATGGTTAATTGCCTTGGTGCGCGCATCGCAGCTTGCAAAAATGTGCCATCAGGTGGCGCGATGACATAAGGCGCACCAATCTCTGCGCCATTTGTAGCGTCGAGCATCGCGGCACTGTCACGTACGCTGCGGGTAATCACGTGATCTGCGACTGCACCTTCCCAGCCTTCCCCGAATTTAGGGCCTATCGGGTTACGACCACGGCTGGGTTTGAGTCCAAACGCGCCGCACCAAGCAGCAGGGAAGCGTATTGAGCCACCACCATCACCCGCACCCGCCATCGGTACGATACCGCTCGCCACTGACGCGGCACTACCGCCCGATGAACCGCCAGAGCTGTAACCTTTTTTGAAAGGGTTATGAGTCGCACCATGGGCTTTTGGTTCAGTGGTAATGATTAAACCAAATTCTGGCGTATTGGTTTTGCCAAAAGTATTCACACCTGTGGCTTTCATGCGCTTGACGATTTCACTGTCGCTCTCAGAGATGATATTAACACTACGACTGCCCATCGTGATTGGCTCATTAGCAAAGCTAAATGACAAATCTTTGAGCAAATAAGGCACACCATTAAATATACCTGAGGGTAATCCCGCCTGTGCAGCATGATAAGCACGGTCATCGAAACGATGGATAATAGCGTTTAATTTGGGATTGAGTGTATTGGCTTGATAGACGGCAGCATCTAACAACTCTTTAGCGCTGACTTCACCTGAATTGACCAATGCCGCCAATGCTATGGCATCATATTGGGTATATTCTTTAAACATAACCTGCCTCCTTGCTGAGTAATGAACCTAAAATTTCTGAAAATTGAGTGATATTTATCACTCAACAAAGGTCAGTTTAGTATAAAAAACGAGTGCTGATAATTGATAAAAAACTGATTGGTCACTCAGACATGAGCGCTATCATATTTTTTCAATAAAAAAGACGAACCACTTTTGTGACTCGTCTTTTTTATTGTCTAATAAAGTCTAAACGCTACATTAATAGCTCACGCTTACCGCTTTTGCCCATTGAGCTGACCAACCCCGCGTCCTCCATGGAATCTACGATACGTGCGGCACGGTTATAGCCGATGCTAAATTTACGCTGAATACTTGAAGCAGAAACTTTTCGCGTCTCCATAATAAAGGCCACAGCATCGTTATAAAGGTCATCGTCCTCACCAGAGGCGTTAGCCGTACTACCACCGCCACTAGGACTAGACAGTTCAAAGTTGCCTGCCATATTATCAATATAATCAGGCGCACCGCGTTCGCGCCACGCGTCACAGACACGGTTGACCTCTTCATCGCTGACATAGGCACCATGCACACGATCTGGCTCAATTTGCCCAGGCCCTAAAAACAGCATATCACCATTACCCAGCATGTCTTCGGCACCGCCACTGTCCAGAATCGTCCGCGAATCTACTTTTGAGTTCACTCGTAATGCTGCACGTACAGGAATATTGGCTTTAATCAGACCAGTAATGACATCGACCGATGGACGCTGGGTAGCCAGCATTAAATGAATACCTGCTGCCCGCGATTTTTGTGCCAAGCGGGTGATAAGCTCTTCGGCTTGCTTACCAACCTGCATGATCATATCGGCAAACTCATCCGCGACAATGACAATCATCGGTAAGGTTTTTAGCTTCGGCGCTTGACTGATACTCACGCTATCATTAGGTCTCCATAATGGATCGAGCATTGGATTGCCCGATTTCTCAGCAGCAATGACCTTTTTATTAAACTCGTTAAGCTTACGCACTTTGAGCAAACTCATCAGTTGATAGCGACGTTCCATCTCTGCCACGCACCATGACAAAGCACTGGCCGCTTCAGTCATATCGGTGACAACTGGTGTTAATAGATGCGGGATATCATTATAGTTGGCAAGCTCAAGCTGCTTTGGATCAATCAAAATGAGACGCAGCTCATTTGGCGTATATTTGAGTAGCATCGATAATAGCATCGAGTTGACCAATACCGATTTACCCGAACCTGTAGTACCAGCAACCAACATATGCGGCGCGCGCGCAAGGTCAGTAATGATGGCATTACCACCGATATCCTTACCCATCGCCATGCTGATTTGAGCTTTGGGATCTTGGAATTTTTCGGTATTCAATAGCTCAATCAAACGTACCATTTCGCGCTGCTTATTGGGTACCTCGATACCGATATACGGCTTACCCGGAATTACTTCAACCACACGCAAAGACGCCATCGATAGCGAGCGAGCCAAATCACGTGAAATACCGGTAACCTTACTGGCTTTTACACCAGCAGCAAGCTCAACTTCAAAGCGGGTGACAACAGGACCCGGAATGGCGTTGACCACATTCGCCTTTACATTAAACTCTTGTAATTTAATCTCTAGTAACTCTGATAATTGCTCAAGCTCGGCGACGGTATAACTGGGCTTACGATCAGGGTCTGGCTTATCCAAAATAGAAATCTCTGGAATAGGCGTTAGGCTACTGCGATAGGCAGCTGTTTGCATCGAGCGTGATTTTTGGCTGAAGGCGGCATCATCACTAATATCTGGCATAAAGGGCGCATTGACATCCTCAGCGCTATCATCCTCTGGCATCATGTCAGTGATATGATTGCTACTATCGCCCTCAGGTACTGCAAAACTTACCGTTGGTTTAGGCGCAACCATTGGTTCAATACCTGACGCTGTGACGCGGGTTTCTACCGTAGGCGGCAGTTTAGGATTAGACGGTGGCGTATTGGTCGGCGTCATATCGGCAACTGACGCAACTGGTTCAACCACGTCTACTGCTTTGGCGACACTCGCTTCGTTAGATACAGAAGAAGTCTCGAAATCCTCTGACAGTTCAGGCTCTTCATCAAACCATTTATCAGTAAAGTCGTTCATTTTGCTATTTGATGAGTCTGTCGCAGGCGCTGTGACTGCTGCTTGTCTGGGCAGCTCAGTCCTATTGGCTGCTTGCACTGTTTCTGCAGGCTGCATAGCTGTAGATGTTGAGACATCCGCATGCTCTGCCAACCATGCATCGGCCAGTATATCAACGGCCTCCACTTTATCCTCTAACTCGAACGATTTAGGCTCATTATCCGTTTCGTCAGCCGTCTCACCGTATACCAGCTCATTTATTGATGGCTGAGCTGTTGACTGCAAGTTCTCTGTTGATTGAGCTTCGGACATCTCTACGGCTGATATCCCTGTAGAGTCTAGCACCGCTGTCTCTAACGACTCAGTATTGCTATCAGCAGATACAGAAGTAGTAGCAGCTGAATCAGAAGTGTTCATATTATTAGCTTGATAAGCCACTTGCTCGCTGGCTAATAAGTCATCGACAGTATTGGCGTCATTCCAAGTAAAGCTTGGCTCGACTTTACGGATACCAGTCATGGCAGGACTTGACGGCGTCGATGTATTCGTATGACTTACTAGATTTTGAACAGTACTGCTAGGTGTTTCTACTGAGACAGGGACAGACTCACTATTCTCACGACTAGATTTAGCAGCTGAATTAGGCATCGCCGCTTGTGTTGCGGCAACTACAGAAGCTTTAACGCTCTCAGCCAACCCTGACGTTGCCAAGAACTCTGACAACACATTGCTGAACCGACCACTGTTGTCTACGGCTTGAGCATTGCCAGCAACTTGCAACTCAAGTGGTAACTGCTCGTGATCGGCTGTGTCTTTTTTCACATTATTTTTGACTATGTTTTCATCATTTTGCTTGGCATTAATATTTTCTAGCGTGGTTGATACGCCATCGTGCTTCCTACCCTGACGCTTCACCCCTGAGCCAAGCCACGATAGCGCCTTAACCTTCTCATAAATCGCTAGCCAATGAATATTAAAGGCAAAAGTCGCGGTAATAATGACGAATGCCGTCAAGAAAATCACACTCCCCCACTGCGATAAAAGCTGTGCCAAACGCGCCTGTAATTCAAACCCAATAATGCCACCAGCTACGCTTTCCAGCCCTAGCGTTCCTGGATTGGTCAATTGCTGTACTAACGCCACCAATTGTGCAAACAAAGCGCTGGCACTTAATAATAAAAATACATAAGCAACCACTCGCATCAGCCAAAACGTTGGCTTGTTGTCCCACCAAATAAGGATAGACTCATAAACCACAAACGCCAGCAGCCACCATGCACCAAAACCAAAGAAGCTATAAAGCAAGTCAGATAACCAAGCACCCGATTCACCGCCTACATTATTAATCGTGGTCATATCGCTACTGATATGCGACCAACTAGGATCGTTACTGGTATATGTCATCAAAATGACAAATAGATAAACGGCCAGTATTAACCCAAGAAGGGTAAATATTCCCTTTTTTAAATACTCAATAAGCGGTGCTGATATCACGTAAGATCTGCCTTGTTATTAATACTAAATGGTTGCCAATGCATGACTAAGCCTAATCATGCTGACATAAAGCGCTGATAAAGGGTTGGATATAAAGTGCTGATACAAACGCACTTAGCGAAGTGTACAGAAAACATTGTCTATTATAAAAGCGATATATAACAGCCTTCTTTTTGCCTTTGGCACACTTGGCATAACTTCTTATAATAACAAATACATAGGGATAGTGGCGACCGTCTTACAAAGAAAGCGTGCAATAAAATCAGTCTCTATACGGTTTAGGCAAAAATCATACGGTTTAGGCAAAAATCATACGGTTTAAGCAAAAACCTATGTCACTCGCAAAATATAACGAATAGAACAAGGACAGTCATATTAGATAAGACCTATAAAATACCAGCGGTTTCTAACCATAATATTTCAAGAGAAATATACTTTGATTGTAATCATACCTGTGTTTGTTTTAGCAAACTTGTACTTTTCGTCCAATGCCCTTATGTTATTATCACGCAGCGATTAGAAAATCCCATTAGCATCAATTTTGAAGACTGTTTTTTATTATATTGCTCACTCGTATTTTTAACATTTATATTTAGCAAGGAACAACTCATGGCAACTGACAATACCGCTCCACGTCACGAAAAACTCATTATCCTAGGCTCAGGCCCTGCTGGTTATGCAGCGGCTGTGTATGCAGCACGTGCCAACCTGAAACCTGTCATGGTCACGGGCATGGAAGTAGGTGGACAGTTAACTACCACCACTGAAGTCGATAACTGGCCGGGCGATGCGCATGACTTAACAGGTCCTGCATTGATGGATCGTATGAAAGCCCATGCCGAGCGCTTTGGTACTGAACTGGTTTATGACCATGTCAATGAAGTCAATTTAAACGTGCGCCC
Organism: Psychrobacter sp. PG1; assembly: GCF_014897815.1. GTDB lineage: Bacteria > Pseudomonadota > Gammaproteobacteria > Pseudomonadales > Moraxellaceae > Psychrobacter. Next base: position 154,137 of record NZ_JABUZG010000048.1, read on the forward strand.
TTTTGAGCTGACAGGCAATAATGGTAGCTACACTTGTGATGCGCTTATTATCTCGACTGGCGCGTCAGCACAGTATTTGGGGTTGGAGTCAGAAACCAAATTCCGTGGCCTAGGCGTATCAGCGTGTGCAACTTGTGATGGTTTCTTTTATAAAGATCAAAAAGTTGCTGTCATCGGTGGTGGTAATACTGCCGTTGAAGAAGCCCTGTATTTATCTAACATTGCCGCTGAAGTGACCTTGGTACATCGCCGTGATAGCTTACGTTCTGAAAAAATCCTCCAAGATAAACTGTTTGAAAAGGTCAAAAACGGTAATATTAAAATCGAGTGGAATCATAAAGTCAAAGAAGTCGTCGGCGATGACATGGGCGTCAATGGCGTTATCATCGAATCTATGATTGATGGCAGCACCAAACAGTTAGACGTGTTTGGCATGTTTGTCGCGATTGGTCATAAGCCGAATACAGACTTATTTAAAGGTCAGCTGGATATGAAAGACGGCTATCTTATTGTCAAAAGCGGCTTAGACGGCAATGCCACACAAACCAGCATCGAAGGTGTATTTGCCGCAGGTGATGTCGCAGACCATGTCTATCGTCAAGCTATCACTTCTGCTGGTACGGGCTGTATGGCCGCGCTAGATGCTGAAAAATACTTGGATGCGATTGGCGAAGCTACAGCCGCTGACCATACTTATGCGTCAACATTGACTGCTGATAAAGAAGCCTAAATGGGTAATTTCTCTCAATACAACAATGAGCACATCACGCCTGAGACCTTAAAAAGTTTTGGGCGTTATGACTTTCCTGACCCTTTGATGGTTGATCCTGACGGCATTGGCATCGTCGCTGTCGGAGGAGATTTGGCACCCGAAACACTGATTTCTGCTTACGCGCAGGGTCTGTTTCCTTGGTTTAATGAAGATGAACCAATTGCATGGTGGTGCCCTGAACCGCGCTGTGTGATGGTGCCAACCAATTATAAGCCAAGCAAGTCGCTGCGTAAGCAAGCCATCCGCGAGCGTTGGCAATTAACCCTGAATCAAGCTTTTGATGACGTTATTCATGCCTGTAGTTTACCGCGCAGTGATCGCCTCAATAATGAACAGCCCGAGGGCGAACATACTTGGATTCATGATGAAATGATTGAGGCTTATACCGAACTGCATGCACAAGGATTTGCGCATAGCATTGAAGTTTGGAATGATAAAGGGCAACTCATTGGCGGGCTTTATGGTCTAAAAATAGGTAGCATTTACTTTGGCGAATCGATGTTTCATATCACCTCTAACGCCTCAAAGTTCGCATTTTGGGGTCTAATGCGCTTATGTGAACAAAGCCATGTGGCGCTAGTTGACTGTCAGCTACCAAATGAGCATTTGATGAGCTTGGGTGCAACCACGCTACCGCGTGCTGACTTTTTGACTCAATTGGATCTCTTAACGGCTAATAGCACTGTCAAATGGCAAAATAACTCTCATAAACCACTCGCCGTATCGTTACTTGATACCATAGAACCTTGGCAGCTTATCTTAAAATAAATACGATGACGAAGTGATTGATGGCTTATGCCTGTTTGTTAATCGCTACTTTATTAACTCGTACCTTATCAACTGCTACCTACCGACGAGGTTATCATGGCACCCGACACATCGTTCTTACTGATTGGAACACTGGCTACAAAAGCTCAAACAACCAAAGACACTGTTCGTCATTATGACCAACTGGGCTTGCTAAAATCTCGTAAGCGTCAGGCAGGCTCGCGTTTATATACCGAGTTTCATCCAGAATGTATTGAACGTATTGAGCTAATCAAAAGTGCGCAAGCGATTGGCTTTACACTTACTGAAATCAGAGACAGCTTGAATGATTATTACGATGGTCAATTGGATGTTGATTTACAACTGATGCTTACTCAGCAAAAATTGGCGCAAATACAAAAACAGCAAGCCAATATCAGCCTCATGGTAGAGCTATTAAGCGAACGCATCGACGTTCTTGAGCGTATGAAAGTAGATAATGACTATAAACTCAATATTGAAATCTGTAAAAAGAAAATACCCACTCAATAATGATAAAAGTGCCGACCCATCTACTACTCTGCGGGTTTATTTGGTTCTATTCGATGCCATTCATTATTCTCGGACGTACAGGCGCTGCATAATCAATGCATCAATAGCTGGTTGATGGGGAGTTTGGTAATACCCTTTACGCTTATGAATTAGAGCAAATTCTTGCTGTTCATATAAGGCTATCGCAGGCGCATTATCTGCGCGCACCTCTAATAAAAGGCTCTCTACCTGACTGGTCTTTAACTCTGTATTCAGTCTGGCAAAAATTTGTGAGGCAATACCTTGACGTTGATAATCAGGATGCGTGCCAATACGTAAAATCTCCGCTTGTTCAAAAATCACTTGATATAGGCAATAGCCTGTCACAGTATTACCAGCAATACTGTCTTTTTGCTCATAAACGATCAGCATATGCATGCTATCTTGTTTGAGTGATTCCACTAATGTCTGAAAACCCCAAGCATCTTGCAGCTGAACGATGGCTTCAATATCCGCTACTGCTTGCAGCACTTGCTCAAAATCTGCACTATGGGTTGATAAAATCTTTATCATCAACATTATGTATCCTCTTATTATTATTTATACAAACTCAAATACAATAGCACTTACTGTATTTCAAATATTTATCATTACAATATTGATTATGCTATTACGTTTTTATAGCCAAAAAAAAGCCACCCTTAAACAAGGATGGCTTTTTCATAACTAACTTACAAGCTCATTACTGAGACTAATAGATTAGTTTAGTACGTTAGCAACAACACCAGCGCCTACAGTACGGCCGCCTTCACGAATAGCGAAGCGAAGACCTTTGTCCATAGCGATTGGGTGGATAAGCTCTACGCCCATCTCAACGTTATCACCAGGCATGACCATTTCAGTACCGTCTTGTAATTGGATTGCGCCAGTTACGTCAGTCGTACGGAAGTAGAACTGTGGGCGATAGCCGTTTAGGAATGGTGTGTGACGACCACCCTCTTCTTTTGACAATACATAAACTTCAGCGTCAAACTTGGTGTGAGGAGTGATTGAACCCGGCTTAGCTAGTACTTGGCCACGTTGTACGTCTTCACGTTTAGTACCACGTAGTAGTACGCCACAGTTTTCGCCTGCACGACCTTCGTCAAGCAGTTTACGGAACATCTCTACACCAGTACAGGTGGTTTTTTGAGTGTCACGGATACCGACGATTTCAATTTCGTCGCCTACGCGTACGATACCAGATTCAACACGACCTGTTACAACAGTACCACGACCTGAGATTGAGAATACGTCTTCGATTGGCATTAGGAATGCTTTGTCAACGTCACGCTCTGGCTCTGGGATGTAGGTGTCAAGAACGTTAAGAAGTTCTACAACCGCTGGTTGGCCATATTTTTCTTGTGAGCCTTTTAGGGCTTCAGTCGCTGAACCATGGATGATTGGGGTATCATCACCTGGGAAGTCGTAGTCATTAAGAAGTTCACGAACTTCCATTTCTACGAGTTCTAGCAATTCTTCGTCATCAACAACATCACATTTGTTCATGAATACGATGATGTACGGTACGCCAACCTGACGTGAAAGCAAGATGTGCTCACGGGTTTGTGGCATTGGGCCGTCAGTTGCTGATACGACTAGGATTGCGCCGTCCATTTGAGCGGCACCAGTGATCATGTTTTTAACATAATCGGCGTGACCTGGGCAATCGACGTGAGCGTAGTGACGTGCTGGGGTGTCATATTCTACGTGTGAGGTGTTGATGGTGATGCCACGTGCTTTTTCTTCTGGTGCTGAGTCAATAGACGCGTAGTCTTTGGCTTCGCCACCAGAGGTGATTGCTGCTACCGTTGCGATGGCAGCTGTTAGGGTTGTTTTACCGTGGTCAACGTGTCCGATTGTACCGACGTTGACGTGTGGCTTTACGCGTTCAAACTTGGCCTTTGCCATGGGTATTTCCTCTTTTTTTGGTGAATCTTTATCAATCAAAGATCGGTGAATAGCTGTTTGACGGCTCATGATGCATACAAAACCATCAAACCGTTGACGCTATGGCTTATCTACTAAAACTGTTTGATCACTTTACGACTGTATATATGTGCTCAGATCATGCATTTCAATGCTGCACACATAAGTTTAAGCATTATACGTATTTTTTAATCTAGTGAACATTGCAAGATATTATACATTATCGCTGTTGCACTACTTTATCTTAGTGTAAATCATTAATAATATTGGAGCCTGTCAAACCTAGATGCTTTTATCTTAAATATTTTTATACAATTACTCATGTATTGATAACTTAATAAATTGACAGCACTAAAAGGCAACACCTCAGTGTCACCCTTAAATATTATTTGCTACACTGTAATTTATAATTTTCAATATTTTGTAATTTCGATATCGACACGAACTGTTTAAAGATGGCAAAGCAAACACAAGAGGTTTAAACAATAAATGGAGCTCATATTGAGAATTGAACTCAAGACCTCTCCCTTACCAAGGGAGTGCTCTACCGCTGAGCTATATGAGCATGTTTTTAATAACCACAAAAAACAACTTATGGATTTACTAAAAAAAATATCACGATACAGCAATACTAAAACTGACTGTCGTGATGATTTATTGATAATCTTTGCGATGTTGTATATATGGAGCGGGTGGCGGGAATCGAACCCGCGTCATTAGCTTGGAAGGCTAAGGTGTTACCATTATACCACACCCGCAATTACTCTTATTCAAGAGGACTCTAATCGAGAGTCATTAAGTATAAAGAGTATGCTTGGCGCTATGACAAACTTAAAAAAATATGGTGGTGGGAGAAGGATTCGAACCTTCGAAGCTTTCGCGACAGATTTACAGTCTGTTGGGTTTGACCGCTCCCCAATCCCACCTTAGGTTGCTTTAAACAAAAATGGCTTTAGTTTAAGACAAATTCATAAAAAGCTACTTTAAGAGAGATGGTGCCGACTGCCGGGATCGAACTGGCGACCTACTGATTACAAGTCAGTTGCTCTACCAACTGAGCTAAGTCGGCTTGTTCTCTTAAAGTGGTGGCTATTCTATCAAATTTTTTGAAAGACGCAAGCCCTTTTTTGCCTTTTTTATGATTATTTCAATAAAAAAATATAACTGATTGATTGTAATGATGTTTTTTTAAATAAAAAATAGGCTGTTTTTCCACAATAACCGCGTACTGTGTTTTTATGACTGGAGTCCCTAGCGAATCCGTAAACCATTACACGCCATTTTTACCGCTTTGACCAACGCCAATGCTTTTTTGTTGGTCTCTTCCCACTCTGCTTCTGGAATAGAATCAGCGACCACCCCAGCGCCCGCTTGGATATGAATTTTACCACGGCGCATCACAGCAGTACGAATAGCAATGGCGGTATCCATGTTGCCATGCCAGCCTAGATAACCCACTGCGCCACCAAATACCGTTCGGCGGACTGGCTCTATCTCGTCAATGATTTGCATGGCGCGTATTTTGGGCGCACCTGATAGCGTACCAGCGGGGAACGTCGCACAAAAAACATCCAACGCATCCTTATTGGGCAATATCGTCCCTTCAACATTAGAAGCAATGTGCATCACTTGCGAATAACGCTCGACAAACATCTTTTCGGTGACTTTGACACTGCCATATTCACAAACGCGGCCAATATCATTACGACCCAATTCGATAAGCATCAAGTGCTCGGCGATCTCTTTTTTATCACTCAGCAGCTCTTCTTCAAGCGCTAAATCTTCCGCTTCATTTTGTCCGCGTTTACGAGTACCCGCCAATGGTCGTACCGTCACTTTGCCATTTTCGATACGTGATAATATCTCAGGGGATGCTCCAATAATGTCGAAACGCTTGTGATCATCGAGGGTATAACCATGCACCAGAAACAGATAAGGCGATGGATTTAAGAATCGTAGGGCACGATAAACTGCTAATGAGTCGCCAGTATAATCCGCCGTCAAACGCTGCGCAGGAACGACTTGCATGACATCGCCTGCTAAAATGTAATCCTTTATTTTATTGACATCATGACAATATTTCTGCGCGCCTGTTTGTGAGGTAAATGTCGGCGTCGGCATTACGGGTGCGCTCAGATTTGGCATTTCTGCCAGTTTTTCTTCAATTTTTTCTAGCTCGCGGATGGCATTGCTATAGCCATCTTCAGTGTGACAATCAGCATAGACGATGATAGATAACGTATTTTCTAAACTGTCAAAAACAATCACGCTCATTGACAGCATCAGCCACATATCCGGCATTGTCATCGGATTGGGGGCGTCTGACAAACCCACGCTTGGCTCGATAACCCTCACCATGTCATAGCCAAAGTAACCTACTAAGCCGCCGCTAAAGCTCGGTAGCGTTGCAATATCCTCGACTGTTGGCATCTTATATTGCGCCATTAGCTGACGGATATAGTCAAACGGCTCAGCGACTGCATCGACATCGGTGTGGTCATTTTTTTTGACGGTCATATTACCATCGGCATACTGCAAAATGAGATCACTACCTAAACCAATCATCGAATATCGAGCCCAACGCTCCCCGCCTACGACAGACTCAAATAAATATGCAGAGCCGTTTAAATCACGTACTTTAGAAAATACAGATACTGGTGTCTGTGCATCCATTAGACGTTTTTTTATCAGTGGAGCATGACTAAAGCCACGGTCTTTAAAAGCTTGATATTCTTCAAAGTTCATCATAATAATGCTCTCTTAACAAAATATTGGCAAAAGATAAAACAGCAGACTGTTAAATAAAATATAGCGTCAACACTCTATTGAATGTTGACGCTATCAAAGTGGCATATTCGTAAGGGTTGCTAGACTATTAGCCGATAGTAGCTAACAATGGGCTAATAATTATACCAAAGCCGCTTGGATTAGAGCATCTCAAACGCACTGGTCAGTACTTAGTTACGCACCGCCCATGTTAAATAACCACAATGCTAACGCAATAATGATGATGGCAATAAACACCCAAATAAACCAACCACCGCTTGGTTTTTTCTCTGCCTGTCCTGCATTGGCTGGATTGCTGATAGTCTGATCCATCGCATTATTACCTTCTGTCCCAACATCACGAGATTGACCTAGATTGGCAGTGCCAGAAAATTGTGCGGTTGCCGCCTGCTTAGCTCGTAGAATGTCGGGATCTGCTTCTTCTTGTAGAGCAGTTTTAGTCGTTTTGTCATGCTCTGATTCAACTGCTGGCTTTTCATGTACAGCTGACTGCTCTACTAATGACGTATCATGAGCAGGTGCTGTCGGTGCCGCCTCTGTCGCTGTGACGGCTTCTGGCTGACTTACAGCAGGTTGTGCATCTATTACAGTTGCAGCGGGGACTGGTGCCGCTTCAGTTGTGTTAGACACGGTATTATCTATAGCCGTTAGGACTTCATCGATGCCCGTTTGTTTCACAATCGGCTCCTGAATCGGCTCCTGTAAGACTGGTTCAACTGTTTCATTAACACTGGTCTCAGCTACCGCTACTGAGTCTGCTACTCTATCCGAGGCTGTATCAACAGGTACTGTCTTCACATCAGCTGTCACAGGCAGAATATCTTCGACGCCCGTTTGCTTAACAATCGGCTCTTTTACTACTGATTCATGAATAACAGGTTCACTCACCGTCGAGTCTTCGACAGCCTGTGTTTCGGCAGTCGTTTCAGCAACCACTGTCTCAGTCTTAGCCACTGAATCCTGTACTGCTACGGGCGCTAATACATCAGTATCTGTGGCAGCAAGTGGCGCGTTTACCTGAAAGCTGAAACTGGCAAATCCAATGGTATCATTTACCTGTAAAAGGCTCGATGTATTACCTTCGATACGCTGCTCGTTGATAAATGTACCGTTCGATGAGTCTAAATCTTTGACATACAATCGACCATCTAAGATGCTTAACACCGCATGATTACGCGATACTTGCTTGCTACCAAGTACCACGTCATTGTCGCTGCCACGACCAACAGACAGGCTGTCATTGACCGTTAACGTTAGGTCACCAAGCGCTTCTGTTAAGGCATTAAGTTGCCAAGTCTCTGTGTCGACTGTCGCCTTCATACTATCTGTATTGTTCGTCATGCGGTAACTCCTTATTCTTTTATTAAATTTCAAATGGTTTTAGATAAATCATTGCCAATTTTTTAAGAGATTTTACGATTTTTTTAATATAAACCGTAATAAGTTATGCAATGACTATCTGAACTATTTAGGTATAAAGTGCGGCTTTATGACACCGTCGAGCTTACTGTACGGGATACTAAGTACTGGCATACCATAAGCATATGGGCCGATAGAATAATGCTGATAACGGATATCGATGCCTTTATCCGTCAGTGTCACATTGTCACTTAAGGTAAATGGCCAGTTTTTCTCATAACTACTGACATCGTCGTCAACCGTTTTCACCCAAGTTTTATAAGCATCATAAGCAAGCGCTTTAAAACGTGATTCCTTGCCTGATTGAAGTATATCCTTAAGCGTGATTTGTTTTTTGGTATTAAGGTCAAATATTAAGTATTCGCTATAAGGCATGCCATGAGCGCCACCAGTAAAGACATAAGTATTGATTTCAAACAGTTCAAAATCACTGACATGACCCAAATACTCAGGCGTTACCATTAGGCTATAAGCCCATGAACTGCCCTCTGGCATATCTATAAACTGTGAGCTGGCAAAATCATCAATGGCGGCTTTCACCATTGTCTGATTGACGTTCGTTTTGATAGGCGCAGATTCAGTCGGTTTACTATTGACGACTAAATTATTAATACGCGCATTGGCGATATCATTGATCCAACCGTGATTGGTCTTCAGATATTTGATGTCAATCTCTGGACAGTTATCGCGCTCAACACACTGTGCTTGCACTTTTTTAGGCAGCTCATATTCTAGATAATCCGTGCTACTGATGAGATTACCTGCATTGGCAGGCATCGCGATGCTACCTAGCAGTAAACTGCCGGCAAGCAGTCTCAGCATATGACTACGACTTGCTGTCATCGATAAATGCGGATTCATTGTTGGCTGATTGATATCAATTTGATTCGCAGCGTTCATATATCCTCTTTTATAAACATAAGATGTTACTTGATATTCTACCGTAACAATGACGATGTATTGTAGGAACACTGTTTGTGTTTTTAGGGTTTTGCTGTCTCCTGCTAACGAATAGCTACCTACCCTCTCTCGTTTCATGCCTAAATCTAAGCTAATAAAAAAGACACGGCTGGCGTGTCTTAAAAGATAAACTAACTCGTAAAATGATGAATTTTAGTGCTCACGAGTATTGCTAAAAGTGACTTCTGGATAGCGATCTTGCATAAGCTGCAAGTTGACCCGTGATGGGGCAAGATACGTTAAATAACCACCGCCATCTAGCGACAGCTGGTCATGGGCTTTGCGTTTGAATTTCGCCAATGCCACTTCATCATCACAATGAATCCAGCGTACGGTGGCAATCGATACTGGCTCAAAGATACACTGTACTTTGTACTCTTCTTTGAGGCGATGCGCGACCACTTCAAACTGTAGTACACCAACCGCGCCCAAGATTAAATCGTTGTTAATCTGCGGCATAAAGACCTGTGTCGCGCCCTCTTCGCTTAGCTGCTGTAGCCCTTTTTGCAAGGCTTTTGATTTGAGCGGATCTTTTAGAATGACACGGCGGAACAATTCAGGCGCGAAATGCGGAATACCCGTAAAGTTCAGCTCTTCGCCTTCCGTAAAACTGTCACCGATAGAGATGGTGCCGTGATTATGCAAACCGATGATATCACCCGGATACGCTTCTTCTAACGCTTCGCGGTCCCCTGCCAAAAAGGTCAGTGCATCGGCAATACGTACGTCTTTACCCAAACGTACATGCTTTAGCTTCATGCCTTTTTCATACTTGCCTGAACACACGCGTAAAAATGCAATGCGATCACGATGGCGTGGGTCCATATTGGCCTGAATTTTAAAGACAAAACCACTAAAATCCGTCTCTGTTGCCGCTACTTCACGCTCATTGGTTGGATGCGACTTGGGTGGCGGTGCATATTTGATCAAGGTATCAAGTACCATGTTTACGCCAAAGTTGCCCAATGCTGTACCGAACAATACTGGCGTCATCTCGCCCGCTAAGAACGCCTCAACGCTAAATTCTTCTAACGCCATTTGTACCAGCTCAAGTGACTCTTCGAAGGCATCAAACATCAATTGACCCAAACGCTCACGGATATCTGGATAATCATAGCCCGCGCGGGTCTCAGAGACTGTCATCTTGCCGCCATTACCTTTTTCATAAAGGTAGGTCTTATTTTCGGTCAGATGATAGACACCAACGAAATCTTGTCCCATACCAATCGGCCAAGTCACTGGAATACATTTAATTTTTAACACTGCCTCAATCTCGCTAAGCAGCTCAAGCGGCTCACGAATTTGACGATCCAGCTTGTTGACAAATGAGATGATTGGCGTGTCGCGCATGCGGCAGACTTCCATCAGCTTGATGGTTCGCTCTTCGACCCCTTTAGCCCCATCGACCATCATCAGTGCGCTATCGACAGCGGTCAAGGTACGATAGGTGTCTTCACTAAAATCGGCGTGACCTGGTGTATCCAATAGATTGACCACATGGTCTTGATAAGGAAACTGCATGACAGAGGTAGTGATCGAGATACCACGCTCTTGCTCCATACTCATCCAATCTGATGTCGCATGGCGATCTGTTTTTCGGCCTTTGACCTCACCTACTACCTGAATTGCCTGACCCCATAATAGTAACTTTTCAGTCATGGTGGTCTTACCTGCATCGGGATGCGAGATAATGGCGAAAGTACGGCGTTTAGCCACTTCTTTGTTTAATTTCTTTGGATCTACGCTCATAATTTTTGGCTTCAACCTTAACTTCAAAAAGGCTGTCTTTTAGACAGTAATCTAACTAAATAGAATAAATAATGAGCGTATTGTAGCGGATTTAGCGTCAAGGTGCAGAATTAGCGCATAAAAAAACACTCCCTAGATAGTCAAATAGAGAGTGTTGGTCAATTTTTTAACATGATGAGTTTTTAAGATTAATAGTAGCGTTTGATTTGTGCGGCCAAGAAATCTCCTGCGACTTCATTGACTATCGTACAATCCACCACACCGCGAAGACTGTTGGTATTCGGATTTATCACACCTTTGGCAACATAATTTGCTTCATAAATAGCATTTTTATCATTCGTGCCATCGTTATATTCGACACCATTGTACTGATAAGCAGGCTGATTCCGGTATTCTAAGAACGTCACTTGTGCCGCTTTTTGCTTATTGCCTATGCCTACACCAAACTCAGAGGTTCTGTAGCCTCTATCATCGCTAAAACGGTTTTCAGCCGCATCAATCCACTTATCGATCGATGTATATCCCGTCTTGTTTTTGTCGTTAAAGGCTAAAAACGAGCGTTCGCTCTCGACTACTGGAAGATAGCAAACAGAGCCTATCGGAAACTCTGCATTAGCCGGAATCTTAGGATAATTATTCAAGTCCGTGAGAATACCGCGACTGTTATTTATGTTTGTACCAGCGCTATAACTGTTTGCCTGCAAGCCTGATAAGTTAAGCGTCTTATAATTGGTTTCGTAGTCTAGCTTGTTATTACTGTTTTTTTCATAGATGGGACGTTTGACCGTGCGGTTATCAACTTCAATGTTTTTGTTTTCCAGTCGCCCTTCGAAGTTGTCTGATAATACCGTTCTGTCCAAAGTATTCAAACCTTGATTACTATAATTATTAACGATATTTTTTATCTTGATTTCACGCTCACCAGTACGGTAGGTCTCATCGATGCGTGCAATGGCACTATCTTTCGCTTGCTTATCATAGCTATTGTCAAAGCTGGTCAGCGTAATCTTATTATTACCCGAACCATAAATACCATCATCCTCCCCACCGCAGCCAGCAAGGGTAAATGTTAGCAAAGAAAGTGCAATAGGTAACACCATTGATTTATTCATCGAATAAGACCTTTATTGGTTAGATTTTTTATCATCTATTTTGATAACTTTATTTTTTACAGCTATATTCCTATATTACATTAATACTTCTGTTACTTATAGCGATTAAGCTTTTCTTGCGATAGTTAAATGCAGCTAAAGATTCTACTAACAGTTCACTTACAAATCCACAGTATATACTTACGACTGACCTATATTGCTCATGCACTGGTTTGTTATGCTGAATCCCTATCAAAATTTATTGCTTAAACATAAAAACTCACAACAAAGGATATGTTATGAAAACACTATATTCCACCAAAGCAACAGTTACTGGCGGTCGTACAGGTAATGCCAGTCTGCAAGACAGTGATTTGACGATTAATATGGTCGCGCCGGGTTCCAGTAAGGACGGTAATAATCCAGAACAGTTATTTGCGATGGGCTATGCCGCTTGCTTTGATGGCGCACTTGCTGCGGTCAAAGGGGCAGAAAAAGCAAAGTTTGACTCTACCACTGAAGTATCCGTAGATTTAATGAAAGGTGAAGGCTTAGATTTTCAATTAGCCGTGAAAATTCATGTCACTGCTGAAAACACAGAGCTATCAGCGGATGAGTTCCAAAAGTTGGTCGAAAAAGCCAATAAAGTCTGCCCATATTCTAAAGCGACTCACGGTAATATCGATAGTGAAGTGACTTCAGAAGTGAGATAGATTTTTAACAATAACAATGTCGGCTTTATCTATAAGAGAACTCAGTAAATACTGGGTTCTTTTTTTATGAGCGTCTGTCAGCAGTAGAAATATCATAACTATCGAGAAGTTCGGCAAGGTCTGATTTTATCGTTATAATGGAAGCATCGTTTTATCTGATATTTACTCTATCTGATACCTAATAATAAGTGACTTTTATGACTGACCATATGACCGAATCCTCCGCAGACAATAACCACAACTCACATCAAGCGCTTGACCCTAAAGCCTTACCAAATTTTGATACCATGCCCAACGTAGCGACTATGGACACCAGTCACGTGGACAAAAACCAGCCACCTTTTATTTTGGTTGATGGCTCTTATTATCTGTTTCGCACTTATCACGCCTTGCCAAAGACTATGCAAAACTCGCAGGGGCTAATAACGAATGCCATCCGTGGCACGCTCAATGCGCTACTAAAACTGATGCGTCGATATCATCCTACTCACATGGCGGTCTGTTTTGATACCAAGTCACCTACTTTTCGCCATCATATGTCTGCTGACTATAAGGCGGCGCGTCCACCCATCGACATAGAGCTGGTGGAGCAAATTCCTTATATCCATCGCTTGGTAACCGCTTTGGGCATTCCACTGTTACGCATCGAAGGTGCAGAAGCAGATGACATTATAGGCACACTGGCGCACCGTGCGGTCGAGCAAGGTCATCATGTGGTTATCTCAACCGGCGATAAAGACATGATGCAACTGGTTAATGACTGTGTCATATTGGAAGATAGCTTCACGGGTAAAGTGACAGATACCCAAGCGGTCATCGAAAAATTCGGTATTAATCCAAACCAAATGATTGATTTTTTGACCTTGATGGGTGATGCTTCTGACGGTATTAAAGGCGTGCCCGGTATCGGTAAAAAGACGGCGAAAGACTTGCTCGTTGAATACGGTGATATCGACAATATGTTAAAGCACATCGGTTTTATTAAAGGACGCGGCGCTAAAGGCTTGATTGAGCATGCAGAGGAAATTCCATTCAATGCCAAACTGGCCACTATCGTCACAGACTTAGATATCGGTCAAGACTGGAATGATTTGAAAATCGATACCAATCCTTGTGCTCATATAGATGAACTGCGCGAGCTATATAGCGAGCTTGAGTTTAGAAATGAGCTTGCTTCTCTTGACCACCCAAACCATCCAGCCAATGCTAATGGGAACGGCGTACAAAGTGTTGCAAGTAGCCAAGCAGATGCAGAATCACAAGCACAAATCGCTAAATCGCTACAATCAAGCAGTATTGATAATGTTCCAGACAGCAAACAGCATGATAGAGCGTGGCATACTGTGCTCGACGAACCAGCTTTTGAGAGTCTAGTCGAATTATTAGAGTCTGCGCCGCACTTTGTCATTGATACCGAAACCACTAGCGTCCATTGGCGTCAAGCACAAATCGTCGGTTTGTCTTTTGCGGTACAAGCGCATGAAGGCTATTATATACCACTGACACATGCGCTAGAGGGTGACGAGCTGACGGCTAAACAGCTCGACCGTGATAGCGTTTTAACACGTCTAAAACCTATTTTAGAAAACCCAAATATCGGTAAAATCGGTCAGCATTTAAAGTACGACGCCCATATTCTCAGCCATTATGATATCGATTTATTGGGTAATATTCATGCTCGTCCCAATAATTGGGCGATGGATACCATGCTTGCCAGCTATGTAATTAATGCCGCCATCACTCGTCATGGCATGGATGATTTGGCACGCCATTATCTACAAATGCAAACCATCAGCTATGAAGATGTCGCTGGTAAAGGCGCTAAGCAAGTCACCTTTGACCAAGTCGCCATCGATATTGCTAGCGACTATGCTTGTGAAGATGCTGACATTACTTATCAGCTATTTGAGGTGTTCAGCGTTGAGCTGGTGAACGATGCCAATAATGCCAAATTATTACACGAGCTAGAGATACCAACCGCCGAAATACTTTGTCAAATGGAAGCAAACGGTATCTTAATCAAACGCCCATTTTTAAACGAGCTATCAAAGCGCTTCGATGAAGAAATTATCGCGCTAGAAAAACGCGCTTATGAAGTGGCAGGAGAAGAGTTTAACCTCGGCTCACCTAAGCAGCTCGGTGAGATGCTATTTGAAAAACTCGGCGTTCCGGGTGGCAAAAAAACCAAATCGGGTCAATACTCTACTGGTGAAGCCGTACTGTCAAAAATCGATCATCCATTGGTCGATATCACCTTAGAATATCGCGGTCTATCTAAGCTCAAAAGCACTTATACCGATGCGCTTGATAATGTCGCAGATTCTGAGACTGACCGCGTACATACCAGCTATCATCAAGCATTGACCAGTACTGGGCGTTTGTCTTCGACTGATCCCAATTTACAAAATATTCCGATTCGTACCGCGACTGGTCGCTTGATTCGTCAGGCCTTTATCGCCCCAGAAGGTCGCGTTATTTTGGCGGCGGATTATTCACAAATTGAATTGCGTCTCATGGCGCATTTCTCAGGCGATAAAAACTTAACTGACGCCTTTAATGAAGGGTTAGATATTCACGCTGCGACTGCCGCTGAAGTACTTGGCAAGGATGTTGCCGACGTGACCTCGACCGAGCGCCGTAATGCCAAAGCCATTAATTTTGGTCTGCTATACGGTATGAGCGCCTTTGGACTTGCCAAGCAACTACAAATGAGTCGCAATGAGGCACAAGATTATATTGATATGTATTTTGATCGCTATCCGGGTGTCAAAAACTATATGATCAATACTCGCGCCAGTGCTCACGAGCAAGGCTATGTAGAGACGATATTAGGTCGTAAGCTCTACACGCCTGATATCACTCACAGCAACCGCATGGTCAAGCAAGGCGCTGAACGTGCTGCGATTAACGCGCCACTACAAGGGTCAGCGGCAGATCTAATTAAGCTGGCTATGATTGCTGTCGATAAAGTACTGCCAAAAGCGCAAGCCAAAATGCTACTACAAGTCCATGATGAATTGGTGTTTGAAGTGGATAGTGACAAGGTAGATGAGATTAGCCAATTGATTACCGATGCCATGCAAGATGTCTTAACGACCACTGCTGTCGAAAAGGGCTGGAATGTGAGGTTTGCTGTGCCATTATTAGTTGAGACGGGTGCTGGCGAGAACTGGGATGAGGCGCATTAAGCGTTTTTGTAGAATAAAACAGCTCAAGACCTAACGTTTTTATTTTATAGGATATGGGCTGTTCTTTAGATTGCCCATATCATACCCAATCGATAGTATCTAATTCGTAGGAGCTGACGTTGATGACTAAGGATTCCGTTATCAAACAATTATTGACCACACTCATCCTAGCTTTTAGCTTGTCTTTAAGCAATTACGTAATAGCATGCGGATTATTGCCAGGATATAAGTTGTCGAAGGGAGTAAGTTGGGGTGAGCTATGTGACTTCAATGAAGGTTTAGCAAGTGCTCAGAAAGATGGGAAATATGGTTTTATTGATAAACAAGCCAATATCATCGTTCCATTCAGTTATAACTTTACTGCTGAGTTTTCTGATGGACTCGCCATCGTTAAAAAAAATGAACATCATGGATACATCAACAAAAAAAACCAAGTCATTATTCCGATAATATATGATGATGTCAGACCTTTTTCTGAAGGTAAGGCGGCTGTTGAGTACGAGGGTAAATGGGGTGTTATTAATGATACTGGCGAACTTACTATTCCATATCAGTTTGACGAAATCAGGTATTTCTCAGAAGGACTAGCACCTGTAAGAAAGGATGAACTGTGGGGTTATATTGATAGCAGTGGAAAGACTGTTGTACCCTTAAACTATCTGAATGCTGATTCATTTCATAATGGCTTGGCAGTCGTGGCAAAAGAGAATGGTTATGGCATGATAAATAAAGATAATAAAATAATCGTCCCTACGGAGTATGACATGCCTATTTTCATTGATAATTATTACATAGATACTTTTAAGTTTTTGAAAGGCAATAATTTTTATTATTTTGATTCAAATGGTGATCGCTTAGCTGTTAGCAGCTATCTTGACACGATGCCTGAAGTGATACTCGATAGACAAAGATAAATACAGTAACCGCTAAAGATAATAAGAATTTTTCATCTTAACTTTTATCATCTGGCAAGTTAAACATCTGTGTCTGCTCGTTGAACTCTACAATAAAGCTATCTGTACCTTTATCCAGACTAGAGGGTATTGGCTCGTAGTTGTTATCATAAAGACCGTGTTCGTAATTGACAGTGACTTTTAAGGGATAAAAGCCTTGAGTCATAACCCCACCTGTATTGATACTAACATCACTTTCAGCTTCACCATATGACTGTTTACTCATAAGCTCATACGAATAATCTAAATCCAATCTTGCCACTTCTTCGACTTTACCACTTGTCATAGCAGCGTACATACTCCAAGAACAATTGGTTTGACCACCTGCACCGGAGCCACAAAACTTACCTACCCAACCGTACCTATCAGCACCCACTTCTCTTAAATCGAAACCTATCAGCTGACTTTGACCTGCTCCACCATTTCTTATGTAAGGCTCGCTTGCAGAGACGACCCAAGAGTTGCCTAATTTATAAAGTATGAATAAACCGCCAAATCCTGGTGTCACTCGTGCACCATCTTCCACCGTATCACCAGAAACCAATACATATAAAGTATCTACTCCCTCGATGTTTTTAAATTCATAATGCTTAGGAGCAAGGCAATAGATTTCTGAGCCGTCGTCATATAAGGTACAACCACGCAACTTATCATAGCTTGAACTGTAATAAACACTCATAATTTTTTCGACAGCTTGTCTGATATCAAGAGATATTTCAGCATGTGCTGAAGGCAAGACCATCAGAAACAAGCTTACAATGATTAAAACTTTCATATAATAGCGCCTCTATATGTATGTGCTTAACGACCTATGGCATAATACTTTTGTTTGTCCTTTTTAGCTACCCAAAGTAATTGAAGCTCTCCATGATTAAACCAGCAAATCTCAACACCATTACCCTTTACACACTTGCCAGCTTAAGTTTATGCACGCAAGCATGGGCGGATACTACGCCCACCACAGAGCCGAAAGTCGAACCGCTAAAATCTGACACTTCTTCGTTATCTCATGATGCTAACTCTAATCGAGATGAAAACCTCAATCAATTTGGCTATCGACCTCAACCTACCGAAACATCTGCCGAGCAGTCCGCTCCATCAGTACAAGGAGCACAAAATTGGACGGACGAACGCCGTGAAGAGGTCCAAGAGCAGCTGCATGAATGGGCACACAAAATGGACGGTTGGTTCGGCGAACCGGATCCCAAAAAACCCGCCAAAGCCAGTTTACGAGTTGTACTAGATACCCGCTGGGTCAACGATCCACAATCAGGCAGTGATATAAGCGTTGAACCTAGGATTCGCGGCCGCTTACGATTGCCAGTGTTAGAAAAAAGATTGAGCCTGATTATCGGTGATGAGGATTTGGATGAAGATACTTTCTTAAAACAGAATGTGACGGGCGATACCTACCAAGCAAATACCAGTAACCAAGATGGACTCGTCAACAGGAGAAAAACGCGAGAAGACAATGGTTCTATCGCCCTTCGTTGGTCACGTTTTAGTCATGAGGTTGAGCAGCAGTTAGGGGTCAAAACAGATATCGATGTCGGGGTTCGCTCGCTCGATGACTTATACGTAAAAATGAGCGTCGATAAAGACTGGTATGACAACAAAAAATGGACTGTCACTAGTGATAGTTACTATCGTTATGGACTCGATAGTGAGCACTATGCAAAAGGCGGGCTAAATCTGCAATATGGCACAAATCCTGAGCGGTTCATCAATAATCGCACCGCCATCCGTTATCGCAATCAAGACAATGAAGAAAGCACAGACTGGAGCAATGACCTCAGACAAGTACACTACTTGGGCAATGAAAAACAGCTGGCTTATGGTGTCTCTACTGGCGGTTACTTTGACCATGACAAATCAACATTAAACAGCTATGGCCCTGCTATAAGCTACCGCCAACCCGTCTGGCGAGAGTGGCTTTATGTACAAACAGAGCTAAATTATTACAATGATAAAACAGCGGATAAGGACCATTACCCGTCAGCATTATTACGGATGGAAGCCTTATTTTAACCCTGCCATCTATTGAATTGGTTGTATCATCATAGGTATAAATAGCCGCTAGCAATGTGCATAAAAAAGGGCATTTGTTTGCTTGTATTAACAATGACATATGACTCATTAGTTATATTAAATAACGTTATAGCACTGACATTGGCGTTATAATAGCGGTCTATTACGTTACCTGTAATTAAATAAGTTTCGGTCTAAAGTGAGCCTTTGTGCTCACTTTTTTTATTTTAAAAAATCAGGAGATTTTTATTTTGAGTTCAGATGGCATCATCGAAATTCCTGGCATTATTATTTTATTCGTCTGTCTGCTACGTTGTGTGCAGTATTTACTACAGAGCTCTGCCGCAAATACGTTTAAACAGATTCGAGCTTTTTGGTTGGCAGCGGTGCTGGTATTCTTTGCTGTGATACGCCGTGAGTTAAATTATCTACCAGACTTATTGGTTCCCACTGACTTTGTGTTGTTCAGCCATTCTTATGACTGGTGGGAAGACCTCGTCCTGACCATCGTTTATGTGCTGATCGTTGGTTTATTGGCTTATTCATGGCGTTATCTTTGGGCAATATTAAAAAAAGTACCCGTTTCTTTGTATTTTAGCGTCGCCGCCTTGGCATTATTAGAATATATGGGCGAAAACGCCATTATGATTCCCGAAGCTTTTGGCGTCATCACAGAAGAGCTGTCAGAGACTGCTATTTATGGCATTGCCTTGATTTATTTGTGGCGCTTAAACTTAGACGAGTACGACTGTCAAGCAGAAGGGACGAGCGAGCTGCATTGTCAAACGGCTTCACACTAACGCAGAGTGTCTCTGCTAACAGTGATAACTACTCGTTATATTAATCACCATGCGCTCTACATCAATAGTTATACTCTCTAGCAAAATACATTTAGACGAATTTGTTATACTACAGTCGGTTCAATTTAAAAATAGTACAAGGCAACCGAGTGTAGATGTATATTTAATACTTCAAGCGAGGCTAACGCAGTAATATTATTATAGTGGAATGGCTATAATAATAAGCCCGAGGGATAAGCACTCTAATATATGACCTCGATTTACTCATGATTAATAACGATTAAGTCACTTATTATGAATATATTGATTACAGGCGCATCACGTGGTATCGGTTTGGCCACCGCCAAAAAGCTGGCGGAAAAAGGCCACAATATTGGGTTATTTGCGACCACTACTGCCACACTTGAAAGCGCCATTAAAGACAAATCTTTTAAGAAAGCCGTCAAACAACAGCGTATTATCACAGGTCTGCTGGATGTCACCCAACCTGACTCATGGGACAATGCGATCAATCAAATGATTGAACATTTCGGTGGTATTGATGCACTCATTAATAATGCTGGGGTGCTGGTCAGTGGCGCATTACCAACGACCAACTTGGATGAGCAACTGGCTTTAATTGACGTCAACTGTAAAGGTGTTTTGATTGGCTGTCATAAACTGGCGCCTTATCTGGCTGATAGCAAAGACGGCAAGATTATCAATGTGTCCTCTGCTTCTGCTATCTATGGTCAACCCGAAGTTGCGACTTATGCGGCCAGTAAGTTTTTTGTGCGAGGTCTCACAGAAGGCCTTAATATTGAGTACGAAAAATTGGGTATCAAGGTGATCGATGTGATGCCGCTGTGGGTCAAATCTGACATGACTGCTGACATCGAAGTGACCAGTATGGATCGCTTGGGCATCCATCTAACGGTCAACGATGTCGCCAAAACATTGTTTAAATTGACGACCAGTCCCAATCGTAAACTCAAAAGTACGCATTACTCTGTGGGCATGCCAGCAAAAATCTTTCAAGCAGTCTCGCAAGTCACGCCAGATTCTGTAATCCGCTGGGTCAATACCAAGGTTGGTGCTTAATAGCAACATCACCTATTCGTTATACTGTTGTTTACCGATAACGCTTATTTAATATACAACCACACTTACGGCTGCTCAATATGAGTAGCCGTTTTGCTTGCCTCACGAATTTTTATGGCTTGCTCAGCAGTTTTACCAGTAAAAATATTGTTTTTAATAACCGTCTCTTTTATCGCCCCTGCTGCGCTGTCTTCCCGAATTTCAGAACCGACATAAATGGGTAAACGCACGTTCGCTGCGAACTTATTGCTAGCTATTAGCGTGCCATCATCCTCTACGATAATGCCCTGCTCGACTTGCTCAAATCGATTATCGATGATCTGATTGTCCTTAGCGCTGTCTAAATGATAGCTGGCAAATGGCGTTTGCTTCAGCAAATAAGCACCGCATTCAAAACCTTTGAGATTGCGCGACTGTCTTGACGCTACCCAAACCCCGACTGGCTCGTCGTTAAAAGTATTGCCACGAATCATATTGTCACGGCTCGACTCGGTACGCTTAAAGTGATTGCCACGCGCCCGATCATCAGCATGCTCAAAGCAATTGCGATACAGCAAAATACTGCCTGCCCCATTATGGATAAATTGATTGTTTTCGATACGGTTATTGCTCGACGAATCCACGGCAATGGCCTCACGATTGGGCTTAAAGGTACGGAAACCATTACCGACAAACACCGAATTTTGAATCACATTATCGCGGCTACCAAATTCCAGATATAATCCAACGGTGCCTGCATTTTGAATACGTACTTTATCAAAGCTCACGCCATGCACATGATCACCGACGAACATGCCACTATTGATACTGTTTTGACTACTCACATTAATCACACGAATATCGCTTGGTGCAAGCGCACGATTGGCAGCAGGGTCTATCAAGCCGCGCGCATAACGCTGATTGGGCTGGCTATATTGGCGAATATGTAGCGCATGACCATAGCCATCCACATGACAATTGGCAACGGTAATATCTTCGATAGCGCTATCTGTTTTGGGCTTAATCATAATTGCACTGGCCGTTGACGCATCATCAGCGCGAGTACTGAGTAGTGCGCCCTGACAGTCGAGAGAACTGTGCGAATCATTCAACTCAAAGCGTATCGACTTGGCTGTCAAATCACAGCTTGCACTGAGTACGCTGTGACCTTTTACCTTAACTATTTGCTTCGGCGTTAATTGTGCGCAGTCTATGGCTGTCGTGTCTTTTGGCAGTTTGGCATCGATAATTAACGGCTGTTTTAAATCAGCATTATCCAAGCTGCTATGGGCGCTGCTACCAGAAAAAGGTACACCTTCACAAGCAGTCAAACCTATTGTGGCACTGATTAAGGATATTGTGACGAACAACCTACTACTTGATACCATCGTATATTTCCTACTTTTATGTCTATCTTGTACTTGTCTTACATTTTTTGAACATCCTGTGACACCTTACTACTATTAGCAAGCGTCATAACACGTCACAATGTTTTTAATAAAGTCACAATGCTTTTAATAAATAAATCTTAATAAATAAAATCAGTCACATCCATTAATAATAACTATCGATAATAAGGAAACCATAATGGACCACTCAAAAAGCCCATTACCAGAAGCAATGGATCACATTGAAGGTGATACGGACGTCAATAATAACAGCCAAGAAATTGATTTGGCTGACCCTATGTTGCATACCATTGATAATGATGATGTCATTGACAATAGCGCAGGATTTGACAACTCGCAAGCCGGCAGTGATGCGATTCAAGGGCTGACACCCATGCATCATCAAAATATAGACGAATCGCGAATCGATGAAGTATTAGTGGATGATAATTTGGATGACAGCGATTACCCAGATATTGTCGATATCGCTGATAGAGATGCGGCGGAACGTAGCAATGACGACGACTTTTAACCAAGCTCTTTCATGATAAAAAAGCTCTCTCATAACAAAAAAGCACGCCCGTTATATCGAGCGTGCTTTTTTATTGTGCTTACCGTACTTCTGATATCAGGGTCTGTTGAGCAACCAACTATAGCGCTGACAATGGCTGATCTGTCCAAACATCTCGGTAACTGGTGTAGTAGGTAATCATGCCTATTGGAAGCAGTGCTAATATACCTAGCCCTAGTGTAAAAACTACCATCAATATCATTATTATAGGAGCAATCAACCAAAAAACGAAAAATGGTAAGATATTTTTTAAACACCCTTTAAAACTCATTTTCATTGCCTGAACAGGCTCAATGTTGTGAAGCACAATTAAAGCAGGTGCAAACCAGATAGCCATAAGTACAGGAAATAATAGTACAAAAACCAATAAAACACTCAATACCATACCTGCAATCGCAACGTCACTTGACTCCTGAGCTAAAGACAAAGCCATACCACCGAATATAATCAGCATAGGTATCATTGCAACAATAACAGCCACTAAATACAATACAAATAAAATAACTAATGGCTTGAGATGCGTATAAAAGGCTGAAAAAAGATGGTCAAACCTCAGCTCGTTACCTACAGCTTGATCGGCACAACCTTTTATTATTCCACCAACAAACACAAAGGAAAGAAAAGGGAAAATGAAATTTATCACGGGTACGCTACTACCAATCATAGCAATGATTAAATAAACAACACCAATAGCTAACCATAATAAAAATTGATCTTTAAATATTGCAAATGCTTTGGTAATCCAACTTATACCCCACCCTGCTTGGCACATTCGAGGTTCTACCAATAACTGTGGTAATAGGCCGCCATACTCGTCAGTGGGCGGTAAGTTCGGTGGTTGACCGTTAGGTTTTTGTAGAGACACAGAAGGTTGTGAATAATTGGAGCTGCACATATTTATCCTCAAAAATAAAGTTAAGCAAATGTGAAACTAACAATGACAATGAAACAAAAGTTTATTTGGCATAGTTTTACATATCAGTCACCAAAAATCCCAACTTTATTCTATTTTAATCAAATTCATTAAAATCATTTAGTCAAAAAAATACCGAACATGATGTCCGGTATTTTTTTATAACTTACAAATTCAATTAATCAAGCCCAACCATCTAGCGTTCCCGCCCAGCCTTTGACCAATGGCGCACTAAGCGCTTCGAGAAAATCAATGTGCGCCTCATCCAAGTTCAATGCGGGAATATAGTGATATTCTTGTCCACCCGCGTGGAGAAAGTTTTCACGATTTTCGATGGCCAGCTCTTCTAGCGTTTCCAGACAATCAGCAGAAAAAGCCGGACTAATGACTTGTACCGAGCGCACACCTGACTTGCCCCACTCTTCTAGTACCACGTCGGTATAGGGCTTGACCCATTCTTGCTTGCCAAAGCGTGATTGAAAACTGATAATCCATTCGTCATCTTTTAGACCAAGCGCGTGAGCCACTTGTGCGGCAGTACATTTACAACGCTTAGGATACGGATCACCTTTATCAGCATAAGGCTGCGGGATACCGTGGAAGCTAAACATCAGCTTGTCAGGCTTGCCATGCTCTGCCTGAAATCGGCGAATCGAATCAGCCAATGCTTGAATGTACAGCGGATGCGCAAAGTAATCTTTGACAATAGTATAGTTCGGCAAATTACGCTGCTTGAGCGTCCACTTTGTCAACGCATCATAAACAGCACCACCAGAGGAAGCGGAATACTGTGGAAATAATGGCAAGATAACAAAGTGATCAACGCCTTCACCGCGTAAGGTATCCATCACATCAGGTAAACCAGGATTGCCATAGCTCATCGCCGGATGGACAGAAACCCGAAATGGCGCGGCACTGTTTGCAAGCCGTGGTTCCAATAGCTCCACTTGGCTCTTTAGTATCTTACGAATCGGTGAGTCGCCTTCCCAAATACTGGCATAGGCTTTTGCCACACGTTTAGGGCGGCTTGGCAATACAAACAAATTGAGAATAATCGCCCACAAGAATTTCGGAATCTCGATTACTCGTGGGTCAGACAAAAACTGTTTTAAGTAACGACGGACAGCTGGCGCTGTTGGCTCATCTGGCGTACCTAGGTTCACTAATAGGACGGCAATACGGGGAGGCAGTTCAGGTTTCATAGCAGCACTATTTTATTATTAGGTTAATTAAAGAAGAATATGCGATAAAAGATTATTAAGTCATGGTTGATTGAATGCTTTGTTAGTGTAGCATTTTATCCATTAATAACGCATGGTAAAAGCACCCTTATACAATTTGATACTTAGTTGCTATTTATTGACAGTCATCAATCATTGATTCACCCTAACTCTTCTCTACCTACCACCCATCGTCCCTAACAACCATGCTTAAAAGACTATGCTCAAAAGACTCGCTCGACGGTTGTACTCCTACGCGCATCACCATACAATAGGCAAGCACATTGTAAGAAAAACATTTAGAAAACAGTGTCGGCAAAGCAGTATTGGCAACACTGCCTATCGACAGTTTGCCCTTTTTATTTTATTGATGATTGTTGTCTTGCGAGGTAGCTTTGAACGCACGCCCTAATAATACCAGTGACCAGTCCCCGACAGATACGCTTCATTCGGCGAGCTTAGTTAATCCTGTGGACTCAGTCGGTTCAGTCGGAATTATCACGCCTCAGATTTTTCATTTCGCTGAGCCGTTGACGTTAGAATGTAATCGTACTTTGCCATCGTTTGATTTAATCATCGAAACTTATGGCACGCTAAATAATGACAAATCAAACGCGGTACTCATTTGCCACGCCCTATCCGGCAGTCATCACGCAGCCGGTTTTCATAGTGCTGATGATAAAAAAGCCGGCTGGTGGGACAATATGATTGGCCCTAATAAAGCGATCGACACCAATCGGTTTTATGTCGTATGTGTCAACAACATCGGCAGCTGTTTCGGCTCTACTGGTCCAACGACCATTAATCCTGACAGTATCGATTCAGACCAGAATAATGTAAACAAAAACAGTTTAGACAAAAACAATCCAGCCAGTGAGCCGCAAGTTTATGGTCCTGACTTTCCGCTCGTCACTATTAAGGACTGGGTAAAAACCCAAGCGATGCTGTCAGATCGTCTCGGTATTGACGTTTGGCATGCCATTGTTGGTGGCTCAATGGGTGGTATGCAGGCGCTGCAATGGTCAGTTGATTATCCAAATCGGTTAAAACGCTGCGTGGTCATTGCCAGCACGCCAAAGCTCTCAGCACAGAATATCGCTTTTAACGAAGTGGCACGGCAGTCGATATTGTCCGACCCTGATTTTAAAGACGGACGCTATTTACAAGCAGGCACCTACCCTCGTCGCGGGCTAATATTGGCTCGGATGGTTGGGCATATCACCTATTTGACCGATGATGCGATGAAGGCGAAATTTGGTCGTGATTTAAAGTCTGGCAAATTTATGTATGGCTACGATGTTGAGTTCCAAGTGGAGAGCTATTTACGCTATCAAGGCGAGCGCTTTAGCGAAAATTTCGATGCCAATACTTATTTGCTCATGACCAAAGCTTTGGATTATTTTGATCCAACACGTGATTATCCATCAGCCATGGCAACAGATGCTACAGAATCAGCAGCACAACTTGAGGACTCAATCGCCACATCAGTCGAATCTAGTAAACAAAGCATGCAACCTGCGTTAGAAGATACAGTGGCAACAATAGATGAGAGTGAACAGAATCGCCAGCAAGAGTTGTCTGCGCTCAAAGCCGCCTTTGCCCATACGCAATGCCAATACCTAGTGGTCTCATTTACCACGGATTGGCGCTTTGCACCGGAGCGCTCACAAGAGATTGTCGATGCACTAATGGCGACTGGCAAACCCGTCAACTATATCAATGTCGATGCGCCGCATGGTCATGATTCTTTCTTATTTGATATTCCCCGTTACATGGGTGCCGTCCGAGGATTTTTGACTGCGCCATTTATCACCGATAGCAAATCAAAGCAGCCAGCAAAAATCACAAATCAAAGCAGCCAGCAAAAATCAGGAGCACGCTCATGAGAATGGATCATCAATTGGCTGAGCGCTGGATTGCGCCGCACTCACATGTACTGGACTTGGGCTGCGGCAATGGTGAGTTACTCGCGCATTTACAACAAAATCGCGGCGTCACTGGCTACGGACTTGAGATTGACGAAGAAAAAATCAACGATGGTATCGCCAAAGGCTTATCTATCATCGAGCAAGACTTGAATGATGGTCTGGCACGTTTTGCTGATAACAGTTTTGACACCGTCGTCATGGCACGGGCGCTGCAAGCGGTCAAATCACCTGATGTGCTCTTACTTGACATGCTACGCGTTGCCCGCGAAGCCGTTATCACCTTCCCCAATTTTGCTCATTGGCAAAACCGCATTCATTTAGGGCTTAAAGGGATGATGCCTGTCTCAGAGGCATTGCCTTATGAGTGGTATAACACCCCAAACATTCATCTGTGTACGTTTAAGGATTTTGAGCAGCTTTGCGCCCAGCATGATATTCATATCGTCAACCGCTTTGCCGTCAGCGATTCTGAAAAAGGTCATACGCCACTTATGAAAGCATTGATACGCCAAGCACCCAACCTATTGGCAGACGTCGCTATCTATCGTGTCACCAAACAAAAACCTGAATAATAGATTTATCTACTTGAGGCGTGTCTTCATTTTAAAAATGGTGATAAAAATGAGATAAATTGCTGTCAAATAAGGCAAGTAGCGCAAATAATATCGAGATATTGCTAAGCTATTTGACGATGTTTGGTAAAATTTAGCCATTTTTGTCCATTTAGAGGATAATCAATTGAATTGAAGATACGCCCTAGCATCGATTGAAAGCGGTAGCACGGCTCATAAATACAAATTTTAACCTTAATAGCTGGTTAATTTATTCTTACGCTTAAGTAACTCTATGATTTTATTGAGGACAATGAGGTATGAATAAGCATTAAATCATGTAATTAGTATTTGAGTTTCGTAAGTTTGGGTGTTAAGCTAGCAAAATAGTGTCAATCGCACCCTGATTCTGACCGTTTATCGGTTCGACTAAAGGCATTTGCCACACCACATCGATTAATTATATTGCTAATGATTAGGTAAGTTGGTATCGCAAGATTTCACCTAATTGTTATCGCCGTCTAAATCCTTTTAGCGGTGCAACTTTTTTTTGCTTATTAACTGCCTAATTTTGGAGCTGCTATGAAATTATTAAAAGCTGCGTTGTTTACTGCCTTATTTTCTTGTGCAGGTCTAGCAAACGCTGAGTTAATATCAAACGTGCCACTTGATACGTCACGTTTTGAGCTAATGCCAATCAGTGAGCTGTCTAACCGCGCTGCCCAAGGTAACGATCACGCTCAGTTTTATTTAGCCAAGCGCTTACAGAAAGGTGAAGGTATTGCAAAGAATACCCAACAAGCTATTCAGTGGTATACCAAAGCGGCTCAGCAAGGCGTTGCCCCTGCTCAGTTGAATCTTGCCATCATGTACTTGCGCGGTGAAGGTGTTCAGCCTAACTTGCAACAAGCGAAAGTTTGGTTAGAAAAAGCCGCTATGCGTGGCGATAACCGTGCCAGTTATACCCTTGCATTGCTCGATGAAAAGCAAAAAAATCTAGTCGATGCTTATAAATGGTACGATTTGGCTGCCCGTGATGGTATGCTTGATGAAAAAGTACGTAATAAAGCACGCGGTAAAATTGGACAATTGGCATTGAACTTATCAAGCTCAGACATCGCTAGCGCTCGTAGCAAAGCCGATACTTGGTTCCAGAGTAAGTAAATCTAGCAATATACAGTTTTATTTTAAAAATAAAAATCCAGCCTTTGAGCTGGATTTTTTGTTGTCTGTTTCGCTCACATTTTACTTTTTTTTATAGAGAATTACCCATACATTCTTTGACGTAGACTAATCATGAATTTAAAGGCTTATATTCTCAATGAGTAGATACTCGTATAGCCCCAAACCCAAAAAGTAAGATTAGCTTAGTCAAAATTGCTAAGCATAATATATGTAGTGTGTGCTCAAGTTTCTCACATTACTCTAATTTTTGGAAATAGCATGAAAGCACTAGAGAGTAAAAAGATAATTTAATGCATTAGATATTATGTAACCATTGTATAACCATGTATAATGTTTCAATGAGAAAATTTTATACTATTGCCGAAGCTTCCATTATTCTTGGAAAATGCAAACAAACTCTACGTAGATGGGATAATAAAGGTAAGTTAACTGCCTTTCGCGAACCCATAAGTAATTATCGAGTTTATAGAAAAAAGGATATCAACGCTATTTTACAGCCTACTTTGTTAACCGATCCAATAATTAACTTTGTCAAACCTCATAAAAAATATACTGTTCTTGAATTGTTTGCAGGTGCAGGTGGACTCGCCTTAGGACTTGAGCAGTCTGGCATTGAATGTGTAGCACTCAATGAAATAGATAAATGGGCTTGTCAAACGTTACGACACAACCGTCCTAACTGGAACGTACTAGAAGGTGATATTAAGTCGTTCGACTTTTCAGAATACAAAGGCCAAGTCGATATCGTGACAGGTGGTTTTCCTTGTCAGGCTTTTAGCTATGCAGGTAGAAAGCTTGGGCTTGAAGATACACGTGGTACATTATTTTATGATTTTGCACGAGCAGTTAATGAGGTTCGACCATTAATTTGTGTTGGGGAAAATGTCAGAGGTTTAATGTCGCATGAAAAGGGTAAAACTTTAGAAGGTATGATTTCCGTTCTTGATGAAATTGGATATCGAGTTGTTCCAGTGCAGGTATTAAAAGCTATTCACTATAATGTACCTCAAAAGCGAGAACGCTTATTTATTATTGGTATACGTAAAGACATTGATATAAATTATCAATACCCCAAACCATCAAATAGAGTTTATAATTTGAGAGATGCTCTAAAAAAAGGGATGCTATATCAAACAGACGTTCCGAAATCAGATGGTGCAAAATACCCCATACATAAAAAAGAAGTTCTTGACTTAGTACCACCTAAAGGCTATTGGCGGGATTTACCTCTCGATATTCAAAAGGAATATATGGGTAAAAGCTTTTATTTAGGTGGCGGTAAAACTGGAATGGCTAGACGGATAGGATGGGATGAGCCTAGCCTTACTCTGACTTGTAGCCCTGCTCAGAAACAAACTGAACGTTGTCATCCTGATGAAACTCGTCCGTTTACAGTGAGAGAGTACGCACGCATCCAAACCTTCCCCGATGATTGGAAATTTATTGGTTCAACCTCTCAACAATATAAACAAATTGGTAATGCCGTCCCTTGCAATCTAGGTAAGGAAGTCGGATACTCTTTAGTGAAATTTTTAAATGCTTATTATGAGAAATCAAACAGTGAGGATTCTTCAATTTCTTTTGCCAATGCTATATAGCCTTGTTTAAAGAAATCATGTGAGTACATATTAAGAATCATATTATCCAATTTCCCAACCAGCTTTTCGTAAAATCCAGAGTACCCTGTCAGTCTATGCCAAAACTCATTGCCAATAACAACAGGAAACTGCTTATCAATTTCCTTATAGTGTTGACTTAATTGGCTTTCATCGCCGTATAAAACACCTAGTATCAAATCTGAGTTATTTAGATTTATGGCATTGGTTCTAGCTAGATTTGTTACTGTTGTAAATTTAGCTAGAAGTGGATTGACATCCTCTGAATTTATGGTGTTTGGTCCTGATTTTAATTGACACCATTTCTTCCGACCATCAACTTTATCTTCAAACTCAATATCCATGCCTTTTATTAATGAACCTTGGGCTAAATCCAATTCCACAAACATATTCTGAATACGAGTCCCGAAAGATGTGTTTATTGAAGTTCCTAAAACCCGTGGATAATATAAGGCTTTAGCTATACCAAGAGGTGTGAAATCATCTTCTAAAATCTTAGATAAGTACTTAACAAGAATTGGATTTATCTTATACGACTTTAGCTTTGAATGTGTTTTGATCACATTTATTCTATGATTGTCGAATATCTTTTCTTGAAAATATTTGGCTATTATATCCAATAGTTCTTGTTCACTTTTATTGTCCATAGTTTCCTACATGGTATTTCTAGTAAATTTGAAGCATCAATTATACACACACTTCAGTAGAGTACTAATTTATTAATACTTTACTGAAACCCAACAAACAACTTTCTTGATAATCTTTTTCTTTACTTAGGCGGATGTTGTCCTGCTTTGATAGGTCTAGAAAACAATGGCTATAAGTCTGCCAAGCCGTCTCTAGCTGAGTGCTATCAAGTTCGCGGACATACTTTTCGATGACGATAGATTGAAACAGAGACATACGAGCGCCTTAATAATGAAATAAATAGAACCAAACGATGAGCAAACGTCTACTATAGCAAGCTCTACTCATCGGATAAATGCCTAAAATTGATAATCACTCAGATAAGATTTCTTTAGTGAGTCGGCATTGCTTTAGCGATACCATTCGCTATTAAAGTATTCAAAACTTCCCTAAAATTTGCTACACTACGCCCGCATTAGCCAATTCCACAATCGTGCTAGTGTTATAGCATTACCAATTAATTTCAACCGTTAATTTTAAAAAGCACCTTAAACCCAATGCACTAGGTTTGCGACCTAGCCAGCAGGAGAAAAATATGAGTACCATTCAAGACCATAATACAGCTAGCAATATCCAAAACAGCACTGTCACCGACAACAAATCAGCCCCAGCCTACGATAGCGTCACCAATAACATCGTCGTTGCCGCTCTATATAAGTTCACGCGTTTTGCTGACTTTGAGCAATACCGCGAGCCAATTTTAAATAACATGCTCGATAATGATGTCAAAGGCACGTTATTGATTGCTAATGAAGGCATTAATGGTACGATTTCTGGCACACGCCAAGGTATTGATAACGTCCTTGAGTATCTGCGCAGTATCGAAGCGATTGGCAGCTTTACCTTTAAAGAATCTTATACCGATGCTCAGCCTTTTTATCGTACCAAAGTGAAGCTCAAAAAAGAAATCGTTACCATGGGCGTTGAAAATATCGACCCATTGCAATCAGTTGGACGCTATGTAAAACCAAGCGAATGGAATGCGTTAATCTCAGATCCTGACGTCATTCTTATCGACACCCGTAATGATTATGAAGTTAAAATCGGTACGTTCCAAAATGCCGTCAATCCAAATACCGAAACGTTCCGCGAGTTCCCAGAATACGTCGCAAAAGAGATGGATCCAGCCAAACATAAAAAAGTCGCGATGTTCTGTACTGGTGGTATACGCTGTGAGAAGTCTACTGCTTATATGCGCGAGCAAGGATTTGAAGAGGTGTATCATTTAGAGGGCGGCATCTTAAAATATCTAGAAGAAATTCCAGCCAGCGACTCTATGTGGCAAGGCGATTGCTTCGTTTTTGATAACCGCGTGTCGGTCAATCATAACTTAGAAAAAGGCAGCTATGAGCAATGCTTCGCCTGCCGTATGCCCATTACTGTCGATGACATGCAAAGCCTTGCTTACATCAAAGGCGAGTCTTGCCCGCATTGTATTGATAAAGCAACGGATGAGCAAAAAGCCAGATTTCGCGAACGTGAGCATCAAATGCAGCTGGCAAAGAAACGTGGCGAAGCGCATATTGGTAGTGATGTGATTGATGTGATTGAGAAACGCAAAGCCGCTAAAATCGAAGTACGTCGCCAAGCAGAGGAAGCCAATAAAGCTAACGCTGAATAAAGTTAAGATGGATAAAAGCAAAAAGGACGCCCCAATCAAATATTTGATTGGG
>NZ_JABUZG010000030.1 GCF_014897815.1 Psychrobacter sp. PG1
ACCGTAAGCGCTGTTATAGGAATAAGAACAGTTAATATCATATTGGCTGGCGCTTTATTCCCAGTTTCATTTTTATATTCGCTAGCACCAACCCCGACAATATCAATATCATTGCCAGCATCTTCCACCATGTCACGACCTCTCCTGTAAGCAGCACTGAGGTTGTCATACCGAATACTGGCACCAATAGAGCAAACGGCATAACCTTAGAAGCCGTATTTTGACTAAGCAGATGCGCCCACAGTCCAAAGCCTATCAGCGTTGAGACATACACGATAAACCCAAGTGATAACCAAGACTTAAGCGATGCCTCGGTAAACGTCGCCAGCTGCCATGCCTCGGTCTCAAATATGAGAGAAGATAGAGTTAAAATCACGCAAGCGATCAGACCACCCCAAACCACGAGAGTGAGAGCAGACAACGCGGATGCCTTATTCCTTCCAGTATTAGACGAAATAATAGCCCCGTCTGATCCTTGCTGCGTCGCTTGTGTTGACGCCTGTTTTGAAGCAATGTTACCAAAGCTCCAGCCTATGGCCGCAATCAAGATACAGACAAACCCAGCCAGAGGCATATCACCACCAAGGTTCAACGCGATGACGCTAAGCCCTAGCACACCGACCAGCATACCGATGATTTGCATGCGACTCACTGCCTCACCCAGTATAAAATACGCCAACAATACGGTAATAAAAATTTGAATTTGTAGCAATAGTGCCGTCAATCCTGCTGATGCCCCTAAGTGCATGGCAGTAAATACAAAAGCATACTGCATGACAAACGTACCGATAGCATAGATAAATAATGTACGGTTAAATTTGGGCGGTTTTAGAAAAAAAACCAGTGGCACAGCGGTAAAGAAAAAACGCAGGGCGGTGAGCATTAGCGGTGGAAAGCTTTCAAGTCCCCATGCAATAAAGGTAAAGTTCACACCCCAAATAAAAGTAACAAGTACAGCCAATGCAGTGTATATAGGAGTCATGTAGTTGGCCTAGGAAGTTATGGCTGATTATTATATTTAAAAAAATTTTATGACAATCTCGTATTAACCATAGGATGCTTTTAGAGAGCGAGCACCACACTTACACACAATAGAACGGCAATGAGCATTAATATTGCACCGCCTATTTTTGTAATTAACTATAGATTATCTTGAGCTTTCCATAGATATCGACTGGCTAAAGCAAATGCTTCTGCGTAGCAAAAATGGATTAGTAAGACCAAGAGGCAAAAAGCTGAAGCTAAAATCAGAAATTGAGAAAACTAGGCTTGTTCAGTATCGATAAATTGCGGAAATACAGCCATAAAAAATAAGATAGATTTTGGGTTAGAAAGAGAGGTTAGCAAACCTTCTTTGAATAACCTACCAGCACTTGTGCTACTAACCTCTAAGTTGCTATCAGACTTTAGGACAAATGATTTTCTTTTTCCAAAGGTCATTTTGAAAAACGAAAGAGTATACCCCGAGGGAACCAGATATTTCACACTTTAGACCCATTAATAGACCACTTAAAGTAGATTGATATAAGAGAACCACTCAAAATAAACTTTTGAACGATCTAAACGTTGCAGTGTAAACGCGCCAATATAAATACTTAAACCAACCCCTTATAAAGAAAATAACACCCCACAACCGTTAATAACACCGAAAAGCACTTCTTTAAAAGCTCTGGTGATAGTATATGAGCAACTTTCGCGCCTAGCTTGGCGGTAAAAAAGCTCATGATGCTGATCCCTAAAAAGGCATAAATATGCACAAAGCCAATGGTGTTAGGCACATCAATTCGTTGCTGCATCCCAAAAAACATGAAACCTAATGCCCCAGCAATAGCAATCGGCAGACCACAAGCTGCTGAGGTGCCAACGGCTTTTTGCATGACTACACCATAACGCGTGAGATAAGGCACGGTTAAGCTACCGCCGCCAATACCGAAAATGGCAGAAGCGATACCGATAACCCCACCTGCTGCGAGCTGCTTAGGTTTCGAAGGCAGTTGTGTATTAGCATCATCGGCACTACTAGAATTGGTAGCATGATTAACAACCTGTTTTTTGCCACCGAAAAACATCTTGTAGGCGACCCACAGTAAAAACACCCCAACAATGAGTTGAAGATACAGCCCAGATATCTGCCCTGCAATCCCTGCCCCTAAAAAGCAACCAATCGCTAAGCCTGGTGCCAGATTTTTGAAGACAGGCCACATGACTGCGCCTTTTTTATTGTGTGCCATGAGCGAGCTGATCGAGGTGACAATGATGGTCGCCAATGACGTTCCTAATGCTAAATGCATGATATTGTCAGGGCTGTAACCCATTTGCGTAAAGACGATGAATAATAATGGCACGATAATTGTGCCACCGCCCACACCAAATAGCCCCGCAGCGAATCCTGCTAGCGCACCTATGATTAGAAAGATGATTAATTCCACGAGATATTTACTTCTTATGTAGAGTTAGTACGATGGTTATTTTAGTTCAATGACAATCAATCAGTTAAAAAACCAACTTAGGCGATTTCTGCTTGATCCACTTGACCAATCCGAGAATAAGCACGATTAAAATACACCAAACTCTCCTCTTGCTCACTTTGTCTAATGGCGACCACTCGGCACATGAAAACACTATGCGTGCCCACTTGCTGAATGTCCTCAATCTCACAATCAAAGCTGACCAACGCATCTTCTAAAACGGGAGCGCCTGTTTTGAGCGGTGACCAAGAGCCGTATTCAAATCGCTCTTGTGAACTCAATTTGGAGGCAAAAGCGTTAGATATTGATTCGTGCTGTGCGCCTAAAACATTGACACTTAACGTTTTATTTTCAATAAAATGGGCATGTGAGCGAGATGTCTGATTCATGCAAACCAGCAAGGTTGGCGGTGTATCGGTGACGCTACACACCGCAGATGCGGTAAATCCATGAGTACCAGCGCTGCCTTCTGTAGTAATAACATTGACCGCTGTTGTTAACAAAGACATACCATCTCTAAAATCGGTGGCTTCAATCATGACTTAACTCCTAAATTTTAAATCTTTAAGTTCATTGATAACTGAGGTCACTCATGAGTTTAAACAAGCTAGTATAGACGGGGTTAAAAACCCAACCTATAAAAGCTAAATTTTGTATCAGTTTATTCAATGAACCCTAAGCGGTCAGTTCTTGACGCACGATTGCCGCGCCAGCACTTAATGCTTGCAGCTTACCTCGTGCCACTTGGCGCGATAGTGGTGCCATGCCGCAGTTGGTTGAAGGATACAACTTATCCGCATCGACGAACTGCAAGGCTTTTCGTAGCGTATTGGCCACTTCTTCAGGGGTTTCAATGGTATTGGTTGCCACGTCAATGGCACCAATCATCACTTTTTTACCGCGGATCAATTCTATCAAATCCATCGGTACATGTGAGTTTTGACATTCTAAAGAGACAATATCAATATTCGACTGTTGCAACTTAGGAAAGGCTTGCTCATATTGACGCCACTCTGAACCCAGTGTCTTTTTCCAATCGGTATTGGCTTTGATGCCATAACCGTAGCAGATATGCACCGCCGTTTCACACTTTAGACCTTCAATGGCACGCTCTAACGTAGCAATACCCCAGTCGTTGACGTCATCAAAGAACACATTGAAGGCAGGCTCATCGAACTGGATGATATCCACGCCAGCCGCTTCTAACTCTCTCGCTTCTTGATTGAGGATTTTAGCAAATTCCCAAGCCAATTTTTCACGGCTTTTATAATGACCATCATATAAGGTATCAATCATGGTCATCGGACCAGGCAGTGCCCATTTGATTGGCTGATCGGTTTGGGCACGTAAAAACTTAGCATCATCAATAAATACAGGTTTTTGACGGCTTACCGCGCCAACGACTGACGGCACACTGGCATCATAACGATTACGAATGCGCACGGTCTCGCGTTTCTCAAAATCGACACCATCCAGATGTTCAATAAAGGTGGTCACAAAGTGCTGACGAGTTTGCTCGCCATCACTGACAATATCAATGCCTGCATGTACCTGTTCTTGCAATGTCAAACGTAGTGCGTCTTGTTTGGCTTCAAGCAGTTGCTCACCTTCTAATGCCCATGGTGACCAGATTTTTTCAGGTTCTGCAAGCCAAGAAGGTTTCGGTAAACTGCCGGCTGTAGACGTCGGTAATAACTTTTGTGTCGGTAATAATATTGTCATACGATTCATCTTCTTATTAATTTGTATTCTCATTTCAGCCAGATTGAGCGTGTTTAGGCAGCGTATTCTTTATTCGCACATGCTTCTGCCACGTGCTCATTTACATCATAGCTTGCTGCCCACTCATTAAGAATGGTTTGGTATGGCTTGATGAACTGCTCTTCGGTGAACTTACCTTGTGTCACTGCCATCTGACTACGCTCTGCGCGATCATAGACGATTTGCGTTAGGGAATAATCTTGGTACTTCAAGCTGGGTTGATACACTTGACCCGCTGCCGAATTGGCATTATAAATTTCAGGTCGGTAGATTTTTTGAAACGTCTCCATGGTACTAATCGCACTGATCAGCTCAAGATCGGCGTAATCGCTCAGCAAGTCACCCGCAAAATAAAATGCTAATGGCGCAGCACTACCCGTAGGCATAAAGTAGCGAACGGTTAAGCCCATTTTGGAAAAGTACTCATCGGTTAGTGACCCTTTGTTCAAAGAGCAGCCATCTTGTTTGTATTCAACGCCCAATACAGGGTGCTGATTGGTCGTACGTTGATAGGTTTTACTGGTGGAAACACTCAAGCAAATCACAGGATTTTTAGTGAAATTAGCTTGGTAAGCGTCTGAATTCAATAAATACTGAAACAGCTTGCCGTGTAAGTCACCGAAATCTACTGGCGGCGCAGATGATGGATGTTTATCGAAATGGTCTAATAAGACGACGCTAAAGTCATAATCGCGCACATAAGATGAGAAACTATTACCAATCATACCGTCAATACGGGTGTTTTCTTTATGATCCACAATCGTTGTTTGCAGCATCTCGATGATAGGGAAAGTATCGCCATTTCCTGCAACATCCATGTCGACAGAAATAATATCAACCTCAACAGAATAACGATCTGCGGTGGGATTATCCCACTGTGCCAAGGCATTAAAACGATTATTGATCATTCTTAACGTTTTGCTTAAGTTCTCTTGACGATGCTCGCCACGCGCCAAATTCGCAAAGTTCGTCGTGAGACGCGTGCTATTTGCAGGATGATAGTTTTCATCAAAACGAATGCGTTTAATTGCACAACTAAATTCTTTACTCATGATAATCCGCTACCCTAATCTACTCTCATTATTTGAGATAAAACCAAATTTGTGTATGAGGTGAATCATACCCAAACTATTACATGAATAAAAACGATACTATTTAAATATAAGATGAATATAATTCATGTTAATGAATTTATGGTATGACATGAGATTGGATAGCGGAGACTTTACGACTTACTCGATAGGATCATTGAGCAAAAAATAAGCCTGTAGAAAAATGAGCTACGCTAAAGAAAGCATAAAGAAAATTTCGATAAACTAACGAATCTAAGGGTTCTCTCATTAAAAAAGCCGAGACTTATTTTCTAAGTCTCAGCCTTTTTTTTGATAATATAAATAGAAAATTACTTTCTATTGATTGTGTTAGCGCTTTGCAGCTTCAATCTGAATATTTAGCTGAACTTTTTCAGTAATACCCAATAATGTATATTTGCTGATGCCCCATTTCGTTCGATCAATGGTCGTTGTGAAATCCCCACCGCAAACTGGCTTTTTCAATATTGGGTTTAGGTAGCAATTGAACTTGCTGGCCGTTAGCGTAATGGGATTAGTCTTGCCATGTAGTGTCAACATACCATCGACTTTGCTGACATTTGAGCCACTACCATCAGTCGTAAAATACCATTTGGTAGACTCAAATTGCGCCAGTGGAAACTGCTCAATATCAAAAAAATCTGCGCTTTTTAGTGTGATATCAAATGCTGTATTGCCTGTATTTAGGCTATTCAGAGGAATTACTAACGAGATATTACCGGTCTTAGCCGCTGGATCATAATCTAGCTGCCCAGTGATATTATAAAAGCCACCTGTGTTGGTAGAGGTATTAAAATGGTCAATAGCAAAGCGTACATTGGTATGGGTGGGATCAATATCGTAAGTCCTCGCCTGACTGCTGGCGATACCTAATATGCTTATGCTCAAGGCTAGTAGCGGCTTCCGCGAGGACAGTATGACTGTCGAAAGGGACATTTGATTCATAGTAACATTCCTTTGCTGTATAAATGATAGAGCTATCACATCCTTTGTGACTGTGCTCTTGTGATTGCTCTCTTATATAATGACAACAAGCCCATACTTAATCAATAAATATAGGCTCGTCTATTTTAGACATAGCATTATCACTGCTAACGCTATGTCATAGGTATGATCAAATAAATCCGTTAAATTATACTTTACCATCTGTTGTTGTCTGCTCTTTGCCACTAGGTACGAGCCATTTAGCAAACCATCCTGACAAATCATCCATCAAAGTATAAACCACTGGAATCACCACAAGGCTTAATAACGTCGAAGTCACCAGACCACCCAATACCGCAGCGGCCATCGGACGACGGAAGGTTGGATCGGCATCACCCCAACCGAAGACTAAGGGCAACATCCCCGCGCCCATCGCAATGGTGGTCATAATAATAGGACGCGCCCGCTTGCGGCAAGCATCGATAATAGCCTCAAAACGCGCCAAACCTCGACGCTGTGCAATCAGTGCATAATCGACCAATAAGATAGAGTTTTTGGTGGCAATACCCATTAGCATAATAAAGCCGATCATCGATGGCATAGAAAGACTGCTATTGGTAATAACCAAGCCTACAAAAGCGCCGCCTATCGATAAAGGCAATGCCATCAAAATGGTGAAAGGCTGCAATATACGCCCAAACAATAGAATAAGTACGCCTAAAATACAAACCACACCGACCGACATCGCAATCACAAAGCCGCTGAATAGCTCAGCCATGTTTTCTGCTTGACCTTGGTCAATAATGGTAATGGAAGGCGGTAGTTGTTGCATGGCAGGTACTGATTTAACCGCTTGTACCAAGTCTCCAAGCTCGCCACTCGCAGGTTGCACCGTGATACTGATGGCGCGTTCTCGATCGAGCCTGCTAATCTGCGCAGGCCCAGTGCCAAAGTCTAATGACGCCACTTCACCCACACGTACACCCTGTCCTGCTGGTAACGAGCTCGGTACATATAGACCTTCTAATTGGCTGACATTTTGCTTGGCAACATCTGGTAGACGAATGACGATAGGAATCTGCCGCGTATCCAAATTGAGCTTGGATAAACGCTGCTCATAGTCACCCACCGTCGCCACTCGTAACGTCGTAGCGATGTCTTGCGTGGTCACACCTTTATCCGCCATCGCCAGTCTGTCTGGCGTCACCGTTAACTCTTGACGCGGCAAACTGCGGTCACTGGTCACAGAGCCAGCACTGGGCAGCCCTCGAATCTCTGACATGATTTGCTGAGCGGTTTGTTCAAGCAATTGCGGATTGGTACTGGTCATAGAGAAGTTATAACCACTCTCTCCACCACTCGACAAACCGACGGTAAAGCGCGCACCTGGCACTTCTGCCAACAAACTACTTATTTGACGTTCAATCTCTTGCTTAGAGCCGCGCTCTGCACGTGGTGCTAGCACGATGTCTAGACCTGCTATATTTTCGGCTTTGCCACCACTAGAGTTTGAGTCCATGCTAGCCTGAGCCTCACCGACTGAGGTAAAAATATTGGTGACTTCAGGCATTGCTAAAATACGTTCACTTGCCAGCGCAGCAACGCGCTCTGTGTCTTCCAGCGCAACATCAGGTGTCAACTCAATCGCCACACGAGTTTGGTCAATGTCATTATCAGGAATAAACGATGTTGGTAGTAATTTGACAAGCATCAGTGACGCCACGAATAACACTAAAGTTGCACCCATCGTCAGCCAGCGATGATGCAGTGTCCATGCCACTATTTTGAGATACCAACCCATCAGCGCGCTTTGCTTCTCAACGTGTTTTTTCTCTGGTCGCAATATATACGCTGCCATCATCGGTGTGATAAGACGCGCGACCATCAAAGACGCAAAAATCGATAATGCAGCTGTCCAACCAAACTGACGGAAAAACTGTCCAACGATACCGCCCATAAAGGCGGTGGGTAAAAACACGGCAATCAAAGTAAAGGTGGTCGCGACTACTGCCAAGCCAATCTCGTCAGCCGCTTCCATCGCCGCTTCATACGGTGTCTTGCCCATGCGTAAATGCCGTATGATGTTTTCGACCTCGACGATCGCATCATCAACCAATACACCGATCACTAACGACAATGCCAACAAAGATATAATATTGAGGCTAAAGCCAAATAAGTACATACCTAAAAAGGTAGGAATCACTGATAATGGCAAGGCGACAGCAGCAACTATAGTCGCCCGAATATTGCGCAAAAATAAGAATACGACGACGACTGCTAACAGACCACCTTCGATCAGCATCCGTAAAGAAGCTTGATAATCTTCAGCAATCGGCGTTGCCCGATCATAGACCTTTTCAATAGTGATATTACCTACATCGGCTGACAGCTTGGCAAGCTCTGCATCAACCAGCTCCATGACCTCGACTTCACTGGCACCACGCGAGCGGGTGATGTTAAATGCCACCACTGTTTGCCCGTCAAGCTTAGCAATAGAGCTTGGGTCAGCCGCGCCATCTGTGATTTGTGCCATACGTCCAAGCGCTTGCGTACCGCCTGCTGGGATTGCCACTTGTAAATCATTGAGCTCACTTGCCCGCTCCACCGCACCAAGGACACGAATCGTCTGGGTGGTTTTGCCCACTTCTGCTTCACCACCAGAGCTGTCCTGCTGAATACCTGTGATTTGATTGGATAGTTGTGTGATAGAAAGCTTAAGACCACTCAAGGTAATCGGGTCAGCTGCGACGGTAATCTCACGCTGCAAACCACCAATACGGCTAACCGTACTGACACCCGGTATATCAGAAAGACGCTTGGTGACCGTATCATCAACGAACCAAGACAAGTCTTCCACATTCATGTTTTCAGCAGCCACAGAATAAGTGACAACGGGGAATCCTGCGGTTGAAACTTTAGTAATAATAGGGTCATTGGCAGCGGCAGGCAAATCGCCGCGTACCTCGCCTACTGCCGAGCGCACATCATCGACCGCTTCTTGAATATCCTTTTCTAACACAAACTCTGTGACCATGGTGGCAGCACCCGTTTGTAACGTGGTGCGAATATGCTTGATGCCCTCAATACTGGTGAGCTTGTTTTCTATCTTTTTTGCGATGTCGTTTTCGAGCTGTGATGGCGCGGCACCCGGTAAAGTCACCGTGACCACGACTGCAGGTAAGTCAATATCAGGAAACTGCTGCACCTTCATTTTCATAAAGCCATAAATACCGCCTAACGTCAGTAGTATGAATAGCAAAATGGCAACTAAAGGATTTTTTATCGAGTAAGCAGAAACATTTAAACTCATGGTTGTGCCTGCGCTGCTGTACTCGCTTGGCTAACACCATCAACGATACGCACCAAATCTCCATCATTTAAAAAGCTGCCGCCTTGTTTGACAATTTGACTGTCACTAGGCAATGGCTCTAGCACTGCCACATTTTCGCCAAGTCGCTCGCCCAATGTCACTCGTTGTTGCTTGATACGACCCATGGTCTGACCATCTTGAGTCGTCACATTGGTTACTAGCATCACATAATCATAGCCATCGTTGCTGACGATAGCGCTATTGGGTACCGTTTGCGTACTGGCACTGCCTAATAGGAACTCACCCGTTTGATACATACCTGCCCGTACTTTTGCATTGGCTGCCAAGCTCGCATAGATGGTAATCTGCCGGTTGTTGTCCGCCGTTGGTGCTATGCGGCTCACTTTCCCCATTACCGTATCACCATCTGGTAAGCTCACCCGTACTGGCGTCCCGACACTGACTTCACCGACGAGCTTGGGATCAATATCTGCACGCCATTCCAAAATACCACCTTTAATGATAGTAAATAATGGCTCGCCACCAGCAACCATACCGACCTCCGCCATTTTCTCGCTGATGACACCGCTGACTGGTGCGACCACTGTTGCATTATCTACACTCAAGCGCTGAGTGCTCAGACGCGCTTTGGAGGCTTGTAGCGCAGCCTGTGCTTGAAGCTTTGCAGTGCGATAGCGATCGGCTTCTTGTTTGCTAATCGCATCAATATCAAGCAGTGGCAATACACGGGCAGCATCAGCGCTGGCATTGGCAAGCGTCGCTTCTGCTTCGGCAACATCTGCCTCTGCTTGCAAGACTTGCTGCTCCATAGCATCGGTGTCAAATATCGCCAATACTTGACCCGCTTTGACGCGATCACCTTCTTCAACCACTATACGCTCGATAGCCACGCCATTGACTTTAGCACTGACATTCGCCGTATCTTTGGCATCAATGGTGCCATCAGCACTGAGTGTGTTACCAATATCATCTTGGCTTGGGCTGACCGTTTCTACTGATAATACCGCCTGCTCAGTGCTCGTAGCGCTTGCAGTGGCACCATCACTTGAAGTACGACTAGAAGCTGGTGATTCATCGGTCGCGGCTTTATCACTACCGTCCCAATACTTTCCAAGTAGCACACCAATGATAAGCACGGCTGCCAATACGGGTAACAACCATAATGGTAGTTTTGAAGCGGTTTTTTTAGACAAATTATCAGACTGGCGATACGGTGGTAGCTCAGATGGTTGAGGTGGCTCAATGTTGGTTTCTTGCTCGCTAGTCGGTGCTTGCTTATTATTAGGGTGTTCAAAATCACTCATAGTCGGTCTCTATAAATAAGCACGGTACTAACGCCGTAAAAAGTATAAGGGAAACAAAATGATACAGGCAGAGCTTATCAAAATAGTCTTTTATCATTGTAGACTATCTCGTCATTGGGTCAATTATGTTAAGTATCTACATAGTCAATTGTTGATAGTAATCAAGATATAATAATCAAGACGTAGTAAGACATTGAACTTAATAAAGATTATTAGTAGCAAAGATTATAAAGTGAACGATAAGTAAAGACAAAAGACAGCCTATTCCTAGCTCATTCCCAGTTCATTGCATAAGTCTTCTTCACCAAAATCCCTTGCTTAAAACTTATTCAGCCAATGAAAAAATATGCTGTCATATTGAATGCATTAAGATGCGACCATTATAGTTGGAACAATCACTCGTAAAAATTAATGATACATACGCCCTACAGTTTAGACTTGTATTTATGGGGTAATTTGTCATTATTAAGATAACTCTACTAATAAAGGAATCCATCATGGCTAATAAATCAGACGTAAAGAAGCTTAAGCAAGAAATTAAAGATACCAAAGCAAAAATTAAGCAAAAAAAGAAAGATCTCAAAGAGCTTAAGAAGTCATTGAAAAAGTCGAAAAAAGCCAAATAGCTTTGTTTCGAAATGATGGCTCTACGTCAAAGAATAGAAGAGGATAGCGTTGGCTGTCCTCTTTTTTGATATTAATTTAGCCATTTTTAGCCCATTTAGAGGATAGTCGATTGAATTGAGGACACGCCCTAGGCATTAGTATAACGACTCGCCTCAGGCATCCAGCGGTGAATCAGTTGGCTGACATCTGCCTTGCGCGTAGGATCTGCAATTAAATGTTTGGCTAAACGCTGAGCAATGGCAAACAGCTGCTCGTCACGTATCAGATCAGCCAAATAATAACCGACGTTACCCGTTTGACGTTTGCCTAATAACTCACCGGGACCACGCAGTTCCAAATCTTTTTGCGCAATAACAAAACCGTCAGTGCTATCACGCAGGACATTTAGGCGCTCTGTACCTGTCTCTGATAATGGCTTTTGGTATAACAGTACGCAATAGCTTTTGGTTGAGCCACGCCCGACTCGCCCGCGCAGCTGATGTAATTGCGATAGACCTAATCGTTCGGCATTTTCGATGACCATTAACGACGCATTAGGGACATCGACACCGACTTCAATGACCGTTGTGGCAATCAACAAAT
Source organism: Psychrobacter sp. PG1 (assembly GCF_014897815.1). Classification (GTDB taxonomy): domain Bacteria; phylum Pseudomonadota; class Gammaproteobacteria; order Pseudomonadales; family Moraxellaceae; genus Psychrobacter. The sequence continues at coordinate 12,089 of NZ_JABUZG010000030.1, forward strand.
CCAAATCACCAGCTTTAAATGCTTGCATGATGGCTTGTTTATCAACGGATTTCATCTTGCCATGGACAAGACCAATGCGAATATTCAAGCGCTCATTTAAATCCTCATAAGTCGCTTCTGCCGCCTGCGCATCGAGCACACTAGACGCTTCGACCAACGAGCAAACCCAGTATGCTTGCCTACCCGCTTCACAATTAATCGCAATCCGCTCAATGACTTCATCGCGTCGATTACGGTCAATGGTCACCGTAGTAATTGGCGTACGCCCCGGTGGCAATTCATCGATAATCGAGGTATCCATATCACCGTAAACGCTCATTGCCAGCGTGCGCGGAATCGGGGTGGCAGTCATAATCAGCTGATGCGGCGTGCTATTCGCCACCCCTTTATTGGTCAGTGCCATACGCTGCTCAACACCGAAGCGATGCTGTTCATCGATAATGACCAGTCCCAATTTGGCAAACTGCACCTGCTCTTGAAACAGTGCATGAGTACCGACCACGATTTGCACCGTATTTTCTGCGACTGCTTCCAACGCTTCGCGGCGCTGCTTCGCCGTTTGTTTACCAGCGAGCCAGCCGACACCGATACCTAACGGTTCAAACCATTGTTTAAAATTGACCAAATGCTGCTCTGCTAAAATTTCTGTGGGTGCCATAACAGCCACTTGCCAACCACTATCTAGCGCATAACCCGCTGCACCCGCTGCGACCAGAGTCTTGCCCGCGCCAACATCGCCCTGCACCAACCGTAGCATCGGAATTGAAGTCGCCATATCAGCCGTAATATCTTTCATGACTCGTTGCTGGGCACCCGTTAAATCAAACGGCAATGCGGAAAATAGCTTATCAGCCAATGGACTTTGCGTGGCACATTTGGGCGATTTATGCTGATGTAATTGCTGACGACGATATAACAAGCTGAGTTGATGGGCGGTTAATTCTTCAATAATTAAACGCTGACATGCTGCATGAGTACGGGCACTTAACTGGGTGAGTAGCTGATATTGTCGTCCTGCGTCGGTATAAGTCGGCGGTGTATGCAGTAATACTAAGGCCTCAAATATCGTCAGATTATAGACGTTGTTATTAACTGTTCTATTAGCGACTGTATGGATATCACTGTTTGTATTATTATTGGCATCATAGACATTGGCTTTATTGACACTACTAACGCTATGACCAGTCGTATTATCTGGCACACTACGCGCCAGTGTCGAGAATATATCTTCTGGATACTCTGCCTCTGTTATCGGTATTTTAGCTGGTTCAAAAGGTGCTAATGGTAAGTCAGCCACGACTGCAAAGTCTGTAGGAGTAAACAGCGTCATTGGTAAGCCTTCACTGCGAACCGTCTGTAATGCCAGCTTAATTAAGGTACGCAGCTTATTTTGATGCAAACCTTTAACACTTGGATAAATGGGCTGCAAACCGGTATTTACTACCGTCTCATTACTACTGATAATTTGATATTCAGGATGGTGGATTTGCTTACCATAACGACTCACCTTTACTTCGCCAAATAATTGCAGCTGCGTCCCTAAGCTCATGGTTTGTGCAAGGCCACGATAAACCTTAAAAAACCGTAGCGATATGGTGCCCGTATCATCATCTACCACGACCGTCATACCGCTGCGCTTGGTATCGACGTGCACCACACGCCCAGTAATTAACGCAGACTGCCCGTGCCCCACCTCTGCTATGGACAGCAATCGGCTACGATCTTCATAATCACGTGGCAAATGCAGCAATAAATCAAATATTCGTTTAATATTCAATTGCGCCAACTGTTCTGCGACTTTTAATCCCACACCCGCCAGTGCCGTCACTGGCATATCTAGCGCTGAGAGTGGCAGCTCAGACCTTATATGGTCTGTTGGGCTGGTTAAAGAAGCGTTCACTGATACTGACATCAAAGATCCTAACGATATTATTTTTAGTTTTCATATACTCATTCAAGTATTTTCAATATACCGTAGATGATGATATTTTTTATAAAACAGCTGTCATCAACAGGACACATCAAAACACCGACTCATTTCATTATAGCTGACAATACAATTGCTTATGCTCAGCTATTTAGTAATACTGCGTCAAAAAGCCTGAAAGTCAAACGGCTCATTTGTATCATATCAATAACTGATGTTTTATTTTCCGTATTATGGTCATTTTATAAGGTGTTTTTATGTTCCCTCCTGCCCAGTACCGACAACCTCTTCATAGTCTAAGAGTGCGACATAGTATGAGAGTGCTATGCACCAGCTTAATTGCCGTACTTGGATTATCTATCAGCGCTTGTAGCGCTCTAACGCCAGCGCAGCCGTTACCTGAAGCACCTGAAATAGCGCCACTTAATGTGGCGTTAGTATTGGGCGGCGGCGGTGCCAAAGGCTTCGCCCATGTTGGGGTGATTAAAGCACTAGAAGCAAATGGTATCAAACCAACGCTCATTGTTGGCACCAGCGTCGGCAGCTTGGTTGGTGGCCTATATGCCAGCGGCTACACACCATTACAACTTGAGCAACTGGCACTGACCACTACAGATAGCGAATTGACAGATTTTGTGTTATCCAATCAAGGTGTCATCGAGGGTATCAAACTCAAGAACTTTATCAACGATAAAGTCGATGGACGATCAATAGAGGATTTCCCCATCCGCTTTGCAGCAGTCGCGGCGGAGAAGCATACTTTGAAAAAAGCCATTTTTACCACTGGTGATGCGGGGCTTGCCGTTCAGGCATCCTGTAGCGTACCAAATATTTTTATTGCACCGCGTATCCCCGAAAAGGTCGGTAAAAAATATATCGATGGTGGCGTGGTCAGTCTAGTACCTGTCGATAGTGCCCGTGATTTAGGCGCTGATATTGTTATTGCCGTTGATGTGACAGATACTGGTATTAATAATACTAGCGGTGTGTCTACACTTGATAAAAAATTAAACCTCAACGGATTAAGCAATTTTTGGGGATTTTTAGAGAGTAATGTCGTAGCCCCGCCAAGCGCCAATCGTGCCTCATCGATGCAGCGTGAACGAGATCGTGCTGATGTGCTGATTACGCCTGCGGTCAGTCATATCAGCTCACTAGATACCAGCCAGCGCCGTGCTCTCATAGCTGCAGGCTCGCAAGCCACTACCGTACAAATGGCTGCCATCAAGCAATTAATCAAAGAAAAATCTAACCAGAAATACGCGACGCTTTAAGCGCCTTGCAACGGCGTACCAAAATTTCTTATTAACAACCCACAAAAAAGCACCACAGCAACGAGCCGTGATGCTTTTTATGATTAAACGAATATTAAGCCAGTATTAAATAAATCACCCTGATAAAATACTTAATACTAAATGACTGGCTTATTTCACACGTGCACGGTATTTAACCACTACGGTGTCATTAAGACCAACACCCTCTAGATCCCAGCGTACCGCTTTATAATATTTTAATGGAATTTCTTGCAGTTGGTTATCCACTTTTCCACGTAATGGCATACGGGCAAAAGTATTGCCGTCTGCACTGCCGTATGGAAATTCAGGTGATACTGTACGCAATAACTCTACCTGCTCAGGGATACTCATCGTCACGGTCATTTTTCGGACGCGATCTGCATTGGTATTGGTAAAATAACCTTGGTACTCCAAAACATTACCTGATTGTAGGCGCGTACTAGCATTCACCGGAGCCAAAACCTCTTGACCGTTTGCATCAACGCTAATCAATGACGCGGTAATTTTACTATTGACGGCCTGTGCACTTGAGTTGCTGCTTTTAGTGGCATTGGCCTGTACAGCTGCGGAACTATCAACGGCTTGTTCTGGCGTTGGTAGCATTGCCGAGGCTTGCGTCACTACCATCGCACCGATGAGCGTGCCAGCCACAACGTGAAATAAGCGATGCCCGCTCCAGGCACTAAATGGGCTAGCAAATTGGTTACTTTTTTTCATGATTTTCATTATCCCTGATTAATATGTCGGTAAAACGCAGCTGGTAAAACTTGAATAACTTGTGAGGTATGTTTAATCGTTTACAGGTAGCACAATTTAAATGAAGCATGGCTAATTATAAGAAACATGACTAATTATAAATAGTCGATTGTTATAGTATTGACATACCTAATACTTAGTATCGATCACCTGATTATAGTGACCACTGATGACAAGCACTGCTTGCGTCCATATTGTCATAGCTGGTCAACTTAGCGTATAAAGTGCTTTATTTTTATTGATTATCTTCGTTCATTGCCTGTAAAGCAATAGCGTTTAGCATAGCAAAAAGTGTTTGTAGGTACACTAACCCCGTGTTGCGGTTGTGTATATAGTTCATCAGCGATAAAAATTGATTGACACTACTGAAATAAAAGATAGCTCATAACGGCGTTTTTTGCTATGGTAATTCTTTAGCGATAGGCATTTTTTGCTACGCCCCTTTTCTTATTCTCACTACTATTGCCCTTATTATGACTACTAGCGCCATGCCCCAAATCAACCCTGAATACGTCCATTGGTTCCGTAACTCTGCCCCTTACATCAATACCCATCGCGGCAAAACGTTCGTGATTATGTTTGGTGGTGAGGCGGTCAATCATCCAAATTTCAGCACTCTGATTCATGATTTTGCTTTATTACATAGCTTAGGTATCAAGCTGGTATTAGTACATGGAGCGCGACCGCAAATCGAAAAGAACTTGAAAGATGCTGACATTACTTCCCCACTGCATCAAGATATTCGAATTACACCGCGCGTGGCGATGCCTGCTATTTTACAAGCGGTAGGCGCTATTCGCCTGCAACTCGAAGCGCAGCTGTCAATGGGACTGGCCAACTCACCTATGTATGGCTCACGCATCGATGCCATTTCAGGCAATTTTGTGACCGCACGTCCTTACGGTATTCGTGATGGTATCGACTACCAAATGACTGGCGAAGTGCGTTCTATCGATGTTGAAGCCATCAAAAACAACCTGCTACACGACCATATTGTGATTTTAGGCTCGATGGGTTATTCAGCGACTGGTGAAGTCTTTAATTTGCTAGCTGAAGACGTGGCGCTCAGTGCAGCCGTAGCACTTGGTGCGGATAAACTTATTTTCTTAGGCGAAGAAGCAGGGATTAATGATGATGATCGCTTACTAAGAGAGATGATTCCTAATGAAGTCGATCGCTTCTTACGTGATCGTGACTTAAATTGCGAGATCAATTATTTCTTAAATTGTGCCAGTTTGGCTTGCCGCCAAGGCGTCCATCGCACCCACATCATCTCGTACGCCAAAGACGGTGCCTTATTAGAAGAGTTATTCACTCGCGATGGCTCTGGTACTCTTATCAGCCATGACCCTTACGAAGAGATTCGTCGTGCCAATATTGACGATGTGGTCGGACTGATTGAGCTATTATCACCGCTAGAAGAGCAAGGCATATTAGTCAGCCGCTCACGTGAACGCTTAGAGCAAGAGATTGACAACTATAGTGTCATCGAGCGTGATGGTATGATTTTGGGCTGCGCGGCGCTATATCCATTGGATGCAGAATCAGCAGAAGTTGCCTGCGTCGCCGTACATCCCGATTATCGTAGCGGTAGTCGCGGTGCGGACTTACTGGCATTTTTAGAGCAGCAAGCACGCAGTCATGGTCTCCATAAGTTATTTGTGTTAACGACACGGACGGCACACTGGTTTGTCGAGCAAGGCTTTGCCGAAGTCGAGGCCAGCGCACTACCTGAATCGCGCCAAGAAAAGTACCATAATGGTCGTAATTCTAAAGTCTTTCAAAAGACTCTTTAGACTCTCAAACTCTAGTCATAAAAAAGCCCTCATAAATATTATGAGGGCTTTTTTATGACTTTATTTTTTAACACTTTTAACTAAGCTTATTTTACTTTTAATAGCTCAACCGTAAAAATAAGCGTGCTGTTAGGCTCGATACCTGCGTTACCCGCTTCGCCATAAGCAATATCTGATGGGATATAAAACTCGTATTTGCCACCCTCTTTCATCAACTGTAGACCTTCTGTCCAGCCAGCGATGACTTGGTTCAATGGGAACTCAATTGGCTCACCGCGCTCATAAGAACTGTCAAATACCGTACCATCGATTAACTTACCTTCGTAGTTTACTTCAACCACGTCAGTCGCTTTTGGTGACTTACCCGTACCTGCTGTGATGACTTTGTACTGTAAGCCAGAAGCCGTTTGTTTGACGCCTTCTTTTTTAGCATTTTCTGCTAAGAATGCAGCGCCTTTGGTTTTGTTTTCTTCAGCTTTTGTTTCCATGTCTTTAACGAACTTTTCTTCTTGCTCTTGTTGGTAAGTCGTCAATACTTCCTGCATTTGCTCTTGGGTCAGTGCTGATTCATTACCTTCATAACCATCACGGAAGCCTTTTTCAAAGGTATCAAGATTCAGATCGCCGACCGCTTCTTTATTACCTTCAGCCATCATATAACCCAAGCTATAACCTACTTTTTCATTTGCTGAGCTTTGCTCGGTGATTGAAACGCTTTGAGCAGCTGTCTCTTGGTTACCGTTATTTGTGCTACAGCCTGTTACCAACAACATAGCACTAGCAAGTGCACCAACGCTTAAAGTAGTGATTTTTTTCATAAAGTACTCTCAAATTGTAAGGATAGTGGCGAGATGTCACATGTTCCTATAATAACAAATCTTAGTTTTAGGAACCATGTTTGCCGTCAAATTATCGGGCGAATGTACAGTCTATGTTAATATTTCTCATCATAATAACAAGTTATCACACAAATACAGTAACACGTTAAGCTTTCTATCTTTAAATCCACTAATACATCAGCTAAGCTAAATGAGTTAAGGTGATAAGTAACCGAGTGTACGTCTTTATCATGGATGATTAACATTGGCAGTAAGGTAATTAACACGAGGGAAACCAACGTTCTTTGATAAGGTTACCTACTCAAAAATTATAATATCACCGCATAACTTACTTTAAAAATACTATTAATTATAACCATCTATGTATTGGTTTCGCTCAACAATAGCTGTACTGATGATATTGTTGAGTGGCTTTCGTATGATGATTAAAGGAGGATAAGATGAATCCAATGTACACATCTTTTAACGGTTATCTTGGTGGACCGATCGGCTCTATTATTGGTGCTATTTTAATATTTATTATTGGTTGGCTAGTGGCACTGGGTATCGCGGCACTGGTTCGTAATGTATTATCTAGAGTCAATCTGAACCAACGCATGAACTCTTCAACGGGTAAGACCTACGATTTAGAAGGTATTATCTCTAAGATTGTATTTTGGTTCATCTTTATCATCGCGATTTCTGGGGCGCTGAATCAATTGAATTTGAACTCAATCTCGACACCGTTTGCAAATATGGTCAATCAAGTCCTAGCATTTATCCCTAATCTTATCGGCGCTATCGCTGTGGGTATTATTGGTTGGGTCTTGGCTACTGTTGCACGCACAGCTATCAACGCGGCATTGGCGAAAACGTCAATGGATGAGCGTTTAAGTGCTCAGGCAGGTGTAAAACCGATGAGTAGCACGATTGCCGATATGGTTTATTGGTTCATCTTGTTGGTTGTTTTGACGATGGTATTGGGTAAATTAGAGCTTGATGGTTTATTTGCTCCATTGACGAATATGGTTGATAAAATCTTTAGCTTTATCCCTAACATCCTCATTGCAGGTGTCGTCTTTGTCGTCGGTTATATCATTGCCAAAGTGGTGCGCGGCATTGTGACTAATCTTGTTTCTACTTTTAATGTTCAAGAATTGGCTACAAAAGCAGGTTTAAGCGAAAAAAATAGCTTACCTAATATCGCTGGTTCATTGGCATTTTTAGTAGTGATCATTCCAACTATTATTGCTGCATTAAATGCATTAAAAATTGAAGTGATTGCTCGTCCTGCGACAAACATGCTGAACAAAATCATGGAAGCATTGCCAAATATTTTTATGGCGGTTGCGATTTTAGTCGTGACCTTCTATGTGGTACGTATGGTTGCCAATATCATCAAAGGGTTGATCGAAAACACTGAGATTAACCAATTGCCTGCGAAAGTTGGTTTACAAGAAACGATGGGCGACAGGAGAGTCTCTGACCTTGTTGGTTATGCTATTATCTTCTTTGCAATGTTATTTGCCTCAATTGCCGCCGCTGACTTACTAGGTTTTGAGCCTATCTCAGCCATTATCGCCATGTTTATTGCGTTTGGTGCCAACATTATCTTGGGCGCAATTATCCTATTTATTGGCTTCTGGCTTGCCAATATCATTGCAGGTGTCGTTGAGCGTTCTGAGCAAGGCTCACAATTCTTAGCAAACATCGTCCGTGTACTAATCATGGGTTTAGTACTTGCCATGGGTCTAAAAGCGATGGGTATTGCTGATTCTATCGTTAACCTAGCCTTTGGTCTAACACTAGGTGCCGTAGCAGTAGCCTTTGCCCTTTCATTTGGTCTTGGTGGTCAAGAAGCCGCTGCCCGTTTCCTACGTAAAATGCAGGATAAAATGGACAAAGAACGTGAAGAAGCTAAAGCGAAATCTGCTCTTCATACTAGCTCAAGTACACAAGAAAAAGTTGCTGACTCAGTTCGAGAGAACACTCCTGCTGCTTCAGGTACAATGACTAGTGACTTCCCTACTAGCACTGTCGATACCAACAATCTTAGTACGGGTCATGTAGATATCACTCATGTTGAAACAAGTGATGACGATATCGACACTGGTTCAAATCTAGCGCCAAGTAATAAAGGCTTTACTGATATTGATAATAATGACTTAAAATAAGTCATCGTTAACGATATATTTTGAATAAAAAAGACAGCCTAGGCTGTCTTTTTTTATGGCGTAAATTTAGTTTCTATGAAAGACTCGCTACAAAACATCGCTGTAAAATCATATTCAGGACTTGGTCTTCCGTGCAGGTATATTCAAATTTAATTGCATTCGCATTGGCTCATTTTTACTTGCTGATAAGTTAATTGTCGTTTGCTTTTTATGCTGTTGGTTTAAGCGCTGTAATTGCTTGGTCAGCTGCCGTTCACGCTGGGTCATCGGATCAACAGGTTGAATCCATAAATCGATATCAATAAAGGTGTCATTAGACTCGTCAATAAAATCAATGCCCAATACAATCACATGATGCAGCTCGGTTATTGGCAGGCGGCTCGCAACATCCTGTGCAATCTTTGCTAAGTTTGGCTGAATAGCCTGTTTACTGTGCTGGCTCTCAACATCTTGCCCATAAAATATTAATACATAATGCCGTCCCAAGCTCTCATAAGAGTGCTGATGGACGACATAACCTTCTTTTTGCAGACCATGTGCTTGTTTAGGATGTCTATATAGAGTTCGAACCAGCTCATGGCGCGAAAATAAAGACTCGTCCAATAGCTGCTGTTGCCAATAACAGCGTTTTGTTCCTAGCGTCTCTTTATCAGTATTGTCTAGTACTTCTTCATCGAGCATCTCTATCATTTGGATGCTTAGCTGCGACCACAGAGCTGCCGCTTGCGCCATATGCTGATGATACATCTGCGCAGTCGTGCTTTTGTTTTTGTAGGCAAGCGTCATAGCGACTAATGCAGGATTGGGCTCATCTTGCACCTCGTACTTGATGAGTGCATTATCTACTGCGATAGCGTCCGTAAATAAAGTAGGACGATGTAAAAACTGAATGACTAGATCTGCTTCTGATTCAAAGCTAATGACATGATTACTGGCTGAATACTGTAATTGCCCTAAACGATAATGCAAAAATCGCCATAACTCGCATGGTGCTTGTAGGCTTGCTAATATCGCCTGCCAGTCATGCCAGCTAAAAACTTGTAGCTGCTGCATACTGTCGCTCATATCCACAACCAAATCTTCCATAAAATAGCGGACACCAAAACCATGAGTGAGCCTTTTTAGGGGTTGTCGTTGCTGGTCATTTATCTTAATTTTATTGATTTCTTCACCTTTATCCGTGAGCTGAATATCAAAAACTAAAACATTATGGCTCATGTTGTCGTTATTTTTATGCTGAGCAAGATATGTCTTGTGCCATATGAGCGCGGCCTTTACTACCGCCATACGCGCAGCTTTAATATCGACCAGACTACTTTTAGCAGGCAAATATAATATGAGCTCAAGTAATGATAGGTTACCTAGTGGCAATTGATAGTGATATTGCTGAGCACGGTAACACGCGTCATATTTATGCTCAAGATGCTGCATATTGGCCAAAGCAATATCTACAGCCTCTTTCTGCAAATAGCAGGTCAACTCATTAACAAGGCAATCATTATCAGATAGGGTAATAGATGAGTCAGACACAGTGTTAACCTTTTATTATCGAATGGACGCGTTGTATAGTAAGTTGCTATTGATGAGCATAACACTAGAGCATGTTGAATATTCGCAAATGTTTTTGCTATAACGACAGGCTACCGACGAAAAACTTAACAAAATAAGCCTTATTAAATGCAGTCGCTTTCAGGGCAATGAGTTGTTATGATAATAGCAAAGTAGCATGATTTGCAGTCAAACTTATCGCTTATGGGCTGCCTTTGATTACATTTTTTAGAGACATTTATTAAAATTATTTAATGACCATCATATAATAAAAAGGATTGAACGTTATGAAACGCTTTAAAGAGAAAACTGTCATTATAACAGGTGCAGATTCTGATATTGGTCGTGCAACGGCGCTTAGATTTGCACAAGAAGGGGCGAATTGTATAATCGTTGGTATTAATAACGATATTTTAGAATACATCTACGAGGATCTGCCACAGGATCATACATGGATCAATACAGGTAACCACCTTACCGTAACCAGTGATATTAATGATCTGACCCAAACGGCAAGATTAATAAAGCATGTACGCGATAAATATAAACATATTGATGTGATGGTCAATATAGATACTGCGGTCGGCATTCATCAGTCAGTTATTCCAGAACTGATAAAAACACAAGGCAATATCGTTAATGTATCAACGCTAACGGAGATATCAGCAGACTGGAATATAGAGACCTATAAAGCTAGGCAAAGGGATTTGACTGATGTTACAAAGAAGCTGGCATTAGAGAATATACCAAATAATGTACGTATTAATGCCGTATCTGCTGGATTGGTGGCAACAGACATCAGTCCAAATCCATTTATTACCCACTCTCCACTAGGGAAGACAGCGACACCGTTTGATGTAACCGCCGCTGTGATGTTTTTAGCCAGTGATGATGCTGCCATTATTACTGGTATGAATTTACCTGTTGATGGCGGGGTGAGTACGTTCAACAGCTAACTCAATGCTTAGTTTTTTAGTTATTCTTAAGGTTCATCCTCACAAACAAAAGACCCCCTGACATTAATCAGTCAGGGGGTCTTAATATAATACAGATACTCATAACTCATTTAAAACTTTATTCAGCTGAATGATTGATATCTTGTAATGGTTGAGATAAGCGCTCAGGATGTCTTGGTATCACCCCTTTATACTGAGCATAAATTTTTGGTAAATCCGCTTCGATATCACCACTAGGATAAACCAACGACATAAAGCGTATTTCTTTGGTTTTGTAATCCATCGCTACTGGCAAAATAGGTACACCAGCACCCACTGCTAAATAATAGAAGCCTGATTTCCAAGTTTCAGTATATTGACGAGTACCTTCTGGTGCTAAACCCAAAAATAGTGGCTTGCCGGTTTTGAACTTATCAATACTGGCCTGTAATACTGAGCCTTTATCACTACGATCAATGGGAATCACCCCTATCCAGCTTAATAGCTGAGCAAATACGGGCACTTTAAATAACGTATGCTTACCCATAATACTGATTTTCAAATCTAGGGCAAATAAACTGGGTATCGCATAAACCCCATCAATATTCGAAGTATGCGGCAGCGCTAAAACCACGGCTTGTGAAATATTTGGAATCTCTCCAACCGTACGCCAACCCGCAGCTTTTAGCATAGCTGAGGCAATCACTGGCGCAATTTTATTACCGCGTTTCGGGACTAAACTACCCAGCTGCTTTCTACTAAGCTTGGGCAATATTTTAGAGTTTATAGACTGAGAAGCAGCAGCTTTTGAGCGATTAAATAACTTTGATGTCATGACGGCACCACATAATAAAAGATACCTACATAATAACATTAAGCTTATACAACTAAATTGAATTTTATAGGCTTTTATTGCTTGCTAGCTTACCGGTTTATAAACTTATATAAATATATAGCTATTGACGGACATACCCATCAAGCCCATTAGGATATGTCAGCCAAATTGCCTTTATTCTCAAGCCAAACCTTGCGATCAGCAGCACGTTTTTTAGCCAACAGCATATCCATCACGCTATTAGTCAACACCATGTCATCCATATCTAGCTGAACTAAACGCCGAGTATCACGGTTCATGGTCGTCTCACGTAACTGCTCTGCACTCATTTCACCCAAGCCTTTAAAGCGTGTGATTTGCGCTTTTTTATTACCTAGTACATTGGCTAAGATATGTGCAAGCTCTGGCTCATCTAATGCATAGTGCACCTCTTTGCCCACATCCACTCGGTACAATGGTGGCATAGCAACAAATAAATGACCTGCATCTACTAGCGCAGGGAAATGCTTCACAAACAAAGCGCAGATCAGCGTCGCAATGTGCAGGCCATCAGAATCCGCATCCGCTAAGATACAGACTTTGTCATAACGCAGCTCAGACAAATCATCAGAGGCAGGATCGACACCGATAGCAATAGCGATATCATGAATCTCTTGACTCGATAACACCGTATCTGATGACACTTCCCAAGTGTTTAAAATCTTACCACGCAGCGGTAATATCGCCTGATAATGACGGTCACGTGCTTGCTTCGCACTACCGCCTGCAGAATCCCCTTCTACCAAAAACAGCTCAGCACCATCACGCAAATCACCGCGACAATCTGCCAACTTACCCGGCAACGCAGGACCTTGAGTGATCTTTTTACGCGCGACTTTTTTCGCAGATTTAAGACGACGTCCTGCTTTATTAATGGCCAGCTCTGCGATTTGAGTACCCATATCAGCATGCTGGTTTAACCACAGACTAAAGGCATCTTTTGCCAGCGTTTGTACTGCGCCTGCTGCCTCACGACTTGATAAACGTTCCTTAGTTTGACCTGAAAACTGTGGCTCAGAAAATTTAAGCGACAGGATATAGTTTACCCCATCCCAGACATCTTCTGCCGTTAGCTTGACACTCCGTGGTAGCAAATTATGAATATCGCAAAACTCACGCAATGCCTCTAAGATACCCGTTCGCAAACCATTGACGTGCGTACCGCCCTGAGCCGTCGGGATAAGGTTCACATAACTTTCTTGAATCGGCGTGCCACCATCAGGCAACCAAGACAAGGCAAAGGTAATAGCAGCACGTTCGCCCGCTTTCGCATCGTAATTATAATAGAACGGTGCTTCAGGTAAGGTTTCTAAACCATCTAACTGTTCGCTTAGATATTCGACCACTCCGTCAGTAAACTGCCAAACCACCTTTTCATTATTAATATCATCGACAAATTCAATCGTCAGCCCAGCTGCCAGCACCGCTTTGGCTTTTAGATTGTGCTTGAGCTGCTTGACATTAAATTTAGGCGTATCAAAAAAGCGACCATCTGCCCAAAAATGTACTCTGGTACCACGTTTGCGTTTGTTTGAGCTGACTGCTTCAGTCAACGGCGTCACTGGTGCGCCATTTTCAAACGCCATATCAAACTGTGTACTATCACGCCATACCGTCACCTCAACACGTGTTGATAACGCATTGACGACAGAGATACCCACACCATGCAGACCGCCTGACACTTCATAATTAGAAGTCGAAAACTTCCCACCAGCATGCAAACGGGTCAAAATCAGCTCAATGCCCGATTGATTAAACTCAGGATGAATATCAGTCGGCATACCGCGCCCATCATCCTCAACTGACAATGAGCCATCACTATGGAGCTGCACCTTGATGGTTTTAGCATAACCCGCCAACGCTTCATCAACTGAGTTATCAATAACCTCTTGCGCCAGATGGTTCGGGCGCGTGGTATCGGTATACATACCTGGACGACGACGTACTGGCTCAAGCCCTTCTAAAACTTCTAACGATTGCGCATTATATTGACTCACAAATGCATCCTTAACTATTCATGTTCGATTAATTCTATTAAACCATTATAACGAAAAATTGCGACGTTAAGGCTAATAGTCAATCGCTCACGTCAGATAATGTCGCCTATTTTTTGGGTATTTAATGATGTAGTAATCGCCTTAATTGTTCAATAATCTTTGGTAGTTGTTCAGCGAAGTCACTAAACCTGTGATCGCCACCCGCTTGTAAAATAACCGTACTCCCTTGCTCTTGATAAAAGGCTTTAGACAATTCAGGATTTAATAACTCATCGCCTTCTTTGATAAATACCGCAATTTTTTTAGGATAATGAATTTCTGATAACTGATGATCTGCAAACCATTGCAAATCCGCAGAAGTAATAACCCAACCGCCAGTGGTCGTATAGAGAATTTGATTCTTTGGCAATTCATCTTCGCCTTGACCTTCATCACTATCGTTATTTAGCAGTAAGTCATGAGCAAAGCGCTGTAATGTCACATGTGGCTGAGTACTAGGATTTAATAGTAAAGCCGCACAGCCTGTATGATTGCTTACCAAGGTGGAGAAATAGCCCCCTAATGAGCTGCCAACAAGTACGGTTTCATCTTCTCTATTGAGTTCGGTTACCAATCTTGCCAACTGCTCAAAGACTTTCTCAGGAGCACTATTCAGGTCTGGGCGATATACGTTAATATCAGGATGATGACGCTGGCAGTATCTTTCTAATAGTATTCCCTTGGTAGAGTTCGCATCACTGTCCAGTCCATGGATATAAATCAAGTTCACGTATCATCTCACTTATTAATTTTGTTATGATTATCTTATATAGGCTAGTGACGCTAAGCATAGCACCCGCTAAACAAAAATAATAACAATAAAACGGCACACCATTAGTCAGCATTTGCGACATAATAATATTTTCATAATAGTTTTATGCAAGTCAAAGGAATGACAATAATAGCAATGGAGTCGCCATGAACCAACAGTTTGAGCTGTTTGAGATTGCCAATCCATGTATTGGTCTTTGCCAAAGCAATAAAAAAGGCTATTGCTTTGGTTGCCTGCGCAGTCGAACGGAGCGGCAGCGATGGCATGATATGACGACAGAGCAGCAACGCGAGGTGCTAAGGCTTATCGCAGGACGTAAGCTGCGTATCGAGCAGATGCGGCAGCTTAAAGGGCAACAGTTGGGATTTGATTTTGATAAAGTGGTTGAAGTTGGTGAGTTGTTTTGAAAAACATAGATTAAATAATAATTCCTATTATTCTTGCGCTAATTTAATGATTTTTATATCGCATTTACAGCTTTTAATGCCCAAACAATCACGTCCTCTTTCTCTAATTGAAGTTGACGACCTAATTCAAAATTAGGGCACATAAAAAACACAAACCTCAACTTGGCATCAGTTGCTAGTACTTTATTTATATCTTTCTTAAGCTTTTGATTACTTGTTGGAGCCACTGCAGCGAAAACCTCAGCAGCTAAGCCACCACATTCAGACTCAATATCAGATCCTGGAGCAGTTCCTAGATTAAGTCGGAATGGAGCTAGTTCTGGATATTCAGTAAATAGAACTTCCAATGCGTAAAACGATGATAGATAAGTGAAAGACTGATTAATCTGTTCAATGATATTGAGTGGACGGTTAGAGTCTAAAGGATCAAAACCTATACCACCAAACTTCATCTTTGAAAAAAGCGTTTTTGAAGGGGTTGAAGTAATGTTAGAGCTAATCTGTAGTAAAGTCTTATCCATTGATTCATACAACTTCTGCTTAAGTTGTTCAAGCTCATTGATATCATTTACTGTAAAAGATTTGGGCATGTATTTACTACCTTCACAATTTCATATTTCATCAAAATGAAAAAATGAGTGATTGAAATTGCTGTGAATTAATAATTTAAATATATTGTTCTTATTCAAAATCTCTCGATTCATAATCATCACCTCTTAAATCTCTTAAGCACCCTCTGACTAATCCTACATGAGTGTAGAAAACTCCCTTTTGTAATCTTTCGATACTCAAGTCATCAATATCTCCCTCATGGAGTTCACTAACAACTCTTTCTTTATCTTCACGAAGCTGTTCAGATAAGTGTTTTTCAATCATTTCTATAAACCCAGCTACATCAGTTATTCCATTAGCTACCAATTCTGCAAAAAGTTCTGAGTAATCTTCATTACCAAACTCCTTATTAGCTTTTGGAAGCAACCTATCACACAATACTTCAAGTACATCAACATTGAACTCTTTTTCTTCATCCATCTGAGCAATATATTTTTCGCGTTCAAAAAGAACTCTTTCAAACTCGAGATCCACTGTTTCTAACAATGCAGAAACACGATTAATTGAACGCCTTACAGGCATTGGTACATTATTCTCTTGTTTGTATTGAAGCTTGTGGGAAGCTACCGCCCAAATATGTTGAGATAAAGTTCTTACTTGTACCTCAGCTTTATAAGAACCTAAACCAACAAGTGTAGGAACTTTCAACCAATCCTCGGGAATCTTAATACTATAGTGTGTAGATTGATAACCAAACTGGTCACTATCTAAACGTCTAGATACATCTTCTTCATCAACCACACTGAAATATTTTCTGATTAAATCGCAAGTCTTATCAATATCCGATTTGAACAGGACGATGATTCTGATACCTATAAAATCATCGAAATCTGTAATACACTGTATAGACTTACCTTTACGCTTTGTTTTTTCTTCTACTGACTGTATAGATTTCATTCTGCTTTCTATCTGAGTTCCTAACGTAATTTCATTCTTTTCAATTAAATTACTTAGTTGCTCAATAATAGTGGCCATAAACCTCTGAGCATGTGGTCTATGACTTTCATAATTCATTTTTAAGAAATCTAAATCCATAAACTCTCAACCTTAAATTTAGTACGATGACTTACTTCATATAAGACTAGCAACAATAACTCAAATCAACAATCTTAATTAAAGAAATTATCAAATTCCAGCCAAAGAAAATCCCCCAACGAGTTAACGTGGGGGATTTTCTAGAACAGAGAGCTGACGATAACCTACTCTCACATGGACGAATCCACACTACCATTAGCGCTACGATGTTTCACTTCTGGGATCAGGTGGGGCCATCGCGCTATTGTCGTCAGCAAAGGGGGTTAGATATGAGTCTGTTGTTTTTATTGTTGACTATAAGTGTTTAGTTTATAGTCGATCAACTTGTAACCTAACTGAATCAAGGTTAAAGGTGATATCGAAATATTCTTTACTTATTGAATCTTTAAATACCATTCTCTGCTGTAGAAATTTTTGTCTCAATTGATAAATAGCAGCAAGAAGACCTAAAAAAGTCATATATAAAGCTAAAGAATCTATATTCATATCTAACTCCTGAAAAATAAAGCCTGATGCAAACAACTTATCATGACTATATTTTAAATGGCCTCAGATCTATCTCTTCAAAATCACATACTGCTTTTATAGTGGAGTCTTGGCTTAATCGATTTAGATACACTGCCAAGTTAGTATAGTGCATCGGTGATTTCTCTAATACTAATGACCACTCCGCCAACATAAATAAAAAATAGTCACATGCAGATAGTTTTTCACCAAGTAAGAAATCATTAGAATCAAGTTGACTGTCTATTATAGACAATGCCTCTCCAATACGATCATCTTGGGCAGAGATGATATTGGGTATATTGCTCTCATCGTTAGTGTGGCGATGTGGATAATAACGAACCATCAATTCCGCTTGTAATGTGTTGTTTAAGAATGCGAGCCACTGAAAAAACAATGGTCGTTTAGGGTCACCAATTGCCGGTATTAACTCATACTCTGGATATGATTCACAAATATGAATACAAATGGCAGGGCTTTCAAAGATTGGCTGCTCGTCATCAACCAGCGTTGGAATACGTCCAGCAGGATTTAGCTTCAAATAGTCAGCTGATTGGTGAGTGTTACGCTCTCTTTCAACCAATACTAACTCATAATCCGCTTTCACATGATGAAGTAAAAAATGTGGTGCTAAACTGGCATTATTTGGATAATAGTAAAGTTTAAACAAAACAGACTCCATTCTAGAGTTGACTAATACCTAGCGTTGGCTCATATCATTAACGAGTTGTTATCTTATTAGCTGATGATGCATCATAACAATATTTTGATGAACTAATCTTCCATCTGCCATTTATCATCTACCCAAACTGCGTCACTATCGTCCAAATGCACATGCCATTCTGCATCAGTGACTGCCAATCGAACTTCAGTCAGACACTCTAGCCAATGATTAATGCTATACATCAAAACCTCTAAATCCATGCTAGACGGCATTTTTGTAGAGCCTGCTAATATGACTTCTGACTCACTATCATCATAGGCATAAAGGTCAAAAGACTCCGCCTCTTCTGCATACTCAAAGGTGTCATTATACTTATCAATGATAAGCGCAATATCCTCTTGCTCCTGCTCAGTTAAAAGCGTCGTACGCTCAGCTGTATAGTAAAGTGAAACGCCCATGATATGCTCCTAAAGATAAGAATAATGATAAATAATATCACACTGGCACTTTTTTGTAGGCAAAGAAAAACCCCCTGTGACATAAG
>NZ_JABUZG010000031.1 GCF_014897815.1 Psychrobacter sp. PG1
TTCAGTTTGAGTTGCTTATTTCAAGTTGAGAGTGGGGTTAGTCAATATAGATATGTATAACCTTAACCATCAATATACTGCGGGATATTGATGGTTTTTTATTGTGTGCATAGATACATATCTCTTTTAAATATGTTTAGTCAGATATAATTGGCTGACTCTATTTTACAAAACCTACCTTCTCAACCATTTGATTACGCGGTAATCTAAAGATCTGTTTTATATTTGCTAATCAGCATTTATTAAAAATTTCTAGTAAGTGTATAAAAATAACGTATATCACGGCCATCAGAGTCGTTGACAAAAACACTACTTTTATCCAATATTGAAGGAAATTTCATGCAAGAATTGACCCCACCAGAAAACGCAACGACGCCAAGTATTTCTCTAACCGCGCCTGAACCTGTGAGAGAAATACAAAAAAGCGAAGCAGATCAGATGGTCAAATTGGATGACAGCCAAATCCCAGAACTTGATGCAAAGGTCGATGCCTTTGTTGATCATGTGATTAACAATTCTGTGCACAGTGCTGAATTTCAGCAAAATGTGCAATCGATTCATAATCTCGGTACCAAAGAGATTCGTGAATCAGCCCAAGTGTCTAATCGTATGCTCGATTTACCCGCCAAAAGCCTCAATGACAGCTTGTTTGATAATTCTCCTATCGCCAAGTCATTGACTGAGTTGCGCGGCATCGTCGAAGATTTAGATCCCAGTAAAAAAGAGCTGACCAGCTCACGTAAGTTATTCGGTCTCATCCCATTTGGCAATAAAGTACAGGATTACTTCCGTCAATACGAATCTGCACAGTCGCATATTAATGCGGTTGTTACCAGTCTATATAATGGTAAGGATGAGCTGCTCAAAGACAATGCGATGATTGAGCAAGAAAAAGTCAACATGTGGGAGCTGATGCAATCCATCCGTCAATACGTTTATGTCGGCAAAAAAATCGATGAGCAGTTAGAACAAAAGGTTTATGCGATAGAAGCGACCGATCCCGAAAAAGCACGCATTATTAAAGAAGAGATGTTGTTTTATGTGCGTCAAAAAAACACCGACTTCTTAACTCAGTTAGCCGTGAACGTGCAAGGCTATCTAGCGCTCGATACCATTCGCCGCAATAATTTAGAATTGATAAAAGGTGTTGATCGAGCCACCACAACCACTGTATCTGCATTACGTACAGCGGTCGTGGTTGCACAAGCAATGACCAATCAAAAACTGGTACTTGATCAAATTACTGCTTTAAATAAAACCACCAGCAGCTTGATTGAATCGACCTCAGCGATGCTAAAACGTCAGTCAGGTGAAATCCATGAACAAGCGACCAGTAGCAGCATTGAGCTTGATAAATTGCAAAACGCTTTCAATAACGTCTATGATACGATGGATATGATTAGCAATTATAAAATTGAAGCGCTAGAGAACATGAAACAGACGGTCAATACTTTGACTACTGAAGTCGATAAGGCTCAGAAATACTTGGATAAGTCTAATCAAACAACAGTACTAGAAGTGTCGAAAGAGATAGACAGTAAAAAGATAACCAATAGATCAAGTACAGTCGATATCGACATTTGATTTGTTTTAATAGTTGTTGCCTATCAAAGGTGACTACTTCCTGCTACCAAATACACTTAAGACAATTGACGCAAGATATTGCAACGTCGTTCGTGTTAAGATAGCCATTATTAATAATTTTAAAAATAGATACGGTAATTTATGAGTTGGAACGATCCAAACGCCTCAAGTGAGGCAAAAAGATATGACAATCCTATCCCTAGTCGCGAACTGATACTCAGTACGATTAATGAGCATGGTGAAGTCACGCATCAACAATTGGCAAAAGCCTTTAATATTGATGACCCAGACCAGTTTGACGCTTTAGGCAATCGCCTAAAAGCGATGGCACGTGATGGACAAGTAAACCGCGACGGTCGTCCTTATCGCTATCGCACGGTGACCAAGCAAGATGTCGTCAGAGGTACAGTGTCTGCACATCCGAAAGGCTTTGGCTTTGTATTATTAAGCGATATGCCAGATTTGTTTTTGCATGAAAAGCAAATGCGCTGGGTTTTCAATGGTGACACTGTAGATGCAGTTGGTACATCGACAGACAATCGCGGGCGCACAGAAGGACGTATTGTCGATGTCGTTGAACGTCGCCAAAATAACTTCATTGGTACATTAGCGCTTGATGAAGATGGCTACTGTGTCGAGCTTGGTAGTCCAAATAATCACCAGCCGATTACCGTCACTGAAGAAAATGTACAAGCGATGAATGCCAAGCAAGGATCTCCTGTTAAGGTTGATGTTATTGATTGGCCAAATCAGCATGAATTTGCGACGGGTAAAATCACTGAAGTACTGTCTGACGACAATGATCGCGAACTGATTATTGAAACCACCTTACTCAATTATGACATCCCATCAGATTTTAGCGAAGCAGCACTGAAGCAAGCCAACGATTATCAAGAACCAACTGAAAAGGATCTAAAAGGTCGTAAAGATTTGCGTGATTTGCCACTGGTGACTATCGATGGTGAAGATGCACGTGATTTTGATGATGCCGTATTCGCCGAAAAACGCTCAGGTGGCAACTATCGTGTCTTAGTTGCGATTGCGGATGTCAGTTATTACGTTACACCAAACTCGCCACTTGATAAAGATGCCTACGAGCGCGGTACGTCCGTATACTTCCCGCATCGTGTGATTCCAATGTTGCCTGAAGTGCTCTCCAATGGTCTGTGCTCACTGAATCCTGACCGTGACCGTCTTTGTATGGTCGCCGATATCAAAATATCGCGGGCAGGCAAAGTGACTGGTTATGAGTTCTATCCTGCTGTCATGCACTCACAAGCACGCTTAACGTATAATCAAGTGAATGCTTATCTTGAGAATCCAGAAGATAAGAGCGTACCTACCTCACTCACGGGTAATAAAGACGTCAAAAAATCTGTCGATACCTTACATCAATTGTATGAGCTACTGCTTAAAAAGCGTGAAGAGCGCCATGCAATGGAGTTTGAAACAGTTGAGACCTACATTAAGTTCAATGAGAAAGGTGGTATCGAGGCAATCCTACCGCGTACTCGCGGTGATGCTCAAAAACTCATTGAAGAATGTATGCTGCTGGCCAATACTTGTGCAGCAAACTTTGCACTCAAGCATGAGCTTCCTGTCTTATATCGTAACCATGACAAACCTGATGGCGAAAAATCAATGCGTATTCACGAATACGCAAAGAATTTTGGTTTAAGCTTTCCAGAAGAAAATCCAACGCAAGCCGATTATCAGCGCATTATTGAAGCCACCAAAGACAGACCCGATGCAATTAGTATCCACAGCATGCTGTTGCGCTCAATGATGCAAGCAAACTATGCACCTGACAATATCGGTCACTTTGGCTTAGCTTATGACGAATATAGCCACTTCACCTCGCCGATTCGTCGTTACCCTGATTTGATGCTGCATCGTGCCATCAAAGCAAAAGTGACCAATACTCAGCAGCCAGTAATGGACTTTTCTCTTGAAGCGGCTGGCACGCAAACCTCTGATACCGAGCGCCGTGCCGAAAAAGCCTCACGCTATGTAGAGTCTTGGCTCAAGTGTCACTATATGAAAGATCATGTTGGTGAAGAGTTCGAAGGTGTGGTCACTACAGTCACAAGCTTCGGTTTGTTTGTTACCTTGACTGACCTATATATCGATGGTTTGGTTCACATCTCTAATGTCGGTGATGACTTCTTTGTTTACGATGAGCAGCAACAACAGCTGATTGGTAAAGACAAAGGGACATTATTCGGACTAGGCGATCGCGTTAAAGTGAAAGTTGCTGGCGTCAATATGGATCTGCTACAAATTGACTTTGATTTAAAAGCCAAATTACAATCTAGTGAAATGAATCAAACGAAGAGCGCGCCTTCTAAGAAAGGCACTGATAAGAAAAGTACTGATAGAAGAGGCCCCGCTAAAAAGACTGGTAGCCGTAGTAAAGGTACAAGTAAGAAAAGCTAATGTTAGCAAACGCTTCAAATAATAAAAAGGCCAACGTCATCGTTGGCCTTTTTTGTGCGTGGTATTTTATAACAACTATTTAAATCATTATTGCGTATTACTCATCTGGTCTAGACGTTCCTTGTCTGCTTCCTGAGCCTGATCTATTTTCGCGGTAGCATTATCGAGAATGGCTTTAGGCTGTTTGCCAAGTGGCTGGCTCGCGACATCTACTGAGCCACTTTCTACATCATTCGTATTTGGTAACGCTGTATCGGGAGATTGCTCAGATCCTGCGTCACTTATGACTAGCTCTCTATCTTTATCACGTTGATTGCCATTAATGAGGTTGAAACCTAGTAACGCAACCATGCCCACTAGGGCGAATATAATCAAGTGTTTCATTTGCATAAAAAATGTCTCGTATTTGAATGATAATCAGATATACGTTTCGTTGCATTTTTTATGCCTAGTTTTTGGCAGGTTTTTGCAAATTATTCTTGCGGGCTATTATTATTCAGTAAATCAGTCTCGTCAGAGCTTTCTGCAATTTCCTGTTCAACTTTTTCCATGAGTTTGTCCTCAGGACGAGCGTTAAGCACCTCATCAGCATTGCGACCTTGTAAAATCAATTTGGCACGAGCCTTTGCTTGTTTTTTGTCCTTATCATCAACGCTATTATCTTCATTCTGGTTTTTATCGGTCACTTTGGGCGTGATTGGCGTAATTGTCATATTAGTATTAGCACTGCTGGCGTTACTGTCCTGCATATGCTCAAACGCTTTTTCTAAGTTACTATTAAAACGCAAACGATAAATCGGTTCAGGCAAGCTGAAGCCTTCATTTTCTAACGCATGCTTGGTCTCACGAATGGCAATACTGCGTGCTTTTGAGAAATCCGTATCTGATTGATCCACCCAAATTTGAAATTCTAAAATGATATTAGAGTCGCCAACATTGGTAATGACAGCCACTGCTTTTGGCTCATCTAAAACGAATGCTAACGTATGTATCGCATCCAGTCCGACTTTGATAGCCGCTAATGGATCATCATTGGCATCAACGCCTAACTCAAAGGTAAATCGACGTTCTGGATTTTTGGTGTAATTTAAAATCGTTGCTTTAAATAGACCTCTTGCAAAAGTCATAAACCAAGCTCGAAA
>NZ_JABUZG010000032.1 GCF_014897815.1 Psychrobacter sp. PG1
TAGGGCGTGTCTTCAATTCATCTTACAATGAACGATAGTACACGCCAGATAAAGCATTGACTTAAAATTACGAGCTAACTTTTCATAGCGAGTGGCGATACTACGAAAGTGTTTGAGCCTTGCGAACATATTCTCAACAAGATGGCGCAGTTTGTATAAGTAGCTATCAAATTCTGGATTAGGTGCTTTAGTATTGCTTCTTTTGGGAATTATAGGAATCATGTCATGCATGCAAGCTTTATCCCTGATCGCTTGTGAATCATAGCCTTTATCAGCGATGAAGTAATCTGCATGCCTAATCATGTCAATCAATTCACCTGCAACTTGACTGTCGTGGACGTCACCCCCAGTGATTTTAAAATGGAGCGGATATCCATCGGCATCACAGGATAGGTGTATCTTTGTAGTTGCGCCGCCACGGCTTCGCCCAATCGCTCGATCTTCACCACGCCGAGCTCCACTTGCATGCTGGTGACAGCGAACATAGCTTCCGTCTGTGAATACCCATTCCGTATCAGTTTCTTTTCGTAAGCTAAAAAAAATTCGCCCATAAGCCAGTTTTCGACCAGCGATTAAAGCGACTATAAGCTGTTTTCCAAGAACACAGTTCTTTAGGTATGTCACGCCAAGGCGCACCTGTGCGTACCTTCCACAGTATGGCTTCCATGACCTCTCGACTGTTTTGAGTTTGATAGCAGGCATGCTGTGTCATCGTTGATTGAAGTTGATCCCAAAGCGTATCTGTTAGTGCTGTTCTTGCCATGACTTGTACTTCTCGCAGCGTCTCAATAGATGCGGTATTGTAACTATTATTTATGGCTTAACCAATTGAAGACA
>NZ_JABUZG010000033.1 GCF_014897815.1 Psychrobacter sp. PG1
GTTGAGGCTTAGGGAAGCTTGCTTAAAATTGGCTCGAATGAGACAATTTTATGCTTAGCTACCCTTAGTCGCAATGATACGGCATTGGAACGGAAAGCCCGTCTGACAGACTGCTATTCCTTATATTAATTTCTTATTTTTATAATTAATTGGTTTTCACCACTCTCATAAATATCTACACTATTATCTCGCTTAGGTATCAAATATATACTGTCACCAATTTTACTTAGCTCAACCTGCTGCTCTAAATCATCAATCGACACAGAAGACTCGTCAAGACTAATTGGCTCATAAAAAGAAGCGTCTCCTAAGTCTATTTTATTACTTTGCCAACTATTATCCCCATTCACCCCATAATCATAACTTTTTTCAAAGAGATCATAATCATCTTCAACCACAAAAACCACGCCTAATACCACTATTAGGAAAACTATAAATAATAGTATTGCCAATGCAAAATGCCGTGACTTTCTATTAACCTTTTCTACTTTTACATCTACTTTTTCACACTGGGTTTCTAATTCATTGTTATCTGCTTCAATATCAACCTTCATACACCTCTCCTAAAACATCTTGTCTCAGTTCTTTTCTTGGCGGTATATTTGGGTATCTCAATGCCTTATGGCCACCAGCTTCTACCATTTCATCACGCTTGGCATCTTTTTTCTCTTTACCGATATGGCTTCTATCATCAAGCTCAATCACAGCCAATATATTAAATTCATCATCAGTAACCACGTAGTCTGCCATTTTTTGAGCAAACCTACCTCTATGTTGGTATGGTGCGTCTAGTATCGCTCCTAAGCATACTTGTGAGAATATATAACATTCAGGCAAAGATCTTTCCATGCTTTTAAACATCGCCTTTTCACGTTCAGTCATTAGTTTTTTACTGGTAATTCCATAACTCTTCACATCATCGCTTACTTCTTTGTTTTTCTTCTTTGGCACTTTTCCATCCGTTAAGACAAAAAAGAATATCGCCCAACCCACTATCAGCAATGCTATGAAAACATACACAATAATTTCACCTTTAGTATTTATAATTATTTGATACTTTTATTGTCAGCGATTACTCGCCTACAACTATTCTTCGAAGCGCAATATCTCTAACATCTTTATCTTCGTCTTTACTAAGCTTATGAAGGATATGAACGTCATTGGTGTAGGTTGCGACAGTTTCTCTAACTGAGTAGTCATCGTCTTGTGATAGGACATCATG
The DNA here is from genome assembly GCF_014897815.1 of Psychrobacter sp. PG1. Taxonomy (GTDB): domain Bacteria; phylum Pseudomonadota; class Gammaproteobacteria; order Pseudomonadales; family Moraxellaceae; genus Psychrobacter. The sequence continues at coordinate 1,223 of NZ_JABUZG010000033.1, forward strand.
ACAATAACCTTTTATTGCCACTATCATTTTTATATAATTCATTGTATGGGTTTTTCCTTCGATGAAGGATTTGTAAAAGATACCTCTATTCAATAATTCGGTAATAATGCCTATATTTTTTGTACTGTGGGCAATAGTTTCTAATTGTTCTAAAGTAACATTTTGATTGCATACGATTAATCTACGAACCTCATTGGACTTATCATTCAATAATTTTTCTAAATGCTCTACAAGTCCTTTTTTAGCAACTGCCATTCTTACATATTCGTCTTTATCGTCTACAAGGACATTAAGGTGCTTTGTAATACCTAGTTTAGCTATGGTATATCGTACCCCTCTATCTTCGTCCGTAAGCATACTATCAACATAACCTATATCGCCAATATTCATAATCAAGGGAGTAAAATATTTAAACATAAGCTCTTCTTGTTCATCATCAGTGCATGCAAAATCTATACAGCCATTGAAACTATTACCGTTCTCGTATGTAGATAGTAGATACTCAACTACTTTTTGACGGACACCAGCATGAGGGTCTTTAGATAATTTCTCAAGATACATACCATTCATAGCGACCAAAGCTCTCTCTTGCCAAGCATTGCTATTGCAATAAAATTCAAAATCAATAGAGTCAGAATACTTCACTCTATATTCATTAAGAACATCATAAATATTTGAGTCCTCATGTTTACTATCATACTCCTCAATCTTCTCAATACTTTCAATATAGATATCTAAATTAATATTCAGAGCATCCATATCATAACTGCCAAAGTCATCTATAAAATTATCTATACCGTCATTGTCAGAAACATAACTAGCATAGGCGGATTTACCTAAAATAATCAGGTCAACCTCAACAAGACTATACTCACTAATTCCATCTACAGATAATCTAACTAAACCTTCATTTGTTATCATAGTTAATACCCTTATGTTGATATTCTATTTATTTTCTTGGTGGTATAGTAAAAATTTTATAAAAGTAGTACGGTAGTTTTAAAACAAGCAAAAAGTAAAAAGATTATGACTTACTCAGCAGACTTTCGTACTCAAGTGATCAAAAGTGTCGATTTTTATATTTTTGTTAGCGGTTTTAATAAAAATATTACCTTTTTGAATAAGCATATCCAAAGAACTTTCGATCAAGCTTGTCATACACTAAACCCAATGTAAAAAACAAGGCAACAAAAGCTATTGATATTGACAGCTTACTCTTAAAGCCTTCAATATTTACATCTAGTTTGATCAATAAAGAAAATAGAATTAGCATGACTATTATTTCAAAAATCATGAATAAAAACATGAATACTGTCTTTCGATCTAAACTAAATATACTCAACTTATGATTATTCATCTTACACTTCCTTTTTTAGATGGCCATATCCTGTTCAATCATCGCTTTAGCTTCATTTGCCCCTACAGCCGTATGTAGCTCAGCGTCATCACTTGCTATATACCCCTGCATATAGTCGTCAACGCTACCTGTACGTGGTGCATTGCTGCCAGTATTACTTGTTTTAGTAACGCTCAATGCTCCAAGGTCACTTTGCATTTTTTGTTCTATAAGCTTGATATCAGCTTTTGGTGGGGTAATGTTACCTACTAATAACTCAACGCCTTTTACCCAGCCCATGCAAAACCTATCTGCGCGTGAATATTTATTCTTTTTAATTCTGACACGCCTAAGATCGTTCTTCAGATATAACTTACGTGCATCCTTAAGCTGACTAGACAAAACATCGAACGCATAAGACGCTATTTCTGCATGAATGTTAGAACCAACATAACACGCTTTATATTTATCGCTTTCATAATCATATTTGTAATAATGCTTGCAGCCAAACATACGCGCTACCATTCCAGACAATCTACAAATATAAGAAGGCACTGCCGTTCTTGGTAGCTTGGTATTGCTTGTCGAATAAGTGATATCTGCCATCAGCATATCTTCTTCACTAATACCATGTTTTTTCATCATGTTAGTAGCTTGTCTCAATGCTGTGGCCGCTTCATTCTCATTGCTAGATGATGCCATAGCCAAACAATGCTTAATGCGCTTCATTAGGCGTTCATTTTCATCTTTAATAGTCATTGTCACCTAAATCCTATTTAGTGAATCAATATCTTTCTCCGCTAACTTTAATTACCGATTTTAAAAATCGTCCAATATATCGTCCACGTCAACCTCTTCATTAGAATCAACGGCATCTTCTTTTTTAGTTGTTTCTAGTTTTTCTTCACCTTCTTTATATTCAGTCTGACCATCCACCTTTTCGTTTGATTCAGTTACTTGTTCTTGCTTATTATCGTCAAAGCCGTCATCAAACCCATCATCAAAATCATCTTCTTCAGGCTTATTCTGTGCTGTGCTAGCATTACTATTATCATTTTCTTTTTTATTGCTATCTAACATTTGTAAATCATAACCACGAATTTCTGTTATGTATTTATCATTACCGTCTTCATCTTTGTATTTTCTTGTCTTCAGCTTAGCTTCAATATATACAGCACTCCCTTTTTTCAGAAATCGTTCTGCCGCATTAGCAAGCCCGTCATATAAGCTTACTCGATGCCATTCAACGGATTTTTTTTGCTCACCGCTATTTTTATCTATCCAGTATTCCTGAGTGGCAATAGATAAATTAACTACCTTGCCGCCATTATTAAAATTCTTAACTGCTGGATCAGCACCTAAATTACCTGCTATTACTACTCTATTAATCCCTCTCATAACTAAACCTTTTATTAATAAGTTAATTAAATTTAATAAATATTATACATTAATATTTATATGATAGAAAACATTTATTCGCTTATTTATACAGCATTCCATTTCTCAATTAACTTAATTACAGTTTCATATTCTGCTTTATCATCTAAGTATTCTTCGTAATCAGTAACACCATTATCATCAGCTATCTTGATATCAGAAGATAACTTACGCCCATACCTTACAAGCAGATTATTAACTAGAATTTTTTCATCATCACTAAGTTCTAAGTTTGACATCTAAAGTTCACCTTTGTAGTTAACAGCTAATATCAATCTTTACTGTTTTTTTGATAAAGCCAGTTTAATATTTTTATTATCTAAAACTAAGGCTATAATTAATCATACTGCTAACTATATTTTTAATAACCAAACTTTCGGCATTGGGTAAAATGAAAGCATCTTCATTCACACGGCTCTTAATCACAGGTTCATGAATATAGATATTTTTAATGGATATCTCGTTTCTCTTTACGCCACTTCGAGCTTGGCAATAAAGTAGAATATAAGGTTTATTTTCTTGGAAAAGAGTTACATCTATCGAGTGGAAGTCGGTTTTATGAATATATTCTTCAGTAATCTTTATTTCATAGGCGTTATCACCTAACATTTTATCGCTATTAGCCCTTCTGTCATCTTGGGTCTTGTGTTTTTCGAGCCAAATATTATGTTTAGCGTACACTTTTTCGATAAAAGCATTAGCAAGGCCAAACGCTTTCCTAGATTCATGAGAATAGGTATCGTTAAACCATGCCTCCTCTGCGGCAACTATCTGTTGTTCACGCTCTTCTTGATAATCCAACCTATTGCTTGCTATTTCTATATTAGACACTTTTACTTTTTTATCCCAACAATCTCTTTTTGCACTTTCAGGATGCCTACTACAATTGCAATTATCCATATAATAATCAGCCCTTTCTTTAAGATTGGTAGATTTAGGTTGATCAATCTTTCCTACAATCAAGCATAAACACCCAGCTTCAAAGTATTCAGTAAGGCGCTTGCTGCTGCTATACCCATCATTGTTCTCAGAGTTATCCATTGTGTCTCCGTAGTTCATTTCGATTATAAAACCAATTTAATTTGCGTTGACGCAAATAATTTATCACCCTACCAACTCACTATCTCTAGGTATTAGGTAATAATTTGGATGCTGGTTAGTGGCCAATAAGATAACAGCCCATGATCGACTTGTGATATGTCTTTCGCCCTTCTCGTACTTAGATATATCGCCCTTTGTGCATCTACCCCAAAGTTTTGCAAAATCAGTTTGATTGAGCTTTGTAAGACTCCTAATACGTTTGATCTCAGATCCTTTAGGTTGTCCTACTATTAACGGTACATTTTCATTGTCAAAGACTTCATCCTCACTATGTCTATTCATCAGTCGGTAGTGTGGATGCTCACCAGTAAAAAGTAGAAATAACGTATAAACTCTATCGTCAATATCTGATTCAAAATTTTCATACTTAGATATTAAACTCTGATTGCTCAACCCTAAAATATCTGCCACCAATTCTTGACTGCCAAAATCTTCTCTAATTTCAATGAATTTATTAGCATCAGCATTAACAACTACCGATTGCCAAGTAGCCACGTCAAAATTATTTTTTGTACAACTCATGATCTTCACCTTATTTTGTTATTTAGCCCAATGATCAAAAAAAACAAACCCATCTACGAATAAGTAGAAACGGCCAAACAATTCATCAACTACTTTCTTCAGCATTTTAGGATCAGACCCTCTCCAAGCTTCATTATTTGTTTCAAGCCATAATCTTACAAACTCTTCTTTGCTTCCAAACTCCCCCACGACACTTCTACTTGCTAACTCTTCAGCTAAACGTCTTTCGCAACCAAACCCCTTGCAAAAAGCTAGTTTCAATTTTTCCAACTTAGCTTGCTGTCTTGGTGACAATTTTTTAAACTTTGACATAATTTTCTCCGTTGGTTAGGTCAGCACCTTGCCGACCTCATAAAACCTATTATATATAA
>NZ_JABUZG010000034.1 GCF_014897815.1 Psychrobacter sp. PG1
ATAAAACCTATTATATATAATATGACTAACTTTTACAAGTAATAAATACTAGGCTTTAATTATTAATCAAATGCCATCTATGCAATGTGTTCTTATATATCTATTACAACGTTTATCTATTTGAATGGTCGAAATAGGCTATGTAACATATTTCCTGCATAGCTACCCAATAATCAAAAGTGCATTGAAGTCTTCTATTTTTTGTAACAAGGCCTTTCGATTTTAGCTCTTCTAAAACACTTTTTTCTTCATCACTGATCTTATCAAGACAGATATTATTAGCTATCAAATGAGACAGATAGGGCATGAAATCAAGCTCTCTCTTTTCAATCTCATAACCCAGCAATTCTACAGATCTTATCTTAATAGCTTCTGTTAACTCCCCACATTTCGACATTTTCAACCCTTTCATGATAAAAAAACTACTTGCTTTTTAAACTAAAAAAACTGTGCTGACTTGTGATTAATAAAAATAAAGTCCAACACTGAATGCTTGGTGACACTCCTGTTTTTTCTTTATTCTCGTAGTAAGAAACATACTTTTTACTTGATAGACCTAACAACCATGCCATTTTCCCCTGTCGCATAGAGTTAGCATTTTCTCTATATTGTTTTATCTCTTCGCCTGTGGCTGGCGGC
>NZ_JABUZG010000035.1 GCF_014897815.1 Psychrobacter sp. PG1
AATAGATATTGATGATAAATTCGTCTATGGGCATCTCACAACTCCATTGTATTCTTGGTCGAAAACAATAGATTAGTGAGGTGCTCTTCTTTTTTCAATCACTTTCGAAGTTGAGAGTGGGGTTTTATTTGTCTTTTTTATGATTCGATTGTAATGATAGGAATCGCTTTGAAAACGTTGTTAAACTATAAAATCGATAACCAGTAAGCCTTCTAAGCATTATTAAGTAAATTTTTATAATGAAATGGTATTTTTAAGCTGTCTATAGATAAGCTAATGGATAGCAATAAATAAAAATTAGTGCAATTAAGTTAGCTTTATTTTAAAAGGGGATGATTTGTCTATATAATACTGACGAAATCGTAATTATCAACGCCTGTTTATTATTATTTTGTTTTTATCGTCTCAACTGTCTATGACTCTTGCTTATGATTTACTTGACTGTATCGGTCTTTACATTGCTCTCTATCCTCATGATGGTCATACTTTTTGATCGGCAGCTATGTGGGCGACTATTAGATAAAGTAATGGTGTTTTTTCATCGATTGCCTAGCCTAAAATTCAAGCGTCCATCAATAAAGACACCAAAGAAGGTATTTCATTATCGTATCAAGCAGTTTATTCGTTTTATTTCAGATATAGATGTTTCTCGTATTCCAGTGATATCGGCATTGTCTTTTTTGATTGTCATGGCAACGGTTGGATTGTGTTATGCCCTGATTACCAATCATTCTCTGGAGGTTTATCATGCCAATGATACCGTGGCTAGCACGACAAATTTGCAAATCAGTCAACTACTCATAGGAGAGCGTCTGCGTCCACCGTCGCCTCCGCCAGAGGAGCTGTTTGCTGAACTAGAAGCTGAGGTTGCAAGCTATCAAGCTGACAAGACAGAGGAAGGGTATTGGCCGGATAATCAGACAAATATACCTCAGACTGATAGACCGCTCATGCTCCCTGAGCCTGATTTGTCTGACTTAAACACGCAAGATAATAGCACTGGCTATTCAGGTGACATGTTGGCTACACATCTAAACAACGGTCATATCAATATTAAGAATGCTGACCGTAATTGGCAAAAAATGAACTCAGATTTTGTTCAACGGCTGTTGACTGTGTATAAAGTAATGAGTGACCAATATGGCTATGACATGGTGCTATTAGAAGGCTATCGTAGCCCTGCAAGGCAAGCAAGACTATTGAAAAAAGGGACTCATGTAACGAAGGCAGGATCATATAAGAGCTATCATCAGTTTGGTTTAGCAGGCGATAGCGCCTTTATCAGAAATGGTAAAATTGTCATAAGCGAAAAGGATCCTTGGGCAATGCGAGGCTATAAATTATATGGTAAAGTAGCCAAATCTGCCGGACTTGTGTGGGGTGGTGATTGGCGCATGATGGATCTTGGGCATGTCGAGCTGCGCAAAAAAGGCGTGCTCGGTCGCCCAGAAATGGCTGAGATTTTGACCAGTCAATAATGATAATAAAAAGCTAAGGTAAACTGAAAGTATGAATAAATGTATGATATTGCCAGTATCATTAATCGCTGCTACTTGCTTGCTAAGTGGTGCGATCGCCGGATGCAGCACTGATAAATTGAGTAAGTCAAATGACAAGGTATCAGCATTGGCAGGCGAGCCTCCTATTATAGATGCCATGAGCCATATCGTTGATAATGGCAAAAATAGTGCCGATTTGCAAAGTCTAAAAGCACAGCTAGAACTGCAGCAACAGCAGCTAGCGACCATGAGTGCTGAGCAGCAAGCATTACAAGAAAAACTGAAGCGTCAGCAGATTACTCTAAATATTAAACCCACCACTAATGCCAATGCAGGACGTACCAAAGTAGGCACAGCAAGTACTGCCTATATCGCATTTTTGGAGGAGGAGAGTCAGTTTACGGATATTGAAGCGCTGGCGGCCAAAGAGATCAGTATTATCCCAAATCGTGAGAGCAGTCTGACCGTGAACATTCCGCAAGACGCGCGCTTCATCGCTATTAAAGTGGGGCTGAGATATACCAAAAAACGTTCACAGTTTCTTATCCCACTTGCCAGTCTCAATTTTGATACGCCACTGGCGATCAATATTGGTGGATGCGATGTCAGCATTACTGAAGGTGTTGACCCAGCACTGGCACCTACATTTACCACCAAACTTAAATATTATCAGCAGCCACTAGTCAGCTGTTCTTAGGAGATTGTCTTGAGTAAACACAGGGTATTATGGAGAGAAGGGTTGTTTTTGCGACCCCAACATTTTCAGATTCAAGACACTTATCATGACTCGCAACGAGCTTTGAGTATGATGCTGGTGCATCCTTATGCTTATGGCGTATCTGATGTTCAGATTGATAAGCAACTTTTGGAAAGCAATTTACTAAGCTTTCAAAGTATTTATGCGGTATTGCCCGATGGTACGATATATCATGCGCCTCGTACTGACACCTTACCCAAAGCCATTACCTTAGATACCCAAGACAATGGCGATGAAGTTTTCGTATTTTTGAGTTTAGAGATTGTCCATAGTGGCGGCAGCAATATACAGACGGATCGTAGTGACAACCCAACACGCTATGCAAGGGGCGCTATTGAGGCACAAGATCTATATAGCCAAGCGGCTGAAGCAGTCATTGACGTGATTAAACTGTCGCCAAGTTTGCAATTAAGCCATTCTGCGCAAGCGCCTAGCCAAGATACCGTGTCCTTATTGGTAGCCAAGCTCGTGCTTAACACTCAAGGCGTCTATCAAGTCGATGATGATTATATCGTCCCAAGTGTGCATATTACGAGTAACCCTGCGCTTGTTGGTCACGTATATCGTTTGATGACGATGATTAATACCAAGTCTACGTCGCTGTATGACCATCATCGTCAGTCAAACAATGACTTACTGGAGTTTCGCTCCTCGGATATTGCCTCTTTTTGGCTATTGCATACGCTAAATACCGCATACTCTCAGCTCAGTCATCTATATAATAATGCCAAACTACATCCAGAACGCCTTTATGAAGCATTATTAAATGTCGCCAGCCAATTGGCTACTTTTAGCTCATTATATAAGGTGGGCGACTTACCTTCTTATCATCACGATAATGCCAATGACTCATTTGTTAGTATTATTTTGATTATTCGTGAGCTACTCAATACTGTCATTGCCAGTAACTTTATTTCGATTCCATTACGTCAGAATAAGCCATCTTATTATACAGGCGAGCTAAGTAGTGACAAGATCACGCGTGGCTCACAGCTGTATCTGTCTGTTAGCTCATCATTGCCGATGCACGAGCTCATCGACATCGTACCACGCCGATTTAAAATTGCGACGCCTGACTCAGTAGAGAAACGTGTGTTGTCAGCGCTGCCAGGCTCTTCTATTTCACATGTCAGCCAAGTACCCAGTGCGATACCAGTGAGACCAGGCTTTAGCTACTTCACCATCGAACCGGTAGGCGAGCTATATGACGAAATGCTCAAATCTGAATCTATCTGTATTTATGTGCCCAATGGCTTTGATGATTTAAAAATAGAGCTAATGGCTATCGTACAGTAGTTCTTTTTGTCTCTAGAGGTGCTGAGGTTGCAAGATGAGTATGCACTAGGGCGCGCTCTCATTTTGAGGACACGCCCTCAATAGTATTTGAAATAATAAGCATTAGGAATAATCATGTCAGGGAATAATTCAATGGGTTCTGCACCTTCGTTGTTAGATTCAGGCGAAGTGGCTTCAAAGGTCTCAGCAACTGGTCTAGATAAGCGTATCAGTAGTCAGTCGCTGGTAGACATCATGTATGACGGCTTTTATTTGGTGTTTTTATTGCGCAATCATTATTTCAGCACTGAGCCGCGTCAATTTCGTCAAAAAATATATGATTTCTTAGATAAATTCGAGATGAATGCGCGCAAAAAAGGATTTCTGTCAGAAGATATCCATGAAGCTAAGTATGCGTATTGTGCGTTGATTGATGAGACCATCATGACCTCGCAAGAGCCAGAGTTTCAAACTCTCAAAGATGCTTGGGAGCTAAATCCTTTGCAGCTGGATTTATTTGGCTCACAAATTGCTGGTAATGAGTTCTTTGAGCGTTTAGATGGGCTACGCGAGCAAGGAGAGAGGCGTCTGCCTGCTCTGGAGGTCTATCACTATGCGATGCTGCTTGGCTTTCAAGGGAAGTATCGTTTAGAGGCACCAGAGAAAATTCGTTATCTTATCTCACGCTTAGGGGATGAAATTGAGCATCTAAGGGGTAATAAGAACGAGTTTTCGCCTTTTTGGGCGATACCCGACCAAATCAAACACACGCTCACGAGCGAAACGCCACTATGGGTCATACTCACAGTCATGGCAGTGTTGTTAACCGCGATATTTGCGACCATGTGGCAATTTACCAATAGTTTCTCGAATGAGCAGCTGTCAGCATACGACAATGTGATTCAAGAAAACAAAGAGCAAGCTCATATCTCAATTTTCCTACCTTAATTATTTTCCTTACTTTAAATGCTAACTTCTTTAACAGTTTTTATTTCAGCTGCATACGTTGTGCTGAAATAAAAACTGTTAGGACAGCAAGGTAATGGTTGTTATATCGTTGGCTACTTATTTTTCTACTGAGCTTTATATAAGTTTCTTCATGCCAATAAGAATAGCAGCTATAAAAAAACCCTCATCAAAGAGATGAGGGTTTTGGCAAATGCCATAATTGAATTAAAGATAATTCAAGAAATTTACAACTAAAATGTGGCTCTCCAACCTGGGCTCGAACCAGGGACACACGGATTAACAGTCCGTTGCTCTACCAACTGAGCTATTGGAGAATAAGCTGCAAGTGTTTAAAACCTTACAACGAGCCTTAGAAGCCTCTAACGAGTTCTTGCTAAGTGGGGCGTATTCTAGCAAAAATAAAAAATACGTCAAGCCTTTTTTGCATAATTATCAAAGATAATTATTTTAATAAGGGGATAAGGCTTTTTTCGAGGTTTTTTGCCAAAAAAACTCCCAATTGTGAGATGAATAAAAAGACGCCACATAAAGGGATAGGTGGCGTCTTCATTTATAAGCAAATTTCTAAGCACATACTTAAGCGTAGTAATTTTAAGACAGTGGCTGTTTAGTCTTTATTCAGCAACGTCTAGATCAGCCACCGCTTTTTCGATACGTGATAAGGCGTCTTTTAGCGTTGCTTCATCAGTTGCGTAAGAGATGCGCATATAGCCACCAAGACCAAAGGCGTCACCAGGCACCACTGCTATGCCAACTTTCTCTAACAACCATGCTGAAAATTCAGTACATGATGACAGACCAGCGGCTTTGATGAGTGGTTTGATGTCAGGATAGACGTAGAAAGCGCCATCAGGACGCAGGCAGGTAATACCTTTAATCGCGTTCAAACCATCAACGACTAGATCACAACGCTTTTCAAAGGCTTCTACCATCGGCGTGAGCACGCTTTGATCACCACTGATAGCGGCTTCAGCAGCAACTTGGCTGATCGATGTTGGGCATGAGGTTGACTGTGATTGTACTTTTTTCATTGCCCCAATCAGCTTGGCAGGGCCACCAGCATAACCAATACGCCAGCCAGTCATCGCATATGCTTTTGACACGCCATTTAAAATAATTGCCCGTTCTTTTAGCTCAGGTGCGGCATTCAAAATATTGTAGAACTTATCGCCCGTCCAGCGGATGTGTTCATACATGTCATCTGAAACAACATAAACTTGTGGGTGCTTTCTCAGCACGTCAGCGATGGCTTTTAGCTCATCCAACGTGTAAATCATACCTGTTGGGTTAGAGGGGCTGTTTAGTACCAGCATTTTGGTTTTGTCAGTGATGGCGTCTTCTAACTGCTCAGCGGTGATTTTGAAATCTTGCTCAGCAGGGCATTTGACGATGACTGGCACACCTTCTGCAATGATGACCATGTCAGGATAGCTGACCCAGTAAGGTGCTGGAATGATGACTTCATCACCTGGATTGATAAAGGCTTGCGCAAGGTTAAAAAATGATTGTTTACCACCGACCGATACTAGGATTTCGTTTGGCTCATAGCTGATATCGTTGTCACGCTTGAATTTTTCTATGATGGCTTTTTTGAGCTCTGGCGTACCATCGACAGCGGTGTATTTGGTAAAACCGTCATTAATGGCATCGATGGCTGCTTTTTTGATGTGCTCTGGCGTATCAAAATCAGGTTCACCCGCACCCAGACCGATTATGTCTTTACCAGCTGCTTTTAGCTCTTTGGCTTTATTGGTAATCGCTAGCGTAGGCGATGGCTTGATGTTGTTGACGCGGTCAGAGAGTTGCAATTCGCTCATGAGAGATCCTTTTTATAGTGGAGTGGGATTGGTGAAGCACTATCATTAATTGTATAACGTTTGAGATGTTATTAGGACACGATATCAGGCAGCTTCAAAAACTGTCGCAATGGAAGTTGATTTTTGAAAATAAATAACCGTTAATAAAGACAAGCGCTTTTAACAGGTTGGATATTTTCATGATAAATACGTTGACTAATCAGCCCTTTAATTCAAATATATTTTTGATTTTTAGTATTGTAGCATGCCGTAATTAGGCTGTCTTATAAGGCTAGTAACATAAAACGACAGACCTAAGAGCAATTTTTCCAGTGCGCGAGAGTAAACAGGTCCAGTCAATTAAGAGACGCATTGATTGCGAAACCACAACAATAAATCGATAGCCTTGCGCTATGATTGTTTAGATTTAATAAATAAAATGGATGATACCTTAATAAAAAAAGGTTAATGCCATCAGCTGACTAAAGATGATAAGCAAGTATTTGACACCTGAATGCATGGGAAGTTGTGTACTATCAGCACAAATAAAAGGACGTTTACGATGACTGACTCTACTAAGAAATTACATATACTTATTACTGGCGCGACGTCTGGTATTGGCAATCAATTGGCAAAAGACTATCTACTAGACGGTCATCATGTCTATGCTGTTGGTCGAGACGATAGGGCATTGGCTGCGCTTGAGTCATTAGGCGCAGAAACGGTTGACTTAGATCTCATGGATCGAGATAAAGTTATCGATGCTTTTGAAAAAATTGAAGAGGTTGATTTGGCGATTTGTGGCGCTGGCATGTGCGAATATTTGGACATGCCAAACTTCGATAGCGCCTCTTTTATGAAAGTGATGTCGGTAAATATGGGTACGTTGTCACATGCTATCAAAGGGATATTGCCAAAACTAATCGCCTCAAAAGGTCGCTTGGTGGGCATTGGTTCAGCATCTGCTTATGTGCCATTTGCTCGTGCCGAAGCTTATGGAAGCTCAAAGGCTGCCATCCATTACCTAATGAAAACTTTGCAAATTAGCCTTGCACCGCATGATGTGTCGGTGAGCTTGGTCGTACCGGGTTTTGTTGAAACGCCTATGACCAAACAGAATGATTTCCCTATGCCGTTTATCCAGACAACAGCGCAGGCAAGCCAAGCCATCCGCGATGGAATAGAGAGTGGGCATGATGTTATCGAATTTCCCAAAAAGCTCACTTTACCGTTAAAGGCGCTGGGTACATTGCCAGATTTGGTATGGCAACAAGTCAGTGAAAAGCTCAATAAAAAGTAATTTATCATTATCAACAAAAATATTATCCACTATAAAAACAGCAAAAATATAGAAGGGAATGCTTTTATGCCGTTTATTCGTTTCAAGCGTGCAAATAACCAAAAAATAGCCAACGACAATACAGTAAAGGATTCAGACTATCAGTCAGCGCAAAAACGTATCGCCATTATCGGCTCGGGGGTGTCTGGCCTGACCTGTGCTCATTATCTGGTGGCACAACATGAAGTAACGGTATTCGAGGCTAATGATTATATCGGTGGGCATGTAAATACCATCGATGTCGCGCTACAAGATGGCAAAAAAGCAAAGAGTAGCAATGTAGAGAGCAGTGCTATAGATACTGGGTTTATCGTCTTTAATGAGCGTACTTATCCCAATTTCTTTCGTCTACTTCATGAGTTGCAAGTGCCGTTTCAATCGACTGACATGAGCTTTTCGGTAAAGAATACAGCGCGCCATTTTGAATATAATGGCCATACACTCAATACGTTATTGTCGCAGCGTAAGAATGTCCTCAATCCAAAGTTTTGGCGATTCATCAAAGATATTTTACAGTTCAATAAGCATATCAAGCAGCTACGCCAAGACTACGAAATGGCACGTACTCAAGGGCAAGATGTCAGCATTTTTACTGAGCAAACCCTAGGTGACTATCTCACACAGCAGAAGTATGGTCAGCTGTTTACCGATAACTATCTACTGCCGATGGTTTCTGCTATTTGGTCAACCAGTCTGGATGAAGTGCAAGATTTCCCATTGGTGTTTTTTGCGCAGTTCTTTGACAATCATGGTTTGCTCGATGTGGTCAATCGTCCGCAGTGGTTTACGATCAAAGGTGGCTCAAAACAATACGTTAATAAATTGATTCCGCGATTTATCAAAGCGGGCGGTAAGGTGAGAGTAAATAGCCCAGTACAGTCTGTGGTTCGTGATGGCGATCAGGTATTATTGACGGTTCAAAATAAAGGTAGTGCTGATAACACTATCGAGAATCTTGTATTCGATGAAGTTGTTTTTGCTTGTCATGCAGATACTGCGTTAAAGATTCTAAAAGATGCCAGTACTGATGAGTCTGAGGTACTGAGTCACTTCCGTTTTACCAAAAATACCGCCGTACTGCATACCGATATCAGTGTGCTGCCGAACAAGCCATTGGCATGGGCCAGCTGGAATTATCTGATAGATGAGAATCTCTCGAATAAAACTGCGCGACAATCAGCTGCTGAAAATCATACTGAAAAATCGCAAATATCAGCAAAACCAGTGCTGACTTATCATATGAATATTTTGCAACGCCTGACCAAAAAGCACAATTATTTGGTTACGCTGAATCCAGCAACTGCTAGTAAAAGTGTGGATGATAAGCAAGTCATTAAGCGCATCGATTATAGCCATCCAGTGTTTGATTTAGCGATGATTGATGCTCAAACCAAATGGTCAAGTATCTCTGGTAACGGCTTGCACACGCATTTTTGCGGGGCCTATTGGTTTAATGGTTTTCATGAAGATGGCGTGCGTAGTGGTCTACGTGTCTGTCAGGCGCTCGGTCATGATATTGCGATAAAGGACGAGGTTGATCCGACTCATCTGCCTGATGCCGAGAGCGCACATACGCCGTTTCGTTATAAAGACCTGCCGGTAAAGGCGGATACCAAATTGCGCGCACTTAATAAGCGTCAAGTTATTACTGCGACGACCAATCAGGAGCTGGTTGAGTATGCTGAGCGCTTACAGAGTGCCGCTGCTGGTGATACAAACCAACATAAAAAACGCAGTTTATTTGGTCGCCGTAAAGTGCAGTGATTTTGGGAGTGAGATCAACGAACACTATTGAAGAGAATGCTATGTCTATTGAAACCGACACGCCTAATAAGCTGTTACCCCATCAGTTATTTCATGGGACGACTTGGCACAGTCGGTTACTGCCAAGTGTACATAAATTTGCGTACCCATATCGTTATTGGGGCATCAATATCAGCGCATTAGCTATAGGACAGGAACTGCCGGAAGTAAGCACAGGTATTGGTGGCAAAAATAAGATTGTAAGAAGGCTGCTTTCAAAAGGGGGACTGACCAAAGGATTGCCATTATTTTCCGCAAAGAAAAAAGCCTTGCAGCAGTTTTGTCCTGATGATTATTTACAGGGGCTACCTTTACAAGAATCAAATAGCCTAAGTAATTGCTCAATTAGTGATAATCATGATAATTATTGTTCAAATCCTATTCAAGCACTTAATCATCGCTTAAGCCAAGCGTTTATTGAGCAAGCGGGTAGTGCACCAACAGGCGGTATTATTGGTATGCTCGTTTGCCGTAATGCTGGTATGTATTTTAGCCCAGTTAATTTTTACTTAGGTTTTGATGAGCAGCAGATACCTTCACACTTATTGGCTGAAGTCTCTAATACACCATGGGATAAGCGTCATTATTATGGGTTTGCACTCAATGGCGTGGATACTGAATTTTGTCATGATAAAGATTTTCATGTATCACCTTTTAACCCGATCGATCAGCTATATCGTTGGCAGGTTAAGGTAAAGCAACAGCCAGATAATTGCTTGCAAGTTCGTATTGCTATTGATATCAGCGATGAGCGCGGTGAGGTATTAAAAACGGGTATAAAAATGGCTGGCGTTCCAATGACCGCAACAATGATTCGAAATAGTCTGCGAAAAAATCCGCTAATGAATATGACCTCTATAAGCCGTATTTATTGGCATGCTTTCAAGCTTTATGCGATTAAAAAAGTGCCTTATATTCATTATGATGAAAAACTGGCCGATAGCCAACAGAACAAAGCACCGACTCCAAAAGAGATTCTTTGATTATTGAAGGGCTAAAGAACAGTTAAAGATATTTATCAGCTTAACGCTCAAGCATAGAGCATTTAAACAAGGACGAATATACGATGTCAGCACGACCAACCAACCGAGCACCCGTTTCGACATTAGGGACATTGACCACACAGATGAGTAAGGTCGTTAATGAGAGCGCCATTTTTCAGCCCGTCAGTGCGGGAATGAATCAGGTGGCAAGAAAGCTTATATTTCGCGCATTAGCGCATATACAGTTTGGTAGCCTGACTATAGTCGAAGCATTCAGCGCACAAGCACCTAATACCGTTAGCTTTGGTAAAGTTTCCGATACTGTCGCGAGCAGTTCGGCAGTTGGTCGCCATTCACTACACGTCACCTTGATGATTCACGACCCTGCTGTCTATCGGCAGCTGTTGCTTGGCGGATCTATTGCGCTAGCGGACAGTTATATTAATGGTGAGTGGGATACGAACGATTTGACAGGATTGATTCGGTTGGCAGCACGTAACTTGGCGGTGTTGAATAAATTAGAAAGTCGCTTTGCAGGCGTGAGTAAGGCCTTTGAAAAGGCGAAACATCGGCTACGTAGTAATGATAAGTCTGGCGCCAAGTCCAATATTTTAGCGCATTATGACTTGGGCAATGATATGTATCAGCGGTTTTTGGACGATACGATGATGTATTCAGCAGCAGTATATCGTACGCCTGATGTATCACTGAGCGCAGCGCAGCAGCATAAGCTGTCGCTCATTTGCCAGCGATTACAATTGACGCCTGATGATCATGTGATAGAAATTGGAACAGGATGGGGCGGTTTTGCTATTTATGCCGCCACACATTATGGCTGTCACATAACGACGACGACCATCTCTGACGCCCAGTATGATGAAGCGCAGCGCCGAGTCAAAGCGGCAGGGCTGTCTGATAAAATTACACTGCTGAGGCAAGATTACCGTGAGCTGACGGGGCAGTACGACAAGCTAGTCAGCATCGAGATGATTGAAGCCGTTGGACACGAGTACTTGCCGACGTTTTTTGCCAAATGTAATAGCTTGCTCAAACCCACAGGGCTGATGGTGCTGCAAGCGATTACCTTTAATGATCAAAACTACCAAGATTATGTTAATTCAGTCGATTTTATCCAGACGCACATTTTCCCCAGTGGTTGTTTACTTTCTAATCAAGAGCTAAACAATCAGTTTACTGAACAAACCGACATGGTCATCAAGCAATTACATGATTACGGTTTCGACTATGCCCATACCTTGCGCGATTGGCGTGCGGCGTTTATGGCGCAGCGTGAAGAAATTAAAGGGCTTGGTTATGATGATGCCTTTATTCGCCTATGGGAGTTTTACTTTTGCTACTGCGAAGGTGGATTTTTAGAGCGTACTATCGGCGTGGTACAGTTGACCGCAGTGAAGCCAGATAATATTGATGTGATGCATTTTTCCGATTTGTCTTCTCATGATACTCTCACCGATGAGCAAAGCAGCCGCCTGATTCACGATATTATGAATTCTGATGAGAGTGGTAATGCCAATAGTGATAGCCAAGATGCCTCCAAACAAAATATCGTGTTTTAATAAGTGGTGTCTTAACAAGCTGTGTCTTAACAAGCGACGACGGAAACAAGCTGGAATGAAAAAATGCTAATTAAAAGGATGTGATTATGGGTTATGTATTTGTATATCTGGCTGCTGTGATTATATTTTTGGGTATTGACGCAGTTTGGCTTAAGACCATGACTGGCTTATTTTATGAAAAACGTATCGGGCATCTGCTTGCCGATGAGCCAAACATGATTGCTGCTGGCGTGTTCTATATGTTTTATCTACTGGCTCTCTGTATCTTGATTTTATATCCACAAATCAAAGCAGGCACTTCGATTGGTCATATCTTCTTGCTTGGCGGCTTGATAGGGCTGATGGCTTACGGTACTTATGACTTTACCAGTTTAGCGTTGTACAAAGGTTTTACACTGGACACAGCGTTGGTCGATTTTGCTTGGGGCGGCATCTTGACAGGTTCAGTGAGCGCCATTGTCGCTTGGCTTGCTTATCGCTTTCATTGGTTGAGCTAAAGTTAAATAGTTTAAGGTTTACATAACCTAGACCATTCAATGACAGAGGGCCGTTTGTGCTCTCTTGTGAGCTACTGTATAAATGATACCTATTATAAATAAGTGTTAAACCATTCAAGGATTTTTATGCCGCAATACAATACCAGCTCGACTGCCAAAAAAGCCCCGTTAAATCATGAGCTATATATGTCGATACTCATGACGCCTGATATGGCAAATTTTATTGGCAATGTGCATGGTGGTGATTTGCTTAAGATGTTAGATCAAGTCGCTTACGCTTGCGCCAGTCGCTATAGCGGTAATTATGTGGTGACGCTGTCTGTTGACCAAGTGATGTTTCGTGAGCCTATATATGTTGGCGAATTGGTTACCTTTGCGGCAAGTGTCAACTATGTGGGGAATACTTCGATGGAGGTCGGCATTCGCGTCGAAGCAGAAGATGTTCGAGCCCGTACTGTACGCCATACCAACAGCTGCTATTTTACGATGGTCGCTATCGATGATAATGGCAAGCCCACACCTGCGCCGCCACTTGATATCAAAAATCCCATGCAGCAATGCCGCGCTGATGCCGCACTAGAGCGTAAAAACCTGCGTCTGGAAAGCTCGCATCGACCCAGTTGTGATATAGGAGATATGATTGGTGAGCTGGCTAATCTTCATGATCGTTAAGACAAATAGACCTTGTATAGTCAGTTAAACGGCTTTCAATATACGGTCTATTAATCTGGTTAAATATATATATCTGCGTTCAAAAAGCCTATATCGAGATTATTATGAGCTTAAAACCATCGGAAGCCGAGTCACACACTCCTGTTTCTCATCAGTCAGCGCCGCATAATAGTCGTGCTCGAGGCACTGGTACGCTCATTAAAGATACCACTTCTGATAGTGATTCTCGTTCTGTATTAGACGGTTCTGCTAAGTCGACCACTAATAAAGACAAGCAACATTCCGCTTCATTGGTAACGGTATTAATTGCCGTTGGAGCCAACATTATCATTGCGATTGCCAAAACGGTAGCAGCATTTATGACGGGTTCTGCTTCTATGATCGCAGAGTCAGCGCATTCGTGGGCAGATGCAGGTAACGGTACCTTATTAATCGTCGCCGAGAAAAAGGCGATCAAACCTGCTGATGAAAGCCATCCCCTCGGCTATGGCAAAGAAGCTTATGTCTGGTCGATGATTGCCGCTTTTGGTGTCTTTATGGCAGGTTCGATTGTCTCCATTTATACTGGTATCACCGAGTGGAATGCTGCGGAAAGCGAGACCAACTATACCATCGGTTTCATTGTATTGGCGATTGCGTTTGTGCTCGAAGGGTTTTCATTAGGGCAAGCTTACTTACAAAGTAAAAAGCATGGTGAAGCGATAAATGTCAGCGCCATTGGCTATGTGGTCGATACGTCAAACCCAACTTTACGTGGCGTATTCTTTGAAGACTTGGCAGCTGTCATTGGCTTGGTTGTCGCTGCTGCTGCCATGGGTATGCATGCTTATACGGGACAGCCGTTTTGGGATGCGCTCGGCTCTATCATTGTCGGAATATTATTGGGTGCGGTAGCCATCTTTTTAATTAGCCGTAACCGTGACTTTTTGGTCGGTTATAAAGTATCAGAGAGGATACATGGCTATGCATTGAGCGAGTTACTCAATCATCCAGATATAGATAGTGTGTCGTACTTACATTTGGAGTGGGTGGGACCCAAAAAGATATTTATGGTGGCGGCAGTCGATATCGCTGGTAATCAAAAAGAAAAAGAGATTGCCCAAAAATTCGAAATTATTGAAAGTCAGTTCCGTGCGAATCCTTTATTTCAGGAAGCTATCCTGACATTATCTGTACCCAATGCCGAAACTTTGAGCTTACCCAATAGTTATAACCAAGATGCCTGATAAAGAGAAACTAATATGAAACTAAGTCTTCAGTCTGCTATAGAGAGCCCTGTTGGGCGTTCACTCATGGTTCGCTCATTAAGTATGGCCGTTGTCACTATTAGCGCAGTAGCCAGTCTGACTCAAGCACAGGCTGAGCTGGTAATTCATAATGGGTCTGCTCAACAGCAAAGCGTAAGTATCAATAGAATAAGTGCGAATAGCGCTTCTATTAACAATACCGCTTTTATGAATAATAATATTTCCCCAACAGATACGTCTATCGTTAAGCTGATGGAAGTGATGCACATTGATGAGCAAATAGAATCTATCGTTAACGGGCAACAAGCGGCTATTAATGCTATCAATGTACAAACGCAAAATCGTACTGAGTCAGTAGGTGATGGTAACTTAAATAAACGCCAACAGGCGCTACAAGAGCAGATTCAAAAAGTGCTAGGTCAATATGCCAAGATAATGACCAATGGTATAGGCAATGCTACTGACAAGCAGACGTTGACGCAAGCATATATTAACGCAGCAAAAACTTACTATACGCAAGCGGAAGTTGATGCTCAAATTGATTTTTATGATACGGTGATGGGTCAAAGTATCTTGTCGAAACAACCACAGATTACAGCTGCATTTCTAAAGCAATCTTTGCCTGACGATACCAGTGAGACAGAGGCGCAGCTGGGTGAGCTTTTACCGCAGATGCAACAAATAATCCAAGGTGTTTTTTAACTAATAACTGACAATTTAGCTACTTTAAAGCCCGTCTCTGAACGCGAATCTTAAAGTTATTACACATAAATTAGTACACACAAAAAAGGTCACTATAAAAGTGACCTTTTTTGCTGATATGGACTATCTTATTGATATACCTGTTTTATTGGTATAACTGGTTTAGGTACAAAGATGTTATTTCTTTGGTGCATTGGCACCGATGAACCATGCATCTTTATCGACAGTACGGCTTATTTCCGTTAATAGGTCAGCGGTATCTTCGTCACCCGCATCACCAGCAGCATCAATCCCTTCACGCAATGATGCCGCAATGGTCTTATAGCGATTGGTAAGCTCACGAACATGCTGATCGACTTCAGTGATATCAGTAGGGTAAGTCTCGAGGATAGAGTCCTCAACGACACGTTTAGAGATACCATTGGCTTTACCGCCAAGGATAACAATACGCTCAGCAACCGTATCATAAGCTTCAGTCAAGCGACCATAGGTATCATCTAATAACTGATGCACACCGATAAAGCCAGTACCTTGCAAATTCCAATGACATTGCTTACTGTCCATACTCAAATCAATGAGATTCGCTAGATTAGCGTTCAATAAGTCGATCATTTTCTTTGCGGTTGCATCATCTATTCCACTTGCGTAACGTTCTCTCATGTTCTACTCCATTATGTGTATTATTTTAATGAAAATCTCATTTGTTGTTATTGGTATCTTACTTATGAACTACTTGTTGATTCGTTATAAATAATAGCAGCTTAAATGAAGATTGAAAGCCTCAAGCGTTAGGCTTTATTAGGTGGTCGTGTAATGAGTTTGTTAATCATGAAAAGCTTTGTAAATTTAGTAGTTGCTGTGTGCGTTTTTTATAACGAAGGTACTATTTATTCGTTATAAATAGGGCGTGTGACGTCATATCTAGATGCCAATATTGTAAGAGAAGATGACAAGATAAAACCCTTAATTACCTTTAAAAACCCTAGCTTAGACCCCACATTGTTATAAACCTTCAGAAGAAGAAAGCCATTATGCGAATGCCTGAACCGCGCTCGTCGCGTCAGTTAAACCAATTGGCCACTCAGCTACAGGGCGAAGCTGAAATTAGTGGTGTCAATGCGTCTGGGACGCAAATATCAAGTCGTGCTTTTGAGATGGTTACCGAATTTGAGCCAGCAGGCGATCAACCGCAAGCGATTGAAAAGCTCGTCAACGGTATTAATTCTGGCATGGATGAGCAGTTACTACTGGGTGTAACGGGTTCGGGTAAGACCTATACCATGGCAAAGGTCATCTCTGAGACGCAGCGTCCAACCATTATCATGGCACATAACAAAACGCTTGCCGCGCAGTTATATGGTGAGTTTAAGTCATTTTTTCCAAACAATGCCGTTGAGTATTTCGT
Source organism: Psychrobacter sp. PG1 (assembly GCF_014897815.1). Classification (GTDB taxonomy): domain Bacteria; phylum Pseudomonadota; class Gammaproteobacteria; order Pseudomonadales; family Moraxellaceae; genus Psychrobacter. The sequence continues at coordinate 16,522 of NZ_JABUZG010000035.1, forward strand.
CAGTTATTATGACTATTATCAGCCGGAAGCCTATGTCGCGGCAAGTGACACCTTTATCGAAAAAGACAGCGCTATTAATGATCATATCGATCAGATGCGTCTGTCAGCGACGCGAGCACTCCTAGAGCGCCGTGATGCAATTATCGTCGCCTCGGTCTCGTGCATTTATGGTTTGGGTGATCCAGAAAGTTATTTAAAAATGCTGCTGCACGTCGTCGTTGGGGACAAAATTGATCGCACTGCTACCATTAAACGTCTTGTTGAAATGCAATATACGCGCAATGAGCTAGACTTTGGACGCGGTACGTATCGGCTGCGTGGCGAGCTGCTAGATATTTATCCTGCGGAGTCTGAGCAGCTGGCGGTACGTGTGCATTTATTTGATAATGAAGTGGAGAAAATTACTTGGTTTGATCCATTGACAGGTAAGACGGTACGTAGCGTGCCGCGTATTACTATTTATCCAAAGTCGCACTATGTGACGCCGCGTAATAAACTGGAAGCTGCCAGTCATACGATTCGGGCTGAGCTTGAGCCGCGTTTGGAGTATTTCCGTGAAAACAATAAACTGATTGAAGCACAGCGTCTTAAAGAGCGTACCCAGTATGATCTTGAGATGATTCAGCAGCTCGGCTACTGCAACGGTATTGAAAACTATTCGCAGCATCTCTCTGGTCGTCCATCAGGGGAAGCGCCGCCGACCTTATTTGACTATATTCCAGAAGACGCACTGCTGTTCCTTGATGAGTCACATGTCACTGTTTCGCAAATCGGTGCAATGTATAAAGGCGATAGATCACGTAAAGAGAACTTGGTCAATTATGGCTTTCGTTTGCCAAGTGCGATGAACAACCGTCCGATGAAGTTTGAAGAGTGGGAGCGTATCAAGCCAAAAACGATTTATGTCAGTGCCACGCCTGCATTGTATGAGCTTGAACACAGCGAGCAAGTGGTCGAGCAAGTCGTGCGTCCAACGGGTTTGATTGATCCTGAGATTGAGATTCGTCCTGTATTGACGCAGGTCGATGATGTGTTATCAGAGATTACTAAGCGCCGAGAAAAAGATGAGCGCGTGCTGATTACCACGTTGACCAAGCGCATGTCAGAGGATTTGACCAGTTATCTAAAAGAATACGATGTCAAAGTTGCCTATCTGCACTCGGACATCGATACCGTTGAGCGTATGCAGATCATTCATGAGTTACGTACAGGCGTGCATGATGTGTTGGTCGGTATTAACCTATTGCGTGAAGGGTTAGATATGCCAGAAGTGTCATTGGTCGCGATATTTGATGCCGATAAAGAAGGCTTTTTGCGTTCTGAGCGTGCACTTATTCAGACCATCGGTCGTGCTGCGCGCCATATCAATGGTAAGGCTATCCTTTATGCTGATCGTATTACCAACAGTATGCAAAAGGCGATAGACGAGACCGACCGTCGCCGTGAAAAACAAGTGGCATTTAACCTTGAACACAACATCACACCAAAAGGGGCGCGTCGCAGTATTACTGATAAAATCGATACGGGTGACGATCAGAATGCCAATGACAATCAAGTGATTCCTATCAAGAGCAATCTACCTGATGTCGATATTAGTATCTTACGCAGTCCTGATTTGCTGGCGAAAGAAATCAATCGTCTTGAAAAGCTCATGAAGCAGATGTCGCGTGATTTGAAGTTTGAAGATGCTGCAAAAACGCGTGATAAAGTGCTAGAGTTAAAGGCGCATTTGATTTAGATGGTAAGGCTTAGAATATAAAAACAGTAGGCGGGTTAACAGATAGTTAGCTCGCCTTCTTTTTGGATTATAAAAAGGAGAATAAAAATTGGACACTAAAAGAATATTTGTACTGGGTAATGGCTTTGATTTAGCACATTATCTACCAACTGCTTATGTGCATTTTATGGATGCAATGATGGTTGTGGAATCTTGCGAAGAAGAAAAACAACTTGGTTTTGATGACTTGTTTCAGAAATATATCTCAGGTGAGTGTTCCAATAGAGACAAAGATTTTTTTACAAAGACTAGGGAGTTGTATAAAACAGATGATTTGAGGTTATCGATTGATACTGTAAATGATTTGCAAGAGAAGTTAATAAATAATGGTTGGTTTCAGCATTTTAAGCATCATTTGACCGATGTAGATACATGGATTGATTTTGAGAATGAGATAGAAAACAGCCTCCTATCTTTTGATTTTATTTTTAATATTGATTTTAACACTAGTACTATTTCAGATAATTTAAACAGTATGTATCCAAGTACTGAACCAGATGTAAACATAGAGAAAATCCTTGATAATGAAAAAATATTTGATTGGAGATTGCTAAACCAAACTGGTCTCAAGGTGAACTATTTTATAAATTTACTTAAAAGTTTTGGAGTTTTAAAGCACGTATATGGGCATATTACCTATGAAGTAGAAAATAAGTCTGGAAGACACCTTAATTATGTAAGGCAAGAATCTAAAAGGTTAACACTCAAAGATTATGAACCGCCCCGGGATTGTCGGAGACTCAACATTC
>NZ_JABUZG010000036.1 GCF_014897815.1 Psychrobacter sp. PG1
GAACCAGTTGTTGAGCCTGAACCAGTTGTTGAGCCTGATGCAAATAATTCTCAGTTAACAACGCAACTTGATGATCCTCGTACTTTGCTGCGTTGCTCACCGCAAGAACTGCTAGGTGAGTGGACACCAGAGAAATGGGATTATTGGCTACAAACGGCTCGTGAAGCGGAGATATTGGCTCAAGACGAATTGGCACTTGCGCGTCAAGGCATGATGACGGGCTTATGCGATGGCAAGGCAATGTTTATAACCAGTGTAGATAGTCGGCATTTACAAACTACTTTTCAGCAATTAGCGGCTAAACTGCAACAGCAGTTCACCCAAGCAGAAATTGACTTGCAAATCGATGGCAGCGTCATGCAAGCAGAGGATAAGACGCCTGAGCGTCGCCAACAAAAGCGCTTGGTGCAAGCCAAAACGGTTGCAGAAGCAAGACTGCTTGCTACGCCTGTGATGCAGTATTTGAATGAACGCGGTGAAGGAAAAATGGGTAAGGTTCAGTTGTATTAAACAGTCAGAAAAACTGTTGTTAAAATTATTTAAAAGTCTATATAGTTATTAAAGACAACTTTCATATAAAATATCAAGGCGATGTTGTACTATCGCCTTGATATTTTTGTTTTTATTGCAGAGTAAATGGGCTTTTTTAAACAAGAGAGAAATATTTAACAACGATAAGATAAATTAAGATTCGTTATAATGGTTAAGTTATATTAAAAACTGAAATGAAGTTTAGGTGAGAATATGTTGGATAATTTACGCGGTATGGCTGTGTTCGCCAGTGTGGTTGGACATGGCTCTTTTAGTGGCTCTGCTCGTGAGCTTGGCATTACAACCAGTGCCGTCAGTCAGCAAATCCGCTCATTAGAAAATGAGCTGGGCGTCGTGCTATTACACCGATCAACTCGTAAGCTGAGCTTAACAGAAGCTGGCGAGAGCTTTTATGAAGCCGCAAAGGATGTGGTAAGTGCTGCTGAGCAAGGGCGGATTAAGGTCAATCAGTTGCGTGATGAGTTGGCAGGCAGCTTACGAGTGGCGACAACACCGGAGCTTGGCGTTAATCATATTTTGCCAGCACTTTCTACGTGGATGGCGGCACATGATGATCTTAGCATTACCTATATGGCAGACAACCACTATATTGACATGATTGATGAGCGGATCGATATTGCGATTCGTATGAGTCCATCGATTAATGATTCGAGCCTCAGCAGTCATCCATTGACCGATGTGCGCCAAATGTTGGTTGCTTCACCGCAGTACCTACGCCAACATACCAAACTGCAGACGCCTAAAGATTTGGCTGACCATCAGCTGATTTGTATTGAAATCATGAAAGATGCCAATCAAATTGATCTCATTCAGACAGAAACGGGTAAGAAGACGCGCACGAAAATGAATTCACGCATTTATACCAATAATGTCTTTATGGCGACCACCTTGGCAAAAGAAGGTCATGGTTTGGTTAGAATGATGGAAATGGACATCAAAAAAGAGCTTGAAAATGGTGATTTGGTCGAAGTGTTGACCGGTTATCAATTACCAAGTTTTGTACTATATGCCGTCACCCTAAATCGTGATCAACAGCCAGCCAAAATCACTCGCTGTTTAGAGGTGTTAAAAAAGTACTTTCATGCCAATTAGGTGACGTTTGAATAACGCACCGTAGAGAGTAGTTTAAAGCTTCCAAAAGCAAAAAGCCTATAGACATATTATCTATAGGCTTTTTTAGTGTTAGCGTTTAGTGTGACCAATCATTTAAAATGATGGTTTTAGCAAGTCAATCAAACGCTCAGCCACTTGTGTGCTCTCATCGCGGCTCATATTAAGCGGCGGTAGCAAGCGCACAACATGCCCACCAGTGACATTGATGATTAGCTTTTGTTCATCACGCGCACGATCAACCAACTGACTACAGTCCATGTCTTCAGGCAAAGCGATACCAATCATCATACCTGCACCACGACTGCTGACGCCATATTGTCCTAGTGTATCGACCAGCGTCTCTCGAATAAACAGCCCTTCGGTCACGGCATTGGTCATGATATCACTGTTAGCCAATACGTCATATACGCTATGTACTACACGACTGGCTAGCGGCGTACCACCATAAGTAGAGCCATGACTACCAGCACCAAACAGGCCATTAGCGCGGCCACGTACCATACATGCGCCTACTGGAAAACCGTTACCCAAGCCCTTAGCCGTCGTCAATACATCAGGACGCGCATTACTATGTTGATAAGCGAAGTATTTACCCGTACGGCCATTACCTGTTTGCACTTCATCCAGCATAAATAGCCAGTTGTGGGCTTCACACTCTGCTTGTAGTTCTTCAAGATACGTAAATCCGTTGGCAGCAGTATTTAAACCCCCTTCACCTTGAATAGGCTCTACAAAGATGGCGCAAATTTCATCATGATCTTGCGCGGCTTGCTTAATCGCGGCAATATCGCCAAAGGGTACACGGATAAAGTCATTATCTAATGTGTAAAACCCTTCACGGGCTTTTGGGTTGGCGGTGGCTGACAATGATAGTAAGGTACGACCGTGGAATGACTGCTCCATAACGATGACTTTTGGGCGTTTAAAACTTTGCTGATAGGCATATAGACGCGCCAATTTAAGCGCCGCCTCGTTAGCTTCAGCACCACTATTGGCAAAGAACACACTGTCCATTTGGGCGGCTGTACATAGTACTTCACCCGCACGCTCTTGCCAGTCGATACCGAATAAATTACTGGTATGTACTAAAGTCGCTGCTTGCTGCTGAATGGCGTCAGTCACTTGCGGGTGGCAATGCCCTAAACCGCATACGGCAATACCAGTCAGCGCATCTAAATAAGGCGTGTCATCTTTGGTGTATAGCCAGCTGCCTGAACCGCGTGTAAAGCTGATTGGCTGACGGTTATAAGTGGGCATCAGATAAGTAGCAGACATATAAAACATCCTTAAGATGATAAATTAGTTAAAAGAGAAGGTGTTGATTATAGCTCGTCAGAAAAAGGCGTGGTTTCTGCAGGTAAGGTATAGTCTTCATTTGCCCATGCACCTAAGTCGATAAGTTTGCATTGACTGCTACAAAACGGCTTGTATTTATTGTCTTGCCATGCTGTTTTGGTACCACAACGTGGGCAAGGATAGGTTTTAGGGGAGGTGTGGGGGGTAGATTCAGTCATGATAAGGGTGGGAGTATCCTCGATTTATTTGTATGATGAACGTCATTAGCGAGCGGCAGTCGGTAATTGCATCTATTTTCACCTCGTATACGCTTGATAGACTACGATAGCGCGTTACTCGCTGTCGCTATATTACTATTGAAGTGGATTGGCTATATAATAGCATGCGCCCGAATAATGGCAAAAGACAAATACTTTAAGGATAGTAGATGACCGATAATATTGAGCTTACACATCAGCAACAGCGAGCATTTCAACCAGAAAAGCTTTCAGCACCACGTGATTTTATTATGCCAAATATCATTCATGACAATGAAAGTACTGTCCCTTTAATATTAGAAATTGGTGCAGGGAAGGGTAAGCATGCGCTTGGTTTCGCCGCAAAAAATATCGATAAGCATCTGATTGCGATCGAACGTACGCGTAATAAGTTTGACGCTTTTGCCAAACTGGCAGTGCTACAAGATTCACCGAATTTAACCGCCATTCATGCTGATGCGATCGCATGGATTGTACATGCCATTAAACCCAATAGTGTCAGTAAAATCTTCATACTGTACCCCAATCCTGAACAGCATAATCCCAACCAGCAATGGCTAAACATGCCTTTCTTCGAGTTTCTATTGTCACGCTTGCAAGTAGGTGGAGAGGTGGTACTAGTAACCAACATCGAAGCCTATATCAATAATGCAGAGCAGCAAGCAACGGAGATATGGTCGTTGCCTAATAAGCGCTATCAAGTCGCTGATGACAGTCAGCGCACGCATTTTGAAATAAAATATTTAGCCCGTGGAGAGGTATGCTGGGAGCTTAATATGCGTAAGCCGGAGGGTTATAAAACTAGGTTTGATGAGTGGCAGGCTGATACTGTGAATCAGGTTAAATAACCTAAGTAATAAATCGAAATAAATCTTGCCGATAATAAGTGCTAATTTATAATATATAAAATAGCCTAAGTAGATAAAATACTAAAAAATAAAACCGCCACAAAAGGGCGGTTCAAAAATTACTTACTATTAGAGAAAATTTTCTTCAATCAAAACTACAAATAAGGTTTTACTAAAGTATCCGAATCAGTATAAGCGCCAAGCACCGTCAAAAAGGTATAAGCACCAATAAATTTTCGACTAATAAACATAAATTCTTTTGGTGGCAAGTTAAACTCAAAAGACTGCATCGCTTTTGTGGCTTGTGTTGAGAGACGAGAGTGGAGTTTGCTGTTCGCCCAAATATAACGGTCGTCCTTATCTAGACAATCGGTAGGAATATCAGGATTGGTCGCTGGATCACTAAACGGTTCGGTTGCCAATAAAAATAGTGACGCCATATCAGAGCGTACTTTATCACTCATACTATCAAAGAAGTCATAACCCGTCATCGCAAGCATCATCGCCTGATGGTCATGGCGGTAACCCGCTTTTAGTAAGCCATGCGCAATGGTCAAAAGGTTGTTATCAAATTGACGAATAGCACCAAAATCTAATAATACTAATTTATCGATATCGCCTTCATTTTCACTGACACGAACCAGATAATTACCAAAGTTGGGGTCTGTCTGCATTTCACCCCACACAAAAATCTCTTGCATCATGATTTCGATGGCTGCCTGACCAATAGCGTTACGACGCTCATGAGATATTAATTGTAATGCCTCAGAAACTACGGTAATACCTGGCTCATAAGACATACAGAGTAGGCGTTTTTTGGAATAAGTGCGATTAATCTTGGGAACTATGTAACGCGGATCATTACTCAAAAGGTCATAAAATCGTTCTGTCGTCGCGGCTTCAGCTTCATAGTCCACCTCATGATGGAGTAGGTCACGTATTTCTTCGAACCAAGCATCGAGCGAACGGGTCTGCGGAACGATATTACTCACTCTTAATAGTTGCTTAAATAAAGCAAGATCTGAGTTGATCGCATCAGCAACACCCGGATACTGAATTTTTAATACAACTTGCTCGCCAGTTGCAATCACGGTGGCGCGATGAACTTGGGCGAGAGACGCAGTGCCTATAGGAACCGTATCAACATCTAATTCATGTAGTTTTTCACCCAATAATTGCTGTAGGGTTTGTTGCATGGTTGGCCATGATAACGTAGCGGTATCATCATTGAGCGTTTGCAAAGCACGGGTGATTTCTGGTGGTAAAATATGTTCGCCATAAATCGCTAGCATTTGACCAATTTTGACGACCGAACCTTTTAGCTTACCTAGCTCTTCTGCGAGGTAGTTTGCTTGGGCTTCCATAAATACTTGGTTGCGTGCTATGCGAGCTTCTTTATTTAAGAAAATGCCAGACACACTATTACCCGCCCAGCGGCGACCAATATTTAAGGAAGTTTTAGCAATCGACATTCGTCTATCAAACCCTGAGGTTTTTAAGTTATCGATGGATTGCTTGGTGCTAGAAGGTTTAGACGTATCATTTGCCATAAATATAATCATTCATCCAGTTGGTATTGATTTGTGGGTTCAAAACCTACAATACAAGGGAGATGCGATGTACGGGTACAAAATTGTATCATATAAAGCACATTTGGTTGATGAGCCTAAGCTTGCCAATAGCAGTTACTTTGTAAGCCGCAGTATATATTTGCAGATTATAACTTCGTAAAAAATAATATCAAAAAATAAGACCTAGCATGATACTAGGTCGAATTATAAAAGCTAAGAGTAATTTGCTGTATCAGACTAAAACTGCGAATAGCTCTCGCCTGAGTAATATTGATTTTTAACTGTTTTCACGAGCAATGGCGTGATGACCAATATCACGGCGATACTGTGCACCATCAAAACTAATCGCACCTGTTACCGCAAGTGCGGCTTGCTGAGCATCTGAAATACTATCTGCAAGAGCAGTCACGCATAATACACGTCCGCCATTCGTCACTACTTCTTTTTCACGGTCTATGGCATCGCTGTCAGAAAAAGCAGTGCCAGCATGGAAGACTTTGACAGCGTTGTCATTATTATCATCTAGTTCTGGCAAGCCAGCAATCACATCACCTTTTGATGATGTTTCAGGATAGCCTTTTGAAGCAATGACGATACCGAGGGCAGGGCGGCTGTCCCATTGAGCATCACTAGGCAACTGTCCTGCTAGACCTTGTGCCACCAAATCTACCATTGATGATTGTAAACGCATTAAGATAGGCTGAGTTTCTGGATCACCAAAACGGCAGTTAAATTCGATCACATAAGGGTCACCTGCTTCATCAATCATAAGACCTGCATATAAAAATCCCGTATAAGGGTGACCAGCATTATTCATTGCTTCAACCACTGGCTGAATGACTTGAGCCATGACTTTTTCATGGACATCTTGAGTGACCACTGGCGCAGGAGAGTATGCTCCCATACCGCCTGTGTTCGGACCTGTATCGCCTTCAAAAGCCCGTTTATGGTCTTGGCTCGTTGCCATTGGCAAGATATTTTTACCATCAATCATGCAGATAAAGCTGGCTTCTTCACCTTGCAAAAACTGCTCAATCACCACTCGGCTGCCTGCATCACCAAACTTATTGTCCGCAAGCATGTCATCGATGGCCTCATATGCCTGTTCGATAGTTTCTGCAACGATGACCCCTTTACCAGCGGCAAGGCCATCAGCTTTGATAACGATGGGTGCACCTTGTTCATCGATATAAGCTTTGGCAGCTACCGCTTCGGTGAAGCCTTTATAGGCTGCGGTAGGGATATTGTTTTGTTCCATGAATTCTTTGGCAAAGGTTTTGGAACCTTCTAATTGCGCACAGTATGCTGTTGGTCCCCACGCTTGAATCCCAGCATCGCGGCAAGCATCAATAATACCAGTGACCAAAGGCGCTTCTGGTCCAACAATGACCATATCAATGGCATTGTTTTGGCAAAAATCGATGATTGCACTATGCTCACTAGCATTCTCGTCAGTAGATACTGTCGATACTAGGACAACGTTTTGGCATTTAGGTTCAAGCGCTGTACCAGCATTACCAGGCGCGACGTAGACATTATTGACCTTATCGTCTTTTGCACATTGCCATGCTAGCGCGTGTTCGCGACCACCTGAACCAATCACCAAAATATTCATCATACGTCTTGCCCTTAGCATTAAAGTTAATTATGAGTTAGCCACACACTCTCAAATATACTGGCATATTCTAACAAAAAAGTCGTACCGATTGCCATGAGTATCCACTTGCCAGCAATTAATCATCAATAAACGGAAAAACCTGTCTCATGAGTAAATGTTATCGACATGTTGCTGATTCATGAAATGATGTTGTACGCTTTAGCTGGTGCGCTATGTACGTTACACTTCACTAAATTAATGGTATTAAATCCCGATTGCGACATATTCCTAAAAATAAGGGTGAAAAAAGGAGAGAAACTTAAAATATCAAGAAAAAAACAGAATAAATTGCGTAAATGGATATACTGCTCCGCAGCACCAATAATGTTCCATATATTTATGCGGTGCCATTAGTTAGTACGAATTAATAAACTTAAATAAATGATAAATCAAATCTATAAAAAAGGATGAAGGACATGCCAAACTCCCTCAGTATCGCAAAAGAGCGCATCAGCCAGATAAGCGATATTGCTACCAGTTATGTACAAAAAGACAAATCATTATTTGATCATTTTATTCATAGCTATTATCAGCCATTGCACGCAGAAGCAGCTGAGACCATCAGTAATGCTGACCTAGCGGGCATGGCACTACATCATTTTACGTTGCTCCAAGCCTATGATGGTAGCAAGCCACAACTGAAGGTGCTGAACCCCAAAGCAGAAGAGCAGCATTTTCACAGCTCACATACGGTTATTCAAATTGTTGCCTATGACAGACCGTTTTTAGTCGATACGATTTTGATGAGTCTTGAGGCTGAAGGTATCGATGTTCATCGTACTTATAACATCATTGTCAGTGTTGAGCGTGATGATAATGGTCATATTACCCATATTGAAGGTGCACATGAAAGCGCTACCTCTCATCTGTCTTTGATTCATTGTGAAATTGCTTATCAAAATGATGAGGATCTGGCTGCGCTACAGCAAATGTTATTGGCAAAAATTGATACGCTAGATACAGTCGTTGGTGATTGGAAGCAGATGCGTGCACAGCTGACGGATATCAAAGCTGAGCTATCAAAGAAACCATTACCAGAAGTCTTTTACTCGCAGCAAGAGATACAAGCGTTTTTAGATTGGATATTAGACGATCATTTTATATTCTTGGGTTACCGTGAATACCGTTTAGAAGGCGGGCAGGCTGTCGAAGTGAATTCTGAACCTGCTGATTTAGATTTGTTCGCCATTGGTAATAGCGGTCTTGGTCTATTACGCGGCGCTGAAGAAGACAAACTCTCAGAAAGTTTTAGCCAATTACCAAAAGTATTAAAGCAACTATTGACTGAACCGCGAGTATTGATGTTGTCCAAATCAAGCCGTGTATCGCCTGTGCATCGTCCAGTATATATGGACTTTTTAGGTATTCATAAATTTGATGACAATGGTAAGCTGGTTGGTGAATATCGATTTATTGGTCTATTGACCTCACAAGCGTATCAACTGACTGTGCAACAAATCCCGCTATTACGTGAAAAAGCCAACAAGATTATGGCCATGGCGGAATTGCCACGTGACGGTCATGCGCACCATAAAATGATGCATGTGATTAACACGTTACCGCGTGACGACCTCTTTCAAGCCAGCGTAGAAGAGCTATATCCTATCGTTTCTGGTATTAGCCAGTTACAAGACAAGAAGAGTCTACGCCTATTCAGTCGTATTGATCATTATCAGCGTTTTGTCTCCTGCTTGGTCTATATCCCGCGTGACAAGTTCAACACTGAGCTACGTATCAAAGTACAAAATGTCCTAAAAGAAGCCTACGGTGGCACATCATCAGGTTTTACCACCGAATTTAATGAATCTGCTCACGCTCGTGTTCATGTCCACGTGCGTACGGTGCCAGGTCAGGTAAAAGATGTTAACACTGCTGAACTTGAAGCCAAGTTGGCTGCGTTAATGCAATCATGGAGCGACAGCTATCAAAAAATGCTATTGGATAATGTGGGTGAGCAGCAAGCCAATGCTTTAAACCGTCGCTTTTTGAATTATATCCCTGCCGCTTATCAAGAGCGTTTTGATGCCCGTACTGCGGTTGAAGACACCAAACGTTTGGCTGTATTGACAGCAGAGCAGCCGATGATTTGGCATTTATACCAGTCAACGGGCGATGCTAGCAACCAACTCCACCTGAAGCTTTATGGTCGTGAACAGCCTGTAATCTTATCCAAAGTCCTGCCAATCCTTGAAAACTTTGGTGTGTCTGTCATTTCAGCACAAACCTATGAGTTTGATCTGCCTGAGCAGCCCATTTGGATGCAAGAGTATGAGCTAACGTTAGAACACGTTGATACTGTTAACATGCAAGTGGTGCGTGGTCAGTTTGAAGACAGTCTCAAACAGATTTGGGCAGGACATGTTGAGAGTGATTCATTTAACGAGTTGGTATTGACGACCAATCTAGATACTTATGATGTGGTGGTGCTACGAGCCTTATCACGCTATATGATGCAAGCAAAAGCCCCATTCTCTAGTACGTATATTCAGCAAACTGTGGTAAAAAACAGCGATATTAGCGTGGCGCTAGGCTGCCTGTTTGATGCCCGTATGAATCCTAAGTACAGTGCAGATGAGCGCACAGAAAAAACCGCGCAGATTCAACAGCAGATCACTGCTGCGTTGACAGATGTGGATAGCCTAGATGAAGACCGTATCTTACGTTGGTACTTAGATTTAATTAATGCAATGGTACGCACCAACTTCTATCAAACCGATAGCAATGGTCAGCGTAAAGATCGCTTATCATTTAAATTTTTGGCAGCAGATATTCCTAATCTGCCAAAACCAAAACCGATGTTTGAGATATTCGTGTATTCGCCACGTGTTGAAGCGGTGCATTTGCGTGGTGGTAAAGTTGCCCGAGGTGGTCTGCGTTGGTCAGATCGTATGGAAGATTTCCGTACCGAAGTACTCGGTTTAGTCAAAGCACAGATGGTCAAAAACGCTGTGATCGTCCCGGTTGGTTCAAAAGGCGGCTTTATCGTCAAAACCAAAACCATGGCAGATGGTCGTGACGAATTCCAAGCCGAAGGCATTGCTTGTTATCAAGCATTCCTACGCGGTATGCTCGATGTGACTGATAATATCGTCGATGGAAAAATTGTCCCGCCAGCCAACACCGTGCGCCATGATGAAGATGATCCATACTTAGTGGTCGCAGCTGATAAAGGAACCGCTAGCTTCTCGGATATTGCTAATGCATTGTCTACTGAATATGATTTTTGGCTCGACGATGCCTTTGCTTCAGGCGGCTCGGTTGGTTACGATCACAAAGCCATGGGTATCACCGCACGCGGTGGTTGGGAGTCGGTCAAACGCCACTTCCGTATGCGCGGCATGGACATTCAGAACCATGATAACTTTACCGTGGTTGGTATTGGTGATATGAGTGGTGACGTATTCGGCAATGGGATGCTGCTCTCAACCCATACCCAGCTGGTTGCCGCATTTAACCATCTACATATCTTTATCGATCCTAATCCGGATGCTGCCACTTCATACGCTGAACGTGCCCGCTTATTTGATATGCCACGTTCGACGTGGGATGACTATGAAAAATCGCTCATCAGCCAAGGAGGTGGGGTATTCTCCCGCCAAGATAAGAGCATCACGCTCAGTGCCGAGATGAAACAGCGTTTTGATATCGCTGCAGACAGCCTTGCACCTAATGAGTTAATCAGTGCGCTGTTAAAATCGCCTGTTGATCTTATTTGGAATGGTGGTATTGGTACTTATGTGAAAAGCGTGAATGAGAGTCATGCTGACGTTGGCGACCGTGCCAATGACGCAGTACGGGTCAACGGCAATGAGCTACGTACGGCTATCGTTGGTGAAGGTGGTAACTTAGGCTTTACCCAGCAAGGGCGTATCGAATATGCACAAACGGGTGGTCGCATTTATACCGACGCTATCGATAACTCAGGCGGCGTAAATTGCTCAGATCATGAAGTTAATATCAAAATCTTACTTGGCAAAGTAGTCGAGCAAGGCGATATGACCTTAAAGCAGCGTAATGAATTGCTTGAGAGTATGACCGATAATGTGGCAGAGCTGGTATTGCGCCAAAACTATCTGCAACCACAAGCCATTGAGCTTAGCCACATTCGTGCAGCGGCTAACTTAAGTGATCATCAGCGCTTTATTCAGATGTTAGAAGGTGAAGGACGTCTTGATCGTGCGATTGAATATCTGCCATCAGATGAAGAAATTGCCAAACGTCAAAAATCAGATACTGGCTTGACCAACCCTGAGCTGGCAGTTGTCATGGCTTATGGCAAAATGTGGGTATATGACAACTTATTATCATCAGACTTGCCAGATGATGCGTACTTTATCAATGAGCTGCGCAAGTACTTCCCTGATGAGCTGGCTACGCGGTTCTTTGATGAGATGACTGAACACCGCTTACATCGCGAAATTATCAGCACGTATTTGACCAATAGCGTGGTCAATCGTTTGGGCATTGAAGCACTGTTCCGCCTTTATGAGGAAACAGACCAATCGCTGGCAACCATCGTGCGTGGTTATGCGATTAGCCGTGATGTCTTCAATGTATCAAAAGCTTGGAAAACGCTTGAAGCGCTGGACAATCAAGTCGATGCCAAATTACTGCTAAATCTTGAACTACGTCTACGTGACGCGCTTGAGCATGGTGTGGTTTGGTTTATCAATGCCTTTGGTCAAGACTTGCAAGTCGCTGACATGATCAGTCGCTTTAGCGATAGTGTTGAGAAATTAACCAAATCAGGTGGCTTTATTGAGCAACAATTTGCAGAATACTTACAAGAAGACACAACTAGCCTGATGCAAAATGATTTGTCTAATAGTGATGCCGCATTGTTTGCGATGCTGCCGTATCATGTCGATGCGCTTGATGCCGCACTACTCGCTGAGCAATATGAGCGTCCTGTTGATGAGATTGCAACGTTGTACTTTGATGCCTATCACGTCTTGCAGTTAGATTGGATGATGGACAATATCGCCACTTTACCGCAGCAAGACTACTGGGATCGCCGCGCGCGCCATGCGTTGATGAATGAGCTGTCACGTAGTCTACGTCTACTGATGGATGCCATATTATCTAAACCAGATGCGAAGCAAGCATTTGGTGAATGGCGTTCACGTCACTTAGATCATTTGGAGTCAGTCACCACAGAGATGAGCAAGTTAGATCAGCTTTATGCTAATGATGCAGACAGTAAAATCAGTCTGTCTACGCTCTCAGTACTAATGAGTGAGCTAAGCGGTTTAGTGACTAAGTAACTATTCATTGAGTGAAAAACAAGATAAACGTCTTTTCAAAAAAAACCACCGTTATTAATTAACGGTGGTTTTTTATTGTCTGGCTAAGGGTGAAAGTTCGACTCTTGATGACCGCTTTAACTTACGAGGCTTTTTCATTAGTAATATTGACCACTCGGCGACATCCTTGACCACTGATTTGGCTAAAACCACCGGAGATTTTTTCAACCTTGATTTGAGTCAAGATGCGATCTTTTAACGCCTGTACGTGAGAGATAATGCCAATAAGCTTACCTTCTTGTTGTAAGCTCGTTAAAGTGTCGAGCGCAATATCAAGTGACTCCTCATCAAGCGTACCAAACCCTTCATCCAAAAATAGTGAATCCACGCGAATGTTGTGACTCGCCATCTGCGATAACCCAAGTGCGAGCGCCAAGCTGATAATGAATCCTTCGCCGCCTGATAGATTCTTAGTACTGCGAATATCACCGCCTTGATAGTTATCAATCACATTAAGCTCAAGCGGATTGCTGTCATCATGAATGAGCAAATAGCGGTCACTCATTTTTTGCAGTTGCGTATTGGCATGGCTAATCATCACTTCAAAGGTTAAGCCTTGAGCAAAGGTACGATATTTTTTGCCATCAGCAGAACCAATTAACGTATGTAGCTGTTGCCAAACTTGTAGTTTTTGTTTTTGTTCATCGATTGCAATCAGCTGTGCAGCTTGTTGCCCTTTTTGGCTGTCGTTATCCTTGAGCTTTTGGTCAATCGCACCAATTTTTTGACTTAACTCATCGATATCCGTCTGTATTTGATGATGCTTGCCAGCAAGTGTTTCTCGGCCTTCATCTGTCATAGGTGTGGCAAGTTTTTGCTCTAACGCTTGCTGGGTATTATTTAACTGCAACTTAGCCTGTTGTAGGGAACTATCAATCGTCAATTTACGTACATGTAATGCTTCACGCTCTTCTTTAGGCAGACGCGCACTCAAAAAATCCGCTTCATCGATGAACTTTGACTCTGCGAGTAAGTTAGTAAAAATGCTGTCCTGTGTATTTACGGTAGTAGTCGCCGACTGTCGCTCTGTGGCTAGCTGTTGCTCTCTTATTTTTAATTGCTCTAAAGATTGCTGTACAGAATCTAGCTGTCTTTGCGCCATGATTTGTTTGGCTCTAGCCTCATCAGCAGTGCTACGTAACTGGTTTTCTTCATGGTCTGTATCTTTATCTACGAATAGCTCTTTTCTGGCTTTCTTTAATTGTTCGATATCATCTGTTTTGTTATCAATTAATTTCTCTAATTCTTTGAGTGCTGTCTCATCATTGGCGAGCTGTGCTTGCTTACTCTCAATATTCGCAGTCAGGCTGCTCAGAGTATTTGTGAGTTGCTGTTGGCGGCTACTTTGCTCATGGTGATATTGCTTTAACTGCTTCAAAGCATTACGTTGTGCCCGCAATTGGTCAATATGCTCATCATAATCTGCGCTTGCTAATACTGCTTGCTTATGAATACTTTCAATGAGTAGCTTCAGTACGCCTTGAACGTCAGTCGCTTTGAGCGCTATAGTTAAATGATTCTCGTATTTATCCGTTGGGTACTTACTCACCAAAGATGAAATATTGGTCATCATGGGTATTAGCTCAGAAAAATTAGTGGCAATCTTATCTTCGACACTTTCAATTTTTTGAGCATTTAGCTTGATATCAGTGGTTAGATTATTAATGTCGCGACTAAGTAGCTGTTGCTGCTTTTCATCGGCTTCGATGGCAGTACTGAGCGTGGCAGCACTTTCAGTTAGATTGTCATATTTGACTATTATCGTTTTAAGAGACTGTTTATGCTCAGTCAGTTTATGTTTGATCGTGTCTAATAAGGACAAGCCGTGATCAATATTAATATCAGTATCGTTCTTAATCTGCGCAAGTGGATTGATAATTGCCACAGTCGATTCCGAATAACTATTTTCAGTGTTAAATAGCGAGGAAAGGTTAGACTGAATATCAGCGTTTAAGATTTTAGATTGCTGCTGCAAGGTCGCTAACTGCTGCTGTTGATTATTGATGGCTTCTTTTTTGGTGGCATGGTCGATATGATGTTTAGATAAAGTCTGCTCAAGATTATCAATAGCGGTCTCCAGTTCAGCTATGTGCTG
The DNA here is from genome assembly GCF_014897815.1 of Psychrobacter sp. PG1. Classification (GTDB taxonomy): domain Bacteria; phylum Pseudomonadota; class Gammaproteobacteria; order Pseudomonadales; family Moraxellaceae; genus Psychrobacter. Next base: position 14,693 of record NZ_JABUZG010000036.1, read on the forward strand.
CTGAGTTAATTGCGCCTTAGTCTGTTTTATTGTAGACGACTGGTTTTGCTCGGCATTGCCTTTGGAGTTACTATTGTCTAATAGTGGATGATGTTTACCATAAGGATGCTCATGTGCGCCGCAAAGCGGGCAGGGCGACCCATCCTCTAGCTCTACTATATAATCTTCAAGCTTAGCGACCTTTTGTAGTAGATGTAGATGCTCTTGCCTATCTTGTTTTTTGATCTTAGCGTCTTGAATATCGGACTGATGACTAGCAATCAAACCTTCTAGAGTCTTAAGCTCTTGATTCAGTTTGGGTAACGTTGCATTGATGTGTTGGATTTGATTGGTACGCTCAGACAGCTGTTCTAGCTTAATATTGGCTTGCGCAATCTCAGTGCTGATTTGATCGATTTGCTCTTGCTCGCTACGCATATTAGCAATGGGCTGGTTTTGAATGAGTATTGCTTGTTGCTGTTGTACGTTGGCAAGTTGCTCACGCTGTTGTGTTATTAATAACGTATTAGCGTCTTGCTGCTTAGATAATTTATCAAAATCAGCTTGTAGCTGGCGAGCTTGATTGCTATAGGCAAGTTTGTCCGCCGTTAGGTTGGCATTATCTTCCAACAGCGCCATTAATTGGCGACAGCTGTTATCAAAGTTCTCCATATCTTTATCAAGATCATTTAGCTCTTGGTAATCGTGGAAGTACTTTTCTATACTGCTAAGCTGAGCCTTAGTCTTCTGCTCTATTTGTCCATGGCTGGCTATTTCTTGGCGTAATCTTTGCGTATTATTGACTAATGCGTCTTTACGTTGATTATCATTGAGTAAAGAATAAGATTGCTGCTTTATATCAGCATCCAATGCACGCGTCTTTGCAATGACAGGCAAGGTGGTCTGGAGGTTGTCCGTGGCTTGCTTTGCAATGGTATTGATATTCCCTAAATGGGTTGAAGCTTGTGCCAGTACTTCTTGCTGAGCTGGAATCTTATTAAGCAAATCTTGCTGATCGAGATTCAATCTCTTGACCGTGTCTCGGCTATAGCTAAGCTCTCGAAATTGGCTGTCAATCTCTAAGGCTTTATTAGCCACTGCTAAGCGCTGCGCTTCTGGAATGAAGGTTTGCTGTGCCTGCTGCGCCGCTGTAAAATCGGTCTGATAGGTTGAGAGATTTTGCTGTAGCTGCTGAACGCTATCCAGCCACTGTAGCTGTTCACTTAGGATTTTAAAGGTTTGGCGCTGTGTGTTTTGCTGCTGATTAAAGCTCTCTAAATCAGCTTTCAGTAGCTTTTCGTCTTCAATACTTAATAACGATAAGCTATTCACGCCTACCTGTAGCTTGCCAAGTATGTCTTCCTCAAAGCGTTTCTTTTCATGAACGTTTAACGATATCTTGGCATAAATAGCAGTACCCGTTATTTTCTCTAGAATCGCGGCTCTATCACCGATGTCAGACTTTAAAAATGCGGCAAAACTGCCCTGTGCGAGCATGATGGAACGAGTAAATTGATTAAAATCCATGCCTATGAGGTCTTGAATATAGGCGGAAGTTTTGGACTTTTTCTCTTCTAAAATCTTGCCGGTCTTCACCTCACTAATCTCATGCTTAATCGGCAATAAATTGCCCTTGGCTTTTTTGTGAGCGCGATGTTGGTACCAGTAGCATTGATAACGCTTGGAATCAATCTCTATAATGACTTCTGCAGAGCATTCGCCCGTACCTTGGGTCATTATCTCGTTCGTTGAACCAGTGATATCGCCCAGTCTTGGCGTCTGGCTATAGAGTGCTAAGCAAATCGCATCCAATATGGTCGTCTTGCCAGCACCCGTTTGCCCAGTAATGGCAAAGATGCCTTCATTAAGAAAAGCAGGATCACTAAAATCAATGTGCCATTCGCCTTTTAAGGAATTCAAGTTTTTAAGTCGTAGTTCAATCAGTCGCATGCGCAGGTCTTATTTTTATAGGTAGTAATAAAAAAGGCAATAATGAGAAATGAAGCCTTTATTCTAGTTAGCTTCGATCAAAAGCGTTTATGATTAAATAATACTATTCAGCCTGAGTGTCTTCATGACGTAAGTTATAAACGATTTGATCATAGGCGTCACGTAAAGATGATTTTTGCTCATCAGGAATATCATGAGCGATCAAGCAACGCTCGAATACTTCTTCCTCATTTAAATCTTGTAGCGTCTCGGAAATTTGTTGTTGATTTAGTACTTTATTATAGGAGCTAGCATTTTTTGTTATCAGTACTTCAAGTGCTAAATTTTCTACCATCTCATTAACTTGTTCTTTTAGTCTACTCACAATTTCATTTCCAGTATAAACAACCTCTAGCCAAATAGATTCAGTTGGATCGATAGATCTAATAGTTTCTGAAATAGTAGCTAAGTCACCTGAAACTTGCGCCAGTTGTTGAAACTTTGGAATAGGTAGTGATACTACTTGCATCTGATTAGAGTCATCTCGGTGCAGTATTTTGTTGGGAGTATCGAGATTGTTAGGCATTGATGGGTTGTTTTGATTTTGATCTTGCTGATCAGAGGTGTTTTCTATAGCAGCAGTTTTTGCCACTTCATCATTTTCTGATGGCTTGTCAAAGCCAAACAAGTCATCCATAAATTCAGTCGCTTGACTGGCTGCTTTTTTAGCAGTTTTTTCTACTGATTTTTCAATAGTGGTAACCGTATTGGCAAGCTGCGGCATAATACTTTCAGCTGTACTATTTGATGCCAATTCTTGATTGCTAACATCATTTTCTATTTCACCAAACTGTACCAGCAATACTTGCTTTTGTTGCTTAGCCTCGCCAAAACCCATCGCGATAGGCGAGCCTGAATAACGAATGGTTTCACGCCCACCAACACGCTGCGGCACGTGCAAATGCCCAAGTGCGACATAGTCAAAACTTTCATCGAACATGTCAGCAGAGATTTTGCCGAGTGAGCCGACATAAAGCTCGCGAACACCATCATCATCGGTGGTAGTACCGCCAGCCGCAAATAGATGCCCTGTAGCAATGATAGGAATGCGATGCTGGTGTAATTCGATTAATTGAGTCTGTTTGGCTTTGGCAATGCTAGCTACTTCATCATAATGGGCACGAATGCCCTTGATGACATTGGCGTCTTTGGTTTGAGCTGACTCGCCAGCACTACTGCTACGGACATCACGGTCACGCAAATAGGGAACAGCCGCAATAATACAATGTGGATTACCATCTGTATCATCTAATACCAAAACTTCATCATTCAAGTCTTCACAAGCCGTACCAATAACATGGACATTGAGAAACTTCAGTACCTTGCTTGGTGCATCTAAAAATGTCGGGGAATCGTGGTTACCTGCGACGATAACGATATGTTGACAGCATGATTTTGAAACTTTTCCTAAAAATTCATAATATAGCGCTTGAGCTCTATTGCTTGGGGTCATGGTGTCAAAGATATCACCAGCAACGATTAATATATCCACTTTCTGCAAGCTAATGGCATCTTGCAACCAACCTAAAAATGCTTCAAATTCATCATAACGCATGCGTCCATAAAGCCTGCGCCCCAAATGCCAGTCAGAGGTATGGAGGATCGTTAATGGTTTAATAGGCATAAAATTGGTATCGGCAAATGTGGGCATAGTTGAGCTTAAGGATATTTAATATAAAGGATTCATTCTAGCAAAATTTTCTATATTGGAGATGGCTATCTAAAGATAGATATAGCATTCTGACCAAAGTTACAATTTATTTAACACTGAGTACAAAACCTATACGTCGTACCTCATTGTTTCTAAAAGAAATTTAATTATCTGGTTCTGATGAGTGGTATCTAATGGTTGATAAACGTTTACTTTATCTCTAGTATATTGCTGGTTATTTAACTGTGTTGATAGTGAAAAATTCTATATCTTAAAGCCTTTTAAAGTCTTATATGACGTTCTTACCCTCCCAAAACTAAAAAAGTATTGCTATGAAAAAAGTCCTTAGTATTTTTGGCACTCGGCCAGAAGCGATCAAAATGGCGCCTGTTGTCAAGGCTTTAGAAGCCAACCCTGATATTCAATCCATCGTTTGTGTAACTGCCCAACATCGTGAAATGCTAGATAAGGTGCTGACTCTATTTGAGATAGTTCCCGACTATGATTTAGATATCATGAAAAGCAATCAAAGCCTCACTCAAGCTAGCTCTAGAATGCTAATGGCGCTTGAGCCTATTTTGCAAGAATGCAAGCCTGACTTGGTATTGGTACACGGCGATACATCGACCACACTATGCGGTGCACAAGCAGCATTTTACCAACAAATACCGATCGGACACGTTGAGTCTGGTCTGCGTACCTATAGTCTCTACTCACCTTGGCCAGAAGAGGCTAATAGACAACTGACTAGTGTCATTACCAAGTTGCACTTCTCACCGACCAAAGCTGCGGCACAAAATCTGTATGATGAACATAACAACCCAGAATACATCTATGTTACTGGAAACACCGTTGTGGATGCCTTGTTAGATGTTAAGGATAAGTTGGAAAATAATGCATCACTAAGATTGGACTTACAGCAGCAATTTTCAGAATTAGACTTCAATAAACGTCGGGTACTTATTACTGGTCACCGTCGTGAAAATTTTGGAGAAGGCTTTGAGTCAATTTGCCAGGCAATTAAAGATCTAGCTCAAAAGTATCCAGACTATGAATTTGTTTATCCTGTTCATTTAAATCCTAATGTTAAAGAGCCTGTCAATCGCTTACTAAGCGGTCTTGATAATGTCAAACTTATTGCACCACAGGATTACCTGCCTTTCGTATATTTGATGAGTACCAGCCATCTTATCCTTACGGATTCAGGCGGTATTCAAGAGGAAGCACCATCGCTTGGTATTCCAGTATTAGTGATGCGTGAAACGACTGAACGACAAGAAGCTGTCGAGGCAGGTACCGTTAAGCTAGTAGGCACTCATGGCCCTACCATCGTTGCTGAGGTTAGCAATCTGATTGAAAGCGAAGCTATCTATTTAAAAATGAGCCAAGCCCATAATCCTTATGGTGATGGTAAAGCCTCACAACGTATTGCTAAGACTATCGTTGATTTCTTATATGAGCAAACTGCTAAAACTGAATAGTTAATCTAAATTAATATTAAATAGACGGGATTAAGATGAATAATATTTGTGTGTTTGGTTTAGGGTATATTGGCTTACCAACTGCTGCGATGTTCGCACATCATGGTGCCAATGTCGTCGGTGTCGATGTCAATCAGCATGCGGTCGACACCATTAACCAAGGCAAGATTCATATCGTTGAGCCAGGTTTGGAAGCAATTGTTAAACAAGCCGTCGATAATGGTAGACTCAAAGCCAGCCTAACGCCAGTACACTCAGATGCTTATCTGATTGCCGTACCGACACCGTTTAAGGGCGATGACCACACCCCTGATTTATCTTATATTCAAGCGGTCAGTAAAGCATTAGCACCGCTATTAGAAAAAGGTGATGTAGTCATCTTGGAGTCAACCTCGCCAGTAGGGGCTACTGAACAGATGGTTGAGTGGCTTGCAGCCTCTCGTCCAGACTTAACTTTTCCTAAGTACCACGAGCCTGATACTGAAGCTGATATATATATGTGGCTTATTGTCCTGAGCGTGTGTTACCAGGCAAGGTGGTCGAAGAACTCATTTCTAACGACCGTATCATTGGTGGTATGACTAAAGAATCGACCAATAAGGCAAAAGAAGTTTATCGTATCTTTGTAGAAGGGGAGCTATTAGAAACCAACTCTCGTACTGCTGAGATGGCAAAGCTAACCGAAAATGCATCTCGTGATGTGAGTATTGCTTTTGCTAATGAGCTGTCTATCATCTCTGATAAGCTCGATATTAATGTTTGGGAACTGATTGAGCTGGCCAATCATCATCCACGTGTCAATATCTTGCAACCTGGCGCTGGCGTCGGTGGTCACTGTATCGCTGTTGATCCATGGTTCATCGTTAATCAAAATCCTGATGAAGCTAAAATCATTCGAGCTGCTCGTGAAATCAATGATAGTAAGCCTGACTGGGTGATAAATAAAATCAATGCTGAAATCGATAAGTTAAAAGAACAAGGTATTGAAAAACCAACAGTGGCCTTATTAGGGTTAGCGTTTAAACCAAATATTGATGATTTGCGTGAGAGTCCAGCAGTTAATATCGCTAAGAAAATGATTGATGCTGATAATGCAGAAATATTATTAGTTGAGCCTAATATTAAGAAACTTCCTGAAAAGTTAGCCGCCGGCATGTTGGTGTCTTTATTAGAAGCTTTGGATAATGCTAATGTATTTGTTATTTTGGTCGCCCATAATGAATTCAAAACATTATCGACTATGAATGGAACAGAGTTATTAGACGTAGCTGGTATATTCGGTTAATAAGAGAAGTTATAAATCATGAGTATTTTTAATAAATATAAATTCTATAGTGATGCCACAAATATTAATGAAGAAAACTCACAGTATTTATCATACAGAATATTTAGGTTAATGAGTAAGATGAAAGGTGGCGAGATAAATAGCAAAGATGCTATCAGTAAACTCTTAATGCTTTATCTTAGAAATGAAAAAATAAAAAAGGGATCTGAAAAATACGAGATTATCGTAAATAAAGCTCTAAAATTAATTGAAGAAACTAATAGTATTGATAGTCTTATATCTATTATTGAAGATAAGAATATCGATAATATTAAGTTTATGAAGTATATAGAAAACTTAGATAAAACTAAAATAGTTGAAAATGGGAAAGTTAATGAAGTTTGGGTTAATATAAATTTTATTGAAAACGTAAGTAATAATTTTTTGTTAGATAGTTTTGCTGATGGTAAATATAGGTTTTTAATTACTCATAAGGAATCTAGAGTTTTTAGTAATAGAAAAACTTTGATGTTGTTTTTTGGGAAGCTACCAGAAAAAGTGAGAAAAGATAAAGGTTTAGTATTAGCAGATATAAATAAACAAGCATTTTGTTATATGGGTGGAGGCATCCAAAAAGGCGATATCTATTATCAGGATTTTTACATAGAAATTGATGAAACAATAAAGAAGTCAGAATTGTTTTTTTACTCAACTGTTGAAGGGTTTAAAATTGACAGCTTAGTGATAGAAAATTGTGCTTTGGAAAGAGTTGAATACAATCAACCCATAGAGAAATCTACCAGAGGGTGGCCAGATATTAATCTGGATAAAATTAATACCGATGCCATTGAATTTCTGCTATATGCAGATATTAATGCAAATGTGGTCGATGGATCTTCCGTTTGGTTTTCCTCAATGGCGAGCATTTTGGCATCCAAAGGTAAAACAGCTATAATTATTAAAGAGAATCTCAGACATACTCAAGTCATTTCAAATATTGAGAATAGCCATAATGTTGAATTAATTACACCAGAAAAAATTGGGTTTGATGGCGTGTTTGACATTGAAAAAGGTGTTGAGCTACTTAGAAGAATTGATGATATATCTCCTAATGTAAGAGTGGTGGTGGTAAGAGGCTGTGAGGTAGCGTATAGTTTGTCAGAAACTAGGCAGTTTTATAATCGACTAGCAAGTTATATTACAGATTTTTATACAGTTAATAATAACAAGTTAGTATTGAATGAAGAAAAGGTTGAAAAGCTAAAACTAATTAGTCTTAGATCTGTTTATATGCTTGCACAAACCCAGCTAATCAAAAATAAAATCAATGAGCTAACAGATAATCGGCCTAATTATATTGATATACCACCGCCAATTAATGACAAATTCTTTGAGAGAGCAGATTCTGTAACTAATAAAATAGAAGCCGATAATAGTTTCTCAATTAAAAATAATGTATTAAAAATCGGATATGCGGGAAAAATAACTCCTGGCTGGGGTGTATTTGAATTATTTGAGTTCGTTGAGAAGTTAAGGAATGACGGTGTTGATGTAGAGCTATATATGGCTGCTAACAAAATATCATCATCTACCAATTTGAAAGAATTCCGTCAAGACATACAAAATTGGTTTAAAAAGCTTGATGTTAAGTATTACAATAACTTCAATAGAGAGCAGAGCCTTGAAATGCTCTCTAAGATGGACTTTATCTGGTGTTTTAGACCAGCGGACTTTGAAAATTCAACATTAGAGCTATCTACCAAACTGGTTGAATCTGTCGCAATCGGTGGTAAATGTCTATGTTATCCAAGTGCGATTAACATTGAGTCACTAGGAGAAGATTACCCCTTCTTCATTAAGGACTATGATGATTTTAAAAATGTCTTGAATAAAAGAGAATTGCAGCTTGATGCTAAATTTCCCGAAAAAATTTGGCAGAATCATTCATTAAAAAATATCAGTGAAAACTTCCATAGCCATTTTTCATCAGAGCCTTTATCCAAAAGCAAAGTACTATTCGCAAGTCATGACTTTAAGTTTGTTGATGCCTATATTTCCTATTTGAAGTCTAATCAGGTGCCTGTAAAGAAAGAGATCTGGGAATGGGGTGGACACAAAGATGAGAAGCAGTTAGTTGAAGGCTATAAGTGGGCAGATAAAATATTTTGTGAATGGGGCTTAGCAAATGCAGTCTGGTACTCAAAAAATAACCAAGATAATAAGCCAGTTTATATTAGAATGCATGCACAAGAAATTAGAGAAAGAGCTCAAAAATTTGGTAGGCAAATTAACACTAACAATATAGAAGAGATTATATTTGTTTCAGAAAACATACGTGAACAAGCTATTAATTTGTTTGGTTATCAGAAAAAGCAGACTAAATTCATTCCTAACTTTGTTATGGATGATGAGTTTTACTTTAGCAAAAGAAAGAAAAGTAATAATAGTGTCGTGTTAGGGTTGCTCGGGTTTGTTCCGCAGACAAAACGACTGGATCGAGCTGTATTACTTTTAGACGCTTTGCGTAAATCTGGTATTGATGCAAAGCTAAGTGTTAAAGGGCATAGACCTGAAGATCTCGAATTTATGCATGCTCCTTCTAGAGTAAAGGAGCTAGATTATTATTACGATACCTATAAAATGATAGACAATTTTCAATTAAATGACTATGTCGATTTTGAGGGTTGGGGTGCTAATGTACGGGATTGGTATGAAAAAGTAGATGTCATTTTATCACCTTCAGAAAATGAATCGTTCCATTATGCAGTAGCTGATGGTGTACTATCAGGATGTCTGCCCGTAGTGTGGAATTGGCAAGAAGCAGATGAAATTTATCCCGATCAGTGGGTAGTGAAAAGTGTATCAGAAGCTCATGAAAATATTTATCAGTTTGTAACATTAAATGATGCCAATGGTTTTTCCAGTTCTTTTGAATATAATAGGAGCTTTGTCATAGAGCACTATGGTAGGAAAACCGTTTTTAATGACCTTAGTAAAGATGTCTTGGATAAATAATATATGTATAAAAAAAATATTTATATAAATAACGACTTTAACATAGTAGCCGAAACAGATTATGATGGAGAAGTAGCATTTTACTTAAAAAATAAAGGTAAGTTTATTGAAAAAAAATTTTATGATGATAGTAATATTCATAAGTTTAAGTCTTTCCCTGAAACTGGTGCTTTAAGCGTAGTATTCTTTTTCAAGCTGCCAAATGGGCAGGTATTAGTAGAAGAGTCTGAAATTTTTTTTCTAGATCGTAATAGAAAATCTATATGGCCTCTTAAAAGTAATGTGATTGCAGAGAACAAGGACTTTAAAATTACATACTATGATCAGAAATCAGATATAACATTCATAACATTTAATGGCGCCCATTCAAACAAGAGTACAGTTCCTTTTGGTTTTCAATATATCATTTCAAGAAAGTGGAATTTAATTTCTGTTGCGCAAGACAATAATACTCAATATCAAAGTCTGTCGCTATCACAATTCTGTGATAGTGTTTCTCCATTTATAAAGGATAAAAGAATTTTTAGTTATGGCTCTTCATTGGGAGGATACTGTGCCCTATATTATGGCGGGTCTATAAATGCTACTATTATTGCCGCATCACCAAGAAATTCAGCACATCCATTAATAGCTGATAATTTATGGAAGGATTTAGATTTTAAGCATAAGGATATTGAAAGTATTCCACTGACAACTAATCCAGTTTATATAATCTACGACTCAAACATTGGCATAGATACAAAATTCATTAATACGGTGTTTTTACCATACTACCCTACAGCTAAAATTTTAGCATTGCCTCAAGCTTCTCATAATGTATTAAAGTGTATGCTAGATTCAAAGGTATTAACCTTGTATATTTCGAAAATTATTGAAGAAAAATATGACGAAAATTTAGCTAAATATATAAAAGCAACGTGTTGCTACAAATTGAAAAACTATGATTTGGCATTTAATATCCTTGATGATTTAGTCGTTGATAATTTACTAAAGACTTAAAATCTAGGAGTTATATTCGT
>NZ_JABUZG010000046.1 GCF_014897815.1 Psychrobacter sp. PG1
AGTGAATTATACTATATATTTTGGGTTTGGTATTAGTACTAACCTATGACTTATTGAGTACGTAATATGGCTTAGCTACCGCGGTAAGTGCTATAGCCGTATGGAGACAAAGTGATTGGCACATGGTAATGGTTATCGCCTTCGATATTGAAGTTGACTTCAACATACGGATAGAAAGACTCTAGACCTTGATTTCGGAAATAAGGAGTCGTCTCAAAAATCAACTTATAAGTACCGTCATGCTCAACACCGTCTTGATTCGGTAAGAAGTTGCCGATACGACCATTATTATCAGTCTTTTGCGCATTAAGCAATTTCCAGCTACCAGTTTTCTCTTGCATCATCAGTTTTACATTGACGTTTGGTGCTGGTTTACCCGTGCTAATATCTAAAATATGACTAGATAATTGATATTTATCTTGATCACCAGCAGCATGGCTAGCCGTTGCAGTCATAGCTAATACGCTACCAAATGCAGCTGCCTTGAGTAAGTTGTTTTTCATGAATCATCCTATTCAGTCAATTGTATGTGTTAAATGAATTATCTTCTTCAGCAAGCTATTTACTATTTTTAAGTATGCCTGTCCGCAGAACATAACCGTGATTTACCTCAAAAACATAATCAATCATGTTGTTCATTAAAAATATATTCATCATTATAGGCTTAATGTACTGGTGTAGTTTATATTGTTAATAAGACCGTATAATTAAGATAATTTTAACTTATATAAAAATGAGTATAGTGAATGTAAAACTTACATTCGCTATAATTCGTGTTACTCATAAATAAAAAGCATCAATGCCATGATTGAACATTGCAATTGCTTGATTTAAGACAAAAAAATAGCAGACTATCTGAATGATGGTCTGCTACTGTTACGCTAAAAATTATGCTTACATGCAAATATTATTTAAAACAAAATACGCACGCGAATCGTCTCTTCTACGTCTTTTAACTGATCTAGCGCGGCAGTTGAATCATTGTAATCAACATCCATGACCAAATAACCGACATCGCCTTCTGTCATTAGGCTCTGTGCTAGGATGTTAATTCCTGCTTCTGCAAACAGACGGTTGATCTGAGACAACACGCCTGGCACGTTTCTATGAATATGTAACAGACGATGCGAGTTTTCTTTGAATGGAATAGAAACTTCTGGGAAGTTCACGGCTGTCGCTGTGTCACCTTGGTCAGAGTATCTAACAAACTTATCAGCGACTTCAAGTCCGATATTGGCTTGTGCTTCTTGAGTTGAGCCACCGATATGCGGTGTCAAGATGACGTTATCAAATTTACGCAGTGGTGATTCAAACTCTTCATCAGCTGATTTTGGCTCTTTCGGGAACACGTCGATCGCTGCGCCCAAGATTTTACCAGATTCAAGTACAGCGGCTAAATCATCAATCTCTACGCAAGTACCACGAGCGGCATTGATAAAGTAACTGCCGTCTTTCATATGCGCGAACTGCTCTGCTTTCATCATGTAGCGGGTGCTTGGTACATCAGGTACATGCAATGTCACGATGTCAGCCGTTGATAGTAGCTCTTCTAAGCTACCTACTTGTACCGCATTACCTAGTGGCAATTTGGTCACAGCATCATGATAAATGACTTTCATACCAAAGCTTTCTGCCAAGACAGACAGTTGCGAGCCGATAGAACCATAACCGACGATACCGATAGTCTTACCACGTACTTCATGTGAGTTGGTCGCAGACTTGCCCCAACCACCGCGATGTACTGTGGCGTTCTTTTCAGGGATACCGCGGTATAGCATGATGGCTTCGGCCAATACCAATTCAGCTACCGAACGGGTGTTTGAGTATGGCGCGTTAAAGACGGGGATACCCAAATCACGTGCGGCGTCTAAGTCTACTTGGTTGGTACCGATACAAAAGCAACCAATACCGATGAGCTTGTGCGCGTGCTCAAGTACTTCACGTGTCAATTGCGTACGCGAACGGATACCGATAAAGTGAGCATCTTTAATCTTTTCGATCAGCTCATCTTGATCTAATGCGTGACTGATATTCTCGATGTTATGATAACCAGCTCCTTCCAATACTTTTAAAGCATTGTCATGTAGACCTTCAAGCAATAAAAACCGGATTTTGTCTTTTTGTAGTGATAACGCCATATGAGAGCTGTCCTATAATTGTCTTGTAAAATTATCTGAGGGATAATCTGTAGTCGAAGCCGTTTAAAGTAGGTACAAAGTAACCAAGCGCAAACCATACACTGAGTACATTAAATGAGGTTAACGTCGTAACCACTTACCAATGCTTTAACTATAGGGTGGGTGAAACGAAAACAGTCTGGATATCTTACACAAAATTGGGCGGCGATGTTAGCAGATTAGATGAATTATTGGTTATCAAGCCTGAAAACTTTTTATGCTATAGTAAATCACGCTGTTCGACGTTTATTAAACTATTTTTTGCCATTTACCGCCATATAAGCACGCAGCATGACATCTTTCTATCATTGCTTTACTGGCTCACTTATAATCATATAAATACGTACTATATAAACATACCTATGTAGCTATGTTTATATCCATTTAGCGATATAATAATCCCCTTTAGGCATAGCGCTTACGTTTATACCGAGATTTGACCATGACTTCTTTATCTAGCCAAAGTACCTCTGCAACCCATACAGCTGCTGTTCAAACTATTTTGAGCACTTTGATGGATGTTCATCAGTTTGACGCCAGCCAAATCAAAACCGACCCTAAGAGCTTAGAGCATTGGGGCAAAGATTGGACCAAGCACTTTGCCCCCGCTGCTGCTGCTATCGTCTTTCCGAAGACTACTGAGCAAGTACAAGCCATCGTACTGCTTGCCAATGAGTACAATGTGGTGCTAACGCCAAGTGGCGGTCGTACTGGTTTGTCAGCTGGTGCTGTCGCCGCCAATGGTGAGATTGTCGTCAGTATGGATAAGATGAACCGTATCGGACAGTTCTATCCGGCCGATCGAATAGTTGAAGTCGAAGCCGGTGTTATCACGCAGCAATTGCAACAATTTGCTGAATCGAAAGACCTCTACTACCCTGTCGACTTTGCCTCAGCTGGCTCAAGTCAAATAGGTGGCAATATTGGCACCAATGCAGGCGGCATCAAAGTCATACGCTACGGCATGACCCGTCAATGGATCATGGGGCTGACAGTGGTCACTGGTAAAGGCGATATCTTGCAGCTCAATCGCGGTATGGTCAAGAACGCCACGGGTTATGACTTGCGTCAATTGTTTATCGGTAGCGAAGGCACACTTGGGCTTGTCACCCATGCGCAAATCAAGCTTGAGCGTCAGCCACAAGACTTAAATGTCATGGTACTTGGTATGGACAGCTTTAATGATGTCATGAATGTGCTATCAGTCTTCCAAGCGAAGATTGACTTGACCGCGTTTGAATTCTTTGATGATGTGGCGATTGATAAGTTGATGGCACATGGTCAAGTACAAGAGCCATTTGAGTCGCGCACCAAGTTCTATACGCTATTAGAGTTTGAAGCACCATACGAGCCTATCATGGATAAAGCCATGGCGATATTTGAGCATTGTATGGAACAAGGTTGGGTCGTCGATGGTGTCATGAGCCAGAGCTTGGCACAGGCTGAAGAGCTGTGGAAATTGCGCGAATACATCTCCGAGACCATCTCAGTATTTACGCCTTATAAGAACGATGTATCCGTACTGATAAGCTATGTCCCTGAGTTTATCACCGAGATTGATCACATCGTTAGCAGCAACTACCCTGACTTTGAAGTCTGCTGGTTCGGTCATATTGGCGATGGTAACTTGCACCTTAATATTCTAAAGCCTGAAAACATGAGCAAAGATGATTTCTTTGCCGAGTGTCAAATCGTCAACAAACACGTGTTTGAGACGGTGCAAAAATATGGCGGTTCAGTATCTGCTGAACATGGCGTCGGTATGACTAAAAAGCCTTATTTACAATATAGCCGCAGTGAGATTGAGATTGAGTACTTACGAGAAGTCAAAAAAGTATTTGATCCGAATAACATTATGAACCGTGGCAAAATTTTTGATATGTAAGTGCTTATTTAATAATTAAAGTAATAAATAAGCGAGTATGAAAAAGACGCTAAACGTGATGGTTTAGCGTTTTTTTTTGGCTTATAAAAGTGATTATTTATAAAAATAACAATACTAGCGCTACCACTAATAACACACTTAAAAAACCTTGGACGATTAAAAATGCTTGGTGCGGGGCAACGATATGACGAAACATGTTGCCCAGTGCATTATAGGTAATACCAGCCGCTTTAATATGTGGCGGCGTATCAAAGGTTTTGATGATTTGTAAAAAATTCTCGGTACGATCAGGCGACCAATTATGCGGTGCAAATGGCAAATATGGCGATAACTGTGCCGCTTGCTTTTTGCTCGCTGGTGACCATAACCAACGCTCTAAAAATAATAAGCGCATACGCCAATCCGCAAAACGGCGATGTTCTATCGTCTGCAACAGCAATATTTCAGTATTCTTATGACGCTTATCCGCAAATATGCGTTGCTTTAAGGCAAATACGTGCGCTTTCTCACCTTCGATGCATTGCAAAAAATGACCACTACCATAACATAGAGTACCTGTAATGCCATGCTGTTGATTATAGTTACGCGCATGACATTCTACTTCATCAAATATAGAGGCGCTTAAACGTGAAACAAGCGTCAAACTACTAACATACACCAATTGAACCAGCGCTGAGTCTTCTATCTCATCCCAGCTACTGACTCTATTGTTGTGACTTGAGGGCATAATAAAAAAATCCTAAAAAACCGATTAAATACGGCTAAACAAAACAAACACAACGACGCCCCAATGAAAAAAGACAGCGACTCACAAAAACGTAGCAAATAGTTACCACGTTAAACTGTCATTACTTGAGTAGCTTGTTATGATAACGAGCAAAACAAATAGACCAAAACCAAATAGGTCAAAACTAAGCATTCTAAGATATGCTATTTAAAAATAATGTTAAGCTAACAGAATATCTGTACTGGCATCTTCAGGTTAGAAGCTGTACCAAACACTTGGCTTATATTAACCCCAACGACTGTTTGTGAACATTATGAAAAATTTTATAGTCACTTTAATTCACAGCTAATTTAATTTACAGACACTCTAATTTGTAGCTACTTTAAAATGATATGAGGTTTAAAAAACACGTCAGTAACGCCAAAGCTGACAGAAGTCATAAGATAAATTATCTTCATAACTTATTGTAAATACAATGATAATTGATTGTAACGGTAATACTTTATGATTGGAATATTTTTATCACTTTTTTTACACAAAAAATTGCCAACTGAATTGTGGCAACGCATGCTATTTGATATCACTAAAATTAATAAAGATCCAAAACAGGAACATTATGAGCAAAATAGAAAAACTAGACGACTTTCATCTAACCATCGCTGAAATCAAGAAAAAAGACTATCCACAATTAAAAGCACTGATGGATCGTGTCTATGTCAACTTGGGCGGTGCATGGTCAAAGAACACTATTAATACCTTAATCGATGCCTTCCCTGAAGGTCAGATCGCTTTATTTGATCATGATCAATTGATTGGTATCGTGTTATCTATGCGTGTTGATTATGCCACGTTTTCTAACCCGCACACCTACGACGACTTGATTGGTCATAAAGAGATTATCAGAGACAACCCTGAAGGCGATGCTATTTACGGTCTAGATGCGCTGATCGACCCTGAATACCGTGGTTATCGCCTAGGACGTCGATTATACGATGCCCGTAAAGAGCTGTGTCGCCAGTTAAACTTCCGAGCTATTTTGGCTGGTGGTCGTATCCCGAACTATCATAACCATCAAGATCTCACACCTGGCGAATATATTGAAGCCGTCGCGGCTCGTGAAATTCATGATTCTGCATTGTCTTTCCAGCTCTCAAATGGCTTTATCGTCAAGCGTATCTTAACGGCATATCTGCCTGACGATAAACAATCTAAAGGTTTTGCTACTCTACTTGAGTGGGCAAATATTTATTACGAGCCGCAAGATTATAAGCCAAACACTCGTAAGTCTGAGGTGCGTATTGGTGGCATCCAATGGCAAATGCGTGAAGTCGAGTCACCTGAAGAGCTGCTGCAGCAAGTCGAATTCTTTGTCGATATTATGGCTGATTACAACTCTGACTTTGCTTGTTTACCAGAGTTCTTTAACGCACCGCTGATGGGTCTGTGTGAATCGACGGATCAAAACGTCGCTATTCGATTTTTGGCCGGTTATACCGAATGGTTTAAAAATGAGATATCGCATTTAGCGGTCAGCTACAACGTCAACGTCATTACAGGCTCGATGCCGTACTTGGACGAGGACGATACGTTATATAATGTCAGCTACTTGTGCCGCCGCGATGGTACGGTCGAAGAGCAGCGCAAAATCCATATTACCCCGCATGAGCGTAGCGCTTGGGTCATCGAAGGCGGTGACGAGGTTAAGGTGTTTGATACCGATGCCGGTCGTATTGGTATTTTGGTCTGTTATGACGTTGAATTCCCTGAGCTTGCCCGCCTCATGGCACTTGATGATATGGACATCTTGTTCGTGCCATTTTGGACCGATACGCAAAACGGCTATCTACGCGTGCGCCACTGCGCCCAAGCACGTGCAATTGAAAACGAATGCTATGTGATGATTTGTGGTTCGGTTGGTAACTTACCACAGGTTGAAAGTCTCGATATTCAATATGCGCAGTCCTCTATCTTCTCGCCATCAGATTTTGCTTTCCCGCATGATGCGATCATGGCAGAAACCACTGCCAACACTGAGATGGTATTCTTCTCAGATGTGAACTTAGACAAGCTTATTCATGTCCGTAACGAAGGCTCGGTACATAATCTGCTTGATCGCCGTGATGACTTGTATAGTTTGAAGTGGAAGAGAAAATCTAAAGTATCAGCCAGTAAGCTAAGCGATGATGAGCGCCTCGAAAACTCTGGTAGTGTCCTGCTCGGTGACCCATTACAAAACCGTGCGCAAAAACCTTAATCAGTCACTTTAAAATACCAACACTGAACACGGTTTAATAAAATTTATGAATAATACGGCTGACATTTCAGCCGTTTATTTTTATCTATCAACAACCACTTATCAAAGCCATTTATACAATACCTATAGCAAAAAAGCAGCCATTATGACGACTGATACTGAAAAACCCATTAAAAAGCCAAAGAAAACGCCCAAGCAAAAGGGGTTGTCTATCGCTCAAAATCTACTCATATATGGCTTGGTATTTGCTGTTATTTATACCGCTATCAATTGGTGGCGACAGCCTATCATGCCAGCCAACCCGCAATTGCAACTGACCGATTATCAAGGGCAAGTCGTTGACTTAGCGGCGCTAAGCAATGAACAACCAACGCTGGTGTATTTTTGGGGCACGTGGTGTCCCATTTGTAGTATCACCTCGCCGACCATAGACAAACTTGCCGCCGCAAATGATTATCCAGTCGTTACGATTGCCATTAAATCAGGCACTGACCAAGAGCTGCATCGCTACCTTAATGAAAACAGCTATCGCTTTACGACGATAAATGATCAAGAAGGCAACATCTTCGCTGATTGGCAAGGACAAGTGACGCCTTCGTATGTCATCTTAAAGAATGGCGAGATGACTCAAGGGTTGACAGGAATTCAACCCTTATGGTCGCTGAAACTGCGCTTATGGTTATCATCAGTTTTTTAACGCTTAGCCTGCTGTTTAGAGTCCAATTATTTAGAGCCCAATCGATAGACAATGGCACTTGCCATCCGTATGATTCAATAAGTGATGCATCACTCATATAAATGATTGGTTTTGGCTAAAATAAGGACAATACTGACCAGCTCTTTTTACCCTAGCCTTTTTGTCATATAATAGCTGCCAATCTCATTGCCTCTTTTTAGTTTATTGCTATCACGGTATTTTATTATCCATAAGCATATTTTATGTTGCATTCGTCTCGATAGCATTTATTATTGACGTGAGCATATTTATGACGTTGATGCACAGCGATATCTTATAAGTGAGAAAGCGATCATCAACGGTTAAGCAGCCAGCTAAGCATTACCCTAAATGTCACATCTGACTTTACATCGATTTTTAATCCATCTTCTAAAAAGACACCTTCTATGACTGATAAAAGTACTGATACGCCAAGCCAGGATTATAAAGACACGCTAAACCTTGCCGATACGCCATTTGCGATGCGTGCCAACCTTGCCAAGCGTGAGCCAGATTGGCTTGCTGCTTGGGAAGCGGATGATGTGTACGGCAAAATTCGTCAGGCACGTGCTGGGGCGACCAAATACATTTTGCACGATGGCCCTCCTTACGCCAACGGTCAGATTCACTTGGGTCACGCGGTTAATAAAGTACTCAAAGACATTATCGTAAAGTCAAAAACGCTATCAGGTTTTGATGCGCCTTATGTCCCCGGTTGGGACTGTCATGGTCTGCCTATCGAGCAAAAGGTCGAAGCCAAAGTCGGCAAAGTCGGTCAAAAAGTATCGGCGACTGAGTTCCGCGGTCTGTGCCGCGAGTATGCAAGCACGCAAATTGAACTGCAAAAGGCAGACTTCAAGCGTCTAGGCGTATTTGGCGATTGGGACAACCCTTATCTGACGATGAACTTCCACCAAGAAGCCAACATTGTACGCGCACTTGCCAAAATTTATGACAATGGTCATGTGACCCGCGGTATGAAGCCAGTCAACTGGTGCTTGGACTGTAGCTCTGCGCTGGCTGAGGCGGAAGTGGAATACCAAGATAAAGTATCTGATGCTATCTATGTGAGCTTCGATGTTTTGGATACCTATAAGGTTGCGGCGTTGGCTGACGTAGCGGGTAATATCGCCGCTGTTATTTGGACGACGACACCTTGGACACTACCTGCTAACCAAGCCATCTCTGTACATCCTGAGCATAACTATAGTGTGGTGGCGACTGAAAAAGGTAATTTGCTATTAGCCGCGGATTTGGTTGAGACAGCGTTAAACGAACTCAAGCTAGAAAATAACGGTATCCTAGCGACCGTATCAGGCAGTGAGCTTGAAGGCTTGCGTGCCCAGCATCCACTAATTGCAGACCGCCAAGTGCCATTAATCCTAGGCGATCACGTAACCACAGATAGTGGTACTGGACTCGTGCACACGGCACCCGGTCACGGTCTTGACGATTATATCGTCGGTCTAAAATATAATTTGCCTGTTGAAAACCCAGTCAGTGGTACGGGCGTCTACCTAGACAGCGCAGCAGTATTTGCAGGCGAGCACATCTACAAAGCCAATCCAAAAATCATCGCCGCACTGCATGACAATGGACATCTAATCAGTCATACCAAAATTGAGCACAGTTATCCGCATTGCTGGCGTCATAAGTCGCCGATTATTTTCCGTGCAACGCCGCAGTGGTTTATTAATATGGAAACCAAAGGTCTGCGTGAGCGTGCGCTTGCAGATATCCCAGCAGTAAGCTGGACACCAGCATGGGGACAAAACCGTATCGAAGCCATGATGACGGGTCGCCCAGATTGGTGTATCTCGCGTCAGCGTACGTGGGGCGTGCCGATTACTTTCTTTACCCATAAAGAAACAGGCGAGCTGCATCCAAACACGCTTGAGCTGATGGAAGTCGCTGCACAAAAAATTGATGCAGGTGGTGTGGAAGCTTGGTTTGATGCCAGCTGTGAAGACTTCTTAGGCAACGAGGCTGCTGACTATGACAAAGCAACCGACACCCTAGACGTTTGGTTTGACTCTGGCACGACGCATTTTGCCGTACTTGAACAACGCGATGAATTAACCAATCCAGCAGATATCTACTTGGAAGGCTCTGACCAACATCGCGGTTGGTTCCAGACGTCATTATTGACCTCAGAAGCCATGTACGGTCGCCCACCATTTAAGCAAGTACTGACGCATGGTTTTGTGGTTGATGAAAACGGTCGCAAGATGAGTAAATCACTTGGCAATATCATCACGCCGCAGGAAGAGATCAATAAAACAGGCGCGGACATGCTGCGTTTGTGGATTGCCTCAAGCGACTATCGCTATGAGATGAGCGCAGGTAAAACGGTCTTTAAAGGTGCAATCGATATGTATCGCCGTATCCGTAACACCCTGCGTTTCTTACTTGCCAATACCGATGACTTTGATCCTGCGACCAACAGCGTCGATATCAATGAGCTGGTCAGCCTTGATAAATTCATCATTGAGCGCGCGCAAACCGTGCAAGCACAAATCATCAGTGCTTATGATGCCATGGATTTTCACCAAGTCACCCAGCATATTACTGCGTTCTGTTCGCAAGATTTGGGCAGTTTCTATTTAGATATTATCAAAGATCGTCAATATACGACTCAGACTGATGGACAGCCGCGTCGCTCTGCGCAAACGGCGATTTACCATATCGTTCAGGCACTCATTCGCTGGATTACGCCGATTTTGTCATTCACCGCACAAGAAGCGTGGGAAGTATTGCATGGCGCTGACAGTTATGTATTTACTGAAGAATGGTATAAATTTCCAGAATTTGAGCTAAGCGCGCTCAGCAACGATGACTGGCAACGTATCATGTTGGCAAAGGATATGGTCAATAAACATATCGAGACCGCACGTGGTGAAAAAATCATCAACGCTAACTTGTCTGCCGATGTTAATCTATATGCTGACGGTGCAATGCATGAAAGCTTAGCCAAGCTGGGTGAAGAGCTGCGCTTTGTACTAATCACTAGTAGCGCAACTTTGAAACCTATGAGCGACGCTCCTGCCGATAAAACAAGCACAGATGAGCAAACTGACGCCAGCACGGATGAATCAGTAGACTTAGTGGTCAATGTTAGCGCCGCAACTGGCACCAAGTGCGTACGCTGCTGGCATATCCGTGATGATATCGGTACCGATAGTGCACATCCAGAACTATGCGCGCGCTGCGTGACTAACGTCAGCGGTGATGGTGAGGTGCGCCACTATGCCTAACCATACGCCTAACTCAACAGAATCATCAAACAACAAGCCGCCATATGGTGAAGTCGATAAATCACCTGAACCAGCTCATGCAACCACAGGCAGCTCAACGACACCGAAAAGTCGTCTGAATAAGACGCCAAAAATGATTGCGAATGGCCGTCGTGCGTTTACGTGGTATCTCCTATCGTTGGTCGTGCTAATTATCGATCAATGGACGAAGTGGCTGGCTGAAACTAAACTGACTTTTCATGAGCCAGTACCTGTGATTGAGCCTTTTCTGAATTGGACATTGGCATACAACTATGGCGCGGCATTTAGCTTTTTGGCAGATGCCGGTGGTTGGCAGAAGTGGTTTTTTTCGGGACTGGCATTGATAATGTCGCTATTTTTAATTGGCTACCTGATAAAAGCCCCGCGCCAAGCCAAGCTACTATCGACAGGCCTAGCGCTAGTGCTCGGCGGTGCGGTTGGCAATCTCATTGACCGCTTGCTGCATGGTCACGTCATCGACTTTATCCATGTACATAACGCCGATGTCTGGCATTATCCTATCTTTAATATTGCGGATATGGGCATTAGTATCGGTGTGGCGTTGATTGTCATTGACATGCTATTTTTAGAAAAAAAGCGTGAAATGCCGCGGTCATAATTTTAAATCGCATTAATACAGTTAGATTTATAAATAAAAAAGGTGGGTTACGACTGCGTAACCCACCTTTTTTATT
The DNA here is from genome assembly GCF_014897815.1 of Psychrobacter sp. PG1. Lineage (GTDB taxonomy): Bacteria > Pseudomonadota > Gammaproteobacteria > Pseudomonadales > Moraxellaceae > Psychrobacter. The sequence goes on from NZ_JABUZG010000046.1 coordinate 11,729, forward strand.
CATCATTTTTTCTGATAAAGGCTATTAGTTAGCATAGAGTATTGCGCCTATACGCCACTCTCAACAGCTTACATTCATGATTAATTATCTCTTAGGAAATCTCTCACGCTTCGATAGTTTTTTAAGATAATCCTGAACCTGCTCAGGCAACTCAACGCCCAGCATCTTTAACCATGAAAACAAATGCTGATAATAAATGTCTGCCAGCGTAAAGCTATCCCCCGCTATATACTCCTGCTCATCTACCCAAGCATAAGCAATCGGTAGGGCTTTTTGGATACACTTCATGCAGTTGTTAGCGGTGCCCTCAGGCCAGTTTTCATAATTGTCTAATACCTTGATTTTGGTGAGTATCCATAGATAACTCTCAATCTCGATCATACCAAATGAAATCACTTGGCGAAGTGTATAGTTTTTCTCAGCGAAGTTCTTATCTGCTTTATTTGGTGTCAAAGGTTTGTCAGGGTGTAACTCATTGAGATATTCAATAATAGCCAACGACTCAGTAAAGTGTTTGCCTTCATGTGTGATGGTAGGGATTTTACCAAAGGGGTTAACGGCTAAAAACTCAGGACTTCGCTGCTCCCCTTTTTTACCATCTATTTCTTTGGTCTCATACTCTAAGCCCAGCTCCTGCAATGCCCAAATGACTGTTTCAGCGCGACTTGGATGGGTGTATTTGTATAAAGTAATCACTTGCGTTCGCCTTTTATTATTAATTAAATCCATTTAAGGTTTATCCTGAAAAATCGTGCTTATTGCGTACAATTCATCATACTCGCACAAAATACCAATGCACGGCAACCAGCCACTCAAGATATAAAACTTTGATGTTTCATCAGCCGTTTATTTTAGACTTAAGCATTAAACATCAAAACTACACCGCTCACTATGATAAATAAACAAGTGCTTTTATACCAAAGAATCAAGTAATCCTTGCAAAAATTTCAAGCTTCCTCCTGTCAATATAAACAACAACCCCGCCATATTGATGAGAACAGTCAAATAATACGCCACTCGAAATTCAGGCTTTTGCGACTTGTGGCGTAGATACGTCTGCGCAACCATCGCGCCCACCCAACCGCCCAGCGCACTTAGCAGATGCAAGGTTGATTCAGGTGTGCGCCAATCATTATTCTGAGCAGCGGCTTTGTCTTTGGCATACATCATATAAGTAATGAGACCCAAAGCCACATACCAACCCACAACCAGCCAGCTGAGCTTGTTCATGGCAGCCAACAAGATTAATACGCCATAAAAGCCCACACCAAGGAACAAACGTTTCTTTTGTCCCGCTTCAAAGTCTGCTTGCATGCTACGTTTGTGATTACGCTGACGGATTTTCTGATTTTTTTGCGCCATTTTTTGCTGCACAAAGCTCAGCTCTTGTACATCTTTTGCTTGCATACGCCCTTGATTGTCCTGCCCAAATGTAAAAACAACGGGCTCACCGACCTCAGGGCGACGACGCGCTTTAAACTCATTGATATGAAAGAATATTGAATCACCATTCTGCGTTTCGATAAAACCAAAGCCTTTGTCATCTTGCCACTTTTTAATGTGACCTTGTTGTTTATTTACCATAAAACCCCTGCCTGCTCTTAGAATTGCCAAATATATTACACTATTTGCGTTACACTATTTACGCTTACATACTCTCCAAGATGGCTTATCATTTCTTATATTATTTGCCAAACCAATTCCTAATCCCGTAATAAATGGCTGTTGACTATGACCGACTCACAATTTATCAATCCCAATGAAGACACCCGTATCACTTTTGGTAGCCTTGTAAAGCTGCACTTTGAAGTATCACTAGAGAACGGTACGATGATTGATTCTACCTTTAGCCGTGATGCGCCTGTGACGCTCACCATTGGTGATGAAAGTTTATTACCTGGCTTTGAGCAGGTATTAATGAACCTACGTGCTGGTGATACGCGCTCTGCCCACCTAGAGCCGGCGCAGGCATTTGGCGATTGGAATCCTGACAACATCCAACATTTCAGCCGTACTCAGTTTGCGTTAATCGCTGATAATCCAGAAATCGGCATGATGGTAGAGTTCGAAGACAAAGGCAAAAACACGCTGCCGGGTACGATTAGTGCACTCGATGACGAGCAAGTCGAAGTGGATTTTAACCATCCCCTTGCCGGACAATCCCTGTTATTTAAAGTAAAAATCTTTAAGGTTACCCCGCCTGGTGTCACTGGCATAAAGCTCATGTAATCGCTTAAAAAACTGTCAGCTATAAAAATACATTTACAAAGGACATTCATATGCAATATCAAATGTTGCCACAACTCAATGAAAAAGTTTCTAAGATTTGTTTAGGCACGATGACATGGGGACAGCAAAATACCGAGATCCAAGCACATGAACAAATGGACACGGCGCTAAGCGAAGGGGTGAATTTTTGGGATACGGCGGAAATGTATCCATCGCCGCCAGATAAAGACAAGCAAGGCGATACTGAACGCTTCATGGGTACATGGTTTAATAAAACCAAACAGCGCGATAAAGTTATCCTTGCTAGCAAAATATCGCCGATGGATTTTTTGCGTGATGGGCAAACGCGTTTTAATGCCGAACATATTAGCAGCGCCATCGATGGCAATCTTCAGCGTTTGCAGACTGATTATATTGATATTTACCAGCTCCATTGGCCTGAACGCCAAGCGAATTTTTTTAGTCAGCTTGGCTATACCGAAGAGATGGCATCGCAACCATTAGATGATTTGACGCCATTTCTAGAGACCATTCAAGCGTTAAATGATGAGATTAAAAAAGGGCGTATTCGCGCTTATGGACTATCGAACGACACCGCTTGGGGACTGATGCGCTATCTATGGGAGGCGGATAAAAATGGTTTGATCGCCCCTATCACGGTGCAAAATCCTTATAGTTTGCTAAATCGCTTATATGAAGTTGCTATGGCCGAGATTACGCACCGTGAAAATGTAGGTCTATTGGCTTATTCACCGCTTGGCTTTGGTGTCTTATCTGGTAAATATCTCGATGGCAAACGCCCAACTGGTGCGCGTCTGACGATGTATGATCGCTTTGCGCGCTATACCAACGAAGAAGCGCTATCAGCCACTGCTCAATACGCCAAAATAGCAGCAGATGCAGGTTTAGATATGGCACAGATGGCATTAGCCTTCGTTAACTCACGCTCATTTGTCACCAGTAACATTATTGGTGCTACTACGATCGAGCAGCTAAAATCCAACATCGATAGTATCCATTTAACCTTAAGCTCAGAAGTATTGGAAGCGATTGAAGCGGTGCATACCCAGCATCCTAATCCATCACCCTAATTTTAGCTTGAGGTGACACCATGTCTGATGAGAACCAGACTTTAGCGCATTGAGGCTGTCGTATTTATAATCGACAAAAAAAGGCGCAAATCGCAGTTATAAACTGAGCGATTTGCGCCTTTTTATTGGAGCCTGTTGAATATTTGCAATTATTATGCTGTCAGCGCTTTATACTTTAGCGACTTTCGTTAAGACTCGCGAATGCAGTTCCGCCAAACCTTCCTGCATACGGGCTTGTAACAAATCCGTCAATTCACTTTTGCTCAACCCTTTAGGATCTATTGGCTCAAGTGGCAATACGTAGGCGGTCACATCTTTCGTATCGAGTACCTTTTTTAGGCTCTCTTTCATCGTAAGCTTGCCATAGTAAGGCAACTCTTCACTTAACGTGCCGTCTTTATTGACGTAAGCAATTACCAGCGGGCGTACGGGCACGTCAGCATCTATCGCTGCTTGTAGCAAAGTACCATGAATACGTTTGATTTTTTTACCGTCTGTGGTGGTCGCCTCAGGGAAGAATATAACTGAGAAACCTTTGGTCAAAAAACTGGCAATTTGGGCGGCAACCGACCCTGCATCACCGGAACCACGCTCAATAAATACCGTGCCTGCTGCATGAGCCAGCTTGCCAAATACAGGCCATTCACCGATTTCGGCTTTGGATAAGAAAAAAGCAGGACTCAGTGTTCCCACCACAGGGATATCCATCCATGACACATGATTGGATACCCATAATCCGTGGTGCTGCTCTACCCGCTCGACTGCCACAACCTTGACGCCAAAAGAGCCTGCCATTTTGCGGCAAAAGGCTTGAATATAGCGTGGCAATTTTTCGCGTGGTGGCTGCTTAAATGCGCCAATACGTTGGGCGGCGCGCAATCCACCAGCGATAGTGGTGGTCATGCCAGCAATTTGTTTGCCGCGCCCCAACTGTTGTCTGAGTGAGAAGCCTGACTTAGATTGGCTCATCTGTGTCCCTCGTGGTTAAAAACTTATGATTATATATCGTAAACAAGCGCCATGAGTATAACAAAATTCATTCATTCAGTGACGATTTGTTCACTGAGCTCCTTTTTGTTCACTGAGTTGCTGTTTATTCAACTAGTTCTGCTGCGTTCACTGATTTGCCTATGGCTTTCATTTACGCTGTAACATAAAACCCTCGTTAATTGTGCTAGAACGCTTTAATATTAAGTGATGAGACCACATATATATGGTCATATGAACGCTATATCGACGTTTACTGAATGGATAATAGCGATATATTTACTTTATTAAATAGGTGATACTCTTTGGATTATTTTGAAAGACACGAAGGTGGCGAGCGCGCCATTATAGTACATTTAGACATCCGTCAAATTCAAGATCCTGATGATTTAGGTGAATTTGAGCTGTTAGCAGACTCAGCAGGGGCTGATCGTTTGGCTTTAGTCACAGGCTCACGTCAAAGACCCGACGCCAGATACTTCGTTGGTAGCGGTAAAGCAGAAGAAATAGCAGAATTGGTACGCGAACATGATGCGGACATCGTCTTATTTAACCATAGCTTATCGCCATCACAAGAGCGTAATATTGAAGCCTTGGTTAAATGTCGCGTACTGGATCGTACGGGTTTGATATTGGATATTTTCGCGCAGCGTGCCCGTACTTATGAAGGTAAGCTACAAGTAGAGCTGGCGCAGCTCAACCATTTATCGACGCGTTTGGTACGAGGTTGGACGCATTTGGAGCGTCAAAAAGGCGGTATTGGTCTACGTGGACCCGGCGAAACCCAGCTTGAGACCGATCGTCGCTTGCTACAAGTGCGCGTGAATCAGCTTAAAAGCAGAATCGAGAAAGTCAGACAGACACGTGCGCAAGGTCGAGCCCGCCGCCAAAAATCAGATGTGCCGACGATTTCGCTTGTCGGTTATACCAACGCTGGTAAATCGACGCTATTTAACCGCTTGGTCGACGAGAATATCTATGCAGCGGATAAACTATTTGCCACGCTTGATCCTACTCTACGCCGTTTAGACTGGCAGGGTGTTGGTCGTGTTGTTTTAGTCGATACGGTAGGTTTTGTCCGTCATCTGCCGCATGAGTTGGTCGAATCCTTTCATGCGACATTAGAAGAAACGTTAGAGGCAGATTTATTGCTACACGTTATCGATTCTTCTAGTGAAGATATGCATGAGCAAATTCAAGCGGTCAAAGACGTATTAGCAGAGATTGATAATGATGTACCAGTGCTCAATGTCTACAACAAGATTGATTTGACAGATGAGCCTGCACATATTGGTTATGCTAGTGAAGGACAACCCAATCGCGTCTATGTTTCTTCTAGAGAAAATCTAGGTATGGAAGAGTTGTCGTTAGCCGTCCAGCAGTTACTTACTGGTACACTCACCACCTTTGAGTTGACCTTACCTTATCATGCAGGTCAGTTAAAAAACGCCTTATATGAGCTGGGTGTTATTCAGGAAGAGAGCTATGATGACAGCGGGCATGAGTGTTTAACGATTCGCTTGCCAAGCGATACGCTAAGACAGCTACTGGGTCAGGCCAATTTAGAGCCTTTAGATGTACTGCCATTAGCCCAAGCCACGTTATTAATGCCAGTACTTGAAGACTTCGAAAAGCCTGATGAGATTGAAGAGCCGACGATGACCGAAGCAGAAGAAAAAGCGTTTGATGAGTTTGATGCGCTGAATTCTGAAGCCGCTAAGTCAGAGGAATTAGCAGTAGAAGTGGAAATTCCTGACTCAAAAATATAAATGACTGAATCTGTAAAATAGCTTTATAAAAGACAAAAGGATGATATCCATTGATATCATCCTTTTTTTTGGCACATAGCATTAAACTTTATAGGTTACCCGATCACGAAAACGCGCTACCATAGTCGATGTCGTTTAAAGTGAGCACAAGGTAGCCTGGCGCAAATGATACACTCATTATAGTAAGCGAGCTTAACGCTGTGACTATTTATAATCGCACTGACGATATGCTATAAGCTTTATTAGTTTGCCTACTCTCTATATAATCATCGGCTATAGGTTCAACCAATATTAATATCATTGATAGATAGAACACACTCATTAGAGTGCGGTTACCTATTTTGTTGCTCCTATCCTCTCTATTTCTAAATCGGCCAGTATTTCTTATGAAATCTACTCACTCCACCCATTTGCCGCTATGGCTTGCCTTAGTACTGACACTCACGATGGTCATCGTGGTTCGTGAATCAGCCGTTATCATCTGTCAATTAGCAGGAATAGAAAAGGCTGCCAACATCGTTGGATTGGTCGCCATGTTCTTGATTTTGATGGCATGGCGATTACTTAAAGGGTTGCCCAGTTGGCTCACCCAAGCCAGTAATACTTTATTGGTGGATAGCGGTTTTGCTTTTTTGCCCGTGTCTGCAGGTGCAGGCTTACTGCTATTTGCTTTAGGTGATGAGCTGTGGGGCGTTATGCTGACGATGATGATTAGTACTCTCATACCGCTTTGGGGACTTGCCATACTTGCCAACCGTTGGCTCAATCACGATGTTAGCATCGATAGCACCACCGTTGAAGAGCACAAAGGACAGCTATGAGCTGTATGAACAAGGAAATGCAATGACTTTTGATAACGTGTTTGTGGCAACCTTTGCGGCGATATTATTAACGCTAATCGCCCATGTGACTGCTCGTGTACTGGCACGTAAGCTCTCATGGCTGCCGATGGTGATTACGGCGTTGGCGCTTGTTCTCTTATTTTTGTTTATCCTACAATGGGATTACAACGATTATTACGATGTTGCCAAGCCTGTATTTGATCACTTATTGGGATATGTCACCGTACTGTTGGCAGTACCATTAGCAGCAATGAACTTTAAAGGTCTGCCAGTCAAAAAGCTTACTCTCATAGTTATCCTTGCAAGTGTGGTTGGTGCATTGCTACCGATGTCATTGGCTTATTTATTTTCATTAAGTCACGACACCATACTCGCTTTCGCAACGCGTTCAGTAACCACACCCATCGGTCTGAGTGTCGCAGATCTAATTAAAGCACCACTAGCCATGGCGAACTTAATTATTATTGTTTCAGGGCTTATCGGTGGTACTTTGGCGCGCTTCTTATTTCGCGGTATCGATGATGACCGCGCCAAGGGCTTAGCACTTGGATTGGCAGCGCATGCTTTTGGTACCGTCGAAGCATGGCAAATTAGCCACACTGCTGGGCGTTATGCGGCATTTGGATTGGCAGTAAACGGGCTGGTCACCGCCGTTTGGGTGCCTATTTTTATCAGTGCACTTTCTATATAACCCTGTTCAAAGCAGTTTTCAGTGCTTTGAACAGCTTTTATTTCTCACGATTCATTCATTGCTACAGCCAGAATATTCACGTACCACACACGCCTAAAAATAATAAAGCCGATACTCAATCAACATACTCAAAAACGGTAGTGTGTTGATTTTTTTACAAATTAAAAATGACTTTTATACTTTGTGCTGATAATCGTATGCGTCGAAAAGTTATTATATGTTATAGTAAGCAACTATTATTTTTTGTATCCAATGCGAGTGGTTTCTAGTTAGACGTGGTTTTTGCTAGGGTGCTATATCGTTTACAGCGATAAAATCCTACCAGCACGATAACCGCTTAAATGCGCAGAACGACGCGCCTATAGGCAAAGCAATTTGCTATTACTCGATGAAAAGTGATAACCCTATGATAAATGTTACAACCTTAGTGACTCGCTGCTTGTCTCCTGTTTTATTGACCGCTGTCGCCCTATCCAGCCTATCTCTATCTGTTGCTGCTAAAGCAGGTAATATGTATATTTACAAAGACAAAGGCGGACAAGTCTTACTCACTAACGTCAATCCAAGTGGTAATTTTGACAAATTCACCAAAAAGGTAAAAGTCACCTACTACAAAGATTCTAAAATGTATGACGGTAGTAGTGACAATAGCAGCAGTAATTACGGTAGTAGCTCTGCCAGCAGTAGCGGAAGCCGCAACTCATACGACAGTTATATTCGCGCCTCAGCTCAGCGTCATGGCGTAGATCCTGGGCTTATAAAAGCAATGATGCATAGCGAATCCGCATTTAACCCAAATGCACGCTCACCTGTCGGTGCGCAAGGTCTCATGCAGCTAATGCCAGCGACTGCGCGACGCTTCAAAGTCAGCAATCCTTGGAACCCTGCAGATAATATCGAAGGCTCTGCTAAATATATTGCATGGTTGATGAAGCGGTTTAATAACAACGTAGAATTTGCGGTTGCGGGCTATAATGCGGGTGAAGGTAACGTTGATAAATATAACGGCATCCCGCCTTTTAAGGAAACCCGTAACTATGTCAAAAATGTCATGAGCCGTTACCATAGCTTGTATAAAAACGATTCAGGGCTATCAGGCGGTACCATGAACGCTAGCAATCAAATCGCCAATCCTAGTCTCAGTAGCGGCTTACAAAACGTCAGCTATGGCACCAGCAGTAATAGCAATAGTGCCAGCTATGCCAACTCAGCATATGATGCGCTACGCTAAAATGAAGACTACATGAACCGTTGAATCCAAACGTAAAAAAGCCCGTTAATATAATTAACGGGCTTTTTTGTGCTAAGAGGCTTTATCTATTCATTCATAATCTATCTTGTCATATTTTTTGAGTTCGATACAAGATTAACAATAAAGCTGATCTGTGAGTACCAAACCAGAAAGCTTAGCACTCACCTTTCTTCTTAGCAAAATTTAAAAATTACTTGTTAGCCAGTGCTTGTGTTGCAGCAACTTCAGCAGCAAAGTCTTCTTGCTTTTTCTCGATGCCTTCACCAACTTCTAGACGTTTGAAAGCAAGTACTTTTACGCCTTCAGCTTTTAGTACATCACCAACTTTCTTCTCGTTGTCCATAACATATGGCTGACGTAGTAAAGTCACTTCTTCTAGATACTTACGTAGGCCACCTTCGATCATTTTTTCAACGATGTTATCAGGCTTGCCAGACTCACGAGCTTTTGCTTCGATGATGTCTTTTTCGCGTGCTAATAAATCAGCATCTACACTTTCGTCATCAACCGCAACTGGGTTGAATGCTGCGATATGCATGGCAAGGTTTTTGCCAGTATCTGCGTTGCCGCCTTCAAAAGATACCACAACACCGATACGTAAACCATGACGGTATGAAGCAAGGTTGCTACCTTCTAATACTTCAACGCGGCGTACTTGGATATTTTCGCCGATTTTTTGTACCAAAGATACACGAGCTTCTTCAACAGTCTGACCATTGCCATATGGCAATTCAGCGATAGCAGCTACGTCAGTCACATTGTTTTCTAATGCAATATTCGCTACTGCTTCTGCAAATGCCGTAAAGTTTTCGTCTTTTGCAACGAAGTCAGTTTGGCAGTTTACTTCTAACAAGAATGCTTTGTTGTCGCCTTGAGCGATGATAATAGTGCCATCAGCTGCAATGTTACCCGCTTTTTTAGCTGCTTTGGCTTGACCAGATTTACGTAGGTTATCAATGGCAGTTTCTACATCACCGTTTGATTCTTCTAACGCTTTTTTACATTCCATCATGCCAAGACCAGTACGGTCACGCAATTCTTTTACCATTTTGGCAGATACTTTTACTTCTGACATAAGAGTTACCTTTTATTATGTATGGGAGTGCTTAATTTCTATGAGATATATCTTTGCTATCTATTGGTACTATATCGCTCTTATAGTAATGGAAGCACTCATGGTTGATCGTGATAACAGACATCATTGTAATAACAGATATTGTGCATCACGAGGGCATATATAAGCGATAATACTCGCTTATTAACGAGTGTTCCATCAACAATAAGGCATGACGAGTAAAACTACATCATGCCTATTGTGAGCTTATACGCTGTTAATAACTTTATATGGATGCAGATAGTGTGACTATCAAGCTATCCTTACAAAGTTAAACCTTTTGGGTCAGCCAATTATTCTGCTGGAGTCGCCGCTTCTTCTGCTTTGGCTTCAACTGGTGCTTCTTCAGTAGCAGGTGCTTCTTGCTCAGCTTTGCCGCCCGCTTGAGTCTGTGCGTATTCTTTACCAGCGATAATCGCATCAGCCATAGAAGTCACATACAAGGTCACAGCACGGATAGCATCATCGTTTGCTGGGATGATGTAATCAACGTTATCTGGGCTAGAGTTAGTATCAACGATACCGATAACTGGGATACCTAGATTTTTAGCTTCTTTGATAGCAATCGCTTCATGATCTACGTCTACAACGAAGATTGCATCAGGTAGGCCGCCCATATCTTTAATACCGCCTAGTGAACGCTCAAGTTTTTCCATATCACGAGTACGCTCTAACGCTTCACGCTTAGTAAGCTTGGCGAAAGTACCGTCTTCTGCTTGCTTTTCTAGCTCTTTTAGACGGTTGATTGACTGGCGAAGTGTTTTCCAGTTAGTCAACATACCACCTAACCAGCGATGGTCAACGTATGGCATGCCAGCGCGTGCTGCTTGCTCAGCGATGATACCGCTTGCTGCGCGTTTAGTACCTACGAACAATACTTTGTTTTTCTTAGCAGCTAAGCCGTTAACGTAAGTCAATGCTTCGTTAAACGCTTTTACTGTGTGCTCTAAGTTAATGATGTGAATCTTGTTACGGGCACCAAAGATGTATGGTCCCATTTTTGGATTCCAAAAACGTGTTTGGTGACCAAAGTGAGCGCCGGCTTGTAGTAAGTCGCGCATTTCGATTTTGGTTGGATTCTTTGTAGACATGTGAAATTCCTATTGGTTGGGTTATGCCTCCACATCACAAAAACTGCCTATCTAGCGACACGCATCTGCTAACGGTTAATACTTATTGTGGCAGCACTAACTTTTTGCAAATTAATCAAGTCGCCAAACACCCAGCAATTTTTTGCCATGATGTGTGTGTCATTGGTTGATGGGTTGGTTTAAAAAATTGAGCTATCATTTGAACGTAAAAATACGATGTGATAAAAAATAGCTGGGCTGTATTTTAGCATATAATGCTTAGCGACTGCTAGCGCTATTATGCTGTTTAAGTGGATGATAACGCATAAAAAAACGACGCATTAACGTCGTTCTTTATACTGAATAAATTAGCAGCTGTAGATTAAGCGATACAGATACCAATGACCGCTTTATATCCACGCCACGTAAATGGCGTGACGTAACTTTGGCGATCTTTTGGCAAATAAGACACGCTTGGTGCGCTCTCAACAATATGCGGCGGCGAGATAATAAACTCTGAGCCAAACTCAGTACGAGCATTTCCAGAGATAGTGTTGGCCATCTCACCGAGCAGATCTTTCATCATCGTGATCGATGAGTCAGGCTCGCCCATCACTTTTATGACCTCTCGTAACATCGCGCTTGGCGCACTCACATACACACAGCCTTCAAGAGGCCCTGATATCTCGATAACGCCGCTATAATCATAACCAACAGCACTCTTGTTATGATTTAAATAAGGGGTATCAATGGACACTTCTGAGCCATCAATTTGTGCAAAAAATGCATTGATTGAGCTCAGAAACACACCCAATTTTTCTACTTTAACCATAATATATTAATATCCATCTTTATGACGCGGTGGCAGCAACGTTAATCCTGCAAACAGACCACAATCTCGCCTATCTGCGAGTTCCAAGTGATAGGAATGATAAAAGAACGCTCATCATTCGGCAACACAATACTTTGTGGAGAGCCTTTAAATACAAACGGCACAGAAATATGGAACTCTGAGCCAAACTCTTTACGCGCGTTACCAGCGATTGTATTGGCCACTTCACCAGCCAAATCGATATAATTCTCATCGCTTTTATCCGTTTCACCCATGCTATCCAGTATAGCGGACAATAACTGACGGGTTGCCGAAAAATACACCACGCCTTTTTGTCCACCCGATATACCGATCACACCCGTATAATCATGGACTTTTGGCTGTTTGTTCTCTAACAGATATGGGGTGTCAGCGACAAGCTCCTCGCCCCCAAACTGATTAAAATAATTACTAATAATACTTAAAAAAATCTGTAGCTTTTGTTCTTTCATAATGACATCTACTTAAGTCGTTGAATGGTTTAGTCTTGCATTAGCTCATACAAAGACTCTACAAGCTCTTCTTCTGAAAAAGGCTTGCACAAAAATCCGCTGGCACCCAACGACAATGCTTCAATGCCAGTGGCTTTATCAGACAGTGCTGACACCACTAAAATGCGTACTTCAGGGTCAATCGCAATGATTTTCTCAATGCACTCAAGTCCATCCATTTGTGGCATGGTCAAGTCCATGGTGATTACATCAGGACGATGGACATTGAACTTTTCAATGGCTTGGACACCACTGGTTGCCGTCGCAACCAGCATAAACTGCCCTGAATCGTACGCGCGCTGAATACGATTTCTAATAATATTTGAATCATCAACAATCATTAACTTATGCATAACTGATCTATTACCTTTAATGAAGTGCTTGTCATCCTTGACAATATACCTGCTGTTTCTAATTAAGCTTTTGGTAAAGTAATAACAAACCGTGTCATCTGACCGAATTCGCTGTTTACGTTAAGCTTGCCATCATAATCTTTTACTTTTGCTTTAATGATATCAAGACCGACACCTCGTCCGCCATCTTCATCTGCGTGTTCTTTGGTAGAGAAACCAGAAGAAAACAGTTGTTTGAGCAGCTCGCTTTGACTGAGCTGACTGGCTTCTTCTGTACTAAAACGACCATCACTGCTTAACTTGGCACGAATGCTGTCATAATCAATACCTTGACCATCATCTTGCACAATCAGCGTCACATCTGCGCCGCTGTCTTGCACCTCTAAATCAATCGTCCCAACCGCAGTCTTACCAATCGAATGACGAACACTTGGCGCTTCAATACCATGTACCACAGCATTACGTAGTAGCTGAATGCTAATCTCTTTAATCGGCTTGGCAAGATGCTCTGGTATATTGGCTTGGGTTAATGTCAGGCTTTTGAGCGTGACCTGTTTGCCTTGCCTAGTTGCGATATCATCGGCAAAGTCTTTATAAAAAACCAAGTGATCATTATTTGCATCGTCTGCATCACTACCCAAATTGATGTCCAAACCACCATCAGTGGCCATGCCATTACTTGAGCTGGTAGCCGCTCTGGCAATTGACTGACTTTCAGAAATTGCTGCTGATACGCTAGATTTTGCGGCTGCTGGTGCTGAGCGGTTGATACGCTCACCTAACGTTGCAATGGTATTCGATAAGCTTAATAAGTCATCCAAATGTACGGCCAATGGCAAGAAATCGTTACCAGATAATTGACCTTGGTTTTGCAATGCGTGCAGTTTGTCTTCCGCATCTGAGGCAATTTTAGTAAAGCTGTGCAGTTTTAGCGCAGATGCCTCACCTTTTAAGCTATGCATTTCGCGATAGATGGCTTTTAGTTTGCCCTCAAGCTCGTATTGAGAGCTACCAGGATTTTTCAAGATATTGTTCATCTTCTCAATGTGCATCTGCGTATTATCAATAAACTCATTAATAATCTTAGGATTTACATTCAAGATAGTGGTGAGCATCTCGATCTGCATATCATTTTGCGAGCGCTCTTTTTCTAGACGCTGCTCTAAATATACGGCATCCGATACATCGTTGACGTTGACCAAAATACGGGCAATATCTTTGTTATCATAAACACGTGAGAACTTGAAGTCTAAGAAGCGATTATTCTGTGCTTTATCACCAGCGTTGTTGTGTAGCATGACTTTGTGCAGCGGATTGAGAGAATCTACCAATTTTTCTTTAACGCGTGGATTGTAAAGCTGCTCAATAAATTGCTGTGTGGTTTTCAGATCTTTATCAGAAATACGACCGCGCAAGACATTGGTAAAGTTTTCCCCTGCCAATCTGTCTGAGCCAACAATGTCATTTAATGCACGAGAATGCTGCTGACCAATATTCAAGTCTTTATCAAGCAAGAATAGACCAGTACTGACCGTTTCCATAATTTCCTGTGTCTCGCGACGAGCAGCAAATGCTTCAGCATCCGTCTCACGCAAACGACGTACAAAGAAGAATACGAATATCAAGAAGTAAGCGAAAATAGCTGCAACACCCAATATCTGAATCAGACGAATAGTGTTTGCTTGACGTTCAGCGTTTATAAACACCTCATCAGTAAGCTGGTCTAGCGAGTCGTTGATAAATAAACTTGAAGTCTTCGCCTGTTCAACCGCCTGAGTCAGGTTATCTGAAGAGTCGACCATCACATTATCAGCATCTTTAAGATATGCCTGAATTTTAGGTTCTAAAAGTCTCCATTCTTGATTAGCTTCCGCAACTTTGACTTGAGAATCACTATTAACTTTCGGAAGATCGTAGCTTTTGCCTTCAACGCTAGTAATAGTACCGCCTTGTTCAAGAGCTGAAATTGAGCTAGTAATCAGTGCTGTATCTTGTTCCAGACGCTCTAAAACGCGCTGAATATGCGGAGAGTTTGTATCTTCGCCATAGCTATTATCTAAATCGAATAAATCTTTAATTACCGCCTGCGCGCTATTCGCGACTTGGTTGGTTCTATCAATTAATACCGTGTTTCTTTCTAATAAGCTTGAGGTATAAAAGGTAAACGCTAGCAAAGCACCGATGAGCGATAAAAACAGTGCAATTGAAATAATTAAATTTTGATAGCGCTTATTGTCAACATTAGGGGTAGTTGCCATCTTCAGAATTCCTTAGTTCAGTTGCTGAGTAGTAGCAGAAGTGCTATCGATAGCTGGAATACTCTCACCTAACCACTGCTCTTCAATTGTCTTGAACGTTCCTTTTGTCTTAAGCTTAGTAATACCTTCGTTAACATTTTTAATAAGCTCATTATTGCCCTTTGCCATCATTATCACTTGCTGTGCTTCAGGCACATCTTCGCCTTCATAAGGCACGATAGTGACCTTATATTCAGGATGGATTTTTGCCGTATACTGCCAAATAGGGGCATCATGGAGAATGGCATCAACCTTCCCCTGCATCAAATCTTCATATAATAAGAAAGCAGTCTCTCTGGTAGACAGCTCACCGTAGGTGCCAACTGCTTTTATTTGATCGACTGACTTCCCATTTTCCATACCACCAACATGCATGCCGCTTAGGTCTTCTAAACTAGTTATTTTCAACTTATCGTTAGAATACATAATTGCTGATGGATTAAAGAAATAAGGTTTCGATAAGCCATATTTCGCCGCGCGTTCATCTTTATAAGAAATACCTGCTAATGCCAAATCGCGATTACCTGATTCCACACTATCAAACATATTTTGAAACGTTTCTTTGTAAAACTCGACTTTAAAGCCTTGTTCCTCACCAATAGCTCGAATGACGTCAATGTCAATCCCTTGCATATTGCCATAGTCATCTTGGAACGAAAACGGCGGCGTCGTACCTGTAGTCGCAACCTTTAATGTGGGCGCAGTATCAGGCAATTTACTAACAAAGGTATCTTTATTATCTTTAGCATTACTCTTATTTACATTCTCTTGAGTAGTAGAGTTACTACACCCAAACAGTCCTATACTAAATACAATTGGCAATAGTTTATATAATTGCTTCATAATTCATCCTTTAAACTTTACGTTATATATATCAATAAATGACAATTTAGAAAGGTTAGGTAATATCTTCACAATATTTACTTACAGAAAGTTACGTGGATAATACTTGCCTACCTTTGTGATTGCAATAATTATGTTTGGTTATTAACCACAATTTGTTATATATGGCAAACAAAGGATATTAAAGGCCCACATAAGTCTATTTATATAACTGAAAACTTGTAATATGGCCTTGTTTTATGCGCAGTTTTAGGCAAAAATAAAATAAAAAGTACAAAAAAAGCATCCCTACATAATCAATGTAAGAATGCCTTTTAAGATGCTAGTGCAAGAATTATAAAGTCTCTGGCTTACTCCGCATCGTCCAGATTTAAATTACGATCTATCTGCCAAATTAAAAAACAGCCAAGACTCATCAAAGCGAACATCGCAATACCAATTTTGAGTACGGGATTAACTGGAAATAGGTTTAATAATAATCCACCAAAGATACCGACTGAGAACATGAGCGAGCCTTGTAGCGCACTTGCCATGCCCGCTCGGCGTTTTTGAAAGGCCAGCGCAATAGCAGAAGCATTCGGCTGGGTAAGACCTAAGCCTGCGATACAGAAGAAAATACAAGCCAGCACCAATGGAAGCCAAGCATCAGTACCCAAAAATAGACCTATTACAAATAGCACGCCTGCAGAAATAACCTGCATCATCGCACCAAAGCGCAAAATACTCAAAATACGAAAGCGATTGGTGAGCCACTGATTCAGCTGAGTCAAACCCACAAAACCAGCAGCATTCATCCCAAATAGCCAAGCAAAGTGGGTCGCGGATACCCCATAGGTATCCATAATCAGCTCAGAGGCTGAACTGATATAAACAAACATCGCCCCCATCAGCAGGCCGCCACCAATCGCTGGATAATTGAACGTCGGGTCTTTTAATAAGTCCCAATACTGACTCAGTACTTCTCTTGCAGGACGTACATTACGATTTTCTTCCGTCAACGTTTCAAAGAAGAAAAACTTTGTGAGTAATAAATTCAACGTGCCAAAAGCAGCCAAAAACCAAAAAATAGAGTGCCAGCTAAAAAACTGTAGAAATAGCGCACCAAGCGATGGGGCTAATATCGGCGCTAAACCCATCACCAAAATCATAATAGAAAAGGCTTTTGCGGTTTGTTTGGCAGTCAATCGATCGCGAATCGCAGCACGAGTGACCACCGCGCCGACACACGCACCAAGCGCTTGCATCGTCCGTCCAACGAATAATACATACTCGTTATTAGTAGTCGCACAAACAATGGAGGCGATGACATATAACGTCATACCGATATATAAAGGCTTAACACGACCAACACGATCACTAAATGGTCCGTAAAATAACTGGCCAAATACTAAGCCTAAAAAATAAGCAGGAACAGAGTTGGCCATAAAGGCTGTGGATACGCCAAAGTCATCTGCCATCGATGGTAATGCAGGCAGATACATATCAATAGACAATGGCCCCACTGCCACGATAAGTCCAAGCATCATAATCCATGCAACAGGCAAATCAGCAGAGCGTACGCGCTCAGAAGCAATGGGTCGATTGGGTAGAGAGGATTTTGGAGCAGACATATTCAGACCATTTTATATAGAGTGTATTGAATCGTTATAAAGGTTCAATACACCCTAGTAATTGTTATTGTATTATTCAGGCTTCCATTGTCTTTGATATTTAGTCTTTACTCAATACTGAAAACAAGGGTCATTGCCACCATTAGTGCACAGTTGCATACAGCGGCGCAAGTGGACAGTGTTATATCGTACTATCCACTCACATTTCAATAGAGGTATGACGTGAATAAAACAAACAATAACAACTAAAAACAATCACAATAATTTGTCAAAACAGGTCTGAGCGTTAGCATAGCGGCATAATTAGTAAAAGATATTTAGCGGAACTGGCGCTTACCAAATGCCGTACTGGCTTGCTTGGCTTTTCTTAAAGCAAGCTTGCGATTACGACCGAGCATCATTTTAAGCTGCCATACTTTTTCTTTGTATAAAGTAGTGGCTGGCTGCTGGAACATAGCATTGACCACACGCTTACTCGCCAACACCGCATCAGGAGAGCGCTCTGCAAATTCGGCAGCGAGCTTTTGCGCCTGCTCAAGTGGCGCTTCATTGCAATGGCTGACAAGACCCAATGCTTTGCCCTCACTGGCAGTCACGATACGCGCACTCATGGCAAGCTCTTTTAGCACATCTTCACGTACCACGCCAAACGCCGATTGCGTCAAACCCATGTCAGGTACAAGCCCCCACTTAGCTTCCATAATAGACAGTTTGCAATCTGGATGACTGATACGCACATCGCAAGCCAGCGCTAACTGAAGCCCTGCACCGATACAATAGCCTTCTAGTACAGCAATGACCGGTACAGGCACCTCGCGCCATACCAGACAAACACGCTGGAACGAGCTCTGCCATGGCTTTACCAGCTCCCAAACGGCGAACGCTTGATTTTTTGGATGATTCAAATCACCCAAGTCGATGCCCGCACAAAACGTGCCTTCAGCACCATTGAGAATCACCGCACGTATCGTTTTGTCTTTACCAATGCGTTCTGCGACGGCAATCAATTCTTTCACCACTTTAAAGCTCATGGCATTTTTTTTGTGTGGGCGATTCAAGGTTACCGTGAGTATATTGTCAGTCATACTAACTTGTAAGGTTTCATATTGGTAAGTGGCAATCGCGTTCATAACAATCCTTATTCATGAATAAAATAGAAATGGCATCTCAATATGATGCCGATATGTCTAAAGCTGATGGCAACAATATTAACAGCCTTGTTACGACGCTACCTCATCAATAACTGACTGCAACGATTCGATTCATCGTTACTATCATAAAACCATCACTTCTAAATCATTTTCCACGTCATATCATTTTCACTCAAACGATGATAATTGAGCTGAGGATAGGCTGATAAATCCAGCGCCTGCAAATTATTTAACGCTGTTATTAATGCGGCATAATATGGCTCAAGCATGGCAAACTGCGCAGGGGTGGTGTGTTGGACATTCAGCAAGCACTTATCTTCTAGGTCTTGACTGGCCTGACGTAATTGCGGCACACCAGTATAACGACTGCCGCCTAAGATGCGATGGGCAATTTGCGCTAGCATACTGCGATCACGGGCGTCCCACGCTTGCGTCAGCGCCTGCTTTTCATCATTGATCGTATCAAGCATCATAATGATAAGCTTGGCTGCCAAGTCGGGCTTATTCGCTGAGCGGGTCAACGCGTCTTGCCAATCTAAAATAGCAAACCCATCACTTTCGTTAGCCCCCAAAGAGTGATGGCTTAAATGGTGGTGACTGCTGTCCCAACTCTTTGTTCCTTGCGCATATGTATGGGAATCTGTAGGCGTTGCCACTCCATCATGAGCACTATTTATCGGTATTTCCGATGGCTTTAATAGTGGCGACTGTCCTTGTTTATGTAAGCGTAAGTTTTCATAGCGTGGCTGGGTATCACGCGGTGTTTCGCGTCTATAATCCTCACGAGGTTGGCTGTCTCGCAAGTAGTTATCACGAATTTTCTTCAATGATAAAGGACGCGTTATTTTTGGCTGATTGATTGTATTAGAACCGCTATGACGGTTATTTTCATCCCCTTTCACCATAGGATAAGCAATGGTTGTAGAGTCTGATGGCCACGTTGAATACGTTTCAGCCTCCCTATTTTGTGAGTCGGTAGAGTGTGAGTTCTCTTTTGATAAATCGATGACCTGCACATCAGTATTGTGCACATCCGTACTGTGCAGATTGGTATCAGGCAACGCTGTTAACTGCGGCATTGTCGTTGTGCGTCCAAGCCATTTTTGCAGTACTTGTAATAACTGAGGCTGGCTAATGGGCTTACCCACATAGTCATTAATGCCACTGGCGATCAGTTTGTCTCGCTCATCAGCCAAACCATGCGCAGTCAACGCAATAATCGGGATACGGCTATCATCATTTTCAATATTACGAATTTGTCTTGCAGCTTCATGCCCTGACATACGCGGCATTTGGATGTCCATGAATATTAGATCAATATGACCTTTATCCTGAGTAGCAACTTTATCGTCGGTATTCACCTCTTCATAAAGCGTACTATTTGATTTCTTGTTTACCTCATCGCGCGTTTCAGCTTTAGAGATTTGCGTTTTATTCGACAGACTTTGCTTATCATTTTTCGTGGTTTTGATATTTTTGGTTTGTTGTTTACTGATAATTTCTATAGCGTCAAAACCACTACTCGCTGTGATGACTTGGATGCCAAGCTCACTAAGTAATGCATCGAGCACCAACAAATTGGGCAGATGATCGTCGACTGCCAGTACCGTCACCCCTGTCCAGCGCGGTTCTTGCACGCTTTTTTTGGTACTGCGATTTTGGGTGTCGAGCATGGCATAGAGCTGTCTTTTGTCTAAAGGTTCATACAAAATATTGGCATGATAACGATTTAATAATGCTTGATCGGCAGCAACCTGATAGCCAAATACCGCAAGCTTGCCTTGATAATGCAGACGAATTTGTTTGAGTAACGCCATCATATCGTCTTGGGTATCATCATCGACGATGACCCAATCCCAATAATTACCATGCTCTTTTAATGACTCAAGTACGCCTGGTAATGAGTTGGCTTGGGTCAATTTAATCGGCAAATATTGCAAGCTGGCTTTGAGCACTTGGATAGAGGCGGTATGATTGATCCATACCAATACATTAAACTCATCGGTCTCACTCGCCAGCGGAGCCAAGACTGGAAGCTCAATCGTCTGACCAGTAGCAGCTTCCAACACATCGACATGTGCTGGCATCCGAAACCAAAACGTTGCGCCCTGATTGGCAATATTCTCTTGAGCATTATCATGAAAGCCAATATCACCGCCCATCAGCCGCGTCAATTGCTTGGAGATAACGAGCCCCAACCCTGTGCCGCCATACTGACGAGTGATTGAAGGGTCACCTTGGCTAAAGCTTTGGAACAGCATCTTTTGATCGGCTAAAGAGATGCCCTTACCGCTGTCTTGCACACTGATCATGAGATAATTATCACGATGATCATCTAAGCTGACACGCACTACCACATCACCACTGTCGGTAAATTTAATCGCATTGCCCACGATATTGGTCAATACTTGCTTGAGGCGCAGGGCGTCGCCATTGATACGCATCGGCACATCATTATAAAACAGCACCGCCATGCGCAGACCTTTTTCTGCGGATACCGGCGAAAGCATATCGACCACGTCATAAATGGTGTCATAAAGGTCAAACTCATGACGATCAAGTACCAGCTTGCCCGCTTCAATTTTAGAGAAGTCCAAGACATCATTAACCAAGGCAAGCAAGTGTGCTGATGACTTACGTATGGTTTGCACGTACAAATCTTGTTCAGGATTCAATTCGCCATGCCTTGCCAGCAAATTGATAAAGCCATCGATACTGTTTAATGGCGTGCGCAGCTCGTGGCTAATATTGGCCAAAAACGCCGATTTGGCTTGGCTGGTTGAAATTGCCGCATCACGTGCATTACGAATAGAGATGTTTTGCATTTCCATCTCATCAAACGCAAGGCGCAAATCATCCTCGGTTTGCTCGGCATGGTCTTTTAATTCCTGAAAGCTTCTATGCAGGCGGCGTAGCGTTTTGACCAAATCTTGCTGTAATAAGTTCAGCTCACCATCTGACTCAACGGGAATAGGCTGATACAGATTGTCGACATGGGTACGCTGCAACTGCAAACGTAGCTCATAAATTGGTGCTATCCAGCGCTTTGAATAAATATTTAAACTCAACAATAAAATCAAAATGGTGAACAAGCCAGTAATCACTAACGCCATGGCGATACGGTAGCGGGCGATGTAGAGTGGTTCATTGTCCATATCGACGAGCAGCCACAGTTTTTGTCCTTCAAACTCCCCTAATACACTACCATAAGCGGTTCCAATAGGCGTTGGTTGCTGCGATAAAAAATTCTTTGTTGTGTCTATTGCAGGCCATGCTTCGTTCAGCCCATAACCGACTGCGGCGAGTACTTGATTGCTTTCATTGATGATCGCAATACGCTGTACATGTTGCTCGGACTGCATACGACCCAGCTTATCTTGGATTTCCTCAAGCTTCGTGATGGTCGTTTGAGTGGCATCATCTGCCCTAACTTCGCCATCCATATTGGGTTCGCCGTCTGCTTGCTGGCGCTCTTGCGCTAACAGCTCAGGGATTAGCTCTGCAATCGCTGGGGTATAACGAATCAGCACCGCCTCCGCCAATACTTCTTGTTCGGAATTGCTGGCACGCATGGTCTCATAAAAGACCAAAATACCGCCCACCGCTGCCAAGATACAAATGGGTAAAAACACCAATATAATCAACTGGCCATACGCACTGCTAGTATCAAAACGTTTTTTGTATACCATGCTAGCTTTACTCTCTACAGAAAATTGCACTATGAATCAATAGCGGCGGTAAGCGGTGTTAGCCAATAATAAACTTTTTAGGGGCTGTACTTATTTCAAAGCTATTCTCATTTCAAAAATGATAACTGCCTACCCATGATAAATTTAGTGATTCTTGTTCTTGCCGTACCTATATATTGCCATAACTATAACGCATTTCATCGATCATGGTGAGTGGCTATGACGCAAAGGCATTTTAACTGTCCAGCCCTTTTTAAACACCACTCATTTACCAAAATCTCTTGATGCCTTCAGCGTAGCCAAAAACAAAATGATATAATGACGCAACTTTTCATTTATTGCTATTTGGTTAAAGCGGTAGAAATATCATTAACGATCAAATTACTCACTTCACTCAATAGCAGCCGTATCAAGATATTTATTCAAAAATCAAAATGACAATTAAAAAATAAACGGTAATTAAAAATCAATTTTAAAAATTAACAAGGATACTTTATGTCCGCAACGGCTATCTCCAACCCTAATTTCATTACTCAAGTCACCAAACTTGCTGATTGCGTCGGTCAGACGCCATTGGTTAAATTACAGCGCTTACCTGAGCAAGAGCAGCTGACCAATGGTGCTGCGTTACTGGCCAAGCTTGAAGGTAACAATCCAGCGGGTTCTGTTAAAGATCGTCCTGCGTTTAATATGATTTATCAAGCAGAACAGCGCGGTGACATCAAAGCGGGCGACATGCTGATTGAAGCCACGAGTGGCAACACTGGTATCGCTTTAGCCATGGTCGCGGCGATGCGTGGCTATCCGATAACGCTACTGATGCCAACCAATTCAACTCAAGAGCGCAAAGATGCCATGATTGCGTATGGTGCGACGTTAATCGAGGTGGATGAAGGCATGGAAGCCGCACGCGATTTGGCGCTGCAAATGCAAGCAGATGGCAAAGGCATCGTATTGGATCAGTTTAATAACCCTGATAACAGTCAAGCCCATTACCTGACCACAGGGCCTGAACTGTGGGCGCAAACAGCAGGGAAAATCACTCATTTTATTAGCTCAATGGGCACCACTGGTACCATTACTGGTGTATCGCAATACCTCAAAGAACAAAATCCAGATATCAAAATCATCGGACTACAGCCTGATGAAGAAGCTTCGATTGCTGGTATTCGCCGCTGGCCTGCAGCTTACATGCCGGGTATCTTTAACGCAGATTTGGTTGATGAAATCATGGATGTGGATCAGCGTATCGCAGAAGTTTATATGCGCAAACTGGCGAAAACCGAAGGTATTTTCGCGGGCGTTTCATCAGGTGCTGCAGCATGGGCTGCCGTACAAGTCGCTAAAGAAAACCCTGATGCCGTCATCGCCTTTATTGTCTGTGATCGCGGCGATCGTTATTTATCAACGGGTTTATATAACGTTGACGACAGCAATGTCGATAACAATATAGAAGTTAATTAACGCACAGACAACGCTGCTCAGTTTAGTTGGTTTAATCAGGATTTCTTATGTCACAAGCTCTACCATCCGACCCTATATTGGTCTTTGATATCGAAACTGTCGCTGATACCGATGCGGCGCGCCGTATCTATCCGCAATTGGCAGAGTTGAATGATACAGATGCATTGAGCGCACTCACAGCGCTTCGAATACAAGAAGCTGGGCATGACTTTATGCGCTTGCCACTGCAACGTATTGTCTGTATCTCAGCGTTATACATCAAAGACGGCAAGTTTTCGTTGTTCTCATTGACCGCTGATAAATTTAGTGAAAAAGACATCCTTGCCAAATTTTTTCGGGCATTTAGTGACATCGAAAAACTGCCACAGCTTATTAGTTGGAATGGCTCAGGTTTTGATATTCCTGTACTGATATATCGAGCTATGCAATACGAGTTATCAGCGCCATGGTTATTTGAAGAAGGCGAGCGCATCAAAAATATGCGCTTTGATAATTATGTCAATCGCTTCCACACGCGTCACCTTGATTTGATGGACAGATTTAGCCAGTATGGTGCCAGCCGCCGCGAAGCCATGGATATTGTCGCAAGCTTATATGGTCTACCGGGTAAAACAGCTGTCGACGGTAGTATGGTTGGTGAGCTTGTCAGCACTAATGACTGGCAAACGCTGTCTATTTATTGCGAGTCTGACGTCATGAATACATGGCTAATCTATTTGCGCTGGTTGCGTTTAACTGGACAATTATCCTCACAAGATTTTGACGCTTGGCAGCAGCAGAGCTACGACTATTTGGTAAAATACACCCAAGCGGATGGTCATGCTCGTCATCAAGACTTCATCGCTGATTGGTCATCTGCACCCACATCATAACAAATGAAGTTATAAGAAGGCGCGTTATAAGACATCGCGTTTATCCTCATTTTTTTAGTTATTTATCATTTATTATTAAGGCAGGTTTATGCAACCCACCGATTCAAAAACGTCTATAATCTCTGATGTTACGCCAGTAACGAGCGAGACCCAAACGATTACTATTCCGCCTAATAAGAAAAAATCTAAACCCTCATCAAAGACACGCCGCCGTCTAAAGGATGCAGAACCTCTGCCCTTCACCATTGATGGTTTGTCGCATGATGGTCGCGGCGTTGCCGTTTATGGTAATGGTTTTGGTATAGACGATGGCCATATCGAAGACAAACATGGCAAAAAAATCTTTGTAAGCTTTGCATTGCCGGGTGAAAGTGCCTTGGTCAAAATAACCAATAGCCGTGCCAGCTTTGAAGAAGGCGAGGCTGTCAGTATTACTGCCAACCCAAATTCTGAACGTGCCGTACCGCCCTGCCCACATTTTGGAGTGTGTGGTGGCTGTAATTTGCAACACTGGCAGCCAGACGGTCAAATCAACTTTAAGCAATCTGTATTGGCTGAAATGCTGATACACCAAGCCAGTGTCACGCCTGATAACTGGCTTGCTCCAGTGGTTGGTGATCGTCTTGGTTATCGTACCAAAGCACGATTGGGTGTGCGTTATGTCACCAAAAAAGAAACCGCGCTTGTCGGCTTTCGTGAGCGCTCAAGTAACTTTTTGGCAGAATTAAATGAGTGTCATATTTTAGATCCAAGAATTGGTTTTGAGATTGAAAACTTAAAAACACTGATTAGTACGCTAGAGAGCCGTAACAAGATTGCTCAGCTTGAGTTGGCTATGGGTGAGGAAATGCCTGAGCTGCCAGATGGCAATCAGCCCGTTGCACTTATCGTACGCAACTTGGAGCCGTTATCAGACGCTGATATAGAAAAGCTAAAAGTGTTTTTTGCCGCACGCAACTGGCAGCTATATTTGCAGTCTAAAGGTGCGGACAGTATCCAGCGTATTGCATTGACTGCAGATGATGACATGAGCCAGCAATTTGGTCGTTTGTATTACCAATTGCCAGAATACGATTTGACTTTCGAGTTTATCCCGACAGATTTTACCCAAGTGAACCTGTCCGTTAATCGTCAAATGACCAAGCTTGCTTGCGATTTGTTAGACTTAAAAGCAGGTGAACGCGTACTTGATTTATTCAGTGGTCTAGGCAACTTTAGCTTGCCACTCGCGCGCCTCGTTGGTGAGACAGGTTCTGTGGTTGGTGTTGAAGGCAGCGAAGCGATGACCGCACGTGCAGCCGATAACGCACGTCGTAACGGCATCAATAATACAGAATTTTATAGCCAAGATTTGACGCAAGACTGTACCGATAAACCTTGGGCGAATCAGGGCTTTGATGCGCTATTGATCGATCCGCCGCGTTCTGGTGCTTGGGAAATTATGCAGTACTTGCCGAAATTTAACGCTGAGAGAATCGTTTATGTCTCTTGCAACCCTGCAACCCTCGCCCGTGATACAAAAGCATTATTAGAGCAAGGCTATCGTCTGACTCATGCTGGCGTAATGGACATGTTCTGTCATACCGGCCATGTTGAGTCCATCGCTCGTTTTGAAAAAGTAGCGGTGTAATTCACTTTACGGTTAAGTAAGCGGTTCAGAGCATTCAATAGTCATACTGCATGTCACTGAGCTTGATTCAAAATTTGAGTCAAGCGGTGGCAAAAAAATGATGGTTATTTATCCTGATTAACCGCAGACATTACATAGCCTCGCTTGATTTGTCTCTTTAAAGTGAGATAATAGTAAACAATATTCCTAGGCTGGTTTTTTCCATTCTTGTGAACGTTTGCACTCATAGCTTTATATATTTTACGCGCATTTTATGACTGCTAAAAAACAGATTTTTTAGCAGTTATATTGGTTTATAGCTGATACTTTATGAATCGTAAGTTCAACGTGTGTGCATAGTAGATGAGGTTATAATCAATTCAAAATAGCTAAGAGGAGTCGGCTATGGTAAAAATTCGTGAAGGATTACCGCTGGTGGATGGACAGACCACCCAAGCCGATAGTGCAGCACTTGCCGCTCAACTGGTCGCGAGCCAACGCTCGCACCAGTCTGCCAATAGCTATGCCCAAATCCCCCTCGATATCAAATACCAGCTGTCCACTCATAAGCTACACACCACTTTTGATCGCTCAGCACTACATGCCTTTCATAGTCATGATCCAAAGCTTGAAAACGAATATTCTGATAACCCGCTTTTAGATAAAAATAATGCTCTGTCAGATAAAGAGCTCGAAGCGATTGATTTAGATCAAGTCAATATTGATGTTCCTACTTGGTTAGACAACGTCGCCAAACGTATCGGACAAGAGTCTGTACCACACTTGAGTGCTGCTTGTGAATTTATTCGCAGTCATATGAATACCAGCGAGTCTGAGCGTTCAGGCGCTTATGTCACTGGTATTGGCATGACAGACATATTGACCTATCTCTACCAAGACGAAGACGCTCTTGTGGCTGCAATGCTCTATCGTAGTGCGCGAAAATCAATCATAAGCCTCGCTGATATCGAGAAAAAATTCGGTGCAGACATATCGACCCTCGTCAAAGATACCTTGGCAATGGGTAAGCTGTCTGAGATTATTGAAAGCAATAAGCGTCTAGAAGATCACTTCGTAAACAATCAGCGCGACCAGCTATCTAATATTTATAGCATGCTAATCTCCGTCACCAATGATGTACGTGTCGTGCTTATCAAATTGGCTGAGCGTACTTTCGCCATGCGCGAATTGACCTTTTCTAATGAAGAGCGTCAGAATCGGGTGGCGCGTGAAGTCATGACCATTTATGCACCACTGGCGCATCGCTTGGGCATCGCGCAACTTAAATGGGAGCTAGAAGACTTAGCCTTTCGCTACCTTGCGCCTGAACGCTATAAAGAGATTGCCAAACTGCTCTCCGAAAAACGCAGCGAACGCGAGTCCTATATTCAGCGCGTACAAGATAAGCTCAATGAAGCACTAGCAGAGGCTAATATCGAAGGTGAAGTCTCTGGACGTGTTAAGCATATCTACTCTATCTACCGAAAAATGAAGCTCAAAGGCTTATCGTTTGATCAGCTTTATGACATTCGCGCGCTGCGAGTATTGGTCACCAATCCATCAGACTGTTACCACGTGCTTGGATTGGTACATGGCTTGTGGCGATATATTCCAGAACAATTCGATGACTATATTACCAACCCCAAGTCCAATGGTTATCGCTCACTACATACGGCAGTCATTGCTGAAAACAAGTCACTGGAAGTGCAAATTCGTACTCATGAAATGCACTTCGAAGCTGAGCTTGGTATGTGTGCTCATGTTAACTACAAAGAAGGTCTAAAGAATAAAAAAGACAATTATCTTAATCAAAGAATCAGCTCGCTGCGCCAACTGTTATCTATCAATAATGAAACCCGTAACCAACCGCGCTCATCTTTACTAACTGGTGAAGAAATAGAGGGTATGGAGTTTGACGAAGAAGAGCAACTCGTTGACTTTGACGAGCTCGAACGCATCTATATCTTTAGCCGTGATGGTGACATTACTGAACTGCCAAAAGGGGCGACCGTTCTTGATTTTGCTTATTATGTACATACACAAGTTGGTAATCGTGCCCAAGCTGCGCGAGTCAATCAGCGCTATGTACCATTAACCTATCAACTCAAAACGGGTGAACAAGTTGAAATTATCACCAAAGCATCACGTGAGCCCAACCGTGATTGGCTAGTTGCTTCACTTGGATACATTCATACCAACCGTGCACGTTCAAAATTGCGTCAATGGTTCAATAAGCAAGACCGTGATAAAAACATTGAAATTGGTCGTCAAATGCTCAGTAAAGAGCTTGAACGACTATCGGTACATCCCAATAGCATCGATTTAAACGACTATATTCAGCATTTCCATGTCAATACGACTGATGATATTATCGTTGGATTGGTCACAGGCGACATTGGTCTCAACCAACTCACCAGCCACATCTCTCGTCAGCTACATCTAGAACCTGAAAGACCGCCAGAAAATTTTGCGCCAAGTATAGATGCTAGAGAGGCAGGCAAAATTGATGCTTATAAAATTCGTATCGATGGGCTGGATAATATAGAAATCAATCTAGCAGGCTGTTGCCACCCTGTGCATGGTGAGCCAATTGCTGGTTACATTACCTTATCACGAGGTGTCAGTGTCCATAATCGTGGTTGCCCTGAATATTCACGCTTGATTGAACGCGATCCTGAGCGCGAAATAGAGGCTTCGTGGCGGGTACAAGCTGGTCGTTATCAACCGGTTGATATTCACGTAGAAGCCTATGATAGACGCGGACTGTTGCGTGACTTGACGCAAATTATTGATAAAGAAAATGTCAATATTCGTCAAGTTGAAACGCTTAGTAATGATGATAACATTGCCTTTTTAAAATTTCATATTGAAGTCTCAGGATTGGCACACCTATCTAAGCTTTTAGCGAAACTAGAGCAACAGCATGGTATCTTGCATGCTCGCCGCGCCGTCGCTTAGATATAAACTCACAAAGTACGTCCACTGAATCATAAGGTTATTATAAAAATATCATGCCTGAACTGCCTGAAGTAGAAACAACCAAAACCAGCCTTGCACCGTTATTAGGGCAACGCATTATCGATATAAAAGTTTTCCAGCCAAAGCTGCGTTGGGCGATGCCAGATGATTTAGATAGCTTGATTGATTACATGCTAGATAGCGTTGAGCGCCGCGCAAAATATTTAATTCTTAACTTTTTACCTTTATTACCCAATGATGATAGCGCTGCGGCTCAAACTGCTACGTTAGTACCGCGTCAACTTTTGGTTCATTTAGGCATGTCGGGCAGCCTGCAACAGCAGAGCTACGGTACTGAAAAGCGCAAGCATGATCATCTCATCATTGTTTTTAAGGGCGTTAATAATACAAAATCCCAACTACATTACTATGACCCAAGACGTTTTGGGTCAGTGCTATGGCACAAAGATTATAGTGCTAAGCTATTAGATCATTTAGGTCCTGAGCCATTATCAGATGAATTTACTGCAGACTACCTGTATCAATTGATTCAACGGTCAAACTTGCTTGATCACAGTGCTGATACTGTAGCAATTGGCAAAGCCAAATCAAAGAAGCAGCCCATTGCTCGCGCTATAAAATCAGTCATCATGGAACAACAGGTCGTCGTGGGTGTCGGTAATATCTATGCAACTGAAAGCCTATATTTATCAGCTATTCATCCAGCCACCCCCGCTCACCAACTGTCCTATGCTCAGATGATTATTTTGGTCGATCATATTAAAGTTATTCTACAAAAGGCGATAGCGCTTGGTGGTTCGACACTGCGAGACTTCACCGTAGCAGATGGTCAAACCGGTTACTTCCAGCAGACATTAAATGTCTATGGTAGACAAGGAGAAACTTGTCCGCATTGTGATGCTGTGCTTGAGAATATCAAAATTAATGGTCGCGCCAGTGTATTCTGTCCCAACTGTCAGCCAATCCTTTAAATATTATCTGAAACTATCACTATCTGTTTCGCCTTAAGTACCAGAATAACTTAGGTATCAAGTCGTATAATATAGCAGCACAATACTCTTGACTAAGTGTCCTATTATTTTGCACTAATATCATTATATCGCGCGCCATTTTTGTTGCTTATTGACACACATATTGCTTTAATAGTATGAGCACTTACATAAATAGTGCATAATGTTTATATATCTGTAATATATTTAGCCTACTTACCGTTGCGCATTGTTTATATAGGGAAATTGTCTCTGTGTGGAAATAGCAGCAGCTAATAATCATACCAATTATGAATTTTAGGACATCGTTATGACTGTTAAAGCCAAAAACCAACGCACAGTTAAGCAAAAAGCCTTTACTATAGCCGCAAGCTTAAGTTTAATGGCTGCTACTATGCAGCCTGCCTTGGCAGCCATAGAAATTGATGAGACAGACTTTGGGCCTTCTTATGAGACAATGGTGGTTGATACTGTAGTGGGTAAACCTTTACAACTGGTCAGTGCCGTTGCTGGTACTGCCGCCTACCTAGTTAGTCTACCCTTCTCGCTTATCGGTGGTAATGCGGATCAGGCGCAGCAGAAACTTTTTGTTGAACCTTGGGATGCGATGGGACGTTGTTTAGGTTGTACTGTGGCTGAAGACAACTATTACAAATCACAAGTGACTAATGATAATGTTGTCCGTATTGTCGTTGATCAACCATCTGAGATTTTGATTAATACCAACGATTATGTCGTAGTTACACCATAGTCTTTATATTAACAGCTGGTTAAATGATACAACTGCGCTAAAGACAATGCATTTATAAAATATCCATAAAAAAGGCTAACGTCGTGTTAGCCTTTTTTGTGTTTTTAATCAAATCACCATATTTTATTTTGAAACAGTGTTGTTACTTAACTTAGCACTAATCTCACGAAGCAATTGCACCTCTTCTGAAGGTTGTTTTACCAACTCTTGCACTTCTTCTTTACGACGCATTTTATTAACCATTCTAACCATCATAAAAATAATAAATGCTAAAATTAAGAAATTAATCAGTACAGTAATGAAACTGCCATAGGCTAATACAGGAACGCCAGCTGCTTTGAGAGCATCATAGGTCATGGCAACACCTTCAGGCGCATCACCCAACACTAAGAACATGTTTTTGAAATTGATTTCGCCACCTGCTATGAAGGCCACTATTGGCATAATAATGTCTTCAACTAAGGACGTTGTGATAGTAGCAAATGCTCCACCGATAATGACACCGACCGCTAAGTCCATCACATTACCTTTTAGAGCGAATTCTTTAAACTCAGAAACCATACTCATTATTTTCTCCTCAAAATACCAATCTATAATCGAATAAGTATCTCAACAGTCGACCCAATCTTGAGCCTTAAGAGTAATAGTAAGAAACACTACTACTGTCAGTTATTCTGTCTATATTCTATGGAAATTACAACCAAAAAAAGCAGCATAGAATGAACCATATTTAGTTCACTCTACACTGCTAATTATTCAGTTATCTTGATGCCCATTAGTAAATAACAACAGCATCAAATGCTTCTATAAAATATCAGTCCAATAAATTACTCAGTAATTCATGGCTTAATATTAAGCACTTTTTTTACCACGGCCGTGACGCTTACGCTCACTTTCAGTCAAATAGCGCTTACGTAGACGAATCGCCTTAGGTGTTACTTCAACCAATTCATCATCTTGAATGAATTCAAGCGCTTGCTCAAGTGTGAACTTGACTGCTGGAGTCAACGTCAATGCTTCATCAGTACCACTCGCACGAACGTTGGTTAACTGCTTAGCAGTCGTTGGATTAACAGCCATATCATCGTTACGTGAGTTAAGACCAACGATCATACCTTCGTAAACTTCAAGCTGTGGCTCAGCAAACAATTTACCGCGTTTTTGTAGGTTAAATAGCGCGAAACCTAAGCAAACACCCTTCGCCATAGAAACCAAAACACCGTTCGAGCGACCACCAACATCACCGATCTTTTGTGGACCGTAATGTGAGAAGCTTGACGTCATGATACCTGTACCTGAAGTCAACGTTAAGAATTCAGAACGGAAACCAATCAAACCACGGGCAGGCATCGTCGCTTCGATACGCATACGACCTTTACCATCAAGCTCCATATTGGTCATCTCGCCTTTACGCAAGCCAACCTGCTCCATGATAGAACCTTGATGCTCATCTTCAATATCAAAAACAACGTTTTCATACGGCTCTTGTAATTTACCATCAACTTCTTTAACGATAACTTCTGGGCCTGAAACACCCATCTCAAAACCTTCACGGCGCATGTTTTCGATCAATACAGATAGATGCAGCTCACCGCGACCTGATACTTTGAATTTATCAGGAGATTCTGTATCTTCTACACGTAATGCTACGTTATGAATCAATTCACGCTCAAGACGCTCACGGATATTACGCGAGGTCACAAACTTGCCATCACGACCAGCAAAAGGTGAGTTATTTACTTGGAAGTTCATTGAAACGGTAGGTTCATCAACCGTTAATGCTGGTAATGCTTCGACAGCACTAGGATCACAAATCGTATCTGAGATATTAAGCGAATCAATACCAGTAATACAAACGATGTCACCAGCTTGTGCATCTTCAACATCAATACGATCAAGACCATGATAACCCATAATTTTCAAAATACGGCCATTACGGGTATTGCCGTTTTTGTCGATTACAGTCACTTGAGTATTGGTTTTAACTTTACCACGCTGAATACGACCAATGCCGATAACGCCAACAAAACTGTTGTAATCAAGGCTTGAGATTTGCATACGGAAAGGTGCGTCAGCATCAACTTGAGGAGGCTGAACCACATCAACAATTGTTTTGAAAAGCGGTGTCATGTCATCAGCCAAATCGTCAGCTTCCAAACCTGCAATACCATTCAATGCTGAGGCATAAACAACTGGGAAATCAAGCTGTTCATCAGTTGCACCCAAGTTATCAAAAAGATCAAAGATTTGATCCATTACCCAGTCAGGGCGTGAGCCAGGACGGTCAATTTTATTGATGACAACGATAGGTTTTAGACCTTGCTCGAACGCTTTTTGCGTCACAAAACGGGTCTGTGGCATTGGGCCATCAACCGCATCAACGACTAGAAGCACGCAGTCAACCATAGACATTACACGCTCAACTTCACCACCAAAGTCGGCGTGACCTGGGGTGTCAACAATGTTGATACGATATTCAGTATCATCAGTCTTATCTGTCCAGCGGATGGCTGTATTTTTAGCCAAAATGGTAATACCACGTTCTTGCTCAATATCGCCTGAATCCATTGCACGTTCAGCAATGTTTGCACGGTCGCCAAAAGTACCAGACTGATGTAATAACTTATCAACCAAAGTTGTTTTACCGTGGTCAACGTGGGCAATAATTGCAATGTTACGCAGGTGTTTGATATCGTTCGCCATATAAAATGCTCGTTTCGTCTTAAAAAAATGCAGTAGCAATAAGCGCCGCTGGATAAACTTTTATCATCAACCAGATAGATATTGAGTACTTACTTTTAGAAGACTGCACAATAGATGCGGTTAATCAAATAATTTCAATATAATCAAGTATCTACACTGATAAATTCATCATACAGATAGCTATGCTAATGTACATTCTGTCAATTTACAGAATGTTTGGGCAGCTAGTATAACATTATTGCTTCACAAATTTATGTAATAACTTGCTTTTCTCAATCCATAAATAAAAAAAAGCCACCCATTAGGTGACTTTTTTTGTAACTATATATTTAGTAAAACAATTGATCTAATACTATTTACTGAACAACCATATCTTTAGTTTGTTCAACAGTCATTGTTTTGTCACCAGTGATGATGGCATAAACACGACGGTTCATAGCACGACCTTCTTCAGTGTCGTTTGGAGCGATTGGTTGGTCATAACCATAGCCAACTGTTGATATACGGTTTGGAGCAATACCGAATTCGTTAGTCAACATAGATTTAACAGCAACGGCACGGGCTTCAGATAAACGTTGGTTATAACGTGCTGAAGGACCAGTTTTAGAAGCATGACCTTCGATACGTGCTGTAGAGTTAGGATACTCGCGCATCTTCTCTGCTACTTTAGCGATTTCAGGTTGATACTGTGATTTGATCGTTGATTTATCGTTATCAAAGAATACACGTAGTTCCATTTTCAGCTCATCAGTAATATCTACTGGTACTGGGCAACCGCGCTCATCTACTACGACATTCATAGGAGTGCCTGGGCATGCATCGATGCTATCAGGTACGCCATCGCCATCAGAATCAAGATCAGATTCAACTACGACTACTGGAGTAGTATCGATAACTGGCTCTTGCATTGGTGGTACTGCTACTGTAGGAGCTAAATGGCCACCAAGTACAACTTCTAGACCGGCCAAAGCCATGCCTTCCCACCAGTTGTTATCAAAGTTATGAATCGCACGAGCTTCACCACGTAGGCTTAAAGCGTCGTTGATACGATACATAGCACCTAGACCTAGGTTACCAATAGTATCTTTAGACTCTGCAACTTCAGTACCAGCAGTAGTAGGATTCGTCTCACCAGTTTTAGTGTAAGTTTCTTGGTTTTCTACTTTAATCTTAGATTGACCAGCACCAACCAATACATATGGCTTGAATGCGCTATCAGTATAACCAGTAAATTCTTCAGTACCGATTAAGAAGTTACCAGAAAGCATGGTTTGTTCTACGTCAAAGCGGTTAACACCAGCTTTTGCAGAATCTTCAGAAGCTTCGCCGTTTGCATTTGATACACCATACTCTACTTGGAACTGAGTAGAAGGAGTTAGTTCGATACCTAGTGCAGCACCAGTGTATAAGCTGCTTTCTTTAGCTACGCCACCATTGTCATTACCACGACCATCAGCATTAGCCATAGGGTCGCCATTGACATTCTCATACAAATTTTTACCAGTTTTCAAAATTTCGCGTTGCTCGTCATGAGCTTCGCCAGTGTAATGATAACCTAGTAACAATGGGCTAATAGTTACGCCAGCATTAGCTGCTAAAGGTGCAGCTGCTACAGCAACCAGAGCTAGAGCAATTTTATTCAATTTCATGGACTTCCTCCAAAGGATAATTTGAGTGATGCATTAAGCAAAACCGCTTCTCAAGATGCTCTAAAATAGACATCTTTTACGAATTTTAAGTGACAAAGCAAAACCAATTAAGGAGTAGCTTAGCGATTATCAATTCAGTTTACAACTTTTTTCGTTAACGAGCTACACATTATTACACGATAATGTCGTAACTAAAACACAATAACCAGCTTAAGTTACCTAGAACTAACACACCTTACGCTTTTTATCTTTTGTATGTCAGTTCACAATAGATAGTAAACCTAACAGTATCTATTGTCTGGGCGTATTTTAGTACAGTTAGTATTTTTTCTCTATTATTAAAACCAGTCATTCACTAATTGAAACATTTTTTGACAGTAGACATATATTCTGTTTATATTATAGCACTCAACATTATTTCATACATCATAAATCTGATCATTACTGCAAAATTTCACGAGCATATTGGCTCGATTTTACGCAATGATTGGATTGAATAACATTTAAAGAAGCGAGACTGTTTTATTGAACTAAACTACTTATTATAGGTAACAAGCCTCATGGCATTGCTGCATAAAACATTATCAAGTTATAAAAAGCTCTCAGCATTTATGTTATGGGTTTTTACTTCAAATAAGCACAGGCTAGCTCAAAGCCGATTGATTCTTTATGTATATCAAAGATATATAGTATCTCTCTATAAAAGAGCACCTAATACAAACAATAGAACAGACCCAAGCACTGTTAATAGAAATAACAAGGGTTTTACGCTGGTTGAACTTATCGTCACTGTATGTGTATTAGCAATTATAGTGATGATCGTAGCCCCAGTCATACGAACACAATTAGCACGTATGGAAGCCAAACGGATTCAAAGTCAGTTAGAGAATTCTCTTGCCTTAGCCAAGGCTGAGAGTTACATCAGAAGACAGAATGTCATTGTTTGCTTATCTGATACTGGAGGGCGCTGCCATAGAGACAGCGATAAGACGCTTTTGTTATTCATAGATAAAAATGACAATAATCACTTTGATGCTCAGGTAGATTCATTAGTCGTTCAGCAGTCTTTAAATCCTAAATACAGTAAGCTAAGTTTACGAGTTGGAAGTCGACGCCACTACACCAAATTTTGGGGTGATAGTGGTAAACCACGAGGACATTTTGGTCATATAAAATACTGTCCCATCGTTGCTTATAATGAAGCAATGTATCTAATATCATTTAACCAAGGAGGTATTATTAAACAAAAACTTAATGAAGATCATCCCACCGAATGTGACGAATAAGAAATTACTAATGGCATAAGTTACCACTCACATAAATTACCAATGATATTTTTTGATAGCTCTATATACATTGCTTCTTTCATCATAATGACGGCCTGCTCGAGTCCTACAAATACAGCGTCTGCAATGAATGCATGACCAATATTCAACTCATAAATACCCTCAATTTGTGCGATAGCATTCACATTATCACGTGTCAGACCATGACCTGCATTAATTAAGAGGTTATTATCACTGCGTCGAGCAGTAGCAACAGCTTGCTTAATTCGTTTCAGCTCAGTATTTTGCATGTTCATATCGGCTACCAAGCTTGCCTCAGCATAAGCGCCTGTATGTAAATAATAGCATCAGCGCCGCCTTCTTGCACCAAAGAGCGGTGGCTAAAGGACTTAGATAACTAACCCCACTCACTTAACGTAAAGTTGCTACGTGATCAATGTTTACACCTAATATAGGTTTTTGCAAAGGGTTGTTAGATGAAGGTAATGAAGCAGTGGTCATAAGATTTTTTTTGATAACGAAACCCAATCGACTGATCAACGGTACAAGAATATGAAACTTTAGACAGTCTCAGCACCAATCAGATTGGTTATAGCACTTTGAGAGTAGCACTATTATTTATTGGTAACGCTGTTGCTGCTGCCATAGTAGGCGGCTTTGCAATGGTTGATAATCCAGTAAATGGTCAATAAGCTGTCGATGGATTTTTGACCAATTATTTAAGGTTTTGTCAGTAATACCTAACTGCGTCATTGCGATAATATCAGTACCTTTAAAAAAAAATTGCCCCATAGTATTGTCTAAATGCTCAGTCTGTATATCATTCTGCAAGACAGGCACTAAACCAACATCAGGTAAAAAACGATAAGAATCGTCAGGCTGAATGATGTTTTCAATACTATCGTGCGTCAATATTAAGCTAAAACCCAACTCATTGAATAAATGCTGCTCAAATTGGCGCAAGCACAACCGTAATTCGTTGGCGCTCAAAGGTCGTCTAAGCTGAGACAGACTGTCCTGGTAATGTAGCCATAATACTAGCATTGGGTCTTCGGTCGACAACAACCGCCATAGTATTTCGTTTAAATACAACGCTGCATATTGATGTTGACCTGTAATATTTTCGTAGGGCAGTGTTTCTACAACAGTGGCAATGCCATCATCTTTTGCTATGCCTATTTGAGTTGTGTGTTGCGATGCAATACTGATCTGACTAAACGTTTTTAAATCGCGTTTACCAGTGGCAAAGAGCTGCAATGGCATGAACAATGGCGCGCCTTTTTTCCCAATACCATGGATCACGCCATGTTGCTGAGAAAAAAGATAATATAAGGCACGCTTTTCTTGATAAGGACGCTGATGCAATAAATAACCGATTAACGCTTCATTGCGCATTTTTTATCACCTCAGCATCAAAACCATAGAAAAGTGATTCAAGCGCTATTCTTCAAT
Organism: Psychrobacter sp. PG1; assembly: GCF_014897815.1. Lineage (GTDB taxonomy): Bacteria > Pseudomonadota > Gammaproteobacteria > Pseudomonadales > Moraxellaceae > Psychrobacter. The sequence goes on from NZ_JABUZG010000046.1 coordinate 49,833, forward strand.
CAATATCCTAAGCTAGTCAATGCACGTTCGTCATCAGACCAGCCACGTTTCACTTTCACCCACAGTGTCAGCATGATTTTTTTATCAAACAACTGCTCCATATCTTTACGAGCATCCATACCCACTTGCTTAATACGCTGACCTTTATCACCAATTACAATGGCTTTTTGACCACTACGTTCAACATAAATAGTCGCATCGATGAAAGTACAAGCCTTACGTGGACGCCCTGTCTTTGGATCGGTGTGCGCAGGCTCATCTTTGAACCCATCAATCTGTACAGTTAAGTCATATGGCACTTCGTCACCAGCGCTACGCATGATTTTTTCGCGGATAATTTCACTGGCCAAAAATCGTTCTGAGCGGTCAGTAATTTGCTCGGTATCATAGATAGGAGCAGCAATAGGCAGGTGTGAAGCAATCACTTCTTGTAGACGATCTAGGTTTTGGTTTTTTAAGGCAGATACTGGTACGATATCGGCAAAATCAAAACTGTCATTAAACGTCTCAATCAACGGCAACACGCTGCCTTTATCTTTTAAGGTATCAGATTTGTTAATAACCAATACCACATTTAAATTGGTGTCGCCAAGCTTTTGTAGAACTAACAAATCATCATCACGCCATTGATCTGAATCAACAACGAATAATACCAAATCAACATCTACTAATGCAGATACCGCAGCTTTATTCATACGCTCATTAATAGCACGTACTTCATTGCGATGAATACCCGGCGTGTCAACGAATACTGCCTGCATCTCATGATTTGACAAAATACCGTGGATACGGTGACGAGTCGTTTGCGGCTTACGTGATGTAATAGACAGCTTTTGACCCAATAAGTGATTCATCAAAGTCGATTTACCAACGTTTGGACGTCCAACGATCGCGACATAACCTGCTTTAAAATCATCAGCAATACCTGCATGGCTACTAGGGGCAAAGAATTCTTCAATTGCCATATCGTTGTCTAAAGTAATATCTTCTGCTTGATTGATACCATCGTTAGTAGTATCGATATTATCTTGGTTTTGATTCAATTCTGTGTTTTCGGTCATATTTTTGGCATTATCTTCATCGTTGGATGGCAAGTCAGTACGATTGCTCATAGGTTAATCCTATAGAATTTATACCCAGTTAAATGGTGCTTAATGATTTATTGGCTGTATTAGCACTAAAAAAGCAAAACCATTATCGGCTGGGAAATATTTAAGGTTTTGAAATGTGTGACGTTTACGCTAATTCAAATAAACGACTCTTAAAACGTCACTTAACATATATTGTCAAAAAAAGTGGTATGTGCGATCCATAGGTTAATCCTAGTTAGGATCGCTTTTTAGCTGAGCTCGGCAGTTTATGCAATTGGTTAATCATTAGTTCTGCTGCTTTTTGTTCAGCGATACGGCGGCTCTCACCAGATTCAGTAATATCAACACAGTTATTGATATTAACATGGCAACGTACAACAAAAATTTGATGCGGCGCGTTACCACGTGTTTCCATCAGCTCATAATGTGGCAGATCAAACTGCTTAGATTGTAGCCACTCTTGCAATCGACTCTTGGCATCTTTTAACGCTTTTTGGTCATTAACGTTGTCAATCAAATCACCATACCATGAGAGAACACAATCGCGAGTAATATCCAAATCTTGGCTGTCTAAATAAATAGCACCAATCAAAGACTCCACGGCATCAGCCAATATAGAAGCGCGATTGCGCCCACCACCTTTACGCTCACCTATCCCTAATATCAGATGATTAGAGAGCTCTAAGTTTTGCGCAATGATGACCAATGATTCTTGACGTACCAAGGTGGCACGCATACGAGTCAAGCGACCCTCATTTTGGCTAGGATAGCGATGATATAAAGCCTCACCCACAATCATTCCTAACAGAGCGTCTCCTAAAAACTCTAAACGCTCATAATTTTTTTTGCTATCAAATGAGCGGTGTGTCAACGCAAGTTTGGGAAGACTCAAGTCCTTAAACACATAGCCTAACTTGCGTGTTAATACGGCTAATTGTTGAATAAATTCTGAGCTAACAATCAGCGTGTCGACAGACGTGCTATTTTGTTGAGGAGTAGGAATCGCTTGGGAATGCTGCAAAGTTGGTTTCATGCGTGGCTTGTGGTTATCCCTTCTGTTTTACTGATTTGGTTAGTAATAGTATGGATTAATAAATATTATAAAAACATTTAGATATTAAAAAGTTTAAGAATGATCTAACACTCTTTTTAGTTACTCTGCTGTTGTCATATCGATATCACCTTCGAAGCGATTAACGATATCAACATTACCAAAGAAATTGTTGGTGACTGCATATTCTTTACGAATAGCCAATTGTCCCGTCTTTTTATCAATAAAAGTAAATACGTCTTCCGCCTGAGTATCATAATCAGCATTAATAGATAACTGTCTATTAACACGCTCGACAAACTGTTTGGCCGTCTCATTATTATTATTTGCCTCCTTAAGCTGTGCGCTTAAGGTCTTGGTCAATTGATAATCACCAATCTGAGCAGGTATGATAGCAACCATCAATTTGGCAGCAACTCCTAACACAAGAATAATTAAAACGATACTCGTTACGCTAGCACCACGCTGTGTGGCGATTCCAGATAATTGCTGCACTATGATATCCCTCTACTGGTAAACAACTATTTTTAGGAGCTACCGAAATACTAGGTAGCCATTTATTAGATAGCAACAATATTAGCATAAAACTATTATCGATAAATCAACCAATAGAGCATCTCATAATCTTAATTACATAATCTTAATCAATAGTACCATTGCGTTCAAAGGTTGGTAAATTAAGTCCGGGTGGCTTATGCATCCAGATATAAACCGCTTTACCCGCTAAATTCTCATCAGGAACAAATCCCCAAAACCGACCATCAGCACTACGATCGCGGTTATCGCCCATCACAAAATACTGACCTTTTGGAACGCTAATACGCCATTTAGTACCTGCTGAGCTAACCACTTCTGGCGATTGCTGCTGCAAAAATGGTGCATATTGAGAACTATTCATACCATTCAAGTAACGAACAAGATGCTTGTTTTCACCTTGTGTTTCCTGAAAGTATTGCGCCTCACCCTCTTCTTGCTCACCCATCGCTGCCGCACTGTCTTCGGTCAGTACTTGCCCTGGACCAATTTGTCCTGGTAAATAAAGCTGTGAGGTCAACTCAGGGTTTGCCGCAAAATCGACAGGCTTAGTGTCAACTGGGATATCATTGATAGAAAGTATTCCTTGATCATAACTAACAGTATCACCAGGCAAACCAATGACACGCTTGATATAATAAATACTTGGGTTTTTAGGATAGCGGAATACCGCCACATCACCATGCTTAGGCGCGCCCGTATCCAGCACTTTGTTATACGTCAGCGGTAGGCGCACCCCGTAGGCATACTTATTAACCGCAATAAAATCGCCCGTATATAATGTCGGCACCATAGAAGATGAGGGAATATTAAAAGGCTCAATCAAAAACGAGCGTACTATTAACACCACTGCCAATACGGGGAAAAAATCATAAGCCCAGCGTACCAAGAGACTTTCTTGACCACGCCCGCGAGTTTTACGTTGTTTCAGGGTCAGCTTATCTAATAGCCAAATAATACCCAAACCAATGGTTAATGGTACTAAAATTAAATTAAAATCGAAATCCATACTCAATTGCCTATTAACGAGCGACTTATCTGGCTATCTATACTATCAACTGCGCCACTAATTACACTAACAAAACTATCGTTGACCCGCAATTAGTAATGGCTTATTCAACCTGCAATACCGCTAAGAAGGCTTCTTGTGGAATCTCCACATTACCGACTTGCTTCATACGTTTTTTGCCGGCTTTTTGCTTAGACAATAGCTTTTTCTTACGCGACACATCACCGCCATAACACTTAGCCAAGACGTCTTTACGCATGGCTTTCACTGTACTACGGCCGATAATTTGACTACCAATTGCCGCCTGAATTGCCACATCAAACATCTGACGCGGAATCAACTCTTTCATCTTAGTCACCAATGCATTACCACGATAGCGTGATTGGGTTTCATGCACAATCATAGCCAAAGCATCAACTTTTTCGCCGTTAATCAGTACATCCACTTTGACCAGCTTATCGACTTGGTACCGTTCAAAGTTATAATCCAGTGAGGCAAATCCGCGTGAAACTGACTTTAGACGATCGAAGAAATCCATGACCACCTCGCCCATCGGAATATCAAAGATCAGCTGTACTTGACGACCCATAAAGCGCATATCAACTTGTACGCCACGACGCTCGATACAAAGCGTCATGACATTACCTAAGTAATCTTGCGGTACTAAAATCTGACAGCGGGCAATGGGCTCACGGAACTCTTCAATATTATTCGGCTCAGGGAGTCTTGATGGATTATCAACATACATGATATCGCCATTTTTCTTGACGATCTCGTAGATAACGGATGGCGCAGTAGTAATCAAATCCAAGTCATATTCACGCTCTAAACGCTCTTGGATAATCTCCATGTGCAGCATACCAAGGAAACCACAACGGAAACCAAAGCCTAGTGCATCTGAGGTATCAGGCTCAAAAAACAATGACGCATCATTGATTTGTAGCTTTTGTAGCGCTTCACGGAATTTTTCAAAATCAGTAGAATCAACAGGGAACATACCGGCATAGACTTGCGGCGTAATCTGTTTAAAACCTGGAATACGCTCAACGTCTGGCGTTTTGGCGTGGGTAATCGTATCACCCACTGGCGCGCCAGCGATATCTTTGATACCAGCAATAATGAAACCGACTTCACCCGCTTCCAAGATACCCGTATCGACAGGCTTGGGCGTAAAGACACCGATCGAGCCGACTAAATGCGATTCTTTGGTTGATTTAATATAAAGCTTATCACCTTTTCGGATAGTACCTTCACGTACCCGAACTAAAGACACAACGCCTAGATAGTTATCAAACCAAGAGTCAATAATCAATGCTTGTAGGGGTGCATCACGATCACCAGTCGGTGCAGGGATAAATTCAACCAATGCTTCTAGCAGTTTATCGACACCTAAACCCGATTTAGCAGAAACTCGTGGTGCATCAACAGCGTCAATCCCAATGATGTCTTCAATCTCTTGAATGACGCGTTCTGGCTCGACTTGTGGCAAATCAATTTTATTTAGTACCGCCATGACTTCTAGACCCTGATCAACGGCAGTATAGCAGTTAGCCACGGACTGAGCTTCCACCCCTTGCGCGGCATCAACGACCAATAGCGCCCCTTCACAAGCGGCTAGTGAACGCGATACTTCATAAGAAAAATCAACGTGTCCTGGGGTATCGATAAAGTTGAGCTGATAGCGCTCACCATTAGGATGATCGTAGAATAAGGTTACCGACTGCGCTTTAATGGTGATACCGCGCTCACGCTCAATATCCATGGAGTCAAGTACTTGCGCCTGCATCTCGCGATCTTGCAAGGCACCGCACATTTGAATAAAACGATCAGCAAGCGTCGACTTGCCATGATCAATGTGGGCAATGATTGAAAAGTTACGAATATTTGCTAATGCAGTCACAAAGCGCCTACTAAATTAAGGGTGATAGAATAATAAAATCAAGAAATAAATGCTGTCAGGCGCAACCGCTAAAATAGCTGTCCATCGTTAAAGAGAAAATAATTAGAATCAGCTTATTTGCCAATATTATCATCTCCAATCAACCGCTCAGGACGTCAACTCTTACGCGCAGGCATGAAAGAGTATTCTAGCAGTTTTCTACCATAAAGTAAGGCGATTTTATTAGCAGAAGGATGATTTACAAGTGAAGTTACGAGCGGATAACTGTACAGATAGAAAACGGGCGGCTTGATAGCACCTTACTTACTTCGACAAGACTCATGCTAACTGGATATGAACAATCAATAATCTACTGAGGGGTATTGGTTTTGGACAGATCGCTCTCTATGGGTTCACATCCTGCGCTATGCAGATATTTATGCATCCATGGTGACTTACCGTAAAAAGCCCCGTTGATCTGAGTTTGCTCTATCAAGTATTCACGGAATCTAAGATAAAACTCATTGTCTGGGCGGTTAGGTCGTTGCCAAAACTCATTAAGTGGTTTTTGATCTATCAGTTTCGGCGTATCATAAATCGCGCGACCCATGATCTTGGTAGGTTTTTTGTGATATACCGATTGCAAACCTGTCGTGCTATTGATGGTCACCATCCCAATACTGTGTTTCATCAAGGTTGGCAGGTGCATGTCGCAACCATAAAACACACGATCCGCCAGTTGATAGCGTCTAGCCAAGCTAAATACCAGCTCGCGATAATCTCGATGACCACGATCTAACGGATGATGCTTGAATACTAGTAATTGCTGCTTATCAGCATACTCTGCAAAGCTGGCAATAGACTCATCAATAAACTGCACCACATCACGATAGTCACTATGATGGGTAATCTGCGAGTCATTATGCACTTGTAAACTAATCAAAAAATAATTATTGCTTTGTTCTTTGGTCAGCTTATTTTGCAATCGCTTATCAGGTAAATACCCTCGCAATTTACGCCATGGTGCTTTGAGCCAAGCGATTGCTTCTTGCCACGCCGTCATACCGCGATAGTGCGAATAATGCGGATAGCGACTTTTGTATATCCAAACGATAATATAGTAGACAATCGCAGCGATACTCAAACGATAAAATCGATTGTGAGTATACAATGGTTTATCATTGGCTTTTTTGAGCGCTTTAATATCTGCCGTATTTAAGCGCGAATAGCCATTAATGCCATATTCTTGCAATGTAATGTAATCGGGACGCAAGTAGCCTTCTTCAAATACAAAAAAAGAGGTGCCCAACTGCTCACTGATATAAGCAGCTTGGGTGTGATGCGGACGACAATCACCAAAACAGACAATCGCATCAATACTATTTTCTTCGATGAAAGCCTGCAACCAAGAAGAGAACTGCGCTAATGTATCGGTATATTCATAGGTATTATCATGATGATAAAAGAATGCATCACCTGCATTAAAGTTAATCTTACTAACTTTAATATTTTGAGTTTGCAAAAATGTCGAAAAACGGTTAAAGAATCCGCCCATCTTTCCTTGTAACAGCAAGACGTGTCGATGAGTAAGCAAGTGAGACATCGAAGCTGCCATAGTATTGAATTACCATTAATGAGAAGATGAAGGATAAAAGCGGGATTATTTATTAAACAACTTGAATATTAAGCCGTGTGAATACACATCAATCATCACTGATTATACCGAAAAAGCCCCTACTTGTCGCAATGGATTTGCGTCACAAGTTTAGAATAAACTAACGAGATAGTTTACGCAGGCGCTGCTGCCATTGATGACGCTGCTGCATAAAACGAGTAGTCGCTTGGCGTTTAAAATTTTCAGATAGCGTGGGTAAAACTGAAGTCGCATGGTTAATCGAGCTATTTATAGGGTTAGATATTTGCGCTTGAGATTCTGTATTATGAATATCTTTAAGCAAAGGAGCGCTTTTAGGAGGGTATAAATAGTCAATCACTTGCTCTACTTGTGCAAGCCCGTAGCCATTAGGTAAACGATATAAGGGATAGCGAATAAGCGCACAATATAATAATTGCTCAAGCGTTAATGCAGTGTCGCGTTTCCGTCTCTCTAAATAGTCAGCTTTCGGTGAAAACTGGGCATCAATATCTGCCGTTAACCCCCAACCAGCATAAAACGGTAAGCCGTAGCAAGTAACGTCTAAACCGCGCAGCAACGCCTCAAAGCCAGTCAATGAGCTAATCGTATGTACTTCATCAACACACTCTAAGCAATCAGGCATCGCGGTATCATAGGCGACGGCACTGACCTGTTGTAAAAAATCTGCGCTAACCTTACCAGCCCTTAGTCCTGCTTCAACGTCAGGATGCGGCTTATAAATAAGATAAGCCTCAGGATTGTCTTGGCATACACGCTCAATCAAGCCGCTGTTGGTTTTGATCGTTGAGCCGCAGTACTGCACCGATAAATCATCTTCGACTTGACCGATGATAAGAATACGGCGCTTGCCAGATACCCTAGCCTCATGCATCCAAGAAGTATACTGGTTATTAGCACTGTCGACCTCAGCCCCAACATTGTATTTACTCACCCGCTGATTCAGCAATTTATCTTGCAGCTGTTGTACACGGACACTTTGCTGTGGGTTCAATACCTGACAATGGCATAGCAGCGTCTCTAAATCTGAAGGCTGGGTCGCATCATAATAAATGCCTTGCTTGTCTATGACGACCGACAACGGTGCTAACAACGTCGCGCCCAAACCATTTGATCGGATAAATCCATCTTCCATACAGTATATAGACGGTATGGATAAATGTGGCTGTTTCTCAAGCTTACGCTGTAATTTATTTTGTACTTGTTGCCGCTTAGCCAAACCCCACACTAATAGAGGCTGCTGATAATCAACACGAAAATGATCAGGATGCAATAAATTCTTGAGACGTGGCTTGGGTTTGATAAATAATGTCGTACGCGGTAGATTCGTAAAAGCTTTTACAAATGGTAATTTCCAGCGACTAAATTCATATATCGTGAGATCCCCTTCAAGGCGCGCTTGCCAATATCGATTAGTCACTAGCCATTCTATCGCTGTATCAATATCACAGGCTTGCTTGGTGGCTGGATCTACATAACGACTATAATCTATATAGGCGCTATAAAATAACGTTTCTAACGTCGCAGATATTTTTTTAGCAAATGATGTAGGAAACAACGCAGGATTTGAATGTCCCTGAGCCTCTAGCAGTTTGCTGACAAGTTTTTGACGACGTTTTTCGACCGCTTTAAGCAGCTTTTTGGGTGCGCCGCTGTCATCAGTTAGACCCCAGCCACTATACCAATTGACCCCGAAGCAATGTAATGCTTTACCTAACATCAACCCTTCAAAGCCCATATGTGAGCTGACCGTATAAACATGGTCAACTTGCTCTAATAGCTGTATAGGATTGAATGCTTGAGTTAATAGCCGAACCTGTTTAGGTAGTTTTAAACGGGTCAGGTATCCTGATTTTGACGCAGGATGTGCCTTTATCCAAATATGGGCATGAGGATGATTACGACACGCAGATTTTAACATCTTCTTAAACTGACGTTTATCCGCGCCCGCACCGGTGATAGAAGCATCACCAACCACTTGGTCAATCAATAAAACATGCGATTTCAAGGAATCTGCCGTTGTATTAGCGCCGTCTTCACTTATCAATTCATCCAAGGATGGACAATCGATCACTGCGTTATATTTACTGAGCTGCTCATTACAAATACGTGCCATCAATTGCCGCGCACGCGCGTCATCTATTTCATAATTATTAGGCGTAGTAGCATTTTTAGTACGCGCAATAATCAGCCGCTCAAGGCGTGAGTCATGCGTCGTATCAAAATAAATACCAAGGTCATCAACGACGACACTCAGGCCATGACGGCTACCAATACCAGAATCTAATGAGCGCAAAAAGCCATCTTCGACACTCAATGTCTCAAGCTTTTGCCGAGTAGCCACTTTATTAGCTCGTTGATAACTTTTTTTGCGACCCCAACCGATAAAGGCATCGGGTTGCTGACAAGAGAGAGAGGAACTGGACAAATGAGTTATCTGATTTTTTATCATGTTTGGTAATGGCAATGCAGACAGTAAATGCGTTTTATCTGCATTGATACGTTGCTGTATACCTGACCACGGATACCAGCGCTGAATATCTGCTTGCAATACCTGAGACAAAAGTACATTATTTTGACGCATACCTTTACCAATGAACGCCAAATGCTGTGGCAATTGGTATGGGGATGATGGCAAAAGCAAGGCATTATCAGAGTGAGAGGTCACTGCCACATTGACATCATCTGCCGCGCTTTTTGCCATTTTTAACACCCTTATTCATTACTTTTGCATCTATCTATGCAAATGACTTGTTCTCTTGTTATACAACTTTTCAATAATGGTTATAAATCGAGAACCACTTTGGCAGCAATGGCCAACTGATAAACAATTTGCGATAAGCCGCGAGCAATTTCTACGCGCTTGGTTTTGACTTTCGGTAATACCATAATCTCATCGCCTTGCTGGATACGATAAGCGGTATTGACCACCTCACTGGCGCCATTTTGATGGATAATCAAGATTTCTTTAACATCAGCATTGTCAGAGAAACCGCCTGAATTGGCAACATAATCACCAACGGTATAATCTGGATTAAAGGTCAGCGCGCCTTGTGCTCGTACTTGACCATTAACGGTAATGACAGACGTTTGCGCAGGTATCTCAATGATATCACCTTGCTGCAGAATAATATCCTGCCACGAATTCGGGACGACAACAATTTGACCCGTCGTTTTAACATTCCGCGCTTTGGCAACAAACTGCTTAACCAACGCTGCATCGTCTTGACGCAGTGCAGCTTCTTCACGAGTGGTCGACTGCGTGGCAAGCGTCAGCTCTTCTAGGCGATCGAGCGACTCATTAATCATGCGTTTTTGTTGCTCAGCAACAGACTCACGATAAATGGTCAGATGAGTCAGTTTAGCGAGTGGGCTTGGCTGTAGCTGTGGCACGATGTCCTTTAAGCGAGCACCATATGGTACAACCATGGCACCATTACCCGTATGCGCACCTTTTACTTGCACCGCAATTGTGCCCGCATAGCGATCGGAGGTAACTACCATCTGATCACCATTATAAACAGGCACGTTTTGAGCTTCTGCCAACGAGTAATATTCTGCCGTCTGCGCGCGTCCTGCACTGCGAGTGATACTAACGTTGGTCGCATTTGCTGCTGGATTGGCCACTTGCAATACATCACCAATGGTCAGATCGTTCACATCAAATTCAAAGGTATATTCGTTTTGGACTTGACCGCCTACTTCAAAGGTTTTTTTCTGCGGCGCGACCGTAATCACATCGCCGTCACGAAAAGAGAATGCTTGTAATTTACCCGCTAGTAAAAAATCATACAGGTTGACTTGCTGTAGCATTTGCCCATTACGTTTGATTTGAATATCAATATAACTACCACGTGTTGGGTCAACGCCGCCTGCTCTATCCAAATAAGACAATACAGAGTCTGCTGCTAAACCGCCGTAATAACCAGGTTGTTTAACGAAACCTGTTACAAATACTTTTACTGGCTGTGCTTGTTCTAATGAAGCATACACGCCAACGTTCGAGCGATAAATACGACTGACAGCACTTTTTACCACATTTTGTAGACTGCCATTTTGCACACCTGAGACACGTACTGGACCGATATTTGGCAAGAAAATATTGCCTTGTGGGTCGACGGTCATGGTAGCAGCATATTGATAAGCGCCCCACATCCGTACTTGGACGTTATCACCCGGGTTGATCACGTAACTGTCATTAAAGGTAGAGCCAGAGGTGGTCGAAAATGCTCCACGGAAGAGCTGCTCACCAAACATCATGTCTTGCGTATTGATTTCTTGATAGGGGCGCGTGGTATTGATGACTGACTGACTTGGCAAGCTTGAGGCATTAACCGCTTCTTGCGCGGTCGCCTGTCCTGATACACCACCTGCAAATGCCTGTGTTGAGACATTGATGTTATTGCTATTTTGGTCTTGACTCATGCTGTTATTGCTGGTGCCAAAGCTAGATCCTGAGATTTGATCAGCATAACTGCCTGCTGCTAGTGCTGATACACTGCTGGCTGCCATGGCCAAACTTAACACTTTTATCACGGTCACAATAGGACGTGGTTTCATATTCATGAGTGGTATTCCTTTGCTGATCTATCGATCATTACTGATATCTGGTGTGTTAAAACTAGCTACGATGATCACGGACAACCGCCATCACTAGGCGCACAAATCCATAAAGCATTAAAAGTAATGCTAGCGACGTCCAAATAATATAAGCACGGCGTGGATAAGTTGCTTCTTCAGCTTGATATGGTGTTGAGATGACAATCAAATTTTTCATCTTTTTAAAGGCTTCTAAACGTGCCTTCTCAAGTGAAGATAACGACAATTTATAGAGCTCAGTAGCGAAATCAACATCTGCCTTGATAGTCTCAAACTGTACCGCTTGACGGTTTAACTTGGTGGTATTCGGTGATGTCAGCTTGGTTTGCTCTTGGTTGATTTGCTCTTCGACTGCTTTAATCTGGCTTCTTAATGACACTACTTGCGGTGCATCTGGATTTAGATAGCTGAGTAATTGACGCTCTTCGGTACGTAATGAGCTTAATTGCGCTTGCAAACTACCAATCAGCTGATTCACAATTTGAGCATTGGATTGTGGATCGTAGATCTCATTTTCGTTTTGATACTTTAATAGCTGCTCTTTGGCATCATTCAGGCGATCTTGTGATTCATCTAACTGTGTCTCAGCAAATACCAGCTGATCACGAGCCACCTCTTGTGAAATACGGTTGACGAACTGCTCAGACTCATTGAGGATCGTTTTATTCAGCTCAAAAGCATACTTTGGATCAAAGGCTTCTGTCGATACTGACAGCACATAGCTTTGTTCATCAAGATTGATGTGTACACGCTTTTTGAAGTACTCAAGTAACTCTTCTTGTGTGGCATCAGGCTCAATCTCATTAAGCGGATCTGAGCCATCGACATGATACGCTTCGCGGAACTTGAACTTATTATCAAGGCGCTTCACCATATCATTGGATAGAATATACTCGGTCAGATAAGTCGCATCTTCTTTACTGGTACTGTTCACACCCAACAAGGCCGACAGTCCACCGCCAGAAGGCACACTGGTATCACTGACTTGTTTGACCACCACATCAGCCGTCGAAATAAACCGCGGATGAGCAATGGTCATGACATAAAATATCACCAATACCCAAGGGAGGACCACCAAGCCAATAAACAGCGAGAAGTCAATTATCTTATTTTTTCGCTTTGTGGACATGCTCTTCATATACCTCAATCGCTTCTGTTGTGTCTTCAAAGACGTGTGCTGTTTGATCCATTAGCACAATACCAATATCACAATTACGCTTAATATCACCGATGTTATGCGATACGATCAAAAACCCTGCTTGTTCACGGCGCGCGGCCAATATCTTTTCACTACGCTTACGAAAAGCCGCATCACCCACAGCGCCTGCTTCATCAAGCATATAATAATCAAAATCGAAGGCCAAGCTTAAACCAAACGTTAAGCGTGCTTTCATCCCTGAAGAGTAGCTTTTTACCGGCATATCAAAATAGTTTCCGATATCTGCGAACTCTTCGACAAAACGAATTTTTTCGTCAATATAGGGACCGCTTGAATAAAGACGGCAAACAAAGCGGACGTTTTGACGACCCGTCAAACTACCTTGGAAACCGCCGGCTACCCCTACTGGCCAAGAAATCGTCGAGTCGGTAATAATCTCTCCGTGATCAGGCTTATCTAGTCCGCAAATAATACGCAGCAAAGTCGATTTACCCGCCCCGTTACGACCGAGTAAACCAACACTTTTTTTATCACCAATGGTCAGATTCAAATCTTTAAAGAGATAATGCCGACCCTGTTTGGTCATAAAGGACTTAGAAACATTTCTAATTTCAATCATTCACTTACCTGTCGTTATTTAGAACGTATTAAGTCTCTTTCTACCGCTTTATACATGAGCAGACCCAAGAAATTTACTGCAACCATCCACTTTAAAAAGTAGCCTATATCAATATGATATGCAGGGTAAGTGGGAGATAGTGCATTTCTCATTAGCTCTATATTATGGACATATGGAATATATAATAAATAACTTAGATATGGCTCAGGAATAATATGAATAGAATACATAATCCCAGATATAAAATATAAAATAGTAAAAATCAAACCTATAATTTTGCTGATTTCACCACCATAATAACCGACAACCATCATAATCATCGCTAGACCAAACCCAAACAAAAATAAGGTCAACCAACAAAACAATACTACGTTCAAATGTGCAAGACTGATAGGAATACCAATAAAAGCAAGTATGACTAACAACAGTACAAAGGTAAAAAAATAAATCACTAGCTCTAAAAATGAGCGGGCAATAATGACGTCAATGTGACGTACTGATCGATACATTAAAAGCCCTTGATTGGCCTCAACTGCTCCTAACGCTCGTGTTGCTATGGTACTCATCATACGAAAAGGCACTAGGCCTGCCACCAGAAATAACATGTAGTCCATTCCTGGCAGCACACGGGTCATAATAGCGCCAAATATGATCAAATAAATAGCAACTTGAAACATTATCTCTAATGGCGCCCACAGATAGCCCAAGCGATAACCACCAAAGCGGGTTTGCAGCTCACGCATCAGCAAAGCATGAAATGCGGCACCCATGACTTTTAGACCACTGCGGTGCTTAATAGGACGATAAGGAGGTAATTGTACAGACATGGCGTTACAGGACTTTACCGAAAACAGCCCCTATGATAAGTAAGCGGGACATAAGTTACAACAATTAATCTGTACCTAAACAGATAAAGCTATGATTTAGCAAGAAATCAGTAGGTAATTATAATGTTTTATGGTGCGACTTGAGCCATTCCTCATATTCTGAAATAATTTATTTTAGGCAAAAAAAAACCAATCAAATAGTGATTGGTTTTTTTAATATTACAGGTATTGCTAAAAATGGTGGCGATGAAGAGACTTGAACTCTTGACCTCACGATTATGAGTCATGCGCTCTAACCAGCTGAGCTACATCGCCATTTTAGGATGCACATTTTACCCAAGCTGCTGACTGTCGTCAACCCCTAAAGGGCATTTTTTGCAGAAAATATGAAGTTTATTCAAATTAGCTGCATTTTTATCACGAACAATAAAAAAGGTTTGGTAAACCGATAAGCCGGGTTCTGTCGTGGACAATCATTCCTCTAGGCGTACAATCGCTCGTACGCTCAAGCAACCTACCCGCATCGAACGCGGGCCGCGCCATGCCGATGCCTATTTGGTCTTGCTACGCGTGGAGTTTACCATGCCGTGAACTGTTGCCAGACACGCGGTGCGCTCTTACCGCACCCTTTCACCCTTACCGATGACATGAATATCTTGCGATACTCATATAAGCCAAAGGCGGTCTACTCTCTGCTGCACTGGTCGTCAAGTTACCCTGCCCAGCCGTTAGCTGGCACGCTGCCCTATGTAGCCCGGACTTTCCTCCCCTGCTCATCTGTTGCCAGTGTGCAGCGGCGATTGCCTAGTCTACCAAGCGCGCTAGTATAGCAAAATTAATCTTGCTTTCGTAAAGTTTTTTAGCTTATTTTTAAAGGTGATTTATATAAAGTTTTCAGGGAGTATAAAATCTACATTATTACAGCTATCATTCCCATGCACAGGTAAAGATAACCAATTCGTATTTGGATAATGCTTAGCTAAATAATTTTGCAAAAATTCTATTGTACTAGTGGATATCTCTTCATCTGTCTGAGCAGCATCGTCATGGATATGATTATAAATGATGCTATGTACCGATAACCCACGTGCTTTTATTGCCTCTAAACTCAGTAATGTGTGGTTGATACTGCCCAAACGACCAGAAGTAACCAAAACAATCGGATAACCTTGAGCAGCAATATAATCTAAAATTAATAACTGCTCCGTTATTGGCACGAGCAACCCACCAGCACCTTCTAGTAATACCAAGTCATACTCAGCTTGCAATCGTTTGGTGGCACTAGTGATCAGTTCAGGATCTAGCACTTCCCCTGATAACCGAGTCGCTAAGTGCGGTGATGCAGGCTTCTCATAACGATATGGACAAGTGGTGAAATTGAGATCGCAAGGTTGCAACGGAAGGTTCATCAGCTGACGATGGATAATAATATCATCAGCAATTCCTATCTCGCCACTATCTGGATTTATTGCGACACCAGTTTGCACCAGCTTTTGGGTAATAAGATTAATACCTTGCTGCATAAGCGCTTTGGCAATCATACCCGTCGCATAAGTTTTACCGATGTCGGTATCGATACCGGAGATAAAGAGAACGCTCATTCTTGACCTTTTTGCGTTAAATAAGCTTGGCTTAAATACGTGCTCACCACTTTTAATAACGCTTCGCAAAGAGTGACAAGTTCGTATTCGCTAATCACATATGGCGGCATGATATAAACCAGTTTCCCAAAGGGTCTGATCCAAATATCATTCTCAATCAATAAAGCCTGAAAGATAGGCATCTCAACCGCTTCATTTAGCTCAATGACGGCAACTGCGCCCAGACAGCGTACTTCCTTAACACCGTCTAGCAGCGCAGCTGGCGCTAGCTGCTGCTCCATAGTCCGTTGCATATTTGCAGTACGCGCTTCAATATCATAGGAGAGTATTAAATCAATTGAGGCACAAGCGACGGCACAAGCCAGCGGATTGCCCATAAAGGTCGGACCGTGCATCAGTGCCGGATAATCACTTTGGCTAATGGTATCAGCAATTTTTCGAGTACATAAAGTCGCGGCAAAAGTCATATAACCGCCAGTTAATGCTTTACCAATCGTCATGATGTCAGGGCTGATACTCGCATGCTCACAAGCGAATAATTTGCCACTACGCCCAAAACCAGTCGCGATTTCATCAGCAATTAGTACTACTTTGTATTTATCACACAATTTGCGAAGCAATTGTAAATATTGAGGACTATAAAAGCGCATGCCGCCTGCGCCTTGAATAATCGGCTCGATAATAAATCCAGCCAACTTATCGCTATTTTTATCAAAGAAATCCGTTAATTCATCATATTCAGACTGGCTAATATCACGTTCAAAGCCCATTGGCGGAGCTGGCACAAAATGCTGCATAGGTAATTGCTTGCCATAGAGACTATGCATGCCATTGATAGGGTCGCAGACACTCATCGCATGCCACGTATCACCATAATAACCTGAATGGGTCGAGGCAAATTGGCACTTTTGCGGACGCTTAGCAGCAATTTGATATTGCAATGCCATTTTTAATGCTACTTCTACCGCAATGCTGCCGCTATCGGCATAAAATATGGCATCCAGTCCAGCAGGCACAATTGACAGCAGTTTTTTGCCCAAATCTATTGCGGGTTGATGGGTCAAACCACCAAACATGACATGCGCCATTTTACCCAATTGTTCAATCATCGCTGCATTCAGCTTGGGATGATTATAGCCATGGACACTCGCCCACCAAGATGACATCCCATCGATCAGACGCGTGCCATCTTGCGTGACGATATAAATACCATCAGCGTGATCAATCACAATATTAGGATAAGTCGGCGGTAAGCTGGCATAAGGATGCCAGAGATGTTGCTGGTCAAAGTCGTTCGTTGATTTCGTAGATGAGAGTGATGTTGTCATATTTTATTGACCAGTAATGCGTTTATATTTTGACAACAAATCGCTTTCGGTTTCGACATGATTGGGATCATGAGGGATGCAATCCACAGGGCAAATGACTACGCATTGCGGCTCGTCGAAGTGCCCGACACATTCGGTGCATAAATCAGGGTCAATCACATAAATGTCATCGCCTTCTGAGATGGCTTCGTTTGGGCAGGCAGGCTCACACACATCACAGTTGATGCATTCATCAGTAATTAATAACGCCATAGACTGCTCCTTATATTTTGCTTATAGCACTTGTATCGTTGGCTTTGACGATTTCGATGCGTTTAAATGTTCGACACATCTTCATTGTCAGCAGGTATTTTGCTATCTAAGATTGAGTTTTTCAGCAAAAGCTTGTGAGACACATGGTGGGACAAATTTAGTCACATCACCACCGAGTTTGGCGATTTCTCGAATCATCGTCGAGGAGATGAATGAGTAATTCTGCGATGGCGTTAAAAATACTGCTTCAAAGTTTTCATCAAGCTCACGGTTCATATTGGCCAGCTGAAACTCATATTCGAAATCTGACATCGCACGCAGACCACGTAAGACAGCAGTGGCGTTTTTTTCACGCATAAAGTCAACGAGTAGACCTTCAAAACCCACCACCGATACTTGTGGTAAGTCAGCAAATACCGTCTCGACTAAGGCGACGCGCTCCTCAAAGTTAAATAAAGGCTTTTTGTGATGTCCTGAGGCAACCGCAATCACCACCTCGTCAAACAGTTTGGTGGCGCGTGTGACCAAGTCCACATGACCATTGGTAATAGGATCAAAGGTACCAGGATATAAAATTCTAGTGTGCAGCTTTGAGGAGTTAGCAGAAGTAGAGTGGCTCATAGCGTGGCTAATAGGGTCAGTAATAGTAGGCTATATGCTAGCAAATTTTGCTCAAACTTAATACTTATCGTCGATGCATTTGTAAATAGTTACCGCCTTAACCTCACTTAATGTACTCAGTCTTCTGTTTGCGCCCGATTGCTGTGTACCCCCCTTAAATGACTTCGACTATATTGGCTACATTTGTCCTAATAGCCGACTTACATTTTTGTTAGAGGCTTTGCTACAATAGGCGGTTCGACTCATCCATTTTATAAACCAAATAAAAGACAATGCCATTTATTGAGTTAGGATGAGGAATCAGTAGGACTAGTCAGATAAGGACTTTGTAGTTGTAGGCAGTCCTTATGGAGAAATTATGTCAAAAAAATCAAAAAAACCAGAGAATCAAATTTGTGCGAACAAAAAAGCTCGACACGAGTATTTTATTGAAGAAACGTTTGAAGCAGGATTGTCGTTACAAGGTTGGGAAGTAAAAGCCATTCGCGCGGGTAAAATGACCATCACCGAAGCCTATATTATTTTTCGTAATAATGAGGCATTTATATTTGGTGCCCATATTCAACCGCTGCTTTCCAGCTCGACGCATGTCAGTCCTGATAGTATCCGTACCCGTAAACTGCTGCTTAATCGCCGCGAAATCGAAAAGTTAATGGGTGCAGTCAACCAAAAAGGCTATGCCTGCGTGCCATTATCCTGCTATTGGAAAAACTCGCTGGTGAAATGTCAAATTGGCTTGGCATTGGGTAAAAAACAGCACGACAAACGTAAAACGCTTAAAGACCGTGATTGGGAACGTGATAAGCAGCGAGGTTTCAAGAAGGATTTAGATTAAAGCTCTCTTTCAACAGATTGGTGTTAATCTTCAAAAAACGGACGATTCAGCATAGTGTTGAATCGTCCGTTTTTATTTGTTGAATTAAGGTTACTTATTAATTTTCAAATAGCTGGCGCAATCTTTGTTGTTTGCGATTGTTTATGAGTACTGCGTAATTGACGTATACCGTGCATAATCAGACAGACAATACCGAGCCAAATCAAACCATAGCTATAAATCATCGCCGATTCAAACGGGTTGCCTAATACGGTGATTGCCAATATGAATAATAAAGCAGGCTCCAAATAGCTCATCATGCCATAGACATTGACTGGTAGCATCTGACTGGCATCGACATTGGTTTTCATGGCTAATACGCTCATGACGCCGAGTCCTGCCAGCATCAGGATAAAAAAGCCAGAACCGCTCACTAAGCTTAAACTGCTCGGCGCAAACAGCAATAAGTAAGCCACAGCAAATGGTGCGAATATCGTTAAATCAACCAATAATCCAGTCACCGCGCCAATCCCTTGCATGCGGCGTAAAATATAATATAGCGGGTACGTGCCGCAGACCCAAAGCGTTGCCCAAGAGACACTTTGCGTACGGATAATTTCACTGCCGACCCCTAATGCGGCAAATGCAACAGCCAACCATTGCAGACGGCTTAATTTTTCGCCAAATAGTACGCAACCAAACACCACCATCATAAGCGGAAATAAAAAATAACCCATCGCGGTTTGTACGCCCTGCCCATTCACGGGTGCCCACATAAATAACCAAAACTGGCTTAAGAATATCGGTGTCGGCAATAGCAACCATGCCCACTGCTTAACTGTGCCTAGCGCTTTGAGTTTATCGATGTGAAAACCTAAGCGCCCACTGATCAGCAAATATCCCACCAATGCCGCCCACATCGCTAGCATACGCCATATAAAGACTTGCGTACCTGACAATGGCGCCAAAAAGCTGCTGTAAGCATAAAGTACGCCAAATAATAAATTCGACAAGATTGCTAGTATGACGCCTAATATTAATGTGCGTTGCTGTGCGCTACCCGCCGTCCAAATCGCTGGCAATGGCAAGCGCGAGACAGTCGTTGCGAGCGTATTTGCGAAGACAGTAGAGAGCATTGAAGTAGACATAAAAGCACCGTAAGTTTACATAGATATTAGAAAACCAGCTGTGAGCTTTTACTTGTTATGGTTAAGCTTTAGTTGCTAGGCTTTAATTGCTAAGTTTTGATTGTTAAACCTTGATTAATAGCACCTATTTTACTGAGTGTCGTTGATATATTATTTCTATAAAAATCTGTTTATGAACAAATTTAGCTTTTAGAACCCTTAAAAATAAATATTTTCTTAAATTTTGACTTATAGTGATAATAATTATAAAAAATCCAGTGAATGAAACGCTTTCTAAAAGAGAGAACACCATGAGCCAAGTTTTAGATGATATCGATAAAGCGATTTTAAATTTATTACAGGATGATGCGACCATGCCATTAAAAACCGTGGCAGAACAAGTGCATGTGTCTATTGCGACGGCTCAGCGCCGCATCCAAGCATTAATCAGCAATGGCGTCATTACCAAGCAAGTTGCTATCGTTGACCCAAACAAGGTGGGTTATGGACTGACCGCGGTGGTGATGATAGAGATGGCGCGCTCAAATACCTCGATGCAACATCGGTTTGAGCGCTTGATGAATGCGCAGCCACAAGTGATGAGCTGTTATGAGGTGTCAGGTGATGCGGATTTTATGTTGATGGTTAATGCCAAAAATATGAGCGATTACCATCGATTCACGACTGGTTTGCTCACCTATGAGAATAATGTGCGCAACTTTAAAAGCCAATTTGTGATGAACTTTACTAAAAGTGGGACAAAGATTTTGCTCGATTAATTTGATTATGAAAACTGCTTGGCTGTTTAATTAAAAGTAGATAAGTCGCGGTCAAACAAGGTACGATATCAACGAAAGTTTGGCAGTAAATAATAGATGCCGCACCAGTAGTCCATCGCCTAGTAGACAAGGAAGCCTTACCATGACTAAAAACACTTGTACCATTAGAAAAGAAGAAAGTAATAATCCAGTACTAAAAGGATTAAGCTTTAAAACAGTGATGGCCAGTGCATCGCTTGCGGCATTGCTCGCCAGCTCTGGCTGTGCCACTAGCTCATTATTAGACAGTGACAATCGAGTCAACACAACGACAACTAAAAGTGTGTTGTCAGAAGATCAAATCGTGGCTTTTGGTCGCCCTGCACAAGCATTACCCAAAATGCCAAATGCGACGATGGTTATCGTTGGCGAAAAGAACAGCTATGTGCTGACCCAAGGTGGGACAGAGATGGTGAATTTACTGACCAATTTGACACCAAAAAATATCCAAGTCGATAATGAGATGAACTTTTATGTGCCCAATAACGACGGCTACTTCCAGGGTGAAATGAAACTGTCTTATGCCAAACTAAAAGATGAATTTAAACGTTCTGACTATCAATTTTTTTTACAGAATAATGGCAAAGAATGCACCTCAGCCAGTGACCAGCGTATCAATGCTCAGCGCTTTTGCTTTAGCGTTCCCGTCAAAGGCGCTATTTATCCGCAAGTGAGTAATCTCAGCTTAATCCAATCCAATTATCGCCCTTTAACTAAGCCTTATACGGTGAGCTTTTATACCCAAAGTCAGCAAAATCAAGTGTCTCGTAGTGGCGCAAATACAGCTCAGAAGCTGGTTTTATTGCCTTTTGCCTTAGCTTTTGACGTAGTTACTTTCCCATTTCAGTTATTAGAGTAGTAAATCCTTACTATAAACGATGATTTGGAATAAAGATGCGCTTAGTTCCTAAAAGCCTTTTTATTCATAGATTACTTAAACTATCAATAACTTATCGTCAATCCTTTGTCATCGTTTATGACATCATGAAGACAATTCATGTTAAAATGAGCGCTTTTAAATGAGCCGTTAATATTTTTAATGAATAACGGCTTTTTTTAGTGCCATTTTTCTAATTAACAGGTCCGCTCATGTCTGCCGATACCATCGCCCGCACCGCCTTTAAACAAGGCACCAAACCACTTTACGACTACGACAAACATTGGGCAAGCTGCTACGAGCCAGCGCCTTATTTGCCAATGAGCCGCAAAGAGATGGACGATTTGGGCTGGGATGCCTGTGATGTCATCATCATTTCAGGCGATGCTTATGTCGATCATCCAAGCTTTGGTATGGCGATTATCGGTCGTTTACTAGAGTCACAAGGCTTTCGTGTGGGTATCATTGCTCAGCCAGATTGGAAGAGCAAAGACGCGTTTATGGAATTGGGCAAACCTGTCTATGCTTACGGCGTGACCGCAGGCAACATGGACAGCATGATCAACCGTTATACCGCCGATCGCAAGATTCGTAGCGATGATGCGTACTCGCCGGGCAACGTGGCAAATAAACGCCCTGACCGCGCCGCTATCGTCTATAGCCAGCGCTGCCGCGAAGCCTATCCTGATGTGCCAATTATCCTAGGCGGTATCGAAGGCAGTCTACGCCGTATCGCTCATTATGATTACTGGTCGGATAAAGTCCGCCGTAGTATCTTGATGGATGCCCGTGCCGATGTTTTATTGTACGGTAATGCTGAGCGCGCCATCGTCGATGTGGTACATGGTCTGTCTAAAGGCTATAGCTTTGAGCAAATGAGCAAATTGCGCGGTACCTCATATCTATTGACGCCAACGCGCCGCCATTGGCAAGACGATATGACTGAAGTCGCTAGTAATGACGTCGATACCGTTGGCCGTGTTGACCCGATTATCAATCCGTATGTGATGACCGAAGACGTGGATCAATGCTCAATCGAGCAAGAAAAACCCAGCGATTCACCGGTTGGGCAAGCGCTCTCAGGAATGGCTTCACAGTATCCGGGCTTTGTGTCTGAACCAGTTGCCAATAAAATTCTAAATGCTGAGCAAGTTGACGAAGAAACGCAAGTGGTGCAAATGCGTGGTTTTGACAAGCCAATGACGGCGCGTAAGCATAAAATAAAAATGCCACCACGTGAAAAGACGGTCATTCGTCTGCCTGATTATGAGCACGTCAAATCTGACCCTGTGTTATACGCTCATGCCAGCCGTATCTTACATCTTGAGACCAATCCAGGTAATGCCCGTGCCCTCGTGCAACGTCATAGTAGCGGCGCTGGTAACTCGCATACCTCGATTGACGTTTGGCTCAATCCGCCACCGATTCCCCTCTCGACCGAAGAGATGGATTATGTGTTTGACTTGCCGTACGCACGTTTGCCGCATCCAAGCTATGGCGATGCACGCATCCCTGCTTATGACATGATTAAATTCTCAGTCAATATCATGCGCGGCTGTTTTGGTGGTTGTACTTTTTGCTCAATCACTGAGCACGAAGGACGCATTATCCAAAACCGCTCGGAAGAATCTATCCTACGAGAAGTCGAAGCCATTCGTGATACCGCACCTAACTACACTGGCGTTATCTCTGACCTTGGCGGGCCAACGGCCAATATGTATCGTCTGAGCTGTAAAGACGAGACCATTGAAAAGAATTGCCGTAAGCCGTCTTGTGTCTATCCTGACGTCTGCGAAAACCTAATTACCGATCACAGTAATTTGACCAAACTATATCGCAAAGCCCGTGATATCAAAGGCGTGAAAAAGATTCTTATCGCCTCTGGCTTGCGTTATGACTTAGCGGTGAAAGACCCAGAATACGTCAAAGAATTGGTCAGCCATCATGTCGGTGGTTATCTAAAAATTGCACCTGAGCATTCAGAAGAAAACGTCTTATCTAAAATGATGAAGCCGGGCATGGGCAGCTATGATAAATTCAAAGCCATGTTTGAGCAGTACAGCCAAGAAGCGGGCAAAGAGCAATATCTCATTCCTTACTTTATCGCCGCGCATCCGGGCACGAAAGATGAGGATATGATGAACCTTGCGCTGTGGCTAAAAAGCCACGGCTACCGCGCTGACCAAGTGCAAGCGTTTTATCCAAGCCCGATGGCGACAGCGACCACCATGTATCATACGCATAAAGATCCACTGCATAAGATCAGCCGTGATGAAGGTGACATGGATATCGTCAAATCTGGTAAGCAGCGCAAATTGCATAAAGCGTTCTTACGTTATCACGATCCAAAAAACTGGGTATTATTGCGTAAAGCTCTGCAAGATATGGGTCGTGGCGATTTGATTGGTAAAAATCGTGGCTGCTTAATCCCGCCGTTCAACGCCAGTTTAGAAGGGCGCGATGCGGCACAAGATAGCTATCAATCAGCGCGTAAAAAGAACAGCCGCCTAGGTAATGACTCGGTGAAGCGTAATAATAATTCGTCAACCAATGGCGCATCCGCTAAAGGCGCTGCGGGTCAAATCACGGTCAGTAAAAACACCAAAAAGCGCGTGAGCAAAGGCAATTTCCAAACCCAGCATACGGGTCTGCCACCGCGTAAAACCAAGTAGCTAAAGCTCTGTATATCATTGCTAAATGCAGATGCTTAAATGAGTGACGAACACTTATTTAAGCTCATCAAAAAAGCGTCTATCGGTCAAAAGATCGATAGGCGCTTTTTTATTTGAAGCGGCTTATTTTTAATAAATTCATAATCAAAGCTTAAATACCAATCAAAACGCGCCAAATAATGCGTTACATTAGTCAGTGATTAAGTAACTTAATGAACACGTAACAAACAATTTCTAACATTCTTCAAGCGCTGTTTTCGTTACCATATGCGCTATATGCTTAACGCATTATTAAAAATAAATACATTATGATTTTTATATCTTTGGAGAATGCCATGAACACCCTAACTAAATTTGCTGTTGCCCTACCTACCCTTGCCCTATTAAGTGCTTGTGCAACCACGGCTCCTACTACGCCAAATGCATCAAACACGCCTGCATCAGAAAGCGTCACCGATGCCGCTTATGATCGTATGGCACCAGCACCTTATACCTGTACTGACGACAGCACCATCATGGCTAAACAATCTATCAATAAAAAACAAGTGATGCTCAATGCGACCTTGCCTAAAGTAAAATGGGCTGAGCAACCAATCATCTTAAATGGTGATGTACAAGGTGATACCGCAAGCTACGTTAATGAGTCAAACCCAGAAGCTGTCTATGCATGGCACATGAAAGGCGACAAAGGTATTTTTGCCATCAAATGGGCAAACGGTAAAGAATATCAAGTAAACTGCCAAATCTAGTTAGCTAGCTATAAACAGTCTGACAGTTCTAAAAAACTAGCTACTTATAAAAAACAGTCATCATAGGATGGCTGTTTTTTTGCGTTTTGATTGAACAATATTGCATTGAATATCTGTATAAAAACTGACATCAAAACCACAGATTCAGGTTAAGCATTGGTTAGAATGAACGGTTTGCTGCTTTTGTCTAGAGAAGCAGCAAGAAACCTGTCAAAATAGCGCTGATAGGATATTGTCTATGATTAATAATACTGAGGATACGTCGATGGCTAAGCGCCTAATAAATATGATGATCATCGCTACTGCCAGCATGTGGGCACTGGCAGGCTGCGACAACAATGCTGAAACTGCCGCTCAAGCTTCTGAGCCAGTGGTGGCGACCGCAGACTCATCAACGACAGCCACTAAGACTATCGACTGGTCAGTCATGGCGAGCGGTGAGAAGCCCGCTGACCCTGCCAATTATCAATATCCGTTTGCACTTGATAGCCAAAACGTACGCGACTATGCAGAGTATTTCAAGGTAGATAATGCGACGGCTCAGCATAATCTAACGGTGAGCATGGCAAGTAATGAGGCACTGTCTAAAGCCTTGGATCAGCTGAGTGAAAGCTATGTCTCGCATGAGCTAACCGATGGCAATGAGATGAAACTCATTATTCATACTACGCCTGATATCGCTGCCAGTAGCTATGATTACGTGCTGTCTGATGACTTTGCGAAAGGATTGGTATTACCAATTGAAATCAAGCCTGATGGTAAGAAAAGTAAAGCGAAGGCGCATGGAGAAATGGTAGAGTAATTTAATTTGTAGGGTGCGCCCTGCGCACCGATAGAGTATTAAAATTCATACGGTAAATATAAATGTCACAATACATTCGTTCATACACGAAAGGTGCTACCTACTTTTTTACTTTGGTGTCATACGATCGAAGAAAAATACTGTGTGAAGATGACTTCTTAAAAGCCTTTAAAAAAAGCATCAAACAAGTTCAACAACAATATCCTTTTAAAATCATTGCATGGGTACAAATGCCCGACCATCTACACTGTATTTGGAAAATGCCTACTGACGATGCTAATTATAGTATGCGTTGGTCGCAGATAAAACGATTAACCACCCAAGCTTGTCCGCAATATCATTTACCAATAGATGTGTTAAGCCGTTCAAAAATTAAAAGAAGCGAAAGAGGTATTTGGCAACGTCGATTTTATGAACATGAAATAAAGGACGAAACAGATTTCATGAGACATATGGATTACTTGCACTATAATCCTGTTAAGCATGGGTTAGTTCAAAAGGTAGGAGACTGGCCATATTCGAGCTTTCATCTTTATGTGAGGCGATATGTTTATGCGGAAGACTGGGGTAATGATTCTATTGGTTTTTCAGAGAGTTTTTCAGATAAATTAGAGTAATTTTTCTAAGTGCGCTGGGCGCACCCTACGCTAACTTTTCTGAGTGGAAAGTGGAAGAGCGAATAAGATTAGGTCTTCAACCGACGTTGTACACACCAGCTAAGATCGAAGAATACGAAGAATACGAAGAATACGAAGAAAGCCTATACGATGATAGCTATTTTGATTTTGAAAATTTTGTAGATTATCTCTGGGATATAGAGCCCCATGACTATGGGGACAAGGGGTGGTATCCGTTTATTATAAATCATAAAGACGAAACCAAGCTGGTCATCATTCATATAAGTCGCAATCCTAAAAATCTAGACGATTATCCTGAGGATTTCAAAGAGTATGAAAGGTTTTTCAATGCCGATAAGTCACCTAAACAACCCAAATATTTTGATGAACACTATTGGTCAGTAAAAGTAATAAAGATGAAGACGGCAGAAATGCTGTCGGTATTGGATGAAGCCTATGATTATTTGTTTGTGTCTTCGTAACGTACGATTTATTTATCATTGATTGGAATATTTAGAAAACAGATCAGTTGTAGATTGCACCTAGTACGCATGATTCGGCTAATTTAAGTCAGTAATAAATATGATAGTTTATATAAATCAGTATCATTAACTAAGAGTGATTTATGGATACCTACCAAAAAATATTTGAGAAGATATTACAGGAAGCCTCTGAAAAAGCTAAGAACATTTTATCAGAAGAGAAAATAAAAGATTTTTTGGATTCTACTGCTTCGGATTTTATCTATGAAACTATACCGGAAATAGCTGATAATATTGTTTCTTCATTAAAAGAAAGGTCTGAAGAGCAGCTAAAATTAGTTAGAGATTATCAGAAGGGGTTCATAAATAGGAATACCGAGAGATGGGAAAGAGGTTTCAATGCTTTAGAAATTTTGATTATTGTTTGTACCGAAGCAGGAGAAGAGTTCAATAACACTCATAGAGAGCATGCAGTTCAAGAGCGAAACATACAGTTTGATCTTGTAGTTCGCTTACACGCTCGAGCCTGTCATATTTCATCGGAGATACTTTGGCTTCTCAAAGGAGGTTTTGCCGACGCTGCTCATGCAAGATGGCGTGCATTACATGAAGTAGCAGTTACAGCTCTGTTTTTGCTTAATCATGGAAATGAGCTTTCTATTCGTTATTATGAGCATGAAGCGATAGAATCTTATAAAGCTATGAAGCAGTATAATAAATATAAATCAAGGCTAAGCATTAAAGAGTTTTCTGAAAAAGAGCTAATAGAATGTAAGGTAGCTCGTGATAAAGCAATTAATAAATACGGGCAAGACTTTGAAGGGAGCTATGGATGGGCGGCAGACGTATTAAATAATAAAAGACCTAATTTTTCTAATTTAGAAGAAGCCGTTAAGCTTGACCACCTTCGCCCATATTATAAGTGGGCTAGCCAAAATATACATGCAAACGTACATGGAATTAGAAATAAACTTGGCTTAGCTGAAGCAAAAGAAGACGTTCTACTGGCAGGAGCAAGCAACTCCGGAATGACTGATCCTGCTGACTTAACAGTCTTATCTCTCTCACAGATTTCAGTTGGCTTACTTACAATTTATTCAAACATGGATTCTTTAATTACACAGTATGTAATTAAAGAATTAGGTTCTAACATCGGTGAGTTATTTTTAGAGATTGAAAGTCAACAGCCACTTCGCTAAGAATTCAAAATTTATTAAAGGATAGCAGGAAGCGCCGGGCGTACTACCCTGCGCTAACTCAAATACATTTAGAAAATTACCTTTAAGGAGTTTTCTCTTGCGAACCTAACAAAGCAATGCTTTGTTTTAACTGTTCTCCCCAACCAACGCTAAAAACTCTTCCTCACCCACTACTTTAACGCCCAGTTTTTCAGCTTTAGCCATCTTAGAGCCAGCCTTTTCACCTGCCAGTAGCGCAGTCGTTTTTGCCGAGATACTGCCTGAGACTTTGGCACCCAGTGCTTGCAGCTTGGCTTTGGCTTCATCACGCGCCATGCTATCGAGCGCACCGGTGATGACCCATGTTTGCCCATCGAGTGGCAATCCTTCTGACGCTACCTTTTCAACCTTATCCCAGTGCACGCCAGCTTCTCGCAATGCCGTGATCACTTCGATATTATGCGGTGCGCGGAAGAATTTATAAGCAAGCTCAGCAGTGATCGCGCCGACGTCAGGCGTCTGCAATAGTTTGTCGATATCAGCAGCCATTAATACATCAAGGTCGCCAAATTGCTGCGCCAAATTCTGCGCCGTCGTCTCACCGACACCGCGAATACCCAGCGCATAGATAAAGCGCGCGAGTGTCGTATGCTTACTGGCTTCGATAGCACTGAGGATGTTTTGTACCGACTTTTCGCCCAGTTTCTCAAGCGTAATCAGCTCGTCTTGATGATTGTGCAACTGATAGATATCAGCGACTGTCTTCACCAAGCCATGCTCAAAAAAGCTAATCAACCAACTTGCGCCTAAGCCATCGATATCCATTGCCCGACGCGAGACAAAGTGGATGAGCGCCTCGACCTGCTGCGCGGGACAAAACAGCCCACCAGTGCAACGCGCCAACGCTTCATCTTTAGGTAATACCACAGGCGAGTCGCATACTGGGCAGGTCGATGGCAATGTAACGGGTTCAGAATTTTCTGGACGCTGATCTGTCCAAACACGGGTCACTTTAGGAATCACATCGCCTGCACGGTGGACGCTGACCATATCGCCTGCGCGCACATCCAAGCGCTGAATCTCGCCAAAGTTATGCAAGGTGACATTGCTAACTGTGACGCCGCCGACTTTTACAGGTTCTAATTTGCCAACAGGCGTAATCGCGCCCGTGCGTCCGACTTGCCACTCGATAGCATGCAAGCGTGTCATGACAGTTTCGGCAGGGAATTTATAAGCGGTCGCCCAGCGCGGCTCACGCGATAAAAACCCAAGCTGCTGCTGCAACGCTAAGCTATTGACCTTGATGACCATGCCATCAATCTCAAACGGCAGCTCGTTACGCGCTTCAATCATATATTCATAATAGGCTTGAGCCTCGCGTGGATTTTGCACTACTTCCACCGCACTGACAGTAAAGCCAATGGTCTTTAGCCATGCAAGCGCTGCTGATTGGGTTTTGATATGCTCAGGTAAACCTTGATTGACTGAATAACAGTAAAATGCGAGCGGACGGCTAGCAGCAATGGCGGGATCTAGCTGACGTAAACTTCCAGCAGCGGCATTGCGTGGATTGGCAAAAGTTTTGTCGCCCTTTTCTTCAGCAAGGCGATTCAAACGCTCAAAACCCGCTTTCGGCATCAGCACTTCACCGCGCACTTCCAATAATGGAATCTCGCTTGCAGCCGCGAGCCAAAGTGGCAAATTGCGAATGGTTTTGGCATTTTGGGTGATGTCCTCGCCCGTTTGCCCATCACCGCGCGTGACCGCTTGGACAAACTTGCCATGAGCGTATTTGAGTGACACCGCCAAGCCATCGAGCTTTAGCTCCATCTCGTATTCAGGGTTTTGCTGTGCATCGTTGAGGCGATCATTCACGCGGCGCATAAAGCCATGTAATTCATCATAATCAAAGACATTGCCAAGCGAGAGCATGGGAATATCATGAGTGACTTGGGTAAAAGCCGATAGCGGCATGTCGCCAACTTGGTTAATCGGGCTATCTGGCTGCACCAAATCCGGATATTGTTCTTCAAGCGCCAATAAAGAGCGACGCAACTGATCGTATTCGCTGTCTTCTAAAATAGGATTATCAAGCACATAGTAGGCATAATTGTGCTGCTTAAGCGCATCGATAAACGTGCGCATCTGGGTGACGATAGCATCATCATTTTTTATAGGGTTAGTAGTATTGATGTCTTTATTAATGTCTTTAGAGGTAAGTGGTGAGATAGGGTCAGTCATAGTCGGCGTCTTTTCTTTGCAATTCAAGATGCCGATATGATAACAAGTTTGTAGGATGCTCGGATATAGTCGATCCTATATAAATTAGATACTGTGTCAGGCTCGCTCAGTCTACTATGTGTAGTACTTTCACTCACCTTCCTTGTATCTAAATTATCTTGAACTGACTCTAGCATTTTGCAGAAACCAAAGCCCATTAAAAAAGGCAAATAACGTCAAGCGCTATTTGCCTTTTAGAATACTGCTAATATGAATCAGCTTTTATTAATCAACCTGTATTAATACATTAAAACTAACCTTCATAATCACGAACTTGGTTACGCAATTGCTGCTTGTATTCAGGAGTGATTGGTTCGTTCTCTTCATCGAGCATAATGGCGTCCAAATCACTTGCCATCATATAAGCGATGCTCATCATACTATCGAAGCTACGCAGTGCTTGTGGATGCGGCAGCGATAAGAATACTACCACGCCATTATAGGTATTGGTCGCCACGCTATGCGGATCAAAAGGCGCGATGCCACTATCAGTGATACCCATCATGCTAAACCATAGCATGCCCGTACCGTCTTTTTGCTCATAACGATGGAACATGTTCATAGCGCCATAGCGCAGACCATACTTATCAATTAATGCCAATAAATCACGACCACGGATAATCGCGGCTGGACGGTCGCGATATTGATGCGGCAAGATAGTGATATTAATGTTGTCTTTGGCATTGATGAGTGGACCGTTTTGCGCTTCATCCACTGGCTCTGAGAGATGCTGATCGAGTATCGGACTGTTATTATCGAAGCTTGGCTCGTCTGCAGTATCAATAGAGGGCATCAAGCTGTCAGTTGCCGACATCAAGCTAGAAAATGCATCAGGCTCTTGCTCGATATGCATCTGCTCAGCGGCTTCTGCAAACTCGCTGTTGTCAGCACGCTGCTGCTCTGCTTGCCAGCGCACATAGTCAGCATCATCTATTGTGTCAGTATCGCTGTCATTAACATCCGCATGCCCAGCTGTCAGCTGCGTATCAACATGGGTATGAGATTGGGTCAAAGGCTCGTCTTCGACCACCGCATTTAGATAACTGCGATCAGGGGCGATACTTGTTTCGCCAGCGACTGTATCATCCAAGTCTGGCTGATCGACGATATTGCGTTCATGGCGCGGTATGATAGGAATACCGTTTTTATCATAATTGACCGCTACCGCTTCAGCATTGCTGCGGCGCTTAAAGCTACGAATGACCATAAATAGCCCTGCAAGCATGATAAATGCGGCAATGGCAATCAATATAAACTGAATAGCGGTCATAAGAGATACATCCTAATATATGACAAAAGGGAATACATAAGAGGGAATAAATGGCAATAGTCTAGCATGGCTAATGAATATCGTCACCATATAGTCATCGTTTACCGTGAGGCTGACACACTTGCGTGACGTTGTAATATTGGCACATCATTTCTAACTATACCACTGACAATTGCTGCCAGTTATCAATTATTTTTGCTATTTAGCGCTGCTCTTAGTCAGAAAGGTAACGTGCCGCCTCATCAAGTGAGACGCTGACCAAAGTAGAAATGCCCGCGCTTGGCATGGTAACGCCTTTTAACTCATCGGCAATCTGCATCGTCAATTTATTATGGCTGATAAAGATAAACTGCAAATCGTCTGCTAATTCATGAATGAGACTGGTAAAGCGGGCGACGTTGGCATCATCAAGCGGCGCATCAACTTCATCTAGCACACAAAATGGCGCAGGATGCTGCTTAAATATCGCAAAAATCAAACTCAGTGCAGTAAGCGTCTTCTCGCCGCCTGACAGCACAGCGAGACGGCTATTACGTTTGCCCTTTGGTTGCGCCATCAAGGTTAGCCCTGCCCGCCACTGTTCTGATTTTGGTGCATTAACAGGCATATCATCCGTATTGAGCGTTAAACTGGCTTGCCCGCCACCAAACACTTTGGCAAATAAATTGGCAAGCTCAATATTGACGGCATCGAGCGTCTGCATAAATAGCGTCTTGGTGGTCTCATCAATTGAGGCAATCGCCTCCGTTAACGTCTGCATACTGGCAGCAATATCGGCTGTCTGCTGCGCGAGTGGCTCTAAGCGTTCATTAACCTCTGCCAACTCTGCAACGGCTGCCAAGTTGACTGCGCCAATTTTGCTTAGCTGCTGCTCAAGCTGCTCGCGCTCAGACTCAAGATCAGCGATTTTATCTGGGCGCACACGGCGATCATGAGCGATAAAATCTGCTAATAAGTTTGAGACGCTCATCACTTGTTGCTGATGCTGTGGGTGCTGCGCTATGTCCGATTGTGCTTTATATTTATGACTCACCTTATAATAAGCATCTAGCGCTTCTTGCGTATGGCTACTAGCATCCTCTAATTTTGCAGCGCTTAATGCCAACTCGGTCGAGTGATGGGCAAGCGCGCTTTGCTGGGTTTGCAGTGTGTTTTGTAAGCTATCTAGCTCTACTTGCTGCTGATTGTATTCTTGCTTGAGCACCGTTAATGCGGTTTCTCGCCCTGTTAATACAGCCTGCTGCGCATCGCACGCTGTTTGTGCCGTCTGCAATTCGGCTTGCAGTGCTGGCAGTGTATTTTGCTGCTGCTCATGACGCGTCTTTAGATTTTGCTCGCTTTGTAGCGACTTTTCAAATTGCGCACTTGCCCGAGCAAGACTACTGACACTATGTTCTAAACGCATCTCGCTTTGTTGAATACGAAGTTGCAAGGCTTGCCAAGCGTCATCATCTGCTTGGCGATTACGACTTAGCTCACTGCGCTCTGCTTGTAATTGCTGAGTTGCCGCACGAGCATCGGCGATTTGTGGCGTTAGCGCTGCTATTTTGTTTTGGATATCTTGCTGCTCATGATTGAGCGATTGTTGTTCCTGCACCAGCTCCTGTTGCTCTTGCTCAAGGGCTGCTTTATCAGCATTGAGGCGGTGGCTGTCCGCTTGCAAACGTTCAGCGTTAGCGCGCTGAGTAGTGAGCTTTTGCTGATACTGATGCTTATCGCGGGTTAATTGCTCAGCTTGCGCGCGTGTTTCTTCTAAGCTGACAGTCATTGCATCATAGTTACGCTGGTTATTAGCAATCGCCTTTTGCTGGTCTTGTATCTTTGTTTCAAAATCATCGAGCAACGCTTCTAACGCTTGCAAACGGCTGCGCTGCTGCAAACGCTGGGTTAAAAATTGACTGTTGCTGTTATTGCTACCATTTTGTCCATCTTGCGCACCAGCAAATTTACTGAGATTCATCGTACCCTGACGACTGATAAGCCAGCCGTCAGTCGTTAGTAAAATAGCTGACGAGGGCAATACTTTTAAAATCTTAGCAAGCGCTTCTAACGTTTGTTTATTATCTGTCTCAGGCTGTGCAATATATAAATAGCACTGCCGCCAAAGCGCTAAGTTCGGTGCGCTAATCAGCTGTGATAAAGGCAGTATTTTATCAATCAAACTCTCAGGCAATTCGCTAACCAGTGGCTTTGTATTTACCTCATTTTTCTTAGCGGATAGCCATAAACTATGACCCGTTTCTATTTTAATTGATGACTTTTCCACTGTATTGGTTTGCGCATTTTGATAAACAAATAAATCTTTTAACTCATGCTCAAGCACCTGCCATAAGCTATGCGTTTGCTCGGAGTCAGCGCTCACGTTATTAACATTTGGTTGATAAGTTTGGTTAGAAACCAGCACATGGCTGTCTAACCATAATGCCAACACACTATCGAGTAGCTTGGCATGCTGCTGACCTTTCGCGCTTAACTCAATCTGATCACGCAAGGTGGTAATGGTCAATTGGCTATAGTCGCTGACTATTTTGCTTTCTAAATCACTTTTAACATCAGCAGTTTTTGCATCAGCAGACTGTTGCGATTTTGATGCCGGCTTAGGATGCAATATTTGATGCAGGGTATCGTACTCACCTGCCAATACGGCGTGGCGCTTCTCACTCTCGCTAAGCTCACGCTGCTGCGTGTGCAATTGCTGCTGTAAATCCTGCGCTTGCGGTTGTAGCTCAGACAGTCGCTCATCGACGCTGTCTTGTTGGCGTTCAATCTGATGCAATTGTTTGTTTAGCTCAGCAACTTGCGCCGCTAACGTCTGCTGTAGGTTTTGTGCATCCGTTGGCGCTTGTGCATCAGAGCCCTTATTATTGCTAGATGTTGATAGCGACTGTTTTAGTTGCTGCCATAAATGCTGCCAGTTTGTATGACGACGTTGCCATTTTTCATTATTTTGCTGATAACGTTTTTGTGCTTGGCTATTAATCGCTTGCTGCTGTTCTAGCGAGCGAGCTTCATCCTGCAAGCGTGATAGCTGGTTTTGCGTGTCATGGTAGGCGCGCTGTAATGGCTGCTCGTTGCGTTTATGCGAATCGCGTTTATTCGTTAATTCAATAAGCTTCGGACGCAATGCTTCTAGCACAGTCTGCTGCTCGGCTTGCTCAGCTTTTAAGCGCTCAATCTCATCGACTGCTTGCTCACGCTGTTGATCCAAGCTGGCAAGCTGTTGCTCAATAGCGGTCAGCTGTGACTTGGCATCACCTAATTGATGCTCTGCTTGTTGATAGCTTAGCTGCTGTTGATAATGGTTGCTTTGCGCATCGTCTTTTAGCCACTGCTCTTGATTGATATGCGCGGCAAGTTTATCTTGCTTGGCTTTTAGGGTGTCATAGTTGGCTTGTAAAGTTGATACTTCAGTGGCGCTGCGCTCATGCGCTATTTTTTGCTGCTGCTGAGTATGCTTGGCTTGATAGAGCTGCTGAATGGCAAGCTGCTGCTTGATATCAGCAAGCGCTAATGCCAGCTCCTCATAACGCTCAGCACTGGCAGCTTGCTTAGACAGACGCTTTTGTTGGCTGACCAGCTCACTTTGCATATCATGCAGACGTGCCAAATTATCTCTAGTTTTCTCTAACTTCTTTTGCGTTTCTTCACGGCGTGCTTGATAGCGCGACACCCCTGCTGCCTCTTCGATAAACTCACGCAGCTGCATCGGGCTAGACTCAACGATACGCCCAATCATACCTTGCTCAATCACCGCATAGCTACGTGCGCCAAGTCCCGTACCCAAGAATACATCGACCACATCACGGCGACGACAGCGCGTACCATTGATAAAATAATCCGAGCGACCTTCCTTATTTACCTGACGACGAACGGACAGTTCTTGATACAGATTAAATTCATGGCGAATACCGTTTTGCTCATCTTGCGTATGCTCAAAGGTTAGCTCAACGCTAGCGACACTTTTGGCGGCTTTATCTTGCGTACCCGCAAAGATAACATCACTCATCGCCCCGCCACGCAGCTGCTTGGCAGAGGTCTCGCCCAGCACCCAACGAATGGCATCAATGACGTTGGATTTGCCACAGCCGTTCGGCCCAACGATGGCGGTGATACCATGACGAAAGGTAAAAGTCGTAGGATTGGCAAAGGATTTAAAGCCTGCCAGCTTTAGAGATTTTAGGCGCATGAAGGATCAGTAAATATGGCGAAAACAGGCGGCTATTCTACCTCAAATTGTGTTAAATTTTTAGGGTTTGTGACAGATGCTATAATATGGCTTAAAATAATAATTATTCATATAACTATCAAAAAATAAGAGTATAAAAATGCCTAACTATAATCCGCAAGAACTACAGCAAAAATATGAGCAATGGTGCGAGCTGCATCGTCAACAGCTTGAGGCGCAGCAGCAGTTTTTGCAAGCTGAAGCATTGCAAAATGAGTTGAAAAATTACTACCTAGACCCGCAATGGATGGCAGATCGTGAAGCGGATCTGCCAATTGAGTATTCATGTGATGAATACTCTATCTTTAGTGAAGATGCGCTGTGGAGTATGCTCAGCGACCATGATGAGCTAGCAAGAAAATGGATGCGTTTGGGGCTGGATGCGATTGATAAAAAATAGGATTTCTTTAAAATTAATAAAAGATAGTAAATAAATAAAGATACTTCTGAGGAGTGGCTATTTGTGTATATTCATTAGCATATTGTTTGATAACCTTTAATAGTTTGTCAGCCTCTCTATCAAATGCCTGTTTAATGATCTCACATTGCTCAAAACTACCAGCATATAGTTCAGTGTATAAGTCGATCAGTTGCTTAGAGAACTTTTCATAGTCCTCCTCTAATAATGGGAAGTGCAACATAATCAATGTTTCTACTTCTGTCATCAACATCATAAACGTCTCTATGGGAACGATTAAACTTTCACCTCTAGAGCGAAAGTAGATACCCTCGTGAACCATATAGGTTAATTTATATAATTTGATAATCAACTGCTCATATTTCTCTCGTTTAAATACTTGTATTTCTTTTTTATATTCTAGTCCTAACTTTAGAAGATCACGCTTGTGGTTTTGCCAATTTAATATAGAACTCGTTGCAAATGAAATTGCTCCCCCTAAAGCAACACTTAGAAGACTCACTAATACTACATCCATTCATCACCTTCCTAAAAACACTGCCTAAGTTAGAGTATAAATTTCTAGAGAATTCCAATCCCGCTTAACAACAGCTGCCCGCCTGCAAACAATAACAACACCCCAAAGGCACGCTTAAGCGTTAGCGCAGGCAACTGGTGCGCAAGCTTGGCACCGACTTTTGCCATCGCAAAGCTAGCGACAGAAATACATAAAAATCCCGTGATATGCACAAAGCCTATCGTGCCCTCAGGCAGATTGACAACATCTTGCCCGAACCATGCAAACCCTGCCGCGCCAGCCAATGCAATCGGTAAGCCACAAGCGGCAGATGTGCCGACCGACTGCTTCATCGGTAACCCCGCCCAATTTAAAAACGGTACGGTTAAGCTGCCACCGCCAATACCAAAAATAGACGACGCCATGCCAATCCCTGTACCCGCGCTAAACTGTACGCCAGTTGACGGTAGCGGTTTACCCAGCTGCTCTTTATTGGACAAAAACAGCATTTTTAAAGCAACCAATAACGCGCCGATACCGATGATGGCTTGCAATACTTTACCGTCAATCATATCGGCAATACCAGCTCCCACCAAACTACCGATGACCAAGCCGAGTGCCATTTTGCGCCATACTTCCCAGCGCACGCCGCCACGCTTATTGTGCGCAGTCATTGAGCTGATCGAGGTCACAACGATGGTCGCCAGTGACGTACCAATCGCCAAATGGGTCACCACTTCTGGTGAAAAATCATAAGCGGTAAAAATCCATACCAATGCTGGTACGATAATCATGCCGCCGCCAACGCCAAATAGACCTGCACTGACACCCGCAAATGCCCCTGCAATCACAAACCACACATATAACATCATCGAATCAGCCTTTTATCACACTTATTTTTATAAAAATTCTTTAGTTTTATAATCACTTGCCTATCGCATTTGCTAAATCATAATCCGACCTTTATGCTGTTTATTTGATACTGTCTAATCGTGACAATCTCATGACAATCGCCCAGTATAACAAAGATTATCCACGCTATATTAACCACATCGACGAAACTTATGCCGCCATTTTCCAATTTTTCTGACGACTCATTAGAGCTTCATCATTTACCACAGCTGAACCATCGCCAC
This sequence comes from Psychrobacter sp. PG1, assembly GCF_014897815.1. GTDB lineage: Bacteria > Pseudomonadota > Gammaproteobacteria > Pseudomonadales > Moraxellaceae > Psychrobacter. Next base: position 88,018 of record NZ_JABUZG010000046.1, read on the forward strand.
CTTGTCAGCAGTGCCTCTACCAATAGCGAGCTAATAGCAGATGTACAACATGGCACGTTAAATGCTGCGCAGATGCATCTACTGACCGCTGAAACCCAAAGTGCAGGTCGTGGGCAGCACGGGCGCTCGTGGCAATCACCGCGCGGCAATGTCTATCTGTCGTTATATCACCCTGTTCATCTGCCGATTAGCGGTCTACTGTCGCTGATTATCGGCGTTGAACTGGCAAAAATGCCCGTTATTCAAATATTAAATGAGCAATTGCACGCGCAAGGATTGACGCCAATTGGGGTAAAATGGGCAAATGATTTGGGCTTTTATCAACTGCCATCTGACTCAGTGTCAAATGGGCCCAAACTGGCAGCACAGACCCTACCTTTTAATAAACTTGCGGGTATTTTAATAGAACCTGTTACCCAAACGGGCAAATTGGTCGGCGTGGTGATGGGCGTAGGACTTAATGTACAGGCAACGCCCAAACTCACTGCGAAGACCTCTGAAGGCATGAGTTATCAGGCGATTAGCCTACAGGATATTTATGAGAGGCTAAAACCAGAGACAGATATTGTGAGTCTGCCAAGCCTAAAAATACTTTACCAACAAATGAGTAAAGCGCTGCTAGCCGCGATGACACGCTTTGAGCATCTAGGATTAGAGAAGCCCACTGGTCAAAGCTATAATTTGGACAGCTTTTTAAAACAGTTTGATTCGATGGACGCATTGGCAGGATTACGCTTGCACGTTACTCAAGAGCATAACGGTAAAACAGATAGCATCACAGGTTATGCTTGTGGTCTTGATACACATGGATGTTTGCAATTGCGTCAAGATAGCGGTAAGATTTCTGCGCTTTTTACCGGACGCATCGACGTTATTGATAAGGCTTAAATCAAAGACCCAATGGGCACGATATAAAGGGATTTTTATGCTCTGGTTAGATCTTGGCAACACCCGTCTAAAATACTGGCTCACCGATGATATCGGACAAATAGTCGCGCATGATGCCAAGCAACATTTGCAAGCGCCTGCCGAACTACTGATGGGTTTGACCGATCGCTTCGAGCGTTATGCGCCTGATTTTATTGGTATCTCATCGGTGCTGGGCGACGATTTGAATGTTAAAGTGTCAGAGACGTTAGGTCGTCTGAATATTCCGTTTGAGTTTGTCCATGTCGATGCCGCGCATGCTTTGATGAAGAGTGCTTATAATGACGAACAGCTTGGCTGTGATCGTTGGCTACAGATGCTCGGCGCCGTGGATAAGAAAAAACGTCAATGCGTGATTGGCTGCGGTACTGCGGTGACCATTGACTTGATTGATCATGCTGAGCATTTGGGCGGTTATATTTTCCCCAGTATTTATCTGCAACGTGAGTCACTGTTTTCGGGCACTAAGCAAATCACCATCTCCAATGGCACCTTTGATAGTGTGGGTCAAGGCATGACCACACAAGATGCGGTACATCGCGGTATCTTGCTCTCTATCGTCGGTGCCATCAATGAGATTAGCCATCGCCATCCCAACTTTGAAGTCATCATGACGGGTGGTGATGCAGCTATTATTTCTCAGCATGTTAATCGACCAGTACGTTTGCGTGATGACTTATTGTTGAATGGTCTGGCACGATATTTTGATCATACCAAACAGTCGTAATCATTTTATGAACCTTATAAAATGATTAATAAAAAAGCAGTACGTTTTAGGCGTACTGCTTTTTTGGTTTAAACACGTCTAACTTCTCTATTACTACCTATGGCACTGTAAAAATGATAGGTAAGCTAAAACTTGCCATTACGGCTTTTCCTTTAACCATGACTGGTTTCATTCGGCCGCTTCTTACCTGTCGAATAGCATTCTCATCCAAGCATTGATTACCGCTGCTTTTTTTGAATTGTACTCTAGTAATTTTGCCTTGTTTATCAATCGATCCATATAACAAGAGAGTGAGCTTATCGCCGGTACTCATAGTGTTTATACAATGAGATTCGATTCTCAAAATAGGTCTTACCACCCAATTTGCATTGCTAATAGAAATTTGAGTAACGGGTTCACGATTAGACAAATCAACCAGCTCTGCCTGTGCAGGCACCATACTCGCTGTCATCGTAAATAATGCAAACAGAGTGGTTAACAGACCATAAGTACTGATAGATTTTATGTTGGTAAGAAAATGAGAAGCTGTCTTGTTGGAAGCTATGTGATTAAGAGCGAACTTGGTATTTCGTTTACGAATCATTATAAAAGTCTTTTATTTAAGTCATTAAAAAGTGCCACGCTATGAAAGACATAACGTAGCACGTTTTTAGTTTTACAGTGAACATAATTCGATAAAAATTAGCTAATTATTTATACCTATTAGTATTATTTGGTCTCATTAAACAACTCACGACCGACCAACATACGGCGAATTTCACTGGTACCTGCACCGATCTCATATAGCTTGGCATCGCGCCAGTAGCGACCAAGTGGATACTCATTGGTATAGCCGTTACCGCCAAATATTTGAATGCCTTCGCCTGCCATCCAAGTGGCTTTTTCGGCACACCATAAAATCACACTGGCACAGTCTTTACGCACTTCTCGGCTATGACCAGCACCGCGCTGATCTAGCATGTCGAGATTTTTACCAACGGTATATAAGAAGCTGCGTCCTGCTTGCAGTATCGTATACATATCTGCCACTTTACCTTGGATAAGCTGGAACTCGCCGATGGCTTGACCAAACTGCTTGCGATCATGGATATAAGGCACAACATTGTCCATCACCGCTTGCATGATACCGATAGGACCCGCAGCCAATACAGCACGCTCATAATCTAGCCCACTCATCAGTACCTTAACGCCTTCATTGAGGCCGCCCAAGATGTTTTCGCTCGGTACGGTCACATTGTTAAAAGTCATCTCACCCGTATGGCTACCACGCATGCCGAGTTTGTCCAGCTTTTGTGCTGTGCCAAAACCTTCCATACCTTTTTCAACGATAAAGGCTGTCATGCCTTTGCCGCCTAGCTCAGGATTGGTCTTCGCATAGACCACCATCACATCCGCATCAGGGCCATTGGTGATCCACATTTTAGTGCCGTTTAACACGTAACTGCCGTCTTTTTCTTCAGCTTTAAGCTTCATGCTAACGACGTCTGAGCCAGCACCCGTCTCACTCATTGCCAAGGCACCGATGAACTCACCGCTGACCAGTTTTGGCAAATACTTGTGTTTTTGTGCTTCAGAACCGTTACGTTTGATTTGGTTGATACATAGGTTTGAGTGCGCACCATAGCTCAACGCTACCGATGCCGAAGCGCGGCTGATTTCTTCCATCGCGACCATATGTGCGACATAGCCCATATTAGAGCCACCGTACTCTTCAGGAACAGTGATGCCATGTAGACCGATATCACCCATCTTTTGCCATAAATCCATGGGAAACTCGTCACTACTGTCAATCTCGGCAGCACGCGGGGCGATTTCATTGGTTGCAAACTGCTGTACCATATCGCGTAATGCATCAATATCTTCGCCAAGCTGAAAATTCAATCCAGGTAAACTCATAACTATTCCTTGTGTTTTGATGTTTTTAAATTTCGATTTTTAATATTTTTTTAAAACCACTATAACTGTATTTATAATGTCATTTTTGAAGTCACAGTCAATCCACTATACTAATTAAGACTGACGTTTATTAATGGCGTTTATTGATGATGGCACGTGCCACATTTGAGCCATTTGGACGCTTTAAAAACGCACTGATACGCTCGCCTGCCACGACTAATTTATCTAAGTCGATACCAGTGCTGATACCCATACCATGCAGCATATACACCACATCTTCGGTCGCGACATTGCCTGTTGCGCCTTTGGCATAAGGACAGCCGCCCAGTCCAGCCACTGAGGTATCAAATTCGCTAACACCCATTTGTAGTGCGGCTAGCGTATTGCTCAATGCTTGACCGTAAGTGTCATGAAAATGACCCGATAGCATAGAGATATCAGTATATTCTAGAGCTGCCTGCAGGGCTCGTTGCACTTTGAGCGGCGTACCAACACCAATGGTATCGGCAATACCAATTTGCTCTGAACCAATCTCTACCAGACGCTTAGTCACATACGCTACTTGGCTTGGGTCAATGTCGCCTTCATAAGGACAGCCAACCGTACAAGAGATTACGCCTCGTACTTTGATACCCTGCGCTTTTGCCGCAGCAGCTACTGGTGCAAAGCGCTCAATACTCTCATCAATACTACAGTTGATGTTTTTTTGGCTAAAGGTCTCGCTAGCTGAGCCAAAAATAACGATTTCGTCAGGACGGTGCAAAATAGCATTTTCAAAACCGCGCATATTGGGTACTAAGACTGAATAGCAAACCTCTGTATGCCGCGTAGGTGCGAGCACGTCAAGCAGCGCGCTATTATCGCCCATCTGTGGCACCCACTTTGGCGAGACAAAGCTTGTTGCTTCTAGCTTTTTGACACCTGCCGCAATCAAATCATTGATAAGCGCTTGCTTAACCTCAGTCGGTACCGTCGTTGACTCATTTTGTAGTCCATCACGCGGGCTGACATCAACGATTCTGACATGGCTTGGATATGAATGGTTTGGATACGAATGGCTCATGCTTGTCGTCCTTATTGTTATTCGCCTTTTTATGAGACTTTTTTATTAGGCTTGGTCAGCTATTCGCTCTCAGTATTTTCGCCAGCATCAATGCGCAATAGCTCATCACCATCAGCGACCAAATCACCGGCTGCAAATAGCAATTCTGCCACCACCCCATCCGTCGGTGCAGTAATGGTATGCTCAATTTTCATCGCTTCAATGACAGCTAATGGCTCACCTTTTTTCACGGTATCGCCAACAGCTACTTTGAATGCAACCACTTGTCCTGGCATTGGTGACTTCAAGCTACCAACCGCGGCAGACTCTTCGCCCACATGTGCCATAATATCAACAAGCGTAATCTCGTCACGACCACTGTCTGTGAACACATAGACCGTCTCATTATTCACCCAGCTTTGCGCACTAGTACGTGCACCATCTAACCATAACGTATGATTATTTTCGTCACTGCTAACATAGCTCACTTGACCTTCATAAACTGTTTCGGTCTGAGCAGCTACGTTAATATTGCTATTATCCTGCGTGTTAGCGATTTCTTTTTCGATAGCGAGCGTAAAGCTGCTCGACTTGTCACTGCCTTTTTTACTATCAGAACAACTTGCATTATGCCAGTTGCTCATGCGGGCAGTATAAGCACTCTCATCATAAACCAAGCTAAATGAACGAGTATAATCGCTATAAGCACGGAAGCCTGTAGGTTTGCTAAATGGATCAATATCTGACTCTTGCATTGCAATCTCACTCGCAAGCTGACGAGTAATGACGGTCACAACGAGCGTCGATAAAGCTAAAGGCTGCTGATTAAAAATCGCATCACGCTCGTGCTCAATCAATGCCGTATCGAGATTGGCTTTGCTAAAAGACTCTGTATTTAAGATATAGCGTAAAAATGCCGCATTATTCGGCAAACCCACGATACGCGTTTGCGCAAGTGCTCGATCGAGCTTGGCTAATGCTTGCTCTCGCGTTGGCGCATGCACGATAAGCTTGGCAATCATAGAGTCATAGAACGGGCTAATCACATCACCTTCGCGCACACCATCATCGATACGTACGCCAGTACCATTTTTATCAATCATAAAGGTGCTATGTTCAGGTTTCTGATACGTGAACAACGTCCCTGTCGCTGGCAAGAAGTTATTGTCAGGGTTTTCAGCACAGATACGCGCCTCGATAGCATGACCGTTGATAGTCAGATCGTCTTGCGTTTTTGGCAATGGCTGACCCGCAGCAACCAACAGCTGCCACTCGACCAAATCGACACCAGTAATCGCTTCACTGACTGGGTGCTCAACCTGCAGGCGTGTATTCATTTCCATGAAATAAAAATTCATAGAATCTTCACGCTGCTCAACGATGAACTCAACCGTGCCTGCGCCGACATAATCAACTGCACGAGCTGCTTCGATGGCAGCTGTTCCCATCGCCTCACGCATCGCAATGTCAACACCTGGTGCGGGCGCTTCTTCTAATACTTTTTGGTGGCGGCGCTGTACGGAACAATCACGCTCAAATAAATGCACATAGTTGCCATGCGTATCGCCAAATACTTGGATTTCGATATGGCGCGGTTTTAAGGCGTATTTTTCAACCAACACTTTATCATCAACGAAGCTGGTAATGGCTTCACGGCGACATGAGTCTAATAAATCCACAAAGTCGCTACTTTGCTCGACGATACGCATGCCTTTACCGCCACCACCTGCACTGGCTTTAATCAAGACAGGATAGCCAATGGCGTCTGCCTGCTGCTGCAGAAATTCTGCGTCTTGATTGTCACCATGATAGCCCGGTATCAGTGGTACGCCTGCTATCTCCATCAACCGCTTGGATTCAGATTTGCCGCCCATGGCGCGGATAGCATCAGCCGATGGACCGATAAATACCAGTCCTGCATCCTGACAAGCTTGCGCAAAGTCAGCATTTTCGCTTAAAAACCCATATCCTGGATGGATTGCTTGAGCACCAGTTTCAAGCGCTATCGCGATAATCGCGTCACCTTTTAGATAGCTGTCTTTTGGTGCCGAACCGCCCAAATAGATCGCTTCATCACAGACAGCCACATGCTTGGCTTCGCGATCCGCATCAGAGTAAACAGCGACGGTGCTAACACCAAGACGCTTAGCAGTCGCGGCCACTCGGCAAGCAATTTCACCACGGTTGGCAATTAGAATTTTAGAAAACATAACTATCCCTGTGTGTTATCGTTTTTATTTGAGGTCTTGTCTACTTACTCATTTATCTCTCGTGCATTATCAATCTGCCGTCAACCAATTGGGCTTACGTTTTTGCAAAAAGGCTTGCACGCCCTCTTTGCCTTGCTCTGATGAGCGGATATCAGCGATGCCTTTTACCGTATCAGCAATCAGCTCATCAGTGATGGGCGCACCAGCGACATCGTGTAATAGCTGCTTGCAAGTTTTGACTGCATCAGGGCTATTTTTGACGATTTTGCTACAAAATATAGCGACCTCATCAGCCAGCCACTCTTCGCTAACACGCTCATGAATAAAACCCAGCTGCCGTGCCTTTTTGGCATCAAATACTTCAGCACTTAAGAAATAACGCTGCGACGCTCTAGCACCTAGCGCTCGAATGACATAAGGGCTGATAGTCGCAGGGGCTAAGCCTAAACGCACTTCGCTGAGGCAGAAGTTAGCAATTTTAACGGCGATGGCCACATCACAAGCAGCGACCAGACCCATGCCACCAGCATAAACATCACCTTGAATAGCAGCAACTGTTGGCTTAGGGCATTCATAAATAGTTTTGAGCATTTGCGCCAATTTGTCCGCGTCTGCTAGATTCTCTTCATAGCTATAATCTGCCATGGCACGCATCCAATTCAAATCAGCACCTGCACAGAATGCTTTACCAGCCGCAGCTAGCACAATGACACGTACCTCATCATCAGCGCCAAGCGTATTGAATGCATTGGTCAGCTCAGCAATCATGTCATCGTTAAAGGCATTACGTATCTCAGGACGGTTTAACGTCACCGTAGCCACGTGCTGTTCCACTTTAACCAATAAGCTTTTATAATTTTTATCACTGTCTTTTTGCATAACTTTCTCTATATTTTTATGTAAATATTTAAACAAACGCTTGGTCAATCCATAATAATATTAATACAAGGAAACCGAATGTAGATGTACAAATCGCACTTCAAATGAGGTTGACGCAGTAGTCGCTTATTATGGGAAGGCCTGAAAATGCTTACATTCTAAAAACACCAAAAGTCGTCTCTTCGATCGGAGCGTTATAGGCAGCGCTTAACCCTAATGCCAATACATGTCGCGTATCGGCAGGATCAATCACGCCGTCATCCCACATGCGCGCGGTGGCATAATATGGGTGACCTTGCTTTTCATACATATCGAGAATCGGCGCTTTAAATGCGGCTTCATCATCATCACTCCATGCCTCGCCTTTACGATCAAAGTTATCACGCTTGACCGTTGCCAATACTGATGCTGCTTGCTCGCCGCCCATCACTGAAATGCGCGCATTTGGCCACATCCATAAAAAGCGCGGACTATAAGCGCGGCCACACATGCCGTAGTTACCAGCACCAAATGAGCCACCGACAATGACCGTGAACTTTGGCACTTTTGCATTGGCGACTGCCATGACCATCTTGGCACCATGACGCGCAATGCCTTCGTTTTCATATTTGCGGCCGACCATAAAGCCAGTGATGTTTTGCAAAAATACCAATGGGATTTTGCGTTTGCAGCACAGCTCAATAAAGTGCGTGCCTTTTTGCGCTGACTCACTAAATAAGATACCGTTGTTGGCAATGATACCGACTGGCATCCCTTCGATATGAGCGAATCCGCAGACTAGCGTCGTGCCAAAGCGGGACTTGAATTCATCAAAAGCACTGTCATCGACGATACGAGCAATAATTTCTTTGATATCAAATGGCTTTCGCTTATCGGTTGGAATGACGCCATATAGCTCTTTGGCATCATAGCGCGGTGGACGTGGTTTGATTTGATTGGGCACTTGCTTCGCAGGACGATTTAGATGGCTAACGATGTTGCGCGCAATTGACAACGCATGGGTATCACTCTGTGCTAAGTGATCGACAACCCCAGACAGACGGGTATGCACATCCCCGCCGCCCAAGTCTTCGGCAGTAACTTCTTCGCCTGTCGCCGCTTTGACCAATGGTGGACCACCCAAAAAGATGGTGCCTTGGTCTTTGACGATAATAGACTCGTCACTCATCGCTGGCACATAAGCCCCGCCAGCCGTACAACTGCCCATGACCACAGCAATCTGTGGAATACCTGCCGCACTCATATTGGCCTGATTAAAAAAGATGCGACCAAAGTGCTCTTTATCGGGGAACACGTCATCTTGATTGGGCAAGTTAGCGCCACCTGAATCCACCAAATAGACACAAGGCAAATTGTTTTCTTGCGCGATTTCTTGCGCACGCAGATGTTTTTTGACCGTCATTGGATAATAAGTGCCGCCCTTTACCGTGGCATCATTACAGACGATCATACACTCAATACCATTGATACGACCGATACCCGCAATCACACCAGCAGCGGGAATCTCTTCGCCATACATGTCATGTGCTGCCATCGGAGCCACTTCTAAAAATGGCGTACCCACATCTAATAAACGCTCGACACGCTCACGAGGCAAGAGTTTACCACGGGCTAAATGCTTGGCACGGGCACGCTCTGAACCGCCTTGCACAACTTTACGTAAGTGACCATATAAGTCATCAACCACCGCTTGCATTGCGGCACTATTTTGCTGAAAGTCGCTTGAGTTTGGACTCAGTTTACTGGTTATGATAGCGCTCATGATATCCCTTTTCTTTAATGCGTAAATGCAAGTGGCTTCTTTATCTTATGCTTTATTTTAGCTTTTACTTATATATCTTATTCATAAAATAACAGATAAGAGTGGTTAAATTTCTATAAACCCAGCTCTTCTTTCATCTGCTCAATGATTTTATATTTCTGAATTTTTCCAGTGATAGTCATCGGATATTCAGTGACAAAGCGATAATAAGTCGGCACCTTATAATGGGCAATATGCTCGCTACAGAACTCGCGAACTTCCTCTTCGGTTAAGCTGTCTGCTTCTTTAGGAATAATCCATGCCGCGAGTACTTCGCCATATTTTTTATCAGGAATACCGACGATTTGTACATCACGAATCTTCGGATGACGATACAGATAATTCTCGATTTCGACGGGATAAATATTCTCTCCGCCACGAATGACCATGTCTTTACTACGACCAACGATTTTGACATAACCGTCCTCATCCATCGTAGCCAAATCACCGGTATGCATCCAACCGTCTTGGATGGCTGCGCGGGTTTTGAAGCGACTGCCCCAATAGCCTTTCATTACTGAATAACCGCGTGTCAGTAACTCACCGGTCTCGCCCAATGCGACAATCTCACCCGTTTCAGTATTGACGACTTTGACTTCAAGTGCAGGCTGTACCAATCCTACAGTCGATACTTGCTTATCAAGCGGCGTATGTTCATTGGTCTGGCAAGAGACTGGACTGGTTTCAGTCATGCCGTAAGCGATCGTCACTTCACTCATATGCATCTCATCGATGACACGGCGCATGACTTCAATCGGACAACTAGAGCCTGCCATGATGCCAGTACGCAAAGTCGATAAATCAAAGTTTTTAAACTCCGGATGGTCAAGCTCAGCGATAAACATCGTTGGCACACCATGTAGACCCGTACACTTCTCTTCTTCAACGGCTTGTAATACGGTCAATGGCTCAAAACCATCGTTCGGATAGACGATACAACCGCCATGCGTCAGAATCGCCAAGTTACCAAGCACCATACCAAAGCAATGATATAAAGGCACTGGAATACACAGTCTATCTTCTTCGGTAAGGTTCATAGCCTCACCGATGAAGTAACCGTTATTTAAGATATTGCGATGGCTTAAGGTTGCGCCTTTTGGCGTACCAGTCGTGCCACTGGTGAACTGCACATTGATAGCATCCGTATTTTTGAGCTGGGCTTGGCGCTCCGCAACCCGTGGATCGTTGGCATCGCCTTCCGCCATCCATGCAGAGAATTTCTGCATAAAGCCAAAGGTTTCTTCACTGTCAGGCTCATCAATCCAAATGATACGCTCAATGGTTGGAATCTCGACCAAATCAAGCTGGGTATAGTCTTTATGGTAAATCTCAGGACACAGTTCACTGATGAGACTGGCGTAATCGCTGGTTTTAAAATGACGCATGAGCACAAGCGCCGAGCAGCCCAATTTATTCAAGGCATATTGCAGCTCAAAGGTACGATAGGCAGGGTTGATATTGACCAGAATGACACCGACTTTTGCCGTCGCTAATTGCATCAGCAGCCATTCAGCATTGTTATGCGACCAGATACCAATGCGATCGCCGATTTCCAGCCCCATCTCAATCATACTACTGGCCAGCTGATTGACTTGCTGTTGTAGCTCGCGGTAGGTCCAGCGGATATTTTGATGGCGAGAAATCAAAGCTTCACGCTCTGGATACTTGGATACAATTGCATCAAAAAAGTCACCGATGGTCGCTTCAATGAGCGGCACATCAGAACCTTTATCATAGCTTTGGGTAAGCGGTGCATTTGCTGAGCGTGCGCCCATATTAATACTAGGAATGCTGTTTAGAATAGTATCAAAATCAATTTTAGTCGCATCAAAATCAGAAGTTTGCGTCATAACGAGTCCTTTCGTTTTACTTTTTATGGTGCTTATTAGTCACCTATCACCGATTCATTCTTCCTTGAACAGGTCTTAACTAGCGTTAGCTACTATACCGTCTTAAATCGAAGACTGTCAATAATAGTAATACAATATGTATCATTTAAAATGATAATATGCGATAAATTCATCAGTCATAATTAAGTGACGAATTTCCTGAATGACTTAAATCAAAAAAACCAGCCCTATCATATATAGAAAAAAGCTGGCTTTTCCAGTGATGAATAGTCTCAAATCACTCTAGACCTAACTCCTCTATCATTTTTTCGACGATTTTATACTTCTGAATTTTACCAGTGATGGTCATTGGATATTCATCAACGAAACGAAAGTAGGTCGGCACTTTATAATGAGCAATATGGTCACAACAAAACTGCCTTATCTCTTCTTCGCTTAAGCTATTTGGCTCTTTTGCAATAATCCACGCCGCAAGTACCTCACCGTACTTTTTATCAGGAACACCAACAATTTGTACATCGCGAATCTTCGGATGACGATAGAGATAGTTTTCGACTTCGACGGGATAGATATTTTCGCCGCCGCGAATGACCATGTCCTTGCTACGTCCCACCACAGTGATGTAGCCATCTTCGTCCATTACCGCCAAATCACCCGTATGCATCCAGCCATCAGTAATCGCCGCGCGTGTTTTAAAGCGGCTGCCCCAATAGCCTTTCATCACCGCGTAGCCATAAGTGAGTAATTCACCCGTCTCTCCAATCGGGACGACATCACCCGTTTCAGTGTCGACAATTTTGACCTCAAGCGCGGGCAGTACCATCCCTACGGTAGAGACTCTTTTTTCAAGGGGCGTCTGCGAGCTGGTTTGACAAGAAGCTGGACTGGTCTCGGTCATGCCATAAGCAATCGTCACCTCGCTCATGTGCATTTTATCCATGACGCGGCGCATAACCTCAATCGGACAGCTAGAGCCGCCCATGATACCAGTGCGTAAGCTGGTCAAGTCAAAACTGTCGAAGTCTGGATGATCGAGCTCTGCGATAAACATCGTCGGTACCCCAAGCAGAGCGGTACATTTTTCCTCTTCCACCGTTTGCAATACCGTTAGCGGATCAAAACCATCGTTGGGATACACCGCGCAGCCACCATGGGTCAAAATAGCTAAGTTACCACCCACCATCCCAAAGCAGTGATAAAGTGGTAATGGAATGCATAGCCTATCTTCCTCTGTCAGCCTCATACCTTCGCCAAGGAAGTAGCCATTATTCAGGATATTTCGATGCGTTAAAGTAGCGCCTTTGGGTGTACCCGTTGTCCCACTAGTAAACTGTACACTAATAGCATCGGTATTCTTTAGCTGGGCTTGGCGCGCAGCTAAACGAGGGTCGTTTGCGTTACCCTCTACCATCCAAGCAGAGAATTTTTGCATAAAATTAAAATTCTCATCGCTTTCTGAGTCGTCAATCCAAATGATGCGCTCAATCGTTGGAATCTCGACCAAGTCTAATTGCTGATAGTTCTTATGATAAATCTCAGGACAAAGCTCACGAATCATTTGTGTATAGTCGCTGCTTTTGAAATGACGCATCAATACCAATGCCGAACAGCCTAGCTTATTCAGTGCATATTGCAGCTCAAAGGTACGATAAGCAGGATTGATATTGACGAGGATAACGCCGACTTTCGCAGTTGCTAATTGCATCAGCAGCCATTCAGCATTATTGTGTGACCAGATACCGATACGATCGCCAATCTCCAGCCCCATCTCAATCATGCTACTTGCCAGCTGATTGGCTTTTTCCTGTAGCTCGCGGTACGTCCAGCGAATATTTTGATGACGAGAAACCAAGGCTTCACGATCAGGATATTTATTGACAATCGCATCAAAAAAATCACCGATTGTCGCTTCAATCAGCGGCACATAAATGCCTTTATCATGGCTTTGGGTGAGTGGCGCATTTGCTGAACGCACGCCTACATTAACTTTGGGGATATTATTGAGAATACTGTTATTAGGCGTACTTTCATTAATAATGCTGTCAAAATCGGTAATCTGAGTCATCACGAGTCCTTTCGTTTTGCTGTTTAATGTTTGTTATCAGAGCGGTAATAGACTACAAAGGTAAATGTCATATTCTTCCTTGAATATCCTCTGTCACCATAGACTATAATTAAATCAAGCCCTAACCAATATAGCCTCTTAAATGAAAGCCTGTCAATAATATTGATACAGGACGTATCGATTACTATTGCTGCGCCATCTTATTAAGTTGATTATTTATATAAAAGATGCGATAGACATAAAAAAGCCAGTGCTGCATAAAGATGGCAACACTGGCTATGATTTAGAGCTTTTTTAATCTTTAAGCTTTAGGGTTGGCAGGCGATTTAATCGTTACCGTTGCGCTGACTTCATCACTATCATTTAGCAAGTCCATGACCAATTCTTCATTACTTTCTGTCTTGACTTGCCAATTACCAGTCGCTTTTGGCACACCTGTCACCATGACGGAGATTGCTTTGTTTTTTAGACGAATCATTGGCGGTTTATGCTCATAGCCATTATGATCTAGACCCAACACATCATCAGCAATGGTAGCAGCCTGCGCGCGTAATGGGGCGACATAGCGACACGGTACACCATCGATAGACATACAGTCACCAATCGCATAAATATTGGCTGTACTGGTACGCAAGGTCGGCGCATCCACCACGATCCCAGTGCGACGGTCAAACTCGACACCAGCTGCGGTAGGCAGTTTGTCATCGACCGTCAGACCGGTACTGGCAATCACATGATCTACGATGAGCGGTTCAATTGGCTCAGCAGTACTGCTGTCTGTTGCTGATGCTGATGCTAGCGCCTCATAACTGACCTGCAGTTTTCCATCACTGATACGAGTAATAGCAGATACCTGATACCCTCCTAAAAAGTTAATCCCTTGCGACTTGACCGCTTGGGCGATACGAGAAGTTGCTTTTGGCGGTAGCATTTGTGATAGTGGTGCATCGTTTAAATCAATGAGCGTCACTTGATGACCCGCTTTTAATAAGTCTTCTGCAATCTCCGTCCCGACCATACCTGCACCAACGATAGCGACGTGCTGACTGCCAGTTGCTAGCTTTTCTTGCAACTGTCCAAAGCGCTCAATATGATTGACATGCCAGACTAGTTCCTCTGGCAAGCTTTTTGGGAAGATAGGATGCGCACCCATCGCTAGTACCAGCTTATCATAGCCAATCGTGGCGTAATTGGTATAAACGGGATCTGAGCGCAGCGCAGAGATAAGCTGCAACTGTTGAGTGGTCGTATCAACATCCGTCACTTGCGTGTTGGCAAGTAGCTTAACATTTGTAGCTTCTGCGGCATCAATGCCCGTTGCTCTGACCAAATCTGCCGCACTTTTCTTTTGGCTAATCGCCATGGTCAGCATTGGCTTGTGATAACGATCGCCACTGTCGGCAGTAATTAAGGTAATCGGAATGTCTTTGTCTTTTGCACGAATGGCATCAATCACATGCCAGCCTGCCAAACCTGCACCAATAATGACGATACCGTTGTTTGATACTTCTGAGTTTTCAGCGCTCATATTAGCTCCCATATAGATAAGCAATTATTTTAATTGTTAGAATATTGACCGCTATTGTATCAGTAAACAGCCATACACTCATCTACTCACTTATATAGCCAACCATATCAACATCACGGTCAAATGCATCAAGCTATCACGCACAAAAAAGCGCCTATAAATAGACGCTTAGTATTATCATAGAGCTATATAATAAGAGCTACATAAATGGTTAGTGATTCAAAATCTTCGATAAGAACAGTTGCGCGCGATCACTTTTTGCCCCTTCAAAAAACTCATCCTTACTACAGTTCTCGACAATATGACCTTCGTCCATAAAGATAATACGGTTGGCTACCTGACTGGCAAAGCCCATTTCATGGGTCACACACATCATGGTCATGCCATCACGAGTCAACTCGACCATGACATCAAGTACTTCTTGAATCATCTCAGGGTCAAGCGCAGAGGTCGGCTCATCAAAGAGCATCGCTACAGGATCCATTGCCAGCGCGCGTGCAATTGCAACACGCTGCTGCTGACCACCCGATAGCTCCGCGGGATACTTCGCGGCCTGTACCGTTAGTCCAACACGATCTAAATACGCCATAGCTTTTTGCTTGGCCTCGCTCTCTTTGCGACCCAATACTTTTATTTGCGCCACTGTCAAATTATCAATGATAGTCAAATGCGGAAACAGCTCAAAATGCTGAAAGACCATGCCGACACGGCTGCGTAATTTTGGCAGATTGGTTTTTGCCGCACCAACTGAGATACCATTCACCATGATTCCACCTTCTTGAAAAGGCTCCAGTCCATTGACCGTCTTAATCAAGGTTGATTTACCACTACCTGATGGCCCGCACACGACAACGACATCACCTTTATGTACATGCGCCGTACAATCACTCAATACTTGAAAATCCCCATACCATTTGCTGACATCGGACATTTGAATGACCATCTCATCACTAGCATGACCATTGTTAGTGACCAGTCCGCCAAAGGCATTTAAGTATGTATCAGCTTTGCTCATCACTGGCTCCTAACCACATTGTTTTTAATAATCGTCATTTAAGAAAAGTTGAATCAACTACTCAACCAAAGCCTCAACACTCAAAAAGCGCAAGCCAAGATAAATATCTATCAAAATCGCAAACGCTTTTGCAATTGTTGTACACCCACGGAGGCACTGACACTGATGATGAAATACACCGCACCCGCACCCAAAATGTAAGGCGTCAGCAAACCCATCAACTCACCGCGTACATAGGCGGCGCGGAAAAAATCTGTCAAACCAATAGCGAAAACCAACGTTGTATCTTGGAATAAAATAATACACTGCTGCAAGATTAGCGGCAGCATTTTGCGAAAGGCTTGTGGCAAAATAACCAGACGCATGGTCTGCCCATAAGTCATACCCAGCGCTTTGGCGGCATTGACCTGCCCACTACCAATCGATTGAATACCAGCACGCACCACCTCTGAAAAGTAAGCGGCTTCAAACATCATAAAAGCAACCACACAAGAGGCAAAAGCAGCATCAAGTTGTAAGTACTTACCCGCTATCCAAAAATAAATCATCGGTACGGCAAAGTAAAACCACAGTAGCACCAGTAGTAGCGGTACAGAGCGGAAGTAATTGACGTATAGCTTTGCTGGAATCTCAAGCGCTTTGATACCAGACAAGCGCATCAACGCCAATACCGTTCCTAAGCTAATACCACCAATAATCGCCAAAAACAGCACCTTTAAGGTGGTAATCATACCGCCCATCAAACCAGGATAGGCTGTTGCCAATTCGGTCATCATGTTCATTTTTGACCTCCTGCAATGAGCCCAGGTACACGCAGTTTGCGCTCAATTAACCCCATAATAGCAATCAACGATAAGTTAAATACTAAATAAATAATCGTCGCGTAGGTATAAATCTCGATGCTGTTTTGGGTGTATTCGCTAATAGTTTTGGTTTGACTAATCAGCTCCATTACCCCCACTAATGAGGCAACGGAGGCATTTTTAAAGCAGTTGGTCAGCTCAGAGCTAAGCGGTGGCAAAATGATACGAAAAGCCTGCGGGAGCAATACTTCTTTATAGACTTGCGGAATGCTAAAGCCCAATGCATAAGCAGCATTAATCTGACCTTCGGGCAACGACTCGATACCCGTACGCACCTGTTCGACGATACGAGCGGCGGTAAATAAGCCAAGACCGATACTGGCTGATAGCATGGCTGAAGTGTTGGGAGATAAATCCTTATACCACCATTCTTGAATGGTGGGCGTGAGCCAGCCAGGTGCAATATAAAACCAAAAAAACAACTGGACAAGCAGTGGAATATTACGAAAAAACGTCACATAAGCGGTGCCAATGGCACGAGCGGTCTTATTGGGCAAAGTGCGCATGATACCAAAGATAGTACCTACGACCATAGCGATGGCCCATGCGATACTACCAATCAATAGTAGCCAGCCAAGACCAGTAATCATCCAATGGATGTAAAGCTCATTACCGATACCAGTCTGCTCAAAGAGCACACCCCAGTTCCAGCTATAATTCATGGTTGTCTCTCCGAGCAGCGACTGAAAATCCTACGCGTCAGATTGACATCGATATCAGTCTGAACGCGTAAATAAGCTATGTTGCAGGACAATGATTACTGTGCAGTCGCAACTTTCGGCTGAGCACTATCATGCGGACTGGCAATCAAGGCTTTTAAGTTGTCAGACATCTCAAAGTTTAGATTGACGTTTTTTGGTGGGATTGGGTTCAAGAACCACTTGTCATAAATGCTATTGATTTCGCCTGAGCTAAAGACATTGGTCAGTGCTTCATCAACCACGGCTTTGAATTCAGGATCATCTTTACGCATCATACAGCCATAAATCTCAAACGATTGCGGCGTACCGACGATGACCCACTCATCAGGATTTTTTGCTTTGGCTTTTTCGCCAGCAAGTAGTACATCATCCATCATAAAGGCGTCAGCACGACCATTTTCTAACATCAAAAATGCTTCGCCGTGATCTTTTGCTGAAATGATATTCATATCCATTTTGTTATCATCATTGTATTGACGAATATAACGCTCTGAGGTCGTTCCTGCGGTGGTGACTAAGGTTTTACCTTTTAAGTCTTCGAAATCTTGAATGCCAGAGTCTTTTTTGGTCAATAAGCGCGTACCAATTTCAAAGAAACCGTTAGAGAAGGCGACTTGTTTTTGACGCTCTTCGTTATTGGTGGTTGAACCACATTCAAAGTCGACCGTACCGTTTTGTACCAAGGGAATACGTGTTTGTGAGGTAACAAGGTTATAACGGACGTTGAGGTCTGGCATGTTTAGCTTTTGCTTAACCGCTTCGACGACTTTCATTTCTAAATCGTGCGCATAACCAATCGGCTGATTTGGGTCGTCAGCGATATAAGAAAATGGAATAGAAGAGTCGCGGTGACCAACCACAATAGTACCCGAATCTTTGATTTTTTGTAGGGTACCGTTGGTACTTGCCGAGGCGTCTGTCGTCGTTGCACCATCTGTTGATGCCGCATCAGTAGTGGTTTGACTGCTATTATTACACCCTGCTAGACCTAGCGCCATAAAAGCTGCCAGAGTCAAAGGTTTAGAAAAAGACCTAGAAGATACATAACTCATGAGATACATCCTTTTATCACATTATCACAAGATTGAATGAATGCTTGGATGACACAGGTCTTATTCATTGACCTTATTGCCACGCATTCATGCGGTTGTTGCTGTTATTTATCACAATGCAACTTAATGTTACTGTACAACAAATTAGCGGGTGTGGGTAAGTTTTTTTTAATGAAGGCTATATTTTAAGGATATCGGGTTTATTACCGTCATAACTATCCAATAAAATAGATGAGATAATCAGTTAAACGCATCACTATTTTAAAGATGCCTACTGACCATTAGGGCGTGTCCTCATTTTAAAAATGGTGATAAAAATGAGATAAATTGCCGTCAAACAAGGAAAGTAGCGCAAATAATATCGAGATATTCATAAGCTATTTGACGATGTTTGGCAAAATTTAGCCATTTTTAGCCCATTTAGAAAGTAATCGATTGCATTGAGTACACGCCCTAACTATCAATAAATAGCTTTAATCTGTTAAACATTATCTAACAGGCAATTGATAAATCACGATGAATCCCCATAAAGTTTACAACTTCTTAATACTACCAATGACCTATGACACAAGATATCCAAGTCCCCAATACGGACAGCCAAAACGCTGGCAACCATAGTGACAATGACGTACGTCAGCGTTTCTTTATTGAAGATTCGCCCGTGCGCGGTGATGTGGTGCGTCTATCACGCAGCTATGCCAGCACGATTGCCCAAAAGCCTTATCCTGAAGCGATTAAGCGCTTATTGGGTGAAATGCTGACAGCCGCCAGTTTGCTTATCGGCACAGTCAAAATCGATGGTCATCTGTCCATTCAGTTGCAATCATCAGACAGCGATAGCTTGCTAAACTGGGCAATGGCAGAATGCGATCAAGACGGTATCATCCGTGCCCTTGCCAGCTGGAAGGCTGAGACTGATGAGCAAGTGCAGGCGTGGGAAAATATGACTCATGCCAAAGAAGCATTTGCTGAATTGGGTGCGATGGGTCAAGGTGTGTTATTTATTAACATTCAGCCTGAAGGCGGCGAACCCTATCAAGGCATCGTCGAGCGCAGCCATGACAATTTGGCAGACTGCTTAGCCCACTACCAAAAACAATCGGCGCAGATTCCAACCTTGATTAATTTGGCGTCTGATGGTCTGCAAGCGGGTGGAATGTTGGTACAAATGCTTCCTCGTACCGCTGAAGAAACCTATGAAGTCGAGCAAAACCAAGATGCGGGTATCGACGATGACTTATGGACACGTCTGAGCGTTTTGACGCGGACAGTGAAAGCTGAAGAGTTGACCACGCTTGATGCCAACGAAA
Organism: Psychrobacter sp. PG1; assembly: GCF_014897815.1. Classification (GTDB taxonomy): domain Bacteria; phylum Pseudomonadota; class Gammaproteobacteria; order Pseudomonadales; family Moraxellaceae; genus Psychrobacter. The sequence goes on from NZ_JABUZG010000046.1 coordinate 107,884, forward strand.
TCCTTTATCGCTTATATCATGAAGAAAAAGTCATCGCGCCCGACCCTGTTGCTTTATCATTTGGTTGCACCTGCTCACGCGAGAAGTGTGAGATGGCCATTGAGCAAATCGGTGAAGCAGAAGTCTTAGACATCATTGATGAGCAAGGCGGTAACTTTGAGATGGATTGCGGATTTTGTGGCGAGATGTATAAATTTAATAAAGACGATGTGACCACGATATTTTCTGAGTGATTAGAATTTAATTTGGTTCGCTTAGTAATAGAAAAACCCTCAAGTATGATGCTTGGGGGTTTTTTATGTTATGGCTCAAGTTTACGAATGGCGATATGACTGGTTTCGAGAATGCTTAATTGGCTACTTCATCCACTTCTGGGTAAGAATAGATACGAGGATTCAGCCCATACTTTGCATCATGGGCATCACCTAGTCGGTTATCCAATAGCCAAGCAATAATTTGCTCATGCACTCTATCACTGTAGATTAAATTCATGTGATTGACCCCATAAAAAATTGCCTTATGCCCCTCTGGTACTGCCAGCGTATGCTCTTCAGTATATTCGCCGAGTGCTGACTCTACTGAAACCAACCCGTCCCCAAGCAAACTTGTGGTCTTAGATTCATAATGCGTTTCAATCAAAGCTGCCGCCACTAAATAGGTATTCACATGCAAAGGCAAATGCGTGGGATGACGAAACTCTGCTGGCAGCACGCTGCGCCCTTCGGCGGACTCCCAGTCAGCATCGCGAATACTGCCATAACGTAAATCAATAATACCGGCGCTACGCAAGTCACCCAGTTTAGCCAATGATCCTGCAAACGGCAGCTTAGCAATTTTATCTTGAACAAAATGTCCAATCTGCTCCAAGCTTGCACCATGATGCGGCGAGCCTAAGGTGACGAGGTTGCCCACGCGTTTGACCCAGCTAAAACCTTGCTCTTTGCCGTAAAACAGCGCACTACGACTCAACAAACCGCCCATACTATGACCGATTAAATCTATCTGAGTAACGTCTGGATTATTCTCAACCAAATCTTGCAAGACTTTTGCAAAGCTACGTCCGTTGCTAGAAATACGCCGACCGGTATTGTAGTTTAAATACAGAACCGTCGCTTTTGGCAAGTGATTGACCAACGCTTCACCCAAATTGCTTTCTCCAGATACCTGCCAGCTCAAATGACTCATACAAAGCCCATGGCATAAGATAATAACACGCCCTGACAGCGCGCCACTGTGTACACGATTGTATTCATCGTATAGCACCATCGATACTGCCAATGGGTTGTGATGAGTGATAAGGTGATCGCCCATGACGCCATTTAGAATATTGACTAAGCGACGTAAGTTTTTGGGTAAAGGTTGTATTTTTTTGGGTTTAGAAACCGTGTTATAAAGACGCAGCCCTGAGGCAAGATTATTGCCCACCAATTGCATCGTATAACGCACCGTGCCATAAATCCGCCCTGTGATACCGCGCTGCCAGTGCTCAATATTGCCTTTATTAAACCGCCCTAAAGGACGCAGCAGAATCTCACGATGGATAGCCTCTACAATATCAGTGACTTCCACCACGCCCATCGTTGCCAACTGAGCCAAGCCTTCAAAAAAATCAACCAACGTAATGGGCTGATGCGGTTTGCTATAGCTGTTGTCCACCGTCTCGGCGCTCAGCTCATCGACATAGATATATTCAAGTTTCGCCAGCTCTTCATAGACATCGCCCTGAAAACCTTCACCAGTATCCGACTCAACAGCAGTTGGACGCCGAGTGGTGGCAAATAAATCATGAATGGTTTCTAAAGGTTTTGGACTGGGCATAGTGTTAACATATCAAGCAGTTGAAAGGATTTTCCATACTATCCTGTAATTGTCATAAACAGAAGAGAATGATTTAACTATCAAGTATCTTTATTGTCAAAGAAAGGCGCTATCCTTTAATATCAATGCTTGCATATTAATAACTATCCTCCAAAATACAAAATCCCAAGCCATGACTTGGGATTTATGTGTTGAGTAAGAAACATCATTACTCATGCAAATGTCTAACTAGACAAACGACTCTGCCAGTATGACATCGCCATCTTCGCGCGTAATCATCACGGTCGCTGAGCGCGGTGTACTGCCTCCAGCAATAGCGCCCCAAGTATTACCCGGATGCTGAATATTGATAAATAAGGTTTTAAAGTCAGGAGCCATGGTAATACCTGTGACTTCACAACCTTCAGGACCGACAAAAAAACGTTTGATATTGTCATTACTAGCAGGCATCCCAACTCGTGTTTGTTGTCCTGCTGAGGTCGTTATGGCTGTCCCATCACTGACTTTACCCGGCAGCGCCGCCAGTAACATACAACTGCTGGTATCGGTATAAGCGCCATCATCGGTCTGAATCCATAATACGCCACGCGGATCGAAGTACAAACCATCGGGAGAAGACAAATCATTGCTATCATTTAACTGTGACAAATTTTCTGCGGCCAGATCATAAGGCGTAGCAAACAGATAAATATCCCACTCAAAACTCATGGCCGCATGATCGCCACCTGCTTCTGCCCAGCGAATGATATGACCGTTGTCATTACCTGCCGCTTTTTCACCTGCCTGATAGCTACGCGGATTAGAGGCTGAGACAGGTTGATCTTCGCGTACGCCGCGGTATTTATTATTGGTCAATGTGACGTACACCTCACCCGTCATAGGGCTAACCGATACCCACTCTGGTCGATCCATTTTGGTGGCACCGACCACATCTGCTGCGGCACGAGCAAAAACCAGCACCTCATCTTGTCCATTAAAAGGCAATACCGTATTGGAAGCATCCAGTCCGTTTTGACTATGGACGAGTGCTTTCCATTCACCGCTGCCATCTTCATTAAAGATAGCAACATAAAGCGTGCCGTCATTCAAATACTTATCGCCCGCTTTTAAGCCACCGCCGATATCACTATTTGACCATGTGGCTTTGGAGACAAACTTATAAATATATTCGCCGCGAGCATCATCACCCATATAAAAGACCACCGGTTTGCCTTGTTCAACCGGAGCATAAGCACAATTTTCATGGGCAAAACGTCCCAGTGCCGTACGTTTTTGCGGCATAGAGTTTTGGTCAAACGGGTCAATTTCGGTGATATAGCCAAAGGTATTAAAGCCATTACGATAATCGTCAGCCGCACTGGTACCGACAGCGGTCATATCCCAGCGCGAAAACTCATCGGCTATCTTGGCATTTTTGGCTTCAGGTGTGTGCCACAGATACTCCCAACCTGGGAAATCCTCTGTTGCACCGTAGCGCTCGCGACCATAGTTTTGCCCATCACTTAATTGGCTAGCATCTTGCCCACGAGCAAACACCCCTAAAAAGTTCTCTTCGGTGGTCAGATAGGTGCCCCAAGGTGACAAACCTGCACCGCAGTTATTATTGATGCCGCGCGTCTGAAAACCTGTCGGATCAAACTTAGTCTTGACCAAATCAGAGCCAGCAACGGGCCCTGTTAACTGTGCCGTACTACTACTCGTGAGACGGCGATTATATTTCGAATCAGTCACCATCTCATAACCCTTACCATCAGTACGTTTGGTCATCTCGACCACTGCTACCCCATGGCAATTGACTTCTCGGCGCACATCGCTCGCAAGGCGACGGTTTTTAAATATCGGAGCAGCATTATCATCTTGGATCACATGATAGCCAAACGGACTCAGCTCACTGCTGTTTACATATTCATGATTCATCACTAGCAGCCCATTCTCTGCCGCTTTGGCATCATAAGCGCCGCCCTTTTTACCAAAGAACCACATGCCATCATGGTTATCACCCATGCGCCACTCGAATGATTCTGCCGACTGCTCTCGGTTGTCTTTCCAATCATCGATACCCGATATCAGCGGCGTACCCAGTGGTAATATCATCTCGGCTTTATAGCCTGCTGCCACACTCATCGTTTCGGCAGTTGAATGCGCCACTGCCGTAAACTTCAAAGTTTCGGGACGTTTGAGATCGCCCTGTGCAGGGATAGCCGCGTTATTATCAGTATTTTTGATAGGACTGCTATCATCGTCATCGCTACAGCCAACCAAAGGTAGCGCCCCAAAAAAAGCCGCCGCCGTCAATCCTGTGCCACCTTTTAGGATACTACGACGATTTAAACGACGACTAATAATGGTTTGAAAATCGATATTGTCAGTCGGATTAGAGTCTTCAACGACTTCATGGGCAAGTGGTTGTTTATTATTCAATAATGTCATTATCAGTCACCTTGCTATTAGGCTGGATTGGCGGAGAGTTGGGCGCGGCTTTACAATTATCACCACAAAAATATGAATTACGCCTAAGTCTACCGAGAGTTTATGACAGAACGTTGAAACATAGATGACAGTCTCATGACAACACTTTGTAAGCACTTCATAAAACGAAAAAAAATCCCAAGCGTTAACTTGGGATTTCATGATGGCGTCGCTGGATTTGACGACTGATAAAATAGTGCTGCTATAAAAACTTATTGAACCTGCGCCTGCCATTCATGGGCACCGAGCTGCAATTTTAACGCATCGCCTGCTTGTAATATGCCAACGCCGCTTGGCGTCCCAGTCATAATCACATCACCTGCTTGTAAGCTAAAGGCATGGCTAATCTCTGCCAGTAATTCATACACTGGAAATAGCATCAAAGCACTATCGCCATCTTGCTTCAACTCATCATTGATATAAAGCTGATATTCGACATGGCTAAAATCACCAAACGCTTGCGGATCAATCCAATCAGCAAGCACACAGGCACCATCAAAACACTTAGCACGCTCCCATGGATGACCTTTTTCTTTGAGCTTACTTTGCAAGTCACGTAAGGTCAAATCCAGCCCCAAGGTCACGCCACCTATCGCTTTCTGTGCTTGTTCAAGCGTGGCTGCCGATAAGTCTGCTGCTAATTGCACACACAGCTCAGCTTCATAATGAGTATCACCATATATCGCTGGATTGGGACGGACGATATCGTGACGCACACTGACCACTGACGATGCTGGTTTCATAAATAAGATGGGCGATTTTGGTATCTCATTGCCAAGCTCGCGGGCGTGTTCCGCATAATTACGGCCGACACAGACCACCTTGCCGATGGATGCACGTACGCTATCATTAACAGTGGCGATGCTCGCGTCATCATTGACGCTGGCAGCAATCGCATTGATTAAGGACATATGGGGTGATTGGCTCATACTAGGCACTCACAGCAGATTATTGATAGGTTGGTCATACATACTGCACTATCTGTCGCTATTTTTCTAGGGCTTATCTTCATTTTAAAAATAGTCATAAAAATGAGATAAATGGTAGTTAAACAAAAGAATAGCGGGTTAATATTAAGATATTAACCCGCTATTTCATTGATTTTTTTGGCCTTATTTTGAGCCAAACCATTAAGGTATGGTGTTGGTCATTACATCAGGCGGTACATAGCTTGCATGACGATTCATTCTTTTTTCAAACAATCTAAAGCTAAATAAAATTACCCATGACAATAAGAGATAAATAATACCAGCAGCAAAGAACAGCTCCATCAAGGTATAAGTACGCGCACTAATCGTACGGGCAACACCTGTGATATCCATCAAAGCGATGGTTGACGCTAGCGCACTGCCTTTTAGCATAAAGATCACTTCATTGCTGTAGGCTGGAATGACAATACCAAAAGCACGAGGTAAGGTAATACGCGTGAGTTTCTGCCATTTGGACATACCGATGGCATCAGCTGCTTCAAGCTCACCAACAGGAATAGTCTGAATGGCACCGCGAATGATTTCTGCCAAATAAGCACTGGTATTCATAGTAAAGGCAATGATAGCGCACCAATACGCCTGACTGAGTACGGGTTCCCATAAGAACGAATTGCGGACAGCTTCAAACTGTCCTAGACCATAATAAATCAAAAATATCTGTACCAGTAGCGGCGTGCCACGGAAGAAAAAGATATAAGCAAATGGTAATATCTGTACCAGCCAGTTCTTTGACAAGCGCAACTGCGCTAAAACCAAACCAAAAAATAAACCGATAATACCCGAGACAACAACCAGCTGCACGGTCAATACTGCCCCGTTAAGTAATTCAGGGATATTGTCAAAAATAACCTGCCAATTCCAATCCATAGTATCTCTCCTCTACCCTATGGTCGATTGACGGTGGGTTGACTGACGGCTCAGCTTTTTAGCATAGCGCGCCGCTGGATTGGCGCGCCATTCGAGCCACATCATAAAACCAGTAATCAACATGGTTAAACCCAGATAAATAATCGCTGCTGCCATATAAAAGGTGAATGGCTGCTGCGTTGATTGGGCGGCACGTGATGCCTGATACATGATGTCTTTGAGACCCACGACCGATACCAATGCAGTATCTTTGAGCAACACCAAAAACAAATTACCCAATCCTGGCAACGCAATCTGCCAAACTTGCGGCAAGGTAATGCGATAAAACGTCTGAAAAGGGCGCATACCAATCGCTTGCGCCGCTTCTCTCTGCCCTATCGGAATCTCTTGGATTGACATGCGAAAAATTTCAGTCGCATAAGCGCCAAACGCGATAGACAACGCCATCACGCCACCCCAAAAGGCACTGATCTCAACATATTCGTTATAGCCGAATTTTTTGAGAATCGTCATCAGCAGCATAGAGCCACCGTAATAGATGAACAGTACCAATAGCAACTCTGGAATACCGCGCATTGTCGCCGTATACACAGTCGCAATTTTACGCAGCAGCCAGACGTTGGACAGCTTAGCTGTGGCACCGAGCAGCCCTAAAGCCATGCCGATGACTAAACTGGTCATGGCAAGCTTGATGGTGACGGTAGCGCCGCTCAGTAGTAGCGCGCCAAATCCTTGTAAATCAAACACAATTATCCACTCAGTCTCTTTATATTAGCAATTTGCAAAATATGAGTTAAAAGAATCAGCATCAATAGCTGAGCGCTGCTAATAAACGTATTTTATACCAAATAGACCTTGGTATTTTGCGTCATAGATGGACGTCAAATCAATACAGTTATTGCGGCGGAAATTGACACAGTAGAAATGAGCGCTGATTTTATCATATTCGCTGCCAGCTATGTTAATACTCACACGTAAAAGCAGTGCTTAAATAGCCCCTTATCTTCTTAAAAATGCATTAAATCAGTCATATTTTTACAAACCGAACAGTCAACATTATAAGACCAAACTATTTTTTATAAAAAATAAAAAAAGGATACCGCTATTAAAGCAATACCCTTTCTACAAAGTGGAATCCAACTTAACCTACTAGACATCATCATTCTAACGGTTACGATGCAACAGTGCTAAACATATTTTAAGACTTATTCAGCAGGTTTTTCTGTCGGCTCAGTAGTGACCGTTGAGCTTGATACTGGAATCGCAAAATATTTTTGATTGATTTTATCGTAAGTGCCATTCGCTTTAATATTGACCAATGACTTATTGATTTTTGCTTGCAATGCATCGCCTGGGCGCACCGCGATGGCAAAATTATCATTGATGTCAATCTCTTGACCTTTGAGCGCATACTGACTGCCTGAGGTGGAGCCAAGCCATTCTAGCGCTGGCAGCTTATCAGACACCATCGCATCAACACGATTCGAGCCCAAATCCAAAAACGCATTACTTAGCGTGTCATAAAGCTTCATGTCAGCATTTGGATAAACCTTTTCTAACCACTGCGAAGAAATGGTCGAGCGCTGAGCGGCAATAGAATGCGCATTGATATCATCGCTATTACTGGGATCGAAGCTGCTGTCTTTTTTTGCCAAAAACACCAAGGTATTGCTAAAGTACGGCTCTGTAAAGCTGACTTGTTGCTCACGCTCAGGCGTCACCGACATAGCGGCCACAATCGCATCATACTTACCCGCTTTTAGACCCGGGATGATACCGTCCCAATCTTGCGCCGTGATTTCACACGTTACCTTCATATCGGCACAGATAGCGTTGGCAATATCAACATCAAAACCACCAAGGGTGCCATCCGCATTGGTATAGTTGAAGGGGGCATAAGCGCCTTCGGTACCAATACGTAACACATCACCCGTCGCTGCGGTCTCAGCGGCGTCTGGGCTGACATCATCATTTGCATCATTTGCATCATTTTGACCATTGCTACACCCTGCTAAGGTTAAAAGCGCCGCCATCGCAAGCAAGGGCGCTGAAAAACGTCGCGCCTTGATGCCATTGATAACGGATGCGTTCGCGATTGCACGGTGTTGGTCAAAATGGTTGTTCATGATCATCCTTGGGGTTTGTGAGTAAAGTAACACTCATCTCTATGAGTGAATATCGCCATACGTGACAGCCATATCAGCCGAGCACAGAGATGAGCTATGATATTAGTTAGTCGCCGCTTCAGCTGATTCTTCTTTTACTTCAACAGCATCATCACCTTCAACCACCATCACTTCTTTTACGTCGGTGGTTGCCACGGCTTTTTGCGCAGCAGCAGTAGAGCTGGTGCCAAAATAGCTGCCTGTGATTTGGTCATAAGTACCGTTTTCTTTTAATTCAGCCAACGCTTTATTGAACTTAGCGACCAATGGATCGCCTTTACGAAGCGCGATACCCATGGCATCTTCGTCGGTGCTGATTTCTTGTCCTTTCACTTCATAGTCTTTGCCAGCATCCGTTTTTAGCCAATCGATGCCAGTGACTTTATCGGACATCATTGCCCGTACGCGACCTGAAGTCAGATCCAGATACGCATTATCTTGGGTATCATAAAGCTTGATATCAGCATCTGCATGTTCATCCTGCAAGTACTGTGAAGCGACGGTTGAGCGCTGTGAGGCAATGGGCTGACCTTTTAATGCATCGACGCGAATGTCATCACCTTTTTTACCGATCAAGATAATGCCGGTGTGAAAGTACGGGTCAGTGAATTCAACCACTTCTTTACGCTCAGGCGTGATCGACATACCTGCGATAATTGCATCGAATTTTTGGGCATTTAGACCAGGAATGAGACCATCCCAATCTTGTGAGATGACTTCACATTTTGCTTTCATTTGTGCACACAGAGCGTCGACCAGCTCAATCTCATAACCAATTAACTTGCCATCAGCATCGGTATAACTGAACGGCTTATAGCTTGATTCGGTGGCAATTTTTATGTTCATAGGTGCATCGGCTGTGGTGTCAGCTGCCGCCCCATCTTCTGGCGTGGCGCTATTATTACAACCAGCCAGCATAAGCATCGCGGCACTTAATGGCGCAAGCCAAAGCGCCTTAGTTTTTAATGATGATGTCATTGATATTGTCATGTTTGCTATTCCTTCATTTTTCAATCAGAAGATTATTGACCAAAGTTCGCTTGCTCAAGACGGGCCAGCTCACCGTTACTACGGATTTCGCTGAGTGCTTTATTAAAGTCGTCTCTGAGTGCGTCACCTTTACGAACAGCAATGGCAATATTATCGTCATTGTCAATTTCGTCACCAACGATACCAAAGCCTTCAGGGTTGTCTGCCAACCATGATTTGGCAGAGACTTTTTCCGCCAATACCGCATCGCTACGACCAGACTTTAGATCCAGATAAGCATTGTCATAATTGTCATACAACTGCACAGTATTGCCGTCTTTGCCTTCATAGTTATCTTGTAAATAAGCGCCAGGCGTGGTTGAACGTTGACCACCAAGTGTCAAGTTTTTGATCGCCATAGGATCAAAACTGCCTTTGGTATCGGTCAGCCAAACCATCGTATTGGCAAAGTAAGGCTCGGTAAAGTCGACTTTTTCTTGACGCTCAGGTGTAATAGACATACCCGCAATCACTGCATCATACTTTTGTGCTAAAAGACCCGGAATAATACCATCCCAATCTTGAGCGACGATTTCACATTTGGCTTGCATCTGTTTACACAAGGCATTGGCAACGTCAATATCGTAGCCTGCCAAGCTGCCATCAGCATTGGTGTAGTTAAAAGGAGGGTAAGCACCTTCGGTCGCGATACGAATGGTCTTGCCAGCCGTTTCTGCTGCAGTGGCGTCAGTGTTGCTATCAGTAGTTTCATTAGCCGGTTGACTACAGGCGCTCAGCATCAATGCGGCGGTAACGGTCATCGATGACCACAATAGGCGAGAATTCGACATCATACATTCCTTAAATTCTGATGGGTTTTTAATGTAGGGTTCTGATATTTTGTTCTCTGACGTCCCTGCCAGACAAGCAATATAGATAGCAGAATACACAAGCAGCCGTCATTATCGACCACCTGTAAACCTTCTGATAATACCTGAGTAAAATATCAAAAACAAACGTTTTACATACCGACTGTTATTAACGAGTAATAAACGGTCAACGCTGCTTACTAAGCAGTAATTTTATGCTTAAAATAAAATGACGATAGGGTGGTAAGAATATTACCACCCCATTTTTGCATATAAAACGAATACTAAATACGAGGCTAGTTCTGACGATGCGATGCCATAAAGTCTTTGACACGCTCAGAGGTAGGATTATCAAAAACTTGCTCAGGCGTGCCAATCTCTTCAATCACGCCTTGATGCAAGAACACCACTTTGCTTGATACTTCTCTCGCAAAACGCATCTCATGGGTGACGATAAGCATAGTACGCCCCTCTTCTGCCAACTCACGCATGACAGCGAGCACTTCATTAACCAGTTCAGGATCTAAGGCTGAGGTTGGCTCATCGAATAACAGCACTTGTGGCTGCATGGCAAGCGCACGAGCAATAGCGACACGCTGACGCTGACCACCAGATAAATTCGCTGGATAGGCGTCTTTTTTATCAAGCAAACCGACTTTATCGAGTAGCTTTTCAGCATCGCTAATGGCTTGATCTTTTTTAATCTTTAAAACCTGCGTTGGTCCTTCGATGATGTTTTGCAAAATCGTTTTGTGCGGCCACAAGTTAAAGTTTTGGAAGACAAAACCCACGCGCGCGCGCAAGTTTTCCAATTGCTTAATATCGACCGCTTGCAGCTCACCTGACTTAGCAGGCTTGAGCATCAGCTCATCATTACCGATAATAATACGACCTTGATTGGGCTTTTCGAGCAAATTAATGCAGCGCAGCAAGGTAGATTTACCTGAGCCTGATGAGCCCAAAATAGAGATGACATCACCGTCATATGCGGTAAGGGACACCCCTTTTAGAACTGCCAATGAGCCATAGCTTTTATGGACGTCTTGTAAATCTAAGGCGATAGGCCGAGTCGGATCTTTTGCAATATCAAGCATGGTTCAGCAGACTTCCAATAAATATGAGTGAAAACACGAATAAAAATGAATAAAAAATAGCGGCATAGGCAGCATAAATAGTATCAGCATCAATCATAACATTATTGTGATAAGGCAATGATTCGTGACACAAATAGAAAAAATGTCACATTGTCTCTTATTACACAGCAAAAAGGCAAATCCTGTATTGAACCAGAGGCTCAATCAACGCTCAATCAGTGGTAAATACATATTAATAAGCCACTAAATAGCTAACACAAAAAAGCCCAGACTGTATTTACAGCGCTGAGCCTTATTTTATCACTTTCGTGTACTGGGCGTAGTTTTATCTGATTATCTAGTTTTATTCGCTTATATCATTAACTAATGATAGTCAGTTAATCAAAGTAGCGATTTAATACGTCGAGACATGTTCTTCGCTCTCAGTACCATCTATCACTTCGGCGTCATCTGCTGTTGCTATCGCCACATCGTCATTATTACCCACTGCCATGCCATCATCGGCACTAGCAACTGCAATATCATCACCTTCGCCTGCTGTCGCAACACCAGTAGCTTCATCCTCTACTGCTGTTTGTGCATCAACGGCTGGAGCAGTTTCCATAGGGGCTTCCTCTTTCTTACCGCAAGCGCCCAATGTCAATGCCGCGGCAACCAAACCAACTGTCAGCAAGCTTTTACGCGTGGTGTTGTCGATAGTGTCATTTCTAATAGCCATTTTTATTCTCCATCATTATTTCATTTATTGAATTGTATTTGACGAGCAACCATTCGTTCATGAATGTCTGCCCTTTAATTGCTTTTTGATGCATCGTTAAGCTCTACTAGTTAAGCTCTACTATACGTATGATTAATGCTAGCTACCTTAGTAGTTACAACGCAGTTCTGTTAAAACCACGTAACCGCAAACTTGCATTTCTGCTTTCTCTAAAACGGTGCTTGTGTCATGAAATGGCAAGGACTCAGTAATGGTAAAGTCAGTAAAATGACGCGACGACTATGCTCATAAACGCTATGTAAAGCAGGCACTGTTCACAAAATCATCTTTACTATCGCCTCAATCTCCTCTATGTTAAATAACATAATACCTGATAGGTATCTAAATCATCTTTTTGCCACACTTTCGCCTTTTTGGGCGCTTTCATTTGCTTAAAACATTTATAACATAAGGAAAATAATTTATGAGTCAATCGAATACCACAGACGTTACTGCCTATATGCAAGCTGTCGGCAAGCAAGCAAGAGCGGCTTCTCGTGTGCTGGCTGCGGCAAACACTGGTGACAAAAACTCAGCATTAATGGCGATTCATGATGTGTTAAAAGAGGCCAAATCAGATATTTTGGCCGCCAATAAAACCGATATGGATAATGGACAAAACAACGATTTAGAGGCAGCCTTACTGGATCGCTTAGAGCTAAATGATGCCCGCTTTGACGGCATGCTCCAAGGGTTAAAAGACGTCGCTTCATTACCAGACCCTATCGGCGAAGTCACCGACATGACCTATCAGCCATCAGGGATTCATTTGGGTAAAATGCGGGTGCCGCTCGGCGTGGTCGGTATGATTTATGAGTCGCGCCCTAACGTGACCTTAGAAGCGGCTTCATTGGCGCTAAAATCAGGCAACGCTATTATCTTGCGCGGCGGCTCTGAAGCGTTTGAATCCAATCAAGCGATTGCCAAGTGTATCTTGGAAGGACTACAAAAAGTCGGGCTGTCTGAGCACAGTGTGCAAGTATTACAAACGACGGATCGTGCTGCTGTCGGCGAGCTGATCACCATGACAGATTATGTCGATGTCATCGTGCCACGTGGCGGTAAAGGTCTGATTGCGCGTATCAGTAACGATGCAAAAGTACCTGTAATTAAGCATTTAGACGGTAACTGCCATACCTTTATCGATAGTGATGCGGATGCCGAAATCGCCATCAAGGTCAGCGTCAATGCAAAAACCCATCGCTACGGTACGTGTAATACTATGGAGACGCTATTGATCGACGAATCAGTCGCGGGTGAGCTATTGCCAAAGATTGCCGAAGCCATCATCGCCGCTGATGATGCGATGCAATTGCGCCTTGATAACAAGTCGCAAGCCATCTTAAATGACAATGCTAAGCTTGCTGGACATCTGTCTGCAGCCACTGCTGAGGATTGGGATACCGAATATTTAGCGCCTATCTTAGCAGTAAAAGTTTTGTCAGGTATTGACGAAGCCATTGAACATATCAACACTCATGGCAGCCATCATACCGACGTTATCATTACCGACAACTATACCAAGTCGCAACGCTTCATCCGTGAAGTCGACTCGGCGAGCGTCATGATTAACGCCTCTAGCCGTTTTGCCGATGGCTTTGAGTATGGATTGGGTGCCGAGATTGGCATCTCGACCGATAAAATCCATGCTCGTGGTCCAGTAGGACTTGAAGGTCTCACCTCACAAAAATGGATCGTGTATGGTCATGGTGAGACTCGCGCCTAACGTCTTATCGCTTAGCCTATCATCCACTCTCTCATTTAACGTATAATCCACAAAAAAACGCCAGCTCAATTGCTGGCGTTTTTTAGTAGTGTCAAATATGTTATATATGCGGCATCAAAACCATATGTATGATAGAAGTCATGCGGCACGATAACAAAACAGGCGATAGGAAAGTGGGCTTATGCAGAGTGGTAAAATCAAGCACTGGAATTCAGATAAAGGCTATGGCTTTATCGATGTAGACAATCAAAGTGAAGACGTGTTTTTTCATGTGAGTAAAGTGCGATTATCACAGCCGATAACCGTTGGTCAAAGCGTCTATTTTAATAGTGAGCGTAATGATAAAAACCAACTACGAGCCACTGAAGTCACTTCCAACGAATTGAGTATTTTAGCCACTCCAAACTCAAATATAACCAATCACTATTCAAATACTGGCAGCCGAAACAACTCTACTGATAATAACAAAAACCCGCGACACACTACCCCTGACAATAGCCATCATCAGCGTGGCAATCAAAACAAGAGAAGCTTAGGCTCTACCCTATTTAGTGTGATTGCCCTTATTGCCGTCGCTGTTTATTTTTTTGGTGATTTGTCGTCTGGGTTTTTGACCGATAGTATTAACCCAACGACGGTATCAGAAACTTCATCAGAGGCACAGCCAGCAAAGACAAGCGGCGTCACGGGCGATGCTCAGATAGACAATACCATTGCCCTTATACAACGAGGCGGGCCTTTTCCTTATCCTCATAAAGATGGCACGACATTTTATAATCGTGAGAGCAGATTGCCCGCGCAGTCGCAAGGCTACTACCGCGAATATACCGTGCCTACCCCTGGCGTGTCACATCGCGGTGCACGGCGTATCGTCACAGGTGGTCATCCACCGACCGTATATTACTTGACCGTTGATCACTATGATAGCTTTCGCAGACTGGACGTAAAATAATATGAGTAAAGCCATCCACTATATTAATCTGGGTTTTGACCAAGATATTAACCAAAAAACTACAGCACTAAATGCTAGCATGCCCGCTCAGACTGTTAACATACCGGTAGACGAGATACTCAATAAAACCACATTATTAACAAACTTAGCCAATGCCTGTGATTTTCCCAGCTATTTTTCACATAACTGGGATAGCGCATGGGACTGTTTAACGGACAGCGAAGTGACTCACCTGATGCTGGATCTAACAGCGGTGAAAAAAATAAACACCGAAGATTTTAATGTTTTCAAAAGCATCATTGAAGATGCTTACAGAGATTTTAGCAAGCCGCAATTATGGGTTATTATGCCGTCCGTGGATGATGCCTAGTCGCCAATCACCACACAAACCTGAATTCGAGATAAAACCATATTTATCCCGAATTCAGGTTAATTTATTTTTATAGAAAGGATTAATATATGGAAATTACCCTAAACGGCTATTACACGCTGATACTAGCCACTCTAGTGCTGCTGCTTGGGCGCTTTTTGGTCAAGAAAATTAAATTCTTAGAAGATTTTAACATTCCAGAGCCTGTTGCTGGTGGTTTGGTCGCGGCAATAGTGGTCTATATTCTAAATATCATTTGGGGATATAGTTTTAACTTTCATCAAGGATTACAGACGGCTACCATGCTGATGTTTTTTGCCTCTATTGGTTTGAGTGCTGATTTTAGTAGACTCAAAGCTGGTGGTACGCCATTGTTGATTTTTACCATCGTTGTGTCCGTTTTTATCGTCTTGCAAGATGTCGTTGGTGTGGCCATGGCAAGCGCGTTGGGACTTGATCCACTACTTGGATTAGTGACAGGTTCTATCGCCCTGACTGGTGGTCACGGTACGGCAGGTGCTTGGGGTATCACCTTGGAGCAAGATTACGGTGTGGTCGGTGCAACGACACTTGGTATCGCCGTTGCCACCTACGGCTTAGTCGCTGGTGGTATCATTGGCGGTCCTGTGGCCCGTCGCCTGATTCAAAAGCTGGGGTTAAAACCAACGCCCGCCAATCCCAATCCTAGTGACATCGAAAAAGTCGCTGGTGCGCAGTCGCTTTATAGCACCAAACATGATGAAGATTCGGCGAGTAGCAATAAAGAAATTTTCGAAAGACCTGACAGCATGCGCTTTATCACCGCCTCTTCTACTATTGAGACATTGGCATTGTTTGCCGCAGCGTTGGCTTTCGCCGATGTCATGACGCTTGTTGCCCAAGGCACGTGGTTTGAGCTACCTACCTTCGTTTGGGCGTTGGCAGGTGGTGTGATTATTCGTAATGTCTTAACCACTATCTTTAATTTTGATATGTTTGATCGCTCTATCGACGTATTTGGTAACGCTTCTTTGAGTCTGTTCTTAGCCATGGCGCTGCTGTCATTGAAGCTATGGCAGCTGACTGATTTGGCAGGTCCTGTGTTGATTATCTTATTGGTACAGACGGTCATTATGGTTGTTTATGTCTATTTCATAACCTTTAAGGTGATGGGTAAAGACTATGATGCAGCGGTCTTGTCAGCTGGACATTGTGGTTTCGGTATGGGTGCGACGCCAACGGCGATTGCCAATATGCAGGCGGTCACGGATCGCTATCTGCCTTCGCCTAAGGCGTTTTTGATTGTGCCAATGGTTGGTGCATTCTTTGTCGATATCGTCAACGCGACGATCTTGCAGATATTTACTAAACTGCCGTTTATGTAATTTTATAAGCAATAAAGTCGAATTAACCTGAATAAGGCTGGGCTACGCTATCGTAACCCAGCCTTTTTTATTGGTTATTCAACCTTCCTATAAAGATATGATTGAACTAAGCTAGATCATTACCTAGTATTGAGAGAATGATATGAGTAAAGACAAACTTATCAAGTTATCGAAGGAAGAGGAAGAAGCGCTGTTAGATAATTTGAGAGATTATATGAGCGAAGAGTTTGATTTGGATATCGGTAATTTGCCTGCCAAGTTCTTATTCGATTTTATGGTGGACTTGATCGGCTCTAAAATATATAACCAAGCCATCGATGATGCTGAACCTTGGTTATATGAGAGATTTATGGGCATATTAGAAGACAGTCATGCGCTGAAGAAGGATTAGTTTGTGTTGCGTCAAAACATTGTCATTTTACAAAAAATGAAAGCTAGATTAAAACATAAGCTCAACCCAAATCTCAAAAACTACTACCAATTTTAATCACAAAAAAACCGCCTAGCCATTCAGCTGAGCGGTTTTTCACATCAAACTAAGACGCTCAAGTTTTAAAGTACTTCAAGTAACAAATACTTAACGCAAATTTTTATATATTAAAGCGTAAACCTAACCACATTGAGCTTGTTCTCTTCTGCAAACTCAAATAACTTATGAACATGATTTAAATTCTCAAGAAACGTATTCAAACCTTCTTGGCTCTCTGCTTCGTGGTAACCGATGTCGTGTACCAATTTTTTTAAGTCTGTCGCGGCAAACGCTTTGACAATCTTAGGCACGACGGCCACATCATATAATAGCCCGTCATGCTGCTCATGCAGAGGCGTGTTGTCTGCCAAAAATAACAGATCGCACAAGGCGTAATGTCCCTCTCCCAACAGCTCAATCAATTCTTCCGTATAGTGTTCAAAAGATGCTTGTTTCACATCCAAGTATTGGTTGTCACGATTTTCTCTTAGCTCATCAAGTGTAATACTACCATTTAGCATACTTGCTAAATTTTCCTCACGAACACTACAAAAACAAAATGACATAGATGTAGAAATAGGCATCGTACTCCCCTTATCTCTTATTAAAAATAAAAACCACCTAGCAGAAGCTAAATGGTTCTTTCTTCAGTTCAATGAGATTGTATAAAAGATAGGTCGCAGGTTAAGTAATCAATAGCGAGTATTATTATGTAAGTAAGATAAGTAAAACCCACAGTCTTGACTGGTTTGCTCATCTGTCATTTTAGCGCTTTTCTTTATACTGAATTTTCACCTGCTACAGATTATTAATCGCGTTTCACTGAATTATCTAGCTAGTTTATCTAGCATGGTCGAGAGCCATGCATTGTTATCTGCAATAGACGTGTCCCCTAGTGCTAGGATCTCATCAGCCGCTTGCACAGAGTCAGGATGATCAATCATCGCTTCTTGTATATACGTCTGTCCATGCGACACCATATCTACCATACTCTTGTTAGTCACTTCAAAATGACATTGCCAACCAAGCACCCACGTACCTAATTCTTTATGCTTTGATGTTTGATAAACAAAACCTTGATTGGCCCAAGTATGTGACGTTGCTATTGGCATCGCGCCTTTGGGACACTCAAAACCATCGCCATGCCAATGAAATACAGTGAATTCATTCTTTGGCAAATCTGCTAGCAGCGGATGCGCAAGCCCCTGTTCGGTCAATTGAATGGGCAGCCAGCCAACCTCTTTTATGCCTGATGGCGCAACTTTCGCCCCCAAGCTATCTGCAATCAGTTGTGCACCCAAGCAAACACCAATCACGGTTTTTCCGTCATTAATACTTTGCTGAATGAAAGATTTTTCATCAGCTAGCCACTGAAAGTCACTTTCATCATGAATGCTCATTGGTCCACCCATAACGACTAACCAATCAAAACTGTCTTGCGCGGGTAATGGTTCATTTTTATAAAAACGTGTGACCGTAATACTATGGTCTCGATTATCTGCCCACTGCTTGATATGGCTGAGCTCTTCAAAATCAACATGGTAAAGAGCATGAATTCGTAGCATCATCAAATTATCCTTTTATTAAAAAAATAAAAACCGCCTAGCAAACGCTAAGCGGTTTTTTACTTTATACAACGCTTAACAAGCGCTGGCTAAAATAAAGAGAAACGGCTTACTGATTTTTTTCGTAAACTGGTAGCTCTTTGCAGATCGCTTCTACTTTACCGCGTACTTCAGTAGCGACGGCTTCATCACCGCGGCTATCTAGTACATCACAAATCCAACCTGCCAAATCACCCGCTTGCGCTTCGTTGAAGCCGCGAGTAGTGATTGCTGGCGTACCGATACGAATACCAGACGTCACGAACGGAGATTTTGGATCATTTGGTACGGCGTTTTTATTCACAGTAATATGCGCATCGCCAAGCCATTTGTCCGCCTCTTTACCCGTCATTTCTTGCTTAACAAGGCTGATCAGCATGAGATGATTTTCAGTACCACCAGAGATGATTTCATAACCGCGGTCTTGAACCACTTTTGCCATCGCTTTAGCGTTTTTGACCACTTGCTGCTGATAAGTAGAAAAGTTATCTTCTAACGCTTCTTTAAAGCAAACCGCTTTTGCCGCGATGACATGCATCAACGGGCCACCTTGGTTACCTGGGAATACGGCAGAATTGAGCTTTTTAGCAAGTACTTCATCACGCGCCAAAATCATGCCTGAACGTGGGCCACGTAGGGTTTTGTGCGTAGTCGTCGTAACCACATCAGCGAACGGTACTGGGTTTGGATAAACACCACCAGCAACTAGACCAGCAACGTGTGCCATATCTACTAGCAAATAAGCACCAACTTCATCAGCGATTTCACGGAAACGCGCCCAATCGACTACCTGTGAATACGCTGAAAAACCAGCAATAATCATTTTAGGCTTATGCTCTTTTGCCAAACTTTCAACTTGGTCATAATCGATAAGACCAGTGCCTTCGACCAAGCCGTACTGTACGGCATTGTAGTTCAGACCTGAAAAGTTAATGTGTGCGCCGTGAGTCAAGTGACCACCTGCGTCTAAGCTCATGCCTAGTACGGTGTCATTTGCTTCAAGTAACGCTAAAAATACGGCAGAGTTTGCTTGGCTACCAGAATGTGGCTGGACGTTGACGTACTCAGCACCGAACAACTCTTTTGCACGATCAATCGCCAATTGCTCTACAACGTCTACATGCTCACAACCACCATAATAACGCTTACCAGGATAGCCTTCAGCGTATTTGTTGGTTAGATCTGTGCCTTGCGCTTCCATCACTGCTTGCGAGCAGTAGTTTTCAGACGCAATCAATTCGATATGGTTTTCTTGACGAACGCTTTCTGCAGCCATCGCTTCAGCAAGTACTGGATCAAAATCTTTGATAGAAATATCTTTAAACATAGTGATGTCCTAGGTAGTGACTGTCATTGAAAAATGTCGTTGAAAAGAAGCTTATAGGCTGCCCACAATAAAACAATTACTGTGTCAACGTCGCTCAAAGTACCAGTGGTACTTTTACGCTCAGTTTTATGGTATGACCATTATTGTGAATTGAGTCTATTAGCAAAGATAAGTAGGAGTAAGCAGAGGCAATAGGCCTGTCATTAACTTGTCCAATTCGGCAATAAACTCGATACGCGCTGGCATCAAAATCATCGCTAAACATTAAGTGTAACATGAAAATTTGTGCGGTGAGCGCAAAAAAACCTCACTGTAAGCTGAGTGAATTAAATGGTGATATAACGCAGATAAATAGCCAATAAAATAAATGGTTTACCGCTATCATATTGCTCCTAGCCTGTTGTTGGTCAGCAGATTAGTAGCAATCTTTATCTATTGACTGGCTACTTAACGGATATTTAACTGTCAGTAGTGACAAATGCTGGCAAGAAAGTTTCGCTGATCAGCAGCTGGCGACCATACCAATCGTAACGTGTTTGCCGTTGCCAGCCCTCACTTGTCTGCTGGATAAAACGCTGATTGGGCAAAGTCCGACTGCGTTTAAATAACACATAACCGATGGGTGTACCTTTGAGCTGCTGTAAACGGCGGGCGTGACCTTTGAGACTGGGTAACGGAAAGATACTTTGCGCGGCCACCCACGGATACTCGTCATTACCATACAGTTGCGCTTCACGCACCCATGCTAGCATGGGACGATTTAGCATGGCACCTGTGACATTCAATTGTTTTTTTTGTGCCAATGACAGCAATCGGTAGCCCTCAAAGCTACGCTCCACGCGCAAGGGCTGCCCTGCTTTCACCTCCAACACCGCCGTGAGAGAGCCTGCGACATTGAGCCACGAGAGTAGCTCACTAGGAGGAGACAAATGGGTAGGACAAAAAAATTGAGTACTGGACATAGTTAACGGCTAATAGTGACATAATAATAAAAAAGAAAGCGAGCGTTAGGCGTATTAAGCAAAGACTATTGATTGATATCAAAGGCTGGCATATTATCCGCATTAAAGGGCAATGCCTCAAACGCTTGCTGACGATACTGCGCCATATGCGCACGGTCTTGGGCACAAAAATTGGCGATAGCTGGCACAAAACGTGGATCATAAATACGGTGGATAGAGTGTGTCGTCGTTGGAATAAAACCACGAACCAGCTTATGCTCGCCTTGCGTACCCGGATCAAAATACTTAAGCCTTTGCTCGATGGCAAACTCAATACCTTGATAATAACACAGCTCAAAGTGTAAGCTGTCGTACTCACCCAGTGCCCCCCAATAGCGACCATAAAGAGTGGCATTTTCGCTATGGCGATCATCGTATAAAAACAAGCTACTGGCGATAATTTCTCCAGAGGCATCTAACGCTTGTGCGAGCATTAAGTGCTCAGACATAGTCGCTGCCAGTGCCATAAAAAAATCTATTGTCAAATAAGGCTGTTGTCCACGTACTGCATAGGTCATCACATAACAATGATAAAAGGCTTTCCAGTCCTCGTCAGTAATAGCGGCACCGCATTTACGTTGGCAAATGATGCCTTGCTCAGCAACCTTACGACGCTCAGCACGGATGGTTTTGCGCTTTTTGGCTTTTAGCGTCGCTAAGAATGCTTCAAAATCAGCAAACGGTTGGCAGTCTTGTAGCAAGTCTTTATTTTGCCATAAGAACTGGCAGCCTTGACGTTCCAGTATGGGCATGTCAATTGCGGTTGATTCTAAACCATTATCTTGAGCGGCTAGCAAATGCGCTATATCAATATCCGTAGGCATAGATGCCGTGGCAATTGTAGCCAATTCAGGCGTGATGAATAATCCATGCCAGCTTGAGGCACCTACTTGCTGAGCAATATCATCGATGCCTGCGATAGCTGTCTTTATAATATCGGTGGTTAACGTCTCACCTTTTGCCAACCAAAGCCGCTGACCCGTAATCGGTGTATAGGGCACGCTGGTGACCAGCCTTGGATAATAATCCACCCCATAGCGCGCATAGGCTTCTGCCCATGAATGGTCAAACACAAACTCGCCGCGGTGATGACCTTTGAGGAATACTGGCAACACCGCCACAGGATGCGCGACTGTTTGCGCAGCTTCGTTAATCGCAGAATGGTTTTCGCTATGGTCAGCGTGGTCTATCGAGCTGTCGCTCTGACTATCTGCGACACGATGTACCAACACAAATATCGGCAACCAGCCTGCCTGCTCACCAATCGCGCCAGTGTCGGCTAACGCTTGCCAAAAAGCAAACGACATAAAAGGGGTATCGGGGGTTTGCCAGTCTGTTTGACTCTGCCAGCTGGTGTCATTGAGTAATGCATATTGTAAACTCATAATACTCACTATTTATTTTTATATGGGCGTAGTTTTTTATACCTTGTTTCGTATATGACTGGCCTAGCAAAATTCTACTCAAACTCTGTCACAATTATGCTCTCATAATTTTCAGATATTACGAATAAAATAGATAACAATGCGCTCTCGACAATAAAAGCTACCCCAGTAAAATCATCTCTAAAAACATAGATAATTTGGTTTGTCAGCTCATGTCTGACAGAAGAGTAAGAATCACTTAGTCGTGACTCATATCTATGATATGACTGGCAGTTTTTTGAATAATGATTGTATTATTCATTGTTTTATGACGAATATTAGCAGGCAGTGTTTGTATAGAAAGGATGAAATTTTTATCGATGACTGGTAGAATAAGGCTCTTAACAGCTTAATGTAATTAAGACATATTAGAAACAACCGAAAACACTACACTTAGTTCATTATGCGATATTGACATCGTATCAGATTTATAATCAGTTAACTATGATGTAGCGTCCGCACTCTATTTTTAAGTCATTCATATGAGCAGGTCGTTCAGACAAGACAGTCAAACTGCCGCTTAACGAAGAAAAATTCTAAGCAGACTCGATGGTTTTCAAGAAACTGGCTACAAAAAACTCGCGACACATTATTTAGTATCGTTGCATGATCCATTATTACGTCAGAGCTGCATGGAATTATTAACTTATATTTGAGCCTTATTATTAATTACAACTAAAAGGAATGCCCAACTAATGTCTAAAATTATTTATACAAAAACTGACGAAGCACCAGCGCTAGCAACCTTATCATTTTTACCAATTGTAAAAGCTTTTACTCAAACAGCAGGCATCGAAGTTGAAACCAGCGATATCTCTGTTGCTGCCCGTGTGTTGGCTGAGTTTCCAGAGTACTTAACGGAAGAGCAGCGCGTTCCTGATAATCTGGCTGAGCTGGGTCGTCTGACTCAAGATCCAGACACCAATATCATTAAACTGCCTAATATCAGTGCTTCTGTTCAGCAGCTAAAAGCTTGTATCAAAGAATTGCAAAGCAAAGGCTACGCTATCCCTGATTTTCCAGATGATCCTAAGACAGAAGAAGAAGAAGAGATCCGTAAGCGTTATGGCAAAAGCTTGGGCAGTTCTGTCAACCCAGTATTGCGTGAAGGCAACTCAGATCGCCGTGCACCAAAAGCGGTTAAAAACTATGCACGCAAGCATCCACACTCTATGGGTGAATGGAAGCAATGGTCACAGACCCACGTGTCGCACATGCACAGTGGCGATTTCTATGCTGGTGAGCAATCTATCACTTTAGATAAAGCACGTAGCGTACGTATGGAACGCGTGGCTGAAGATGGCACTATTCATGTCTTCAAAACAGGCATTGCCTTGCTGGATAAAGAAGTCATCGATTTAATGTTTATGAGCAAAAAATCACTACTTGAGTTTTATGAGCGTGAAATGGAAGATTGCCGCGAAGCTGGTATCTTGTTTTCACTGCACGTAAAAGCCACGATGATGAAAGTATCGCATCCTATCGTGTTCGGTCATGCGGTCAAAACTTATTATAAAGATGCCTTTAATAAGCATGGTGCTTTCTTTGACGAGCTAGGTATCAACGTCAACAACGGCATGGCAAGTTTGTACGAAAAGATCGCTGAGCTACCTGCCAGTAAACGTGAAGAAATCGAACGCGATTTACATGCTTGCCAAGTGCATCGTCCACGCCTAGCGATGGTTGATTCATCAAAAGGCATCACCAACTTTCATTCGCCAAGTGACGTGATTGTTGATGCGTCTATGCCTGCAATGATTCGCTCAGGCGGTAAAATGTGGGGCGCTGATGGCAAAATGTATGACTGTAAGGCGGTCATGCCTGAGTCTACTTTTGCGCGTATCTATCAAGAAATGATTAACTTCTGTAAATGGCATGGTAACTTTGACCCAACGACGATGGGTACGGTTCCTAACGTTGGTTTGATGGCGCAAAAAGCCGAAGAGTATGGCTCGCATGACAAGACTTTTGAGGCGAGTGGTTCAGGATTGGCTCGTATTGTCGACGAAGATACTGATGAGGTATTGCTTGAGCAGCAGGTTGAAAACGGCGACATCTGGCGCATGTGTCAGGTTAAAGATGAGCCTATCCAAGATTGGGTAAAACTTGCGGTACGCCGTGCTCGTGAATCAGATACGCCTGTTATCTTTTGGCTAGACCCTTACCGTCCACACGAAAACGAGCTGATCAAAAAAGTTCAAACTTACTTAAAAGACCATGATACTACAGGCCTGCATATTGAAATCATGTCACAGGTTCGTGCGATGCGTTATACGCTAGAGCGCGTTGCCCGTGGTCTGGATACTATCTCTGCGACTGGTAATATTTTACGTGATTACTTGACTGACTTGTTCCCAATCCTAGAGCTTGGCACAAGTGCAAAAATGCTGTCAGTCGTACCACTCATGAAAGGCGGCGGTTTGTTTGAAACGGGCGCTGGTGGTTCTGCACCTAAACACGTTCAACAGTTGTTAGAGGAAAACCATTTACGTTGGGATTCATTGGGTGAGTTCTTAGCTTTGACCGTGTCTTTGGAGCATTTGGCCAGTCACGATAACAATGCTAAAGCGCAAATCTTGGCGGATACGCTAGATACGGCGACAGAAAAACTGTTGTTAAACAATAAAGGTCCTTCACGTAAAACAGGTGAAATCGATAACCGTGGTAGTCATTTCTATCTGGCGATGTACTGGGCACAAGAGCTTGCGGCACAAGATAAAGATGCTGATCTTAAAGCAAAATTTGCACCACTGGCAGAAAAGCTTGAGAGCAACGAAGCTGCTATCGTCAAAGAGCTAAATGAAGCTCAAGGCAAGCCTGTCGACTTAAAAGGTTACTACTTGGCAGACGAAGCATTGGCTGAACAAGCGATGCGTCCAAGCACGCTATTCAATGCAGCAATCGCCTCATTGTAATTGAGTTGTGTGCTAATACAGCAGACAGCTGGGCTTAATTTTCTTTACTTATAAAGACTTTTGAACCCAGTTATGCAAAATAAAAATACCGCTTAGGTATCAGACTTAAGCGGTGTTTTTTATGCTTGAACATAAGATAGTATGTTTAAAACGTTACTTTTAAAATATCACTGATAAACAGCAAAAAACTGCCAATAAAAAAGCCACCTACATAACTTTAGGTGGCTTTTTGACATTGCTATGTTCAGCGATACTTTTGTGAATATTGATACTTTTATCAATACTATAAAATTCTAATAACTGCTGACTCAGTTCTATATACTTTTTAAACATCCATGTGCTTGATAACCGCTTTACCAAACTCAGAAGTACTGAGCAAGATAGCATCTGGCATGAGGCGCTCAAAGTCATAAGTGACCGTTTTATTAGCAATCGCACCTTGGATACCACTGATAATGAGATCAGCGGCTTCTGTCCAGCCCATGTCTCGTAACATCATCTCAGCTGATAAAATCAATGAGCCAGGATTTACTTTATTCTGACCCGCATATTTAGGTGCTGTGCCATGCGTTGCCTCATAAACTGCAATTGCACCGCCTTTGTTAGCGCCCGGTGCGATACCAATACCGCCCACCTCGGCTGCTAGGGCATCTGAGATATAATCACCGTTTAAGTTTAGCGTCGCAACGACTGAATAATCCGCAGGACGCATCAAGATTTGCTGTAAAAAGGCATCAGCAATAACATCCTTGATAATAATATCATTGCCTGTTTTTGGATTTTTCATTGTCATCCAAGGACCACCATCTAATAATTCTGCATCGAAGCGTTCTGCGGCCAGCTCATAGCCCCATTCCTTAAATGCGCCTTCGGTATACTTCATAATATTGCCTTTGTGCACTAAAGTCACACTGGGCAAATCATTATCGATAGCATGTTGAATGGCTTTACGTACCAGACGCTGCGAGCCTTCTTTGGATACTGGCTTGATGCCGATACCGCAATCATCATCGAAGCGGATCTTCGTAACGCCCATCTCTTCTTTTAAGAATTTGATTATTTTCTTAGCATCCTCACTGCCCGCTTTCCATTCGATACCTGCATAGATATCTTCTGAATTTTCACGGAAAATAACCATATCTGTCAGCTCAGGATGCTGAACAGGACTTGGTACACCTTCAAACCAGCGAACTGGGCGCTGACACACATAGAGGTCAAGCTCTTGACGTACCGCTACATTCAATGAGCGAAAACCACCGCCAACTGGCGTGGTCAATGGGCCTTTGATACTGATAACATAGTCTTTTAAAATCTCTAGCGTCTCGCTTGGCAGATAGTCACCATCATATATTTTAGCGGCTTTTTCGCCAAGATAAGCCTCCATCCAAATGATGGACTGTTTGCCATGATAAGCTTTTTCCACTGCCGCATTGACCACTTTTATCATGACCGGCGTGATATCGATCCCGATGCCATCGCCTTCAACGAACGGGATAATAGGATGATTGGGTACATTTAGCGAAAGATCAGCATTTACGGTAATTTTTTCGCCGTCTCTTGGGACGATAACCTTCTCATAAGACATGGATAAAACTCCTTGGTTGTATGTTAGATATCGCAAGCATCCTTAGCACTCTGTTATGCTAGCCACTCTATTATGATTATTTATACCGCTTTAAACGCGGGCTAGCCAAACTAAAAACTTTGAGCAATAGGTAAGTTGCGATATGCTGATAAATGGTTTAAAAAATGAATAAGTAAAATAGTGATGCACTGAATAATCATTTATTGACTTAACGATTTATTGACTTAACGATACTGTAAAAATCCCTTTAGTAAAATAGCATCCACACAGACTGTTATAATAACGCGCAAAATAACAAAGATACTTTATATAAAATCAACAAATTTGCAGCTTATAGCGTTGATTTAAAAAAATAACGTTTTATTAGGGCATGTCCTCGTTTTAAAAATGGTGAATTGAGGACACGCTCTAACCTCAAAATACGCACAAAATAATGATTCAAATTTAGGAAATCCCAAACCATGTCAACCTCTAGTCTGATTTTATTCAATAAACCTTATGGGGTGCAAAGTCAGTTTCGTGATGACAGCAACAATGATCACACCACCCTATCACAGTATTTTACCGATAAGTCTTTACGGATTGCTGGTAGGCTTGATGCCACCTCAGAGGGCTTGCTGATTTTAACGAGTGATGGTCGAGTCAATAAAGCCATTACCCAGCCACCTTCTGCTGCTAATTTTGCAAAAAACCGTCATAAGCAGGGCAAAACTTACTTGGTTCAAGTTGAAGGCACAGCAACGCCAGCGCAGTTGAATGAGCTTGCCTCTGGCGTACATTTAAAAGATGGCAAGACACTACCAGCGACGGCTCTCATGGTAGAAGAGGCAAACTTACCCATTGATTTATGGCAACGTGAGCCGCCTATTCGTGAGCGTAAGAATGTACCGACTTCATGGCTCATGCTGACGATTTATGAAGGTAAGAATCGCCAAGTCAGACGTATGACAGCGCAGGTTGGACTGCCTTGCCTGCGTTTGATACGCTGGTCAGTGGCAGGGTTTGAATTGGGTGATTTAGCCGTTGGTGAGTTTGTGCGCATTCATCTCACTAGCGAACGCTGTCAGCAATTAGGCATTCTCGATTAATTATTACTATCAATCTACTGGTATCTCATTGCTGATTGCTCGTGACTGGCATCTGCTTATTAGGGCATATCCTTATTTCTATCAGCTTTTTTAAATAAGAATACGTCTTAGTCATTGGCTTTGATAGCAATTAAAACCAATTACGACTTGCTAAACATCGCGTCTCGAACGAGCAAGGTTTATCTGCTAAGCTTCAGAACACCATTATTTAGGTATCATAAGTCTCATCCACTTATTATTTGATTTTTTATTATAGGGATATGTTATGTTTGTTTCTCATCGTTGGATCTTGTTGGCCACTAGCGTCTCTACTGCGCTTATACTGAGCGCCTGTAAGCCGACAAAAGACAACGATGACACAGACCCTAATGCAACGACCCCACCTGTGACTGATATCGTCGATGCTCCAAATGACGTTGACGCTGATAACGACCTAGTAGCTGGCGAAAACAGCGCGGATGAGAGTCAAATGACTGACATACTCAGAGACTATACACGGTCGATGACTAGAATGCATGATGAGATGATGATCGGTATGGGTTATAACGATCCTGATACAGCCTTTGCTAAAGCGATGCTTGGACACCACCGCGGTGCCGTAGAAATGGCAAAAATTCAGCTGAAATATGGTACTGACGAAGAGATGCGTCAATTGGCACAAGAGATTATCGCCGCTCAGCAAGTTGAAATCGATATTTTGAATAAATGGCTTGCTAGCCACCCTGATACAGCCAAACCTAAACCCAATACTGAAGCGATGCAGCAAGCGTATGCCAGAAGCATGGATGTCTTAAATGGCGAGATGGTATTGGGTATCGCCGATCCTGTGCCTGACATGGCATTTGCACGTGGCATGTTGCCGCATCACATTGGCGCGGTAGAGATGGCAAACATTCAGCTGACATATGGTACTGATGAAGAGATGCGTCAATTGGCACAAGATATCATCGATGGTCAGCAGATGGAGATTGCGCGTATGCAACAATGGATTGCAGATGCTAATACCGATAACAAGGCTAAAGAGGCACAGGGCACAAGTGAAGCGGATAATCATCAACAATCTGAGCAAGCTGCTTCTTAGGTGCTGAATTACTAAACGCTGACTTACCTATTAATTTTTATTACGTTTGAAAAAGACTGCCAGTCATTACACAAAACCCCTGCCAAATAATATTATTTGGCAGGGGTTTTATTTTTAATAAATTATTGAACAGAATAGTGAGAAAAAGTACATTCACATTAATACATTTAGCAATGTATTTAACTTTGATAACGCTCTATAGCGTTAAGCCATGCTTGCCAGCCTGCATCGCCTGGAGAAGAGTTATCACTGACTCCTGACGATTGATTTGCTTTTGTTAAGTGCAAGCTCACTTTATGCGGAGATGCTTTGTCGATGGCTTCATCAGCCGCCTTAGGCAGCACATTAACACGCATCAACTCATCACGGCGAAACAGATGACACTCAATGTCACGCTCCACATTACTCAGCAACGCCAATTGTTTACTGTCAGCTTTGATACCGTCAAGCGCCACAATGACATCGTTCGCTGAAATACCTGCACTAGCAGCGACACTAGCACGTGTCACGCGATTGACTTTGAGTCCAGCAGGTGTTTCAGTACAGCGCATGCCCCAAGGCACATGCTTGTCAGCCGTCTCTTTGCTATTACTATGCATGCTAATACCGTTTGCCGCCAGCAGCGCTTCAATTGGCAACTCTTCAACACCATTGACATAACGATACTCAAAGTCTTCCCAATCCGCTAATGGCATGAACTGCCCAATGACTGTACCCATATCAGCACTATTGATGCCAATGCGTTTATTGTCGTTTTGCTTTGCTTGAGTATAAAAAGCCTTGACCACATCAAACAGACGATAGCGACCATTGCTCTTTTGGAGCAGCGTCAAATCCAAACATAACGCCACCAATGCGCCTTTGTTGTAATAACTGATACCAGCATTGCCTGTATTTTCATCGTTACGGTATAGCTTAATCCACGCATCAAAGCTCGACTCTGCAACGCTTTGATACGCGCGACCCGCGGTTTGATAGTAACGATTAATTTGCTCAGCCAGTAGCTTGAGATAGCTTGGCTTATCAATCACGCCCGACGCTTGCAACATAAAGTCATCGATATACGAAGTAAATCCCTCAAATACCCATAGCAGTGGTGTAAATGCCTCGCGGCGCAAATCGACATCCAACATGACATCTGGGCGTACCGTTTTGACCCACCATGCATGAAAATACTCATGGCTGCATAAGCCCAAAAATCGCTGATAATCGGTGCTTGGTATTTTTGGCTCATCAAGAGTTGGTAAGTCTCGGCGCGGCGTAATGAGACTAGTTGAATTGATATGCTCAAGTCCACCATAATCCTGACCACTGGCAAAGGTCATAAACGTATAATCATTAAATGGCGCATTACCCAACCAATCTAAATAGCACTGACAGATCTGAGTGATATCCTGCTGTAGCCTGCCCATATTGGCGCTGTGCTTACCTGAGAGATAAAAACGATGATGTAGCGTCTGATGCGTACTGTCTTGAATAATAAAGTCAAACTTATCTTGTTCTGCAATCTCAAACGGGTAATCAATAAGGTCGTGATAACTGTCTGCTTGTAGTCCATAGCTATGCTGCCCATCAAGGCGTAGATGAGTAGACTCTAACCCACATGCCAATAGCAGCCGACTCTCGTCTTTACCTGCTAAAAATGCTGCTGGCACTGCTAAACTGACTTGTACAGCTCGACGCTCCTGCCCTTCTACAGCCAATGCCAGGGAGGTAAAATTCCCATACAAACGTTGCTGATCGACATAGGCAGTACGTACCGATAAATCATAGCAGTACACTTCATAGTGGACACCGATGGCTTGCCCTGCCTTAGCTTTTGGTAATTGCCACGTGTTTTTATCTATTTTGTGCGCGCGATAAACCTTAGGATGATTATCATCATCCATGATTTGGCTGTCTAACGCTTTACTATCTAGCACCTGGCTGTCTAACACCTTATAATGCACCGCGGTAATGTTGCGCGCAAACTCACGCATCAGATAACTACCGGGTATCCACGCTGGCATCCAAAGTTGAGGTGCATCATTTACTGCCGTAAAATTGAGCGACACATCAACCAAGTGCTCAGAAAACCGCTCGAAATTGAGTCGATAATTGATATCAGCTTTAGCTTTATGGTGATCGCTGATTGTATTAGCATCTGATAGCTGACTGCGTGAATTATTGGCAAATGAAGTCATTGTTTTTTTATCCTTATTTATATCATTATGGTAAAAGCCATTGTCCAAAAACGCAACTGGCAAACCCCGAATATCCATTTACGGTCTTCAAACCACAAAAAACTGTGTTTATTTTCATAAAATAGCATTTTTTATTGTTTTTACCTTGAAAGTTATATGAGCCATCTCAATTAAAGATGCTAACTGCTAAAGTTACTTTAATAAACTGATGATAATTGACTAATGACGTGGCTATTTGGCTTGCTGATTGGATTTTTTAGGTTTATTGCAACCGTATTTAATTTTTTACATAGATATATTTAGGATAACTTATGACTATTATTGCAAAAGACACTGCCGTCAAATTCAATTACACACTAAAAGACGACGAAGGCAACATTCTTGACCAATCACCAGAAGGTCAACCACTTGCATACTTGCATGGCCACAGCAACATCATTCCAGGCCTTGAGCAACAGCTAGAAGGTAAATCTGCTGGCGAACAAGTCAATGCTGTTGTTGAACCTGCTGATGGCTACGGCGAATATCAAGAGCAAGCGGTACAACATGTACCACGTGATAACTTCCAAGGCGTTGAAGATATCCAGCCGGGTATGCAGTTTCAGTCAGAAGCTGGCGGCCAAGTAATGCTAGTTACCGTTACTGAAGTAAATGACAAAGAAGTGACCGTTGATGCAAACCATCCATTGGCTGGTAAGCGTTTGACGTTCGATGTTGAAATCCAAGAAGTACGTGCAGCAACTGAAGACGAACTAAACCATGGTCATGTCCATGGCGCTGGTGGCGTTGAGCACTAATCTCTTCTAGAGTATAGTGAAATATTAAATGGTAGTCTTTATTAAGACTGCCATTTGGTCAAAAAAGGTCAGTGGCTGATAAGGTTACTGGCCTTTTTTATGCTTATTCTATGATAAGTTCAATATTAATATAAATATACTTATCTATAAGCTGAGCGCTATTTACTTCTACAGTGATATTAAACTTGAGCAATGTCTCTCTAAAAAATCTACCATAAAAACTACTAATGTCCAGACGTAACAAAGCCGCATAACGACAAGCGTTATGCGGCTTTTATCACTAACCATCCATGTTATCGTTATATGATACCTAATCCCGGAGTATCCTATAACTGACAGGCATACAGCCTTATCATCCTTAATCAGCAAACCACCTATCCCTGATGCGACCTTTAAGATACCAATCCCTAGTATCAATGAACCTTTTCGTTCAATCGTGCCGTACAGTTATAATCGCAGATTGCCTCATGGTTAGTAAGAGGTATAAACGTCAATCCATGTAAGCATATGCTTACATGGATTTTAATCACAGCCTTTTTGGCTGACAATATTGACAGTTTATAGCTTCTCTTCAGGGCTTAACAATGCTTTGGGTTCAGCGCTTAGCATAATATAGGCCGCTTCGTTGATGAAGGCTTCGTCTTCAGGTAACTCTGGACGCTCCTTGGCTTTCATGCGGCTGCGCTCTTCAAATTTTGCATCCATTGCTGCTTGATAGGTATTCCAATTGGCATAAGGGCGCTCACCCGTTGCAATAAGACGTTTATTTTCAGCCTCTAGTGAACGCTTTTCAATCAACTGCATCTTAGCTCGGCGGCTATTGATATCCAGTGGAATTGGTTTTTTCTCATCTTCCATATCGCGAATGTTGTTTAGCGCTGAGAGATAAACAAACTGTGGGTTTTGCTCTTGACGAATTTTAGACTGCTGGTTAAGTGTCGCCAGCGTCGTATCAGTGAACTTACCTTCAGGCTTGTAAGGCGCCGTTTTGATGGTATCCCAAGGTAACGCTTTTTTCTGCGCACGTTCGCCAAAAGTGGCATCATCGTAGATATTGACCAACTCTACATCAGGTACCACACCTTTATTCTGCGTACTACCACCAGTGATGCGATAGAATTTGCGCTGAGTTAAAGTGGCTGAACCCAATGCCAAATTATCGAGTTGAATCTGCGCTGAACCTTTACCCGTTGTCGTACTGCCAACCACTAGCCCACGACCATAATCTTGGATAGCCGCGGCAAATATCTCACTGGCTGAGGCAGACGCTAGGTTGGTAATAACGACCACTTTGCCATCATAAAGTTGCTCACCGCCATCATCGTCACGGTAGACCTGAATGTTGCCGCGATTGTCACGGATTTGCACCATCGGTCCGCTCTTGATAAAGAAGCCAAGCATTTTTGCTACTTCATCCAATGAACCACCTGGATTATTGCGCAAATCAACCACGAGGCCATCAATATTTTCTTTATTCAACGCTTTCAATGCTTTTTCGGTATCGATACTGACGCTGCGATAATCCTCACCGTTACGGCGTGCCTGATAATTCAGATAAAAGCTTGGTATCTCAAGGACGCCGATGCGTTTTGGCGTTTTATCAATATTAGGGCGCTGTACTTCTACCACGCGCTGGGTAACCCCTGACTCTTCTTGTTGAATAATGTCACGAACCACCGTCACGTTACGGGCACTGGCATCAGGGGTATTTGGCTGACGCACTTTAATGGTCACTGATGTGCCACGTTTACCACGAATCAAGCTCACAATCTCACGCGTTGACCAGCCAACCACATCTGTCATGTTCTCGCCATCTTTGGCAATACCGATAATCAAATCGTTGGGTTTAATCTGACCAGATTTGGCTGCTGGACCACCATCGACCAAGGTCACGATGCGGGTATAATCTGGGTTTTTACGATCAGGGCGAATAGAGACGCCAATGCCTTCTAATTGCAAGCTAGATTGGATTTGCAATTCGTTGGCCTGAATCGGTGCGTAATAATTACTGTGCGGATCGTAAGTCAGCATCGCCGTATTTAAGATGGTTTCCATGATTTCATCGTTTGTGAGACGCTTAAACTGCTCTTGCTGTCGCGATAAACGGTTTTGTAAAATCTCGCTTGGTGTACGTTGGTCATTGCGCACCAAGTCTTGTCCACGAGTAATATCTGGATTGCTCAGAAATACTTTTTCTTTGGCTTTTTCATCTTCTTGACCCAAGGTAATACTCATCAGCTGAAACTTAAGCTGACGCGTCCAATAATCACGCTGCTCTTTTTTGGTTTTAAAATGATTGAGTTTTTCACGGTCGAGCACGATCGTATCATCACTCGTCAAATCAATATCGGTTTTTAGCATCTTGCTCGCCATCGCAAAATACTCATTTGAGCGTTTGCGATAGCGTTCAAAGACCTCTACTCCTGCAGACAAGTCGCCACGCTTGAGGCGAGCACCAAATTCATCGGCGTATTTTTTCTTAAACTCATCCACATCAGACTGCAAAAACAACGTATGGTTTGGGTCAAGGCTATCGATATACATAGACAAGATTTCGCTGCCCGTTTTGCTGTCTAGCGGCTGATTTAAATAGTGGCTACGATCCAGCAATGCGGCTACTTGGCGAGTGGTGACTTTTTGTTCAGGGGTTTGTACAAAGCCTTCAGTATTGGTGTCGGCCATTGCCGTGCCATAGCTCTGGGTGAGAATAATACCGGCGATGCCCACTGACGCTGCACTGAGTAACCACTGTGCTGGTTGTTTTTTCATCATATATACCTAGTTATTTTACGTTAATAATATTATTTGTTTTATAAAAATCAAAAGTGACTGAATCAATCGCCGCCTATAAATGCTTTATCTTTAAGTCACGAAATACTTATCTACCATTATCAATCGAATATGTATTCAATGATACTTTCTAAAATCTAAAACGATACTTTCTAAAATGCTATTTTCTGAATAATTATGGTCACTAAATGCCATTGCTGTTTGCTAATATATTGTTAAAAATCACTCAATATTATCATGCACATAGATATCCAACTGTCTCAAACTGTATAAGCAATCTTACACGCTACGCCTGCACATACCAAACTTTCTATGACATTTATTGTTCATCATTATTTGGGTCATTTATTGACGATTCAATGCCCACTCATGAATTGATTTGAGTCTATTCATCTGCCACATTATGCTCATCTAATAATAACTGTCATAATAAAGCAGTTTTGATAATAGTGGCGCATTGCCAATTATCATCATTTATTTATTTGAAGCTGAACCGATCATATAACAATATATAACACCATAAGGATTACGCAATGTACGGCGTTTTAATGATTGATATCGATAGTACCGCACTGACAGCAGAAGATGTCAGCTTAATCAAACAGGCACAAGTGGGCGGGGTGATTTTATTTGCCCGAAACGTTGCAGATGCCGCACAAGTACGGGCGTTGTGTGACGACATACGTTATCACAACCCAGATATATTAATCGGCGTCGACCAAGAAGGTGGACGAGTCGCACGCCTGCGCAATGGCTTTACCCCACTACCCGCCATGGGCAGGCTTGGGGAATTATTTAATCAAGAGCCTAGCCATGCGCTAAGCTGTGCTTACGATTGTGGCTATCTAATGGCAACAGAAGTGTTGGCAGTGGGCATTGATCTCAGTTTTGCCCCAGTACTTGACAGAGATGGCATCAGCCAAGTCATTGGGGATCGTAGTTTTCATCAAGAGCCGCAAGCGATCACTGCGCTGGCGACGCAGTTTATGCGCGGTATGAAAGCCGCTGGCATGGCAACCACAGGTAAGCATTTCCCCGGTCATGGTGCGATTGCCCCTGATTCCCATGTGGCTGAGGCCATCGATACGCGTAGCTTGGATGAGATTATGCATAGCGATATGCAGCCTTTTGCCCAAACGCTACCGTGGCTTGACGCGTTAATGCCTGCCCATGTTATTTTTTCGCAAGTCGATGACCAGCCAGCAGGTTTTTCTAAAATTTGGCTCAAGGACATCATACGGGATCAGCTAAAGTTTGATGGGGTCTTATTCTCTGATGATCTATGTATGGCAGGTGCTCAAGCCGCAGGCGATGTCAGCGCACGTGTGAAAGCCGCGATTGAAGCGGGTTGTGATATTGCGCTGGTTTGTAATGATCGCGTCGCCGCCCATGAAGCCGCAGAGACCGCACAAGAGCTGCCTTATCCCAATCAAAACCGTATTAAAACAATGTGCGGACAGATACCAACATGGCAAGGTGATCTGGAATCAACTTGTCAACAATTTGACTATTGGCAACAGGCAAAGCAAAACGTGACTCAAACCTTTTTTAGTACTCAATCTGAGGCACAAGCAACTCGTAGCGCTATTGAATTAAAAGATCCGACCGCTTATAAATAATCGCTTAGCATTAGATACTTATCATTAGCCACCTATAAACAAAACAACAGCCTTAACAAAATGAAAAACCGCACCTTTTATAAGATGCGGTTTTTTAGAATGAACAACTTCTCAATCAAGCTGTTGTACATTAATTGGTTGGATCTACTGCCGTACCTTGAGTGGCATCATCACCATCAGGCAATAAGTCATCGTTATTGCTATCCAGAGGGTTTAAGTCTGGGTCAAGCGCATTATTACTAATAATCATACCATCGTTCGCACTGGCCATCTCGTCATTGACTATAAATTCAATACGGCGATTACGGAAGCGCCCCTGCTCCGTTGAGTTATCAGCGATAGGTTCTGATTCACCCATGCCTTTCGTCATCAGTTTACTAGCATCAACACCTTGAGATACCAAATACTCTTTCACTGCCTCAGCGCGATCACGAGACAATTCTACATTGTAAGAATCTGATGCCTGACTGTCAGTATGACCGATAATCGTCAGCTTCATATTCGGTACTTCGTTGATAATCTTAGCAGCGCGGTCAAGCAGCTCTTTATTGACATCAGGAATGACCGCTTCATCCACTTCAAAGTTGATAACCTGAATACTCAATGCACGAGCCACATCACGTGGATCTGGGTTTTTACCAAGATTGGTCATAGCAACATCCGCAGCTGCCAAACTATTATCAATCTCACCCTGCAAATCTAACGGCCCTTCGGCTTGTATGGTCATCGCAGGAACAGCCGCTTGTAGGTCAGCCACTAGCTTATCTAATGCCGCTGCATCAGGCGCATTGACAGTGATAACATCGCCTTTAATGATCATGCTAGCATTTGGTACATTTTTGACGATAGGCAAGATAGTAGCTAGCTGAGCCGCTGCTGGCATATCTACTGCAAAATTGTCATCGACATCAGCACGGCATTTATTGGCTTCTTCACCAAATGCACTGGTTAACGCATTCATTACATTGGTCTGCAAGGTCTCGTCGCCCACATTCATACGGCAAGCATACAGCTCACTATTTTCACCAGTCGCAATGCGCAATGATGCAGGCTCAATATCACCTGCCACTGCCAACTGACCCTCTCCCTGCGCTGCTTGTTGAGCCGTAGCTACCGGTGTGGCGACAGGCTCAGGGTTCTCTTGGCAACCACGAAGTAAAGCCCAAGCCAATGCGCCTAAAATAATCAAGCCAATAATGGGGAGCAATGCTTTCATAAAGCTGCCTTGCTGCTCTTCTTCGCGTTGCAATGGAGCGGTGCTAACCGTATCAGAAATACGCGCGCCAGCAGCAGGCGTCGCTGCCAACATACCGACTGGCAGAACGGCGCTTGCCCAAGCAGGGATATAACGCTGATAACTGTCGAGATTATCATTTAAGAACTGCGGCACTGGTGTAGTACCTGCCAAGCTTTCGATTTCGTGAAAAGCCAGTGGCGCTGCCATCGCTATCAGTCCGCGCGAAGACGTCGCATCAACATTATGCTTACCTGCCAACTCACGAGCGATTTGCTCACGTTGCGCATCATCGCTCCATACACGGTCATAAAACCCTTGATCATCACGAGTGATATTCTCATTTGCAAAACGATTATAAGTATCGTTATCCGCTAAGCGAGCCGCAAAAATAGCGTAGAACTGTTCAAGCAGTCCCTTTTTAGCGGGACTATGATCATCTTCCAGCACGGCTGGGCTGACTGTACGCGTCAAATGACTGATAATATCCATAATACAATTCTCCTATTAATGCCTATATTAGTATCGATTTATATAATTAAAATATTCAAAAAACACCAGATAAAATAATGATTTGAAATAAGAACCATGACAGCTAAAACCATCTTGACCCTGTTCAATTTTCATCATTATAAAAGTATTAAGTCAGTGTTAACAATCAACAGGTTGTTGTACAAATGATACGTTAGGTAATATTTCAAGTGTCACACGTAACCAAAAACATGGCAAACAACCAATCATTAACCCAGTGAGAAGCCATAAAAGAAACAGTAAAACTTATGTATAAATGGAGAAAATACATCCTTTTTTCAGATACTTTATGGTTTTTTAGATACTTCCAACTGGGTATCAGCAGAAAAAATGGCGGTATAAGCAACTTATACCACCATCTTTACTTGATAACTTGTTTCAATGGATAAATTGATCAAACAATCGTTAAACACCTCTATTATCCAATTATTTATTCCTTACTTGCGCAGGTTCAGCAATGATGAGTGTGCTTGCCATATCATCTACCTCCGATTCTGAAATAGAACCTGACGGTCTGTTATTCATCGGTGCACTGTTAGGGATATTGTTAGGAATGTTGCTGGGAATATTGTTGGCATTGTTACTATAATTGTTGGGTGCAGGATTAGGTACGATACGATCGCCTGTATCATCATCTGCTGCTTGGAACTCTCCAGACCCACTGTTGTTATAGTCATTAGCATACTGATTGTTGGCAGCTCCCTCATTTTCAAACTGATTATTCGTATTATTCATTGCATTGGCATCGTTATTTTCAGGCAATGGTAATGGTGCAGTACTATCGATGACCATGGCAGGTATCAAAGTACGCATATCCGTAACCAGTCGTTGCAAGAGCATACTGTCTGGCGCTTCTAACATAAGACGATCATTCTGCAAATGTAGGCGTGCAAATGGCGTAGACCTAATCATCGTCAAGACATTGGGCAGTACTTCCTCTGGTAAATTAGCAATACTACTGGCAACTCCAGCCTGCACTGTTAATTCGCAAATACTCGCTTGCTCACCAAAGCTGGTATTGAGCGCTTGTTGCAAGGTACTTTGCAGCGCTGCATCGCCAATGGTAGCGCTACAGGCATACAGATTACCGCTGTTATCTACGCCAACGATTAGCTCAATGGGAGTCATTACCTGCGCTACTGGTGCGGGCGCTGGTGCTACCACAACAGGCACTGTCGCAGCGGCTTCTACAGGCGGCGCGTTGTTCGGTCTGATCAATATTGCCCAAGCAGCAAGCCCTATCGCGGCAATGGCTACTATTAATAAACCCACCCGTACCAGTAAATCATTACGTTGATTGCGAGTACGTACTTTTTCTTGCTTCATACTGCTATTTTCTGCCAAATGATGCGCGGATGGATTGGCATGAATGGCGCCAGTATGAGCGCTAAAATGACCATCGGTATCACCTATCTTCATACTTTCTACATCAGTATTTCCAATATCTATTTTATCTGCTGTATCAGCATTTTGCCTATAAGCGGCTGGCGCTGCGGCGATCGTACTGGTGTCTATATGAGAATTTTGTCGTCCATCCAAAGAGGTGTCGCGCACTGGTACGCTATCAATATCTGCGGCGATGTGTGGGTGTGCTTCTGATGCGCTATTGACGTTTTGAGGAGCAGTAATAATAGGTGCTGACCACATCGGTAAATACTGACGCAATGCTGCCTGCTCTCCCTGCAAAAACGCTGGCAAAAACTGTCCGTTTGCCAATACTGTCAGCTCACGATAAGCCAGTGGCGCGGCATTGATGAGCAGCTGTAACGTAGCAGACTCATCAATATGATGGGTGGCAGACAGCTCTCGGATCATAAGCTGTTGTATGCTTTTATCTTGCCACAGTTGTTCGAACAGTGGACTTTCTGTGACTCTATCAACCATCCCTTGCTCGGCGCAGATAAATTGTGAGTACACTTGCGGCAAGGCGAGACGTGATGCCAAGATGGCATAAAACTGCTCCAATAAGCTAATGTAAGCCACACTATCATGACTATTGCGCTCACCTATGACAGCTGGCGTTACGCTCTTTTCTAATTCGTCGATAATACTCATAGATTACTGCCTCTTTCGGCCTTTATTTTAAATTTACCAACGCATGAAACGTTTATTTTACTTGTCGTTAGCGTCTGTATTCTTGGATACCGCTCTCATTTAACCCACCATTACCGTCAAGATACGAAGCATTACTCAATTTGCCTGACAGCCTGCTATATTATTCACTATAAAAGCATATAAATGCACTATTTTGTCACATAATAAGTTTTTGCATTGTCATAACTACTGTTAGTATTACTTTATTATAAATATCTCATGCTTAATAATTGCTTGTCAGTCCTATTTAGTTTGCACTCAGCCATAATGCGTAGGCTTTGAACATTGTTATTCATCACCTTGTCACATATCAGGCGCAGCCTAAGGATTTTCCTTTGTTCAATCATACGACCCTTATTATTATTATCACGGTTATTGTCAGCTTAGTGGCATGGCAAAACAAGACAGTATTTAATCGACTCATTTTTTATCCGCCAGCGGTAAATAATGGGCAGTGGGACCGTTTTGTCACGCATGGCTTTATTCATGCCGATAGCATGCACCTGCTCTTTAATATGTTTACTTTATATTTTTTTGGTCGTGCTATTGAAGGGCTGTATCAGCCGTTCTTATTTGGTTATGGTTTTGTGGTCTTTTACGTATTGGCTATTATCATTGCGATGATTCCAAGCTACCTCAAGAATAAAAACAATGCGAGCTATTTGAGCCTTGGCGCGTCAGGCGGTGTATCAGCCGTATTGTTTGCTTTTATTTTGCTGGCACCGTGGGAGAAAATCTACCTATTCGCGATTGTTCCTATACCTGCGATATTATTCGCCGTCGCTTATATCGCTTATAGTATCTATGCAGACAAACGGGGCGGCTCTAATATCAATCATATGGCGCATATGTGGGGCGGCGCGTTTGGGGTTATTGCCACGATTATTTTAGAACCGCAAGTCCTACCGCATTTTATCAATGCGCTATTATCACCTGGGTTTTAAATTTAGTAATAAAGCTCAGTGGTAAAAATTGAAATAAAACTCAGTGATAAAAATTGAAATGAGCACTTGGGTTATGATGACAGTTTAAGTAACTAAGCGATGATTAACGTCGCGTTATGTTTTGCACAAACTTATACTCAACAAACTATTTAAGAATTTGATAATTATTATGATGATAGATGTTATCGGTGATATTCATGGCTACGCAGACAAGTTAATTGGCTTATTAGAGCAGCTAGGTTACGTTCATAATGGCACGTACTTTGTACCGCCAGCAGGGCATCGGGCGTTATTTATCGGTGACTTGATTGACCGAGGACCACAGCAATTGGCTACCTTAGAGATTGTTTTTGCCATGTTAGACGCTAACGTGGCAGATGCGATAATGGGTAATCATGAATATAACGCCCTCGCCTTTGCCACACTTGACCCTGATAACTCCAGCCAATATCTGCGCTCGCACAATGACATACATACACGCCAACATGCGGCATTTTTAGCCGAAATAGCTTTTGGCTCAGAGCGTCATCAATATTGGCTTAATCGGTTATACGAGCTGCCTTTATGGATTGAAACAAACGACGCTTGTTTTGTTCATGCCTGCTGGGATGTCGATAGTATGGCGGTACTGCAGCCACTATTGACTGACGATAACTGTTTAACGCCGCACGGGCTAGTCGCCACTGCCAAAGAAAACACGGCGCCATTTGACGCGCTAGAGCGGGTGTTAAAAGGTGTAGAAACAGCATTACCCGACGGCATAGTCATGGTCGATAAAGAAGGCACTGAGCGCAAGCGCGTTCGAGTATGCTGGTGGCTTGACGGGCTGAATAAACGCCGTCTTTATGAGGTGGCGCGTGCGCCTGCATCAGCATTGGCTCAGATTCCAAAAGAGGTGTTGGCTGAAAATATTGATTTCGCTCTGAAAACGGATAAAGCGGTATTTGTCGGTCATTATTGGCTAACTGGCACGCCTGAGCCACTGAGTTCACAAGTTGCCTGTACTGATTATTCAGCGGCGGTAGACAGCGGATATCTAACTTGTTATCAGCTCAATACTGAGCAACCACTGCCACTAAGAGCCAGTAACTTTGTCCAATATCACCATGATAAATCTGCAAACCCCAATCCATAAAATTGGTACTATTGCCCCCGCTTTCTTATTAAAAATCAAACTTGGCTTTACGAGAGCAACAAAACTTTTGTATGATGGTCTTTTTGAGGATATCAAAGCATGAGCACCACAACAGCTACTGTTAACACGATGGATCAAAACAGCCCTATCGCCTCCCCTGCTGGTCAACCGAAAGTTGGCATTATTATGGGATCACAATCTGATTGGGCAACCATGAGTGCGGCAGCGCAATTGCTCGCAGACTTTGATATCGCTTTTGATTGTGAAGTAGTGTCAGCACACCGCACCCCTGATAGATTGTTTGACTATGCAAAAAGTGCAAAAGATAACGGTCTACAAGTTATCATCGCTGGCGCTGGCGGTGCTGCTCATCTGCCTGGCATGTGTGCCAGCCAAACGCCGTTACCTGTGTTTGGTGTTCCTGTAAAGTCTTCCATGCTCAGCGGTTGGGATAGTCTCTTGTCTATCGTACAGATGCCTAAAGGCGTCGCAGTTGGCACATTAGCGATTGGCTCAGCAGGCGCTTACAATGCTGCCCTGCTTGCGATTCAAGTGTTAGCATTGAATGATGAGAACATTGCGGCTAAGCTGGACAATCTGCGCCAAATGCAAACTGATACCATCCTTTCCAGCCCAACGCCAGGCATTATCAATACCTAATTACCTGTCTTTTATAACGGTTCTTGAATCCCATTATTGAGATATAGCTGCTATTTACTTGATGTTTATTTTTAGATGGGTTTTACTTAATACAAGGTGCATGTAATGCACCTTTTCCTATTTTAATAGATGACTTTTTGCCTTTTATTACACCCAAAATATTATTCATTTTTAACTCAAAGAGCCTGCCATGACTACAGCGAACGCTTACCCTGTTACCCAAACCATTCGTACCATCGGTATTTTAGGCGGTGGTCAGCTTGGTATGATGCTTGCCGAAGCAGCGATGCCACTTGGCTACCAATGTGTGTTTTTAGAAGACAGCGCTGACTGCCCTGCTAGCCTATACGGTCGCGTCTTTCATAGCGATCAATTGGAAGACTTCATCGCAGCAGCAGACGTTTTCACCTTAGAGTTTGAAAACACACCGACTGCGACAGTGGAACAGCTGACCGATCTGTCAAAATCAGGTAGTAAACAAGGTATGTTTCCGCCATTGATTGCGCTTGATATCGCTCAAGACCGCTTAAAAGAAAAGCAAATGTTCAATTCACTTGAGATCGCCACTGTACCCTTTATGGCTGTCAACTCTGAAGCGGATTTGCAGCAAGCCTGTCATGAATTAGGACTGCCTATCGTCCTAAAAACCAGCCGTGGCGGTTATGATGGCAAAGGTCAGTTCGTGATTAGACAAGACAGTGATATCAAGGCGGCATGGCAAAATCTTAAAGATGCGGTCACTGGTAAAGGCTCACTAACGCCAACGCCCGCCCCTTTGATTGCAGAAGGTTTCATTAACTTTAGCCGCGAGCTTTCTATTATCGCCGCACGCGCACAAAATGGTCAGGTTCG
This sequence comes from Psychrobacter sp. PG1, assembly GCF_014897815.1. Lineage (GTDB taxonomy): Bacteria > Pseudomonadota > Gammaproteobacteria > Pseudomonadales > Moraxellaceae > Psychrobacter. The sequence goes on from NZ_JABUZG010000046.1 coordinate 151,626, forward strand.
TTGCTACGATTTGGTCGAAAACCATCATCATAATGGTATTTTAGCCAAGACCCAAGCGCCTGCCGTTGGCACCAGTCATTTATTCAAACAAGCAACCGATGCCATCACCAAGATCATGAACCACTTAGACTATGTTGGTGTAATGGCACTTGAGCTCTTTGTGACCAAAGATGCGCGTGGTCATGACACGCTACTCGCTAATGAAATTGCGCCGCGCGTGCATAATTCAGGACATTGGAGTATTGAAGGCGCTGTCACCAGCCAATTTGAAAACCACATTCGTGCCGTCGTCAATCTGCCATTAGGTGATACCGACAACGTGCATCCAGCGATTATGCTCAATATCTTGGGGCAATATCCAGATATCAGCGACGTACTAAATATCGATGGTGCGCACTATCATAGCTACCACAAAGCAGAACGCGATGACCGCAAAATTGCGCATATTACCTTGATGCCAAACGACGTTGCCGACTTAGAGCCTGCTTTGGCCAAGCTCGTCGCTACGCTACCCAATAAAATGGGACTTGAGAAAAAACCATCTGCGATTGATAGCCAGCCAAAAGCGGCAGATAGTCTAATCACTACTGACAATAACAATGACAATGACAATATTTTAGAGAGTATAGAAGTCCATATCGATGACAGCCAAACAACTCAGGCTATCGACGCTAAGGCAAAAACAGAAAAGGTTAAGAAATAATGCAGATTTGGGTAGATGCCGATTCAGTGCCATTGATTGCCAAAGATTTGATTATCAAAACCGCTGAACGCACGCAAACCATGGCAATATTCGTCGCCAATCAGCCGATCAAACTGCGTAAGTCACCACTGCTTGTCATGACAGTGGTGCCATCAGGGTTTGATAAAGCCGATGATTATATCGTTGAGCAAATACAGCCAGGCGATCTGGCTATTACCAGCGACATTCCTTTGGCTAATGACATTCTGGACAAAGGTGGTATGGTCTTGACCTCTCGCGGCATGGTCTACGACAAAAATAATATCAAGCAAAAGCTCAATATGCGTGATTTTATGGATACCATGCGCGGTACTGGCGTGCTCGAGCTACAAGAAATGAGTGGTCAAAAACCTTATGGCGATCGTGATAAAAAAGCCTTTGCTGATGGATTAAACAAGTTGGTACGCTAGTTTTCACCCGCTTTGTCTTTGATTTTTTGATCTTATCCACTTTGCAAACCGTATACACGCCATAACCAAACACTATGCAATCGGCACGCTTCATAACGAAGTGTGCCTTTTTTTCTTGATACGCTATAGTCAGTTTTTACAACAACGATAACGTATATAAGAATAGGAATGACAATGAAAATTTTAGTGATTGGGGCAAGTGGTCGAGTGGGAACGGATTTGGTCAAGCAGCTATTAGCGGATAACCATCAAGTTGTTGGCACGACACGCCAAGAAGAAAAACTGTTTACCGATGACAATTATAGCCAACTCGATTTAGATATCACTGCCGAAAAAGAGACTATACAAAAGCAAATTGACCAAGATATTGACGCTGTCTATTTCGTTGCAGGGTCTGGCGGCAAAGACGTCTTAGAAGTGGATTTACATGGGCCGGTCAAAACCATGCAAGCCGCAGAGGACAAAGGCATTAAGCGCTATATCATGCTCAGTACCGTCTTTTCACTAGATACCAGTAAATGGGACAATGCTGGTATTGCTGACCTAAAAGAATATTATATCTGCAAGCATTACGCGGATCAGTGGTTGATTAATAATAGTAGCCTTGACTACACCATCGTTCAAGCAGGGGCGTTAAAAGAGCGCGAAGCAACTGGTACAATCACTGTCAACGATGATAATGCTGGAGAGAACTCAATTGCCGATGTGGCGACTACTCTGGCAGCCGTCCTAAATGCCTATAATACCATCAAGAAAGTCTTTAGTATGCATAACGGTGAGACTGCGATTGATGAAGCGATTGCAAAATTATAAGAATCAACTTTACAGCGATTAAAACGAAAAAAGCGAGTAAGCCTAATGGGTTACTCGCTTTTTTCTAATAGGCTTGTCAAATAAGTGGTAACTATATTAAGTCTATCAATAATCGACTAGGCCAAACCGCTCGGAAACGAAATCACATCTTCTAAGCTATTCGCGCCTGTGATTACCATGAGTAATCTATCGATACCAACGGCGATACCGCTACAGGGTATTAAAGCATCAGACGCTGCTAATAAATGCTCATCGATTGGCATTTGTGGCAGGTTATGACGCTTACGCAGTTGATTGTCTCGCTCAAACCGTTCTTTTAACGCTTGTCCATCTGCTAGCTCATCATAAGCGTTGGCAATCTCAATGCCATTGATATACAGCTCGAAACGTTTAGCTACTGTATTGCCCTCTTTATCAACCGCTGTTTTTGCCAGTGCCGCCGTGGCAGGTGGATATTCTATAATCAAGGTCGGTAAGTCATGACCCAAGTTTGGCTCGACCGCATGACTAAACAGCAAATCCAGCCAGCTTTGACGAATATCTGCTTCGCCATCTTCTGTGTTAGCCAAGTCGCTATTAAAATCAAAACCTGTCAAACCCTTATCTTCTGCTACTGCTTGCAGGACATCAAGGCTAGCTGTTAGCGGATGTATGCCGACAAAATCCATAAACGCATCAACATAGCGGTAATGACTCATTACCACTGAATGTCCATAAAGCGCCGCTAATAATTCACTCAGCTCAGCCGCCATATCGTCCAAACTATAATTCGGCTGATACCACTCAAGCATGGTAAATTCGATATTATGGCGTACGCCTATTTCGTTATCTCGAAATACGGAGCAAATTTGATATATAGGCACTTGCCAGCTGGCAAGTAAACGCTTCATGGCAAACTCAGGTGAAGTATGCAGATAATAAGTACAAAGTTTATCTTGATACGTCACTTGCGCGGCGACGGATTGTAAGAAAGTATCAGTATTGCCAGCCTGCGATAGTAGCGGTGTTTGCACTTCAAGCACTTGATGCGTGGCAAAAAACTGACGAACGGTGCTCATCAATTGCGCACGCTGCTGAGCCATTGCTAATGTCATGGTCGGCGCATAGCTGGGTTTTGAAAAAGAATTACTTGCTTGGGTCATTATTATTTACTGCAATTAAAGGATAAGAATAAGTTCTCAGATGCTACTTTAGGGTTGAAGGCTACCTAACTTTTACCACTGCCATTCACGGCGTAAGTGATAATCTCGGCGCAACTGATCAAAGTCAGCACCCTTTACTTGACCGTCAGCCAGCTTGCTTCTTAGTGCAGCATCATCGTGCATGATATCGTAAAACTTCTGTAATCTGTCTGGATGTGCTTTTAGCTCAGACCAGAGATAAGTATTGAGCGGTAGCAAACTATGCATCGACAATACAGGCAAGACTGCTAACTTTTCACAGAGCGCATCATAGATGATTTGCGTACCACGCAGTTTACCTTCGACCGTATAGCCTGCGATATGAGGGGTGGCGATAGCCAGTTTGGACAATAAGTGCTCAGAAATCTCTGGTTCAAATTCAAACACATCGAGCACTACTTGGCGATCTGTGCGCTCAATATCTGCTTCTAAATCACGCGCATTAATGACTGGTCCGCGCGCACTATTAATCAACAAGGTATGCGCAGGCATCACTGCCAGCGTAGTTGCGTCAATCAGATGCTTTGTTGGATAATCACTGCCACTAGGGTTTGTACTATCTTTTTTATCGGTTAAAGGCACATGTAAGCTCACTACATTGCTTTGGCTAAGCACTTGCTCAAGGCTTGCATTATTTGTATTCGAGGTAGGCAGTAATGGATCATAGCCTAGTACCTGCCAGCCTAAATCAATGGCATACTGAGCGAGCGTACTACCAATATTACCAAGTCCGATGATGCCCAATGTTAATGGCTTCGTGGATTGCTGCCAATAGTGCGGACGCAACGTCAAAATCGCCGTCAACACATACTGCGCGACAGAATGTTTACTACATCCAGCCGCATTGGCGAAAGTGATATTTCGCGCCGCCAAATAGTCTTGATCGACATGATCGGTACCGATAGTCGCTGAACCGACAAATTTTACGCTGTTATTATTGACTAGCAGTGTCTCGCCAACTGGCGTCACCGAGCGTATCAACAGCACATCAGGTTGTAATTCTGCGAGCAACTGCGCATTGATATCGCGTCCAGCGACGGTGGTGATATTGACCGTCTGCTCAGATACCTGTCCAAGCATCGAAGCATTAAAAAATGCATCTACGCTTGCGATATTGCTATCGGCCACGATAGTAATGCTGTCAATAGAGTTCTCTCTATTTTGCATAACGTTTGCAGTATTCTTATTTAACATGACTATGTGCCTCTACGTGCCTCTACTCTGATTCATTGACTGGTGGCAACGTTTGGTTGTCAGACAACACCAAATCCTGCGGGGCAAATATCTCATTTTTATGCTGCGATATCCATTCTCGCCATACCGCCAATCCGATGGCTAGCACCACAGGACCGATAAACAAACCAACAAAGCCAAAAGCCGTTAAACCACCTAATACACCAATAAAAATAATAATAAAAGGGATTTTGGTCGCGCCACTAATCACAATAGGACGGATGAGATTGTCAACCCAGCTGATAACCAAAGTGCCCCATAGTGCCAAGCCAATCCCTTCTACAGTATGACCTTGGCTTAACAACCAAATGGATACACCACCCCAGACAAATGGCGTGCCAAACGGAATCAGGGCGATAATAAAGGTTACGATAGTGAGTAAGATAGGACTTGGTGCACCAGCGAAGTAGTAACCCACACCTGCGAGCAGTGCTTGTGCCAATGCCGTCAAACCAATGCCATAAACCACCGCACGCGTGGTCGTACCCACAGAATCAATATAGCCATCGATGCGATTGCCAATGATATTACGCAGTGCTTGACGAATTTGACGCACCAAACTGGTACCATCACGATAAAAGAAAAACAACGTCATCAGCGCCATACCTAACTTGGCAAGACCACTAAACACCACATCAAACGCTACTTTGCCATAATATAAATGTGACTGTACCCAGATACGAAACGCCTCTAACGTCCCTTCTGGGTTTTTATTGATTCTCCACAGCACATCTTTCACTTGCTGACCGATGATAGGCATATCTTTGATAGAATCAGGCACATCTAAATAGCCCACTTTTATACGATAAATCAAGTTACTGATTAGGCTCAAGGCTTCTTGCTGTAGAATAAAAACACCGATAACCAGTGGCACACCTATCATTAAGGAGATACTCACCGTCATAATAGCAGCGCTAAAATTAGGACTCAGCTTTACTTTTTCGTAAAAAAAGTTATAAATAGGAAAGGTAACATACGCTAAAATCGCCGCCCATAATGCGGGTACAATAAAAAACTGTACCACTTGAAAACACAGTACGAACAGCACCACCAACAGAGTAATAGCCAATAAGCGCTGAATAATAAATTCTTTTGTCCAATTTTCAATCATAGCGTATAAACCAAGAGCAGACAGCGAAGATCTATCGCGACCTTGCTGGCAAGTTTATAAATGTGTGATGAATATCAACTCACAGACGGTGCCCATAAAAAGACCCTGTCCATTAGCGGTATTCATTAGCGAGGGGTGTAAACAATCAGTACCAGTAAACCTGCTTTGAGAGCATCAAATCGTAGCATACCGTAACATACTTACGGACGATAGTTTTGACTAACGCAAGATAAATATCAAGCGATTATCACGGCTTATTATGCCGCAAAATACGATAATGATATAACGATATGTTGTAATCTTTACTTACAACTTTCTCTGTATAAGCTTACTAGATGATGACATTAATAGATAGAAGTTGACACATAGATTTAACATGTAAAAACAAGGCACTAAAAGGATATTTTACATTCATACTGTAAACTGACTTATTGAAAGGTAATTCACTGGCGCGTTCTATTTGCAACGATAATTGATGCTATACTAAAGCAATTATTTTAAGCTTTTTAATAGCATTAAATTCGTTTGTTCTTATTTATTTGGATCATTCTACATATATAACATTTTTCAGACGATGCGCTACAGCCCTCTTTTATCGTCTTTCTATAGACTATCATAAGATCAAACCTGTAGAGGGGCGTTACAACGTTGGATACTGTGCGTAAGCAAGCTCATCATCTCGGTTCACTATTAGAATTCGATATGACAGAGTGCTATTTTGAGTGAATTTCGGACCTACTTTGATTTTATTTTAAATCAACAACGACCCAACAAATTTTAAACCATATATCGATAGGAACAATAACAATGTCAAAAGACAATGATAATCCCAATATAACTCCCTCAACTGAGGCCAGTAAGACCAATAAAACCCAAGAAACCGTTACTTTTGCGTTGGCTCAGTCGCATTTTTTGGTTGGTGATATCACTGCCAATGCTGAAAAAATGCGTGCACTCGCATTGCAAGCTCGCGAGCAAGGTGCGGATGTCATTATTTTCCCAGAACTTGCTTTATTAGGTTACCCACCGCAAGATTTATTACTACGCCCAAGCTTATCTGGTCGCATCAAAAGCGCCTTGTCTACTTTAAGTGATATCGATGACATCGTGATGATTGTCGGTTATCCACATGTCGACCATCATGGTACTTTCAACTCTGCTGCTATCTTGCATAACGGTCATCAAAAAGGCTTTTATCATAAGCAAATCTTGCCAAATTATGGCGTATTTGATGAGCGTCGTTATTTTGATAAAGGTCGTAACCAAGTTTTATTTGACTATAAAAGCATCACAATCGGTCTGCTTATCTGTGAGGATTTGTGGGAAAAAGGCCCTATTGCCGAGCTTAAAAAGCAAGGTGCTGATCTGATTATTAGCTTGAACGCCTCACCTTTTGAGATCGAAAAACAAGACAATCGTAAAACGATGCTGGCCAAGCGTAGCCGTGAGAATAATTTGCCTATCGTATATGTCAACGCCGTTGGCGGTCAAGACGACTTGGTGTTTGACGGTGGTTCTATGGCGGTGCAAGCTGATGGTAGCGTTGCCCACGAAGCACCACGTTTTATGAATCAGTTGCTTCTTGCTACTTTAGACGTCAAAACTGCCAAGTTTAATAGTCAAACTAAAGCGCCATTAACACTGAGCCGTGAGTCAGAGATGTATCAAGCACTGGTCGTTGGCCTGCGCGATTATGTCAACCATTCAGGATTCACTGGTATTATCCTTGGTCTATCAGGTGGTATTGATTCTGCCTTAACGCTATGTATCGCTGTTGATGCTTTGGGTGCTGACAAGGTATATGCGGTAATGATGCCTTATGAATATACTTCTCAGATTAGTCTAGAAGATGCTCAAGCACAGGCTCGCCGCTTAAATGTTTCTTATACGGTTTGTCCTATTTTTGATGCGGTTGAAGGCATCCGTCATACCTTAGCGCCACTATTTAACAAATCGCCAGCAGACACCACTGAAGAAAATATCCAAGCGCGTGCGCGCGGTGTGGTACTGATGGCGCTGTCCAATAAGTTTGGGCACTTGGTCATCACCACTGGTAATAAGTCTGAGTTAGCAGTCGGCTATTCAACATTATATGGTGATATGGCAGGCGGCTTTGATGTGTTAAAAGACGTTTATAAGTCGCAGGTTTATAAATTGGCCAGTTATCGCAACCGCTTGGAAGACACCCCAGTCATCCCTGAGCGTGTCATCACTCGCCCGCCATCTGCTGAGTTACGCCCAGACCAAAAAGACCAAGACAGCTTGCCTGACTATGATGTGTTAGATGGCATCTTAATGTCATACATCGATGAAGATATGGGCTATCAAGACATTGTTAATAAAGGCTTTGAGGCTGAAATGGTCGCAAAAGTCATCCAGATGGTAGACAATAGTGAATATAAGCGTTTACAAGCGCCAATTGGCACCAAAATTAGCCACAAAGCCTTTGGACGTGAACGCCGTTATCCATTAGTTAATAAATGGTCAATAAAAGGCTAAATTAGATTAACCATTGTTGCTTGCCCTACTTTTATTATGTAGAACGCGAGCAACATGGATAGCTTAATACTTTTATAAAAACTCAAATTTATTGACGATTAGCTGGGTGCTTACCCAGCTTTTTTAGTTTTTATAAACCAATTTTTGGTGGTGTTCTAAAAAGTATGCTGACATCAGACAT
>NZ_JABUZG010000039.1 GCF_014897815.1 Psychrobacter sp. PG1
AGATTCGGGTGCGTTGCACTTCGATGTTGAATCCAAGTCTGATATAAGTTATGACTAAAGCTAAAAAGCTCTCGTCGTAAAAAGCCGGATTACTGACAGTAATCCGGCTTTGCATTTTTATAACATTAAATAGCAGGCTAGACCGTTTATAGCTTGGCTGCAGCATTAGCGATAACTTGTTTACGCTCTTGCTCTTTTCTGCGCTCAAACTTACGCTTTTCTTCTAACGCTACTTGTTCTTCATCATAAACATCGTAGGCTTCTACAATTTTCTGTACCAATTGATGACGTACCACATCTTTTGAATCAAACTTGGTGATATGAATTTCTTCAATACCACTTAAGATTTCCATTGCTTGCGCTAAGCCTGACTTATGACCACGTGGCAAATCGACCTGTGTAATATCACCTGTAATTACTGCTCGTGAACCGAAACCCAAACGGGTCAAAAACATTTTCATCTGTTCAGGCGTGGTGTTTTGCGCTTCATCTAAGATGACAAACGAGTTGTTTAACGTACGACCGCGCATATAGGCAAGGGGTGCGATTTCGATGACTTGTTTTTCAATCAGCTTGCCCACTTTTTCAACGCCGATCATCTCATATAGCGCATCATATAATGGACGCAAGTAGGGATCGATTTTTTGCGTCAAGTCACCTGGCAGAAAGCCCAGTTTTTCACCAGCTTCTACCGCCGGACGCACCAATAAAATCCGCTCAATCTCATTACGCTCAAGCATATCCACGGCGCAAGCCACGGCTAAATAGGTCTTACCCGTACCAGCAGGGCCAATACCGAATGAGACATCAGAGTTCAGTACGTTTTGGACGTAGGTCTGCTGATTGCCACCGCGAGGAATGATACGACCTTTACGCGTGCGTAAGCTAACTGGCGTAAACTCGTGAGCTGATTCTAAGTCCGCCTCAGCGTCTGCATTATCCTTGGCTTCTTGCTCATCCGCTTCCATATCTTCATCACGAGAAATGCTCGATTGGATAATAAGATGTAGCTCCGCTGCACTAATGTCCTTGGTATTCTGTGCCTCATCTACCAGTTTATAAATAATACGTTCACCGCGCTCGACATTCGATATGTCGCCACTCAAACAGAAGTCACCTTGACGCTGCATGATTTTGATATCGAGGCGTTGTTGGATATATTTCATGTGATTGTTGTATTCACCAAGCACGGTTTTGAGCTGTGCGGGTGTCAATGATTCAAACTTTATACGGCGGCTCATGGAATCAGTCAAGCGATTATCCTTTTATTATGTACCCCAATGCTATGATTTGGTTTTGATGGCATTGCGGGTTTAAGAGATAAAATGGTCGGTCGTTATGGTCTTGGCTTTACGTTATAGAGATAGAAATGACGTAGAATTATTATTCGTTTTAGGAGTGATGATAAGTAACGGTCTTGCCTTTATTATGGTCGATAGATTTTAAATTTCAAGCCATACGTCGAACAGATGCCACTGTTTTTGTACGACGATTGCAACCGCTTATCGACATTGATATTTTTATGTCTAATTTTGAGCGGGTTACGGCATTGTAAATCACGTTTAGAGCGTGACGAAATCAAGCGTTTCAGGTATACGTTTTGGCTACTGTTAAGGCGACAGAGTTGGAGGCGATCTGTGGTAATCTATGGATGATGTCGTAGTGCTTTATCGCAGAGTTTAAAATATGAATAAAATGATGAAGGCTGATGAAAGCTGACGAAGGTTAGGACCTATTACGCATTCGACTAAGGCTATGCCGATGTGTGAATGTTAAATATTCCCTAAAAAATTAAAAGAATTCTAGCGATCATTCATCGCTTATAGTGCGTGCGCCCAACAGCGTAAAATAGACATGAAAATTAGGAATAATAATGCAAAATACTGATGTAAATTTATCGAATGCTAAAAAAAAGTTTGAACATAAAAAGGCAGCTACTGAGCAGCAAGTCCTCATCGCTGGTGGTGGTCATGTGGGATTGTCATTTGCACTGTTACTAGCACATCATGGTATTGCTAGCACGTTATTAGAAAAAAATAGCTACCCAACCATCAGCCCAAATGATGACAGCAATCGCAGCCATTATTTAGACAGCCGCAATACAGCACTGTCACGTCGTACGGTACAGATTTATCAAGAGATTGGGTTATGGGATGAGTTGCAAAGTCATGCTTGTCGTATCGATGCGGTGCAGATTAGTGAGCAAGGCAGCTTTGGGCGTGCACAATTAAATAAAGCTGAAGAGCGGGTCGAGTCATTTGGACAAGTGATGGAAAATGCGTGGCTCGGACGTAAGCTTTTATTAGCCGCGCAGCAAGAGCCATTAATCACTTTGATCGATAATGCCAGTGTCAGCGCCGTGACCCAACAAGCGGATGGGGTGACGCTCAGCTTTAACTATTATGGTGAAGAGGAACATGAGCAGCAATTGCAGGCCAGTGTTTTAGTCGCTTGCGATGGTCGCGATTCGACGGTACGCCAATTATTAAATATTGGCACGACGATTTATGATTATCAGCAAACCGCTATCGTCGGTGTGGTAGAAACTGACAAGCCACACGCACATGTGGCGATAGAGCGTTTTAGTCCAGCAGGGCCACTGGCGGTGTTGCCACTGACCGATCCAGAAGGTGACGGCAATGACGACTATCAAAATGGCTATAGACGCTCTGTGGTTTGGGTCTGCCCAAAAGGGGAAGAAAATAAATACTTAGAAGATGATGCGCATTTCTTAGCGACATTGCAGCAAGCCTTTGGTGAGCGTGCGGGCACGTTTGTCGCTGCTGGTCGCCGCGGCGCTTATCCACTGACACGCGTGTTGGCAGACAAACAAGTAGCGGATCGCTGTGTCATCATGGGCAATGCTGCTCATACCTTGCACCCTGTCGCTGGTCAAGGTTTTAACCTCTGTATGCGCGATGCCCATGTACTGGCACAAATGATGAGCGCGCAAGTGCTAAAGGGCGAAGACATCGGCGATACGCAACTGTTAAAACGCTATGAGAAAGCACGTCTAAGCGATCAAAAACGCGTCATTCGCTTCTGTGATGCCGTGGTACATGGTTTTACCCATCCTAATCCAGCCATCAAGTTGGCAAGGAATGTGGCCTTGGTTGCCTTTGACAAGCTGCCAAATATTAAGCCACTAGTCGCTAACTATGCTATGGGGTTAAAGTCTTAGTTTGCCATATCACGGTATATTAACGGTCTAGACCAATGTTCTATACGATTGCACTTAACTGTAGGAATAACTTATGAAGAATAATCATACGCTGATTATCGGTAGCGGTATTGTTGGGGCAACGCTTGCTTTACAGTTGGCACAAGCAAAAATGCCTGTGACGTTAATTGATGCTCGCCCTGCACGTGATGACTCAGAATGGCAACAGGTGCTTGGCAAGCGGGATGCGCGCGTTTATGCCTTGAGTCTTGCCAGTATTAACTTACTTAAAGGCGTGGGCGCATGGCAAAAGATAGCAGCATCAGAGCGCAAAGCCGATTATTCGCAAATGCAGGTATGGCAACTAAACGGTATGGGTGAGCTATTATTTGGCGATAGCGGCGATAATCATCCTAACAATCATTTACCGCAAATGCTCGGTAGCATGGTCGAGCCTGCTGTCATTGAGCATGCGTTATGGCAATGCCTGTATGAAGATGATGTCAGTGACTATTTAACCGTCATCGCTGGACATAAAGTTATCAATATGGATTGGCTGGGTGCAGAGCAAGGCTACCGTGTGACTTTAGATGATCATACTGCTATAGCAGCGGCTCTGCTGGTTGGTGCCGATGGTCGTGGCTCATTTGTGCGTCAGCAAGCGGCGATTGGGCTCGATACACTTGATTATAAGCAAACCGCTATTTGCTGTGCGATTCACACCGAAAAACCGCATCAAGCGACTGCGCGCCAAGCAATGCTGCCTACAGGTACGCTGGCACTATTACCGCTTGCTGATATTACTGATGCAGATAAAGCCAACCCAGAGCACTGGCAGTCGATCGTGTGGACATTGCCGCGCAATCAAGCATTGGCGTTGATAGAGGAGGACGCGCGCGTCATTGCTGATAAATTGGCTGCTGCCAGTAACTATGAGCTAGGTGCTATCACTCAGATTGAGTCAATCGCTAGCTTTCCACTGACCGCGCAACAAGCAAAAAGCTACGTCGCGGACAATTTAGTCTTGATCGGTGATGCAGCGCATGGCGTCCATCCACTGGCGGGTCAAGGGTTGAATCTGGGCATGCTCGATGTACAGACTTTAAGCGAGCAATTGGCACATGATTTTGAACGTAGTGGTAGAACCAGTTGGGGCAGCAATCAAACGTTGCGTAGCTACGAGCGTTTGCGCCGTCCGCATAACAGTCTAATGATGCACAGCTTTTCCGCGCTTAATTGGCTATTTGCAGGGTCACTTGCACAATCGCGTCCTATTCAAAAAATCCGTAGCGAAGGTATGTACCGCGTTAGCAAAATTAAGCCATTGATGAGACTGTTTGCTAAGCAGGCGAGTGGGGTTTAGGGTTTTGACTAAAATTATTAATTGAACTTTTTAACTAAACTAAGGATGGCGTATGAAGACTCAGTCATGGATGGCGATAGCCATCGTAATAGCTAGTTTTATTTTAGCCTCCTGCCAATCTACACCTAAAAATAATACAATAGATAAAAAGGCAGACAACACACCTAAAGTATTGATAGAGCTACTTGCAGATACAGACAATGACGGCGTGCCTGATGATTTGGATCAATGTCCAGCCACTCCAAGAAATATGGTAACAGATGAAAGAGGTTGTCCTTTTACGATGCCAGGGATAGGCCTAAAAATGGAATACCGTGCCTTTTTTGCTAAGGGCAGCAGTGAATTAACATCTAAATATCATGTTGAGCTGGATAAAGTAGCGGCAAGAATGAAAGAGTATGATATCGCTATCTTTAAAATTGAAGCCCATGCTTCAGAAGATGAAATTAATAAAAGGTTACCCTCATTACCTAAAAATAGGGCGCTGATGGTCAAAAACTATCTTTTATTAAAACATAATATAGAGCCTAGTCGTTTAACGCCTTTAAATTGTGAGGCTAGAGCGCCTATCGCACCCAATGATACGGATGAGGGGAGGTCTTTTAATCGTCGGGTCTATGGTTTATTAACTGAACCTGATAATGAGTATCCTATCAATTTAAAAAACGGCATCTGCGTTAAATTTTAAATCAAGTTTTTATCAATTATTGACCAGTCGTTCAATCCAAATACTCCAAGGCAAAACACCATGCTCATCCCCAAATACTGGGCGCAACACAAGCAGCGCTTTGAATTGCGCGAGACGCCTAACAAGCCTGCTAGACAAGTGACCATTAAACGTTATGGTTGGTCAGATATCAGCCAAATGGAAGCGCTATCCCATGCTAAATCACGAGTCAATGAGGCGCATCATCGCTGGCTGGCAGGTGAAGATATCTTACGTCGTGAGCGCAAGGAAGAGTATAACGAAGGCAATAGCATTCCTATTCGTGAAGAGATTATTGATAAGCATGATTTTCCAGAAAATGAATTATCTAATAATAGTGCAGCAGTAACGAAGCTTATCGTTACGCGTAACAGCTACGGTGCACAAGTCGCCAACGTTGATAACATCGCTATTATTGATGTTGATAATGAAGATTTATTGCGTCATATCTATCCTGATGATTATAACCATCATGGCTTTATGCCTGCCTTTCTCATTAATCAAAGCAATCCCGCCAGCAAAATTAAAATTTGGTTTTTTGTTGTTGTTTTTATACTCATCGCCAGTGTTATCGCTTGGTTGGGGTTGTCATGGTTATGGCTGTTAGTAGTTATGTTTGGTGCCACTGCTTATTTGTGGCAACAAGCCAGTGTTAAAGACAAGGCCCGCGCGCAAAAATATGCCGATGACGCCGCCTCGTTACTGCCTTATATGACAGATTTAATCAAAAAACGTATTGCTAATCATCCTACCGAGTCCTTTCGTTTATATCAGACGCCCGCAGGTTTTCGTATTATCGCCACTCACGATGTTGTATTGCCAAGTGATAGGTTAGTCGCGGAATGGTTTGCGTATTTCCATGCGGATACCAATTATGTGCGTCTATGTCAGGTGCAGCAGTGCTTTCGTGCGCGGCTCACTGCCAAGCCGTGGCGTCTGAGTGAGGTTGAAAATAATAAGTTGGCTAAAGATATCCCTGCTAAGGACTTTTGGTTTGGCTCTGATAATACCGATGTGGATAATAGCATTGAGCAACGTCAAGATGAGTTAAAAGCGCGTAAACAATGGGTGGCTGATTATGATAAGTATGCCAAAAACTATCGAGCATGCCATTATGTTGAGGGTTTTTCTGGTAAAGAAACTGTTGATAGAAATACAGCAGCTACGCAAGCTATTGATGCTTTTATCGAGTGGCATGATAAGGCGTGTCAGGTGGAAAAAAATCTAGAGATGGCTTGATAGGAAGTTTAATTCTAATTTATTTTCGAAAATGTTTTAAATTTATTTTATATTATTAACAACTAGAGGAAAGACCGATAAATGGAAGCACATGCTCGTAATCTAGAACGTATATTTGATAGTACTGTCTCTTATCAAATACCGTTATTTCAACGTCCTTACGTTTGGACAGAAGATAAAAACTGGTGTCATTTATGGGAGGATATAGTTGATGTCGCCGACCGTTATCTAGCGAATGAGAACTGTCGTAGCCATTTCTTAGGAGCAGTAGTATTAGAGCGTGATAACAATGCTACTGGTTCTATTGAGACTAGACAGGTTATTGATGGTCAACAACGCTTTACTACCTTACAGATAATGATGATTGCTATTAGAGATCTTTGTGAAAAGCACAGTAATACTAAGCTTTACGACAGATTTGATGGTTTAGTGAGTAATAAGCGTAGCAAGGTTGATTTGGATCAAGAAGCTTATAAAATTTGGCCTACCAACAGTGATCGTCCCGCTTTTGAGGTTGTACATCAACTGAGTCATTATGACGTAGAACAGTTAGCACAGCTCGATGACAAGATTAAGAATAGTCAAATATTTAAAGCTTATCAATATTTTACTAAGGTTTTAGAGGCATGGTTTGTAGAGCGTGATAATGTTGAAAATTGCTTAGATGCACTATGGCAAGTAGTACGTGAGTATTTACAAATTGTTGTCATTGATTTGCATTCGCAAGATGAAGCGCAGGTTATTTTTGAGACACTAAATGCCCGTGGTACACAGCTGTTACCCGCAGATTTGATTAAGAATTTTTTGTTTCGCAAAGTTGTTGGATCAGATAAAGAAGTAGAGCATCTCTATACTGAGTATTGGCTCGCTTTTGATAGCGATTTTTGGCGTGAAGAGGTAAGCCAAGGGCGAACTAAACGTCCACGAATAGATTGGTTTTTACAAAATTACTTAAGCTTAATGCTACAAGATGACATTAAAGTATCGCATCTATTTGATTCATTTAAGGCCTATGTTAACGATACAGAAGATAATTATGATAAATTTAATAATCAATTTTTTAAGCATCCTAAGAATACGACTGAGCATCTAATTGCTCTGAAGCAGTTCGCCAAGCTTTATCAAACCATTACTCAGCCTAAAGATGAAAGAGTAGCTCTGTTTTTATATCGATTAGAGGCCGTAGATACGGCGACTGTTTATCCATTATTGTTATTGGCAACGACATTATGGCAGAGTCAACCTAATGAGTTACATAATTTTCTAAGCATTTTGGAATCATACTTAGTTAGAAGAATGGTTTGTGGGATGACTAGTAAGAACTATAACCGCTACTTTACAGACGTCATAAAAGATATATATCGAACCAAAAAAGAGTCTGATATTCCTATAAACGCAAAAGATGTACATACCATCTTATCTAAAAGTGATAGTGATAGTTCGCGGATGCCTGATGATATCGAGCTGAAATCTCAGTTGTTACAACGTCCAATGTATGGCCGTATCGCACAATATAAACTTAGGATGGTATTGGAGGCAATAGATGGTGCTTCACATCATTCCAAAGCTGAATTCATGCCAATTCAGAAAAACCTTACTATTGAACATATCTTACCTGAGAAATGGGAAAAGCACTGGCCACTAGAAAAAGAAGGTAAGTCAGCAGAAGATATTCTAGAACAAGAATCACGTAGGAATACGTTAAAAAATACGATTGGTAATTTAACACTAGTCACAAATAGCTTAAATCCTGCTATTTCTAACGGTTCATGGCAGACAAAGCGCCCAGAGATACTTAAGTATAGTAAATCTAATTTAAACCGTTATTTTCAACCAGAAACTGAGGATAACTTAAGTGTATGGAATGAAGATAAAATCCTTGAGCGCGCAGATATATTAGCTGATTTGTTTATTCAAGTGTGGCGTGCACCTTTGGCTAAGCTAAGTGAGACGTTTGATTATTCTATGGATAAAGTTTATTTTGCTATTGATGTTTAATAATTGGATATTAATATAATTGGCAGCGCAGGATAAAAGCTCTCTAGTGGGCTCACGTTAAACTCTATTAAAAAAGTTTAACGTGAGCCCTTATATTTAACCCAACGTCGAGAATACCACCATCAGCACTGGCGAGACAATATTAATAATAAAGCCAAAACTAATCGCCAATGGCACGACCTTTAGACCACCTGATTGCTGAATAATTGGCAGGGTAAAATCCAAGCTCGTCGCGCCGCCAAGTCCAACTGCTGCTGATGGATATTTACGCATAAACACGGGAATAAATATCAGCGCAAAAAACTCACGTACCAAGTCGTTAAATAGCGCGACACTGCCCCAAACCGCGCCATAAGCATCGGTCATGACGATTGCTGATAGCGAATACCAACCAAATCCTGACGCCAATGCCATTCCCTTCGTCCAAGAGACATCGCTAAACATCAGCGCAAAGAATAAACCACCAACCAATACCGAGAGCGTAAAGATAACGCTCATTTCCACCCCGCGTTTATTCAGCAGTACTTCTTTTAAAGTAATACCCGAGCCCTTTAAGCCAATACCGACTAGCAAAATTAATATCATTAACATCACCGTCATCGTATTTTCGGGTGGCATATAATTTTCTGGCAGGAAGTATCCAATCACCATTCCAATCACCACACAAATCACTTGTGCCAAGCTGCCACGGATGCTGACACGGTGTTCTTTAGATTTTACGCTGGGTTTTTTGGCATGCCACGGGCGCAAATGATCGAATAACATCAAGGCAAATAAGCCCGACCCAATCGTCAATATTGATAATATGGTCACATACAGGGCAATCTCGCCTATCTGACTGCCAAGCCCTTCCACTTGCGACAGCTCAATCCCAATCAGCGCTAAGATAATAAATACCAAATAAGACAAGCCTTTATCAGCAAGCTTGGTCATTTTAGGATTGGAGGGGATGGCAAAGCCAATAAACATTGGCATTAATACCAAAACAAGGGTAACTAGGCTTTGCATGATGATGTGCTCGCAGCTTTCGAAGGCATTTTTAGGAAGCTGGGGATTGTATCATATCAAGCTATTAATACTGACATGAGCGACTAAGATTCCTTGTAAAAGCTGACTGTTTAACGACTAAATATTGGGCGTTAAAGTAAGCAACTGAATCACGAAGCCGTAAGTTAGGGTTTTATTCATGATAATTTGACTACTAACAACGTTTACGTATTTACCTAACCAACTTTTGTTGCTACATTAAAGAACTGAATATATTTGGTTCGCCTTATGTCGCTCTATCAGCTCAAGTCTCAATTTCAAGATCAATTGCGTCCCATTAGCGATGCATTGGTTGAGCAAAAGGTTACCGCTAACCAAGTGACCGTATCAGCCATCTTATTGAGCCTTGGTACGGCGTATGTCATTGCTAAACCTGCGCAAAATCAGCCTAGACTCTGGTTGCTGTTGCCATCATCTCTCTTTGTACGCATGGCGCTCAATGCGATCGATGGCATGATGGCACGCGAGCACGGGCAAGCTTCTAAACTTGGCGCAGTGCTTAATGAAGTGGGCGATATCGTGGCTGATACGGCGCTTATCGCAAGTCTTGCCCCGCATGTTGCGAATGATAATGCGCAAGCGTCGACAGTCAATTTACCAAACCGTATATCAATCCATCAGCCACATATTGTCGGTCTAATCGTGCTTAGTATTGGCACTGAATTGCTAGCGATAATTAGTAATAAAAGCTTAAATGTTCGGGCGAATCAAGGGCCGTTAGGCAAAAGTGATCGTGCTTTTGTGCTCGGTGTGCTTGGCACTGTTATGGCAATTAAAGCACCGATCGCGCTATCTCATATGAGAGTAGGACAATTATTTATAGTGACAGAAGCGCTACTACTTAAAACCTGCCTTAATCGACTGCGTTATATGGCAGACTTATACTTGATGCGTAAACCACCTGTGCTACGCTCAAACCGTTTAGACAGTCTTGAGTCAATACCAGAATCATCGTATCAATCTATTTCGTTTATCGATTGCCAAGCGATTATTGATCAACCTGATACGCTATCTCCCAATACCTTTTCGTCAAATCTTCCTTTATTAAATGCCCATCTATCAAACTCTGCTGCTAAAACGTCCCTTTTGGAGTCCCAGACAATGCCCGCTATTTCTAAAAATCCCCAGTCTACCAATGCCAAAGCTGCCCCAAACAAGGTTAGCGATGACCTTCATCTATCATCGTCTGAAGTTATTAGCGGTGAAAGTTGCTACAACGCGTATGATGGCACGGCAATCTATTATCGCTATTGGTTGACGATGCCTTTAGAGAATGTCAAACAAGCCGGTCAGCAACACACACAACAGCGCCAAGTCATTCTGTTACATCGTGGTCATGAGCATTCGGGACGCTTAGCAAAACTTGGGGAACAATTTGCAAAAGCTGGCTATCAAGTATTTGCTTGGGATGCGCGTGGTAATGGGCGCTCAGGTGGTATCAAGGATCATGCCGAAAGCGTCACCGAGCTGGAGCGCGATTTAGACGGTTTTGTGCAACTGGTTATCGGGCAAACGGGCATTGCTATTGAGGATACATTAATCGTCGCCAGCAGTATCGGCGCGGTACTCGCCGCAGCATGGGTACATGATTATGCCCCCAATATTCGCGGGATGATATTGGGTACGCCAGCGTTGAGTATTCGCTTGTACATACCATTTGCCATACCATCGCTAAAGGTAGCTCGCGCGCTTGGACTGATGTCACGCGTGAGCAGCTACGTCAAGGCGCAAGTCTTAACGCATGATAAAGACGCACAGCAAGCTTATAATGCCGATCCGCTGATATCGAATAGCATCTCGACCGACTTGCTCATCGATACGCATGCAACGGGTCAACGCTTGCTCGATGATGCGGGTGCTATCACCGTGCCAACCTTTATATTATGTGCGGGTAAGGATTACGTGGTCGATAAACAGGCAGAGCGCGATTTTTATGAGGCCATCAATACCACTGATAAACGCTGGCAATTATATCCAGATAGCTACCATGCGATCTTTCATGAGACCAATAAGGCAGACGTCTTCGCGGATTGTATCGATTTCGCTGAGCAGGTATTCAGTACCGATGTTAAAGCGCCTGATTTAAGCGCGGCTCATCTTAATAGTGCCAGTAAAGATAAAGTTGACCGCTTAGCGATTAAACCCTTTAACCCAAGCTTTGCCATTACCCGATTCGCCATGCAAAAATTTGGTCATGTCAGCGATGCGATTGCCACAGGACTGGAGCATGGATTTGACTCGGGTCATTCGCTTGATCACGTGTACTATAATCAGCCGAGTGGGCAGAATAAATTTGGTCAGGCAGTCGATAAGTTTTATTTAAGCAATATCGGTTGGCAAGGGATTCGTATTCGCCGTGAGCATATATTGGAGCTGGCACGTGAAGCTCTGGCAGATATTGAAGACAAAAATCAGAGCAGTACTAAACCATACCAACCAAAACTACTCGATATCGCTAGTGGACATGGCTTTTATGCCTTTGATTTACTGACAGAGTTTACCAAATTGCATGCTGAGCTACGTGATTACGAGATGCATAATATCCAAGCGTTACAGGCAAAGGCGGAGCAGTTAGAGATTACTGATCGCGTGATGACTTGTCAAAAAGATGCGTTTGACCCTGCCAGTTATTCTTATTTACAGAAGGAAAGTGACAATACTAAAGGCCTTGACGATAAAAAATTTGATATCGCCATTGCTTCTGGGGTTTTTGAATTATTTTCTGACAATACACTACCAGCGACGGCATTGGCAGGTATTTATGAAAGTTTAAAATCCAGTGGTTATTTACTTTATACCAATCAGCCTTGGCATCCTGAGCAGGAATTTATCAGTAAAACTTTAAACAATCATCACGGTAGTAGTTGGGTGATGCGCTGTCGCTCGCAAGCGGAAATGGATCAATTGGTTGAAAATGCTGGCTTTAAAAAAGTCGCTATGCGTATTGATCGCTTTGGTATTTTTACCGTGTCGCTAGCGATTAAAACAGTACCGACCACTGATGAATGATAGATGAATAATCAAAGCGCCAAGCCTTATGAGCGTGTGCAACTTTTTTCAGGGGGCGGTTCACGTTTCGCCTATTATTTGGGCAGCTATGCGGCATTGGTTGCTCATGATTTGAAGCCAGATGTCATCGTCGGCACTTGCGGTGGCAGTCTGTCGGCTTATTTGGTCAATCTAGCGCCTGATCCTAAGGATTTGCAGGCGCTCATGTGCAGTCGTGAGTTGTATCATGTCATTACGGCAATCAGACATGTTGCGCCAGACGAAGCCAATAAACGTTTAAAAATACGTTATATGATGCAGGCGCTTAAACGTTGGCACTTGTCACGGCAGGTTTCTAACCGCCAAAAACAGCAGCAAGCAGATAACTATGAGCGACTATTAAATGAGTTGCAGCAGTTGGCGATGTTTCGGATAGATAACGAGGGGCAATGGCTAGATGAATTGTCTCATTTTTCTCCCAATCACAATAATCTGTATAATCCTACCGTGCCAGAGATAGCTATTATCGCCAGTCGACTCTATCAAGTACCCAATCAATCCTTTAATCAGATGCCTACTGCTGATAGTTCTGTTTACGATGAGTTTAAACTACAAGAGTTATTATTTGCCCCGCCGCGATTGGCAGCATCAGAGCACTTTGAGCAAATACTTAACTCACCAGTGCATACGTTTGCCGATAGGCGTATCCATCAGTCAGTAAATATCGTAAAGCAGTGGGAATTCAATCCAGCGGTTCGTGCTTCTATGGCAGATATGTATTATCTACCGCCAACGCATATTGAAACGCTTGGTTGGTGCTTGGGCGGAGTGATTAATCTGACACCGATTGAGCTGGCGTGTCAACTGGGACAGACGGTATTTGCAGAGACCAAGGCAGGTTATGATTCATGGCTGGCGGCACCAGCGATTCAGCGCGTTTTTGGTTTTGACCCCAATGAGCGTTTGGCACAGGTGCATGGTTATCAGCCAATGAAAACGTCATCACTTGTGAAGTCAGAAAGAAATAGCCGTCAATTGCATTGGTTGCCCTTTGCAGATAACGGTCAGCAGTTGGCAGGACAGCATGTACAAAAGCGTTTTAATATCAGACAAATGACAGTTGAGCTTATTCACAGTGACTATGATGGCTTTGTGCAGCAAATACAGGCGCAGTGGCAGTATGGCTATCAGCGTACAGCTGACTATATACGGCAGCAGGGTCTATGAACGCACAAATGAAAAATATTACACAATCTACTTCCACTCATAAGCCATCGCATCTTATCGTTTTTGGCGGTACGAGTGGACTTGGCTTGGCGTTGGCGCTGCATCATCAGGCGCTTGGCTGGCAAGTAAGCGTGGTTGGTCATAGTATGGAGAAGATAGATAATATCAATAGTCAGTATCCTAATATTGTCACTTATTGCTGTGATTTGATGGATAGTGTGCAAACACAAAGTTTGTTAGAGAGCCTGTCAGATATCAGCTTTCAAAGAGTGATTTATAGCGCTGGTAGTTACACTAACGAGCGTGTCCATCGTCTCAATCAAGCGGACAGCGATAAAATGCTCGCGATTAATTTTCAAGCCTTTGAGCAGGTTTTTAGGTGGGCAAGCGAGCAGTTAAAGCAACAAAGATATTCATCAGATTTCAACGAAAATAACAGACTAAGCTTGATTTGTATCGCGTCTATCGCCGGTACTATGGATTATCCTTATGCCAGCCTTTACGCCAAAAGCAAACGTGCCATGATTGCGACTGCCAGCGCTTATCGAGCGGCACTTGCGCCGTATCATATTCAAGTCAACTGCATCGCCTCAGGTTATATCGATACTCAAGCATTACGCGATTTGAATGACGGCGATGCCAGTCATAAGCCATTCATAATGAATACGCAAACGGCGGTGAAGCATGTTATGCAAGCCATTGATAAAAATATTGAGCTGGCCATATTTCCATGCTCCATGCGCTATATCACACGGGCGCTGAATCATTTACCTAAGCCTATGCTTAACTGGATATTGCGCAGTAAATTGGATAAAATTACTTGATAACAGGTTACCCAAGCAGCCAATAAAACAAGGTAAATAGCGGCACGCCAATGAGCAAGCTATCTACTCTGTCTAATACGCCGCCATGTCCGGCGAGCATCGTACCCGTGTCTTTAACCCCATGCTGACGTTTAAAGGCGGACTCTAATAAATCTCCAGCGATACCACTGACCGCTAAGCCGTAAGCGGCTAATAAGCAAATCCACCAGTTAAAAGGCGTGAGCCAAATGCCTAATAGCGTTGCCAATATCGCTGCTAGCATACTGCCGAAAAGAGCGCCTTCGATACTTTTATTCGGGCTAATGGTTGGGGCAAGACCACGCCTAAACAGCTTGTGACCAAGCAATCGTCCGCATAAATACTGGGCAATATCATTAAATTGACTGGCGAATAACACAAAAAATAAAACGCCATACTGCTCGCGCTGCCAGATTAATTGTTGTAAAGCAATGAGACTGACAATCATTGTGATAACAGCAAAGCTAAAGATTAGGTCTAACCGATTTAGACGCGTATAAGCTGGAGTAGAATGGGAAGAGGTTTGGCTAAAAGGCAATATCTTGGGTTGTAGACCGCGCGCTTGCAGTTTCTCAATCAGCACAGCTTTGTTGCGCAGACACCATAAGCGTTTGATCTCATAGCCGCCACGCAGACCAATTAAAACGAAAAAAGCGATGAGCAGCCACTGGTAAGGGTATGTGTGAGCCTGTAAGGGTTGGCTATGATCCGTTACCTTAGCGATAACATAACACGCGCAAAGCGCCGCTAACATGAGCCACCATGAGCGTGCGATTAAATAGATTTTCGGTAAGCGCTGACGTAAGCGAGGTAGGGCAAGTATCGCCCAAACCGAACTGACGACTAACATTAGAACGATCACAAATCGTAAATCAGAAGCCATGTTTTTAGCACTTTGAGGTCAATAGAAAACGGTGGATTACCGTTTTGTCATGGCTAGAGTGGCAGCTTCCAATTGCTGTTAGATGTTAGCAACTGTATTTACCACTCTAGCCTCTGTGTCATCGATTATAGGCTGAAGCAGCCAATCAATGCCACCCTCTTTGCTACCTGTTTTGTCAGCTTCTCTCAACTTCGATAATGGCGCAATCACACTGGTTTGAGGTGTGGATGCCAAATGTGGATAGTCTTGACGATAGTGACCACCGCGACTCTCATAACGCTGATAAGCTGACTGAATAACCAATGTGGCTAATTGTAATTGTCGTGCTAATTGAAATAGTGTCAGCTCATTAGCAGTGATAGTACTATCTAAAGTACTCATACTGGACTGATTTAACCTAGTTTTTTCAAGCCATTGCTGTATCTGTATTAACATTTGCTCTAATGATTCGGCATTTCGGGTGATACCCATATAGGAAGTCATTAAAACTTTCAATTCTGTGACTATTTTGCCAGCATAATCATGGGTAATGATATCAGTGTCATCACAATGAGATAAATTAAATAGAATGGTAGGAGAAGAAGGAAGCTTAATAGTTTGAATATCTTTGAGCGTTGGTGCTGTCCAAATGGCAGTTGCTAATAAATCTGAGTGATCATAACTGGTAACGTGATTTAGATTTTCTAATGCTTTTAAATATCGCGGTAAGTCAGCAGCGATATTGCGCCCAACGACTACGCATTCTAAAAGTGAATTACTTGCTAAGCGATTCGCACCATGCAAACCTGTATAGGCAACTTCGCCAGCTGCATAAAGCCCTGTCACATCGGTTACACCATTGGCGTCAGTAACCACGCCACCGCAACTATAATGCGCAGTCGGGGCAACGGGGATAGGTTCCCTAGTCATATCAATGCCGAGGTTGAATAATGTTTGATAAATCTGTGGGAAATGCTCCCGTAAAAATTGGTCTGGCAAATGACTGACATCTAAATGTACGTAGCCAAGTCCGTTATTACTGATCTGCTCAGCGATGGCGCGAGCGACTATATCGCGTGGTGCCAATTCTGCTCGCTCATCAATTTCTAACATAAAGCGCTTGCCAGATTGCGGACAGGTCAGCCGTCCACCTTCGCCGCGTAGTGCTTCAGATATTAAAAAACTGCTGTCTGCCATTGCTAAGCCCGTCGGATGAAATTGGATAAATTCTAAATTTGCTAAGCGGCAGCCCGCTTGCCATGCCATCATAACCCCATCGCCGACACAGACATTTGGTGCACTGGCACGCTTAAATAATTGACCCATGCCACCACTAGCCAGTACGACTGCGCGACTATAAAAAGTCAGTTGTCGTTGATTATTATGATCGAAAACTTGTGCCCCTTGGCATTGCTTATTTGGATTGGCACTGTTTGTTAAAAGGCTCAGCGCTTCATGATAAGGTGAAATAGTGATATTGGCAGCGTTTTTCGCCTTTATAGTCAAGGCTTCCATAATGTGTCGACCAGTCGCATCATCCGCATGTGCGACCCGCCTGCAACCATGCCCGCCTTCTTTGGTTAAATGTAAGTCGGCAGTTTGTAGTTCAGTCTGTAGCTCGGTGAAAGGTTTTGTATTATCTTCTTGCGGTATTTGGGTAAAAGGCACACCTTGCTCACACAGCCATTGCACTGCCTGTTGCCCGGCACTTAAAATGCTGCTGGTATTATTAGCATCGCATAACCCTGCGCCAGCGATTAGGGTATCGGCAATATGGTCAGCGACAGAGTCCTCTTTATCCAAGCTTGCCGCGATGCCACCTTGGGCATAATGACTGGAGCAAATCTCTAAGGCGGCTTTGCTCAATACAGTAATATTCAGCGATTTTGGTAATGCTAGAGCTGTGCTTAAGCCCGCTAATCCCGCGCCAATGATAAGTACGTCAGTTTGTACCATAGCAGCAGGGCTATCGAGACCTAATGATTCCGCTGTCAATGCCGTGCTCATATTAGGCAGCCCCGACATTGGCAAATAACTCACGGTCTTTGACAATATCGCCGCTCGTTGCCACACGTTGTTTTTGTGATTCGGCAAAATCAAGCATACGTTGCAAAGGCTTTTTAGCCGCGACTGCCAGCTCAGGCGTCATCAAAACTTCACCACTGCGCTGCATCAAGCACTGTTCAATACCTTTTAGACCATTCATTGCCATCCATGGACAAAATGCGCAACTCTTACAACTGGCGCTTTCACCCGCAGTAGGCGCAGCCAAGAAATGCTTATGTGGTGAGCGCTTTTGCATTTCGTGCAAAATACCCAAATCGGTGGCGACAATAAAGGTATCGGCATCCATCTCATAAGTCGATTGCAACAGCTTACTGGTCGAGCCGACCACATCGGCGAGCGCCACCACGCTATCAGGGGATTCAGGATGCACCAATACCCTAGCGTTTGGATGCTCCTCTTTTAATTGCATCAGCTCGGTCGCTTTAAACTCATTATGTACCAGACAAGAGCCTTGCCAAAGCAGCATATCTGCGCCAGTCTCAGCAGCAATATATTTACCTAAATGGCGATCAGGACCCCAAATAATTTTTTCACCATTCGCATGCAAATGGCGAATGATGTCGATGCCAACCGATGACGTCACCACCCAATCGGCACGGGCTTTGACGGCGGCGCTAGTATTGGCGTAAACCACGACTGTACGCTCAGGGTGAGCATCACAAAATGCGGAAAACTCGTCAGCAGGGCAGCCCAAATCAAGCGAACACTCGGCTTCTAGGTCTGGCATCAGTACGGTTTTTTCCATACTTAAGATTTTTGCGGATTCGCCCATAAAGCGGACGCCAGCGACCACTAACGTCTGGGCGCTATGCGCTTGCCCAAAGCGTGCCATCTCCAGCGAATCACCCACGCAACCGCCCGTTGCCAATGCCAAATCCTGAATAAAGGGGTCGACATAATAATGGGCGACCAATACTGCATTATGCGCATTTAATAGCTGTTTAATGTTTTCCTCGACTATGAGACGTTCAGCACGCGGCAAGTCTGCTGGCATTTTAGCTTTGGCATATTCAATATTCATTTGAGTGGCAATGCGATTGTCATTACTCATGATGGGCGCGTCGTAAGGATAAGTTTTCATAGATGCAAACCTTTTAGGCAGTAACGACAATCAATATGCCGCTAAAAATCAGTCAATTAATATCGCTGGCTAGTCAGATGTTTTAATTATGCTCATTTTGAGCATAAATACAAGTATTTTTTATACATTTATGATTTGTACATTTATGATTTATAAAGACTCATTTTATATAATTACAACCACGAACTATGATAATCGTTGATTCAAGCTATACTGAGCAAATGGTCAACAGCTTAGCAGTTGAGCTTTATTTAATAATTAAAATAAAAGGTAATCACTAAAGTCATGACGTTGTCTTATTCACACGCGCATCAGCAAGGTAGTGGCACCACAGAAGTCGTGGCTGTGCTAGTCGCCATTACTGAGCATACCGCTCGGGTCTTAACCGTTGATCAAGGAAAGCTGTTACCCAATGGTCCATTGATGCCGTTGCATCGCTCATTGCAAGCGGGTGTGCGCCAATGGGTTGAGGAGCAAACACAGCAACCACTTGGTTATTTGGAGCAACTCTATACCTTTGTCGATACCAATAGGCGCAATGTTGATGGTCACGCACTGGTCTACGTGAGCTATTTGGGACTGGTGCAAGAGACACAAACGCCGCAGCTACAAAGCCAAGCATTGTGGCGCGATTGGTATGATTACTTTCCTTGGGAAAATCATTTGGATGGCATACCTAGCATCATTATGAATAATATTGTGCCAGCATTATTGAGTTGGGCAGATAGCGCTAAAGATTCAGGCATTCAGCAGCGCCGCCGTCAGCGTATTGGTCTATGTTGGGGTGTAAGTGAAGCGCTCTTAGTGGGTGATATGCCCACAAGTGAAAATGCGGATAATGAATACATAGCCTATGAGCATTATGAAAATAGAGAGTGGGTCGCTGAGCATGTGTTACTGCGCTATGAGATGCTGTATGAAGCGGGGCTGATACCGGAAGCACCAAACTATCCACCCAGCTATTCAATGAATCATCAAAGCGTTCATCAAAGTGCTCACCAACCGAGCCATCAGAATAAGCTACCTGAAAACTGGTCACAGCTCATTGGCGTGCCGATGTATTATGATCATCGCCGAGTGATTGCAACGGCTATTTCACGGCTGCGTGCCAAAATTGAATACCGACCGCTTATTTTTGGCTTGATGCCAGATGTATTTACCTTGTCACAATTACAACAAAGCGTAGAAGCGCTCTCAGGAGTGCGCTTGCACAAGCAAAATTTCCGTCGTTTGCTAGATTCACAAAAACTTGTGATGGAAACAGGACAGAGTAGTAGCGCCCAGCGTGGTCGCCCTGCCAAGCTTTATTGCTTTCGTCATGATATTGAACTACAAAGCTTATTGATGGATAGTAAGTTGCCTAAGCGTAAATAGGCGTCGATAGACTACCTTGCTATCTTTATTTTGATGATTATAAAACCCTGTCGGCTGCACAAAATGATGACGGTTCCTTGCGAGGCTGTTAACTTTACGCTATATTTATGCTCATTTTGAGTTTAATTGCATAAGCATATATCAACGCCACGTTTATTTAAGGGTTAAAGATGATAGTTAAAAAAGAACCAGCATTGGATGAGGTATTGCTTAGACCTTTGGTTGAAGCTGCGCTAACTGAGGATTTGGGCAGACGCGGAGATGTCACATCACAAGCCACCATTCCAGCCGATATGCAAGCAAAGCTAGAGATTAAAGCGCGGCAAGCAGGCGTGATATGTGGTATGGATTTGGCACGTTTATCGTTTGCGATGGTTGATTCTCAGATTGAGTTTGTGGCTCACGTTGCTGATGGTGAATGGGTTGACGCGGGCACAGTCTTGGCTAGTGTTCGTGGTAATGCCCGCCATTTGCTGACAGCAGAACGTACCGCGCTCAATTTCATGACCCACTTGAGTGGTATTGCGACAGATACGAGAAAAATTGTAGATAGTGTGGCAGAGTATCCTGCGCAAATTACTTGTACACGTAAGACCATTCCAGGCTTGCGCATTGTACAAAAGTACGCGGTACGCTGCGGCGGCGGGCGCAACCATCGTCTGGGACTGGATGATGCTATTTTAATCAAAGACAATCATATTGCTATCGCTGGTGATATCAAGACTGCGATTAAACAAGCGCAAAACTTCGCTGGGCATTTAATTCCCATCGAAGTAGAAGTGGATACTTTAGAGCAGCTAGCGCAAGCATTAGATGCTGGTGTGAGCTTGGTGCTATTAGATAATATGTCCCCTGGAATACTAGCGCAGGCAGTAACGATGTGTAAAGGTTGTGCTAGAACAGAAGCTTCAGGTGGTATTACTCCTGAAACGGTGCAAGCAGCAGCAAAAACGGGTGTTGATTTTATTGCCATGGGTTATTTGACGCACAGTACCACGGCATTAGATATCGGTCTTGATTTTAGCGCATGATTTTCAACATGCCTGTCTCCACATACCTGTTTTAGCGATTAGGCTTTATGAGGTTGTTTACCCACCAAATAGTGGCTGATAGGTCAATGTTGAGCCTCTATTTTCGTTGATAGTCTGCTGCCAGAAAGGTAAGCAAAGTTAATGATTTAATTAGCTTATCTGCCTATGATACAATATAAGCTACAAAGTTATTGTTAACCATCTATTGGGTCATCGTTGCACTCGCACGATGACCTTATCTTTTTGCCCGATTTGACTAATAGACAAGCGAGCGCTCAGTGAATACTGAAATCATCAAGATAATCTTAGCCTTTATGGTGCTGATTAATCCCTTTAGCGCTTTGACGTTATTTTTGGATTTGACCCGTGGTTATTCAATGAATAATCGACGCAAAGTGGCGCGTGTTGCTTGTTTGACGATTTTTATCACTATTAGTTTCTTTACGGTAGCAGGCGAGACATTACTAAAAGCACTTGGTATTTCTATCGGCTCGTTTCAGCTGGCAGGTGGTATCTTGGTGTTTTTGATTGCTCTTAATATGATGAATGGCGACGGTAATCCCGTGAAGCCCGATCAAGAAAACTTCGATGTTGACCATGTACAAGACGCGCCGCCCACCATGGCTGCAGCAGTTGTGCCTATCGCTATTCCAATGATGATTGGACCAGGTGGTATCTCGACGGTGATTATTTATTCTTCACAAGTCTCTGGTATTTTGCAAGTATCTGCCATATTGATTGCTGGTTTATTTATCAGTCTGTTTTGTTATCTAGCACTGATGGCGGCAGGTCGTATCAGTCGCTTGCTGGGTGATACTGGATTGAACATCATGAGCCGAATTATGGGGATGTTATTGGCGGCAGTTTCTATCGAAATTATCGTTAATGGCTTACGCACTTTATTTCCTGATTTAGTGTAATGACGCTGCTACGTTATGTTTGTCCGTCAATTTTTTGATTTATTCCTTAATGGGCGTGTTCAGTATTCAACCCTAGCACTGACAGTGCCGATTTATGCATATTTAATACGCCCTAATGAAAAGCACGTGTTAACTCATATCAAATTTAAAAACCAAAGATTCGGTTAGAAGCCATTTTTGGAGAATAGTCATGTCTTAAGCTATGGCCAATTAATCACCAAAAGTATTCGAAAAAACACCATTCATAAAAATATGTTACAGTGGAGAGACAACTATTATCATAGGAGTTAGTCTTGAGTAATAAAAGAATTGCTATTTTAGGTGCAGGTCCAAGTGGTTTAGCACAATTACGCGCTTTTGAAGCAGCTCGTTTGGCTGGCGCAAAAAACTTACCTGAGATAGTTTGTTATGAAAAGCAAAACGCTATTGGTGGCATGTGGAACTATAGCTGGCGCACAGGATTAGACAGAAATGGTGAGCCTGTTCACGGTAGTATGTACCGTTATTTATGGTCCAATGGTCCCAAAGAGTGCTTAGAGTTTGCTGATTATTCGTTTGACGAGCATTTTGGTGAAGCGATTCCCTCATACCCACCGCGTGAAGTCCTAAAAGACTACATTATGGGGCGTATCGATAAACAAGATATCCAAAAATACATTCGCTTTGAATGCCCAGTACGTTGGGTGTCATTTGATGATGACACGCAAAAATTCACCGTGACGGTGATGAATCATAAAACCAATGAGCAAGAAGTGGAAGAATTTGATTATGTCGTGGTAGCGACGGGTCATTTTTCCACGCCAAACATGCCTTACTTTGAAGGGTTAGAAGCTTTCCCCGGCCGCATTCTGCACGCGCATGATTTTCGTGACGCCTTAGAGTTCAAAGACGAAGATATTTTGCTCATCGGCAGTAGTTATTCAGCCGAAGACATTGGCACGCAGTGCTATAAGTATGGTACCAAATCAGTCACTATCAGCTATCGCACGCAAGCACTCGGCTATGATTGGCCAGAGGGCATCAAAGAAGTGCCTTTGGTCACCCATTTTGAAGGAGATGTAGCGCACTTTGCCGATGGTAGCAGCCAAAAATTTGATGCCGTTATTATGTGTACTGGTTACCTGTTTCATTTCCCCTTTATGCCCGATGAATTACGTCTGCAAACGCATAACTGCTTATATCCAGCCAACTTGCACAAAGGGATTTTTTGGCAGCCAAACCCAAAGCTCATTTATTTAGGTATGCAGGATCAGTATTTCACCTTTAATATGTTTGACGCTCAAGCATGGTATGCACGCGATGTGATGATGGGCGATATCGAATTGCCTGAATTGGTACACCGTGAAGCAGATGAGAAAAAGTGGTTGGCAACTTACGCGAAGTGCGTGACGGTCAGTGACTCAATCGACTTTCAAGCCGCTTATATTCGTGATTTAACCAATGCGACCGATTATCCAGAATTTGCGGTTGAAAAACAGGGTGAAATCTTAAAAGAGTGGCAAAAAGACAAAGCTGATAATATTATGACCTTTAGAGAAAGGGCGTATCGCTCTACGTTAACAGGCACGCTATCGCCTGAGTTGCCAGAGCCTTGGTTGGATGTCCTTGATGACTCGCTTGAGCATTTTTTGAACTTAACCTTCGTTAAGCCTAAAAAGCGTAAAAAAGTATCGTAAATAGTAAAAGTGTCAGATTCCAAAAAGCCAAACACATTTATACAAGGTGTTTGGCTTTTTTTGTACTTATACTTATATTTAGGAGCTGTGTTAATGGTTTAGCCTATCACCTACTTTTGCCTTTATCGCTGTTTTTAACTTCGGTACAGATGCCACGCCAAATACAACATGAGTATCCCTACCAAAGCATCGAGTATATTCCATGCTTTTGGTTTGGCAAATAATGGTTTGAGTAATCGCGCCCCATAACCCAACGCAAAAAAGAAAAAGAATGAGGCGCTGACTGCACCGACTGCAAATGCCAGCTTACTACTAGCACCCGTTGAAACCATGCCAAC
Source organism: Psychrobacter sp. PG1 (assembly GCF_014897815.1). Lineage (GTDB taxonomy): Bacteria > Pseudomonadota > Gammaproteobacteria > Pseudomonadales > Moraxellaceae > Psychrobacter. Next base: position 23,920 of record NZ_JABUZG010000039.1, read on the forward strand.
GAGTACCAATGTATCTAAGTAGACGTGTGGGTTGAGCCAAGTAAAGCCAAAACATAATAACAGGGCTTTTTTTAAGCTGGTGACGACTTGTCCCTCGACGGTGAGTGCATGTGTGACGCGCACACTGGCATATAAGCTCTGCAATCCATAGCCTAGTAAGAATACAACGCCAGCGAATTTTGCGATATTGACCACTTGCGGATATTGCGTCGTGACCGCGCCAAAACCGCCAACGCCAGCAGAGATTAACAGCGCATCACTGACCGCGCAAAATAAACAGACAAAAAATATGTGCTCGCGTTTGAGTCCTTGTTTGAGTACAAAGGCGTTTTGTGAGCCAATCGCGATGATGAGCGATAGCCCAAGTAAGAATCCAGAGGTGTAGTCGGTCGCATTCATAATAGTGTGCTTAGCAGGGGGCGGATGAGAGGTGTTGACATTTTGCTTACTGGCAGCGCGGTAAAAAGCTGTTAAGATACGCTATTGGATAAATCTATGCAATACGAGCGCAATAAGCGTGCACGGGACGAGGGGCAAGGTAGGTCATGGTGGTAAGTCTGACAAGAATGCTAAAGTCATTTGGGCAAGCTCAAGATGACCTGCCAACGCTAGCAGCCCAAAATGCTCAGGAGATGGCTATCAGTCAAGATATAGAGGTGACTGATAATAATAGTATAAACAATGATAAAAACGATCAAGCTGTCAGTCAGCGTTCTGTACTGACGCCGCCTGAGCGCAGCGAACGTATTTGTGATGCTTTGGCGCAAGTGAGTGATATCAGAACGCCGACACCTTTGACTGATCGCTACCTGTCCAATCGCGCTCAGATGCGCCCGACCAATAGACCGCCTTTTGACCCCGATACTTTATGGTATCTCAAACATGGACGCTGCCCGATTATGACTGAGCTTGTTGATGTGGTCGATGAAGCCACCCTAAATGCCATGCCCATCGAGGCGGTTGCGATACTAGACCGTATCAATGGTAAGTTGAAACGCTATCGTGAGTGGAGCAGTGAGCTCAATGAGCAGCAACAACAGCAACATAATGAACGCCAATTTGTCATCGATAAGCTGGTGTCAGAGAGCATTCCAGAAGCCCTCCATCATTATGAGCAGCTACAGCGCTTTAGTCCCCATCGTACCAAAAACAATATGGTGCAAGGAAAAATGACGGCAGGTGACATGCTGACGGATTTGTTTTTAGAGATTGATTATGAGCTTGATGAATTGTTAGATGAGCTGCACCAAACAGTGATGAATCGTTTGGCTTCAACGCACCGTTATGTCAAAAGCCGGACAAAAAGTTAATTACTAATAGTTAATGGCTGTTAATTGGCATTATGAAATTAACATAATCCAGAGCTGTGATTGAATTGAGGACACGCTCTAACACGGTTTTCACACAAGCGACGCAATGCATAACAATATAGGGCTTTAATAGAGCCTTATTTTTTTGTTTAATAATAACCATCTATCTTATTTAGAATAATAAGCTATTTAAAATAAGAAGAAGTTTACCAAGCTATTTAGCCAAGCCATTTTATTCAACAATTAGGATACTCTAATGACTCAAGTTACTGCGATGTTTGTCATGTTCATTTTATATGGAGTGTTACCAGTAGCTGGGTTATATCTGGGGTATCGTGGTATTAAAAAAATGACTGCGCCTAAAATGCTTGAGTACAAATCGATGCCGCAATTGGGTTACATCCCAGAAAAAAGCTTGCCCGTTGAAGTCAAAACAGCACTCGACCAAATCAATGAAAAAGGGGAGAAGCTGCGGGTCATTTATGGCGATACCAATAATGATGGCAAGATAGACGATAAAGACACGGTCAATGAAACCTACATTATGATTCAAAATTTAATGGACAGACATGTGCCACTTGCTGTAACTGACTATCGCCGCTTGCACGACTTAGATGTGGGGGATGGCGCGCGCGCTGACACGACCAAAATTAAGCACTCTAATGTGACTGGAAAAGAAGCGCTATTAGATGTATTGCGTACCATTAATACTCAGTTTGATGATTTACTGAATGCCTCTTATCACCAAGATGGTCAAAAACTGCTCGCGACCAACCGCTATCTACAAAAACGCTTTAATAATCCCGCTACTACGACAGATATTGAAAAGCTCGATAGCAATGTTAGTAGTGTCAATAGTGCTAATACCGATATAGAAATTAAAGCGATTGAAAATCCAACTGGCGCAACTGGTAAGAATGTGAGTGCTGAGAATATTAAACTGTAAAGGCAAAGTGGTTTGATTGAACTATGAAGAGTAAGGGTATATGAGCATCTTAATAGGCATTGGCATTGTGACGACCGTCACCACCTTTTATTTGGGTAAAAAAGGCTGGCATGCGCTGCACAAAGCGGTCGGTATTTCGCCAGGTGTACTCACTTATCAGGATTATGATGCACCGTTGTCATTGTCCAAACTCAGTTGGCAGCAACTAAATTTAAATAAAAAACACCTGAAAAATTTGTCAGAGCCACAGCTGCGCCAATTAAAACGTATCGATGAAAAAGTGACTCACTATCAAGCGTATCAAACAGTACTACAAGCTCAGCATAAAACGCCTGTGGTAACAGAGCAGCAGTTTGTATTAAACAAGATGTTGCAAACTCGGCTACCTGAAATGCTAATCAGGCATCATCATTTGGCACAAATCAATACAAGCACCAATCATGTTGGTGATGATAAAAGGATTGAAGCCAGTGAGTTATTACAGCAAGTCTTTAATAATATTGAGCAGCGTCTAGATAGATTATTAGAACAAATGGAAAGTCAGCAGTTGCAAGAGCTACGAGTAATGAGGAATTATATTAATAGCCACGATAGCTAAATATAAGTCGTCAGGTTGACAACGACTCTTTGTAAAACTTATATAAAAAAGCTGCCAATGATTACTCATCATTGGCAGCTTTTTTGTGGTCTACTTTAAAACTATTGAAGATTCAAAGTCACACTACATTTTAGATTCAGGCGATTAACGCTTGTCGTTGCGGTCACGAGTATTGCGCGTACCACGGCTGGCAGGGCTAGCACTACTTTTAGGCTTCGCGCTGCTGTTACGATTGTCGCTACCACTGCGGCTATCGCTACGACTGTCAGTAGCGCGACGCGCTTTAAGCGGCTTGCTTCTGATACGCTCTTGCTTCTCTTTCGCTGCGCCATGTAGACCGGTACCATAACGAGGACGCAAGCTCACTAGATCGGTCAAGGTATTGATGTCTTTTCTGTCGAGTTCTAAGAAACGACCAGTACGTAGCTCTTTTGGTAGAGCAATCGTACCATAGCGCGTGCGCAGTAGACGGCTAACTTTTAGGCCTTGTGACTCAAACAAACGACGCACTTCGCGATTACGACCTTCTTTTAACTGGACGTGATACCACTTGTTGACGCCTTCACCACCGCCTTCTTTGATATCTTCGAACTTTGCAAGACCGTCTTCTAGCATAACGCCAGCCGTTAGCGCACGAGCGATATCAGGCGTGACTTCACCCAATACACGTACCGCATATTCACGAGTGACTTCGCCAGACGGATGCATCAAGCGATGCGCCATCTCACCATCATTGGTAAACAATAATAGCCCGGTTGAATTGATGTCCAAGCGACCAACCATCACCCAGCGATCATGAGTCAGTTTTGGTAAACGCTCAAAAACGGTTGGACGACCTTCTGGATCTTTAGCAGAGCAGACTTCGCCTTCAGGTTTGTAGTAAGCGATAACACGGCGACGCTTCTCGTTTTCAGAGGTGTATTTAATCTGACGACCGTCAACACGAATCTCATCGCCTTGCTCGACGCGATCACCAATGGTCGCAGGTCCGTTATTAACAGTAACACGCCCTGATTTTATGACTTCTTCCATTTGACGGCGTGAGCCGAGACCCATACGGGCGAGGGCTTTCTGTAATTTTTCATCTTTCATAATCATGTCCTTGAGTCGGTGGGTTTACATTTCTCAATGTAAAAAATTGGATTGACTATTCTACGCTATTTTGATGACTTTAGCACGCAAACCAGTATCTACAAACGGTATCAATTTATCGTTTTATATTAATAAAAGAAAGTTTGCTAAGTTAAAAGAGATTTTTAAAATAAAATTTGATTAGGGTGTTGCGAAACTAAGATATTTGCAAACAAATGCTTATATTTATTTTTTAATAAAACAGTGGTTTTTTTGAATATTATTAAGATTAGTTAAGCAACATAACCAATACTAAATTTCTATTTTCGGCAGCATGAACCCTAAGAAATACTGCTAACGCGTTTGAATATGTCTTCCTATTTAGATTTTTCTGTCTTTTTGTTTTTATCGATATGCGCTATACACCTTTTTTGAAAAGGGTTTACGTAAAATAAATTAACTAAGAAAATTGTTCTTACATCAATGTTTATAAATATTGCGTTATGTATAGTTTAGGTGTATATTCAATAAATACATCCTTTTTTATGAATATATTGATAGCAGCAAGACACTTATTTTTGATTCACGAATATAAATATGAGTAACTGTTATGGTTTATAAATATTTCATTTCTGTACAAAAGCGCTCCTTAATAGCGAGTGCGTCTTGCTTATTGCTGACAGCATTGCTCAGCAGTTGCACAATAAATTCAGGACTTCAGTCTGGAAAATTACCTGAGTCAGGGACATTCACTGCAGAAAACGGTCTACAATTCTATATTCAACCTTTGAGTTTGGCTAATCTACCACCTAAAGAAGCCGTCATCCTTGATCGAGATTTATATCATTTAGTAAAAACATCTGGGCGTGTCAGCTATGGCATTGCTAAAGGGGATGTTCTCAATATTATCCTGACCAATTATCCAGATATTAATGCTTCAACGTCTAGTCTGACTGTTGACCAGCAAGGGTTTATACAATTCCCCTTAATAGGGAGAGTCAAAGCCAGCGGTCTCAGTGTGCCGCAGTTCACTGCCACTTTGCAAAGCAAGCTTCAACGCTATCTCAAATACTCAGATCCTCAGGTCAAAATCATCAACTACCGTGGTAGTAAGTTTTTTGTGGATGGTGAGGTCAAGCAGTCTGGTGAGTTTGCTATCGCAGATGTGCCCATCTCAGTATATGGTGCTATTTCTATGGCGGGTGGTACGACTGATACGGGTGATTCAAACCATATCGTATTAAATCGTCAAGGCAAAAGTTACAAGCTCGGTATCCAATCATTAAATCAAATGGGGCTGTCTGCCAATCAAATATACTTACAAGACGGCGATGCTATTCATGTCAATAGCCAAAGCCGCAATAAGGTCTATGTATTGGGAGAATTTGGCAAAATTGAGCCCGTTGCTATTCCTGAGCAAGGGCTGAGCCTAGCGCATGTATTAGGTGAGTCAAATGGATTGAATTCTAATACGGCCAATGCGGCCAAAGTATATATCGTTCGGGATAATCCAAAGTATCAATACACCAATATTTATTATGTCGACATGCAGAGCATCACAAGTTTTGCTTTGGCCAGTCGTTTTGACATGCAAGCCAATGACATCCTTTATGTTGATCCAACTGGCTTGGCGCGCTGGAACCGTATTATCAGCGCCATACTGCCTTCAACATCAGCAATCAATGTGATTTCAGGGATATAGGAGTCAGTCATGCGAGCGTTTGATCAGATATTGGTCGTTTGTGTTGGCAATATATGCCGCAGCCCGATGGCCGCTGCCATATTAACGGCATATTACCCAGAAAAGCACATTGACTCTGCTGGTCTGTCAGCGCTCGTAGGTCACGCAGCTGATGCCAAAGCGGTTGCATTGATGGCCACTCATAATATAGACATCAGTGCTCATATCGCCAAGCAAATTGATGAAGCATTAGTCAGTCAGGCAGATTTAATTTTGACTATGACAACCAGCCAAACCAAATGGATTGAAAGTCAGTGGCCGCACTGTCGCGGAAAAATCTTTCGAATTGGGCATTGGCTTGATAAAGATATTGCTGACCCTTATCAGCAGGATGACTCAGCATTTGAAAAGAGTAGACAAAATATTATCGATAGTCTTGAACAATGGACTGACAAGATTAGCGACGCGACATCAATTAGAGCGTTGAAGTTCAGCGAATGCTATTAAACGATCAACATTGAGCGATGAGCATATGGTTATGAATAATATGGATTCAAAAGACCTATCAACGTCTACGAGCGAAAAAAACAATGACGACATCGATTTAATGGCGCTGGTTTTAGTATTGTTGCGTGGTTGGAAAATTATCGCTCTCATGGCGATATTGGGGCTTTTACTAGGGCTTTTGTATACCCGCTATGTGAATCCCATCTATAAATCAGATGCGCTGATACAGATTGAAGAAAATACTCAAGGAATAGAGGCGCTTGGCGAGAGTATCTCAGAGCTGGTTGGTGCAGAAGTCAGCAAAGCGGAGACAGAAGCAGAGCTGATAAGATCACGTATGATATTGGAGCCAGTGGTTGAGCTATTGCACCTGCGCATTAAACTAACAGATCCCAATATTGGTCATCTTGATAGAATAAAAAGCAATCGTACTTACACGCAATTAAACACACCGGATGATGTGTCTCTTGATACCGAAAATGGCATAGTAAAAGTCCGCCAATTTGATGTATCACCAGCGTACTTAAACCAACCTTTTACACTAACAAAATCTGCTACAGGGTTTGTTTTGAGCAATGGGTTTGATGAATTCAAAGGTCAGCTTGGTCAGGCGCATCAGTTCAAAGGGTTGGACGGTCAGATTAATATTACTGTCACAGAGTTACCTGCTGATGGTTACCCAATTAATATTAGTAAGCAGACGATAAAGGCTGCGACTGACGCTATCAACGGCGCCTTATCCGTTGAAGAAAAAGGTCAAAAAACGGGGATTATTCAGCTGTCGATGACGGGTCCCAACCAAGAGCAAATCACGACTATACTCAATCAGATCGTCCGATCTTACGTCGATCAAAACCAATCTCGCGGTTCTGAAGAAACGACCAAAACACTTGCCTTTATGGAAACGCAGATACCTCTATTAAAAGAAAAATTAGAGACTTCTGAAGCATTGTTTAATGACTTTCGTAAAAAATATGGCACGATTGATGTGGGTAAAGAAGCCGAGTTGTTATTGAATGAGAAGTCTCGCATCGATGAGCAGCTCAATGAGCTTAAACTCAAAAAAGCAGACCTGACCACTTATTATACCGAAGAACATCCACTGGTCATCCAAATTAATGAACAGCTCAAAGTGCTCAATAATAGAACAAGAGAGATAGATAATACCATTGCAGGTCTACCTGAAATACAGCGAGAGTTTCTGAAGCTATCAGAAGATACGGCAATCAATCGAGAAATCTATCTGACGCTGCTCAAAAATTATGAGCAACTTAAAATCGTCAAGGCTGGTCAAATCGGCTATGCCCGTATTATCGATTCACCGACCAGTACCTTTAATGCCATTGCACCAAATAAACTACAAATCCTGATGCTGACCACATTGATAGGCATGATGTTTGGGGTGATGCTGGTGCTCTTGAAGAACCTTGTTAGAAATGTCGTCAAAGATCCAGAGCATTTAGAGACCACTACGGGCATCCCTGTCATTGCAACGATTCCACGCTCACCCTTACTGTCGAGGTTGAGTAAAAAGAAGAATACCACCCCTCGCATGCTCGCTCATGTTGATCACAGTAGTTTGAGTTATGAAGCGATCAAAAGCTTAAGAACCAATTTGATGTTTGGTATGCCAATGGGGACAGCGGTGGGGCAGCCCGCGCAAGTCATATTGATTACTGGGGAGAGCCCTGGTGTGGGCAAGTCGTTTATCGCTGCTAATTTATCAGAGGTATTTGCCCAGCTCAACAAAAAAGTCTTGGTCATCGATGGTGACATGCGCTTAGGTGAGCTGCATAAAATGTTTAATATGAGCCAACATGATGGTCTTGCCGATTATTTGTTGCAGGATAAAAAGCATTTTTCTCCGATTGATGGTACTCGATTAGACAGTGAGGTTTCTAGCTTAGGGGTCGAAAGCTTTATTCATCCCACTGGTATGGAGTTGATCGATTTCATACCGCGCGGACGGCAGCCGCATAATCCTACCTCCTTATTGATGGGCGAAAAATTCAATCATTTGATGGCAGAATTAAAAACTCAATACGATTATATTGTCATCGACTCACCCCCGATATTGGCGGCGTCAGATGCTATGGTACTTGCGCAACATGCAGACAAAGTACTCATCGTTACGAAGTTTAATCATTCAATAGAAGGGCAACTGGTTTATGCGATCAAGCAAATGAATAAAGCCAATGTACAAGTAGATGGCATTATTCTCAATGATGTACAGCAGGGTCTTATGGATAAATATAGCTATCACTATCATTATGCCTACGGAGATAACCACTAGTTTGCGTGGTAGTCGCTTATAAGCAAACCAACTTAATTGGGTGGATATTATGTTGATAAAAACAGAGTCAAACAATGCTTATCAATCGTCCAGTGGTTTTAATCAATGGTCGAAGCGTGTGGCTCTGTATTTATTGTCATTACCACGCCTGACTAAAAGCACCCTCTTATTTAGTATAGATTTTGCCATGTCGATCTTTTGCCTATTATTGGCATTGATGCTACGACAAGGATATGTGGCTTCTCATATCAGTCTTGCAGCATTGGCTTTTTATGCATTCGTGCCGGTTGCTAGCTTATATCTTATTGGTTTTTATCGCAGCGCCTCTCGAGGGTTTTTTGATGCAGTGATGGGTCGTGTGCTGCAACTGTTTTTTTTACTTATTATTGTTTATCAAGTCATCATTTATTTGAGCCCATCAGCGACAATACCGCGCTCAGCCCCCGTTATATTTTTATTTCTATTTTTTATTTGGCTGTGGAATAGTAGGCTCATGATCCGCGCGTTACTGAAACGTCTACAGGGTACAGGTCAAAACCGTCGTCCAAATGCCTGTTGTGACAATGTGATTATCTATGGTGCAGGAGAAGCTGGTAGAGAGTTGCTAGAAAGTTTGAGACATTCTTATCAGTACAATGTAGTGGCGTATATCGATGATGACCCGCAGCTTACTGGGGCTTATTTACATGGCAAACAAATATATGCAGCTCACGCGCTTCCGTGGTTGATAGAAAAACTCAATGTGGCGCAGGTGATTTTGGCCATGCCCTCTATGAGCCGTGGTCGTAAAAAACAGATTATGGACAGTCTGTCAGGTATCTCCGTTAAGATAAAAGACTTGCCAAGCTTACGTGAGCTTGCTGATGAGATAGTAACTGTCAGTCATATACGACCCGTTGACATATTAGATGTGCTCGAACGAGAAACAGTCGAACCTGTTGCGGAGTTGCTACAAAAAAACATCACGGGTAAAAACGTTCTCGTTACTGGGGCAGGTGGTTCAATCGGTAGTGAGCTGTGTCGGCAAATCATCAAAAATAAGCCTAAATGCTTGGTGCTATATGAACAGTCTGAGTATGCTTTATACACCATAGATCAAGAACTTGTTAATTTAAAAACAGTGGATGCTGATTATCAAAATATTGAGATTATTAGCATCATCGGCAGTGTCAGTAACGAAAAAAAATTAATCAATATATTCGAAAAAAACCATATAAAAACGATTTATCACGCTGCCGCCTATAAGCATGTGCCTATTGTTGAGTCCAATCCCTTTGAGGGCACCATCAATAATACCAAAGGCACCTACCATTGTGCCCGTGCTGCGATACAGGCTCGCGTTGAGACTTTTGTACTGATTTCTACTGACAAAGCCGTGCGACCTACCAATGTCATGGGAGCGTCCAAACGCTTGGCTGAGTTGGTCTGCCAAGGATTGAGCCAAAGTAACAGTCAGACTTGTTTTAGCATGGTGCGTTTTGGCAATGTTTTAGGGTCATCAGGCTCTGTGGTGCCGTTATTTACCAAACAGATTGAGCAAGGAGGTCCGATCACCATCACTCATCCAGACATCACACGCTATTTTATGACGATTCCAGAAGCGGCCAGTTTGGTTATTCAGGCAGGTGCGATGGCATTCGGTGGTGAAGTGTTTGTGCTTGATATGGGCGCGCCCGTCAAAATTGTTGATCTGGCAAAACGTATGATTCGTTTGACAGGTTGTGAGCTAAAAGATGATAGCAATCCCAATGGCGATATCGAAATCGTATTTACTGGCTTGAGACCGGGTGAAAAGCTTTACGAGGAGTTAATCATTGGTGAAGACAATATCGAACCTACTTTTCATCCATTGATTATGCAAGCAATGGAGCACAGCTTTCCTTTGCAAGATATCGAAAATATTTTATTTGAATTTGCAGAAAAAGCAAAGCAGCAGGATGTGGTCTGGCTGAAAACCCAGTTTAAGTTTTTTGTTGAAGGTTACCGAGAAGGATCTGATAAAGATGTCGAGGTAGAGAAAGTAGATACCACACTGACAGATGAAATGGGTTAATAGAGAGAGGCGCGCTGTCATAAATTCCTTACAAGTTCTGTGAGTCACTAAATTGGACAATATGTCATGAGCTCTGGAGTATTTTCATCGATACAGAGCATAATAAACAGGTTGAAAACCAGTCACTTTGTGCGAGATGTGGTCATGGTCGGTGGCGGGATTGCTGCTGGACAGGCCATCGCTATGATTTTTATGCCATTTCTCACCAGACTATATAGACCTGAGGATTTCGGTATCGCTGCTGCCTTTACTGCTATCGTCAGTATTATTACTCCGATTGCCACTATGGGCTATGCAAATGCAATCGTGATGCCAGACAGTGACGAGGATGCTGCGGCAGTTGCCCGACTGTCTATATTGCTCAGTGTGGTTATAGCTGTCCTCTCATTCATTGTTGTCTATGTCGGTAAGTTTCATTTGGCAAGTTGGATGGGTATGGAAAGTACGCCAAACATGCTATATCTCATACCATTAACGCTATTAGTCGGTGCTTTTCTTTCTGTCGCTGATCAGTCTGCTATTAGAGTGGGCTTATTTAAAGCGAAAGCTCGGGCTTATGTGGAAAGCAAGTTTGTGACAGATAGTAGTAAGCTGATAGGCGGTATGCTAGCACCTTCAGGGATGTTACTTATTTTATTGACGATAGCAGGGCAGCTCACAAACTTTATTATGCAGATGCTTCGTGTACCTAGAGTAGGTGTATTAAATGTCCGTCATTGGTTTGGTACTAAGGGTGTTCGACATGCCGCCATATCGCAGCGTGATTTTGCGATATATCGTATGCCACAAAGTATCCTGAATGCGGCTTCAGTAGGGTTGCCAACTATCTTGTTAGCGTCATTATTTAGTGCCTCTTCTGCAGGGCAGTATTCATTAGCTGTTCTTGTGCTTGGTGCACCCGCGATGCTGTTAGGTCAGGCGGTTGGAGAGGTTTTCTATCCTAAAATTACGCGTGCCATCACAGCAAATTCATCTGAGGCTTATCAATTTTTATTAAAAGTAACGTTGATTCTATTGGTGGTTGGTATTGTGCCATTCGGTACGGTGTTCGTTTTTGGTGATTATCTTTTTTCTTTAGTGTTCGGTGCAGAGTGGGCATTAGCAGGTAGTTATTCGCAGTGGCTGTCTATTTGGCTTTTGACCAGCTTAGTGTCTGGTGCGAGTACTGCGGCATTGCCAGCATTACGTTTACAGCGATTCCTTTTGATTCGAGAAGTGTTTGCAGTGGTATTTCGTGCTGCAGCGCTGTATGTAGGTTTTTACGTTTTTGAGTCAGATATGATAGCCATTGCCCTTTTCTCATTTGTTGGGGTTTTGCTCAGTTTATCTATCATTTATGTCGCTTTTCGGCGTCTTGTTCATATCGATGAAGTGAAGCAGTAGGTACGTTTTTTGACTGCTTTGAATGTCACAAAGGATATGTATGAGAAGTCTCAACTTGAGAGGCTCACTATGATTTCAGTCATTATCGCTGCATTTAATGCCGCTGCTACTATTGATCGTTGCATCAACAGTATTGACGTTGCGAAAAAGAGTCACGACATTGAGCTGATAGTCATTGACGATGGTTCTAAAGATCATACTGCTAGCCTATTGCATAGCTGGGCAAATGCTAGGTCATGGATTACGGTGAAATATCAAAAAAATGGTGGCGTGGCAGAGGCTCGTAATACTGGGCTCGATATCGCAACCGGCAGTTACATCGTTTTTATAGACGCGGATGACACCATTGATGATTGGTATTTTGATTTTGTCTTTGATCAAGCTGTAGATCGAGATGTCGAGATGTTGGCATTTGGTCATAAACGCATGATGCTGGATGGCTCTGTTATTGAGCGTCCTAATAGTGCGGCAGAATACTCACGGCAAGATATCGAAATGCTACAACTGAGAGTGACAGAGAATAGACATATATATTGGTACGCCTGCACCAAGGTGTATAGCAAAAACTTAATCGCAGAGCTGCGCTTCGATAGCGACGTCAAATTTGGTGAGGATGGTATTTTTAATATCGCATGTCTAAGCAAAGCAAATCGTTTATCGGTGCTGCCAGACTGTCCATACAACTACTATGAAAATGCGACCTCAATAACAAGCTCACAATACAAATCAGGGCTTTTGGAATCCATTGAAGCGGACTATACAGCCAGAGTCAGGATACATGATTGGTCGATCAGTGCTACTGAAAAGCAAGTGCTATTATCGGACTTTGCTCGTAGTTATGTCGAGCATATGCTGCCATATTTACTTAATAATTTGGCGCATATCGATATGAAAAAGCGTCGTGCAGAGCTAGTTAAAATACGCCAGTCTTTCGTTTATCAGAACTGTTTGCCGCATTATTATCAACGACATCCAGCCCGCGGCATTCGTGTATTGATTTTATGTTTTTCACGGCGTTGGTATGTTATGACGCTGGTTTTTCTTCAACTGTCTTGGTCTAAAGAAAAGGTGAAAAAATATGCTTAATATTGATTTGTTGCCTCAGCCTTTACGTAGTGATGAAAAAGGCCAAAAGCGCTGTTGTTTGCTGCAACAGACAACAGCTAACGGGCAAATGATTGAGAAGGTATTGTGGTTTGTATATCCAGCGAACTTGCCAATGCCAGAAGACGATGATTGTGATGCTTATTTACTGGCCACATTGTTGCCCGCGATGCAGATGCGAGCAGCCATTCATGTGCATGGTAGCGTGTCGCATGAGCTATTAGCCAACCTGACAGAGCTACAGTATGTTTGGAATAAGTGGTTACCAGAGCGTTATTTTTTGATTGATATACAAGTTGATCGTATTAGAGAGAGCGACGTACAAGTAGATGGTGCGATTGCTGCATTTTCTGGTGGCGTTGATGCTCAGTTTACCGCTTATCGTCATGCGACAGGCAGAGCAGGATACGCCACACGAAATACTAAAGCAGGGGTTTTTGTGCATGGTTTTGATATACCTTTAGAGGATACAAAAGGCTTTGCCAGTGCAGCAAAAATAGCGACAAAAGTACTTGCAGATATCAATATCGAGCTATTGCCAGTTGAGACAAATATTCGAGGACTTTGGGACATCAACTGGGAAGACTATCATGCTGCTGCTATTGCCTCAGTATTATGCGGCTTGAAACGATATGCAGGAATTGGGCTCATTGGTAGTGGTGATTCTTATGATGTATTAATTAGTCCTTGGGGCTCACACCCAATCACTGACCCGCTGCTAAGTTCTGGCGACTTTAGACTCATTCATGATGGTGCAGGCTTTAGTCGTTCAGAGAAGATTCAAGCGCTTGCAGCATGGCCATTGGGTATAGAGAATTTACGTGTCTGTTGGGCTGGAGATAAGCATGATAGTAACTGCGGTCGCTGTGAGAAATGTGTTAGGACGCGTCTCAACTTTTTGGTTGCAGGTATAGATAACCCTCAATGTTTTAGCGAGCCCATGGACTCATCACTTTTTAAATCAATGGCTCTAAAGGGCAGGGCTGTCAGCATAGATTGGAAGTTAATTCGTCATGAGATGATTAAAACGGGTAGAGGTCTTGAATGGCTGCCATACATTGAAAAAGCACTCAAACGTAAACCGCCTCCTAACTTGAATAGATTGTTTCCTGTTGGCTCAAGGCGTCGTATGTGGGTTAAGAAGCTGTTAATGAGAAACGAATAAGGGAGCATTAAAAATGAATATTGCTGCTATAAAAAAGCTCATTCCGCTCAGATTAAAAAAACACTTGGCCGCTTATATGGGGGCGAGAGGTTTACCGTTACCAACTGGTAAACGGTGCTTTATTTTTCTTGCCGCCGACTATGGCAATATTGGTGATATTGCTATTTCTCACGCGCAAAAGCAGTATTTGCAACGTGTGCTGACGGATTATGATGTTGTTAGTGTGGCTATCAGTCAAACCAGATTCGTGCTCAATTCCATTAAACAGCAAATAAAAGAGACGGATATCGTTACTATCATTGGCGGCGGTAATATGGGTGGCACGTATCCTGATATTGAGGAGCTGCGCCAATTAGTCATCAAGTCATTTCCTGCCAATCGAATCGTTTGTTTTCCTCAGACACTAGATTGGAATGATTCTATTCAATCTAAACGTGCCTTGCAGCGTATTGTGAAAGTTTACGCCAATCATCCAGATATACATGTTTTTGCCAGAGAGTCGATAACAGCGGCAAAACTCATCGAGCTTTTTGCTGAGTACAGTAATGTGCATATTGGTCTCGTACCAGATATTGTGATGAGCGCTAATGCCACAGTGCTGGGTACGACAGATTGCTTAGCGCCTTCAGGTATTTTGCGCTGCTTACGAGATGACAAAGAAGCCGCATTATCAGCTGAGCAATACGCCATGATAGACAAAGCCTTAGCAGATACTGGCTATCAGATTGAAAAGACCGATACACATGCTGGTGGTTCGCAACTCGATGAGGCACATTGCACAAAATTACTGACTGACAAGCTTAGTCAGTTTCGTGCTGCAAAATTGGTCGTGACTGACCGGCTGCACGGCATGATTTTATGTTTGCTATCGGGTATGCCGTGCTTGGTACTTCCGAACTCCAATCATAAGATAAGACAGACGCAGTTGGACTGGTTAGGCGGTCATCCAAGGCTGGTGTTTTTAGAGTTGGATGAGATTGCTGATATTGCAACATTCATCGATAGCCTTCTGTCCCTGCCTCACGGTACGATGGATGAGTCGCCAGTTGATATATCTGAGTATGATGACCTAAAAAAAGCGCTAGTAGCGATATGACGACTATCGAAACGCCATTAGTGAGTGTCATCGTACCAGTGTATAACGTTGCGTCATATATCGATGCTTGCTTGGCATCCATTAAGCAGCAGACTTATCAGAATATTGAAATTATCGTTGTAGAAGATTGCTCCACTGATGATTCAAAACAAGCACTTGCGTCACATCTCATAGATGAGCGCATCAAAGTCATTCAGCATCATGAAAACAGCGGTCTTTCTGCGGCTCGTAATACTGGTATCAAGTCTGCGATAGGCAAATACATAATGTTCGTTGATTCTGATGACATTATAGACACTCGCTTGGTGGCAGCGTGTGTGGATTGTGCGCTCACCACGAATGCAGAGGTTGTAACATATGGCTTTACACCGTTCAAAGAGGGCATTACAGAGACAGATCTACCGTATCCGGCTAGCAATTTAGCATTCGAGGCAACCAAAATAGACGGCTTATATTTTAGCTTACCGCATTTTGCATGGCTCAAATTTATTAAATCTAGCGCAGTGCGGTCTGCCTCGTTACAGTTCCCAGTGGGTCTGTACTACGAAGACTGGCCTTTTCATTGGCATCTTGGCTTAGCTACTAATATTAAGTATCACCTGCCCATTGATTTTTATCTATACAGACAGCGTGGCACGTCGATCACAGGGTCAACAGATAAAAAACTATTAGACCTTTTCGTTATCCACGCAGAAGTCATCAGTTTAGTAGAGGAATATCAAGCGGATGAGGCTAAAAAAACACTCGCCAATAAAATTAAACAAAGTCATTGGAGTATCCTTACTCGTATAGATAATGACTATTTAGCAGCTGCATTGGCACAAGCTAAAAAAGCAGATAAAACGTTACGACTAAAAGGTTATAACAGCGATTTGACCGTAAGAAATATGATGATTAGTAATATCGTACGTATGCCGACTCAAGTTGCCTTGCTGATGTTACAGGTGCTTCGTCAAGCGCTAGACAAAAGAGCAAAGGTTAAAGGTCAAGGGATGACAGATTCAGAATAGTTTTGAAAAATACGTTTGGTTTTATGGCTTCTTAATAGGTAAAGAGATGACTATTCAGAGAGTGCTGCACATCGTGGGAAAAATGGATCGGGCTGGGGCAGAGACCATGCTTATGAATCTATATCGTCATATAGATCATAGCCAGATTCAGTTTGATTTTATCACTTTTACTGCCGAGGTCGGTGACTATGATGCTGAGATAATAGCGCTGGGCGGTAGGATTATACCGATTTTAGCGGATCATTCATTAGCGCGTATGTGGAAGCTTAAAAACTACCTTAAACAACATCCTGACTATCAAATCATTCATGCTCATATGCTATTAAACAATGCTTTTCATCTGCTGGCTGCCAAAAGTGCTGGCGTGCCGCATCGCATTTCACATTCTCATAGTACCAGTAATGGTAAAACCAATATTGTTAAAAAAATATATGAACAATGGGCGTTCATTACCAATCGTAAATTGGCCACGGATAAAATGAGTTGCGGTGAACAAGCGGCAAATTACCTATTTGGCAGCATAAAAGACGTGTGGCTACTGCCCAATGCTGTTGATATACAGCAGATGATGACAGTCGCTAACCAATCAAGACAGTATATCGACCAAGAATTTGACAATGAGGGGCTAAAAATCATCCAAGTTGGTCGTCTAAATGAGGTTAAAAACCATCAGTTTTCTTTAGAGATCGCTGAGCAGTTAAAAAAACGTCAAATCGCTTTTACCTTATACATTGTTGGACAAGGTTCATTGGATATGAGGCTCAGGCAACAAGTAGCAGATAAGTCACTCCTAGATACGGTCAAGTTTTTGGGGATGCGTACGGATATCACAGAATTAATGGCCAGCGCCGACTATATGATTATGCCTTCGTTGCACGAGGGTTTCCCTGTCGTCTTGGTCGAGAGCCAAACAGTTGGGTTAAAGGCGTTAGTTTCTGACCAAGTATCACCTGAAGTAGATTTAGGACTTGGATTAGTACAGTTTTTACCGATTCACTCAGCCAAGGATTGGGTTGATTGCTTATTAGCGTCTAAACAGCCAAAGCCCAATGAAAAAGACATAACCGCAGCGCTGAATTTATATGGATTTAGTGCTGCTACCAACGCGCAAACACTAATGCAAAAGTACTTGAGTATGTGACAGAGTAGTTGCTTCTTATTTATAGTTGTTTCAAGGTAGTTTGGACGGAATGAGAAAAAAATCGAGGTGGATAGGAAGGCTATAGTTATATAGGTATTGGACGGTACAAAAGATACTAGACGGTGTAAACCTGCCACCATATCCGATTTATATAAGATTGACGACATCTACTTTTATAGAGGGTTAAATGCTTCCATATCTGCTGGTTCTTAGCCTTGTTGTTTTTTGGGTCGTACTGGAGAAAAAATCTCTCAATCGTACGTCTTTTTGGCTGCCGCTAATTATATTGACATTGTTTGCAGGTCTTCGTAGCTACCGAGTCGGTACGGATACAGGAAACTATACGAGAAATTTCAACAGTCAATTGAATGCCGAGTACTTTAGGTTCAATGAAGATATTGAGTTTGGTTATCAGTTATTAGAGTATGCGTTATTACGTATGACCACTCATTATTTTTGGCTGCTTGTTATTACCAGTTTAATTATTGTCTATTGCTATCTTAGAGTGATTAAAAAATACAGCGTAAATTATTGGTTCTCCGTATTTTTATTTATTACGCTGGGCGTTTATACTTTTTCTTTTAATGGACTGCGTCAAGGATTGGCAATGGCGATCTTTACCTTGGCCATTCCTTATCTGTTAGAAAAACGATTTATTTCATACCTGCTGATTTGTGCAATTGCTTCATTGTTCCATGTAACCGCGTTATTTATGATTCCATTTTATTTTATCGTCAATTTAAGAATAAAACCCTTATATAAGATTTTGGCAACATTCTTAGGATCGCTATTAGTAAGTGGGGTATTGGTCGCTTATATTTCTTCTACTAACGATAGATATGAGGGCTATGCGAAAGCATCCGATGAAGCAGGCGGGTTTTTAACGCTTGGTTTTTACACGGCTATCATGATTTTAATTATCTTGGTCAGTTATCTGTATAAAATTAAAGACAAAGATTTTCAAAAACTCATAACGTTTTATGCATCAGGCGTGGTTTTTATCATACCGTTAGCGATGTTGGGTACCAGTCCTTCAGGTCCTCAAAGGCTGCTTGCGTATTTTACATGGACATTGGTTTTGATACTGCCTATGATTTTAAAAAGAATTAATAATATTTATTTATATATAGCGAGTATCGTTATTTTTCTCATGTATTTTGTCTTGACGACATCGAGATTTAGTAACTTGAGTCCGTATATTATCAATCCGATATTTGAGGTTTTCTAATGAAAAATCAGACATATATATCTATTGGTATTCCCATTTATAATGCTGAAGCGTACTTAGAAGACGCTATCAAATCTATATTGGCTCAAACGCATGAGTTATGGGAGCTTATATTAATTGATGATGGCTCTACTGATGCGTCATTGGCCATCGCCAAGCGTTTTGAAGAGGCTGATCATAGAATAAGGGTCATTGCTGATGGCATAAATAAAAAACTGCCTGCTCGATTAAATCAGCTTATTGAAGAAGCTAATTATGATTATATAGCGCGCATGGATGCCGATGATCTCATTCATCCAGATAGACTAGCGATTCAATTAAGTTTTTTAGAAAAAAATCCAAATTATGATTTGGTTTCTACAGGTGTCGTGTCTATTGATAATTTTAATAAAGTTTATGGTTGTCGTCATGTCGATGAAATTTACACGGAATTTAAAGAAATAGCCGCGGCTTATCCTATTGTACATGCTGCTGTTTTGGCAAAAAAGAGTTGGTATGAACGAAATAAATATAATGAAAATTATCCAAGGTCTGAAGATTATGATTTGTGGTGTAGAGCTATCTCAAATCAAGATTTAAATTTAGCGGTATTGCCCGATTTACTATACTATTATAGAGAAGCAGGGAATTTATCATTATCTAAAATAACCAGATCCTATAAAGACAGTTTTAAAACGTACTGTGAATATAAGGGAAACAGTTATTTAGGTTCTTTGAAATTATCAGCAAAACTGACAACAGTCACTTTTTTAGATTCGATAGGATTATTACAAAAAATAGCCAATAAAAGAAATAAATTAACAATATCTGATACGCTAAGAAATCATCATCAGTCAGTGGTAAATGGTATTTGTGCTAAATAATATTATTTATAAAATGTCACTGATAAAATAATATAAAAAAATATTGAGGTGCTGAAATGACATTAAAGATATGCTTTCTAATGACAGATGCGGTGTCATTTAATGTGCTATATCGCGATCAGCTTGAATACATTAGAGACCATGCGGATGTTGATATCACCTTAATCTGCGGTGGCGATAAACAGCAGTTAGATATTTTACGTGAGCGCAAAATAGGCAAGGTAATTAATTTAAATTTTCAGCGTAAGCCTTCTTTGCTTAAAGATACTCAGTCACTCGCGCTTTTAACCCGTTATATGCTATCGAATCGTTTTGATGTGGTGGTTTATTTAACGCCTAAAGCCTTGTTGTTAGGGAGTATCGCAAGTGCTGTTACATTGCAAAAGAGACGAATTGCTTTTAGCGTGGGTAGAGCCTATGAGAATTTTTCAGGTTTAAAAAAGAGGGTGTTTCAGGGTCTGGATATATTAAGTTTTGGCTTATCTCACGAGGTTTTATTTGTTTCTGAATCTTTGCTCAGCGTATGCTTAGCAGAAAATATCCTCAAAAAAAGCAAGGCAACTGTCATTGATAATGGCTCATTTAACGGCATCGATACTGATTTGCTGCAACCTATGGCTCAGCTAGAAAAAGAGGTATTAAGAAAGAAGTACAAGATACCTGAAAATACCTTTGTGATTTGCGTGGTAGGACGAGTTTGTGATGATAAAGGCTTCAAAGATATTGAGTATATATCCGAAAAACTAAGAGCAGAAAACGTCTACTTTATGTTCATAGGAGACTGTGAAGACGACGTAGGAAAAGTAGTCGTTGAGAAAGTTGTCAAAGATAATAGAGGTGTGTATATACCAGCCAATCCAAATGTACACGAGATTTTTCAGTGTGCTGATTTACATTTGTTTTTGAGCTATCGTGAAGGGTTTGGCAGTGTCGCTATTGAAGCAGCAAGTTGCGCCGTTCCAACCTTTGCCTATGATGTCGTTGGTGTAAAGGATAGTGTCAAAGAAGGTATCAGTGGTCGAAAATTCAATTTTAAGGATATGTCGTCTGTCGCCGAAGCGATCAGTGCTGCTGCTACTGATAAGGAATTTGAAAAGAGATATCCTGAGGCAAGAGACTGGGCCATTGCAAATTTTGAACGCAAGCAATTGTGGCAAAGTTATTTAAGTTTTTATTTACGTAATAGGGATGACCGCGTAAACGACAAAAGGCGGGCTGAAAAATGATAAAGCGACTATTTGACATCACGGCGGCCACGGCGGCCTTGGTAATATTATCTCCTGTTTATGCTATTACGGCTTATAAAGTCAAAAAAAACTTAGGATCACCAGTGATATTTAAACAAACTCGCCCTGGTCTAAATGGCAAGCCGTTTGAGATGATTAAGTTTCGCTCGATGAAAGATGCGATCGATGCAGAGGGTAATCCTTTAGAGGATGATGAGCGTTTGACGGCATTTGGTAAGACCTTGCGTAATAGCAGTCTCGATGAGCTGCCTGAACTATGGAATGTGATTAAAGGCGATATGAGTTTGGTGGGGCCGCGACCATTATTGATGGAATATCTGCCGCTATATAATGATGAGCAAGCGCGTCGCCACCGTGTACGTCCGGGTATTACGGGATACGCACAAGTTAATGGTCGCAATACGATTGGTTGGCATGAAAAATTTACGCTCGATACATGGTATGTCGATCATCAGTCATTATGGTTAGACATTATGATCTTGGTTAAAACAGTAAAAAAAGTCATTATCAAAGATGGCATTAGTGCTGATGGTGAAGCGACCATGAGTAAATTCACAGGTAATAGCGTCGATAAAAACACGCTTTGATGAGGAACGCATGCTAAATACTCCTTTTTCACCTTGGCCTAGTTTTACTCAGCAAGAAGCGGATGCGGTCAGTCAAGTATTGTTATCCAACAAGGTCAATTATTGGACAGGGCAAGAATGCCGTCAGTTTGAAGAGGAATTCGCTGATTGGGCGGGTAGCAAATACGCGATTGCATTGGGTAACGGAACTTTGGCATTGGACGCGGCATTGCAGGCACTTGGTATAGGTGTGGGTGATGAAGTTATCGTGACGCCGCGTACTTTTATTGCCAGTATCTCCTCAGTGGTTAATGCAGGCGCGACGCCCATTTTTGCGGATGTTGATGAGTCCACAGGGAATATCACTCCAGAGTCGATAGCGGCGGTATTGACGGACAAAACCAAAGGCATCGTCTGTGTGCATTTGGCAGGTTGGCCCTGTGATATGGATGGCATCATGGCACTGGCAGATCGGCATAACTTATATGTCATTGAAGACTGCGCACAAGCTCATGGTGCACGCTACAAAGGTCGTAGCGTTGGCAGTATCGGTCATATTGGCGCGTGGAGTTTTTGCCAAGATAAGATCATGACCACAGGCGGCGAGGGCGGTATGGTCACCACTGATGACGAGCAACTATGGCGAAAAATGTGGGCGTATAAAGACCATGGCAAAAGCTATGCGGCGGTCTATGAGACCGAGCAGCAGCCCGGCTATAATTGGCTACATGAGAGCTTTGGCACCAATTGGCGCATGACCGAGATTCAAGGCGTGATTGGGCGTATTCAATTGGCACATATGAGTGACTGGATAGCGAAGCGCAGTGCTAATGCTCAAGTGATATTAGAGGCATGTGCTAAATGGGAAGAAAAAGGCTATCTATCGGTGCCGACATTAGAGCAAGATTATCAGTTTCCAAACTCTACCCATGCCTATTATAAATTGTATGTTTATGTGCAACCAAATAACCTAGCTGAGGGCTGGACACGTGATCGCATCATTGAAGAAATAAATGCGCTAGGCGTGCCTTGCTATTCAGGGTCTGCCTCAGAGGTATATTTAGAAAAAGCATTCGATGATACAGGCTTGCGTCCAGAAAACAGACTGCCAATAGCAAAACAATTGGGAGAGACCAGCTTAATGTTTTTGGTTCATCCTACCTTAACCACTGCCGAAATCGCGCAAACGGTAGATGCAATCGATCGCGTGTTTGTTTCAATGATTCAGTAATGTGAGAATATCGCTTATTAAGGCGTGTTGATTATTTATAAGGTGTTGCGGCTATTAGCTTTTATTTGTGAGTAGACTTTCTTATAAAACGGTAAAGGTTGTCAAGGTTGCATCGGTAATGACATGATATTGCTAGATTGGCGAGCGATAGAAATTTATAAGTATCCAAGTCTTATCTCACGCTAGGATTTTTTAGCCCAGACAGGTACAATATCAGTCTTAATCATACATTGATCAAGCATAAGACAGGCATGCAAGTAGTTGCGGGCGCTGTCTTTCTTTTTTTTATCGCACCCTCTATTGGAGTTACTATGTCAACTGCCCAAGGATCTGCTACCGTTTTGGACGGTAAAGCACTTGCTAAACAAATAGAACAGCAACTGAGTACGCGTGTAGACGCTATTAAAGCTAAAACAGGACGTACCCCAAGCTTAGCGACGATATTGGTCGGCGACGATCCCGCTTCTGCGACTTATGTACGTATGAAAGGTAATGCTTGTAAACGTGTCGGCATGGATTCTATACGCGTTGAGATGCCAAGTGCGACAACCACTGAAGAGCTGATGGCAAAAATAGATGAGCTTAATAGCAATCCAGACGTCCATGGTATCTTGCTACAACATCCAGTGCCTGCACATATCGATGAGCGTGCTTGCTTTGAGCAGATTAACTTGGCAAAAGACGTCGATGGTGTGACCTGTCTTGGCTTTGGTCGTATGGCGATGCAGCAGAGCGCTTATGGTTCATGTACCCCGCAAGGCATCATGCACTTATTAGAGCATCATAATATCGAGCTTGCTGGTAAGGAAGCCGTAGTTGTAGGTCGCAGTGCCATCTTGGGTAAACCAATGGCGATGATGCTATTGAATGCCAACTGCACCGTAACGATTTGCCATTCAAGAACGCAAGATTTAGAGTCTCATATTAAGCGTGCGGATATCGTGGTTGGGGCAGTGGGCGTGCCAGAATTGATTAAAGCGGAGTGGATCAAAGCGGGCGCTGTGGTTATCGATGCAGGCTTTCATCCAACGGATAATGGCGGCGTCGGTGATATTGAGTTGCAAGGTGTTGAAAACATCGCCAGTGCTTATACGCCTGTACCGGGCGGCGTGGGTCCAATGACCATTAATACCCTTATTCGCCAAACGGTTGATGCTGCTGAAAAATCTGCCGGTTTGAATATCGGCTAAAAAGAGAGTCATACGAATACTGATTGCCGATAAATAAGGGGCCTGAGGTAATATATACTCAGGCTAAATCAACCACATCTCAGTTGATAGGACCTAAACATGGCTAAAAAAAACGTAGGTGTTCATGAGCGACTACAAGGTATCGGTAGAGAGTTTGTCGATGTCTGTCATTACGTTATTTTATTTCTAATCAGTGTGGTTGTCGTTTGGACCGCCGGTAAAGAGTTCGTTGGTATTGTTCAAAAAGGCTCAGCGGATTTAAAAGACATATTGATGTTGTTTATTTATCTTGAGCTGCTCGCCATGATAGGTATTTATTTTAAAACCCATCGTCTGCCGGTACAGTTTTTGATATTTATCGCGATTACTGCATTGTCACGACATTTGGTGGTTGATGTACAGGCAGTCTCAGACTATTTCCATTTATGGCTGCTGGCGACAATTTCTGTGGCCATTATGCTATTGAGTGGTTCTATCGTAGTATTAACTTGGACAGCAAAAACGTTTGGCCGTCCAGAGGACAATCTAGATAAACAGCATGCAAACTTAACGATTAAAGCGCTGTTACCTGATAATGCTCAAGCGCCTGATAGTCATACCAAGCATCGCCGTGAATAACTATTAAATAGCAGCATAAAAAAGGGTTACCACTGGTAGCCCTTTTTTGCCTTCTTAAATCTCACATTTTATTGTTTGAGCGTTAAATGCCCTTTAAGAAGGTCATTAATGTTTGTTTTTGCGTGGCGGATAACTGTGTAAAGCGCGTCTTTGCACCTTCTGCTTCACCACCATGCCAGAGTATCGCTTCAGTCAAGCTGCTGGCACGACCATCATGCAAAAACCGCGCTTCTGGATCACGTGCCACAATGCCAATTCCCCACAATGGCGGTGTACGCCACTCAAAGCTTTCTGCATTTTTCTCTTTTACGCTGTCATCTAGTCCAGCGCCCATATCATGCAGTAATAAATCAGTATAAGGATAAATGTTTTGCTGTGATAGGAGCGGGAAGCGATCACTATTGCCTGTTTTTTGCTTGGGTGTATGACAGCCAGCACAGCCGACTTGTGCAAACAGTTGCGCTCCTTTATTAAAATCTGATAAATCGTCTATTCGCCTTTCAGGTACGGCAAGAGCGGTCATAAAATCGGTCACGGCATCTAGACTGCTGTCTGAAACTTCTGGAGAGCCGCCATTCGCTGCTGTCCAGCAAATAGGCTGATTTACCGTACAGTTAGGATCCATAAATACCGAGGTGGTCAAACCCATATCTTGCGACATGGCATTGGCATTTTGGGTACGCAGGCTTGAGTTAATCGCCTTCCATCCAAAGCGGCCAATGCGCTGCTGTTTGCCATCTTGTACCCAATGTACGCGGCCACTGATACCGTCTTGATTGTTATCATCAGGGTCAGCTGCCGCAATGATATTCGCTTCAGGAATCAGGTCGAGCAAGCCCATACCGACCAATTGCGGTGAGATACGTCCGCTAATCGCTGTATTCCCTAAGGGTTGATTAGGGTCAGTTGGAGTAAAGCTAAACTGTATGCCAGCAGGTTTATCATTTTGACTGGGCATCGCTGCGTAGCGCATGCTCCCTTCGGGATTGATACTTGTGGCAATACTTTGATGCTGCATTTGTTCACCGTAATAAGCATGTGGCAGGCCTTGCTTATTACCCAACCGGAATAAAATCGCATCACTCAGCTGACCATTGACTGCATAAATGGGTTTGCGACCTTCAGCGCTATGGCATTGGGTACAGGCATTGGCATTTAACAGTGGCCCCACACCATCGAACAGTACGCGACCCTCATTTGCTGGTGTCCACTCGGTGATAAATAACTCACGTCCAGGCGATACCCCGCCTAAAGAGCTGCTCGGTAGATTGGGCATGATTTGCAAAAAAGGCTGTGATCCATTGGCGGCAATCGTAGCACTGCCACCTGCTGGCTGCCAGTTGGTATCGATTTCTGGAGTGTCAGGAGTAGTGGGTGGGTTGGGTGCGTTAGTATTGCCATCATTACTGGAATTATTTGAATCATCTGAACCGCCACAAGCAGTGAGCAGCAGCGCGATACTTACACTGAGTAGTGTGTTACGTATGATGGGAGGTAATGTATACAATGAAGAATTTGATATGGTTGACGAGTTTGATCGTAAAAACATGGGCTGACCTGAAATGGCTGGAATATAAGGGGTTAGGGTGTATCTTCATCGTCAGCCTATTTAGAGGGCTGTCGATTTAATTGAGGATATCCTGAGGAGTATGCGATAAGCTACCACGCAATAGTTAGGCGTATTAACTCAAACAAGCAGCATAAACGAGGCTGCTTGTTTGAGAATTTTATGATAGGAAATTCAACCAACTATGCACTGTTTACTTCGTCATGCTTAAAGCACTTATAGCTGACTAGGTAAAGCAACTGGGATAGGGTTGTTATACATCCAAATATGAGTGGTGTCTTTGTTGCCGAGTGAGCCTTCAAAGCTCCAGCCCCACGTAAATAAATGACCAGTTTTCAGCGTATTATTATCTTGGTCAAACGATTTTTCATGAGCAATTAGATGCATGGCACCCATGGCCATATTATCGATATTCTTTAGATTCGGCAGCTTATTGGTTGGTTCATCTAGGTCGTTGTAAATGGTCTTGCCTGCGCCGTTTGTCTCCCCAAACATGCCCCATGCATAGAGAATACCATCCGTTTTTGATGAGCCATTATTAGTGGCGACATTGTCCAGTAACGCATAGCTAGCATTGCCATTGGCATAGACGCGGCGAACTTCTTTATCTGTAAACCAAGGTAGTTTGGTCGGTGAGGTAATGACATCTGCCCATGCCTTTTCGCTGCCATTAAATGTCTCACCATTGTAGCCCAATTGACTAGTGGCATTTAACCCCCAGCCATACACTGCGTCTTTATTGGTCAATGCTAAGATATGGTCTTTGCCAGCCGTCAATTGGGTCACTTTTTCTACATCTATAGCGGGTTGGTCGTCAGCTTTTTGAGTGGCGTCATCTGTCTTAGCATTAATGGCGTTATTAATCGTTTCATTAATGACATGAATACGTACAGGGGTTGCATTGACGTTGATACAGTTGGTTGTAGTGTTACAGACTTTGCCTTTGCCAAGGTTGGCGTAAGCATCGCTGCCCCAACCCCAAACCTGACCTTTGTCATCTAAGGCATAAGAGCTATTGCCACTAACAACCACCTGCACGATATGTCCTGCCTCTGTGGCTGCTGAGAAGTCAACTTTGACAGGGGTGCTGCTATCGGTGCTGGTATTATTACCAAGCTGACCGTGTCCATTGGCACCAAAGGCCCAAACCGTACCCTCTTCGGTCAATACCAAGTTATGGCTATAGCCGGGTGCGACCATGACGGCATTTTCGATACCTTCGATCGCGCTGATATCCAAACGACAGTCTGCAGTTTTGCTACAGTCATTACGACCTCCGTCACCGCGACCCAGCTGCCCGTATTTGTCTTCGCCCCAACTATAAACTTGACCATTTTGAGCAATAGCGAGTGAATGATTTTGATTAAAGCCAATAGATATCAGGTCTTTTGGTGCGCTGTTCATTAGCATCGGCGTGTCTGGATGTCCCATAATATCGCTGATTTTTGTGGTCAGACCGAGTCCTGTCTGACCATAGTTGTTGCGACCCCAACCATATAGCTGACCATCACGCAGGGCAGCGGTATGCGAACCACCTGCCGCTATCGTATCGCCTACGTAGATGGTTTTGGTTGAGCGTATGATATTACCGGCATTGTCTGTGGCTTCTAAGACAAGGGTATTGCTACCTAGCGTTAATAAAATACGATCATCAAAATAACCGTCAGTATCTAGCGTTAGCGCTTGGGCTGATTCGTTATTATGCATATAAGTCAATGATTTGACGCCGCTGCTATCTTGTACTTGTCCTGAGACAAATACCGCTGCAACCGCGCTATAGCCAGCCGTAAAATAACAAAACCGTCCCATACAAATCCGACGGTTGTAGGATTTGTGCTATTGACCGAGTCAATCGTATATGATGGCGTTGGAATAGTAGAAATGGCGGCAAGAGTTTAGCAAGAATAAATGTGAATAGTATTACAAATAAGAATTATTATCAATAATAAAGTGAAAAAACAGCACCATGAAGGATGCTGTTTTTAAAAGCTGAACGCTGACTATCAATGAAACATTAACTATAAATTTTAGTTATAACCATTTAAGCCTTTTAAAATTGTAATATAAATAGCCACATAATGATCCAATGATGAGCATGATGACAAAGTAGGAATATTGCCAATGCAGCTCGGGCATGAAATCAAAGTTCATCCCATAGATACCTGCAATGGCCGTCGGTACAGCTAAAATACCTGCCCAAGCAGCAAGCTTACGCACCACCTCGTTCTGTCCCATATTAACCATGGCCATATAGGTATTCATGACCACACTCAGCATCTCGTTTAGACCGTTAATGGCGTCTAATGAGTGTAGCAAATGGTCATTGACGTCGCGGAAGTAGGGCTTAGCGGCCTGAGAAAACCCAGAGACCATCTCGCTTTTTTTATGATTGATAAAAAAACTACAGATATCCTGTACTGGTAAAATAATCGCCCGCATATGTACGAGTTGCGATTTGAGCTCATAAAGGTTTTTTAATGTACCTTTATCAAACTCATAGGTAAACACGTAACGTTCTTGCTCACGCAAATAGCGACCTAAACGATCGGTAATCGGCATATAATTATCCACGATAAAATCGAGAATAGCATGCAGTACAAATATCGGCCCCATACGCAGCTTTTCAGGGCGACGATGACAATGCTCACGGACAGGTGCGTAGGAGTTTGATGGACCATTACGGATGGTAATCAGGTAGTTTTTGCCCATAAATATCGCGGTGGTGCCATAGCGAATGACATTGTCCTCAAGCTTAGCGGTACGCAATACCACAAACACCATGTCATTGTCATAGTTCTCGACTTTGGCACGCTGGTGATCGGCAAATGCATCTTCGATTGCCAGTTCATGTAGTCCAAAGGCTTCTTTGACTTTGACCATGGTTTCTAGGCTTGGATCATAGAGACCAAGCCAAATAAACTGACCATTATTATTTAAGGCACGACTAACATCGTTTAGCGCTAATTTATCGAGATTTTCACCGGTCTTACGTGAATAAGCATAGCAATTGACGACTTCATCGGCACTGGAAGAGTCAATATCCTCATAGCGTTCAGAGTCAGGATCGTAGACCGTCATGGTCTCGATGGTGTCCTCAGTGGTGGTATCAGCATCGCCATAGATATAGCTGTCGTCATTGTCTAGATAGAGATGTTCCTCATTCATATCGGCGTAAATACGATTGATATTAGAGTTAGGTGCAATACGCGCGGTTTTTTTGATCAACTGGTCGTTATTGTTTTCCATACACCCTCCCTTTATAAAGTAAAAAACGTGTCACAATCAGAACTTATAATGATTGTTGTTAATAATGATCGTTATTAAAGGGCGTAACTTTTCAAAGTATCAATATCGACCAAGCTCAATAAGCTTTCGTGGCAAGCTTCTAGTTTGATTTGCGGGGCAATATCAAAGTCCAAAGCTTCAACCCAGCGTAACGCGCAAATGCACCAATAATCACCAGGCTTGAGACCAGAAAATCCATACTCAGGTAGCGGCGTAATCAAATCATTGCCGCGACTGGCAGAAAAGTTCAAAAACTCGCTGGTCATCTTGGCGCATACGGTGTGCTGACCGACGTCATGGTTGCCAGTATGACAAAAGCCGTTGCGGTAATAACCGGTAATAGGGTCAAAGCAGCAGCTGGCAAGTGCCGTACCTAAGACATTGGCTTGATTGTTGGCAGGGTTTGGGTGGTAATCAGATGACATAAGGCTTCCGAGATAAAAATATGGCTTAGTGTACCATGAGTCGGTATCGAAGGCGTTGTTCTCACTTTGCTCATTATTTTCTTTATGATATAAAATGATGGTAACCATTTTTGAGTCAACGATTACTTATATAGTCTACAGATAACCTTCATAGATTAAGTGCTGATAAGACGTAATTAGATAGTAATTGTGGCTAATTGTCACTAGGCGAACCTTGGCTGCTATGCTAAACTAAAGCATAAAGTGCCTTGATTATTTAACGCCGTTTATTAGCGCATAAAGATACTCGTCTTATCATTCTAAATTATACTTATTACTCACCCTTTTGCGGCTACCTAGTTTGTTTATAAATAATTGGGTCAATGATGTTGCGCGTTAAAAATAAAAATGCATGGCGTCAATGCAATTGTAAATATAACCTTTAAGTACCGCATCAGTACCGCGTTTTTGGTAAGCGATACGCCAAACAAGGATTTATTGTGTCTGTCAGTTCTGATTCTGCAAAACTTGCCCAGTTAAATACGACTAATGAAGCGGCGGCTCAGCCTGCTGAAAACACTGCTACCTCTACTAGCATGCCATATTTGAACAACTTTGCCAGCGACGTTGCCAATAGCTGGTTGTTGCCTGATGGGGTGGTGGATGTGCTGTTCGAAGATGCGCGTAAGCAAGAAGTGCTTAGGTATCAGCTGACTCAGCAGCTTATTGGTCATGGTTATCAGTTGGTTAATCCACCAATGATTGAATTTACTGAGTCATTGTTGAGTGGCGCCTCAGAAGATTTAAAGCGTCAAACTTTCAAGATTATCGATCAGCTAACGGGTCGCTTGATGGGTCTGCGTGCGGATATTACCCCGCAGATTTTGCGTATTGATGCGCATTGGGGCGGCACAGGTATTGCGCGTTATTGCTATGCAGGTGATGTAATTCATACCTTGCCATTAGGGCTGTTTGGCTCACGTACGCCTTTGCAGCTCGGCGCTGAAATATTTGGCTGTGCTTCACTTGCCGCAGATATTGAGCTGATAGATGTGTTGTTTGGTATGATAAATAAGCTAAATATGAGTGCGACGCTGCATATAGACTTGGGTCATGTGGCGATATTCAAACGCTTGGCTGAGTTGGCAGCGTTGTCTGATAATGACACTGAGCAACTCATGCATTTATATGCCAATAAGAATCTACCAGAGCTAAAGCGTATCTGCCAGTTATTGCCAATGGGTGATGATTTTTATGCTTTGGCACGTTTTGGTCATGATATTACCAATCTATTGGCGAGATTGTCAGAGACTGCACAGCAGGACACGCAAATCGCGACTGCTATCAATGAATTACAACGCCTAAAAACACATCTACAAGACCAGTGGCAATGCCCTGTGAGTATCGATGTGACGGAATTATCAGGCTATCATTACCACACGGGTATTGTGTTCAACGGCTATATCAATAGTGAGACGCAACCTCTGGTACGTGGCGGTCGTTTCGATGGTATGCAAAGCGGCAATCAGTTAGCAATCAATCAGCCACGTGAAGCCACTGGTTTTAGTATGGATGTCAGTCGTTTGCTTGCACACACGCAGCTTGAGGCACCAATCATCGTATTGGTCGACTATGAAGCATTGAGCAGTGCGAACCAAGAACAGAGACAGATACTGCTACAGCAGGTTGAGAGTTTACGTGAGCAAGGCTATCGCGTCACCATGCCATTGAACGCAGAAGATTGTCCCTCTGATATGACGCATCTTTTGAGCTTTATAGATAATCATTGGCAGTTACAGAGTATTTAAGCATTAATTTAAATAGTATTACCATTTTTTAACGTCTTTAAAATCAAGATAACGAAAGTTATCACAGGTTTTAAACCGTTATTGCACACACCTCAATACATAAAGGTAAGGATTGATCATGGGTAAGAATGTCGTAGTTTTGGGTAGCCAATGGGGCGATGAAGGTAAAGGTAAAATCGTCGATTTACTAACCGAAAAAGCTTCAGCAGTTGCACGTTTTCAAGGCGGACATAACGCTGGTCACACGTTAGTTGTCGATGGTAAAACCACCATCCTACATTTAATCCCATCAGGTATTTTACGTGAAGGCGTTACCTGCTTCATCGGTAACGGCGTGGTGTTAGCACCTGACGCATTATTAAAAGAGATGAAAGAGCTAGAAGACAACAACGTGCCGGTACGTGAGCGTCTGCGCATATCACCGAACTGCCCACTTATCATGCCGTATCATGTGGCACTTGACCAAGCACGCGAAGCAAAACGCGGTACTGGCAAAATCGGTACGACGGGTCGCGGTATTGGACCTGCTTATGAAGATAAAGTAGCCCGCCGTGCCATCAAGCTTGCTGACTTGTTCCGTGATGATTTAGAAGAAAAACTACGCAACTTAATTGAATATCATAACTTCCAACTGACTCAGTATTATAAAGTTGAAGCGATTGATTTTGATGAGACACTTAAGCTTTGCCAAGAGTGGAAAGAAGAGATTAAAGGCATGGTTACTGATGTGACCGAAGACCTTAATCAATTGCGTCTGGCTGGCAAGAATCTGATGTTTGAAGGTGCGCAAGGTACATTGCTTGATATCGACCATGGTACTTATCCGTTTGTTACTAGCTCAAGCGTGACCGCTGGTGGCGTATCGACTGGTACAGGTATCGGTCCATTGTACTTAGATTACGTACTTGGTATCACTAAAGCTTATACTACCCGTGTCGGTAGTGGTCCATTCCCAACCGAGCTATTTGATGATGTTGGTGCGCATTTGGCTAAAGTCGGTCATGAATTTGGTGCGACTACTGGTCGAGCGCGTCGCTGTGGTTGGTTCGATGCTGAAGCGTTACGCCGTGCAGTGGTACTGAACTCTATGTCAGGTATCTGCTTAACTAAGCTTGACGTATTAGATGGTCTTGAAGAGCTACTAATTGGTGTGGGTTATAACCTGCCTGAGACTGAGTGTGCAGGTGCACATGATGCTGAATTCTATGAGTCAGTCACGCCTAAATATGAGACGATGCAAGGGTGGAGTGAGTCAACCGTTGGTATCACTAACTATGATGAACTTCCAGAAAATGCGAAAAAATATATCAAACGTATCGAAGCGTTGATTGGTTGCCCAGTTGATATTATCTCAACCGGTCCAGACCGCGAAGAGACGATTGTATTGCGCGACCCGTATGATGCTTAGTTTCTTATCATAAAACTTAATTAGTTTAAGCGTTCATAAAAAATCCCAGTGCTGAGCATTGGGATTTTTTTATGAGTATTATCTTGTGAGTAATGTCTTATAAGTAAATTCTCATCATTTTTTATTATGCTAACTATTATTAATGCCAAGTGATAAAAAGTGTTAATCACTATTAATCTCTAACGATAAAAAATCAAGATATCTGGCAATTGAATAAATTGAGATAAGAAAAAATAGTATAAAAGAGAGAATTGCTAACATTATTCTGGTTTAATTGGTATATTATGTCATAAATGCATGTAATTTTATCAATATATAAAAAGGAAAACGTGATGAAAGCGACTATTATCAAGCACTCTATAGGCAAAACAGCTCTAGCGCTGCTAACGTCTGCGGCTTTTATGTTTCCTATGCTGTCATGGGGCGCGCAAAACTGTGATAAACCCAACAATGATTTCGATGGTTTATATTGTTTAACGAAAGTATATCTAGAAGCGGATAAAGAGCTGAATAATTCTTATGCAAAATTAGCTAAGCAGTTAAATAGCCAGCAAAAATCCAAATTAAAGCGCGGACAACTGGCGTGGATACGCGAGCGTAATGACCAATGTAGTTATAATAATGATGAAGGATTTTTTGTTAATATGGGCTGTGCGACTCGGGTGACAACTGAGCGAGTGAACTTCTTAAATGATCGTGTGCGTGAATGTAGCGCTGGCAGTTGCCGCGACAGCCGCTTAGGCGAGTAGTTGTTTTTTAGTATTGCTTGAAAGCAGTGACCTTCATAGCTGCGTATTAACAAAATCCCTTAGCATTATATGCTGAGGGATTTTTGTTGGTAACACTTACATAGAGTTTTCGCCAAGTTGGTTTTATGCTCATTAATGACAAAGATAGTTAGTGATGAGATACGTAGGGTAAGAATCTGCTATTGATGAATGCTCACTTTGTCTTAAGATAAGCTGCGGTCATAAATTTACTTTTATGCAAGGTGCGGTCATAAATTAACCCTATCATTTATAGCGCTAATCATTATAATAGGCAGCAATCCTGTGTTGGCGCTCATATTATCGCATTGATAGACCATGAGTTATTTAAATACGCCTAAGTCAACATTGCGGCCAAAGATAAAACAAAGTATTTACCATCTCATTTTTATCGAATTCATTATTTATTAGGAGCTTTTCATGGCTAACGAACGTACTTTATCTATCATCAAACCTGACGCAGTAGCTGGCAACAACATCGGCGCTATCTACGATCGTTTTGAAAAATCAGGTCTAAAAATTGTTGCCGCTAAAATGATGCAACTTGATGATAAAAAAGCGGGCGGTTTTTACGCTGAGCACGCTGAGCGTCCATTCTACAACGATCTAGTATCATTTATGACTTCAGGTCCAGTATTGGTATCTGTATTAGAAGGCGAAAATGCGATCGCTAAGCATCGCGACATCATGGGTGCTACTAACCCAAAAGACGCCGCTGAAGGCACTATCCGTGCTGACTTCGCTAGCAGCATCGATGAAAACGCGGTTCATGGTTCAGATTCAGCTGAATCAGCAGCACGTGAAATCAGCTACTTCTTCAATGAAGAAGAAGTGTGTGCACGTACGCGTTAATATAGTAAACCAAATATAGTCTGTTACGTTGTCAGACTCGCTTAATGTACTCAATGTACAATTGGCGCTTGTCTTCCTTGTAACAGCTCTATATTTGATTCACTATGCACTAATAGCTTATAAAATTGACTATAAATTATTAGTGTGGCAAGACGGCTTATATCTTTTGGTATAAGCCGTTTTAGCTATTATAATAGTCTGACTATACATTGAAATTTTAGTGTTGAAATTTTAACTTTTCTCCCTCATTATTGGTTTTATATAGCGTTATCAATCCTTTATCAGCATATTACTTTCGGTTTTTGGTAAAAAATGCGCTCATAACGGATTGCTCATGCACTCATATATTGAGTACGTCTGCAACACCCATCTCAACAATTGTATCGCCTATACCAGTAGATGCAAAAAGGTTATTTATTATGTCAACTGCTCAAACTCCTATTCAAACTGACGTCCAACACGTACCTGCTAAGACTATTAAGAGTATAAAATTAGTAGACGAGGCGCAGGCGAAAACCAATCTACTAGGTATGACACAAGCGCAGCTGGCGGAATACTTTAAGAGTATTGGCGAAAAGCCGTTTCGCTCGACGCAAGTCATTAAGTGGATATATCAGCAGGGTGTCACTGATTTTGAGCAAATGACCAATCTAAGTAAATCTTTGCGTGATAAATTATCAGCCAATGCCTGCATCATTCCGCCAAAAGTGATTCATCGTCAATATAGTGATGACGGCACGCGTAAATGGGTATTTGAAGTCACGGGTGGCTCGTTGGTCGAGACCGTATTAATTCCCGCAGATGACAGCAAATTAAACGGTCGTAAAACCTTGTGTGTCTCTTCGCAAGTGGGCTGTGCGCTCGACTGTAGCTTTTGTAGTACCGGCAAGCAAGGCTTTGAGCGCGATTTAACAGCGGCTGAAATTCTTGGACAATTATGGGTGGCAAATGCCTCTTATATGACCGATGAAAACGACAGTTTAGAAAATGTTGACCATAGTTTATGGGAAAACAACGTCACCAACGTCGTCATGATGGGCATGGGCGAGCCGTTATTAAACTATCGTCCCGTTGTCAGCTCAATGGAATTGATGCTCAGTGACCATGCTTATGGTTTATCAAAACGCCGCGTTACTTTGTCGACTTCAGGTGTGGTGCCAAAAATGTACGAGTTGGCACAGGAGCTTGACGTGGCTTTAGCGATTTCATTGCACGCACCAAACGACGAGCTGCGTAATGAGCTAGTCCCAATTAATAAAAAATATCCGCTAGAGCAGTTGATGGCAGCTGCAAGAAATTACGTTTTTGAAGTAAATCCGCGCCACAAAAAACACGTGACTATTGAATATGTGATGCTAGATGGTGTCAATGATAGTAATGAGCATGCTGAGCAATTGGTCGCATTATTGGGCGATTTACCAAGTAAGATTAACCTGATACCATTTAACCCGTTCCCTCATGCAAATTATGATAAGTCGAGTAATAATCGTATTCATGCCTTCAGCAACATATTAAGTGAAGCAGGTTTTGTTTGTACCATACGTCAAACACGCGGTGATGATATTGATGCGGCATGTGGTCAATTGGTTGGGCAAGTGGCTGACAGAACGCGTCGTTCAGCCGCGTGGCAGAAAAGCATCAAGGATCGTGAAAGTGTTTAGTATGATGGTCATATAAATGGTGAATAGACATTTTCGATGTAGCATCGTATTTGTCTTTTATCTGTCGCAATGGTAATAAAAATGTATCAATAACGATTAGTTTGGATGTGCACAGCAATTAATGACAACTAAATTGTACTTATGCGGGCTAAATCTATTAAACTGATGCCTCGAGGATCGAACGCATTGAATCACAGTTTTATGATGGCGGCTATGATGACTTCTAGAAATTCTTGTCAGTTCAATTATCAAAAAATATTTTCTCAGACTTATAAGCGATTGAGTACAGCGAATGGACAAGTGGCTATTGACCCAATAGCGATGTCGAAGCGTACGGTATTAGTGACGGCATTGGTAGGGCTGCTGCTCACTGGTTGTCAAAGCACGCCGACCAATGATTTGACAAATATCGCGGCTTATCAAACGTCTACGCGACCCAATGACAATCGTAACTTAGATCAACAAGAAATTGCTCGCGTGCGCACTTCACTTGCCGCGCAATATATCCGCAAAAATGAGCTTGATACTGCTCAACGCCAACTTGAAAAAGCCTTTGCTGCCGATAGCCGTTACGCGCCAGCCTATGATATGATGGGCGTTTTGCTGCAGCAAGAGGGCAGTCGACTCAATCTCGAAAAAGCCGATCAATATTTTAAAAAAGCGATCACGCTTGATAAAGATTTTGAGCAAGCCCACAATAACTATGGCGTTTATTTGTCACAAATGAAGCGTTATCGTGAGGCGGCAGAGCAGTTTGAGATTGCGGGTTCAGCATTAGGTTACGAAGGTCGTATTGGTGCGCTAGAGAATCTAGGACGCACTTACTTACAGCTAGGGGATCGCAGTGCGGCTGCTAAAGCATTTTTACGGGCACTTGATGGCAATCGTAATAGTATTATTGCCCATATCGAGTTGGTCGACTTATTGCTTGAGCAGCAACGTGTTCCACAGGCTCAAAGGCTTTATGATGAAACCTTGGTACTGGTACAAGGGCAGGGCATTAGCCCGCGCTTGCTATTACAAGGTATCAAATTGGCCGCTGCACAAAATAACATAACGACGCGCCAGCAATTGGCACAGCAGCTTTTATCTGCTTATCCTTTAAGTGATGAAGCAAAACAACTTAAGACTTGGCTTAACAATCCAGAGGCACCATGGAAATGACCACCCCATCATTAAACACTCAATCTAACGCTCAGGGATCATTTGGTGCCGTGTTGCAGCAAGCCCGTAAAAATAAGCAAATCAGCTTAGACGAGGTAGCTGCCGAGTTATTTATTTTAAAGCGTCATTTGCAAGCGCTTGAAAATGAAAATTTTTCGGAGATGCCGCAAGCTGCTTTTGCGCGTGGGTTTGCCATCAATTATGCTAAGTTTTTGGGTTTAGATCCTGTAAAAATAGCGACCAGCTTTGATGCCGCTTATCCTACGGAGCTGAAAGCCAAGTCAGTGAATAACACGGATACGCCACTGCGTCCAATGGGCACGTTGCAACGTGATACGCACAATCGAATTCGTTTTAACCCACTACTGATCATCGCCGTTATTGGTGTCATTATTTTAGCGATTTTCTTATTTCGCATGGTGAGTAATGCCAGTAAAGAGAATGCCGAGCAGCCAGTATCGACGGTCGAAGACGTCTCAGCGATAGAGCAAGCGCAAGGGGCGGCAATCAATACTGATGAGATGGGCGTTGGTGCCTCTGGCTCTGCTCTAAACTTGGGCGGCGATGCAAGTCCAGCGTCTTTAGATGTCAAACTGACGGATACCGCCGTCGTGAGTATTACTGATGCCTCTGGTAGTAGTTTAATGAGTGGCTCGCAGACATCTGGGGATTATAAACTGTCAGGTACGCCGCCGTTTAATGTACAAATTGATAATGTTGATAATGTCAGCATAATGCTTAACCAAGAAGCGGTTGCGCTAAATACTTATGCAACGGATAAGCAAGCCAATTTTGAGTTAGCGCCTTAACTTTTTAAGCGGCTAATTTTGAATGCTAGTCTTATCGACTGCTGTACAAGATTTATTTTTAAAAGTTGCTATCTGCAAGCTATTATAAGTGTATTTTTTCTGCGTTTTTTCGCTCTAACTGAAGGGTTTGTCTATGTCAACGTCAGCGCCTATTAACCGTCGCCTTACCAAAAAAATATATGTCGGTGATGTCGCGATTGGTGGTGATGCGCCGATTAGTGTGCAGAGTATGACCAATACAGATACTTGCGATGTGGCAGCAACTGTCGCTCAAATCGAACGCTGCGTTGAAGCTGGTGCGGATTTGATGCGGGTGTCGACGCCAACGATGGATACGGTCAAAGCTTTTGGCGAAATTCGTAAGCTGGTCAGTGTGCCTTTGATTGCAGATGTGCATTTCGACCACAAAATTGCGTTAGCAGTTGCCGAAGCAGGGGCTGACTGTCTGCGTATTAATCCAGGTAACATCGGTAGCGATGCCAAAGTACGTGAAGTGGTCGCCTGTGCCAAATATTACAACATCCCTATTCGTATCGGTGTCAATGCAGGCTCGCTCGAAAAAGATATTCAGCGCAAATATACCGAGCCAACTGGCGAGGCGATGCTTGAATCAGCCATGCGCCATATTGATATATTAGATCGTCTAAATTTTGATCAATATAAAGTATCGGTTAAAGCCAGTAATGTGTTTTTGACCTTGGATGCGTATCGCCTGATTTCTGCCCAAATTGATAATCCGCTGCATTTAGGCGTCACCGAGGCGGGCGTTTATCGTACGGGCGCGGTTAAATCCGCGATTGCACTTGGCGGTTTATTATTAGATGGCATCGGTGATACCATCCGTATCTCACTGGCGGCAGAGCCTGAAGAAGAAATTAAAATCGGTTTTGATATTTTAAAATCGCTAAATATACGTTCTAATGGTGTCAACTTTATTGCGTGCCCAAGCTGCTCGCGCCAAGAGTTTGATGTGATTAGAGTCATGACCGCTTTAGAATCGCGCTTAGAAGACATTCGTGAACCGATGAACCTGTCTGTGATCGGCTGTAAAGTAAATGGTCCTGGTGAAGCGAAAGAGGCCGATATTGGTATTGTTGGTGCCGCACCAAGATCCTTGGTATATCGTATGGGTGAAAAAAGCCATCTTATCGATACCGACAATTTGGTCGATGAAATAGAAGGTATGGTACGCGCACATGCCGAAGATTTGGCTAAAAAACGCGAGAATGAGATTATCCGCGTAAAATAAAACACTATTATGAGCAAAAAATAAAAGAGACACTTGTTAAAATTTTTAAGGATACGACCGTACCATGATTAAAGCTATCAAAGGGTTTAATGATATTTTGCCTGAGCAGTCTGCAAAGTGGTTGCATTTAGAAGCGATATTGGCTGAAGTACTGGGCAGATACGGCTTTGAGCATATTCGCTTGCCAATCGTTGAGCAAACCGATTTGTTTGCGCGTGCCATTGGCGGTGCGACTGATATTGTCGAAAAAGAGATGTATAGCTTTACCGATAAGTCTGAGCCACCAACGCCGTTGGCTCTACGCCCCGAAGGTACAGCAGGTGCAGTACGTGCTGTGATTGAGCACAACTTGCTGCGCGGTGATACGCCTAAGTTATGGTATATCGGTCCAATGTTTCGCTATGAGCGTCCACAAAAAGGTCGTTATCGTCAATTTCATCAAATAGGTGTTGAAAGCTTTGGTAGTGCCTTACCAGACGCTGACGCTGAGCTGATCGCCATGACCCATTTGATGTGGCAAGAGCTGGGTCTAAAAGATGAGATGCGTTTAGAGCTAAACAGTCTGGGCGAAATTGATGAGCGTTATGCTTATCGCGAAGCATTGGTTGCTTATTTAACCGATAAAAAAGATCAGCTGGATGAAGACAGCAAGCGCCGCTTGACCACCAATCCGCTACGTATTTTAGACAGCAAAGAATCCAGCACCCAAGCTCTATTGGTAGACGCGCCGAAGTTGGCTGACTTTTTAGGTGAAGAGAGCGTGGCACACTTTGAACAAGTACAAGCCTATTTAACAGAGCTGGGTATTAATTTTGAGATCAATCCACACCTAGTACGCGGTCTTGATTATTATAACAAAACGGTTTTTGAGTGGGTGACTGACAAGCTTGGTAGCCAAGCGACCGTTTGTGCGGGCGGCCGTTATGATGGTTTGATTGGGCAACTAAAATCCATCGGTACTGATGGCAATAAGCCAGTAAAATCTGAGCCTGCTGTTGGATTTGCCATGGGGCTTGAGCGTTTATTACTATTAATGGAAGCGGTTGCGCCGATTGCTGATGTTCCAGCTTGCGATGTTTTCGTGGTTGCGCATCCAGAGGTTTATAGTGCTGGTATTGGCTATGCCCAGCGCCTACGCTATAGTCGTCCAGATATTCGGGTGAAAATGGCGAGTGCGACGAGCCTAAAAGCGCAAATGAAGAAAGCAGATAAGTCAGGTGCTGCATTGACCGTTATTATTGCGCAGCAAGAGCTGGATGATAATACCCTCAGCGTTAAAGACATGCAGACGGGCGAACAACAGACGGTTGCGACAGATTGGTTGTCGAGCAAAGAAAATTTTATCCGTCAGTAATCGATTGCGGTTTTAGCATTAGCAATTTAATAACACTTTTATCAGGTAAACACATATGGCTCTGACACCCAATTCGCCGAATGCAGACAATTCAATGCAAGCGTTAAAGCAGTATGGCAGCTATATTGTCACTGCGATTTTGTTGGCACTGGCCGCTTATTTTGGTTGGACATATTGGCAGGACAACCATGCGCGCGTAGACACCGTTGCAGCAGATCATTATGCAGACATTCAGCGGTTGAATGAAGAAGTCAGTTTGGCCTCACAAAACCCTGATTTGGAAGCAGAAGCACAAGCAGCACTTGCCCAAAGTCGCACCCAGCTAAATAAAGATATTGATGCGCTAGTTAGCAAGCATGGTGAGTCGGTTTACGCTTGGCAGGCACTGATGATTAAAGCGCGTCAGCAAGTAGATAATAATGAATTTGCCGAGGCAAGTGAAACCCTCAAAAAAGCATTGGCCATTGACTTAGGTGATGCAGGTTTACAGGCAATTACTCGTTTGCGCTATGCGACGACATTACTGGCGGCGGGCGATACGGATGCTGCATTAGCAGAAGCCAACAATGATATGCCAAGCTCATTTGAAGCCAGCCAACAAGAGTTGTTAGGGGATATTTATTTGGCACAAGACAATAAAGACTCAGCGATCAAGTCTTATAATAATGCTTGGGAGTTGTTACGCAACCGTCAAGAGACGCGTGCAGTATTGGCATTAAAGATGGAGAGTCTGGGCATCGTACCTGAGCCTATCGACGAACCAGTCAGTCTGATTCAAGAATCAAGTAGTCCTGCACAGCCCTTAGTGGAAGAAAATGCTGCTGCCGAGGTTGCGCAATAATTGTACAGTGACAAGCGCTGTTAACCAATAATAGCGTTTGCGTTCTACCTAATGCCTGATAATTGCTAGTCAATAGCGCGTATCTATAACCGTTCTACAAGCTAAGTGGTGCAGTAAAACAGCATCGGACAGACCACCAGCACTCATTGAATGTGCTTGATGAATACTAATCGCCGATCTTACATTTACTGATAACCAATTTACTAATTAATAATAATTTATTTGTAGTGAGAACTCATAATGACTCAATCTATTCGCTCTAGCAAGATATCAAAAGTTAAAACCATCAAATCGACGGTGATGCATGTGGCAGTATTGGCAGTGATGGGCACTGCATTGATTGGGTGTAATCGCGGTATTAAACCCGTCGTCAATGATCCAGTCAAGCTGGTACAGATTGCTGAGCCTATCAGTGTGTTGCAACCGGTTTTTAGCACAGATATTGGCAATAAAAAAGCCAGTAAGAAAGATCCATTAGACTTGCAAGTAGGTTATGTCAATGGACAAATCGTCACTGCATCGCGCGGTGGGGACTTGACCGGCTTTAACAGTGCAGGCGAACGTTTATGGTCGATCAACGTTGGCGATCAAATCACGGGCGGCGTTGCTTTAGATGCTTTGAGCCAAACAGCGATTATTAGCACACGCGGCGGTCAAGTGATGGCATTTGATAGTGTGACTGGCGCAAAACGCTGGCAGAAGCAGTTATCAGGATCAGTATTGACACCCGCTTTAATTACCAATAACCGTGTCATTCTATCAGCGAACGATGGCTTTTTACATGGCTTGTCACTACAGACAGGTCAGTCTGTCTGGCAGTTTGCCACACAAGTGCCAGCCATCAGTGTACGCGGTAGTGCGGCGCCAACGTTATTAGATAGCAAAACGGCATTATTGGCGACTGCTGATGGTCGTTTACATGCGGTGACGACTGATAGTGGTTTACCGCAGTGGTCAAGACGTGTTGGCGTTGGCACTGGTAGTAGTGAAGTTGAGCGCATGAGTGATGTCGATGGTACGCCGATCGTCGATAAAA
Source organism: Psychrobacter sp. PG1 (assembly GCF_014897815.1). Classification (GTDB taxonomy): domain Bacteria; phylum Pseudomonadota; class Gammaproteobacteria; order Pseudomonadales; family Moraxellaceae; genus Psychrobacter. The sequence continues at coordinate 66,426 of NZ_JABUZG010000039.1, forward strand.
ACCAGCTATTTGCCATCAGTTATAGCGGTCAGTTATTAGGTATTGATTTGGCTTCGCGTCAAGTCATGTTTGTCAACGAGCTTGCCAGCTTAAAGTCACTTGCTGTAAATAACCAGCAAGTGATTGGTACCAGCTTAGAGGGCAAAGTGGTTGCATATAATCGCAGTAATGGTGAGGTTCTTTGGGAAAGTGAAGAGCTGGCTTATCGTCATTTAACCAATCCTGTAATGATTGGCAATTATATTGCCGTGGGTGATTTTGACGGCATGGTACACTTATTCGATCCAGCTAGCGGTAAAATCGTTAGCCGTGTACAAACTAAGGGTGCTTTGAGTAGCTTGCAAGTACAAGGCAGCCGCTTAATGACGCAGAGCACATCAGGACAGGTTGCTATTTGGCAATTAGCCCGCTAAGCTTTTTATCGGTTAATGCTTACTTAGATAGTATGTTTGATATTATAGTTAAGCCAACTGGTTGATTGCAATTTTAGAGAACACAAACGCTGCTTCGTCAGCGTTTAGTGCCTTGTGTAAATTGCTTGTTTAAATACAGGCTTTCGCGTACTCTATGCGACCGATGCGCCGTAGGTGTTATCCATATATATATTATTTATTTATCATTTAGTCATCCTATGTACCACTTGCTAATTGTAAAATAGCTGACTATTGTTTTATCATTCATTTTAATTTGCGGTCAAGAGCAGCTTATTCACGACTACTGTTATGTCACTGGTTATAAGAATAACTGTACTGCCCGCCATTGTGCCTTTCACTGAGAGTAACCCATGAGTATCAAGCCTGTGGTCGCCTTAATTGGTCGTCCAAACGTCGGTAAATCCACCTTATTTAATCAGTTCACAAAAAGTCGGCAGGCATTGGTTGCTGATTTGTCAGGACTGACTCGTGACCGTCAGTACGGTGATGCGACCTATGAAGACAAATCTTTTATCGTTGTAGACACTGGCGGTATTGGTGAGGCGGATGGCGGTAGCGGCAACATTGATGATTATATGTCTGAGCAATCGCATACAGCGATTCATGAAGCGGACATCATCGTATTTGTGGTGGATGCTCGTGCTGGTATGATCGGCGCAGATGCTGAGATTGGTAAGTTTTTGCACACACTTGGCAAACCAGTCTATGTGGTTGCCAATAAAGTCGATGGTGCTCACGACGCTGCACCTGCCGAGTTTTATGCATTAGGATTGGGTGAGCCATATCCGATGGCGGCAAGTCATGGTCGCGGTGTCGGTAATTTGCTTGAAATATTGACGGCTGATATGCCTGAGCAAGAGAATGTTGTAGAGCCAAAAGGTTTGAAGTTAGCGATCATAGGTCGTCCAAACGTTGGTAAATCGACGCTAGTCAATCGTCTATTGGGTGAAGACCGAGTAGTGGTTTTTGATATGCCCGGTACCACACGTGACAGTATTTATATTCCTTATACACGCGAAGGTAAGGACTACGTCTTAATCGATACTGCTGGTGTACGCCGCCGCGGTAGAATTGATGAAAAAGTAGAAAAATTCTCGGTCATTAAAACCCTACAAGCAATCGAAGATTCTAACGTAACCGTTATTGTTATTGATGCCCATGAAGGTATCGTTGATCAAGACTTGCATATGATTGGCTATGCGCTTGATGCGGGTCGTGCTTTAGTTGTTGCGATTAATAAGTGGGATGGTCTGACTGCTGATCAGAAAAATTATATCAAGATTGAGATGGATCGCCGCTTTAACTTTATCCCTTATGTAAAAGTGCATCTAATCTCAGCCTTACATGGCACTGGTGTGGGTAATCTATACCCGTCTATCTTGCGTGCTTATAAATCTTCGATGTTTGAAGTATCAACCAATCGTTTGACTCAGATTCTGCAAGATGCGGTGACAGCCAATCCACCACCAACGGTTGCTGGTCGCCGTATTAAACTGCGCTTCGCTCACATCGGTGGTCACAATCCGCCTGTCATTGTCATTCATGGTAACCAAACCAGTGCGCTACCTAAGAGCTATCAGCGCTATCTGGAGAACCAATTCCGTCAAGTATTTAAGCTCGAAGGCACGCCGCTCAACGTTGTTCTTAAACAAAATGACAACCCATATGCCAACAAGAGCGATACACCAACCAAAGCGAAGACGCAACAGTTGCGCCAACGCGAGCGTAATCGGGCACAGAAATTTACTACCAAAGATAAGCAGAAATTCACCAATAAAGATAAAAAGCGTTAATTTAGCAAAATGATGATGGTCTTTATATTGTTGTAGTAAATAAAGACTATTTTATTCTATTGTTCATACTTCTCTGTAATGTGCTATATCATGATGATTATATCGGTCATCATGATATATTAATACGTTGTTAAGTTTTATTAACATGTGATATTTCCCTCACTACTCCTACAAAATACCTGTACTATAATCAAAAGTTTTCTTAACTCAGTTAAGTAATATGAACAACCGTCCCTCTCAAAACATCTCTACGCTTATTTGGCGTTCTGTCGTACAAGCCATTATTTTGGCTGTGTTGGCAGGTTTCTTGATGTCTATCGTTTATGGTTTGTTATACCACTATAAAGAGAAGCGTCAGCATATCCAGCAATTGGCTACCATGTTGACCACTAGTGCATCGACAGCCGATGGTGCTGATATCGTGGCTGAGCAAGTGAGATTCTTGTTAGAAAGTGAACCCAGCATTAGAAGTATTTTATTTTACTCAACACCCAAACCTATTGATGAAGTTAATCAATCTAGAGATGATTGGAAGAATGCCTTATTTGCAGATACTGTCAGCTTCAATTATCCCGTTACCAGTGACGATATCGGTGATGATAGCGCGCTAGATACGTTAAACAGCAGTCAGCAATCGTCCACGACTTTATCAAATGGTGAGCAAGAATCGTCAGCGTCTAGTGAGGCCAATAAAAATAGCGCGTTAGTTGGATATATTAATCTCACTTTAGATGTGAACACCCTGCGTTCACATTGGTTTCGAAGCAATATATTGCTATGGCTTATTACCACGATATTGACGGTACTTTGGGTATTGTACATTCTGCGCAAACTCAAATGGCCAATCAGAGATATTGAAGCTTTGAAAGAAGTCTGTCACATCGTTGTGAAAAACCCAGAGCTTGAGCAGTTACCAGTGACTCCACAGCTTTTTGAATTTCAGGAACTGGTGCAAATCAAGCAAACTTTGGCTGTATTGTTTGATCGTTTACAGAAAGTCCAACAAGATTATGAGGCGCTTGCTATTTTTGAGCAGCAATTACACAACAAAGACGTATCCCTCGATGTGCAGCTGCATAACTTTCAAAGCATGATCACCCATGAGCTGAAAACTTCGCTAAATGCTATCGTAGGCGGTTTACAGCTGTTAGATTACGATACCCTCAATAGAGAACAAAAAGATGCGGTTGAAATTATCAGTGACGGTAGTGATAAATTGGTGTCGTCGCTTGATCATATTATTCAATTGAATCAAATACAAAAAGGTCAGATGAGTATTAATTGTATTACGTTCAATCCACTGCAGTTGATCGCCGATCTGTTGGCAGAATATGAGCCTATTGCTCGGCAAAAAAGGCTAGAGTTGATTAGCCGTATTCATCATATAGACTATGGTCTGGAAGGGGATGCGGAAAAAATAAAACAAATATTATCGATATTATTGAGTAATGCGATTAAGTTTACTCCAGCGGGGCAGGTGACTATTACGTCGCAATTGACTCATTTTGATAAAAGCAATCGCTGGCAAATCAGTGTGAAAGATACAGGTATTGGTATCGATAGCACTCATATCGATGATATTTTTAATCCTTTTTTCCAAGTAGATTCATCACAAACTCGTCAATATGAAGGCTCAGGTGTTGGTTTGCCAGTCGTCAAGCAAATGGCTCAGCTGATGGGCGCTACTATAGAAGTAGATAGCACGTTAGGGTCAGGCACCCAATTCATGCTGACCATATCGATGACCAATAAACAGCAGTCTCGGCAGCAGCATTTATTGGCTGGATTGACTATTATTTACTATTATTATCATGAAGTTGGGTTTTTAGCGAAAGAGCTAGAGCGTTTAGGCGCGACTGTCATTTATCGTCAGCATGAAGCACTGGTTATAGAGGAGATGAGTATAAAACAGGTGAATATGGTGATGTTTGCGGAAGATATTTTTCCAAGTAAAGCTGAGTCGCTAGCCAAGCGTATTCGTCAATTTGAAAGTGAACATCGGGCTTTATTGGTATATTGGTATCCACCACATCGAGCGAAGCAGTTAGATAGCTTTGAGCATGGTTTGAAAGCAGCTGGTGTCGATTACTGTTATAGCGCCACTTATAAAGATAAAGCATTAAGCGACTTGCTTAAGCGCTGGTTGGTATGGACGTAATAGGTCAAAGTATTTGTCACGCTTACTGTACTAACCTCGTTTAATGTAATCCGTTGCCTCTCATTTACTGTAAATAGTTTAGAACATCGTATTTTCGACAAAGGTGCTTGCTTTTAATCTGAAAAGTATGATGAACGAGGGCAAGCTTACTGAGTCTAGTAAATCAGTGTTTATCACAGTTTGATGATGACACTACTTAATAGCAATAATAAAATCTGTGCGGTGAATGAGGACATAAAAAAGACGCCCAGTTTTGAGGCGTCTTTTTTGTCAGTAATGTTCTTGAGAAATAGCTTCTACTAATATTCTCTAAAACAGATTTTGTGCCCAACGTACGACACGCTGCCAAGTACGGCTCATAAAGCCTGATTGCTCGATATCACTGGTCGCTATAATAGGCACTGAAGCCACCGCTTTACCATCAATAACGGCCATCATTTTGCCAATTTCTTGACCTTTTTTGATGGGTGCTTCTAGGCTCTCAGGAATATCTACCACAGTCGTGATTTTATTTTTTTGCGTTTTGCTGGTTAGAATTTGCAAATTATCCGCAGTGACTAGCTCAACTTCATCAGCTTCACCGAACCAGACCGGAACTTTGCTGACGAATTTTCCGGCAGGTGCTTTGGTGACAGTAGTGAAGTGGCCAAAGCCCCAGTTGAGCAGCTCACGTGATTGATCGGCACGTGCTTGCTGGCTCTCTGTTCCCATAATCACAGAAATCAAGCGCATGCCATCACGATTGCTTGAAGCCGCTAAGCAATAGCCTGCGGCATCAGTGTGGCCAGTTTTTAAACCATCGACGGTAGGATCGGTTGCAAGTAGAGCATTACGGTTACCTTGAGTAATGCCGTTATAGGTGAACTCTTTTTCTGCATAAATACCATAATAGTCGCCGCTATTCTTGATAATAGCACGTGACAATTTGGCCAAATCTAGTGCTGATGCCTCATGCCCTTCGTCAGGCATACCAGTAGAGTTGACGAAATGGGTATTTTTCATACCAAGCTTTTCTGCTTGCTCATTCATCAAGATAGCAAATGAGGCTTCGCTACCAGCGATATGTTCCGCCATAGCTTTTGAGGCATCATTACCTGATTGAATAATAATACCGCGTAGCATGTCGATAACACTCGCAGATTTATTTACCGGCACATACATGCAAGACTGGCTGCTACTACCACGACACCAAGCATTTGGACTCATTATGACTTGGTCATCTTCTTTGAGGTCGCCTGATGCTAAGCGCTGCTCAATGATGTAGCTGGTCATCATTTTTGTCAAAGACGCTGGCGGTAGCGACTCATTGGCGTTCTTTTGTGCCAAAATCTCACCAGTATTATAATCCATCAATACATAGGCGGTATTATCCATCTCAGGCGGCTGGATGGCTGCGTTTGCCATTACTGCACTCATAGAGATACTCACACCGACTACCAGCTGCACCAGCTGATTTTTTACACGCTTTACTGTCATATATCGTTACACCGCATCATGAAACCAAATGTATCTACCGCTTGTACCTTGCACTAAATCTTATGCATCATTTTAAGTAGCCTGTCTTAAACATTCTGTTTAAAAACAATGTATTAATAAGAGTGGTGATGGCTGAGCGACAGACATAAAATTAACGCCTTATCTTAGCAAAATGCCAACCGATGGGGAATCGATAAATGCAAAAAAAGACCCGATTAAAAAGAAAGAGTGGTAAGAAGTAAACGTTTGCTCAGACTAGGACTGCTACAATGTCTCGAATAGAAATAATTCGACTGTCATAAAAAAGCTTACGGTCATCCTGTTGGTATAAACAGGATGACCGTAAGCTTTTTTGTTACTTATAAGCCTGATGAACAAGCTTATAAGGTGTCGCTAAATAGCCCATAATCAGCGTTCCAAGACAGATAATGCCATGATTTATTGTCATTAATTATAGCTGACTTTATCAATTTAGGATCAATGCTGGGGCATAACTATTGTAGGGGAGACGATAGGATGTCTGATAAGTAAGCCAATTATAATGTTGTAATTGTTGAGCTTAATTATGATATTCCACTACTGGTATTCAGCATTCGCCAAATCTTCGCATAGAGCTTTGTTGTCTTGTTTAGAGAAGCCCATTGTCCAGCTACGAATGCCTTGTAATATCTGGCGATAATCTTGCTGAGTGGATAGATATTGAATCGCTGCTTTTGGATCTTCTAAAGACGGCATCAACTCGTGAAGCTGCACGTTATAAGATTTATAAAAGCGCTGTTTTTGTTTACCATTGAGCATCGGTGGACATATCTCTGATAACACTTGCATGACCGCAATTTCATGCTTGGTAACATTGATGCCAGACATATCTAGAGGTATGGTTGTAGCAGAATTATTCGCCGCAAAGGATGCTTGAGACAGCATGGCAACAGACGTTACCAGTCCTGCAAGACTAATTTTGGACGCCGTCTTTGCTATCACAGAAGCTATAGATAATCTCGATTGATTTTTCATGCAGTATTACACTCGCTTATCTTTAATTAATGGTGATATGTTAATGGGTAAAAAAACAAAAGTCACATAAAATATTGATTTATGTGTAGATATCTTGTGAGCCAAAGCTCTTTTTGAGCAACATATCAGCAGCATAGACTCATAAGTTACGTCAGCATAAAAATATAAGTTTGTATTGTTGTAAGGTGTTGCCTATTGTAACGTCACGCCAAGTTTTTTTTGCTATTATTGATGCAGATATCATAGAGATAAAATTATAAATTGGATAGATTCTGCGCAAAGACTGGGTTCGTGTCAGCGTATTATTAGGGTATAATCGCCCAAAATTATGGTGGCATCCGCGTTTTGCTCTATCAATTTTTTCATATGCATGCTGTGATATAAACACAGTGTCATTTTACTTTGATAGCGGTATGGCTTTTTTAACTTTTATAGTAAATTCAGCTATCATTTGACGCTTGCCAAATGCTGTTTATACATACTATTTATGCAGAAAAAGCCAATGTGGGTGTCAGCATCAACAGTATGATCACACAATCTAACCACCATTTTCGGGTTTGATTATAGCAATTTTATGCGGCTAAAGTTCATAAGTGGACAGGCGGTCATTAATGAGTATATTGAGTGAAAATGAAATTTTTAATTAGTAATGATGATGGGGTTTATGCACCAGGGTTATTGGCATTATATAAAGCCCTGTCTGCTATTGCAGAGGTGGTAGTGGTTGCGCCAAACAGTGAGCAAAGTGGCTGCGCGAGTGCTTTGAGCCTATCGATGCCATTATATACTCATCAATTGGATTCTGGTTTTATAGCGGTAAATGGTTCACCCGCGGACTGTGTACATTTGGCATTGCATGAGTTGTATCCTGATACGCGTTTTGATTGTGTGATTACTGGCATTAATTCTGGTGCCAATCTTGGTCAAGATGTTTTATTTTCGGGTACCTTTGGTGCTGCATTGACCGCACAGCTCTTTGGAATACCTGCCATTGCGACCTCCCTAGTGGGCGGCGGCGTCAAAGGAGAAGGGCAAGAGCAGACCAGTCATTATCAAATGGCGGCAGCTGAAATTGTTAAATTATTGATAGAAACACCGATATTAGATGCTTGCAAAAATTTGCCCTATCATGTATTAAACGTTAATATTCCTGATGTGGATAGTGCTGATGAGATCAAAGGTCGGAAAATAACGGCGTTAGGGCACCGTCAGATTGCGCGTCCTGTACATCATGTGATCGATCCACGTGGGCGTGATGCTTATTGGTTGTCGCTACGTAAACGCCCACATGAGTTGCCATTAGAAACTGAAGATTTGCAGTCCTCCACAACAGATATGACGGATGATCAAGCGGTAGCGGCGGGTTATATCAGTTTATCACCAGTGCGCCTGCATCATACGCCAGCAGACACGCTTAAAACGCTGTCGGCGTTAATGCTATAAATTTACGCTGCCAAAATGCGTCAAACAGCTGGTCAATATCCTGATATTATCTGCACTATTTTTGTTATTTGGCTGCCATTTATCTCATTTTTATCACCATTTTCAAAATGAGGACACGCCTTAAAAAATGGTTTACTATCGAGTGATTGATAATGGTATTTGCCAAATACTAAATACTAAATACTAAATACTAAACGGTATAAAAGTTAGCAAAATGCTTGTGAGTAACACAAGGAGTTTGTGAGTAACATAAAGAATAGGAAATCTTGTATGAAGAAGCTTATTGCTGGATCGCGCTTTGCAACAGTGGCATTGATAGGTACTTTAACAGCAGCAACGTTAACGATGGTGGGCTGTGCAACCAAGCCTACTTACCAATCAGCCAACCAAGCGGGACCTAAGATTATTACCAATGCACAAGGCGTTCCTAACTACCATCGTGTACAGCGTGGCGATACGGTCAGCCAGATTGCTGAGCGCTATCGTCTCAGTTACCGTCAAATCGGTTCGCTCAATGGTTTGGACAGCAAGTATACGATTTATAGTGGTCAATGGCTCAAGCTGTGGCAAGGTACGCCAGCCGATAACAATCGTTATAACGCGCCTACAACGACACAGCCAACTTACACACCACCTGTAACGAGCGTACCTAATAATAGCTCACAAAGCCCTGTATACGAAGTGACGGCTAACGCAACGTCAGGTTATGAATATCCGAGTCGCAATCAAGTGACCCGTAACTTTGATGCGGCAGCGGGCACGATGGGTATGTGGTTTGCTGGTAATATCGGTGATCCCGTACTTGCTAGCCAATCTGGCACGGTACTGTACTCTGGCGATGGTCTGCCAGAGTATGGCAATCTTATTATGATTCGTCATAGTGATAATTACATCACCGCTTATGCGCATAATAGTCAGCTACTGGTCAAAGAAGGCGATGCTGTACAGCGCGGTCAGCGCATTGCAAACATGGGTAACAGTGGCCAAACCAATCAGGTCGGCTTAGAGTTCCAAGTGCGCTTAAATGGCAATCCTATTGATCCACGTGCGGTACTAGGGCGTTAAACGTGATGCCAAGTTGTGACTGATTTGGCAAGTTTAGTGGCTTTATTCAGAGCGCTTGAATTTTAGAGCGTTTGAATAAAGCCACTTTAACTAAATCGGTTTATTTGAGTCGCTTTACTTATTCATACTTGAGAATTTTATGATGTTAAAAAAACAATATCTTGCTCTGTTTCCTGCGTTAGTGATGGTTGGGTGTACCAGCCAACAGGCGATGCAAAAACCTAGCAAACCCGTGCGTCAAGGCAACGTTCAGATTACCCAAACTCAAACCATTCAAGTGAAGCCAGCACCGAAGCCTGTCATCAAGCCCCAGCCAGTTGCAAAGCCAAGCTATAACAGCTTCTCTGATTGGAAGTCGGATTTTTCTATGCGGGCGATTTCATCAGGTCATGATGCAGCGACGGTGCGTCGTCTACTTGATACCGCTTATTTAAATCAGCAAGTCATCTCACTTGACTCAGGACAGCCAGAGTTTTCTAAGATGCCATGGGAATACGTCGATTCTGCCGTATCTGATGGGCGTGTGAGTACTGGTAAGCGTAAGTTCGCCGAGCAACGGGCATTTTTGTCGCAATTAGAATCGCAGTACGGCGTCAATGCAGAAATAATCGCTGCCATTTGGGGCATGGAGTCGTCATACGGCGTGGTGACGGGTAATAGCAGCATACCAAGCTCGCTTGCGAGTCTGGCTTATGATGGTCGTCGCCAAGAGTTTGCCGAAACTCAGTTGTTGTCATTAGCGACACTATTGCAGCGCGGTGATGTGTCTTGGTCGCAGCTGGATGGTTCTTGGGCAGGCGGCATGGGACAGACGCAGTTTATCCCTGATACTTGGCTGAAGCACGGAGTGGATGGCGATGGTAATGGTCACCGTAATCCGTGGGCAACGGGCGATGCACTGGCGTCCACCGCTAATTATTTAAGTAACTCAGGTTGGGTTCGAGGTCTAGCGCCATTTTACGAAGCGACCATTCCTGCCTCATTCGATTACTCCATGGTTGGTAGTAAGCAGCCTGCCGCGAGATGGGCGGCGATGGGTGTTGATACCATCGCTGATGTTTATTTGGATGCCAATACCGAAATGGAGCTGTGGCTACCAGCTGGCAAGGATGGTCCAGTGCTGTTACTCAGTCCAAACTTTGATGTGATCAAGGTTTATAATAACTCATCGAGCTATGCGCTAGGTGTCAGCTTGTTGGGTAAAGCGCTTGCTGGACAAGGCGGATTACAGAAATCATGGCCGCGTTATGAGCGTCCATTATCCACAGCTCAAGTACGAAATTTACAGCAGCGTTTGACCAACTCAGGCTATGATACTAAAGGCGCTGACGGTATCGTGGGTACCAATACTCGATTGGCGTTCCAGCGCTGGCAAGCAGACAATGGTCAGACTCCAGACGGCTTTATTACTCAGCGTAGTGCGTCATCGTTAGCTTCGTGGTGAAGCAGGTTGATTGCACTGCTTTTGACTCGTATTAATTCTAATATTAACGTGTTAAAAGAAATTTTTTAACCATCATTTTTGACGGTAATATTTAATACGATGAGCTTAGTGAATACAATAAAAAAGCACCTTATTAAGGTGCTTTTTTATTTTACGCTATGATTGTTTTTCAACAGACCATAATCTTGTCAGGTTTTAATAAATAATATCGACACAAGAAGACTGAACCGCCCCGACTATATCGGAGAGTGATTTACTTG